>CAVXQE010000001.1:0-203270 GCA_963763755.1 uncultured Gaiellaceae bacterium
GATCGCGTCGATGTGCTCCATGCCGGAGACGACCTTGCCCCAGATCGTGTATTGCCCGTCGAGGAACGGCGCCGGCGCGAAGCACGATGAAGAACTGGCTGTCGGCGCTGTTCGGGTCCTGGGCGCGCGCCATCGAGACGGTGCCGCGCACGTGCTTCTCGTTCGAGAACTCGGCCTTGAGCTTGTTGCCCGAGCCGCCGGTGCCGGTGCCGGTCGGGTCGCCGGTCTGCGCCATGAACCCGTCGATCACGCGGTGAAACGGCACCCCGTCATAAAACCCGCGCCGCGCCAGCGCCTTGATCTGCGCGACATGGTTCGGCGCGAGATCGGGCCGCATCTCGATCACGACACGGCCCGCCGGGACGTCGATATACAGCGTGTTTTCCAGATCAGCCGCCATGGCCGTGCCTCCAAATGCAGTCATCAGAAACGCAAGCAACAGCCCGCGCAGTATCGCAACCATCCATCGCTAACTCCCGAAAGCGCCGAGCCTATCCAATCGAGCCGCGATCGGCCGACCGCAGGCGCGCAGCCCTCACGCGGCGGGTTCGCGGGCGTACCAGCCGCCGCGGCGGAAGCGGTCGAGATAGGTCGGCAGGATCGCCTCGACCGCGGTCGGCTTGATGCCGAGCGCCTCGAACCCGAGCGCGTTCGGCGACACGATGTTGTCGTATTTCAGCATCTCGACCTGATCCGGGCGTCAGCGGCGCGTCGGGCAACAGCGACATCAGCCGCGCCTGCATCGCGGCGGCCCCGAACGGGAGATTGACCAGCAGCCGCTTGCGCCGGATCTCCTCGAGCAGCAATTCGATCAAGCGCCCGCATCGAATAGACCTTCGGCCCGCCGAGCTCGTAGGTCCGCCCGGCGGTCGACGAATCGTCGATGCAGCGGACGACCGCCTCGGCGACGTCGCCGACATAGACCGGCTGAAACAGCGTCTCGCCGCCGCCGATCAGCGGCAGTACCGGCGAGATCGTCGCCATCGCCGCGAAGCGGTTGAAGAACTGATCCTCCGGGCCGAACACGACCGAGGGCCGCAGGATCGTCGCGGTCGGAAACGCGTCGCGCGCCGCCGCCTCGCCGGCCGCCTTGGTGCGGGCATAGGCGGACGGCGAGCGCGGATCGGCGCCGATCGCCGACATCTGGATAAAGCGCTCGATCCCGGCTTCGCGCGCGATGCGCGCCAGCCGCGCCGGCCCGATATGATGGATCGCCTCGAAACGCTGCGAGCCGCTTTCGCGCAGGATGCCGACGAGGTTGACGACCGCGTCGTTATCGGCGACGAAAGGCCCGCAGCAGCGGCTCGTCGTCGATCGATACGTTGAACAGCCCGACCTGGCCGACATCGCCCTTCAGCCCGAGGAACTTCGCGTCGGCGGCATTGCGGCCCGCCGACCGCCACGACGTCGCCGCGCTCGGCCAGCCGTTTGACGATATATCGCCCGATGAACCCGGCCCCGCCGAGGATCGCGACGCGGTTCTGCCTCATATCCGCTCCACAAGCGCCGATTGCGGCATTATCAGACGCATTGATCTTCGGCAACAACGAACGGTCGCGGCGCGTGATAACCCTCGTCCCGGCCGAGATATCGCGGACGGAGGCACCGACCCCAATGACAGAGAGCGACCCCCCGACTTGCGCCGCCTTCCGAGCACCAGGAGCGGGCCTCGTCCTGGTTCGAGACGCTGCGCGACCGGATTTGCGCGGCCTTCGAGGCAATCGAGGACGATTATGCCGGCCCCGATGCCGACTCGCTGCCTCCCGGCCGTTTCGTGCGCACGAATTGGGATCGCTCCGGGCGGCGGCGGCGGGACGATGGCGGTGATGCGGGGACGCGTGTTCGAGAAGGTCGGCGTCAATGTCTCGACCGTCGTCGGGCGAATTTTCGGCCGAGTTCCGCAACGAGATCCCGGGCGCCGCCGAGGACCCGCGCTTCTGGGCGAGCGGCGTGTCGCTGGTCGCGCATATGCGTTCGCCGCTGGTGCCGGCGGTGCACATGAATACGCGCCATATCGTGACACGCAAATCCTGGTTCGGCGGCGGCGCCGACCTGACCCCGATCTATCCCGACGAGGAAGCCGCCGGGGAGTTCCACGCCGCGCTCGCCGCCGCCTGCGCCGGCTACGACCCGGAATGCCACGAGCGTTTCAAGGCGTGGTGCGACGAGTATTTCTATCTGCCGCATCGCGGCGAGCCGCGCGGCGCCGGCGGGATCTTTTTCGATTATCTCGACAGCGGCGACTGGGAGCGCGATTTCGCGTTCGTGCGCGCGGTCGGCGAGGCGTTTTTAGCGGTCTATCCGGTCGATCGCGCGGGCGCGGATGAACCGGCCCTGGACCGCCGAACAGCGCCGGCATCAGCTGGTCCGGCGCGGCCGCTATGTCGAGTTCAACCTGCTCTACGACCGCGGCACCCGCTTCGGTCTCAAGACCGGCGGCAATGTCGAGGCCATCCTGATGTCGCTGCCGCCCGAGGCGGCGTGGCCGTAACGGCCGGGCCAAGGGGCGCTGAGCCATGAACCGCCGGAACGCGCGCCGCAAGGGCTGCGTTTTTCCGGCATGCCGTACTCCAACATCAATGCCCAAGCCAATATCAATGATCGCCAGTCGATCGAGCGTCTGTATCCGCCGGACGCCTTCGCGCGCGACGCCGCCGAGAACGACCGGCACCGGATCGAGATCCTGAAAGGCGTGCGCATCGCCTCGGCTCCGGACGGGGACGGCAATTTCGCGCTGGAGCCCGCGGCGCAATATGCCGGCGAGGTGCCGGGCACGCTGTTTCTCGCGCCGTTCCATCGCCGCACCGCGGAGGAACACGCCGGCGACGATCCCGATCCGCGGCACGGCTATGACGCATTTATCGACGAGATCATCGACGCGGCGCGACGGCACGGATATCGCACCGGAGAGTCACCCGGACCGGACGACCCACGCCTCCGCGGTGCGCGGCAGTAATGCCGCCGTCTGCTGGTGAAAGCGGACATTTTTAACACATTCGCGACAATTAGGGTTTAGAATTCGGAATACCTTGCGGGGACCAGCCGGTGCGGCGGTGGTGGTCCCGACGACGAAGCGGATTAGGGCTTGGGTTTGGTCGCCGACCGGGCGATCGCCGACTCTGCCGCTTCGGCGAGCCGCACGGAGCACGTCGAGACGACCGATCCGACGATTGGCTGCCAAATCAGGATAATATGTGATCTAATTCCGTTGCGGTGTTCCTCGATGACAGGAAAAATTGCCTTCATCATCCAGGAAATCCAGGGGCTCAGGTCCAGAGCAAGCAGTCCACTGGCGTTAAACGATACAGGATAAGTTGATCGGGCCTTGACATGCGTTCGAGCGATCAGAGCCCGTCCTCTCTTACGTTACTGACGGTAATTGGCCTCGCATTGTTCCTGAGCGCTGTAATTTTCTTCATTTTAGATATACTTTACTGGCTCCAGTACGCATCGTGGTCCGCAACGAAACTTTCCGATGTGTTTAGGTATTATGGGGTGCGGGAGCCTTATTTTGTCGAGTGGCGCGGCTTACAGGAGCTTTGGAGCTATCTTCGAGACGCGCCGCTAAGTCTTTTACTTCTGGTGATCTGGTTCCTGTTTACCGGCGTGGCCGGCAGTCTTTTCGGGTTTGTCAGTCAAAACGACGGTCGGGGCGGCAGTCCCGGCAGGAGAAGGCGGCGCTGAACGGCGACTACGCTTCGGGCAAGAAAGACCGCCGCCGAGTGGGCTGCCTGACGCTGCGAACGGCTTCACAGGCGCTGTCCCATGACGATCTTGCGCCGCTTGAAGCGCCCACCCAAATTGCCCAACCGGGCCGCCCCGCCTGGACCGGGAATACCGGACCGCAGGTCTCCGGCCCGCGAGTAGCCGGGACCGCCGCAGTCCGATTCCTCTGCGGCTCACACCTGTTGGATAGCCGAGAGCAGCCAGTTGCCGCCGCGGCGCCGAGAGAACGTCCAAACTTCCTCCAACTCGATCGGCCGGCTGGGATCGCCGCCTGCGACATAGTCGGGAGCGTCCGGCGAACGGTCCAGTCGCGCCAGATAATCGACCGCGCTCCATTTCATATAGGCGGTCGCGTATTGCAGATCGCCTTCCTCCCAGCTCTCGGTGATGTCGCCGGCCAGCAGCCGTACGTTCGAAACCACGTTGCGCACGCCCCGGCTGGCGTTCCTGGTCAGCTCTTCCGAGAAATAGCCGACCATTTCCGGGGTCATAAGCTGGCGCAGGCGCGCCAGATCGCTGTTCGACCAAGCCTCCTGAACCGAAGCATGAATTCGCCTGAAAGGCTTCGAGATCGGTATCGTTGACCGTCGTATCGACACCGCGGAACCGTGGTGCGGGGGCGACGGCGGCGCCGACCGCGCGCGGCATCGGCTCCGGATTTGGCGGTCCCCCAAAGCCTCCGCCGCCGGGCCTGTTACCCGCGCCGGCCGGGCCGCGGCGTCCGAAAAAGCCGGAAAGAAGTCGGATCGCGAAAAAGATCAGCAGCCCGATAATCAGGAATTGCAGGATGCCGCCGAGAAAGTGGCCCATGCCGCCGAGATGACTGAACAGCGCCGCCCCGAGCAGTCCGCCAGTCAGCCCGGTCAGGAACGGATGACGCTGAAAGAAGCTGCCGCCACGATTCGCCGCGGCGGCCCCAGCCATGCCGGAAATCGGGCTCGCCGCCTGCGGGGTCGGGTTCGCGCTGCGCGTGATCGGCGCCGCGCTATTGTTCTCGAAGGTGCGCGAGCCGCGGCTCCCGAACGAGGATTTCCCGCCGCCGCCCCGCGCCTCGGCGAGGCTCGGCGCGAGCGCCAGCGTCAACACGAAAAACAGCGACAGCAGAACCCGCCAATCGAGCAGGCGGGAAGCCGCAGCCGGAAGGGGCGATCGTCTTGTCATCTCGGGTCCGCTCGCGAGCCGGAAAGAAGCGCCTACAATATGCGATCGAAGCACTCTCGGCGAAAGGGCGATTGAAGCGATATTCGATCGGGCCGTCGATTGTACAACCTCAGGTCTCATGACCCGCAGCGCTTTCTTGATTGAGATCGCTGCGCGCCCAGATATTGCCTCGATCTCCCGCGCTCCGGGGGCTGCATTGCGGACCCGGCAGTGTATCGCTCGCTCGAACGAGGAGGACCCGATGTCGCGAGTGTCGCTGTTCAACTCGCCGCTGCTGCTCGGTTTCGAGCATTTCGAGCGGGCGCTCGACCGCGTCAATAAGGGAGCCGCCGACGGCTATCCGCCATACAATATCGAGCAGACCGGCGACGACGCGCTGCGCATCACCCTCGCCGTCGCCGGCTTCACGATGGCTGACCTGACAATCACGATCGAGGACAATCAGCTGATGATTCGCGGCAAGCAGACCGACGACGCACAGCGCGTCTATCTGCATCGCGGCATCGCGGCGCGCCAGTTCCAGCGCTCCTTCGTGCTCGCCGAGGGCATCGAGGTGCGCGGCGCTTGGCTGGATAACGGTTTGCTGCATATCGACCTGGTGCGCCCGCCGGTCGAGGCGCGCGTGCGCACCGTGCCGATCCGCAGTCCCGAGGAGACCGGCCCTGCCGGGAACGACAGGCCGCAACGCTAGAGCAAGATCGGGTCAGATCAGTTCGATCTGAGCCGATCAGGCTCTGGGCAGCCCCTTGCAGCGCCGGGACCACAGTTTTGCTGTTCTTTTGCTGCAGAAACAGCGAATGGCGACCGCAGCGGGCTCGTTCCGAGCGGGAGGAGCATGATAAGTCCGGACACCGGGATCGGAGTGGCTGAAAGCGGACAATCGGCCCCGCGCGAGGCGGAACCGACCTACCTGTCGGGGTTCGGCAACGAGTTCGCCAGCGAGGCGGTCCCCGGCGCGTTGCCGCGGGGCCAGAACGCGCCGCAGGTGCCGCCGCTGCGGCCTCTACACCGAGCAGCTCTCGGGCACGCCGTTCACCGCGCCGCGCGCCGAGAACCGGCGTTCCTGGCTGTACCGCATCCGCCCGTCGGCGATGCACCGCCCGTTCCGCCGCATCGATGACGGGCTGATGCGCACGCGCTCCCTGCAGCGAGGCCGAGCCGTCGCCCGAACCGGCTGCGCTGGAACCCGCTGCCGTTTCCCGACGCGCCCGGCCGATTTCGTCGAGGGTCTGATGACGATCGGCACGAAATGGCGATGCCGGCGCACGCGCACGGCATCGGCGTTCATGTCTATCGCGCCACTCGCTCGATGACCGACCGGGTCTTCTACGACGCCGACGGCGAGCTGCTGATCGTGCCGCAGAGCGGCCGGCTGCTTCTGCATACCGAGTTCGGCGTGATCGACGCGGCGCCCGGCGAGATCGCGGTCGATCCCGCGCGGCGTCAAATTCCGCGTCGAGTTGCCGGACGGACGCGCCGCCGGATATGTCTGCGAGAATTACGGCGCGCTGTTCCGCCTGCCCGAACTCGGGCCGATCGGCGCCAACGGCCTCGCCAACCCGCGCGATTTTCTGACGCCCGTGCGCCGCCTTCGAGGACGCGCGACGGCGCCCTGCCAGCTCGTCGTCAAGTTCGAGGGTCATCTCTGGGCGACCGAGCTTCGACCATTCGCCGCTCGACGTCGTCGCCTGGCACGGCAATTACGCGCCGTACAAATACGATCTCGCGCGGTTCAACACGATCGGCACGGTCAGCTTCGATCATCCGGACCCGTCGATCTTCACGGTGCTGACCTCGCCGACCGACACGCCGGGCACCGCGAATTGCGACTTCGTGATCTTCCCGCCGCGCTGGATGGTGGCCGAGCACACCTTCCGCCCGCCGTTCTTCCACCGCAACTACATGAGCGAGTTCATGGGCCTGGTGCGCGGCGCCTACGACGCCAAGGCCGACGGGTTCGTGCCGGGCGGCATGTCGTTGCACAATTGCATGTCGGCGCACGGACCGGACCGCGCCACCTTCGACAGGGCCGTCGCCGCCGACCTGCAAGCCGCAGAAGATCGACGACACGCTCGCCTTCATGTTCGAGACGCGGCTGGTCGTTGCGCCCGACCCGCTTCGCGCTCGAAACCCCGGCCCTGCAGCGCGACTACGACGCGTGCTGGACCGGTTTCGAGAGCAATTTCCGCCTATGAGAGGGCGGAAATCGATGGGCTGAGCCCGGCGGAAGCCAGGGGAAGCCCAGGCTGTGCGGCCGCCGGATAATGGGCTTCGCGTTGCTCAGCCCGTCCTACGAACTTCGCGTGCCGGGCCGGAATTGCTATCGTTGCGGCACTCGCGTCCTCGCCACCGCGATCGGAGCCTCCCGATGCTCACCACCACACGCGACATGATCCTGCCGACCGCGATCACCGGGTCGTATCCGCGCCCGCTGTGGTACGATGCCAGCCTGCAGGGGCGCTCGTTCAAGACGATGCTCGGCGATTCGCTGTTCCGCGAGCAGTATCTCGACGCGGTCGCGGCGATCATCAACGCGCAGGAAGCGGCCGGTCTCGACATCGTCACCGACGGCGACAGCCGGTTCGACCTCGCGGTCGGCGGCAAGTCCTGGTTCTTCTACCCGATCGAGCGGCTGGGCGGCGTCAGCGGGCACCGCGACACCTCGCGCGGCTGGATGGCGCGGCAAGGCGCGGGACTGCGGCCCGGAAAAATCCTGTGGGAGGTGCAGGAGGCGTATCAGCCCGGGGTCGTCACCGAAAAACTGACCCGCGGCCCGCTCGAATACACCGCGATCTGGCAGGTCGCGCAGCGTCTGACCGACAAGCCGGTCAAGTTCGGCGCGATCTGCGCCCCCGGCCTCGCCAGCATGCTGTGGGACGAGCACTACCACGACGACAAGGCGCTGATCCTCGATCTGTGCGACATCATGAACGCCGAGTTCAAGGAACTGGCGGCCGCCGGCTGCCCGGTGATCCAGGTCGAGGAGCCGCGCCATCACGGGATGACGACGCTGCCCGACTGCAAGGACAGCGACCTCGAATTCCAGACCGAGGCATTCAACCGCCAGCTCGACGGGGTCGAGGCGGAGATCTGGGTGCATTGCTGCTGGGGCAACCCGAACCAGCAGCGCGTCTATTGACCCGGTGCCGAGCTACGAGCGCGCCTTGCCGCACCTGCTGCAATTGAAGTGCGATGTCATCACGTTCGAATGCGCCTCGACCGACGGCAAGGACCTGCCGCTCTTCGCCAAGTACCCGACCGACAAGAAGATCGGCATCGGCGTCGTCAGCCATACCGACACGGTCGTCGAGCCGCCCGAGAAGGTCGCCAACCTGATCCGCAAGGCGCTCGAATACATTCCGAAGGAGCGGCTCGTCATCACGACCGATTGCGGCTTCGGCCGCGAGGGCCTGTCGCGCCGCATCGCCTATTACAAATGCGTCTCGCTGGTCGAGGGCACCAACATCGTGCGCCGCGAACTCGGCCTGCCCGAAGCCCGCGTGCGCGCCGCCGACCCGCGGCTCTATTTCGCGACGGCGGGGGGCGCGTAAGGCCCGGCCTTTCGCGGCGCAACCGCCCGCCGCGCGACCGGGGCATTGCTCGTTGCGGGCCGTGCGAAGCGCGGACCCGTGGGCCGCCTCGCGGAATGACGCACCATCGATCGAGGTCGCTGCGGAGCGCGACAGAGAGCGCCATCTTTTCCGCCACATTCATCGGTTATCATGCAGGCATGTCGTGGAGAAACGTTCCCTGCAGATTCCGGAACTCTTGTGTCGTAATCAACCTATGCGGGAAAGCTCGCTGCAGATTAGCTGCAGATTCAGCCAGCTCCCGAAAAGGCTCAACTCTGGATTGTTGGCTGCCGGGCTGAACCCTGCCGCCCGGCCGTGTCTCTGACGCCGCGATCGGCGGCCTTTCGGAAAGTCCGTCTGACATGAACGCACCTATCCACCGCCGTTACCTGCTCGCGGCGGCGCTGCTGCCGCTGCTCCCGGCGGCGGCTCGGGCGGCGGCGCCGGTGCCGGCGCAACTCGGCCCGCAGGACACGCTCGAACTGCAGCGCATGGCCGCGTATCTGAACAACATCCGAACGATGACCGCGCGGTTTCAGCAGGTCGCGGGCAACGGGGCCAGCACCGGAAAACTGTGGGTCGCGCGTCCGGGCCGCATGCGCTTCGAGTATGACCCGCCCACCCCGATCGCGCTGCTTGCCGACGCGCAGAGCGTATACTACTGGGACAAGGAGCTGAACCAGACGTCGAAATACGAGCTGCGGCAGACTCCGGCATGGTTCTTTCTGCGCGATCCGATCAGCTTCGGCGGCGATGTCGTCGTCACCCGATTCGAGCGCGCCGGCGGCATCATCCGGGTTACGCTGGTCGAGAGCGGCCGCCCGGAGCTGGGGTCCTTGACCCTGGTATTCCGGGAAAACCCGCTCGCGCTGGTACAATGGACGGTGATCGATCAGCAGGGCAAGTCCACCACGGTCTCCCTGTACGACGTACAATTCGGGGTGGCGCTCGATCCGGGAATGTTCCAGTATGGATCGCTGTTCGCCGGATCGAAGCGCTGACGCCCAAACGAAACGAGCGAGAACAATGTCCGGTCGCAGTTTTCCGCTTGTCGGCATCCCCTCGTGCGTTCGCACGATCAACGAGCGCGGGTTTCACACCGTAAGCGAAAGATATCCCGAGGCGATCATCGAGGTCGCCGGATGCCTGCCGGTGCTGATCCCGGCGGTCGGCCCGAAGACCGATTGCACGGCGCTGCTCGATCGGCTCGACGGCCTGCTGCTGACCGGCAGCCCCTCGAATGTCGAGCCGCACCATTACGGCGGGCCGCCGAGCATGGAGGGCACGCTGCATGATCCCGACCGCGACGCGACGACATTGCCGCTGATTCGCGAGGCGGTGCGGCGCGACATGCCGGTGCTGGCGATCTGCCGCGGCATCCAGGAGCTGAATGTCGCGCTCGGCGGCACGCTGCATCAGCGGATTTTCGAGATGCCGGAGCGCTTTCACCATCGCCGGCGCCGGCGCGACATGACGACCGAGGAACGCTACGCGCCGGCTCATCCGGTCACGCTCACCGAAGGCGGGCGGCTGTTCGAGCTGATCGGCGCGCCGGAGATCATGGTGAACTCGCTGCACGGCCAGGGCATCGACCGGCCCGCCCCCGGACTGCTCGTCGAGGCGGTTGCGCCGGACGGTCAGATCGAGGCGGTCAGCCTGCCCGGGGCGCGATTTGTCGTCGGGGTGCAATGGCATCCGGAATACCGGGCGGCCGAAAACCCGATGTCGCGAGCGCTGTTTGGCGCCTTTGCGCATGCCTGCCATGCAACCGGAATGGAAGGTGCGACGAGTCGCCGCGCAGCCTAGGCTTGAATTTTGAAAAGTTCCCGGTTCGTGCATGCGTCCTACGCTGAGGAAGCATGCATTTCCTGCATCTTCCGTATTAGCCGGGCCTTGCCCATTTTAGGGACAGAAGCGGAGAGGGCCTCGGAGCCCTCTTACAAACCGGTCCCGTCTCCCCTGCGGGTCCGGATTTCCCCAAGCGCTTCTGACAAGCAGGCGCCCGGTCCTCCCCCCCGACCGGGCGTCTTTTGTTTTGGGCATCGCCGGCTGGGCATTGCCGGCTCGGGATGCGCGACGCAATGTTGCCCCCCAACCTGGGAGGGGGACATTGCGTCTGATCACCTGGAACATCAATTCGGTGCGGCTGCGCCGTCGACCTGGTGCGCCGGCTGCTCGAGGAGCAGCAGCCCGACATCCTGTGCCTGCAGGAAACCAAGACCCCGGACGAGCATTTTCCGCGCGAGGCAGTTCGAGGCACTCGGTTACCGCGACATGCTCGTGCACGGCATGAAGGGCTATAACGGCGTCGCGATCCTGTCGCGGCTGCCCTTCGCGACGACGACGACGCGGGCGTGGTGCGCCCGCGCCGACTGCCGTCACGCTATCGTCGAGCTGCCGGGCGGGATCGAGCTGCACAATCATCTATGTGCCGGCCGGCGGCGATGTGCCGGATCCGGAAGCCAATCCGAAATTCGCGCACAAGCTGCAATTCCTCGACGAGCTGACCGCGTGGTTCGCCGCCGAGCGCGGCGGCAACCGGCGTGCGATGATCGCGGTCGGCGATCTCAACATCGCGCCACTCGAAACCGATGTGTGGTCGCACAAGCAGCTCTTGACCGTCGTCAGCCACACGCCGGTCGAGGTCGACCGGCTCGGCGCGTTGCAGCGCGCCGGCGGGTTTGTCGATGCCGTCCGTCATTTCGTGCCGCCGGAGCAGCGGCTCTACACTTGGTGGAGCTATCGCAACCGCGACTGGGCCGCGAGCGACCGCGGCCGCCGTCTCGACCATATCTGGGTGACGCCGATCTGGTCGGCAGCGCTCGCCGCGGCCCGCGTCCACCGCGACAGCCGCAGCTGGGACAAGGCCTCCGACCATGTTCCGGTTATGATCGACCTGGCCTGATCGGTGCGGAGCCGGCGGCGAGCTGCCGGTGGAATGCCGGGACCTAACGGTCTTCAGCACTGATTTCGGCGGTAAAGGTGATAGCGACCGGCGGCGATCCCGTCCGGCAGCGGCAACAGTTCCAGTCCGGCGGCCTCGATCGGCGGGTCGCTGACCAGCACGCCGCCGCGGCACAGCAGCGGCGCGATAGCGGCGTCAGTTCGGCGGCCAGCGCCCGGTTCGCCGGCGCGATCGCCGGTGCCGGCGTCGAAATGCGCGAGCGCGACCCGCCCGCCGAACCGGCTCCCGCAGCCGCCGGCAGGGTCTCGCGCATGTCGCCGAGGATCAGAAATTCCGGCGGCGGCACGCAAGTCGGGGTGCGCCGCGACCCTGGCGCTCGCAGACATAAATCTCGCGGTCCGGGAACAACTCGCGCAGATGGTCATAGGTGCGGCCGTTGCCGAGACCCAGCTCCAGGACGATCCCGTCGATCTCGCTGATCAGCGCCGCCGCCCGGTTCGAGGCAGGCGCGCTGCGCCTCGAGCCGCCGGATAAAGCTGTCGAGCCGGCTCATTCGGCCGCATCGGCGTCCGGCCGCGGGCGCGCGCGTACCCCCGCGCAGCTCGCGCGACCTCGGAAAGCGCGGTGCGCAGCTGGTTGTTCGTCAGCTTCGAGACGGTGCGCCAGCTCGCGCATGATCGAGACCGCCATGTTCGGAAACTCGCGCACCATGCGCATGAACGGCTCCTTGGCGATGCGCAGTGCGACGAGCCGGGTTTTCGCGCGCACCGTCGCGGTGCGCGGCACGTCGCACAGGATCGCCATCTCGCCGACGATGTCGTTGGCGCCGAGCGTCGCGATCGTGACCGGCCCGGCCGGCGTGTCGACCAGGATGTCCGCCTCGCCCTCGATGATCAGATAGGCCGCGTCGGCCGGATCGCCCTGGCGGAACAGCGTCTTGCCGGGATCGAAGCCGACCCGCTCGCTCATGAAGGCCAGCAGCTTGAGCCGGGCCGGCTCGATCTCGGCGAAAAACGGCACCCGCCGAAGCAGCTCGAATTCCTGCATGCAGGCTCACGTCTCCGCTTCCTCCCGGTTCCGGCGCCGCTCTCGTTATTCGGCCGCGAGCAGCAGACCGGTCAGCGAATCCTGCCGGTCGAGCTCGGCGAACGTGCCCTGCTCCTGCAGCTTGCCGCCGCTCATCACCAGGACCCGGTCGAAATCGCGCGCCAGGCTGGCGCGATGCAGCACCCAGATCAGCCCGCGCCCGGCCATGTCCTGCCGGATGCCCTCGCTGACCTTGGCCTGGGCCTGTCCGTCGAGCGCGGTGGTCGCCTCATTCAGGATCAGCAGGTCGGGGCGCTTCAGCAGGGCGCGGGCAATCGCGGCGCGCTGCCGCTGCGCCAGCGACAGCCGCGACCCGCCGGTCCCGACCTCGATAATCGAGCCCGACATCGACGACGGTCGCGCGCAGCGACAGCGCGTTCGAGCACCTCGCTGATCAGCGCCGGAACCCGCACCGGCGCATCGGCCTCGCCATAGGCGATCTTGCCGAACAGGATGTTGTCCTGCAGCGAGGCCGCGGCGTTGTAGCGCTCGGGATCGAAGAACTCGATCTGCGCCCTTCGCCTCCTCCGGCAGGTCGCGCCGGAACACCTGCCGCGCTTCGAGCAGCCGCTGCTGCATCGCCTCGTCGAGCACGTCGAGCCGATGGCGCGCCGCGATCAGCCGGAACGGCAGCGACAGCAGCTTTTGCGCGCTGATCCTGGTCGCAGCGCCTGGCCACGCCGCCGCTATCGGCCGCGCTGAGGATCGCGGCGAATTCCGGCAGGTCCTGCGCGCTGATGAAGCTGAACTGCTCGAAGAACTCGTGATCGGGCGGCAGGTCGGCGAACATCTCGATCATCGTCGCGGCGATCTGGCGGCCGGCCTCGATCAGGTCCTCGGTCAGCCCGACCTTGTCGAGCACGGCGCGGCACGTAGGTGATTGTCGGCCAGCGCCTCGAAATCGAAAACGGGGCCGATCGGCGTGCCGAACAGCAGGTTTTCCGCGACGCTGGCGTTCGTGTTGTAGCGCTCCGGGTCGTAGGTCTCGACCAGGTTGGTGATCCCGTCGTCGGCGAGGCGGTCGCGCAGCGCGCGCCGCGCCTCGAGCAGCCGCGCGGTCAGCTCCGGGTGTCGGCGCTGGCATCGAACCGCCAGCGCAGGCCGAAATTGTAGACGTCGGCCTCGAAATCGAGCCGGGTCAGCAGCTCGACGATGCGGGTCGACAATTCTTCGGCGTTCTCGACCCCGGCGGCTTCGTAATCGACCCAGTCGGCGTGCAGATCGAAATCGATATTGCCGGAACGGCGCGCCTCCTCGAGCTTGGCGGGCGCGCCGGCGTGCTTCGGTCTCGCTCGTACTCGGCTGGCCGAACCGGCCGGTGGCGCAGCCCCATCAGCAGATTGTCGCGCAGCGTGCCGGTGAACAGGTACGGGGTGGCGCCGAAGCATAGCCGATGCGGCGGCCGATCACGGCGAGCGGCAACTCGCCGAGGTCGTGCCCGCCGATCGTGATCCGGCCGCCGGTCGGCCGCATCAGCCGCGCGAGCAGCAGGGCCAGCTCGTTCTTGCCGCTGCCGCTCTGGCCCGATGACCGCGACATGCTCGTCGAGACGCATGCTGAAAGCTGACCGCGTCGATAACGCGGTTGCGGTCGTCCTCGGCGAGCGACAGATTGCTGACCGCCAGCTCGCCCTGCAAGCGCGGCAACTCGCTCGGCTCATCCAGCATCAGCGCGGGATCGCTCAGCCCGGCGGGCTGGAACTGCTCGACGATCTGCTCGTACTTGATCCGCGAATCCTCTTTCTGCTGATAGAAATCGAGCAGTTCCTTCCACGGCGAGGCCATGTCCTTGTAGGCGGCCAGCACCGCGACCAGCGCGCCGAACGACAGATTGCCGCGGATCACCAGATAGCCGCCGATCGAATAGAAGAAGAACGGCGTCAGCTGTGCGATGAAGTTATTGAGAAACTTGACGAAGAACTTGCGCTGATAGATCTCGAAGCGAATGTCGTAGATGCGCCCGAGCAGGCGCGGCGAAATCGGTCAGCTGCAGCTTGACCGTGTCGTTGGCGTGGATCTCGACGATGCCGGCCGCCAATTCCTGGATCCGGTCGGCGACAATTCGCGCGGTGCGCACCCGCTGCTTGTCGAGCTGGTTGACCTTGCGCTGCAGTTTCGGGATGATGTAGCCCTGGAACGGATAGAGCGCGACCGCGGCGAGCCCGAGCACCGGATCCTGCATGAACATGAAAAAGATGATCGTCAGCAGCGTTCCGCCCTGAAACGCGGGCAGGGCCAGCGCGTCGCCGATAAAGCCGCCCAGCGATTCGCATTCGGCCGTGACCATCGGGATGATCTGCGCCGACGAGGTTTTACTGAAAATGCGTCAGCGGAAAGCGCAGCAGCCGCATGTAAAGCTGGTAGCGAAAACGCCGCAGCATCCGCTCGCCGAGCCGGCCCTTGATAGGTGTTTATGCAGTATTTGAAGCCGCCGTTGATCAGCACGGTCATCAGAAAGGCGCCGCACAGCAGCATCAGATACGGAATCCGTTCGAACTCGAAGCCGAGAATCGTATTGCGGAAACTTGGCGTCGCCGCCGATCGCGTGGTTGATGATCGTTCTTCGGCAGGTCGAGCGAGACGTAAAGAAACGGAAACGAGGCGAGTGTCAGCACCAGCAGCGATCAGCTGCGGCTTCCAGCTGTGCTTGATGATAAAGCGGTAGATCGTCGGTTCGAGGTCGGACGGCTGCCGCGTCCGGCGGTCGGCCGCCGCGGCTTCGGAGCGGCGCCAGCGCGGCAGACGGAACGCAGCCGAGAGCCGGCGCGCGTCGTCGGCCGGCGACGGCTGCCGCCATCGCTTTCATCAGCTGCGACTCCGCCCGAACAGACATCTCGCGAACCCGCACGGCGCCATGCCATAGCTACGGCAGGCTGGCAGAGACGGAGGCTTTGCGTGACCGATCGCCGCGACCATAAGCGAATCCTGATCTACAGCCACGACACGTTCGGCCTTGGCCACCTGCGCCGGTGCCGGGCGATCGCTCATTCGCTGGTCGACGCCGATTCCGTCGCTTTCGGTCCTGATCCTATCGGGGTCGCCGATCATCGGCAGCTTCGATTTCCGCTCGCGCGTCGATTTCGTGCGCATTCCCGGCGTCATCAAGCTGCGCAACGGCGAATATGTCTCGCTCAACCTGCACATCGACATCGACGAGACGCTGGCGATGCGCTCCTCGATCATCCGCCACACGGCCGACATCTTCGACCCCGACATGCTGATCGTCGACAAGGAGCCGCTCGGGTCTGCGCGGCGAGGTGCGCCCGACCCTCGACCTGCTGCGCGGCGCGCGGCACCCCGCTGGTCCTCGGCCTGCGCGACGTGATGGACGATCCCGAGCGCGCTCGAAAGCGAGTGGGAGCGCAAGAACGCGGTCCCGGCGCTGCGCGATTATTACGACGAGATCTGGGTCTATGGCCTGCCGCAGATCTGCGATCCGCTGGCCGGGCCTCGACCTGCCGGCGAGCGTGCGGCGCCGCATGGTCTATACCGGCTATCTGCGGCGCACCGTGCCGTCCGACCTCCGGCGCACCCGCAATTCGACGATCTGCCGGACGGCGAGTTCCTGCTGGTGACCCCCGGCGGCGGCGGCGACGGCGACGGGCTGATCGACTGGGTGCTCGCTGCCTACGAGCACGATCCGGGCAGTCTGCCGCCGGCGCTGCTGGTGTTCGGCCCGTTCATGCTGCCCGAGCAGCCAGGCGGCGTTCGCCGCGCGCGCCGCGCGGCTGCCGAACGTGCGGACGCTGACCTTCGACGCGCGTCTCGAAGGGCTGATGGCGCGCGCCGCCGGCGTCGTCGCGATGGGCGGCTACAACACGTTTTGCGAGATCCTGTCGTTCGACAAGCCGGCGCTGATCGTGCCGCGCACGACGCCGCGTCTCGAGCAGTACATCCGGGCGCAGCGCGCCGCCGAGCTCGGGCTGGTCGCGATGCTGCCCGACGAGCGACAGCCGCGACCCGCGCGAGATGGCGGCGGCGCTGCTGCGCCTGGCGCAGCAGCCGCGCCCGTCCGCGGTCGTCATCCCCGGCCTGCTCGACGGCATGGCCAGCGTCAACCGGCTGGCGCGGAAATGGCTGGCGGCCGGGCCGCGCCGGCGCGCTGGCGCGCGGCGCGGCCCAGGCGGCCGCTTCGCGCCACGCATGAGCGCTGCCGCGCGCCCGACCTGCCTCGCGGGCCGGCCGCGTCGCCTTCGTGCTGAAGGGCTATCCGCGGCTGTCCGAGACCTTCATCGCGCAGGAGATCGCTGGCGCTCGAGCGGCGCGGCCTCGACATCCAGATCGTCTCGCTGCGCCATCCGACCGACCGCGCGCGCCATCCGGTGCACGACCAGATCCGGGCGCCGGTGCTCTACCTGCCGGAATACCTGAAGGACGCGCCGCGCCGCGTGCTCGCCGGCTGGCGCGCGGCCCGCCGGCTGCCCGGCTATGCCGCCGCGCGCCGCGCCTGGCTCGCCGATCTGGCGCGCGATCCGACGCCGAACCGCGTCCGCCGCTTCGGCCAGGCGCTGGTGCTGGCGGCCGAATTGCCGCCCGATATCGGCCATCTGCACGCGCATTTTCTGCACACGCCGGCCTCGGTCGCGCGCTATGCCGCGCTGATGCGCGGCCTCGACTGGTCGGTGTCGGCGCACGCCAAGGACATCTGGACCACTCCCGATTGGGAGAAGCGCGAGAAGCTCGCCTCGGCCGAATGGGCCGTGACCTGCACCGAGGCCGGGCGCGATCATCTCGCCGCGCTGGCGCCGTCGCCGGACATGGTCGCGCTTGCCTATCACGGGCTCGATTTCGACCGCTTCCCGCCGCCGCACCGCGCTTCGCGGAACGGACGACGGCAGCGATCCGGCGCGGCCGGTCGTGCTCCTGTCGGTCGGCCGGGCGGTCGCGAAGAAAGGGCTACGACGACCTGCTCGCCGCGCTGGCGCTGCTGCCGCCCGACCTGGCATGGCGCTTCGTCCATATCGGCGGCGGCGCGCTCGCCGAGCGGCTGAAGCGCCAGGCGCGCGCGGCTCGGTCTCGACGGACCGCATCGAATGGCGCGGCGCGCAGCCGCAGCCGGAGGTGCTCGCCGCCTATCGCGAGGCCGATCTGTTCGTGCTCGCCGCCAAGATCGCCAAGGACGGCGACCGCGACGGCCTGCCGAACGTGCTGATGGAGGCGCAGAGCCAGCGGCTGGCCTGCGTCGCGACGCGGCTGCCCGGCATCGCCGAGCTGATCGAGGACGGCGCGACCGGCATTCTGGTGCCGCCCGGCGACCCGCCGGCCTTGGCCGCAGGCGCTCGCGGCGCTGATCCGCGACCCGGCGCGCCGCGCCGCGGCTCGGCGCCGCCGGCGAGGCGCGCGTGCGCCGCGACTTCGACATGCGCGCGCGGCATCGACCGAGCTGGCGGCGCTGTTCGGGCTTGCCGGCCGAGCGCCAACCGACGCTCGGCCGCCGAGTGAATCGCCGAGCGCCGCGTACATGCGCAGTCGCCTTCTACGCGCCGCTGAAGCCGCCCGACCATCCGGTCCCGTCCGGCGACCGCCGGGTCGCGCAGCTGCTGCTCGAGGCGCTTGCGCCTGCGCCGGGCACGAGCCGTTTGTCGCCTCGCGGCTGCGCAGCTATCGACGGCGACGGCGATCCGGCGCGGCAGGCGCGGCTCGCCGCGATCGGCGGCCGCGATCGCCGAGCGGCTGCTGCGGCAGTGGCGGCGCGACGCCGGCCGCCGCGCCCGAGCTGTGGTTCACCTATCACCTGTATTACAAGGCGCCGGACTGGCTCGGCCCGGCGGTCAGCGCGGCGCTCGGCATTCCGTACGTCGTCGCCGAGGCGTCGCACGCGCCGAAGCGGGCAGGGCGGCGCCTGGGATATCGGGCAGCGCGCCGTCGAGCGGGCGCTGCGCCGCGCCGACGCGGTGCTCGGTCTCAACCCGGCCGATCGCGATTGCGTCGCTGCCGCTGCTGCGCGATCCCGGGCGCTGGATCGCCTTCCCGCCGTTTCTCGATGCCCGGCCCTACGCAGCCGCGGCGCGGCCGCACACGCCCGGCACCGCCCCGCCTGATCGCGGTGGCGATGATGCGGCGCGGCGACAAGCTCGCCTCCTATCGGCTGCTCGGCCGACTGCGCTGGCGATGCTGCTCGATCTGGACTGGTCGCTCGAGATCGTCGGCGACGGCCCGGCGCGCGGCGAGGTCGCGGCGGCGCTGGCGCCGCTCGGACGCGCGTGCTTCGCTGGCGCGGCGCGCTCGACGCGGCAGGAGATGGCCGCCGCTCTCGCGCGAGGCCGACCTGTTCGTCTGGCCGGCGATCAACGAGGCGTTCGGCATGGCGCTGCTCGAAGCGCAGGCGAGCGGGCTGCCGGTCGTGGCCGGCGCGAGCGGCGGCGTCCGCGACATCGTCGCCGATCGGCGAGACCGGGCTGCTGGTCCCGCCCGGCGATCCGGTCGCGCTTCGCCGCCGCGCTGCGCCTGCTGATCGTGCGATCCCGACATGCGCGCGGCGATGGGCGCGGCGGCGCGCGCGCGGGTCCGGCGCGAGCACGATCTGCCGGCGCCGCGTCGCGGCTTGGCGCGATCCTCGCCGGGCTCGGCCAGAGGCGCGCCGCGTGACGCCAGGCGACCGCCGGCGAACCGCTCGGTGCTGTTCTGGGTGCAGCATCTGCTCGGGATCGGGCATCTGCAGCGCACGCTGCGCATCGCCGACGCTCTCGATCGAGCAAGGGATCGCCGTCACGGTGGTCTCCGGCGGCATGCCGCAGCCGCTGCCGCATCCATCCGGACGTCGCGCTGGTCCAGCTGCCGCCGTTGCGCGCCCGCGACGCGAGTTTCGCGCTGCTCGACGAAGCCGGCGCGCCGATCGACGACGCGCTGCGCGAGCGGCGACGCGCCGCGCTGCTCGCGGCCTTCGCGGCGGTCCGGCCCGATGCGGTCGTGCTCGAAGGATTTCCGTTCGCGCGCCGCGCGTTCCGCTTCGAACTCGACCCGCTGATCGCGGCGGTGCGCGCGCGCCGCCCGCGGCCTGCCGGTACTCTGCTCGGTGCGCGACATCGTCGTCGTGCGCGACGATCCGCAGCGGCATCGCGAGATCGTCGATCGGGTCCGCCGCGATATCGACCGCGTCCTGGTCCATGGCGATCCCGCGCTGATTCCGTTCGAGGCGAGCTTTCCGGCCGGCCCCCGAGATCGCCGACCGGCTCGTCTATACCGGCTATGTCGCCAGCCCGTCGACCGCTCGCCGCGAGCGGCAGGCAGGCGGAGGCGCGGTCCAGTGCGGACTGGCGGCAGATCCTGCGGCGAGGTCCTCGTCTCGGCGGGCGGCGGCGCGGCCGGGAAGGCGCTGCTCGAGACGGCGCTCGCCGCCCGCCGCGCCGGGTGTCTGGCCCATCTGCCCTGGCGTCTGCTCACCGGCACCAACCTGCCCGACGGCGATGTTCGCCGCGCTGCGGGCGAGCGCGCCCGCCGGCGTCGGCGATCGAGCGGTTCCGCGCACGATTTCGCGGCGCTGCTGCGCGCCTGCCGGGTTTCGGTCAGCCAGGCCGGCTACAACACCGTCCTCGACCTGCTCGCGGCGCGTGCGCGCGCAGTGCTGGTGCCGTTCGCCGCCGGGCGCGAGACCGAGCAGCCTCTGCGGGCCGAGCGTCTGGCCGCGCTCGGCGCTGCCGAGCTGGTGCGCGAGAGCGAGCTGTCCGCGGCGGCGCTGGCCGCGGCGATCGAGCGCGCGGCGGCGCGCCCGCGGCCAGTCCTTGCGATCGACACCGGCGGGGCGGCGCGCTCGGCCCAGGTGATCGCCGAGATGATCGGCGCTCGCGAGTCGGCCGGCGACCGTTTTGCCGCACCCGCCAACCAAGCTATTGTCGCGCAATGACGTACTCCGCCGCGCCTGGACCCGATACCGAGCGCCGCGCCCGCTCGCCGACTGGCGAGCATGGCGGCCGCGGATTGGGCCGATCTGGTCGCCGAGCTCGACCGCTGGGGCGAGGCGGGCCGGATCGCGACGCTGTGGTGGCGCGACGACGATGCGGTTGCCGCGACCCCGGAGCTTGCGACGTTGTTGCGGATCGCGGGCGGGACGCCGGTTGCGCTGGCGGTGATCCCGGCACTGCGCGACCGCGGATTTGGCCGCTGCTCTCGCCGGCGCGCCCGCGGCCGCGAGTGCTGCAGCACGGCTGGCGTCACGCGAACCGCGGCCAGCGGCAAGAAGAGCGAGTACCCGAGCGGCCTGTCCGCTTCGTCGCGGCAGCCGAGATTGCGGCCGGACGGGACCGTCTCGCCGCGCTGTTCGGGTCGCGCGCGCTGCCGGTGTTCGTGCCGCCGTGGAACCGCATCGCGCCAGAGCTGCTCGCCGTCGCTCGCCGCTTCCGGTATCGCGGCCGTCTCGACGATCGCCTCGCCGACAAAACCCGGAAATTCGGCCGCCATGCCGACCGGACTCGGCGCAATCGACGTCCATGTCGATCTAACCGATTGGAAGGGCGGCCGGCGGTTTATTGGCGACGGCGGCGGCGCTTGGCGGGCTCGTTTTCTGGCTGCGCCGCGCGCCGGCTCGGCAATGCCGCCGCTGCCGGTCCGATCGGCATTCTGACGCACCATCTGATAATGGATCGCGAGACGGCGGCCTTTGTCGCAGCACTGCAAGAGCGGTCACCGGCCATCGCGCTGCGCGCTGGGTCGATATTGCCGAACTGTTGCGATGACAACGCACGAACAGGCGCCGGAGGCGCAGGAGCGGGGCCAGCCGCCATCTTTATCCGGCGTCGGCGATGATCGGCGATTATCTGCGCGCCGCGGCCGGGCTGGTGCCGACCGGGGCGATCTTCGCGACGATGCCGGTCGCGCCGGTTCCGGCGACGCTGCTCGGCGGCTTCGCGATCGATTTTCGGGATTTTCGGCTTGCGCACGGCGCTGCGCCACAACACAAGCATCGAAATGACCGATACCGAGATTCGGGCGCATGGTCTGTCGCCAATGGCCTCATCGAGCGCACGATCTGCCTGGGCCGAACTCGACCGCCTGCGCTTGTCCTACTTCTCGACGCGCCGCGACCGCAAGAGCGGCTGGATGCAGCTCGAACTGGCCGGCGGCGGCGCCAGGCTGAGCCTCGACAGCCGCATCGCCGGGTTCGGCGAGGTCGTGCGGCGCGCCGCCGACGCGGCCGCACGAGCGTCAATTGCAGGTCAGCGAAGTCAACCGCCGCCAATCTCGAAGCGCTGGGGGTCAGGGTGCCCGAATGGCAGATCGAGCACCGTTGAACGACCTGCTGCGGGTCGAGGACCTGCACGTCCAGTTCGCGACCCCGGCCGGGGCCATCCGGGCGGTCAGAGGGGTCAGCTTCCGCATGCGTCCGGCGACGACGCTGGCCGTGGTCGGCGAGTCCGGCTCGGGCAAGTCGGTGCTGAGCCAGAGCATCCTGCGCATCCTGCCGCGCAACGGCGCGATCACGCAGGGGCGCGATCCTGTTCGCCGATCCGCGCGATGCCGGGGCGCCGATCGACCTGGCGCAACTGCCGGCCGACGGGCCGCAGATGCGGGCGATCCGCGGCGGCCGCATCTCGATCATCTTTCAGGAGCCGATGAGTTCGCTGTCGCCGCTGCATACGATCGGCGACCAGGTCAGCGAGGCGCTGCGGCTGCATCGCCGCGTCACGGTCGCCGAGGCCAAGGAGCTGACAGTCGAGATGCTGCGCCTGGTCGGCTTTCCCGACGGAGCGCGGGCCTGGCGCAGCTATCCGTTCGAGCTGTCGGGCGGTCTGCGGCAGCGCGCGATGATCGCGATGGCGCTGGTCTGCCGGCCGGCCCTGCTGATCGCCGACGAGCCGACGACCGCTCTCGACGTGACGATCCAGGCGCAGATCCTGAAGCTGATCGTCGAGTTGCAGCAGCGAACTCGGCATGGCCGTGCTGCTGATCACGCACGATCTCGGCGTGGTCGCCAACGTCGCCGACGAGATCGTCGTCATGTATCGCGGCGAGGTCATGGAGAGCGGCACGCTTTCCGACATATTCGAGCGCGCCGCAGCACCCCTATCTGCGGGCCTTGCTGCGGGCGGTGCCGCGCTTCGACATGAAACCCGGCGAGCGGCTGCAGCCGATCCGCAACATCCCGCCGGGCGACGCGCCGCATCTGATGGCGGAGGTGCCGGCGGTTGCCGAGCGGCCGGGCACGCCGCTGCTCGAATGCGTCGATATCCGCAAGAGCTTCAGGCTGCGCAGCGGCGGCATGTTCCGGGCCGGCGGCGGTCCGCGGGTCATGGCGGTCGACGGCGTCAGCCTGCGGATCGCGCGCGGCGAGTGTCTCGGTCTCGTCGGCGAGAGCGGTTGCGGCAAGACGACGTTGAGCAAGATATTGATGCGGGCGGTGCCGCCCGATTCGGGCTCGCATCACCTTCAACGATCGCGGTATCCCGACGGACGTGCTGGCGCTCGATGGCGACGCGCTGACGCGCTTCCGCCGCCGGGTGCAGTTCATCTTCCAGGACCCGTTCGGGTCGCTGAACCCGCGCATGACGGTCGGCGACATCATCGCCGAGCCGCTGATCATCCACGACGTCGGCGACGCGCGAACCCGCGCCGAGCTGGTTTCCGAGCTGCTCGCGCTGGTCGGGTTGCACGACGCGCGATCGGCGCCGCTATCCGCACAGCTTCTCGGGCGGGCAGCGGCAGCGCATCGGCATCGCCCGCGCGCTGGCGCTGCGGCCGGAGCTGGTGATCTGCGACGAGCCGGTGTCGGCGCTCGACGTCTCGATCCAGGCGCAGATCCTGAATCTGCTGCTTGATCTGCAAAAGAAACTCGGCCTGACCTACCTCTTCATTTCGCACAATCTCGCGGTCGTCGATTACGTCGCGGACCGGATCGCGGTCATGTGCGCCGGGCGCATCGTCGAGATCGCGCCGCGCGGCGTGCTGTTCCGCGATCCCGTCCACCCCTATACCCAGTCGCTGATTGCCGCGATCCCGACCCCGGATCCGCAGCATCGCCTCGATTTCGAGAGGCTGATCGAGGGACGCGCCTCGAACCCGGCGGCGTGGCCGGAACCGTTCCGGCGCACGCCGGGAGAGCCGATGCCGCTGATCGAGATGTCGCCGGGCCATTATGTCGCGGCCGGCTCGATGCCGTTGCGACCGGCGGTCCGCCTGGCCGGCGTCGGCGCGGATGGCTGAGGGACGGGGAGCCGGCCGCGCTATCGGGGCGGCGCGTCATTCGGCCGACCCGATCGAGATCGAAGCCTACGGCCCCGTCGCGCGCGCGGTGCATTGGGCCGTGGCGGCGCTCGCCGTCGCCGTCGTGACGCTCGGCTGGGCGATGACCGGCGCGCCGCGCGGCGGCGATTCGCGCGAGGTGCTGCTCTCCCTGCACCGCTCCGTCGGAGTGCTGATTCTGGCGTTGATGGTGTTCCGCGTCTTGTGGCGCCTGACGCACCCGCCGCCGCCGCTCCCCGCCGGGTTTCCGAGGCTGGAGGCAGCGGCGGCGCACGCCGATCACGCGCTGCTCTATGTCGTATTCCTCGTCATGCCGCTGACCGGACTCCTGAACGCCGCCGCCGCCGGGCATCCGGTCAGCGTTTTCGGCCTGTTCGCGATCCCGCCGCTTCTCCGGGAGGACCCGATTCTGGCGCAGCTCGCGGTCGCAATTCATCTGGTCGGCCAGTTTGCCGTCTATGCCCTGGTCGCGGTTCATGTCGCCGCGGCGCTGATGCACCGCTTTGTCCGGCGCAACCGCATCCTCGATCGCATGCTGCCGCTGCGCCGGCTGCGGTAGCGCTGGGGAAGAGGTTCGCTTAGGCTGGGCGGGACCGGGTGCGCGTTCGTGCGCGAGCCGGGATCGGAATGTCGGTTGGGGGTTGCATGCATTCCCGTTGCAGGGTGCTGATCGTCGATCCGGATGCGTTACGCCGGCGCTGTCTGGTCGATCAGCTCGAACGCGATGGCGAGTTCGCCGGCATCGACTGCAACAGCGCCGCGGCTGCGCTGCGACGCGTGCGGCGCGGGCGATTCGCCGCGGCCGTGATCGAGGGCGCGCTGCCCGATCGGCACGCCATCGATCTGTGCCGCGATCTCCGCAGCGCCGGGATCGCCGGTCCGATCGTCGTTCTGGCATCGCCCGATGCCGATGCCGACCGGGCGGCCGCGCTGGCCGCGGGTGCTACCGACTGGCTGGTTAAACCGATCCGGATCGGCGAGTTGCTGGCGCGGCTGCGCGCCGGCCTGCGTGACATCGAGACCGGAGCCGCGCGCGCTGACGATCGGCCCCTATCTGTTTCGGCCGAGGGCCAAGCTGCTGAGCGATGCCGCGGGGAATCGCAAGGTCCGGCTGACCGAGAAGGAAACGGCGATCCTCGAATTCCTGTACCGCGCCGGTCGGCGATCGGCCGCGACACGCTGCTCGGCGAGGTCTGGGGCTACAATGCCGGCGTCGCGACGCATACGCTCGAAACCTATGTCTACCGTCTGCGGCGCAAGATCGAGCGCGACCCGGCCAACGCCGAGATCCTCGTTACCGAGCCCGGCGGCTATCGCCTGCTGCCGTGAGTAAAGGAGGCGCTGCCTGCCGGCGCTCAGCGCCGCCGCGCGCCTTCCGTCGCCGCTGTACCCGCGTGCGATCGACACGGCGTAGCGTCCGCGTACCGGCTCGGATCGTCGTCAGCGGGATCAGCTCGGCGAATTCCGGGCGCATCTCGTCGAACAGATTGTGCACCGTGACGGCGAGAAAATCCTCGCCGCGATGGTCACCGATATTGTTGACGAGCCGGTACTGGTCGGTAATGCCGGGAATCGGGTTCCACTCGACCGCACCGAACGGGTGCGGCCGCACATAATAGATCAGCGCCGCCAGCAGCTCGCGATCGTCGGCCAGCAGCGTCAATCCGGGGTGCGCCGCGAGCAGCTGGGATACCTGCATCGCCCAGTTCCTGCCACCCGCGCAGGCGGTGCAGCGGATCGTACTTGGCCGGAACGCGGATGCCGGCGGAAGCGAGCGCGTCGGTCGCGCCGAACGCGACGACCGCGATCGCGATATTGATCGCCACCGAGGCGCCGACCCAGCGCCGCTCCAGCCTTGCGCGAGCATCCAGCCGACCACCAGCACGCTCGCCGACACATAGGCCGGCGCCGCCCAGTTCGGCTGGGCCCGCGACAGCCAGCTCAGGCACAGCATCATCGCCAGGCTCGGCAGCGCAAACACGGCGAGCAGGAGGGCGCGCGGTTCCTCAAGAAGCCGCGGGCGCGCCAGCGATCGCCAGCAGCGCGGCGAAGAGCAGCGGCCCGGCCACCGCGAATTGCGAGCCCAGGAATTCGAGAAACGCCTCCGGATGCACGAGACCGCGCGACAGACCGGCATTGTCGCGGACGTGCAGATAGCTGACGAACCCGTTGCTCCAGTTCCACCACAGATTCGGCAAATAGAGCAGCACCGCGATCCCGGCCGCGCCGAGCAGCGGCCGCAAATGCCGCCGCTCGCCCGGAACCAGCAGCACGAAGCCGAACGCCGAGATCAGCCAGTAGACCATCGCGTATTTCGCGAGCAGCCCGAGACCGGCGGCGATCCCGGCCGCGATCCACCAGACCGCGACCGTCCGACCTCGCGCGCCCGGACAAAGGCATAGAGCGCCGCCGCCCAGCACGGCAGCAAGCGCGGCATCGGTCGAGATGACGTAAGCCGACAGCGACACGCCGGGCGCCGTCAGATAGGCGAGCGCCGCCCAGAACCCGACCCTGTCCGTCATAGAGCCGCGCTCCGATCGCGTAGACAAACCCGGCCGCGACGGCGTGCAGCAGCGGGGCCGAGAGACGGATCGCGAACTCGCCGTCGCCGAAGACGGAGGTTGTCAGCGCGATCAGCCACGCGATCAGCGGCGGCTTCGAGTAGTAGCCGAAGGCCGGGTGCTGTCGCCCAGAACCAGTATTGCGCCTCGTCCGGATACAGATCGGCCGGCTGCACGGCGAGCCAGACCAGCCGCGCCGCCGTGATCGCCGCGACCGCAGCAAGCAGCAGCAACGTAGAGCGCGAAACGCCCCGCGCGGATCGGCGGCGATGCCGGGCGCGGTCTCCGGCGACAGCTGCCCTTCGACAGGCTGGCCTTCGATAGGCTGACAGTGTGCATCGGACCCGGATCGGATTGCGGTGCCGCAGCATAGCAGCATCGCACCGCGATCCCGGAGCGACATCCCGCCCCGCTCCGCTCCCGCGCGGATCGAGACGATCGCTGCGCCCCTACGCCTTTGGTTGGGAGAATTTCACCACAGTCGCAGGCGCGTTCGGACGCGAAGGCTGGTCTACAATGATGCGAAGCCTCGTCTTTCCGGCAATCGGGGATGACGACCCGCAACGAAAACCTATCGGGACGGAAACCCAATGATCACGATTCTCGCATCGCCGCGCGCAATCGAATCCTCGCCGGTTACATGTACGGGATGACCCGCCGCGACCTGATGGCCGCGAGCGCCCTCGGGCTTCTCGCCGGCACGCCGCGCCTCGCCCGCGCCGCCGTGCCGCAAGGCCAGCTGACCTGGGCGGTTCACGTCTCGCTCGCGCCGACCTGGTTCGACCCGGCCGACACGCAGGCGGTCGATCACGCCGTTCATGGTGCTCTACGCGCTGCACGACGCGATGGTGAAGCCGATGCCGGGAACGCTCCAGGCGCCGTGCCTCGCCGAATCGTGGCAGATGTCGGAGGACGGCACGACCTGGGATTTCACGATCCGCGACGGCGCCAAATTCCACAACGGCGCGCCGGTGACCGCCGAGGACGTCAAGTTCTCGTTCGAGCGCTATCGCGGCGCCAACCAGGGATCCGCTCAAGGAACGCGTCGCGGCGATCGAGATTCCCGATGCGCGGCACGTGCGGTTCCGCCTGCACAAGCCCTGGCCCGATTTCCTGACCTTCTATTCGAGCGCCAGCGGCGCCGGATGGATCGTCCCGAAGAAATACGTCGAGGAGGTCGGGGACGAAGGGTTCAGGAAAGCACCGATCGGCGCCGGTCCGTACAAATTCGTGTCGTTCACCCCCGGCGTCGAACTCGTTCTGGAGGCTTTCGACGGCTACTGGCGCAAGACGCCGAATGTCAAGCGCCTGGTGATGAAGGTTATCCCGGACGAGTCGACGCGCCTCGCCGCGCTGAAGGGCGAGGAGGTCGATATCGCCTATTCGATCCGCGGCGAACTTGCCGCGGAGCTGGAGCGCATGCCGGGACTGTCGATACAAGTCGGTCGTGCTGCAGGCGCCGAACTGGATCTATTTCCCGGAGCAATTCGACCCGAAATCGCCGTGGCACAAATTGCAGGTGCGGCAGGCCGCCAATCTCGCGCTCGATCGCGAGGGCATGAGCAAGGCGCTGTTTCTCGGCCGGTGCAAGATCAACAACAGCATCATCCCGAGCAGGTTCGAGTATTTCTGGCAGCCGCCGCCGGCCGTATTCGATGTGCGCGAAGGCGAGGAAGCTGATGGCCGAAGCGGGATATCCGAACGGGTTCGACGCCGGGCCGTTCTGGTGCGACAGCTCCTATGCGAATATCGGCGAGGTCTCGGTCGATTCGCTGTCGCAGATCGGCATCCGCACCAAGCTGCAGCCGATCGAGCGCGCCGCCTTCGCGTCCAATTACGCCGGCCAAGAAATACGACAAGGGCATCTTGCGCGGCGCCAGCGGCGCGTTCGGCAACGCCGCGACGCGGCTGGCCGCGTTCGTCGTCAAGGGCGGCTCGAACGTCTACGGCAGTTATCCCGATATCGACGAGCTTTACCCGCAGCAGGCCAACGAACTCGACCCGAAGAAGCGCGAGGCGATCCTGCACAAGATGCAGCAGCTCGTGCACGAAAAGGCGATCTACGCGCCGATCTGGCAGCTTGCCTTTCTCAGCGGGGTCGGACCGCGGGTCGGCGAAGGCGCCTTCGGCAGGATCGCCGGCTTCCCGTACACCGCGCCGTTCGAGGATTTGACGATACAGAAAGCCTGAGGAAGACCGAGGGCAGGGCGCTCGGAATCGGGCACCGCGACGGCGGGAAATTCCCTGCGGCAGGGAATTGTCTCGTTCCGGCGCCGGCCCCTGTCGGATTTATCTATTCTGGACAGGGACTTGGAGAAGATTTCCCTACGCTGGAAACAGGGAGATCGGCGGACCCGAACAGCGAGGCGAAGCGGTCGAGCAGAGAATTGCCGGCAGCCTATCCGGGAATTATGACAGTGCATTGCCGCGCCTCGCCGCGTGTCGGTGAGGATACAGCATGCAATGCGATTACGGCAATTTTAGCGGCGTTCACGCCGGTGCCGAACGGGGCAAGGCTTCACCCGAGCCGGCGCTGACGACGGGTCCCGGTCTCAGGCAGGTGGTCTCAGGTCATCCGGCGCGGGCCGACAGGAGACCGTGGTTACGCAGGTCTTTGGTCCGTAGGGTCGCGGGGGCATTGCTCGCCATTGGAGAGGCCCCTCTAATCCTGCTGCGCCCGCGCCAGATCGAGCAGGGGCAGCAGCGTCGGGAAGGTCGGATAGTGCCCGGCCTCGATCTCGGCGCGGGTGACCCAGGCGCAGGCCGCCGCGTCGTCGGCCGCAACGCCCTCGCCCGAGCGCCAGACGCCGCGCACCGCGATCAGGATATAGTGGAACTGCACGCGGCCTTCTTCGTCGCGGCTGATCGCGTCATTGACGTTGAGGACACCGGCCGGCTCGGCGACGATCCCGGTCTCCTCCAGCAATTCGCGCATCGCGCCGTCGCCGACCGTCTCGCCGAGTTCGAGCACGCCGCCCGGAAACCCCCAGCGCCCGGCATTCGGCTGCTGCGCCCGCTGCACGATCAGTGCTCTGCTGCGCCGCGCAGCACGACCGCGAGCACGGCGACGATCGGCCGCTCCGGATAGCGCCGCGCCGCCCGCCGCGCTTCGAGATCGGCGGCGGTCGGTTCGGCCCTCGTCTTCGGTTCCGTCGTCATTGCCAGCGGCGCCGGGCGGGCTGGCCGGAGCGCAACCATTCCAGACAAATCTGCACGAGTCTAACCGGTGGATTGACGGCGTGTTTGCCACGCCCTGCGGGCGGCGGCGCTTTTCTTGCGGGTGAGGGCGGCCTTGACGCCGGCATCCTTCATTCTTCCCTTGTGATCCGGCTTTCCCTTGGTCTTCTGCCAATGCTCCCGCAGACGCTTGACGGCGTCGATCGGGTATAGCCCGGCATCGTACATCCAGTGATGCGTGCCGCAGAGATAGGCCAAATTATCCGGATCGTTGTTGCCGGGCTTATGATCGAGATGGGCTACCGTCAGCGAGGCTGGCAGTTGCAATCCGCAAACGACGCAGCAGCGGAACGGGTAATGCTCACTGGCAATCCTTCGCGCCTCTCCCTGCTTCCTGGAGAGCAGCCCTGCCTCGTCCGGTGACGGCGTCCGGCTCGTTGAAACACCCAGCTTCTCCGCGAGCGCGGGAGTCACAACCTCCGGGAGCGGGCGGAACTTTCTCAGGTCTTCGACCAGAAGTTCGCGAACCTCGCCCTCGTCATCCACCAGCGGCTTGGATTTTCTCATACCGCCTTATCTCTCTCGCGTTTGCCCGCCGGAAACTTATGACCCGAATACCGGTCGAGGTCTCTGTAAAGCACAGGACGTGCATTCGCCCTTCGAGGTATCCCAGCGCTATCTGCCGCGTTTCTCCATAATCATGGCGCACATCGATCCATAAGAGCGCGGTGCCGAAATCAAAATCCTTCGCTTGCTCGAACGACAGCCCGCGCTCGCGAATATTTCGCTCGTTCTTCGCAGGATCGAAGCTGACCTCCAATCCGCATGCCGTTAATCCGCCGCGACGCGCGGATCGACCGTGCCCTGCTCGACCTTGTAGATCTCGGCGCCCTGCTCGAGGAATTCCTGCGACTTCTCCGCCATGCCGCTTTGCGCGTACTCGCGGATCTCCTGGGTGATCTGCATCGAGCAGAATTTCGGGCCGCACATCGAGCAGAAATGCGCCAGCTTGGCGCCGTCGGCCGGCAGGGTCTGGTCGTGGAATTTCTCGGCCGTTTCCGGGTCGAGCGACAGGTTGAACTGGTCGCGCCAGCGGAACTCGAAGCGCGCCCGCGACAGGGCGTCGTCGCGCTCGCGCGCCGCCGGGTGGCCCTTGGCGAGATCGGCCGCGTGCGCCGCGATCTTGTAGGTGATGACGCCGGTCTTGACGTCGTCGCGGTCGGGCAGCCCCAGATGCTCCTTCGGCGTCACGTAGCAGAGCAACGCCGTGCCGAACCAGCCGATCATCGCCGCGCCGATGCCGCGAGGTGATGTGGTCGTAGCCCGGCGCGATATCGGTCGACGAGCGGGCCCAAGCGTATAGAACGGCGCCTCGCCGCATTCCTCGAGCTGCTTGTCCATGTTGATCTTGATCTTGTGCATCGGCACGTGGCCGGGGCCTTCGATCATGACCTGGACGCCGTCCTCCCAGGCGAGCTTGGTCAATTCGCCCAGCGTTTCGAGTTCGGCGAACTGCGCCGCGGTCGTTGGCGTCGGCGTTCGAGCCGGGCCTGAGCCCGTCGCCGAACGAGTAGGCCACGTCATAGGTCCGCATGATCTCGTTGATCTCGCGGATATGCGTGTAGAGGAAATTCTCCTGGTGATGCGCCAGGCACCATTTCGCCATGATCGAGCCGCCGCGCGACACGATGCCGGTGACCCGCGACGCGGTCAGATGGATGTAGCCGAGCCGCACGCCGGCATGGATCGTGAAGTAATCGACGCCCTGCTCGGCCTGCTCGATCAGCGTGTCGCGGAACAATTCCCAGGTCAGCTCCTCGGCCTTGCCGCCGACCTTTTCCAGCGCCTGATAGATCGGCACCGTGCCGATCGGCACCGGCGAGTTGCGGATGATCCATTCGCGGATCGTGTGGATGTTGCGCCCGGTCGACAGGTCCATGACCGTGTCGGCGCCCCAGCGCGTCGCCCAGACCAGCTTGTCGACCTCCTCGGCGACCGACGAGGTGACGATCGAGTTGCCGATATTGGCGTTGACCTTCACCAGGAAGTTGCGGCCGATGATCATCGGCTCGGTTTCCGGGTGGTTGATGTTGTTCGGGATGATCGCCCGGCCGCGCGCGATCTCGTCGCGCACGAATTCCGGCGTCACATGGTCCGGGATCGCGGCGCCGAACGACTTGCCGTCGCGCGCGCCCTCCCAGCGCCTGCTCGCGGCCGAGATTTTCGCGGATCGCGACATATTCCATCTCCGGGGTGACGATGCCGCGCTTGGCATAGGCGTATTGCGTCACCGCCTGCGCCGGGCTTGGCGCGCAGGACCTTGCGGCCGGCGCGGTTGAATTCCGGCACCGCGCCGGCCTCGCCGCGCCTGCAGGCCGTTGTCTTCCGGCTTGATCTCGCGGCCGTCGATCTCCTCGACATCGCCGCGCGCCAGGATCCACGGCCGGCGCAGTTCGGGCAGCCCGGTGCGGATGTCGGTCGCGATCGCCGGGTCGGAATAGGGGCCCGAGGTGTCGTAGACGCGCACCGGCGGTTCGTTGGCGCTCGGGGTCAGGTCGATCTCGCGCATCGCGACGCGCAGATCGCCGTGGCGGCGCCCGGCGACATGGATCTTGCGCGACGACGGGAACGGCCCGGTCGTGACCTGCGGCACGGCGCCATTCGCTGGTCGGGAGGGGGGCTGAATCGGGCATCGACAGATCTCCGTTGCGCCGGTGAGGCGGCGATCCGGATGCGATGCGGCGTATGGAGGAAACGGCGCTTGGCCGCAGCGTTCCTGTCCCTACGCCGGCACGACCCGGATCAGGTTCAAAGGGTTTCCGCGGACTCAGCGGTCTCTCAGCCCCTCCCTCGGGGCACCCCTTGGAAGCCGGGATTACGACAGGTTGTCGCATTTCCGTCAAGCGCCGTCTCAATCGGCGACCTCAGGCGGCAACCGCGACCCCCTGCACCTCGACCAGCATCTCCGGCCGGGCGAGGCCGGCGACCGTGATCAGCGCGCTCGCCGGGAAATCGTCGCCGAAAATCTCCTTGCGCAGCTGCACGAAACGGTCGCCGAGCCTGGGATCGGTGATGAACACGGTCATCGTCACCATGTCGGCGAGTTTGGCGCCGGCCTCTTCGAGCGTGCGCCCGAGCCGGGCGAAGATTTCCCGCACCTGACCGTCGAAATCGCCGGCCAGCGAGCGCCCGGCGCCGTCCTCGACCGCGACCTGCCCGGCGAGCCAGATCGTGCGCCCGCCCGAGGTGATCACCGCCTGCGAATAGGCGCGCGCCTGCGCCGTCTCGCGTTTTATGTGGCTTCGCGTCATTTCCGTCATCCTTCCCTCCCTGGCGTCCCGCGGGAAACCGCGCTTCATTAGCGCGAGCGTCCGGCGTCCGCCAGGACGGCTTTGGGGATGCGCCGGGCCGGGCGGCGATGTAGGCTAGGCGCGAGACCCCACCGTTCTCGGAGGCGGAGATGCAGTTCGGGTTTGGCGCGCCGGTCAGCGGCCCGCTGTCGGGGCCGCGCGATCTCGCCCGCATCGTCAGCGAAGGCGAGGCGATCGGCTACGATTACTGCACGATCTCGCGACCATGTCGCGATCCCGCGCGACATGGAGGCGAAGTATCCCTATTCCGATACCGGCGAGTTTCCCGGCCGGGCCGGCGGCGACCGGCACGAGCAGCTGACCGCGCGTCGCCTTTGTCGCGGCCAAGACCTCGAAACTGCGTCTCGTCACCTCGGTCACGGTCGTGCCGCACCGCCCGCCGGTGCTGACCGCCAAGATCATCGCGACGATCGACGTGCTGTCGGAAGGCCGCTTTACCTGGGGCATCGGCGTCGGCTGGTGCCGCGAGGAGTTCGAGGCGATCGGCACCGAGCCGTTCGACGAGCGCGGCGCCGTCACCGACGAGACGATCGCGGTCTGCCGCGAGCTGTGGACCAACGAGAACCCCAGCTTCAGCGGCAAATACGCCGAGTTCTCGAACATCTTCTTCCAGCCGCGCCCGGTGCAGAAGCGGATCCCGATCTGGGTCGGCGGCGAGAGCGGCCCGGCGATGCGCCGCACCGCGCGGCTCGGCGACGCCTGGTATCCGATCGGCACGAACCCGCGCAACCGGCTCGACACGCTGGGCGCCTCAATGTCCAGTGGACCAAGCTGCGCGGACATGGCGCGGGATGCCGGCCGCAACGTCGACGATCGTCAAGCTCGCCTACCGCTTCTCGCAGTTCGGCAAGGCATCCCGGAGCGCGCCGACAACGGCGAGCGCCGGCTCGGCTCCGGCGACAACGCGGCGATCGTCGGCCGATCTGCGGGCGTTGCGCGATCTCGGCGTCATCGCCGTCGATTTCAGCTTCGGCGGCGACACCGCCGATGCGGTGATCGACAATATGCGCCGCTTCCGCGAGGACGTGCTGGCGAAGGTTTGATCCAGACGTCGTCATGCGCGAAGCGGGCATCTCGGCGCGATGCGACGGATCTGCGGCCTGGATCCCGCTTTCGCCGGATGACGTTCTGATAGGAGCGACAGGTGCTGAAACTCGGATACAAGGCCTCGGCCGAGCAGTTCGGCCCGACGCGATCTGCTCGATTTCTCGTGCCTCGCCGAGGAGGTCGGGTTCGACTCGGTCTTCGTCAGCGACCATTTCCAGCCGTGGAAGCACACCGACGGGCACGCGCCGAACGCGCTCGCCTGGCTCGGCGCGCTCGGCGCCCGCACCCGCCGCGCGGTCGATCGGCACCAGCGTCGCTGACGCCGACCTTCCGCTATCACCCGTCGATCGTCGCGCAGGTCTTCGGCACGCTCGGCGCGATGTTTCCGGGCCGCGTCGTGCTCGGCGTCGGCACCGGCGAGTCGCTGAACGAGGTGCCGTCGAGCGGCATCGCAATGGCCGGGCGCCAAGGAGCGGCGCGACCGGCTGCGCGAGGCGATCGCGCTGATCAACAAATTGTGGACCGAGGACCGGGTCACCTTCGAGGGCCAGTTCTACCGCACCGAAAGCGCGACGATCTACGACAAGCCGAAGCAGAAGGTGCCGATCTGGGTCGCCGCCTCCGGCCCGCTGGCGGCGCAGATGGCCGGGCAGATCGCCGAGGGCTTCATCTGCACCAGCGGCAAGACGCCGCAGCTCTATACCGAACAGACTCGGCCAAGGTCGACGAGGGCGCGGCGCAGCGCCGGCCGCGACGACGCCGACGATCGAGCGGATGATCGAGGTCAAGGTGTCGTTCGACACCGACGCGACAGCAGGCCAAGGAGCTGACCCGGCACTGGGCGGCGCTGGCGCTGTCGCCCGAGGAGAAGGTCGGGCGTCGAGGACCCGGTCGAGATGGAGCGGCTCGCCGACGCCTTGCCGCTCGACCGCGCCGCGAGCCGCTGGATCGTGTCGAGCGACCCCGACGAGCAGGTCGAGAAGATCCGGCCCTATGTCGAACTCGGCTTCCGCCACCTCGTCTTCCACGCCCCCGGCCCGGACCAGGCGCGCTTCCTGAAGCTCTACGCCGAGCAGGTCCTGCCGCGGCTGCGCAAGGCGTTCGGGTGAGCCGCTCGCGCGATGCGCCAAGCCACTCCAGCACCGTCATGGCCGGGCTCGACCCGGCCATCCCGGAGCACCTGTGCTGGCCGTGGATGCCCGGCCTACGCCCGGGCATGACGATGGTGGTCGCAGAGCTCGATGACCACCCAGCTGACGATCACCGGCCTCCGCGGCGTGCCGCTGGTGCAGGCCGGGCGACGATCTCGCCGCGATCGCGCTCGCCGCCTATGCCGAGACCGGGCTCGCGCCCGAGGACGGCGACGTGCTGGTCGTCGCGCAGAAGATCGTCTCGAAGGCCGAGGGCCGCCTCGTCGATGTCTCGACCGTCGAGCCGTCGCCGCAGGCCATCGCGCTCGCCGCCGAGGTCGAGAAGGACCCGCGCCTTGTCGAGGTCGTCCTGTCCGAGTCGCGGCGCATCGTGCGGCACCGCCCGAACCTGATGATCGCCGAGCACCGGCTCGGCTACGTGATGGCCAATGCCGGCATCGACCATTCGAATGTCGCGCCCGACGACGGCAGCGGCATCGAGCGCGTGCTGCTGCTGCCGGTCGATCCCGACGCCTCGGCCGAAAGCGCTGCGGCAGCGATCTCGCCGACGCGCGTCGGCAAGCGCATCGCGGTCATCGTCAGCGACAGTTTCGGCCGGCCGTTCCGCCGCGGCACGGTCGGCATCGCGCTCGGCGCCGCCGGCCTGCCGGCGGTCATCGACTGGCGCGGCCAGCCCGATCTGTTCGGCCGCATTCTCGAAGTCACCGAGACCGGCTTCGCCGACGAGATCGCCGCCGCCGCCTCGCTGGTGCAGGGCCAGGCCGACGAGGCGACGCCGATCGTGCTGGTGCGCGGCCTCTCCTGGTCGGCGCCCGACGCGCCCGGCCGCCGCGCTGGTCCGCCCGCCGGAGCACGATCTGTTCCGATGACCGGCGATAGACGGCCCGGTGCTGGCGCTGTCGGGCGGGGTCGGCGGCGCCAAGCTGGCGCTCGGCCTCTACCGCGTCCTGCCGCCGGACACGCTGACCGTCGTCGCCAATACCGGCGACGATTTCGAGCATCTCGGCCTCTCGATCTCGCCCGATCTCGACACGCTGCTCTACACGCTGTCGGGCCAGGACAACCCGGAACTCGGCTGGGGCCGGCACGGCGAGACCTGGACCTTCATGGCGGCGCTCGAAGCGCTCGGCGGCGAGACCTGGTTCCGGCTCGGCGACGGCGATCTCGCGACGCATGTCGAGCGCACCCGCCGCCTCAAGGCCGGCGAGAGCCTGTCGGCGATCATCGACGATTTCCGCCGCCGGCTCGGCATCGCGCGCGCGGCTGCTGCCGATGTCGGACGACCAGGTGCGCACCCGCCTGCGCACCGCCCGCGGGCTGGCTCGACTTCCAGGATTATTTCGTGCGGCTGCGCTGCGAGCCGGTGGTCTCGCGAACTCGCCTTCGCCGGCGCCGAGACCGCCCGCCCGCATCCGGATTTTCTCGCCGCGCTCGCCGACCCGGAGCTGCGCGCCGTCGTCGATCTGCCCGTCGAACCCGTTCATCAGCATCGACCCGATCCTCGCCGTGCCCGGCGTGCGCGACGCGCTGCGCGCCTGCCGCGCGCCGGTCGTCGCCGTGTCGCCGATCGTCGCCGGCCAGGCGGTCAAGGGACCGACCGCCAAGATGATGGCCGAGCTCGGCCTGCCGGTCGATGCCGCGACCCCGGCGCGCGCACTACCGCGATTTCCTCGACCTCTACATCGCCGACGAGGCCGACGCGGCCGCGGTCGCCGGTCTCGACCTCCCGGTCGTGCTGACCCGCACCTTGATGCAGAGCCTCGCAGACCGCGAGGCGCTGGCCCGCACCGTCCTCGCCGCCGCCGACCGCGTCCGGCAAGTGACCGGCGCGGCCGACATCTGGGCCGTCGTCCCGGTCAAGGACACCGCGGCGCGCAAAGCAGCGCCTCGCGCCGGCGCTGCCCGCCGAACTGCGGCAGGAGCTGGCGCTGGCGATGCTCGAAGACGTGCTGGCCGCCCTCGCCGAGGCGCGCGGCCTCGCCGGCCGTCGTGCTCGTCACGATCGACCCGGCGGCGCGCGATCTCGCCGCCGCGCTACGGCGCGCGCTGTGTCGAGCCGACGGCGCCCGCGACGGCCATACCGGCGCGGTCACGGCGGCGGCGCGCCGTCTCGCCGCCGAGGGGCGCGGCGGCATGCTGACCCTGCCCGGCGACATCCCGCTCGTCACCGCCGCCGAGATCGAGCGCCTGATCGCCGGCGCATCGCCCGGCGCCCTCCTTCACGATCGCGCCGTCGCATGACGAGATGGGCTCGAACGCGATCCTCATGTCGCCGCCCGATGCGGTGCCGCTGCGCTTCGGCGACGACAGTTTCTGCCCGCATCTCGCCGCCGCCCGAGGCGCGCGGCATCGAGCCGACGGTCGTGCACCTGCCCGGCATCGCATTGGATATCGACAACCCGGTCGATCTCGCGCATTTTTGCGCAACTCGGATCGCGCACGCGAGCGGGCCTGTGGCTCGCGGACAGCAACGCTCCGCATCGGCTTCAGCCGTCGCCGACGCGAGAAGCAACCTCCGGCGTGACGCGATGCCCCCGCAAGCGGGATCAGATCCTGTCGGAGCAACGCGGCCGCGTCGACGCGGCCTCGGAGGGGCAAGGCATGACACCGGCAAGCGTCATCGATCGCGCCGCGACCGGCGCCCGGCTCGTCGACGACGAGGCGCTGGCGCTCGCCGAGCGCGAGCGATCTCGCGCCGCTGATGCGCGGCCGCCGCCGGCATTGCGCGACGCCGGCCACGGCGGTCTCGTCTCCTATTCGCGCAAGGTCTTCATCCCGCTGACCCAGCTGTGCCGCGACGTGTGCCATTACTGCACCTTCGCGCATCCGCCGCGGCAGGGCGAGGCGGCCTATCTCGACGCCGAGCAGGTGCTGGCGATCGCCCGCGCCGGCGCCGAGGCCGGCTGCAAGGAGGCGCTGTTCACGCTCGGCGACAAGCCGGAACTGCGCTACGCGCGCGGCGCGCGAGGCGCTGGCCCGGCTCGGCCACGAGACGACGCTGTCCTATCTCGCCGAGATGGCGGCGCTGGTGCTGAAGGAGACCGGGCTGCTGCCGCACCTCAATCCCGGCGTGATGACCCGCGACGAGACCGAGCGGCTGCGCGCCGTCTCGGTGTCGCAGGGCATCATGCTGGAGAGCGCCGCCGAGCGGCTGTCGCGCGCGCGGCGGGCCGCATTTCGGCTCGCCCGACAAGGCGCCCGGCGCGCGCGGCTCGCGGCGATCGCGGCGGCCGGCGAGGCGGCGGTGCCGTTCACCTCGGGCATCCTGATCGGCATCGGCGAGACCCGCGCGCGAGCGCATCGAGGCGCTGCTCGCGCTGCGCGACCTGCACGAGCGCTACGGCCACATCCAGGAGATCATCGTCCAGAATTTCCGCGCCAAGCCCGGCACCCGCATGGCGGACGCGCCCGAGCCCGATCTCGCCGAGCATCTGTGGACGATCGCGGTCGCGCGGCTGATCTTCGGCCCGGAGATGAACATCCAGGCGCCGCCCAACCTGATGCCCGACGCGCTGGACGAGATGATCGCCGCCGGGATCAACGATTGGGGCGGCGTGTCGCCGGTCACGCCGGACCACGTCAACCCGGAGGCGCCGTGGCCGCATCTCGACGACCTGGCGCGCCGCACCGCCGCCGCCGGCAAATTGCTGGTCGAGCGGCTCGCGATCTATCCGGCCTACGCGCAGGACCCGGCGCGCTGGCTCGACCCGAAGCTGCGCACCCCGGTGCTGCGCGCGATCGACGCGCCAGGGCCTCGCCCGCCCCGACGCCTGGATCGCCGGCTCCGGCACCGAGCCGCCGCATAGCCCTCACCCTGACCCCTCTCCCGCAAGCGGAGGAGGGGACGAATCGTCGCAGCCGCAGCGATCCCCTCTCCCGCTAGCGGGGGAGGGTCAGGGGTGAGGGTACGCTCGCCGACATCCTCGACCGCGCCGCCGCCGGCGAGACGCTGCCGAAGCCGACATCGTCCGCCTGTTCGCAGGCGCGCGGCGACGACGTTCGACGCGGTCTGCGCCGCCGCCGACCGGCTGCGCCGGCAGGTCATCGGCGACACCGTCACCTATGTCGTCACCCGCAACATCAACTACACCAACATCTGCTATTTCCGCTGCCAGTTCTGCGCCTTCTCGAAGGGCAAGCTCAGCGAGAATCTGCGCGGCCGGCCCTACAACCTCGACCTCGACGAGATCGTCGCGGCGCAGCGAGGAGGCCTGGGAGCGCGGCGCCACCGAGGTCTGCCTGCAGGGCGGCATCCACCCGGAATATACCGGCGCGACCTATCTCGCGGTCTGCCGCGCGATCAAGGAGGCGCTGCCCGGCATGCACGTGCACGCCTTCTCGCCGCTCGAAGTCTGGCAGGGGGCCAAGACGCTCGGCCGCACCTTGCCCGATTTCCTCGCCGAGCTGCGCGACGCCGGGCTCGGCTCGTTGCCCGGCACCGCCGCCGAGATCCTCGACGACGAGGTGCGCGCGGTGATCTGCCCCGACAAGGTCAAGACCGCCGAATGGCTCCAGGTCATGGAGGCGGCGCACGGCGTCGGGCTGCGCAGCACGGTCACGATCATGTACGGCCATGTCGAGCGCTACGAGCACTGGGCGCGGCACCTGCTGCGCGTCCGCGCGCTTGCAGCAGCGGACCGGCGGCTTCACCGAATTCGTGCCGCTGCCGTTCGTGCCGATGGAGACGCCGATCTCGCTGAAGGGCCGCTCGCGGCTCGGGCCGACCTGGCGCGAGGCGGTGCTGATGCACGCGGTCGCGCGCCTCGCGCTGCATCCGGTGATCCCGAACATCCAGTGCTCGTGGGTCAAGCTCGGGCCGGAGGGCGCCGCCGCCTGCCTCGATGCCGGCTGCAACGATCTCGGCGGCACGCTGATGAACGAGAGCATCTCGCGCGCCGCCGGCGCCAGCTTCGGCCAGGAGATGCCGCCCGAGAACATGGAGGCGCTGATCCGCTCGCTCGGCCGCACGCCGCGCCAGCGCACGACGCTCTACGGCGACCCGCCGCCCGACCGCATCGCCGCCTCGTTCGGCGCCGCGCCGCTCGTCCGAGCCGATCAACACCCCGGCCCGCAAATACGAGCGCGCCGGTCAGAGCGCGGCGGCGGATTGACCGGATGCCGCGGCGCTACATCATGCCGCGCGCCAGATCGTTCCACTCCTCGTCGAACGCGGCCTCGGACGGCGTCTTGCCGGCGCGCTTGTACCAGCCGGCGGCGTTGCGCTCGTCGCCCTCGACCCGGTGCAGGTGGGCATGCACCCAGGCGCCGTGCTCGTCGTGCGCCTGCTGACAGCAGCTGTGGGCGCGGTGCCAGTCGCCCTTGGCGACTCCACCACAGCGCCTGCAGCGGCAGGCTCACCCCGGCCGGCGGCGCCGCCCCGGCGAGCGACGATTTGAATTGATCGAATTGCATCACGTCCTCCTCGAATGTGGCAGCCTCACTTCCGCACTCTCCCGGCGGAGAGCCGGGAGCAGCGGTCATTCCGTACCATCCTGCGGCAATTCGACGTGCTGAACCGGGTTCCCGTCTCCCGCAGCGGGGATGAGGGACAGGGTGAGGATAGCGCCGCTGCGCCTCACGCGAGCATCCGGTCGAGCCGGTCGCGCATCCGGTACCAGCCGCCGACCACCGGCAGAAACCACGGATTGCCGGTATAGAGCGGGTGGTCGGGAAAATCCGGCGTGTCGAAGGCGCAGGGCGCGTTGGCGACGCGGGCGATCTTGCGCGCGGTCTGCGTGCCGAGATAGGTCATCATCGCGACGCCGCTGCCGTTGCAGCCGAGGCAGTAATGCATCCCGCTCTCCTCGCCCATATCCCCCCGGATCAGGTCGTTCGGGATGCCCGCGGAAATCGTCCGCTGCTCGGAAGTCGAGATGAACGTGAACGCGTAGATGAACTCGTTCACGCAGAGCGAGAAGGCGAAGATGACCGCCGTCAGGATCCCGGGGAGCGAGATCGGAAGGATGATCAGGAAGAGCGCCTTCAGTCGCGACGCCCCGTCGACCAGCGCCGCGTCCTCCAGCTCCTGGGGGATGGTCTTGAAGAAGCCCATGAGGAGCCAGGTCGCGAACGGCACGGTAAAGGACGGGTAGATGAGGATCAGCGACCAGAGCGAGTCCTTGAGGTCGAGCTGCGTGATCAGCCGCGAAAGCGGGAGGAAGAGCAGCGTCGGCGGGATCAGGTAGATGAGGAAGATGGCGACGCCGGCGCTCTGACCCCACCCGCCCGCCAGCCGCGCGAGCGCGTAGCCCGCCGGCAGCGCCAGGAGGAGCGTGATGCCCACGACCGCCCCGCCGACGAGCAGCGTGTTCAGCAGCCAGGTCGGATAGTTCGTGTCCCGAAAGAGGAACGTGACGTGCTCGGTCGTCGCGTAGTTCCAGAAGTCCCAGTGGAAGCCGCCGCCCTCGACGTCGTTGTAGAGGTACGGCGAATGCTCCACGTTCGCGAGGTCGAGGTTCGTCTTGAACATCGTCACGAGCGCGAAGTAGAACGGGAAGGCGAGCACGATCGCGAACGGCACGACCACCGCGTAGGTCACGCCTTTCTGGCGCCACGTCATCAGCTCACCTGCGCCCTGCGAGCGAAGAACAGCATCGCCACGCTGACGACCACGAGCAGCGGGAACAGGAACAGCGAGATCGCCGCCCCCTCGCCGAGGGAGCCGCCGTCGATGCCGATGAAGTAGGCCCAGGTGGGCAACACCTGCGTCGAGTTGAAGGGCCCGCCACGGGTGAGGATGTAGACGACGGCGAAGTCGACCGCGGTGAACACGATCCCGAAGAGAACCGCCACGAGCGCGATCGGGAGCTGCAGCGGGATATCGACGTACCAGAGCTTCTTCAGACCCGTGGCGCCGTCGACTTTGGCGGCGTCTTCGACCTCGTTGGGAATGGACGCACGACCCGCGATGAAGATCACGACGGCGAACGGGAGGATCCGCCAGGCGTGCACGAGCGTGATCGCGATCAGCGCGAGATTGGGGCGCCCGAGCCACTGCAACGGCACTTGCGCGTCCTCCTCGATGTTGACAGCGGCGAGGAGCGAGACGAGGCCCTCGTCCAGGTGGAGCCACGCCAACGTCCAGTTGACGACGCTGTAGAGGGAGTCGAGAAGCCACAGCCAGGCGATGGTCGAGAGGACGACCGGAGCCGCCCAGGGCAGGACGACCAGGAAGCGCACGATCCACCTGCCACGGAAGTCGCGGACGAGAAAGTTCGAGAGGACTGCGGCGCCGACGAGGACGATCGCCTGCGACGCCAGCGTGAAGATGAAGGTGTTGCGAAGCGCGAGGCGGAAGTTCTCATCCTGCCAGGCGTTCGTGAAGTTGTCGAAGCCGACCCAGTCGCCGCTCAGCGAGCCGCCGATGGCGTTCGTGAAGCTGAGGTAGATCGCCCAGACGAAGGGAACCCCGACAACGAGCATCATGAAGATGACGGCCGGGGCGATGAGGAGCGGCGCGAGTACGCGACGACTCTCCAGGGCATGCCGCATGCGGCCTGGCGCGGGTCTCGCCCGAACTGCTTTCGCCTCCATTCGAAGGGCGGATGCTAGTAGATTGGCCGCCGGAGTTTTTCACATGGCGGAGATCACCCTCGAGCAGCTGACGAAGGTCTATCCCGACGGCACGAAGGCCGTCACGGGTCTGGATCTCGAGGTCGGCGCGGGTGAGTTCGTCGTCTTCGTCGGGCCGTCCGGCTGCGGAAAGACGACGGCGCTGCGGATGGTCGCCGGCCTCGAGACGGTCACCTCCGGGAACGTGAAGATCGCCGGTGTGGTCGTGAACGACCTCCCCCCGAAGAACCGCGACATCGCCATGGTCTTCCAGAACTACGCGCTGTATCCGCACATGACCGCATCGAGGAACATGGGCTTCGCGCTCAAGATGCAGGGCGTCCCCAAGGCCGAGATCGATCGTCGCGTTCGCGAGGCAGGTCGCATCCTCGGTCTCACGGACTCGCTGCAGAAGAAGCCGCGAACACTCTCGGCGGCCAGCGCCAGCGGGTCGCCATGGGGCGCGCGATCGTCCGCAACCCGCAGGCGTTTCTCATGGACGAGCCGCTCTCGAACCTCGACGCGAAGCTTCGGGTCGAGATGAGGGCGGAAATCGCGCGGATCCAGAGGGACCTCGGAGTGACCACCGTCTATGTCACGCATGACCAGATCGAGGCGATGACGATGGGCGATCGCTGCGCGGTAATGCGGAACGGCTTGCTGCAGCAGGTGGACACGCCGCAGATGCTCTACGAGAGCCCGCGCAATCTGTTCGTCGCGGAGTTCATCGGCTCGCCGGCGATGAACCTCGTCGTCGCAGAGCTCGCCCGCGAGGACGGCGCGCTCTGGGCGCGCTTCGGCGAGCATCGCCTGCGCCTCGCCGAAGCCACGCTCGAGCGCAATCCCGGCCTCGAGCGGTTCGAAGGACGCTCGCTCGCGCTTGGGATCCGGCCGGAGGACATGGAGGATGCGTCGCTCGTGAGCGACGGCGGGCCGGGCCGTCGGCTGTCTGTCCTCTGCGACATCCGCGAGGACATGGGCTCTGAGGTCTACGTGCACTTCAACATCGCGGCTCAGCCGGTCGCGACGAAGGAAGTGCTCGAGGCGAACGTCGTCGAGGCCACCGAGGACGCGGAGGCGAGGCTCGCTGCCGAGCAGGCGCGCGGGAGCGGGGCTCGGTTCGTGGCGCGGCTCGACCGAACCACGAGCGCGAAGGAGCAAGAGAAGCTCGAGCTGGCCGTCGACGTCGAACGCTTGCACTTCTTCGACGCGGAGACCGGCCTCGCGGTGCGCGCAGCGTAGGAAGAGACCGATGCGGGCAGCCCTGATCTCGGAGCTCGGACGCCCGCCCGAAGTGGGCGACGCGCCCGAGCCCGAGGGTGAGAGCCTGGAGGTGCTCGCAGCGTCGCTGAACCCGATCGATCGTGCGGTGGCGGCAGGGCTCTTCTACGGGGGTCACCCTCCGCTGCCCTACGTCCCGGGCTGTGAGTTCGTCGGACGAGAGGCGGGAGGCCGCGTCGTCTGGACGTTCGGCGGCGGCCTGGGCCTGGCCCGGAACGGCGGCATGACCGAGCGAGCCCTCCCGGGCGCGGTCGTCGCCGAGCTACCCGAGGGTGCCGACCCCGCGCTCGCGAGTGCGCTCGGGATTGCCGGTCTCGCGGGGTGGATGCCGTTTGCCTGGCGTGCGCCGGTGCGCGAGGGCGACCGGGTGCTCGTGCTCGGAGCGACCGGAACGGCGGGGCAGGTCGCAGTCCAGGCGGCGAAGCTGCTCGGCGCCGCCCACGTCGTGGCCGCGGGAAGGGATCCCGCCGGTCTCGAGCGGGCGCTTGCCCTCGGCGCGGACGAGGCCGTCGGTCTCGACGGTGACTTCGGTGAGCCGACCTACGTCTTCGATCCGCTCTGCGGAGAGCCGCTCGAACGGGCGGTCGCGGCTGCGTCACCAGGCGCGCGCATCGTCCAGCTCGGGCAGTCGGCCGGGCCGACGGCGACGCTCCCGTCGGCTGCGATCCGGGGGAAGCAGCTCGAGCTCTACGGATACTCGAACTTCGCCGTCCCCGCGGAGGTCCTCGCCGAGCACTACGGCCGCCTGGTCGGTCACGCCGTGGCGGGCGAGATCGAGGTCACGTTGGAGCGAGTCCCCCTCGACGAGATCGGCGTGGTCTGGGGCGCGCCCGGCAAGCACGTCGTCACGTTCTAGGAAGCGCGCTAGGCTTCTCCTCGACACTTTCGAGGAGGCAGGCATGACCGAGCTGGCGACCCCGCCCACCGAGCAGAAGCAAGGACTCACGCGCATCAGCCACTGGATCGGCGGCAAGACGGTCGCCGGCACGTCCGGCCGGACGAGCCCGGTCTACAACCCCGCGCTCGGACAGCAGTCCGGCGAGGTCGACCTCGCGACCGTGGAGGAGATCGGCGCCGCGGTGGCGGCCGCCAAGGCCGCCTTCCCCGCCTGGCGCGCCACCTCGCTCGCAAAGCGCGCGGAGCTGATGTTCAACATCCGCGAGCTCCTGCACGAGCGGCGCGAGGAGGTCGCACGGATCCTCACGGCCGAGCACGGCAAGGTGCTCTCGGATGCGATGGGAGAGGTCACGCGCGGGCTCGAGGTGATCGAGTTCGCCTGCGGGATCCCGCATCTCCTCAAGGGCGACATGTCCGAGCAGGTCTCGACCGGAATCGACGTCTACTCGATCCGGCAGCCGCTCGGGGTCGTGGCGGGAATCACGCCGTTCAACTTCCCCGCGATGGTGCCCATGTGGATGTGGGCGCCGGCGCTCGCGTGCGGCAACACGTTCGTGCTGAAGCCCTCCGAGAAGGATCCTTCGGCCTCGCTCTGGACGGCGGAGCTGCTCAAGGAGGCAGGTCTTCCCGACGGCGTCTTCAACGTCGTGCACGGGGACAAGGTCGCCGTCGACGCACTCCTCGAGCACGAGGACGTCGCCGCGGTCAGCTTCGTCGGCTCGACGCCGATCGCGCGCTACATCTACGAGACCGGCACGAAGCACGGGAAGCGCGTGCAGGCGCTCGGCGGGGCGAAGAACCACATGATCGTCCTGCCTGACGCCGACATCGACATGGCCGCCGATGCGGCTGTCAGCGCGGCCTACGGCTCAGCAGGCGAGCGCTGCATGGCGATCTCCCAGGTCGTCGCGGTCGGGGACGCGGGCGACAAGCTCGTCGAGGCGATCAAGCTGCGCCTGCCGAAGATCAAGGTCGGCAACGGCCTCGAGGACGGCGTCGAGATGGGCCCGCTCGTCACCCGCGAGCACCGCGACAAGGTCGCCTCGTACATCGAGGGTGGTGCGGAGCAGGGCGCGACGGTGGTCGTCGACGGCCGCGAGACCGCTCCCGATGGTGACGGCTTCTTCCTCGGCGTCACGCTCCTCGACGACGTCACTCCGAACATGGACGCCTACAAGGACGAGATCTTCGGCCCGGTGCTCGGGATCACGCGTGTCGGCACCTACGACGAGGCGGTCAAGCTGGTGAACGAGAACCCGTACGGCAACGGAACGGCGATCTTCACCCGTGACGGCGGCGCCGCCCGCCGGTTCCAGTTCGAGGTCGAGGCGGGGATGGTGGGGATCAACGTGCCGATCCCGGTCCCCGTCGCCTATTACTCCTTCGGGGGCTGGAAGGCGTCGCTCTTCGGGGACACACACATCTACGGGCCGGAGGGAATCACCTTCTACACGCGCGGCAAGGTCGTCACCTCGCGCTGGCCGGATCCTGCGACCTCGAAGGTCGATCTGGGGTTCCCGCAAACGCGCTAGGGGAGTAGTAGCATCGGCGTCATGCCGCGCTACGTGATCGAACGCAACTTCGGAACGATCAGCGACGAGGACATGCTCGCCGCGTCCGCCCTCTCCGATGAGCTGATCTCGGCGCGCTTCCCGGAGATCGTCTGGGAGCACAGCCACGTCGTGGCGACCGACGACGGGCGAGATCTTCACGTTCTGCATCTACGAGGCGCCGACCGAGGAGATGATCCGCGAGCACGCCGACGGCGTTCGGCTCTCACTCGATCACGAACCTCTACGAGCTCGTCGACGACGTCACGCCCGCGGAGAGTCCGCCGCCGGGTCGGCGCAGCAAGTCCTCTAGCCGCGAGCATGTCGACCAAGGCGTGCGTCAGTCGCGCGAAGGCGATCGCGCGCGGCTGCGCGTCGATCTGCGCCGCCGTTCGACGTCTGCGTCCGCGAGGAGCTTCAGCGCCCGGGTGAGGAGCGTCGACGGCCTGCTCGTAGGCGAGCCCGTCGAGGGCGAGCGCCGCCGCCCGCTCGGCGAGCTCGACCGCCGTCTCGACGTCGCTTCCGTCCGCCGCGCCCTCGCAGCGGTGCAGCGCGATCTCGGCCAGCCGCGGACCCGGATCGAGCCCGTAGCGCGCCGCGAGCGCGTCGGCCGCCGCCCGATGGAGCCGCGCGCGGCGGCTGGCTCCGAGCCCCGCGTAGACCGCGTCGCGCGTGAGTGCGTGCGCGAAGCGATGACCGACCTGCGCCGACTCCTCGATCAACCCCGCCGCGGCCGCCTCGTCAGAGCGTCGCTCCAGGACTTCCTCGTCCGGCCAGAGACCGCCTCGAGCTCGGGCGGCGTCGAACGTCTCGCCGAGCACCGCGGCCGCCGCCGAGCACGCTCGCACAGTCCTCCGACAGCCGCTCGACGCGGGCTCGCACCACGTCGCGGATGCCCTCGGGACGTCGCCGAACGATGTTCGCGGCTGCTCGGCGACATGGCGCGCGAGCTCGCGGGCGTAGAACGGGTTGCCGCCCGTGCGGGCGTGGATCGCACGCGCCTGCGCGGCCGCGGCGCTCGTCTCGAAAGCGCCGCCGATCAGCGCCGCCATCTCCTCCACGCCGAGGCCGCCGAGCTCGATCCGCTCGACGGCGCAGTTGCGGCGCAGGTCGGCGAACGCCGCGAAGAGCGGCTCTTGCGCCTCGTCCTCGCGGTAGGCGCCGATGACGAGAAGCCGCTCCGCGAGGTGGCCGCGCACGAGCCGGCCCAGCAGCGCCAGCGTCGCCCGGTCGGCCCACTGGAGATCGTCCAGGACGAGGAAGAGCCGGTCGCCGGGCACGCTCGCGAGCCGTTCCTCGAGCGCGGCGGCGTCGAGCCCGCTCTCGCCGACCGCGTCCGCGAAGGGCTCGTACGGGACGAGCGCCTGCTCGCCGCAGCAGCCGTAGAGCACCGTCGCGCCCAGGGCCGCGGACTCGACGGCGAACCGCGCTGCCAGCCGCGTCTTGCCGCTGCCGGCCTCGCCGGCGATCAGGCCGACGCCCACGCCCTCGCCGTGGCGGTCGCGGAGGTGCGCCAGCCGTGCGAGCTCGCTCGTCCGCCCGACGAAGAGCTGCGTGTCGACCCGGCGAAGCTGCGCAGGCACACGTTCGGCCGGAGCGTCGGCGCGAAGCGATTCCGCAATGCGCCGCGTCTCGTCCGACGGCCCGACCCGCAAGGTCTGGAGCAACCGCGTCCGGAGCTCGGAGAACGCGGTCAGCGCGGCGGCGCGGTCGCCCGCTGCGGCGAGCCGGAGCATCAGCGAACGATGGGCCTCCTCCGAGAGAGGGTCGAGCGCTGCGGCGCGCCGTGAGAGGTCTGCGGCGCGACGAAGGTCGCCCGCCTCCTCCGAGGCCGCGGCGAGTTGCTCGAGGACGGCTGCCGTGCGGGCTCGGTGCTCGTCGCGGGCTTCGAACGCCCACTCGTCCTCGAGCCCCGGCAGGAGCTCGCCCTCGGCGAGCGCGAGCGCCTCCTCGAGCTGTCCGGCGGCCCGGAGCCGCTCGGCTTCGCCCACGTCGACCCAGACGTCGTCGCCCAGACCCACGCGGTCGCGGGTGGCGACGAGCGCGCCGTTGGCCTCCTCGCCGAGCTGCCTGCGCAACGCCCAGAGCGCGCTCCGCAGGCTCGCGCGAGCGCTCTCGTCGAGCACGTCCGGCCAGAAGCGCGCTGCGACCGCAGAGCGCGGGTGCAGGCCGGGGTTCAACGCCAGCCAGGCGAGCAGTGCGGCTGCGCGGTCGAAGGCGGCCGGTGTGCGGTCCTCGTCGCCGACCTCGACGCGAAAGCCACCGATCGCGTGGATGCGGAGCATTCGTTGAGCCTACTGCGGTCACGCGGCTTTGACGATGCCCGTGACGGTCGCTTGACGGTGCCGGGAGCACGATCGGCACCGTCAACCAGAGAAGGGGGTTCTTCCAGATGGAGACCTACGTGATCCTGCGACGTAACGGCTGGCGGGACGGTGCGGATCTGGGTGCGGCCGCCGAGCGTTCGACGCTGGAGGGGGAGAAGGCTTCAGACGAGATCCGTTGGATCCGCAGCTACGTGATCGCGGAGCCCGACGGCACGCTCGGCACCGTCTGCATCTACCAGGCGACGAGCGCCGAGGCGATCGTGCGCCACGCGGACGCCGCCGCACTGCCGGCGACCGAAATCATCGCCGTCTCGGACACCGTCATCGTCCGGCCCGATCCCGTGCCGGTAGCAATCGCGAGCTAAGGGGGAACGTCATGCTGCGCAAAGTCATCACCGCATCGCTCTTCACGCTCCTGTGTGCCGCTGCAGGCGCCGTGCCGTTCGCTTCAGGCGGACCCGAGCCCGCCAAGCCGATGCATAGCCACCCGGCGACGCACGGGACACCGAAGGCGCTGGCGCCGATCATCGCCGAGGCCCGCCTGGCAACGGCGAAGTACGCAACGAGCCTCGAGGCCGCCCGCAAGGCGGGCTACACCGTCAACGTCACGCGGATGATCCCGGACATGGGCTGGCACTTCCTGAATCCGAAGATCAGCGGGTTCGACCCGAACAAGCCGCCGATCCTCGTCTACGAGAAGCACGGCAAGTCGTGGCAGCTGGCTGCGTTCGAGTGGGTGTTCACCGAGAAGCCGGCGAAAGCGCCGCTGCCGGGGGCGAAGTACGGCGCCTTCCCGGCTGCGTGCCACTACGTCGACGGCACCTTCGTCCCGGCAGCGGCAGAGACCGACTGCGCGAAGACGAGTCCCGAGAGCGGCGCTGCATTCGGGTTCTGGCACCCGGACTTCGTGACGCTGCACGTCTGGGCCTGGTACCCGAATCCGGACGGCGTCTACGCGGGCATGAACCCGCTCGTCCGTCCCTTCAACGACGCAACCTGAGGGCGCGCTACGCCGCGGCCGGGGCCTCCGCTCCGGTCGCGGCGAGCTGCTCGCCGAACTTCGCCCGCGCCACGAACTGTCCGATCCCCGGCTTCGCGACGACCTCGCCGCCCTCCACGAGCACATTGCCGCGCAGGAGCACCGTCTCGACGTCGCCGACGACCTCCGTGCCCTCGTAGAGGTTGTAGTCCGTCTTCGACTGTTGGTTCGCGGCCGTGATCGTGTGCCGTTTCTCCGGGTCGAAGATCACGAGGTCGGCGTCGGAGCCCACCGCGACCGTGCCCTTGCGCGGGTAGAGGCCGAAGAGCTTCGCCGGGTTCGTGCAGAGCAGCTCGACCATCCGGTTCAGGTCGATCCGGCCTTCGCGGACGCCGAAGTGGTGGATCATGTGGAGCCGGTTCTCGAGGCCCGGCCCGCCGTTCGGGATCTTCGAGAAGTCGTCCTTGCCGAGTGACTTCTGACTGTCCCAGCGGAAGGCGCAGTGGTCGGTCGAGATCACGCTCAACGTGTCGCGCCGTACGGCGTCCCAGAGCACGTCCTGGTTTGCCTTGTCGCGCGGCGGCGGCGTGTAGACGTACTTCGCGCCCTCGAAGTTCGGGCGCTCGAGGAAGGTGTAGTCGACGAAGAAGTACTGCGTGCAGGTCTCGCCCCAGACGTCCCAGCCCTTCTCGCGCGCCAGCATGATCGGCTCGACGGACTCCTGGCAGGAGACATGGACGACGTAGAGCGAGCAGCCGGCGACCCGAGCCAGCTGGATCGCCCGGTTCGTCGCCTCGCCCTCCGTCTCGGGCGGCCTGGTCAGAGCGTGGTACTTCGGCTCGGTCTTCCCCTCCGCCAGAGCCTTCTTCACGAGGACGTCGATCGCGTCGCCGTTCTCCGCGTGCACCATCACGAGCGCCTTCGTCTCGGCCGCGACCTCCATCGTCTTGAACAGCGTCTCGTCGTCGACCATCAGCGCGCCCTTGTAGGCCATGAAGAGCTTGTAGGAGGTGATGCCCTGGTCGGGGAGCGACGCGAGCTCCTCCAGCGACCCGCCCTCCTTCAGGTCGGTGACTGCGATGTGGTAGCCCATGTCGATCAGTTGCTTGCCTTCGGCCTTCGACTTCCAGTCGGCGAGCGAGTCGGAGAAGCTCGTGCCCGGTGCCTGGATGCAGAAGTCGACGTGGCAGGTCGTGCCGCCCCGCGCGGCCGCCCGCTGGCCCGACTCGACGTCGTCGATCGTCGTCGTGCCCCCGAACGGCATGTCGAGGTGCGTGTGTGGATCGACTGCACCCGGCAGGACGTACTTGCCGGACGCGTCGATCACCGTGTCTGCGGCGACGTCGAGTGACTCGCCGATCAGGGAGATCCGCTCGTCCTCGATGAAGATGTCGCCGACGTAGTCGTCGGCTGCGGTGATGACACGGCCACCTTTGATCAGAACGGACATGCGGATCTCCCTTCTCGGTTTCGTTCGTTACTCGCCGCCGGCAGTGACTTCGACGGTCTCCTTCTTCCAGTCGTTGCCGTTCACGTCGACGTCGTCGTCCTTCAGCTCCGTGACGGCCGCCTCGGCGAGGTCGGTGCGGTAGGAGTCCTTCGACGCCGCCGCCTTGATCACGGCGAACTGCTTGGCGATGTCGGCGGTGCGCGTGAACGCCGCCTCCTCCATCACGCCGACACCGGCCTCGGGTGCAGGCCAGATCAGCGCGTTGATCTCGTTCAGCTGCCAGCGCTGGTGTCCCTCGCCGAGCGTCGGGCCGCTGTCCAGCACGTGCTGCAGGCACTCGTCCTGGTTGTCGCGGCAGAAGGCCCAGCCCTTGAAGCTCGCCTTCAGGAACCGCTTGGCGATGTCCTGGTTCGCCTCGTCGGCGATCCACTTGCCCTGGGTGAAGATCCCGTCCTCGAGCATCGCCGTGCCGGCGTCCTCCATCGAGATCACGTTCAGGTCGTCGAGCGTGTTGAGCTCGCCCGTGTCCGGGTTCTTGGTCTCCAGCACCTGCGCGAGCTCGTTGTAGGTCATCGCCGCCGCAGCGTCGACGTCCTTGTTCAGGAACAGGTTCATGTCGAACGGCTGGTTGACGATCGTGACGTCGTCCTTCGACTTCGGATCAATGTTGTTCTTGACGAGCGCTGCGTAGAGCTCGTTCTCGTTGCCGCAGCACCAGACGCCGACCTTCTTGCCCTTCATCCCGGCGACGTCCGTGATGTTGCTGTCCTTCCAGGTCACCTCGGTCATACCGCTCTTGCCGAAGACCTGACCGATGTTGACGAGGTCGCCGCCCTGGTCGCGCGCGGCGAGCAGTGCAGGCAGCCAGTCGATCCCGAACTCGGCCTGTCCGCTCGCGACGACCTGCTCCGGGGTGATGTCGGGGCCGCCCGGCTTCAGCGTCACGTCGAGGCCCTCGTCCTCGTAGTACCCCTCCTCGAGCGCGGCGTAGTACCCGGCGAACTGGGCCTGCGTCACCCACTTGAGCTGGAGCGTGACCTTGTCGAGCGCCTGCTGTTCGGAGGTCGACGCGGCCGTCGTGCCGCTGCCGGCTTCGTCGTCACCGCCACATCCCGCGACGGCGAACGTCAGCGCGGCGATCACGCCGGCGAGCACGAGCCAGATCCGAGCGTTCATACGGTCCTTCCTTTCGTTTGCCCTCTTTGACAAGTCGAATCCCCGGTCAGTCGGTCCTCGACGACGGATGCCAGCTCATCGTCAGCCGCTCGACGAGCGCCACGGACGAGTAGAACAGGATTCCGAGCACACTGGCAACGGTGATCGCGGCCCATGCGAGCTCGAACTGGAAGAGTGCGGCCGAATTCCGGATCTGGAACCCGAGCGCCTCTTGCGAGCTGAGGAAGTATTCGCCCACGATTGCGCCGATCATCGCGAGCACGGTCCCGACCTTCAAGGCCGCGAAGAGATACGGCAGTGAATTCGGCAGCCGCACGCGCCGGAAGATCGCGAGCTCGCCCGCCGCGTACGTGCGCATCAGCTCGATCGAGGACGGGCGCACCGACGTCAGGCCGCGAAGCGTGTTCACCATCACCGGGAAGAACACGAGGATTGCGGCGATCGCCATCTTCGAGGTCTTCTCGAGCGGGCCGAACCACTGATTGGTGATCGGCGCGAAGGCAATGATCGGAACCGCGTTCGCCGCGATCGCGAACGGCATCAACGCCTGGCCGAGCGAGCGAAACCTGGCCAGCACGATCGCCGAGAGCACGCCTAACGTGGAGCCGATCACGAAGCCGCCGAGCGCCTCCGAGAAGGTGTAGATCCCGGCCGACCACAGCTCATCGCGGCGATCCCACAGGGTGTCGAGGATCGCCGACGGCGCGGGCAGGAGGAACCGCTGGACGTCGAGAATCCGCACGAGCCCCTCCCACAGAAGGATGCCGAGCACCAAGACGACCGCGGCGGGGACCCAGTCGCCGAGCTGCCGGCCGACCCGTCCGCCGAGCGTGCCGCGCGGTACGGGCGCGACGACGCTCACAGCCCCTCCTCCGCGACGTAGAGCCGCGTCTCGTCCTCTTCGGGCGCGTCGAGCGCGTGACCCTCCCGGAGCAGGCGGCGCACATGCGTGATGTGCTCGGCGAAGCGCGGATCCTCGCGCGTCTCGGGGCCGCGCGGCTGCGGCAGGTCGATCGGGACGACTCCCGCGATGCGCCCCGGCCTCGCCGACATCACCACGACCCGGGTCGAGAGGAACACCGACTCGGCGATCGAGTGCGTGACGAACACGACGGTCGAGAGGGTGTCCTGCCAGATCAGGAGCAGCTCGTTGTTCATCCGCTCGCGGGTCATCTCGTCGAGCGCTCCGAACGGCTCGTCCATCAGCAGCAGCGGCGGTGAGAACGAGAGGGCGCGGGCGATCGAGACCCGCTGCTGCATCCCGCCCGAGAGCTGCCACGGGTGGTGTTTCTCGAAGCCGGTCAGCTCGACCAGCTTGAGCATCTCGTCGATACGCGCCTCACGGCGGCGGCGGTCCCAGCCGGCCATCTCGAGGGGGAGCGAGATGTTCTTGGCGACGTTCCGCCAGTCGAAGAGGACAGCGTCCTGGAAGACGATCCCGTAGTCCCGGTCGACCCTCGCCTGGTGGACGGGCTTGCCGTTGACCAGGATCTCGCCCTCGCTGGGGCGGATCAGGTCGCCGATGATCCGCAGCAGCGTCGACTTTCCGCAACCGGACGGGCCGATCAGCGAGACGAACTCGCCGGGCTGGACGTCGAGGTCGATGCGGTCGAGCGCCAGCACGTCGCCTCGCTCGAAGCGCTTCGAGAGATTCTTGACGGAGACTGCGGCGGCGTCCGTCACGCCACGTTCTCCGGTGCCCGGTGGACGAGCAGCCGCTCGGCGATTGCGACGACTGCGAAGAAGAGGATCCCGAGCATGGCCGCGATGATGTTGGTTGCCCAGAGGCTCGGCGGCGAGCTGACGTAGTACTGGTTGAAGTTGAGGATCGCCCCCGCCAGCCCGTCCTGGATCGACGAGGGCAGCTCGCCGATGATCGCGCCGACAACGGCAGCGGGCGCGGCGATCTTCAGCGCCGTGAACAGGTAGGGGAACGAGGCGGGGACGCGGAGCTTCCAGAGGATCTTCGAGCGGTTCGCGGCGTACGAGCGCATCAGCTCGACCGCGCGCGGGTCGGCTGACCGGAGCCCGCGGAGCGTGTTGATCGTCACCGGGAAGAAGGTCAGGTAGGCGGAGATCACGGAGACCGCGCCCCACCCGGCGAGCGACTCGGGCAGCTTCGGGTTGATCCAGACGACGACCATCGGGGCGATGGCGAGGATCGGGATCGTCTGCGAGGCGACGATGTAGGGCAGGAAGCCGCGCTGGAGCAGCCGCGACTCGGAGAGCACGACGGCGATCACGAACCCGACGCTCGCGCCGAGCACGAACCCGGCGGCGGCCTCCTTGGCGGTGAACGCGGCGGCGTTGAGGAGAACGTCGATCAGGAGCGGGCCGTTACGGCGGGACGGCTCGAAGAGCTGGCCGACCATGTCGTACACGTGCGGCATGGTGCGCTCGTTGACCGGGAACGGCCAGGTGATCTCCGCCCGCTCGCCGATCCACTTGTACGCCTCCCAGAGCCCGCAGAGGACGATGAGCACGAGAAAGGACAGGCTGGCGCTCTTCAGCGCCGGCGCGACTGTGTCGCGGCGCGGCTGGAAGGGCCTCGATGGTGACGCGACGGTCGAGATCGCTATTCCTTACCACACTCCGCCGCCGCGAGTTAGAGTCGCCGCCATGCCGCTCGACCCTGCAAGGACGGTCGCGGAGCTGCGCGAGCTGCGTGAGCTGACGGGCGACGAGAACGGCGCCCAGCGGGTTGCCTGGACGCCGATCTGGGTGCAGGCGAGGGATTGGCTCGGCTCCAAGCTCGACGGGCTGCCGCTCGAGTACGAGGTCGACGAGGCAGGCAACCAGTGGTGGACGCTTCGCGGCGAATCCGATCGCGCCGTCTTGCTGGGCGGCCACATCGACTCGGTTCCGAACGGCGGCTGGCTCGACGGCTGCCTCAACGTCGTGGCCGCGGTCGAAGTGGTGAGGCGGATCGCAGAGGAGGGCACGCCTCCGGTCACCGTGCGCCTCGTCAACTGGGCCGACGAGGAGGGCGCCCGCTTCGGCCGCTCCCTCTTCGGCTCCTCGGCGGCCGCGGGCTCGATGGCCGACCAGGACGACCTGCGCGCCCTGCACGACCGCGACGGCGTCGCGCTTCCGGATGCGCTGCGCGAGCACGGCGTCGATCTCGACAACGCCCTCGCGGCCCGCTCGCAGCTGGAAGGCGCGGCTGCCTACCTCGAGCTGCACATCGAGCAGGGGCCGGTGCTCGAGTCGATGGAGCTCCCGCTCGGCGCTGTCCTCGGCACCTTCGGCGTCGAGCGATACCGGATCATCTGGCGCGGCCAGGCTGCGCACGCCGGCTCGACCCCGATGGACCAGCGGCGCGACGCGCTCGCCGGCGCCGCCAAGCTCGCCCTCGAGCTGCGCGAGATCGCGAAGCGCGTCGGCGGCGGCGCCGTCCTCACGAGCGGCGGCGTCGTCTGCAGGCCAGGCATCGTGACCTCGGTGGTCGAGACTGCTGAGCAGCTCCTCGACATGCGCCACCTCGACGCCGGGAAGCTGGCCTCGATGTGGGAGCAGGTGCGCGAGGCCTGCGAGCGCTTCGCGCAGGAGGAGCAGCTCGAGGTCGAGTACGAGCGGATCTGGGAGATCGAGCCGATCCTGTTCGACGAGACGCTCGTTGGCTTCGCGGACGAGGCGATCCGCGAGGTGGCGGGGACGTCGCACAAGCTGCCGAGTGGGCCGCTGCACGATGCCGCCGAGGTCTCGCGTGCCGGCGTTCCCACCGTGATGATCTTCGTCCAGAGCCTCCGTGGCCTCTCGCACACGAAGCTCGAGGACACGAAGCCCGAGCACATCGAGCTGGCGGTGCAGGCGCTCGACCGGCTCGCGGACAAGACGATCGCTCGGGTCGCGTCCGCCTGAGCGGCGCGCCCTCGCCGCCCGCCGCCGTCGTCTTCGACTGCGACGGCCTCCTGCTCGAGACCGAGAGCTGCTGGTCGCTCGCCGAGGCGGAGCTGTTCGCCCGCTACGGCAAGGTCTTCGGCGACGACGAGAAGCGCGTTCTGATCGGCACCTCGGCGTATGCAGGCTCGCGCGTGCTCGAGCGGTTGCTCGAGCAGCCCGGGCGCGCGGAGCCGCTGGGGCTGGAGTTGCTGGAACTGGTCGAGCGGCGGCTGCTCGAGGAGGCGACCGCCTTTCCCGGAGCCGAGGAGCTCGTCCGGGAGTTGAAAGGGCGCGTGCCGATCGCGGTGGCGTCGAACACACCGCAGCGGCTCGTCCGGGGCGCGCTGGCCTGCGCCGGCCTCGCGCCGCACTTCGACATCGTGGTCACGGCCGATCAGGTGCCCGAGCCGAAGCCGTCGCCGGACGTCTATCTCCGTGCGTGTGAGCTGCTCGGTGCCTCCCCGTCCCGCTCGATCGGCCTCGAGGACTCTCCGACCGGCGTCGCTGCCGCCCGCGCCGCAGGCATGTTCGTGATCGGGATCCCGTCGTTTCCGGGAGTCCTGCTCGACGAGGCGGACCTCGTGGGTGGGTCGCTGGACGATCCTCGCGTCCGGGCGGCGCTCGGTCTCTGACGGCGCTAGAGGAAGCGGACCGCCGCCACGCCTGCAGCGACGAGTGCCATGCCGAGCAGCCTCCCAGGCGTGACCGGATTCTCGTCGAACCCGACCCAGCCAAAGTGGTCAACGGCGAGCGACGCGATCGCCTGCCCTGCCAGGATGAACGCGAAGAGGGCGGCTGCACCGAGCTTCGGCGCCGTGACCACGCTGCCGAGGACGTAGAAGGCGCCGAGGAAGCCGCCGACCCAGACCCACCATGGCGCGGCGCCGATCTTGTCCGTCCCCGGCCAGCCGCGCGCGAAGATCAGCGTCGCGATCAGCAACACGGCGGCGCCGACGACGAAGGAGACGAGCGTCGCTCGCAAGGGGCTGCCGACCCAGGTCGCGAGCTGTGCATTGATCCCGAACTGGATCGGGAGCATTGCCCCTGCCGCCACGGCGAACAGGTAGTACGGCCACGTTGCCACGCGCCCGAATTCGCGCGAGAATGCCTCTTTCCCTGCCAACGAGACTCTTCTGACCAAACTGGGGGTCGCATGCTCAGCTTCGGCGTCACCGTCCTGCCCGATCCGCCCTACCAGCGCCTGATCGAGCTCACCAAGCTCGCCGAGGCACAGGGCTTCGAGTACGGCTGGACGTACGACTCTCACGTCCTCTGGCAGGAGTCGATGCCGGTGATGGCGCTCCTCGCCGACCAGACGTCGACGATCAAGCTCGGCCACATGGTCACCAACCCCGCGATCCGCGATCCAACCGTGCTGGCGAGCGCGTACGCCACCCTTCAGGACATCTCCAACGGCCGCATGATCATGGGTGTCGGCCGGGGCGACTCGTCGGTGCGCTACGTCGGCCGCCAGCCGATGAAGGTCGCCGACTTCGAGGAAGCGTTGAAGATGGTCAAGCCGTTCATGAACGGCAAGGAGGTGACCTGGAACGACAAGCAGCTCCAGCTGAAGTGGGTGCGTCCGGAGCTACCGGAGATCGAGATGCACGTCGCCGGCTACGGGCCGAAGGCGCTCGCGGTCGCCGGCCGGCAAGGCGACGGGGTGATCATCCAGCTTGCCGACCCGGACATCATCCAGTGGATCATGGATACGGCCCGGAAGGCCGCCGCGGAGGCAGGCCGGGATCCCGCAGCGCTCAAGTGCATCGTCAGCGCGCCGAGCCACATCTCCGACGACCTCGCCGACGCCCGCGAGCAGGTGCGTTGGTTCCCGGCGATGGTCTCGAACCACGTCCAGGACCTGATCGACCGCTACGGCACCGACGGTTCGGTCGTGCCCAAGGTCCTCACGGACTATGTCGAGGCGCGGAAGTTCTACGACTACAACGAGCACTCCCGCGTCGGCGCGAAGCACGGCGAGTTCGTCAGCGACGAGATCTGCGACCGCTTCTGCGTACTCGGCACCACCGAGCAGGCAATCGCGAAGCTGCGTGAGCTGGAGGCGATCGGGGTCGACCAGTTCAACATCTACCTGATGACGCACGGGCAGGAGCAGACGCTCGAGACCTACGGCCGCGACATCCTGCCGGAGTTCAGCGGGGTCGCGGCGTAGAGACGACCGACGACGTCCGGCGGCGCTGGGACGCCGCTGCAGCCGGCTGGGAGGCCGAGCGCGAGCTTGTCGCGACCGTCAACGCGCCTGTCACCGACGCCCTTCTCGCCGCGCTGCGTCCGAAGCCCACGGACGTGGTACTCGATCTCGCAGCCGGGACCGGCGATATCACCGAGGCGGTTGCCGGTCTGGTGGCTCGCGTGATCTCGACCGACCTCTCACCGGTGATGGTCGAGGCGGCGCGGCGCCGCGGCGTCGCGAACGCGGAGCACCGCGTCATGGACATGCAGCAGATCGACCTTCCGGACGCGAGCGTCGACGCGGTCGTCTCCCGCTTTGGCTACATGCTCGTGCCCGATCCAGCTCGCGCCCTGCGCGAGACCCGCCGCGTGCTGCGCGCAGGCTGCCCACTCGCGTTCGCGACCTGGGCGCCGGCAAAGCGGAACCCGTGGGCGACGGCGTACGCGCCGGTGCTGATCGAACGGGGGCTGCAGGAGCCGCCAAAGCCCGGGGAGGCCGGCCAGTTTGCGCTGTCGAGCAGAGAGGAGATCGAGCCGCTCGTCCGCGCCGCAGGTTTCGACGAAGTCAGCGTCACCGAGGTCCCGGTCGAATACCGCTTCCGGGACTGGCCGGAGTACGTGCGCGTCGTGACGTCGCTCGGAGCCGCGCTCCGCGCGCTGCTCGGAACGTTGGACGAGGCCACGCGCGCCGAGGTCGACGCTGCGGCGCGTGCCCGCATCGAGCGGTTCCGAAGTGGTGAGGGCTACGCCCCTCCCGGGGTTGCGCTCGTTACCGCCGCCCGCTAGGAGATGCTGGCGCACCATTGCGTTTGTGCCACGCGGGGCATAGGTTCGCCGCGTTGTCAATCTCCAAACGGGAGGAAGCGGTGAAGAGGAGATTCGCACTTGCGGTGGCGGTGCTTGCGGTAGCGCTGCCGGCGACGGCGCTGGCGGTCTGGGGCGGTACGACGGACACGACCCACCCGAGCGTCGGAGCCATGTACTTCGATTTCATGGGCAACGGGGTCGCCGTGCCCGACGGTCTTGTCTGCTCGGGTTCGTACGCAGGCCCGTCGGCAGACGGAAAACATGATGTGTTCTTGACGGCGGGGCACTGTATGCCGCCCGCCTCGCTCGGGATTCCGCCGAGCGCGCTCATCGTCTCTTTCGATGGAGACGGGACGAACGGTGTCTCCGGACAGATCAAGGTGAGCGAGTACCATCAGATGCCTGGATTCGGGCACGACGCGGGCGATCTCCACGACCTGGCCATCCTGCTGCTGCCGGCGCATTCGGTCGGGGCTGGCATCCCGGCCGTGCAATTGCCGACGGCGGGCTATCTGGATCAACTGAAGGCCGCGGGCAACCTGAAGTTCCGCATCGCCGACATCGTCGGCTACGGCGTCACGCCGGTCTGGGAGCCAGCTGGCCCGACCACGTTCGTGTTCGACGGCGTTCGCCGGTCAGGAACCTCGATCATCTCGGGGCTGACGAAGTCCAAGCTCCTCTACAACCAGAACCGAAACGGGATCGGCACCGGCTCAGGCGTCTGCTTCGGCGACTCCGGCTCGCCGCAGTTCGACCACGGCACGCTGCTGGTGCTCTCGGTCACGAGTGGCGGCAACGGCCAGTGCAATGCGAACAACGAGAACTACCGGGTGGACACCCCGCTGGCACGGGAGTTCCTCGGCCGGTTCCTCGCCTTGCCGTAGCGCTTTCGGGCGGCGACTGAGGCCGGCGGCCCCGGGGACTCACCCGGCCGGCCGCCGGCCTCGAGCTGGTTAGAGGATCGTCTTGCCCAGCGCGCTCGCAACGAGCTCCACTGCGAGTGCGGCGGTCTCGTTCGCCCGGTCGAGGATCGGGTTCACCTCGACCACCTCGAACGAGCCGGCAAGTCCGGACTCCGCGACGAGCTCGAGCGCGAGGTGGGCCTCGCGGTAGGAAAGACCGCCGCGGACCGGCGTTCCGACTCCGGGCGCGACCTCCGGGTCGAGCGCGTCCATGTCGAGCGAGACGTGGACGAAGCCGGGGCCCGCGATCTGCGTCAACGACTCGCGGATCGCCCGCTCGATCCCGATCCGGTCGATGTCGCTCATCGTGTACGCGCGGATCCCGAGCTCGCGAATCCGCTCCCGCTCGCGCGTGTCGAGCGACCGGAGGCCGACGAGCGCAACTCGGCTGGGGTCGACCGCCGGCAACGTCCACATGTCACTTGCGAAGCGGCCGTCTGTGAGACCGAGTGCTGCGGCAAGGGGCATCCCGTGCACGTTTCCGGTGGGAGAGGTCTCGGGCGTGTTCAGGTCGCCGTGTGCGTCGAGCCAGAGCACGCCACCCGCGCCGCGGGCGCGCGCCAGCCCGCCGAGCGTTCCCAGCGCGACCGAGTGGTCTCCGCCGAGCACGAGCGGGAGCGAGTCCTGTTCGAGTGCGAGTGCCACGAGCCTGGCGACGCGGCCGCACGCGGCCTTGATCTCGGGCAGGTAGCGCGCGCTCGGGTCGGTCTCCTCCGTCGCCTCCAGCACCGCGGTCTCGACGTCGCCCCAGTCGAGGACGTCGAAGCCGATCGCGGCGAGCCGGTCGTGGAGCCCCGCGTAGCGGATGGCGGATGGACCCATGTCGACGCCACGGCGGCCCGCACCGAGATCGAGGGCGGCGCCGATGATGGCGACCTGCTTGCCTGCAGCCACGACGCGAAACCCTACTCTGTGCGCAGGGTGACAATCCGCGGGAGCGGATTGTCACCGCGCGAAGACCCCTAAAGGGCCGCTTCGCGGCCTGGTGGCTAGACTGGTTGCCGCCTGAGGCGAGGTAGCTCAGTTGGTAGAGCACACGGCTGAAAACCGTGGTGTCGCCGGTTCAAGTCCGGCCCTCGCCACTCTTCTCCCATGCCTGCCGAGAAAATGCACGCCGAGGAAGTCGAGACCGACGTCTCGCTCGTGCGCCGGTTGCTCGCGGGCCAATTCCCGCACTGGGCAGACCTTCCGATCGCGCCGGTCGAGTCCGCGGGGACGGACAACGCGATCTACCGACTCGGGGACGACATGGCCGTGCGCCTACCGCGGATCCACTGGGCCACCGGACAGGTGGAGAAGGAGCAACGGTGGCTGCCGTGGCTGGCCCCGCACCTTCCGGTGGCCATTCCCGTCCCGCTGGCGAAAGGGGAGCCGGGTGAGGGCTATCCCTGGCACTGGTCCGTGTGCACGTGGCTGACCGGCGAGAACCCGACGGTCGATCGCATCGCCGAGCCGAGCTTGCTCGCAACGGATCTGGCGGAGTTCATCGCCGCGCTACAGCGGATCGACCCCACGAATGGGCCGCGTGCGGGCCGCGGCGGTCACTTGGCGAGGAGGGACGCCGACACGCGCACCGCCATCGAAGCTCTGCACGGAATGGTCGACACCGATGCCGTGGCCGCTGTGTGGGACGCGGCTCTTCGGGTCCCCGAATGGTCGGGCACGCCTGTCTGGCTGCACTCGGACCTGGCACCCGGAAACGTGCTGGTCGTCGACGGGCGGCTCAGCGCCGTGATCGACTTCGCGGGCGTCGGCGTGGGCGACCCTGCCGGCGACCTGCCCGTCGCCTGGAACCTCCTTCCCGCGGACGCGAGGAACGTCTTTCGCGCCGCCCTGGGCGTCGATGACGCCACCTGGGAGCGAGGTCGGGGCTTGGCGCTTTCGATCGCCCTCATCCAACTCCCGTACTACTGGAGTACGAACCCTGTGCTCGCGGCCGGCGCCCGACACACGATCGCCGAGGTCCTCGCCGATCACGAGCGCACCGAATGACAGACTTGGCCTCGGTGTCCGCGACCGACGAGATCGAGATCCGCCGTCTCGGTGCGACCGAGGTGCGCGAGCAGCTCGACGCGCTCGCGGGCGTTCTCCACGACTGCGTTTCCGGCGGTGCGTCTGTCAGCTACATGGCGCCGTTCTCGCCCGAGGACGCGCGCAGCGCCTTCGAAGGCTTCGTCGCCGAGGCCGAGCAGGGCCACCGGCTTCTTCTGGCTGCCTTCGTCGACGGCGACCTGGTCGGCACCGTGCAGGTGATCCTCACGCTGCCGCCGAATCAGCCGCACCGCGGCGAGATCGCCAAGCTCCTCGTTCACCGTCGCGCCCGCGGACGTGGGATCGCCCGGCTGCTCATGGAGCGCGCCGAGGAGGAGGCGCGAGCCGAGGGCAAGACACTGCTCGTACTGGACGCGGTGACCGGCGGCGATGCCGCGCGTCTCTACGCGCGCATGGGCTGGACAACGGTCGGTGTCGTTCCCGGCTTCGCGCTGTATCCGGACGGACGGCCCTGCGACACGACCTACTTCTGGAAAGCGCTCTAGCCGCTACAGCGGAACGCGTGCTTGTGCCGCGTGGCGGGTGTGTGCGACCACGATCGTGAGGATGAGCGGCATCGCGGCGAGGAACAGCAGCCCGAGCGCGCCGGGGCCACCGGGGTCTTCGGCCATGCGGAGCCCGAAGTAGGCGGCCGACACGGCGCACGCAATCGCCGGCCGCGGGTCGGTGCGGAGCAGGGCGAAGGCGGGTGGCACGAAGAAGATCAGCGCGAGAAGCGCGCCGGCGGCGATCGTGTCGTCTGTCCTGCTGGCCGCGATCGCAAGTGCAGCGGCCACAACGAGCCACGCGAGCCGGCGGAGGTCGGGCCTGCGTCGTCGTGGTGCGATCAGCAAGACGCCGAAGCAGATGAGCGGTACGAGGAGTGGAATGCGATCGGCTCCCGTGAGGTCGTATCTCGCCGGGTCGCCGAAAATGCTTGCCGCGAAGACCAGCGCAGTCGCTCCGGCGAGCCTGTCGTAGCCGATCAGCGCCAACGCAAGCGCAGCGCCGAGAAGTGCAAGCGACCAGGGCGAGAACAGCCCCCAGGGAAAGCCCGGCAGCGGCCCACGGATCCTGTTTCCGACGTCAGCCGCGAGGAACAGCGTCAGCAGCCAGACGGCTGCGAGGCAGAACCCATCCGCGACGAGTCTCCAGGCGCCGGCTTGCGCGGTCTGAGCGGCGCGCATCCGTAGTCCCGACCGGATGAGATCGACGAGCTCGCGCACGAACCGGGTGTGGGACGTCGCGCTCGTGTCGAGCAACGTGCCGAGCATCTCGTGGCCGCGTGCTGACCGGAGGGCCGGTGGAAAGGCACGGAGCGCGGCACGGGTCAAACGCTCACGCATCAGTGCGGCACGACCTTGGCGGTTGCTCGAAGCCGGCGCGCGACGGTCTTCCCGGCTTGCGCAAGGCGCTCGGCCTCGGCTTGCAACGCCTCGCGGCCGGCCTGGGTCAGGGTGTAGTCGCGTCGCTGGCGTCCACGCTCGAGGTACGGCTCGCCGGCGACGACGAGTCCTTCGTTGACGGCACGCTCGAGCAGGGCATAGAGAGTGCCGGTCGACAGGCGCACGGTGCCGTCGGAGAGCTCAGCGGCGCGTCGCACGATCGCGTACCCGTGGAGAGGCCCGTCGATCAGCGTTGCGAGCGCGAAGTAACTTGGTGTCCTGAGCTCCACACCCAACTATAGATCGATCAGCGACATGTAGTCAACCGACGCAACAGAACTTCTAGCGCGGCCGGCAGCCACCGGGGCCGACGCCTGCGAAGAGCACGCGCTGGTGCGCGTTCGCCTGTAGCTCCCGGGCCCTGTCGAACGGTCCCGGAGCCGGCCCTTGCCACATCACGTCCGGTGTGACGCCGGGACCGATCACCGTCGCGCGGTAGTGCGTCCCGTTCCCGGCGGGCCGCGAGCCGTGCGGGTAGAAGCCGTAACAGAAGACCCCGGTCGGCCTCTGCGCGACGAAGCCGTTCTCCCGGTGCCAGCCGCCGCCGTAGCGCGAGTTGTACGTGTCGACGTAGACGTTCCGGCCGTAGGCGTCGAGCGGGTTGCCCTGGCTGTTCGTCCGGAATCCGAACACCGGCGAGCCGCCGTAGGTGAGGCGGCCGTAGAGATGGTCGTAGCGACGGTAGGACCAGTCGGTCCATACCTCGAGCTGCGGAAGCGGACCGCTCCAGTGCGAGAGCCGGAGATCCCAGATGCCGCGAGCTCCACCGTAGTTCGGCTTCGTTCGCTGCCAGCTCTGGAGCGCCCAGTAGGAGCCGTCGGGCGCCTTGCAGGCCCGCACGAGCCAGGCGAGCGGCGGCCCGTCGTAGCGCAGGCAGCCGCCGGAGAGGATGCTCTTGCCGCCGTACCGGAGGCTGAATGAGACCTGCGGCACCCCGACACGCGGAGCGCGGGCGTTGATCGCGCCGGACGCGATCACCTGGCGCGTGCGGCCGCCCGCACGCCAGCTGACGAACGCCTGGCCGCCGCCGTTCACGGTCAGCGACGTGTGACTCGCATTACGGTCGAGGAGCTCCGAGGCCGACGCGTCGCCGACGATTCCCGCAAGGGCTGCGGCGAGAGCGAGGAGGGCGACACGAACGCGATGCCGGATTGTGATGTCACCAGGCAGCGACATGAAGCCCTCCAGAGTAGCCGCGATGACCTCGGGGTACACTTCGACCCCGTGAGCACGGAGATCGAACGGGAGCTGTGGGGAGGCGAAACGCGCAAGGCGGTTGGCAACTTCCAGGTCTCCGGCGAGCCGATCCCCGTGCCCGTCGCACGCTGGCTGGGCCGGATCAAGGCCGCCGCCGCCCGCGCGAATGCCGACCTCGCGCTGCTCGACGCCGACAAGGCGGAGCGGATTGCGGCGGCAGGAGATGCGATCGCGCGGGGGGAGCACGACGACCAGTTCCCGATCGACGTGTTCCAGACCGGCTCTGGGACGAGCTCGAACATGAATGCCAACGAGGTCATTGCCGCCCTCGCCGGTGAGGACGTGCATGCAAACGACGACGTCAACATGGGCCAGAGCTCGAACGACGTCTTCCCGTCCGCAGTCCACCTCGCCGCACTCGGTGAGCTCGAGCACGACCTGCTTCCCGCTCTCGACAGCCTCGCCACGGCCCTCGAGCGAAAGGCGCACGAGTTCGACGACGTCGTCAAGTCGGGGCGGACGCACCTCATGGACGCGGTCCCGATCACGCTCGGGCAGGAATTCGCCGGTTACGCCGCACAGGTGCGGCAAGGGATCGAGCGGATCGCGGACAGCCGCAAGCGGCTCGGCCAGATCCCGCTCGGCGGCACCGCTGTCGGTACCGGCCTGAACACGCACCCCGACTTCGCCGCCAAGGTGCGCGACCTGCTCACGGCCGAGACCGGCCTCCAGATCTCTCCGCCGGCCGATCCGTTCGAAGCGCAGGCGGCCCGTGACGGGCTCGTCGAGGCGTCCGCGGCCCTCAAGGTGGTCGCGGTGAGCCTGACGAAGATCGCGAACGACCTGCGGCTGATGGGCTCAGGGCCCGCGCGCAGGGCTCGCGGAGATCTTCCTCCCGGAGCTCCAGAAGGGCAGCTCGATCATGCCGGGCAAGGTGAACCCGGTCATTCCCGAGGTCGTCACGCAGGTCGCAGCGCAGGTGATCGGGAACGACCAGGCGATCACCGTCGGCGGCCTGCAGGGCCACTTCGAGCTCAACGTCTTCGTGCCGATGATGGCTCGCAACCTGCTCGACTCGATCAAGCTGCTGGCTTCCGCCTCGCGCCTGCTCGCCGAGAAGTGCGTCGACGGGATCGAGGCCAACCGCGAGCAGAACGAGCACTACGCCGAGCTGACGCTGTCGGCCGCGACCGCTCTCAACCCGTACATCGGCTACGACAAGGCGACGGAGATCGTGAAGAAGGCGGCCGCGTCGGGCCGCTCCCTGCGGGAGGTCGCCCGTGAAGAGGGCGTGGACGACGCGACTCTCGACGAGGCGCTGGACTACCGCAAGATGGCGAAGCCGCACGACGGTGCGGGCCCGAGCTAGCGCGCTCTTCCTGCTGGTGCTCGTGCTGGGCGGCTGTGTCGTCGGCAACGACGAGAAGCAAATCGACCGGAGCGCGATTTCGACGCTCGTCCTGGCGCCCGGCGATCTGTCCAACGTGTGGGTCCCGTTCAACAGCGGCAGGCAGGTGAGCGCGGATGCACCGGCCGGAGTGCGCTCCAACCCGCTGCGGTTCGACCGCCTGGACGGGTGGATCGCGCGCTTCCGACGGCCGGGATCGCAGAAGACCTCCGGGCCGCTCGTGATCGAGTCGCGTGCCGACCTCTTCGAAGCCGCCGACGGCGCGCGCGACGAGCTCTCGACAGCGAGGAGCGAGCTCGGAAAGGCGATTGGAGGGCGTCCGGCGGCCGAGCCTCTCGCTGATCCGGCCATCGGCGACGAGGCCTTCGCCGCCACAATCCTCCAACGGAGCGGCGGAGGCGGTATCGCCGATGTTCGCTTCTACCTCATCTCCTGGCGGCACCGCAACGTCGTCGCCTCGATCTTCGTCAACGGCTTCGACCGGAAGGTGACGCTCAGACAGGCCGTCGACCTCGCGCGCGCGCAGGAGCGTCGGATCGCCGCCGCCGAGAAGTGAGCACGAAGGTCTACGCCGGCGGGCAGGCCGGCTGCGGCATCTTCAGTCTCGCCTGACTGCCGCGCGAGCCAGTGGCCACCACGAGCATCCCGCTGCAGCGGTCGAGCTCGACAGCGACAAAGTTCGCAGTGAACGTCCCGGTCGAGGTCGCGCGGAGGCGCTTCACCGAGCGTTGGGCGTCCGTAGTTACCGTCACCTTCACGAGCTCACGAGGCAGGAAGCTCCTGCCACGCAGGACGAGCGGCTGGCGGTCGAGTAGCCGCAGTGCCGGCACGCGAGTGGATTCGGCGGCGGGGGCGACGCCGGCCGCGGACGCCGGGAGAACGAGCGCCAGAAGGCAGGCTGCGAGTGCACGCATCATCGGAGAGATATACCCGGATCTCCACAAACCATACCTTGTTGCAAACGATACTGACGGGCCGTATATTCGCCTCGTCAGCGGCGCCTAGAGCGCCGACCCACGATCTGTGGCGGAGGGGAAGGCGAGGATGAAGCGAGCCTCTATTGCCCTGGCAGCGCTCGCAGGTCTGCTCGTTTTCTGGTTGGGCCCCGCGGGAGCCGATATCGGCGGCGCTCCGAAGGTGCTCAAGCTGGAGCAGATAGCGACGCCGTCGGGCGCCTACGAGTTCAAGGACGTCGTGCTCGGCACGAACATCACCGAGTGCCCGCAGGCCGGTATGAACACCGAGCCGGATCCGGTCGACAGGCGTGTGAAGGACGACGTCGAGAAGGTGAGTGATCGCGGTGACGACACCCGTGCGAACACCGAATACAGCTGTTTCCCGCAGAACGAGACGAGCATCGCCGTCAATCCGACGAGCAGTCGGAATATCGTCAGCGGGGCCAACGACTACCGCCTCGGCTGGGCGTCGTCGGGGTTCTATGCCTCGAGTGACGGCGGCAAGCACTGGTACGACGGGTGGATTCCGTTCCCGTCGCTGCCGAACGGGGACAACCTCGACGGCGGCGGCGATCCGGCGCTGGCGTACGACCGCGGCGGAGTCGCGTACTACGCGGACATCAACTTCAACCGAACCGACGACACCAACGGCGTGTTCGTCAGCCGCTCGACGAACGGCGGCTTCACGTGGAGCCGTCCCTGCGTGGTGCTCACCGACACGGCGGCATGTGGCGGCCCCGGCGACCCGCGCCAACCCGGTGACGGCACAGTGGCCTTCACGCCGGAAAACCAGACGACGCCCCCGTTCGGGAGCTCGGCGAACTTCAGCGTGACCTTCAACGACAAGGAATACATTGCGACGGGGCCGCGGCCCGCGGGCGTTTCTCCACACTGCTTCAAGCCGGTGTCGAAGGCACCCATGAACCCCGGCGATCCGGGCTGTCCGGCGGCCAACATCGGTCCAGGACAGGGTGTACGTGACGTGGTCTCGGTTCACGAACCCGGCCGGGACGACGGGCTTCATCACCGACTCGAAGATCGTCATGAGCTACTCGGACGATCGCGGCCACTCGTGGTCGGCACAGCAGGTGATCAACGGGAGCGCTCCGTTCTGTGGATTCGCATTCGCGGGCGGGACGGCATGCGACGACAACCAGTACTCGGTGCCGACGGTGAGCCCGAGCACCGGTCACCTCTACGTTGCGTTCGAGAACTTCAACACCGAGGACGAGAACCAGTGGCTCGCCGTCCGCTCGAAGGACGGCGGGGCGACGTTCGAAGGCCCGTTCTTCGTCACCCCGGCCTTCGATGTCAACCTGCGCCTCAAGGCCGACTGCATTGCCCGCGGCGCGAACCGCGTCCACTTGACGAACAGCTGCTTCCGCGTCCCGATGACGGGCGCGATCGTGGCTGACAAGCGCGGCGGCGACTTCGCCGACGACCTCTATCTCGTAATGGAGGACAACCGCAACGGGACGCGGGACAGCACGAACTCGGACGTCTTCCTCTTCAAGTCGCTCGACGGCGGCTCGAACTGGATCGGTCCAACTCGTGTGAACGACGATCCCTCCACGGCTCCGGCGAACCGCGACTGTGGCCGTACCGGCCAGCCCGCGTGTCCCGCTGGAGTGAACACCGGGAACGACCAGTTCTGGCCGTGGCTCGACATCAACGAGGACGGGGACCTGAACATCGCGTTCAAGGACCGCCGTCTCGACGTCGATTCGACGGCGAGCGAGTGGCCGACGAGTCGCGCGCGGCCGGGGAACTATCTGGTCTGGACGTGGGGCGCCAACTGCGCGGTCAGGCACAGCACCGCGAGTGAGTGCCTCGCACCCACCGCGGCCGTGATCCCGCAGCCGACCGGCCTGTTCAACCCGTCTGGGCCGTATCCGGGTGCCGGGCCGTCCTCGGTCGGACCGGCCGACAACTTCGGCATCTCGGACGTGCCGTCGAACTACGACTACTCGTTCCGGGCGGGGATCTTCGCCGGGGACTACGAGTCGTTGGCGGTGAGCGACAAGCGTGCGCACACGCTGTTCACCGACGCACGCAACGGCCGCTCTTCCGGCGGGCCGGCGGGCGGAGCGACGTTCCCGTCGCAGCCGGGCCGCAATCCCGCGTGCGAGCAGTCGGACGTGTTCTACGACAGTTGGGACTCGGAACACGACGCTCATGGTCAGGACCAGGCCGTCGAGCGGACGACGCGGCGTTCCTCGTGACGCCGTGCCCGGCGGATACGCCCTAGGTCGTAGCTGAGATCGGGACGAGAGGGCCGCCGAAGTGCGGCCCTCTCGTTCTGGTCGCCCGTCGCTGGCGACGAGAACACTTCAGTAATCCAAAGAGTGTTTGCATTCCTTCTTTTTCTGGGTACGTCTGAGCCGAGCCGCGACTCGCGCGGATCACTCAACGGGGGAGGAAGCAGTGAGCAGAGCAGCGATGGCGCTCGCGATTGCGGCGCTCGCACTCGTCGTCCCGACGGCTGCGCTGGCCGGTGTGTCAGGCGGTGACGTGATCGAGGTCGGCAACGCGAAGGTCGAGATGCCGACGACGAGCCCGGTCGCAGGCGTCAAGGGCGCGACCGCACGCGCGGGAGTTACGGCTGCTGCCGCCGAGAGCCCGCCGATCGGGACGAAGAAGTTCTGGCCGCTGATCGACTTCGCCTCGGGTGGCGCGTATTTCGAGCAGTTCACGCTGCGCGCTGTCGGCACGAAGATCGAGATCTGGGTCTCCGACACCCTCGACTTCCCCGCGGCTGACTGCCGCAACGACGGCGTGCGCAATGTGATCACCGACGCTCAATCGACGTACTTCGCCGGCCAGTTCGACGGGAACATGTATCCGAAGATGTCGGCCGCCTTCAGCTCGCCGCCCTCGCGCGACGGCAACGGCGGCCTGCTCGAGCAGGCCGGGGTCGTCCCGCCCGGCTACTACGCGGGGCCAGGCGACAAGGTCGTCACCCTGATCGCGAACTTCCAGGACGAGAACTACACCGATATCGAGTTCCCGTCCTACGTCGCGGGTTACCACTCGAGCGACATCAACTCGTTCGTGGAGCGGAACGTGATGTCCGTCGACTCCTACGACTGGGCGCATCGCACCGGCGCGAACCCGCCGAACGAGCCGTCCACGGTGCTCTGCAGCAACCGTCCTGCGCAGCCGTTCAAGTACGAGGCCGTCTTCGCGCACGAGTACCAGCACCTGCTCGAGTTCTGGGCGAGCCCCGGCGAGCTGAACTGGATCAACGAGGGACTCTCGGACTACGCGATCACGGTCACGGGCTACGGCTTCCCGGCCCGCTCGATCTTCGAGACCGGCTATGAGGGCCACATCCAGACCTTCCTCGGCTGGCGGGCTCTGCAGACCCCGGCGAACCAGATCCCACAGCCCAGGGGCGGCGCGGAGAACTCGCTCACGCTCTGGGACGACCAGGGCGGTCTCGAGACGCTCGCAGACTACGGGGCTTCATGGACCTTCATGGAGTTCATCGCCGGCCGGTACGGCACCCGTTTCATGACCGACCTGCACAACGAGGACGGCAACGGGATCACGGGCCTTCAGGCCGTGCTCGACAAGTACCTGACGGGCGACAAGGCGATGCAGGTGATCCACGACTGGGCCGCAATGGTCGCCCTCGACAAGGCGATCGACGACGGTGCCAAGCTGCTCGGCTTCCTGCGCGAGTCGCGCTATCAGACGAAGACGCTCAGCTCGTCGATCTACTGGCAGAACCCCGAGTCGTATTCGTCCCCGGGGGCTCCCCCGAACGGCTCCGACTACGTCCAGCTCCGCGACGCCGCCGGCAACCCGCTGTCGTCGTCGAAGGTCCGGTCGATCGAGTTCTCGAGCCCGGCCAAGCACGCGCCGGCCCCGATGGAATGGCAGTCCGTCTCCGTCGCCGGTGACGCGGTTCTCTCTGCAGGCGCCGTGGACAATGCCGACCGCTCGATCGTCCGCTCGGTGACGGTGCCCGCGAGCGGCGATCGGACGCTCACGTTCGACACCCGCTACGGGCTCGAGAGCGGCTGGGACTTCTCGTTCGTGCAGATCTCGACCGACGACGGCCTCAGCTGGACGAGCCTCGGCAACGGCAGCACGACCGACGAGCACGACCCGGCCGCAGCGCCGGCGATCATCGCCCAGCTGCCCGGGTTCAACGGCGACGCCGACTGGCACGCCGAGTCGTTCGACCTCTCGGCCTACTCGGGCCGGACCGTCCTGCTCCGCTTCCGGCTGATGACCGACGGAGCGACGCTCGGAAACGGCGGGCCGATCGAGGCCGGCTGGCAGGTCGACGACGTCAAGCTCGGAGGCGTGCTCGTCTCGGACGGGACGCTCGCCGGCTGGGGCACCGAGGCGCCGCCCATCTCCGGCTACACGCTGCAGCTGATCAGCATCGGTGCGAAGCACGGCAAGCAGGCGACGCTCGTTCAGGTACCGGTGAAGAGCGGGCGCACGTACTCGCTCGACGCGAAGTTCCTGTTCCGCCTGCTGCTCGGCAGGGACGCCGAGACGGTGGCGATGCTCGTGATGTACGACGAGCCGACCGAGTCGATCGCTCGGTACGCCCCGTACTCGCTCAAGGTGAACGGCGTTCTCCAGCCCGGAGGTTGACCCAAGCCGAAGCGCGGGGACCCGGTCAGCCGGGTCCCCGCGGCCTTCGACAACCCGGGTCGACTTGCAGGATGGCGCGGCTGCCGCGCGTGCCGACCGCAAGGACGGTCACGGGTGCACAGGGCTTGAGACGCATTCGGAAGCGCGCCTTGAAGGTTCCGTTGCGTCGTGCGATCAAGGGGACAATTCGCTGGATGGTCCCCGCCGTCGCCGTCAGCAGAACCGGCTCACGAGGGGCAAAGCCGCGACCGGTCACGACGACCGGGTTCGTCGAGCGAAGCTCCAGCGAGGCACGCCTTGGCTGCGCTCCGAGTGCGGGGAGCGCGAACACAAGCACAAGCACAAGACCAACGGCGGCGGCTGCGGCGCGCATTTCTTCCTCCTACGCACATGTAGCCACGCAAACCCCGTCGATACACCCCGCAAACGGGGGGTTTTAGTAGGTTTCAGTAGGAGACGGCACCGCGGCCCGTCGCTGCCGCGTGTCGCTGCTCGTCGGCGCGATAGCTCGAGCGAACGAGCGGACCGGCGAAAACCGAGCCGAAGCCGAGCGCCTCGCCCTGCTCGCGCAGCCAGCGGAACTCGTCCGGGTGCACCCAGCGGTCGATCGGAGCGTGCTTCGGGCTTGGCTGCAGGTACTGGCCGATCGTGACGACGTCGACGCCGTGCTCGCGAAGGTCCCTCATCGTGTCGACAACCTCGTCGTTCGACTCCCCGAGGCCGACGATGATCCCGGACTTCGTCAGGACCGGATAGTCCGCAAGCTCTTTCGCCCGGCCGAGCAGCCACAGCGCCTTGTCGTAGCTCGCCTTTGCTCCGCGCATCCTCCGGTGCAGCCGGCGCACGGTCTCGATGTTGTGGTTGAAGACCTCGGGCCGTGCTGCGAGCACCGTGTGGAGCGCTTCCTCTTCCACGTCGAGGAAGTCCGGCGTCAGAACCTCGACGCTCGCGTCCGGCAGCTTGGCCTTGATCGCGCGGATCGTCGCCGCGAAGTGGCCGGCGCCCCGGTCGGGGATGTCGTCGCGGTCGACCGAGGTGACGACGACGTGCTTGAGCTCCATCTGCGCCGCGGCCTGGCCGACGCGGAGCGGCTCGAGCGCGTCCGGCGCGTGCTCCGGCTTGCCCGAGTGGACGTAGCAGTAGCGGCAGGCGCGGGTGCACGTCTCGCCGAGGATCTGGAACGTCGCCGTGCCGCGCCCCCAGCACTCGGAGATGTTGGGGCAGCGGGCCTCCTCGCAGACGGTGTTCAGCGAGAGGCCGTGCAGGAGCTTCTTGACGTCGAAGTAGCGGCCGTCCGCACTCGGCGCGCGGACTTTCATCCACTCGGGCCGGCGGGGCCGTTCGGCGACGGGAAGCGAGGTCTCCATCGCGTCGAGTCTAGATGCGGCGTGGGAGGGTGGGTCGAGCCGAGGAGACTTTGTGTTTCAGAAACACAAGCGATCGTCGACCCTCGGAACGAAGCCGTTCTCCAGCCGCGAGGACACCCTTGTGTTTCAGAAACACAAAGTCAGCCGCGCGCGGCGAGCTGGGCGTGGACCGGCTGGGCCCAGAGACCGTGCCCCGCTTCGGCCGGGAGCTCCTCCAGCTCGAGCTCGAAGACCTCGGCGAGCGCCTCGAGCGCCGGGCCGCGAGCTTCGTCCACCGTCACCGGCCGGCCGAGCTCCCGCGCGACCGTGGTGAAGGCTGCGTCCTCGAGCCCGCAGGCCGTGATCCACTGGGTGAACGGGGCCGGATCGAGGTCGACGTTGAGCGCGTAGCCATGGGTCGTCACCCACTTGGCGATGTGAATCCCGATCGAGGCGATCTTTCGCGGCGGCCGCGTCAGCCAGACTCCGGTGAGCCCGTCGATCCGCTCGCCCTCGAGGCCGAGCTTCGCGAGCGTGAGGATGAGTGCCTCCTCCAGGTCGCGGCAGTAGCGCTTCACGTCCTGCCCATGCCGCTTCAGATCGAAGATCGGGTAGCAGACGAGCTGCCCCGGCCCGTGGAAGGTCGACTTGCCGCCGCGGTCGGTCTCCACGATCTCGACCTCCGCTCCGGCGGGAATGTGCAGCTCTCCCTCCTCGGTGCGCCGCCCCGTCGTGATCGTCGGCGGGTGCTCGAGCAGGAGGATCGTGTCGGGGATCGCCCCCTGCGAGACCGCCCCCGCGAGTGAGCGCTGCAACTCCCATGCCTCCCCGTACGGGACGAGGCCCAGGTTCATGACATAGGCGCCTTTCACGATTCTGCTGCGAGCAGCGACTGCGCGGCCTCGAGATCCTCGGGCCGTACGAGCACCTCGCGCGCGCCGCCGAACTTCACGCCCAGCTGCGTCGCCCGGTGGTCGCAGACGATGTCGGCCGACCGGAGGAGCCCGCAGATCATCTCTGCCTCCGGCTCCGACGGGACAACGGTGAGGACGCTAGTAGTCGCTTTCGCCCCAGCTCTCGAGCTTCGCCTTCAGGTCGCGCAGGAAGCGCCCGGCGAGGGCGCCGTCGACCAGGCGGTGGTCGTACGTGAGCGTGATGTTCATGATCGGCCGGATCGCGATCACGTCCTTGCCGAGCTCGTCCTGGACGACCCAGGCGCGCTTCACGACCGCGTAGGTGCCGAGGATGCCGGCCTGCGGCTGGCTGATGACCGGGGTGCCGTGGAACGTGCCGTAGCCGCCCGGGTTCGTGATCGTGAACGTGCCGCCCTGCACGTCGTCGGGCATGAGCTTCTTCTCACGGGCGCGCTTGGCGATCTCGGAGACCGCGCGCGCCATGCCGAGCAGGTTCAGGCCTTCCGTGTGCTTGACGACGGGAACGATCAGTCCCTTCCCGTCGGCGAGCTCGACCGCGAAGCCGATGTTGACGTAGTTCCGCGTCACGATCTTGTCGCCGCGGATCTCGCCGTTGATCCAGGGATACTCGCGCAGCGTGTCGACGACGGCCCGGGCGACGAAGGAGAGGTAGGTCGGGTTGACCCCGTAGGCCTCCTCGTACTCCTTCTTCAGCTTGCCGCGGATCGCGACCACTCTGGACATGTCGACCTCGATCGCGCTCGTGACGTGGGCCGAGGTGTCGAGCGAGCGGCGCATGTGCTCCGCGATGCCCTTCCGCATCGCGGTCATCGGCTCGAACGTCTCGCCCGGCTGCGCCTGGGTTTCGGCGACGGGCGCCGGAGCGGGAGCGGCGGGCGGCGGCAGGAGGCTGTGCCGCCACGGGCGCGGGAGCCGGCGGGGCAACGGGCGGCGGGGCGGGCGGCGCCGGCGGGGGCTCGGGCGGTGGTGCCTGGACGGGCGGAGGAGCAGGAGCTGCTGCCACCGGCGTGGGCTCCGGTGCGGCCACTGGCTCGGGCTGAGCGGCTTGTGGCGTCGCGGCCTGGCCACCGCCCTCGACGAACGCCAGGATGTCCTTCTTCGTCACGCGGCCGCCGGTCCCCGTCCCCTGCACCGCGGTCGGATCGACGCCGTGCTCCGACGCGATCCGGGCGACGACCGGTGAGACGAAGGTGCGGCCGTTGCCCGACTCCGGCGCGGGCGCGGCCGGCTGGGCCGCGGGAGCCGGAGCTGCGGGAGCGGGAGCCGGAGCCACGGGTGCGTCGCCCTCGGAGCTCGAGACGGCCGCGACCTCCTCGGCCGCTTCGGCAGTCGCGGGCTCGGGAGCAGGCGCCTCGGGTGCTGACACCGCGGCGCCCTCGGGCGCGATCACGGCGAGCACCGCGCCGACCTCGACGGTCTCACCCTCCTGGACGAGGATTCTCGCGACGACTCCCTCGGCGGGGCTCGGAATCTCCGTGTCGACCTTGTCGGTCGAGATCTCCAGCAGCGACTCGTCGCGTGCGATCGGCTCGCCTTCGGACTTCAGCCACTTCGTGATCGTCCCCTCCGAGACGGAGACACCCATCTGCGGCATGACGACTTCGACTTGAGTGTCCGTGGCCATCTCGCTCCTAGTACTCCGCCAACGCTCTGAGTCCCTTCACGACGTCCTCGACCTGCGGGATGAACGCCTTCTCGAGCACCGGGGAGAACGGTACCGGGCAGTCCGGCGCTGCAAGCCGCCGGACGGGGGCGTCGAGGTCCTCGAACGCCTCCTCGGCGATCGTGGCCGCGATCTCGCCGCCGAAGCCGCCGGTCCGGTTGTCCTCGTGCAGCACCAGTACCTTCGACGTCTTGCGGACGCTCTCCAGCACCGCTTCCTTGTCCCACGGCATCACCGTGCGGAGGTCGATCACCTCGACCGAGACGTCGTCCTCCTCGAGCTGCTTCGCGGCTTCGTCGGCGGTGTAGACCATCGCGCCCCAGGTGATGACCGAGACGTCGTCACCCTCGCGGTGCGTGCGCGCCTTTCCGATCGGGGTGACGTAGCGCTCGTCGGGCACCTCGCCCTTGATTCGGCGGTAGAGATGCTTGTGCTCGAAGTAGAGGACGGGGTTGGGGTCCTCGATCGCCGCGACGAGCAGGCCCTTCGCGTCCTCCGGCGTCGCCGGGCAGACGCACTTGAGGCCCGGGATGTGAGCGAACGAGCTCTCCGGATTCTGCGAGTGGAACGGGCCGCCGGAGAAGCCTCCGCCCGACGGGAGCCGGACGACGATCGGCACCGGCGTGCCGACGCGGAAGCGCTGCTTGGCGGCGACGGTGACCAGATGGTCCCAGGCGCAGGAGACGAAATCGGCGAACTGCATCTCGGCGACCGGGCGCATGCCCATCATCGCCGCGCCGGTGCAGGCGCCGACAATCGCCGTCTCGGCGAGCGGCGCGTCGATCACGCGCCAGGGGCCGAACTCTTCCTGGAAGCCGAGCGTCACCTTGAAGGCGCCGCCGTAGACGCCGACGTCCTGGCCGAAGACGAAGACGCGGTCGTCGCGGCGCATCTCCTCCCGGAGCCCGTCGCTGATCGCCTGGAGGTAGGTCTTCTCGGCCATTACTTGTGGTGGGGCGTGTCGAGGTCGTCGGGAGTCGCGTAGACGCCCTCCATCAGGGTCGCCGGGTCGGGCTGCGGCGACTCCTCGGCGCGGGAGAGCGCGTCGTTCAGCAGTTTCTTGACGCGGCCGGTGATCTCTTCCTCTTCCTCGTTGCTCAGATCGGCGTTGTCGCGCAGCCAGCCGCGGAACCGCTCGATCGGGTCGCGCTTCGCCCACTCCTCGAAGAGCTCCTTCGGGACGTAGAACGCGTCGTCGTGGACGGCGTGGCCCTCCATGCGCAGGGTCAGGCACTCGATCAGCGTCGGGCCGCCACCCGCCCGCGCCTTCTCGATCGCGTTCTTCGCCTCGCGGTAGACGGCGAGCACGTCGGTGCCGTCGACGACGACCCCTTCGAAGCCGTAGGCAGCGGCGCGGTCGGCGAGGTGCTCGACGGCGTAGCCGAGGTGAGTCGGCGTCGAGTACGCCCACTGGTTGTTGTCGCAGATGAAGACCATCGGAAGATTGCGGACGGCGGCGAGATTCATGGCCTCGTGCGCGTCGCCGCGCGAGGAGGAGCCCTCGCCGAACCAGCCGACCGAGACGCGCTTCTCGTCCCGGATCCGGAACGCGAGCGCGCAGCCGACGGCGACTGGGAGCATCGCCGGCAGGTGGCTGACCATCGCGATCAGCCCGAGCTTCGCGTCGGCCATGTGCACGTTGCCGTCACGGCCTCGCGTCGGCCCGTCCTCGCGGCCCATGTACTGCGCGAAGATCCGCCAGGCCTCGACACCGCGTGTCACGTGGACGCCCATGTCGCGGTGGAGCGGCGTGCCGACGTCGTTGGGGCCCATCGCGGTTGCGACACCGACGGCTGCGCCCTCGTTGCCGCGGCCCGTGTAGAAGGAGCCCGGGATCTTCCCCTGCTTGTAGAGGATGTGGCCGCGCTCTTCGATCCCGCGGGTGATCAGCAGGTTGCGGTAGATGCCGAGCAGATCCTCGCGGTCGAGGCCCGCCTCTCTCACTTCATTCAGCGAGCCGAGCGGCTCTGCCTCGCGTACCGCCATGCGCATCTACCCCCGTCGGGTTCGAAAGGACGGGCTCACTCTAACGAGCGCGCGTACTATCCGGCGGCGCATGGCCGACTGGCTCTCCGAGGACAGATTCGTGATCGACCAGCTGATCAAGCCGATGGTCAACCTCTATCGAATCTCGGCCGGACCGACGCCCGTGGCGTTCGTGCGACAGAAGCGAATGGCGATCAAGGAGGACATCCGCTTCTACGCGGACGAGAGCGAGACGCGTGAGCTCTGGCGGATCAAGGCGCGCTCGATGATGGAGATCAGCGCCCGCTACGACGTGACGACACCCGAGGGCGAGACGATAGGTGTGCTCGGGAAGGTCTTCGGCAAGTCCCTGCTGCGCTCGACCTGGCAGATCCTCGATTCGGCCGAGCAGGCGCTGGCGGTTGCGACTGAACGGTCGATGTCGATTGCGGTCCTGCGCCGGCTGATCGAGGTCGTGCCCTACGGCGACTTCGTCCCGATCCCGTTCCACTTCACGATCGATGCCGGCGAGCGGCACATCGGCGACCTGAACAGGCGCCTCGGCTTTCGCGATACGTACGACCTGGACGTCAGCGGCGACGTCGAGCGGACGATCGATCGCCGGCTCGCGGTCTCGCTCGGGATCGCCCTGGACGCCTTGCAGTCGCGCTAGGCGGCGACAGGCGCCGCGTCGTCGACGTCGATCTGCTCGACGTCCGAGCGTTTCAGCATCAGTGCCAGCAACACGGCGCCCGAGAAGAGGAACGCCGCGCCCGCAAGGTAGGCGATGTGGAATCCGTCGACGAGTGCCTGGGCGTTGTCGGCCCCGCTCGCCAGCGAGCTCGTCGTCTTCGAGGTCGCGAGGGTCGAGAGGATCGCGAGCCCCAGGGCGCCGCCGATCTGTTGCGATGTGTTCAGAAGCCCGGAGGCGAGGCCCGCGTCGCCGGCTTCGATCCCGCTCGTGGCGATCAGGGTCACGGGGACGAACGTCATCCCCATTCCGATCGAGACGAGCACGATCCCGGGCAGGAGGTCGGTGACGTAGTCGCCGCCGACGTCGAGCCGGAGGAAGAGCAGCATCCCGGCCGTCCCGAGCAGCATCCCGATGATCCCCACCGAGCGCAGGCCGATCTTCCTCACGAGCGTCTGCGAGAGGCCCGCCCCGATCACGATCCCGAGCGTGAAGGGGACGAATGCAAGACCCGCCTGGATCGGCGAGTAGCCCAGGACGCGCTGCACGTAGAGCGAGTTGAAATAGAACATCGCGAAGAGGCCGCAGGCCACGATCAGCATCACGAGATTGGCCGACCGGATCGTCCGCATCAGGAAGATCTGGAGCCGCACGAGCGGCTCCGCCGAGCGGCTCTCGATCCACACGAACGAGCCGAGGAGGACGGCGGCGAGCAGTCCGAAACCAAGCGTGTGGCCCGAGACCCAACCCTTCTCCGCTGCCATGACGATCCCGTAGACGAGCGCGACCAGGCCCGCGGTCACGGTGACCGCACCGGCGATGTCGAAGGCGCGATGAGTCTTCTCGTCCTTCGATTCCGGCACGTACTTGAGCGAGAGCGCGAAGGCCGCGATCCCGACCGGGATGTTGACGAAGAAGATCCACGGCCACGAGAAGAGATCGGTGATGATTCCCCCGACGAGCAGGCCGACGGCCCCGCCGCCAGCGGCGATCGCGCTCCAGACGCCCATCGCCTTCGTCCGCTCCGGGCCCTCGCGGAATGTCGTCGTCACGATCGAGAGGGCGGCAGGAGAGACGAGGGCTGCGCCGAGCCCCTGCAGGCCGCGGGCGAGGATCAGGAACTCCGACGAGTTCGCGAGGCCGTTCAGGAGCGAGGCGCCGGTGAAGATGACGATGCCGGCGAGGAAGAGCCGCTTCCGTCCGAGCAGGTCGCCCGCGCGCCCGCCGAGGAGCAGGAAGCCACCGAAGATCAGCGCGTACGAGTTCACGACCCACTGAAGCTCGGTCGGGGTCATGTTCAAGTCCTCCTGGATCGCGGGCAGCGAGACGTTCACGACGGTCGCGTCGAGGACGACCATGAACTGCGCGAGGCAGACGAGGACGAGGACGAGCCAGGGATTGACGGCGCGAGTGGGCAAGCCGAGCAGCCTAGCTAGAGTCGATGGGGTGGCCGAGAAGGCAAAGCCGAAGCGGAACTGGATCCAGGAAGAGCGGCGCAAGACGCTCGGCGACTACACGTGCTTCTGCCTCGGCTGCGGCTCGGTGTGGCGCTATTTCCTCGAGAACGAGTCCGAGCTACCTGCAGCCTGTCCGCACTGCGGCGGGGAGACGCGCCACCGCTGCCCCGAATGCGCCGCGCCCTTCCCGTCAGCCTTCGCGGTCGAGTGCGAGGAGTGCGGCGCCGCGGTCAGGCCGTCGGAGGTGCTCGGCGTCCGGATCCGCAAGCCCGGCCGCTAGGAGAGAGCTAACGACGGCGGCAGGCTGACGAGGAGCAGCACCTCGACCGGCTCGGCCCGCCCCTTCACCGAGATCGTTCCGAGCGGCTCCGTCTTCGCGCCCCAGAGCCCTCGCGCCGTCTCGGCGCTGATTGCGACTCCACCGGCCGGCGCCAGCCCCTCGATCCGCGAGCCGAGGTTGACGGTGTCGCCGACGACGCTGTAGGTGCGCCCACTGCCCGTGCCGAGGACGCCGACGCTCGCTTCGCCCGTGTTGACGCCGGCGCGGAAGCGCGGCCACTCCGGATGCTCGACGGCGAGGGGTGCAACCGCCGCCTGCAGGGAAAGCGCGGCGCGGGCCGCCCGCTCGGGATGACCGTCTCCCTGGAACGTCGCGAACACGGCGTCTCCGATCAGGCGGTCGATCTCGCCTTCGTACTCCTCGACCGAGGGGATCGCGGCCTCGAAGTAGATGTTCAGCATCTCGGAGACCCCGGCCGGATCGTGCTGCTCCGCGTAGGTGCTGAAGCCCTGGAGGTCGGCGAACAGAACCGTGACGGGCTGCGTCTCCTTGTCCAGATAGAGCCGCGCGAAGCGCTCCTGCGGACCTTCCCGGTGCGCCATCACGGCGATCAGAGCGAACGCCGCGAGCATCAGCACGTGCCACTCCCACCAGGAGGCCTGCCAGTTGCGGCCGAGCGCGACGGCCACCATCGACTCAGCGAGCAGGATGAAGGCGACCGCCAGGGCGAGAATCAGGTCGGAGGCGCGCTCGCGCCAGAGCGCGAGATACCGGACGACGGCGAAGGCGTAGAGCGCCACACCGACGGCCGAGAGCACGTCGAACGGCCACGACATCCGCCCGGGAATGGCAGAGTCGTCGATCTCGGGGAGCAGCGTCAGCGAGACCACGAGCCAGATCGCGAAGGCAGCGAACAAGAGGTTCTGGAGGAGCACCGGGCGTACCCAGTCCCGGTCGAGAGCCGACTCGGCGGCAAACCCGCTCGCGATCACGAGCCCGATCGGAGTGGCGATCACGAAGCCGAGATTCGGCTTGTCGAGCAGGACACCCGGCGTCGCGAGCGCATGCAAGGCCAGGAATCCGGACGCGGCGAGGAACGCAAGCGAGACGAGGTGCACTCGACGGTCGCCACGCCGGCGAGCGGCGACCCCTGTCGTGTACGCCAGCACGGCATTGAGCCCCGCGGTCACGAGGACCAGCCAGAAGTGCGATGGCTCGTGCTGCCAGTGCACGTCGGTCGAGGGGCGTGCGAGGAGGACCGCGAGCCCGGCCATCGGCACCGCGAGCAGCACGACCATGAAGATCAGCCGACCGCGGGTCATCCGCCCGGCACGTCAGCGAGATAGGCATGCACTCCTGAGACCGCCAGAGCACCCTCGCCGACCGCCGCGGCCACGCGCTTGACCGAGTCTGCGCGCACATCGCCCGCCGCGAAGACGCCCGGCAGACTCGTCTCCAGGGGCCGGAGGGCTCCCGCTTCCGTGCCCGTGAGCACGTACCCCCAGTCGTCGCGCGCGATCTCGTCCGGCAGCCACTCCGTGTGCGGCACGGCGCCGATCAGCACGACGAGTGCCACGGCGTCGACCGTCTCCGTCGTGCGTGAGACCGTGTCCACGAGCTCGAGCTGCTCGAGGCGGCCCTCGCCGAGCGCTCGCCCGACCTCCGTCGAGAAGCGGACGGCCACGTTCGGGGTGTTGCCGATGGCGTCGATCAGGTACTGGGACATGCTCGCTGCGAGCGATGTCGAGCGGACGAGAATCGCGACGTGCCGGGCGTAGCGGGCAAGGTGCAGGGCTGCCTGCCCGGCCGAGTTTCCGCCGCCGACGACGTAGACGTCCTCGCCGGCGAACGCCTGCGCCTCCGACATCGACGCGCCGTAGTAGATGCCGGCGCCCTCGAAGTCGACGCAGCCCGGGGCCTCGAGCCTTCGGTACTCGACACCGAGAGCGAGCACGACGGCTCGAGCGGAGATCTCCGCTCCGCCGTCGGCAGTGCGCACGACGAAGCCTCGCGCGTTGCGTTCGAGCGCAACGACTCGGCGAGCGACCTGCGACCGGGTGCCGAAGAGCCACGCCTGCTGGTAGGCGCGCTGGGCGAGCTCACCGCCTCCCAGACCGCGAGGAAAGCCGAGGTAGTTGCGAATCAGCGAGCTCGATCCTGCCTGCCCGCCGACGCCGCCGCCGTCGAGCACGGTCGTCCGGAGGCCCTCCGAGGCTCCGTAGACAGCCGCACCGAGTCCGGCCGGGCCGGCCCCGACGACGACGAGGTCGGCGTCGTCCGCCTCGAGCTCGATCGGGAAGCCGCAGGCCTGCGCAAGCTCAGCCGCTGTCGGATCGACGAGCACCGCGCCGTTTGCGAGCGAGACCGACGGCGTCGCGTCTCCCTCGGGCGGGACGACGACGTGGGGAATACCGAGGCCGGCCAGAGTCGACTGCAGCTCGTGAGCGCGACGCGAGCGCGGGTCCGCGATCACCTTCGCACCGGCCGGGCCCTCGCCCTTCAGTCGTGCCGACTCCTGCAAGAGCTCCGAGATCGTCCGGTGGAAGACCTCGTCCGGGCTGGTCGTGGGGCGGAGGACGTAGAGATCGATCCAGCCATGCGACATCGCCCGCAGGACCAGCTCGCCGAGCGCGCGGTCCGCCCAGCCGAGCCAGGGGATCAGCAGGCCGCGCCGGGCGGCCGGGAACCGAGCGCGGACACCGGCAAGCAGGTGCGCTCCGACCTCCCCCGCGGCGAGGCAGACAGCGATGTCGTCGCCCGCGGCTTCGGCTTCGTCGAGCGTCTTCTCCAACTCCGCGATCGCGCACCCGCCGACGGCGTAGTCGCCGCTGTAGCGCCGGCTGAGCTCGTCCACAACGCGTGCGCGGTCGGCCGGGTCGTCGTCGGCGACCACGAGCAGCGGCTTTCGGGTCGAGGCGGTCACAGGCGCTCCTGCGCCAATCCTACGGCGGCCGCGCGCTCTAGAACATCGAGCCGATGATCTGCGAGAAGCGGATCACCGTCACGGTCTCGTCCTCCGCGACCTCGCGATTGTAGAGCTGGCCGAGGAAGCGGGACATCTCGTCGGGCCGGCGGATCTCGGGGTTGTCGTGCTCGATCTCGCGTGGCGAGAGCTCGTTGATCATCTTCACTTCGACCTTGTCGATCACGGCGTCGAAGATCTTCTCCCGCTGGCCGTACCGCACACCCACGAGCACGGTCACGATCATCCCCTTCTTGTACTTCCCCGACTTGTCGCCGAGCCGGATCGTCGCCGTCTTGCGATGGGTGCGGAGCTGGTCTGCGACCAGCGGTGAGTAGAAGTTGAGCGCGTACATCGCCACGGCGGAAGGATCATAGAGTCGCGAGGCTCGCGGCAGCCTTCTCGGCCATCTGCCGTTCGCCTCCGTAGGCGAGCAGGCGTGGCGCCTCGTCCAGCGGCAGCCAGCGGGCCTCGGCGACCTCGAGCTCCATTCCGGCCGGCAGTTCACCGATCCGGCCGCTGCGATAGCGGAGCAGGAAGAAGCTGACGACCTTGAAGATGCGCTCGCCGCCACGGCTGTAGACGTAGCGCACGTCGCCCAGCTTCTCGAGGAGCGTTCCCTCGACGCCCGTCTCTTCCGCCACCTCGCGCAGCGCCGTGGCGACGCCGGTCTCACCGGGGTCGATCAGCCCTTTCGGCAGCGCCCACACTCCCTCCGGCTTGCCGTTCGGGCGGATCGCGGCGAGCCACCACCGGCCTCGCAGCCGCCGGACGAGGACTCCGCCGGCCGAGAACTCCCGTTTCATCGCCACTTTGTGACACCGTGCCCGCGACGGCGGTGACAACCGTTTGCTCTCGGCATCCACACTGGTATAGTGCCCTTGGCACTCTCGCTGTGAGAGTGCCAGAACGTGTCACAAAGTCTGACTAATAGGAGGCAACTCAATGGATCTGCAGCCTCTTGGTGACCGCCTGATCGTGGAGATCCTCGAAGAAGAGGAGACTACCGTCAGCGGCATCGTGCTGCCCGACACCGCGAAGGAAAAGCCGCAGCGCGGCCGAGTCCTCGCAGTCGGTCCCGGCTCTCGTGACGAGGACGGGGAATACATCAAGATGGACGTCGAAGAGGGTGACGAGATCATCTTCTCCAAGTACGGCGGGACCGAGATCAAGGTCGGCGCCGACGACGTCCTGATCCTGCGCGAGTCCGACGTCCTGGCAAAGGTCGTCGGCGACCGCGCCGCAGTCTAGGGAACGGGAGGAACGAAGAGATATGGCTCATAAGGAGCTCAAGTTCAGCGAGGACGCACGGCGCTCACTCGAGCGTGGCGTGAACATCCTCGCGGACGCAGTCAAGGTGACGCTCGGTCCGAAGGGCCGCTACGTCGTGCTGGACAAGAAGTACGGCGCGCCGACGATCACCAACGACGGTGTCACCATCGCTCGTGAGATCGAGGTCGAGGATCCGTTCGAGAACCAGGGCGCACAGCTCGTACGCGAGGTCGCGACAGCGACCAACGACGTTGCCGGCGACGGCACGACGACCGCAACAGTGCTCGCCCAGGCGATCGTGCGCGAAGGCCTGAAGAACGTCGCCGCGGGCGCGAACCCGATGGGGATCAAGCGCGGCATCGAGGCGGCCGTCGAGGCGGTCGTCGCCGATCTGAAGAAGCAGTCGAAGGAGGTCTCGGGCAAGGAGGACATCGCCCGGGTCGCCACCATCTCGGCGCGCGAGCGCGAGATCGGCGACGTGATCGCCGATGCAATCGAGAAGGTCGGCAAGGACGGCGTCGTGAACGTCGAGGAGGGCCAGACGTTCGGGCTCGAGCTCGAGTTCACGGAGGGCATGCAGTTCGACAAGGGCTACCTGTCGCCGTACATGGTCACGGATGCCGAGCGCATGGAAGCCGTGCTCGACGATCCGTTCATCCTGGTCGCGAACCAGAAGATCGGCTCCGTCAAGGATCTCCTGCCGATTCTCGAGCAGGTCATCCAGGCCGGTCGCCCGCTGCTGATCGTGGCGGAGGACGTCGAGGGCGAGGCGCTTGCGACGATCGTCGTCAACAAGCTCCGCGGCACCTTCACGGCCGTCGCGGTCAAGGCACCGGGCTTCGGTGACCGCCGCAAGCGCATGCTCGAGGACATCGCGATCCTCACCGGCGCCGAGGTGATCACCGAGGAGATGGGCCTCAAGCTCGAGAACACGAAGCTCACGCAGCTCGGCCGCGGCCGCCGCATCGTGATCACCAAGGACACGACCACGATCATCGACGGTGCCGGCGATCCGGACGGGATCAAGGCTCGGATCAAGCAGCTGAAGGCGGAGATCGAGAACACCGACTCCGACTTCGACCGTGAGAAGCTCCAGGAGCGGCTCGCCAAGCTGGCCGGCGGCGTCGCCGTCGTCAAGGTCGGCGCTGCCACCGAGACGGAGATGAAGGAGAAGAAGCACCGCGTCGAGGACGCGCTCCAGGCCACCCGCGCCGCCCTCGAGGAGGGCATCGTGCCGGGCGGCGGTGTCGCGCTGCTGCAGGCAGCTGCTTCGATCAAGCTCGACACCTTCGAGGGTGACGAGAAGACGGGCGCCGCGATCATCGCGCGTGCGCTCGAGGAGCCGCTTCGCCAGCTCGCCTCCAACGCCGGGCTCGAGGGCTCGGTCGTCGTCAACCAGGTTCGCTCGGCCGCCAAGGGCCAGGGCCTGAACGTCGACACGGGCGAGGTCGAGGACCTGGTCAAGGCCGGGATCATCGATCCGACGATGGTGACGCGCTCGGCGCTGCAGAACGCGGCGTCGATCGGCAAGAACATCCTCACCACCGAGGCCATCGTGGCCGAGGCGCCGGAGAAGGCAGGTGCAGCCGCAGGCATGCCCGACATGGGCGGCATGGGCGGCATGATGTAAAGGAGCCCCCGGGCTTCTGCTTCAGACGAAGGGCCGGCCCGCGCCGGCCCTTCGTCTGTTCTTCCGGGTTCCCCCAAAAAGATGAAGACCGCGGAGGGGGCCGCGGTCTTCGAGGGGATGAAACTAGGGGAGGTGGGTAGCCCAAATATCGGCGCCCGTTGTCAACGCCGTAGTCACTCGAACGAGTGATTCGCGCTCTCCGCTCCGCGCCGGGCCGTGCTAGCCTCGAAGAGTCCGCCGGTGCAGATGCCGGCGGAGGACGCACAGCCGCGTCTCCGCGGCTTGGCTCGTTCCCGTGTCGTGGGGACGCTCGCCCAAAGGAGACGCGCGCACATGCTCGAGGACACGGTCGAACGCGAGGAGCCACAGCTCGTCCGGCTGGCGCTGCCCGACAAACCCGGGCGCCTGGCGCTCGTCGCGAGCCGCTTCGCGGCCCATGACGTGAACATCCTCCGCCTCGAGGTCGTCGACGGCGGCGACGGGACCGCGGTGGACGACCTGCTCGTCGTGGGCGGCGATCTTGCCGAGGCGCTCGACGAGCTCAGAGCGGACGTGGAGATCCTCGGGCTGCGCGAGCACGCGGAGCTACCCGACCCCGGGCTCGCGATGGCAAACGCGCTCCTGGCTGTGAGTAGCGCCGCCAGTCTCGGCGCGGCGCGGCATGCTCTCGTCATCGGCGCGATGGAGCTCGTCACTGCCGACGCCGGCGTTCTCCTGCGCGACGCCGGCCACGGCTGGCTCCGGCCTGTCGCGGCTACTGCGGATTCCCTGCCACCGATCCGGGACGACCAGCCCTGTCTGGCGCGTTCCGCGCTCTCGCGCTCCCGGGCGGAGACCGCCTCACCGCAGGAGCCGTGGGCGCCGGCCGCGTACTCCGTTGCGCTCGGCATGGGCCGCGTGCTGATCGTGCCGGCCGGTGTGCCGCCGTTCCTCGCGCTCGCGCTCGTCCGTCACGACGCGTTCCCCTTCGTCGAGGCCGAGATCGAGCGTGTTCGCGCGCTGCTGCGGGTCGCGGTCGGCATCCTTGGCGCGCTCGGCGAGCGAAGCGTCCGCGCGCCGGTCGACGCACCCGAGCATGTCGCGGGGGTCCGAACATGAGCGCCAGAGTCGAAGTCGTCGACCCCGGTGTGCTGCGCATCGTGCTGCCGGGGCGAGTGTCGAATGCGTACCTCTTCCTCGGAACGCGCATCGCGCTCGTCGATTCCGGCTCGGAGGAATCTCAGCGTGATCTGCTCGCGGCGCTACGCCAGCTCGAGATCAAACGCGAGCGAATCTCGCTCGTCGTGCTCACGCATGAGCACGCCGGGCACGCCGGTGGTGCGTCGGCCTTCCCGGGCGCACTGCTCGTTGCGCACCCGCTCGCGGCCGCGAAGCTCCGCCACGGCGAGGAACCGCTGACCAAGCTGCACGCGGCGCGGGCGCCGGACATCGAGCTCGCCGACGGAAGCGCGATTCGTACCGGCGGCTTCTCGTTCGACGTCCTGCACACGCCTGGTCACACGTCGGGCTCGATCTGCCTGTACGAGCGGTCGCGAGCGCTCATCGTCACCGGAGACACCGTCCTCGCGCGCGGCACGATCTCGGCGGTGACGCAGAACGGCTCCAGCGGCGAGCACCTCGAGAGCCTCGAACGGCTCGCCTCGCTTCGGGCGCGGCTGCTGCTGCCGGGCCACGGCCCGCTCTCCGACGACCCTGCAGCGGACATCGCCGCCGTTACCGCGACCGTCCGGAGCCGGCTCAGCAGCCGCGCCGACGCCCCGTCCGGTCACACCGCCGGCGTCTAGAACGCGTAGCGCTCTTCCTTGAACGGGTCGGCGTCGTTGTGGTAGCCGTACCGCTCCCAGAAGCCCGGCTTGTCGGTGGCCGAGAGCTCGATCGCCGCGGAGCCACTTCGCACTCTTCCAGAAGTACTTGCCCGGGATCACGAGGCGGAGCGGCCAGCCGTGCTCGAGTTCCAGCGGCTCGCCGTTCGCGTGCGTCGCGAGGAGGGCGTGCTCGTCGCGGAGGAACGAGATCGGAACGTTCGCCGTGTACCCCTGCTCGGAGTGGGCGATCGCAAAGCGCGCGCTCGGCTTCGGTCGCACGAGCGCCTCGATCTCGCGCCAGTGGATCCCGTCGAAGGTCATGTCGAACTTCGACCAGCGCGTGACGCAGTGGATGTCCTGCGTGTGCTCGGTCCTCGGCAGCGCATTCAGCTCGTCCCAGGAAAGCGTCACCGGGCTCTCCACCTCGCCGGAGACCTCGAAGGTCCACGTTGCGAGGTCGGTCGACGGCACTGAGCCCGCATGCAGGACGGGCCACTTCTCGGTCAGATACTGGCCGGGCGGAAGTCGGGCAGGGTCATAACCCGCTTCGACCACCTTCTTTTCCGCCTTGGAGCGAAACATCGTCTCTACAGTAACCATCGACATGCGCATCGCATTCCGCCCCCGCTCATTCGTCGCCGTCTCCGGTCCCGGCGCGGAGGACTACCTCGACCGGATGGTCTCGAACGACGTGTCGACGCTCGGACCTGGGGAGTCGTGCGAGGCGCTCCTGCTGACGCCGAAGGCGCGGGTGATCGCGCCGCTGGTCGTGCTGCGGCGCGGGCACGAGGACTTCCTCCTGCTGACCGAGCCCGAGCTCGGCGAGCGCGTACGCGGCGAGCTCCTCCGCTCGCGCTTTGCCGCGAAGGCGGAGATCGAGACCGAGGAGCACACGTCGCACGTCGTCTTCGGCGGTGAAGGCATCGAGACAGCCGACTACGGCGAGCCCGCGGCCGAGGTGCTCGACGCCGAGCTCCGGCCGACCGTCTCGGCCGAGGAGCTCGAGCTGCTCCGCATCCAGGCCGGCACGCCGGCATGGGGGAAGGAGATCGACGACCGAGTGCTGCCCGCCGAGGCCGGGCTGACCGAGCGCGCGGTCAGCTTCACCAAGGGCTGCTACCCCGGGCAGGAGCCGATTGCGCGGCTGCACTATCGCGGTCACGCCAACCGGGGACTTCGGGTGCTCACACTCGCGGAACCGACCGCTCCGGATACAGAGCTGTCGTACGAGGGCAAGAGCGTCGGTCGGATCACGAGCGTGGCGCCGAGCGGAGACGGCGCGATCGCGCTCGCCTACGTTCGCCGCGAAGTGCCCGAGGACGCCGTGCTGGAGACAGGCCAGTCGCGGGCGACCCAGCTACACTAGCCCTCCCCGAGCGCCCGTAGCTCAGGGGATAGAGCGCTGCCCTGCGGAGGCAGAGGTCGCACGTTCGAATCGTGCCGGGCGCATCGTCGCAATCCCGCTTGCTGCTGAGATTGCGGGCGCCGACGCCGCCAGTCGCGACGTCGGCCGTGCCCCACTCGTGCCCAAAACGTCTGCGGCCTCGTCAGCGAGGCCGTTGGCGCCGGTTTCGTCGGCCTGTTCGTTACCGGCTTCGGCATCGGGCTCCTTCGCCGCGTCGGGCTCGACGGCAAGCTAGAGGCGGGCGGGCCGAACGGGAAACGAGGGGCGTGCATGAGCAAGCCCCTCGCTTACCAAGAGTCATCCAGTGGTCTTGAATGCGTGGTTAAGGCCGAAGTGCGCGACTTCTGTCCGAGGTGGACGCCCACCTCGCTGGACCGACGGTAGTGGATGCCGCCCCAGAGCCTCGCACCGATGACCTCCTCGCGGAGCTGGGCTGCCGTGTCGAAGTGGTGCACGGCATTGAAGTTCCCGGCGGCTCCGGCGGCGTCGAAGCCGCGGATGTCGAGGTCGATCTGATCGGTGCCCAGGAACTCGGCAAAGACCTCTGCCATTGCGGAGGTGTTCGTACCGTGGGCTGCGGGGTACTCGGGATGGTTGGGCGTCGTAACGAGAGGCCGCCAACACGGATCTTCGACAGTCGCCGCGTTCCCGTCATCGAACCCAGGTACGGGTCCGTAGCCATCCGTCGTCACCGCCGATGGTTGGGACGGGCATACGCCTGCGCCGGCAATCGCGGTCACAGGACGCCAGAAGAGGAACTGATACTTGGCGTTGAGGACCGACAATCGCAGCCGTGCCGTATCGCGTGTGTCCAGCGCACGGGCGGTGGCGAGTTCACGAGCGGCTATGTTGAACTGCCGAATCACATTTGCCGTGTAGAACCATGCCGTCGCGGTCTGATCCGAGGTTCGAACCGCACTCGTCGCGCTGCCGTAACTCTTCACCTCGTTGAACTGCCGGGCCCACTCCTTGCTCGTAAGCGGGATCGGAGGCTCGGGCTGGAACTGTCCCGGACTCTTCAGCAGGAAGGGCTGCACCGACCCGAGCCAAGGCGTTTGCGGAACCAAGAACGCCGGTGGAGTGAGACGCCACACGCCTGGGCCTGGGTCCTTCGTCTCAAACGACGACGTCGTGCCGATCGGTGTCAGACGCCCATCTCCTGTGCGAAGGGCGATGATGCTGTTCGCTGCCGCCAGGCCGACGGCGATCCCGTTCGCCTTCGCATTCGCGGGCGGCCCGGCCGGGATCGCGGCCATGGCGAGGTTGTAGTCGGTGAGTAGGGAGGCGCCGAGCGCCATGCACGTCGCATTGGTGGGATTGCACGACGACGGGAAGTACGCGCTGAGCGTCCGGTACGCGGCCTCGATAACGGCTGCGTCTACCGACGCGCCCGAGGGTGCGTTGATCGCGGGGCCGTACGGCTCGGATCCGCCCTGGATGGCGACAACCGCGTCGTACACAGCCAACGACACGTAGCTCATGTAGATCTCACCCTCGCCCTGGAACGCCCCGGAACCGACCACGGCGTTTTCGGCGACCTTGTTCCATTGCTGAACCGTGTTGGGCAGCGTTGGGTCAAGTACCGCCTGGGCGCTCCGGGTTGTTGCTCCGCCAATTGCCACGGCGACCGCGACGACAAGCAGTCCCAACATCCGATAGCGCGGCGCGAGAGCCTTGCTTCCCTCGATGATCTTGCTCATCTCCGCCTCCGGTGTATGTGTCACGCGACACTAAGCAGGTAGTGAGGCGAGAGTCAAGATCTCCTGCTGTATTGCTGGAATCGAAAAGGCAAGCCGTCTTGCTTAAGAAACCGGGAACAGGACGCAGGGAGGTTTGCGCGGGCAAGCTCCGGGAAACGAACTAGCCTTCACTCATGGCCGAAGGCTCCCGTCAAGACCCCGTCTACTCGCTGCACTTCAGCCAGGCAGCGGCCGAGGCCTCATACCTGTTGAGAGTCACGAGCGAACCCTTGGTTGCCATCCGAGCTCTGTCGACCATCGAGGTCGAGGCGAAGAAGGTGTTGGCCGAGATGGTCGAGGAGGCGAGGAAGGCAAACCACACGTGGGTTCAAATCGCAGAGGCGTTGGGTGTCACCCGTCAGGCGGCGCAGGCTCGATTTGGGGGAGGCGACGCGTCAAGGCCTCCGGCGCCGCCAAACGAGTAGCGCGGCGGCTAGTCGCGTTCGCTCCTGGCGAGATCGTCTGCCAGACCTCAGCCACCGACGCCGTCAGGGCCGACGTACGAGCTGCACGAACGCAGTCTTCGACGATCGGATCGCCGCCGAACGGCCAGTCGTCGTCCCCGTACGCGTCGCACACCTCGCACTGTGGGCCGACCGGGATCCACTTACCCGCTTCCGTGACGACGAAGTGCTGGTGAGGTGCGATGTAGGGCACGTTCGGATCGGCGAAACCTGGCGCGGCGAGCGCCAGTAGGCCGAACGAACCGATGACGACGATGGAGAGCAGGATCATCGGAATCTTCACGCTTGGTTCCTTCCTGCTCAAACGTGACCCGCCGCGCGCGACCCTACTCCCCTCACCCGGGCGTACAAGGGCGCGCGCCTCGTTAAGAGCTATGGCCGCGGGAGGCTGTCCCGGCGGCACCGTCAGTGGCTGAGTTCACGCGCTGAGTCACGACTCTGCGATTCGCACCGAATCGTGACTCGGGCGCATGTTTTCTCCCCGTGTAGGTGAAACCCGTTGCGTGCGGGTTGCGGTCATCCTGGTTGTTCTCCTGCTGGCAGGCTGCGGCGTTCCGCAGCAGCTCTCGAAGCAGGCCGAAGAGGTCCACTCCGTCGCCGCCGAGGGCGCGCTGCTCGCACACGAGGCGAGTGAAGGCTCGCTGGACACGTTCACGAGCGAGCACGCAACGGCATTGCGACAGCGGCTGGCAGAGCTTCAGCCGGCGATTCGGAACCCCGATCTCGAGCAGCTTGCGGCCAAGGTCAGTGAGCTGTTGCGCGCCCTGGCAGAGCGGCCCGGTGACCGCGACTTCGCGGCGTTGATCGAAGAAGCGTTCACCAGCCAGGCCAAGGCCGCAGACGAGCTCACGGGATGAAGAACATCTTCGGCGTCGCGCTCGGCATCCTGGCTGCGATCGGCGGCTTCGTCGACATCGGCGACATCGTCTTCAACGTCGCCGCGGGTGCGACCTTCGGCTATCAGCTCCTGTGGGCCGTCGTGCTCGGGGTGGGCGGGATCATCACGTACGCGGAGATGCGAGCGAGCTTGCGTCAGGAGACGGCGGGACGCTGTCCGCGAGCGAGGTTTGTCGCCGGGCGAGCTCCGGGAAACGGACTAGCTGTCGCTCGCGGCCGAGAGGCTCCGTACGACTCCAGCTTCTCGCTGCACTTCAGTCGCCGTCCGCGGCTGAGGCCTCATACCGGTTGAGCGTCACGAGCGAACCCTCGGTTGCCATCCGGCTCTGTCGACCTTCGCGGTCGAAGCGAAGAAGGTGTTGGCCGCTCTCGTCGGGGCGGCGAGGAAGGCTACTCTACTCGTGGGTGCTGATCGCAGGAGCGTGGGGTGTCACCCGTCCGGCGGCGCAGGCTCGATTCGGGGGAGGCTGGGAGCACGTCCAGGCCTCCGGCGCCGCCAAACGAGTCGCGCGGCGGCTAGTCGCGTTCGCTCCTGGCGAGATCGTCTGCCAGATCCCGTGGCCGAGGTAGGTTTCGGCGAGCCCGTCGCCGCCGCTCACGTCATCCCGGTCCTGCTCGTCGAACGACGTCTCGCCTACATGCGGAGGGGGTGGCCCATCCTCGCGTACCCGTGGTGGCGCTCGCGACGCCACGCCCGCAACCGGCACGGATCATCGCAATGACGACGATCGAGGGCCGGCCGACCTCAGGATGGACCCACCGCACTCCGCGCCCTCGCGCCGGCGAGCACGTCTCGGGGTCGCGGCCGGCGGCGATCAGCTCGGCCTGGCGGGCTTGCGCAAGCACACGCGACGAGCTCGGCGTTCAGGTGGCACATCGAGCGCACGCAAATACTTGACCGGTTCCGCAGCTGGATCGAGAAGATCCCGGGATCGCAGCTGTGAAGCTTTCCGAGCTGATCGGGCTCCCGGTTCGCACCGAGTCGGACGACAGCCTCGGGCGCGTGCACGACGTACGCGCCGAGCTCACGCCCCGCACTCTGAAGGTCACGGGGCTCGTCGTGGGGCGGCTCGGCCTGCTCGAACGGCTCGGGCTCGGGTCGCCGACGTCGGCGGCGCGGCTGCGAACGCGCGATGTGATTCCCTGGCAGGACGTGGTCCGCGCCGACCGCCGCGGCGTTGTCGTCCGCGAGCGAGCAAGCGCCGACCAGCGGAGGTAGCTCTCGCTGCGTTCCGCCTACTTCGTTGCCGCGCCGACGAGCAGTTCGCACGGCCCGACGAAGCCGTTCGGGCCTTCGAACTGGCGGAGCTCCTCCTCGATTTCGTCCCATGCCTGCTGTCGCTCGTCCTCCGGCACCCCCGCGAGCATCGCGTGAAGTGCGCCGAACGACTCCCGCTCGAAGCGGACGCATTCGGCCGCCGACGGGAAGCGGACGGGAGCGTCGACGGCGCGCACCTCGGCGTCCCGGAAGCCGGCTTCCTCGTACGCCGCCTCGAGCACCCCTGGCTGGCCGAGGCTGAACGGGCCGGGAAGGCCCGGCGCCGGGGCAGGCAGACCGGCGCGGCGACGGATGATCGAGACGGGGATCGAAAAGAACTGGTTGCGTTCCGGCGTCGAGTAGACGATTGCCGAGACACGGCCGCCCTCACGCAGCGTGCGGCGCGTCTCGGCGAGCGCCTGCTGCTGGTCGGGGAAGTAGATCAGCCCGACGCGCGAGATCACGGCGTCGACGGACTCGTCTTCGACTTCGAGGCTCTCGCCGTCCATCACCCGCGTCGCGACGTTGGCGAAGCCGGCGGCGCGCGCCTCCTCGGCGGCGAAGTCGAGGATGTTGGCCGAGATGTCCGTCGCCAGCACGGAACCGTTCGAGCCCACGCGGCGGGCTGCGGCGAGCGTCTGCCCCCCGGCCCCGGCCGCCACGTCGAGCACGTGCGAGCCTTCGCGGAGTCGTGCAAGGTCGAGCATCAGTTCGGTCGCCTCGCCGAGCCACTCCTCGAGCGTGGGTCCCCACCGGTGCCACGCCGCGGCAGCCTCCTGCCATTGCTGAGCGGTCGTCCTCTTGTAGACGACCGGGTCGAAGGCGGTTGCCGCCATCGCTTACACCTCCTCGATCCACCCGAGCAGGTCGTCGCGTGAGACCTTGTCGAGGAGCTCCGGATGATCCGAGCTCATGTGCCCCCGGATCTGATCCACGACCTCGTCATCAGAATCGGCTCGCGCGACGAATCCGCACTCGCAGGTGATCTGCTTTGACATGACCGCTCCTTTGTAGGTGAGGGTGGTTGGCACTATGTTGGCCTCGCATTGGCGCGGACGAAAGTGCAGCTGTGCGGCAGGCTCGTGATCGAGCTCGACGGCGAGCGGGTCGAGGAGCGGCTGCCGGGCCGTCAAGGGCGGCTCCTGTTCGCGTACCTCGCCGCCAACCGCAATCGGACACTCACGCGTACCCAGCTGCTCGATGCGCTCTGGCCCGACGGACGCGACGGCGGCCTCGCGCCTCTGCTCTCGAAGCTCCGGCGTGTCGTGCCGCTGGCCGGCCTTCGGCTCGGCACTGCCGCCCGCGGCATGGGTCGACATCGAGGCGGCCGCGGACGGAGTGCACCGGGCGGAATCGGCGATCGCCCAGGGCGACTTTCACCGCGCGTGGGGGCCGTCGCAGGTCGCGATGTTCATCAGCGGCCGGACGTTTCTTCCAGGCGAAGAGTCGGCGTGGATCGACGACGCGCGGAGGGGACTCGAAGACCTGCACCTCCGCGCGCTGGAGGCGTACGCGCAAGCAGGACTGGGGATCGGGGGCACGGAGCTCGCAGCCGCAGTGCGCGCCGGCCGCGATCTGACGCGGCGCGAGCCGTACCGCGAGACAGCGCACCGGCTGCTGATGCAAGCCCTGGCCCGCGAGGGCAACACGGCCGAGGCGCTGCTCATCTACGACCAACTCCGGACGCGGTTGCAGGAAGACCTCGGCACTGCACCGAGCACGCAGACCCAGGAGTTGCACAAGCACCTCCTCGGCTAAGGCCCTCGTAGACTCACGGGGTTGCCTCTCTACCTCTCCGAACGCGACGTCGAGGGCCTGATCACGGCGGGCGAGGCCGTGCCGGTGATCGAGCAGTGCTTCCTGCGGCTGGCCGCGGGCGCGGTCGAGAACGTGCCGCGGCGGCGTCTCGCGCTCGACGACGGTGCTTTCGCGGTGATGTCGGCCGTCGATCGCGAGCTGGGGTACGCGGGCGTGAAGGCGTATACCGCCATGGCCGGGAAGGCAGTGTTCGTCGTCTGCCTCTTCGAGCTCCAGACCGGGACGCTTGCAGGCGTGATCGAGGCGGATGCGCTTGGCCAGCGGCGCACCGGCGCCGCGAGCGGCGTCGCGGCGAAGCACCTCGCACGAACCAGCGCCCGCACGCTCGGGATCATCGGCTGCGGCTGGCAAGCAGAGGCGCAAGTGGACGCGATCCGGTCGGCAGTGCCGACGATCGAGCGCGTTGTCGCCTTCTGCCGTACCCCGGAGAGGCTCCACGCGTTTTGCTCGAAGACCGGCGCCGAGCCCGGTGAGAGCCATCGCGACGCGGGGGAGCAGGACATCGTCGTCACGGCCACGAGCTCCCGCGATCCCGTCCTTCGTGGCGAGTGGCTCAGCGACGGTGCGCTCGTGTGCGCGATGGGCGCGAACCGCCCAGAGGCGCGGGAGCTCGACAACGTCGTGCTCGAACGCGCGACATTCGTCTGTTGCGATTCGCGTGAGAACGCGCAGCTCGAGTCAGGCGACCTGATCGACCCCGTCGGGATCGGCGTGCTCGACTGGCTCGAGGTGCACGAGTTGCAGGAGGTCGTCGCCGGCGAGCTGCCGGGCCGGCAGACGGACGCCGACATCGTCGTCTTCAAGTCGAACGGGCTCGCCGCGTGGGACGTGTCGATCGGCGCCGCAGTGCTCGAGCGGGCGCGCGAGCGCGGCGTCGGTCGGGAGGTCTAGACCTCGATCGTCTGGCGGGCGTCGGCGATCGTGTCGTTGCCGATCGCCTTGATCACCTCGGGCCGGTCGAGCAGGCGGGCGATCTGCTGCGGGCCGAGGCGATTCTGCACATATCGATCCTCGAGGATCTCGGCCAGGTTGCGGCCTCGATCGTGCTCGCGGATCACGTAGGCGGCGACCCGTTCCTCTGCCGACGACCGCTGGAAGAGGAACGAGAAGAGGTCCCTGAACGCCATCGCGGGCGATTGTATCCTCCTTTCATGCGTCGCAAGTCGTCCGATGCCCGCTGTGCCGAGCGGTTGCTCCGCGGGGTCGACGACGCGGGACGCGACGAGAGCGTCGTGATCTGGGTCGAGCGCAAGCAAGGCGGCGTCTGGGCTGTCGGCCGGGCCGTCAACCCGCAACACCGGCGCAGCGACGAGCCTCATCGGGACGACTATCTGTTCGAGGGATACGAGCTCGTCGACGCGCTCGAGGCGGCGAACGGCGCCTTGGAAGACGACGCGCGCGTGCTCGAGGACGACGGTTCCACCGAGAGCGTCAAGCCGTTCACCCGCAAAGAGGTCCTGCCGGTGCTGGAGCGCTTCTTCTTCGGCCGCCGCTAGGCCGGCTCTTTCGGCCATTCGAGCTTCGCGTTCGGGATTGCTTCGCCGTGCGGGTCGTGCGTCGGAAAGCCGAGCGCCTTGTCGATGCGCGCTTCGAGCTCCTCGGAGAGTGCGTGCTCGAGCCGGTCCGCCTCCTGGTGGACGTCGTCGACGGCGATCCCCAGCGTCTCGGCGAGGTAGAGCTCGAGTAGCCGGTGGTGCCGGATCACCTCCAGCGCCACCTGCGCGCCGGCATGCGTGAGCGTGACGCCGCGGTACGGCGTGTGCTCCGCGAGCCCGAGAGCCGCGAGCTTCTTGACCATCGCGCTCGCCGATGCAGGGGAGACCTGCTGGCGGCGCGCCAGGCTGGAGGTCGAGACGCGCTCGCTCTCGGTCCCGAGCTTGTAGATCTCCTTCAGGTAGTCCTGGATCGCGTCGCTGAGGTCGACCTTGGTCACGCGTGCAGTGTAGGAGGCGGGGCGCAGCACGGTGCTAGCCTCGCGGGATGCTGATCAAGCTCGGTCACAGCCCAGATCCTGACGACGCCTTCATGTTCTGGGCGATTGCGGCCGGTGCGGTCGATACGCGCGGGTTCAGCTTCGAGCAGGTGCTGCAGGACATCCAGTCGTTGAACGAGTGGGCGCTCGAGGGTCGGCTCGAGGTGACTGCGATCTCGCTCCACGCGTACCCGTTCGTCCAGGACCGGTACGCGCTGCTGCCGCACGGCGCGAGCATCGGCTCCGGCTACGGCCCGATCCTCGTGGCGCGCGAGCCGCTCGCCTTCGAGCAGTTGGGGTCGGCCGAGATCGCGATCCCGGGCCGAATGACGACGGCGTTTCTGACTCTCCGGCTGGCGCTCGGTGAGTTCCCGCATCGCGAGGTCCCGTTCGACCACATTCTGGACGAGGTCTCTTCGGGTCGAGCGGACGTGGGTCTGGTGATCCACGAGGGCCAGCTCACGTACGAGGAGGCGGGCCTGCACAAGGTGCTCGACCTGGGCGAGTGGTGGCTGCTGGAGACCGGCCTGCCGCTGCCGCTCGGCGTCAACGTCGCCCGCCGCGACCTCGGCGAGCGCCTGCCCGACCTCTCGGCGGTGCTGCTGGACTCGATCCAGGCCGGGCTCGCGAACCGCCGTGAGGCGATGCGCTACGCGATGCGGTTCGGCCGCGGCATCGACGTGACGACGGCGGATCGCTTCGTTCAGATGTACGTCAACGAGCTGACCTGCGACTACGGCGAGGAGGGTCGCAGGGCCGTCGCGGAGCTGCTCAGCCGCGGCGATGCGATCGGAGCGTTCCCGGAGCCGGTTCGCCTCGACTACGTCTCCTAGTCAGATGTCGCTCGAGATGCGAGAGAGCTGCGAACGGTGCGAGGCGCCGGTGCCGCTCGAGGCAGAGGCCTTCATCTGCAGCTACGAGTGCACGTTCTGTCCTTCCTGCACGGCAGCGCTCGACGGCGTCTGCCCGAACTGCAGCGGCGAGCTGGTTCGGCGTCCGCGACGCCGTTAATCGCTAGATTCCCGCCGATGGCTGTCGCGACCGGACGCGAGTACGGGCTCTTCATCAACGGCGAGACCGTCGAGGGATCCGACTCGCGCGAGCTGACCGAGCCGGCCTCGGGTGCGCCGTTTGCAACCGCCCAGCTCGCGGGCGAGGCCGAGATCGATCACGCCGTCGAGGCCGCGCGCGCAGCGCTCGCCGGGGACTGGGGCAAGACGCCTGCGAACGAGCGCTCCCGCCTCCTGCACGCACTCGCGGACGCGGTTGCCGCGAATCGGAAGGAGCTCACCGAGCTCGAGTCGCGGAATGTGGGCAAGGCGATCTCCTCGACGAAGGCCGAGCTGTTCGGTGCGGTCGAGCACTTCCGCTTCTTCGCCTCGGCGATTGCGACGATCGCCGGGCGCTCCAACCCGATCGGCGGCTCGATCCTCTCCTACACGCTGAAGGAGCCGGTCGGCGTCGCCGGCCAGATCGTCCCGTGGAACTACCCGCTTCTGATGACGACGTGGAAGCTCGCGCCCGCGCTGGCAGCCGGGTGCTCCGTCGTCCTCAAGCCCGATCCGCAGACGCCGGCGACGGCGCTCCGGCTTGCGGAGCTCGCCGCCGAGGTCGGCTTCCCCGCCGGCACGATCAACATCGTCCCCGGCGACGGCCCCACCACCGGCGCGTATCTCGTGCGGCATCCCGGCGTGGACAAGGTCGCGTTCACCGGCTCCACGAAGACCGGCGGCGAGATCATGCGGCTCTGCTCGGAGCCGATCAAGCGGCTGACGCTGGAGCTCGGGGGCAAGAGCCCGAACATCGTGTTCGCCGACGCCGACCTCGACTCGGCGATCCCGAGCGCCGTCTGGTCGATCTACTACTCGGCGGGCCAGAGCTGCGAGGCTCGTTCGCGGGTCCTCGTCGAGAAGACGCTCTATGACGACTTCGTGATCGCGTTCGCCGAGAAGGCAGGTCAGGTCAAGATGGGCGACCCGCTGGACGCCGAGACGCAGATGGGCTCGCTGATCTCGGAGGCGCATCGGGAGCGTGTGCACTCGTTCGTCGAGGGCGCGCGTGGTGAGGGAGCCGAGATCGTGCTCGGCGGCGAGCCGGGGGAGCACGCGTTCTATCCCGCGACGGTTGTTGCGGGAGTGGACAACGCCATGTCGATCTCGCAGGAAGAGGTCTTCGGCCCGGTGGTCACGATCGTCCCCTTCGAGGACGAGAAGGATGCGATCAGGATCGCCAATGACGTCAAGTACGGGCTGATGGCCTCGGTCTGGACCGGGGACCCGGCGAAGGGCCATCGCCTTGCCAGCCGGATCAAGGCCGGCACGGTCGGGATCAACCTGCCCTACACGGCCTTTCCCGGCCTCCCGTTCGGCGGCTACAAGCAGTCCGGCTTTGGACGCGAGCTCGGTGTCGAGACGCTCGATCTCTATCTGGAGACGAAGAGCGTCACCGTGAACACCGGCGCGCGGCCGATCAACCCCTTCGCGCTGTAGAGCGGTTCGCCCGAACCGCGCGCTCTCCGTACCGCTGGACCGTGCTCGCGACGGGCACGTTCGCCCAGAGCAGCTTCGCCGCGATCGGGGTCGGCCTGCCGGCGATCGCCCCGGCGATCAGAGACACGTTCGACCTGAGCCTCGCCGAAGTCGGCGCGGTGCTTTCGAGCCACTGGCTCGGCACTCTCGTGACCCTGCTTCCCTGGGGCTTCCTGACCGACAAGGTCGGCGAGCGGATCGTGCTCGCTGTGGGACTGGGCACGTGCGGTCTCTTTCTCGTCGTGGCCGGGCAGGCGCAGACGTTCTGGCAGCTCTACATTCTGCTGTTCCTCGCCGGCGCGGCCGGGGCGAGCGTGAACTCTGCGACCGGTCGTGCGGTGATGGGCTGGTTCGACGCCTCGCAACGCGGATTTGCCCTCGGGATCCGGCAGGCGGCGGTTCCGGTGGGCGGACTCATCGGTGCGCTCGTCCTGCCTCACTTCACGGTGCATCACGCGTACGTGTTCCTCGGGTGCTTCTGCCTTGTCGGGGCGGCGGCCGGAGCGGTCTTCCTCCGGGAGCCGGCCGCCCTTCCGCTCGAGGTCGTCGATGTGGAGTGGTCGATCCGCGATCACCGGCTGTGGCGTTTGTGCACGGTCAGCGGCCTCTATGTCGTGGCGCAGATGTCCGTCCTCGGGTTCGTCGTCCTCTACCTGCACGACGAGCGCGGCATGGGGAAGGGCCAGGCCGCCGCCGTGCTCGGCGCGGTTCAGATCGTGGCAATGGCGATGCGAGTCGGTGCCGGCCGCTGGTCGGACACGTTGCGCACGCGCACCGTGCCGCTCGCCCGGATCGGGATCGCAATGTGCGTGGCTCTTGTCGTGGCGACGGTCTTGTTGAAGGCGCCTCTGGTCCTGCTCGTCCCTGCCTTCGTCGTCGCCGGCTCGTTGACGATGGCCTGGAACGGCGTCGCGTTCGCCGCCGTGGCCGAGCTCGCGGGCCGGGCCAGAAGTGGGGCTGCGCTCGGGCTTCAGCAGACAGTGCTTTCACTGGGCGGCGTCGCGACTCCGCTGGCCTTCGCCGCAGTCGTCTCCGCGACCTCATGGAGCCTCGCGTACGGGTTGGCGGCGTTGTTCCCTCTGGCGGGCTGGCTCGTCCTCCGCTCGTTCCAGGAGACGGTGATGGCAGAGCCGCACAGCCCGCGGTAGTACGTTCCGCGGGATGCGGATCCTCGAGCGCCTCGAACAGCTGGCCACGATCGGCGACCGGATCGGCTACTCGGCCGAGGAGGACGCGGCGCACGAGCTTGCGACCGGCTGGTTCCACCAGGCCGGGCTCGAGGTGGAGGTCGACGCTGCCGGCAATCTGATCGGGCGGATTCCGGGCGGTGCCCGCGAGGTCTGGACCGGGTCACATCTCGACACCGTTCCCGGCGCTGGAAGGTTCGACGGAACGCTCGGCGTCGTCGCCGGCCTCGAGGCAGTCGAGGCGCTCGGGTTGCCGGGTCTCGGCGTCGTCGTCTTCCGCGACGAGGAGCGAGGTTGCGCGGGGAGCCGCGGCTGCACCGCTCTGCCGGATGCCTACGTCGAGCTGCACATCGAGCAGGGGCCGACCCTCCTGGCCGCAGGCGCACCGCTCGGCGTGGTCTCCGCGATCGTCGGCTACGTCCGAGGCCGTCGCACCTTTACCGGCACCGCCGGCCACGCCGGCACGACGCCGATGGAGGTCCGCGAGGACGCGCTCGTGCAAGCGGCCGAGTTCGTCCTCGACACGCGGGACGCCGCCCGCGGGATCGAGGGTGCGGTCGCGACCGTCGGCCAGGTGACGGTGGAGCCCGGCGGCACGAATGTCATCCCCGGCCGTGTCGTCCTCAGCGTCGATGCCCGCGCTCCCGATGCGGAACGACTCGACCGCCTCGCCGCTGCACTCGAGATCGAGGAGCCCGTGCGGACGGAGCCCTCGCCGATGGCCGAGGAGATCCGTGCTGCGCTGCGGGCCGAGGTCGAGGCGCTCGGCCTGCCGGTGCTCGAGCTTCCGTCCGGCGCCGGCCACGACGCCGGCATTCTGGCGACCGCCGGGGTGCCGTCGGGGATGCTCTTCGTCCGCAGCTTGAACGGAGGGATCAGCCACAACCCGGACGAGCTCAGCTCGCCGGAGGACATTGCGCTCGCATGTCGACGCGCTGACCGGAGCACTGAGGAGGTTGGTGAGATGAAGGCCGTTGTCGTCATGCCGGGAGAGGGTCACCGCGTGGGGAACATCGAGTTTCTCGCGCGCAGCACGGACACACCGCGCTTCAACCTCGCGATCATCACGATCCAGCCAGGCAGCGGCGGCCCCCCGCCCCACTCGCACAAGGCCGAGGACGACTCCTTCTACATCCTCGAGGGCGAGCTGACCTTCGGCGTCGAAGGGGAGGAGGTCGTTGCCGGCCCAGGGACGTTCGTGCTCGTGCCGCCGCAGGTCGAGCACACGTTCGCGAATCGCAGCGAGACCGTTGCCCGCTTCGTCAACGTGCACGCTCCGGCCGGGTTCGACCTCCGGATGGAAGCGGACTGAGTCAACGGACTGAGTCAACTGACTAAATATCGTCCTCGAGGACGACGCAAGATCGTCCGCGCCGCCGATCCGCAGACCTAGGACCGCGTCCTATCCTCGAGGAATGTTGAGGTTCGAACAATCTCGTGCGCACGGATCCTGGCGAAACGCCCCCTCCCGGGGGGAGAGCCGCCCATGGCTGAGAACGGGGTCGGCGGGGGTCGTGATCGCCGGCTTCCTCGCGGTCACCCTGCCGTTGGTCGGGTTCGTCTCGCTGCTGCTTCGCTCGCAGCTCGACCCGCAGTTTCACAACCACCAGGCGCATTTCGTCATCTTCGGCGTCGTCGGCGGTGTGGCGTTCGCTCTCGGCTATGCCGCAGGCGAGGCTGCCAACCGGCGGGGGGACGCCCGCGTCTTGCTCCTGTCGCTGGCCTTCATGGCGACCGGGGGCTTCATGGGCCTTCACGCCTTCGGAACGGCCGGCGTTCTCTTCTCGGAGAGCCGTGCCGGCTTCCAGATCGCGATCCCGGTCGGGCTGCTCGTGAGCGGCTTCTTCGCGGCGGGCTCGGCGTTCGTCGATGCGCGGCCCGACCTCGGGCCGCGGTTGATCCGCCAGCGCGGGAAGCTCCGGGGAGCGCTGTTGATCGTCATGGCCACGTGGTTTCTCTGGACGCTCGCGAACCTGCCACCGCTGAGCGGGCCGAACAGCGAGGCCGCGACGGGACGCGTGCTCGCCGGCATGGCGATCCTCGGGACGATCATCTTTTCGGTGAGCGCCGTTCGGTACTGGTACCTCTTTCGACACGGCCCCACGTTGCTCTCAGCGGCTGTCATCGCCTGCTTCCTGTTGCTCGCGGAAGCGATGATCGGTGTCGCGATCACGGGGGAGCGCAAGTGGCACGCGAGTTGGTGGGAGTGGCACGGCCTGATCGTCCTCGCCTATCTGATCATCGGCTTCGCCGTCCGTCGCGAATGGCGTGACGAGCGTTTTCGAGGTCTCTACCTGCCGACCACGCGCGAGCGGCGCCAGGACATGAGCGTCCTCTTCGGCGACCTCGTGGGTTTCACGACCTTCTCGGAGCGGTCATCGCCCGCCGAGGTGGCGGCGGTGCTGAATGCGTACTGGGGCGCGGCGGCGCCGCTGCTCACGCGTCAGTTCGGCGGCGAGGTCGAGAAGTTCATCGGCGACGGGATCGTCGCCACGTTCAACAGCCGCGGCGATCAGCCGGACCACGCGGTTCAGGCTGCGCGCGCGGCTCTCGCCCTGCAGCGCGCAGTGGAGGCTCTCGCGAACGAGCATCCCGGCTGGCCGCGCCTGCGGATCGGCGTGAACAGCGGCGACGCGGTGGTTCGCGAGATCGGAGGAGACGGGCATGTCGCGTACACGCTCGTGGGCGACACGATCAACACGGGCTCGCGTCTCGAAGGCCTCGCCCCACCCGGAGGAGTGCTGATCGGCGCGAACACCCACGCGGAGCTGCCCGACGGCGCCCTGGTGGAGGAGAGAATCGGCTTGAGGATGAAGGGGAAGGAAGACCTCGTGAACGCGTACGTGCTGCTCGCGCTTCCCTGACGGCCGCTACGTCTCCTTGAACGAGATCGGCTGGGCGCCCTGCCACAGCGTCAGCCGGCCGAGCTCCCTGAGCTGCGCCTGGCCCTCGACGAGGGTGGCGAAGTGATTCGCCCAGAGGTGCCCGGCCTTGCTCGCGAAGCTGCAGTAGCCGTACGGGAAGAGAAGCTCGGTCTCGCTCTGGCCACCGGGGTAGAGCGCCAGCTCGCCCGGGTGCGGATAGCTGGTGGCGTTCTCGGGGCCGATGCCGAGATCGCGGTCTCCCCACGGGATCCAGTTCGACTCGCCGCTCCAGCGGCAGTGGATGATCTGGTCGTCGAGCGGCAGGATCGCCTTGAAGGCGGCCACGGTCTTCGGGGCCAGCTCGTCCTCCCAGCGCGCGACGAAGCGCATTCCGGCAGCGGTGATCTCGAGCACGGCGGGACCTTATCCGTGCGCCGCCGCCCAGGCGACGAGCTGGTCGCGCTCGGTATCCGTGAGACCGGTCGTGTTGCCCGGCGGCATCGCGCGCGACGACACCATCACCTCGATCTGGCCTGCATGCTGCTGCATCTGCGCCAGGGTCTCGAGCCGAACGCCGAGCGGTGCCGAGGCACCCGAGTGGCAGGTCTGGCAGCGCTCGGCGACGATGCTCTGGGCGACCGAGTCGTTGGGGGCGGCAGTGACGGGAGTGTCGTCCGGCGCCAGCGCGAACGCCAGCGCGATCGCTCCCGCGGCGGCCGCGCCGAGGATCCACCACTGGCGCCGACCGGTGTGCCAGAGGTTGAAGAAGTGCCGGATCGCGACGACGAGGGCGAAGATCGCGAGCAGCACGAGCCAGGCACGCTTCTGCCCGAAGGCGAGTGGGAAGTGGCCTGCCAGCATCGTGAAGACGACCGGCAACGTCAGGTAGTTGTTGTGCACCGACCGCTGCTTCGCCCTCAGGCCGGCTGCCGGGTCCGGCTCGCGGCCCTGCTGCTTCGCGCGAACCAGCTCCCAGTGAGCGGGAATGATCACGAAGAAGACGTTCGCGGCCATGATCGTGCCGAGCATCGCGCCGACCTGAAGGAATGAGGCCCGGGCGGCGAAGAGCTGCCCCGCCGCGTAGGCCGACAGCGTCACGAGGACGGCGACCGCGATCGCCACGAGGCGGTCGGTCCGGAGAACGCGGCAGGCGCCGTCGTAGACGAGCCAGGCGAGAGCGAGCCCTGCGGCAGAGAGGCCGACCGCCTGGAGGGGCTCAGGTCGGCGACGGCGGGGTCGACGAGGCGGTCGCCGGCATCCAGCCAGTAGAGGACGACGAGGAGCGCGAAGCCGGACAGCCAGGTCGTATACGCCTCCCACTTGAACCAGTGCAGGTGCTCGGGCAGCTTCGGCGGCGCGACCCTGTACTTCTGCGAGTGGTAGAAGCCGCCGCCGTGCACGCCCCAGTACTCGCCTGCGACGCCTGCCGCCTGCGTCCTCGGGGTCGACGGGTGGCCGCAGCCCCAGGTCGAGCCGGATGAAGTAGAACGAGGCCCCGATCCAGGCGATCCCTGCGACGACGTGCAGCATGCGCAGGACGAGGTCGGCGAGGTCTCTCAGGTAGTCAGCGTCCACCGGTTCCTCGCGATCGCGCAGAGCTCGCGCAGCCCTGTCTGCAGCTCGTCCGTCCGCTCCCGCTCGAGCCGCTCACGCAGCACGGGCAGAAGCTCGGCCCGCGTCCGCCCGTTCACGAAGACGACGAACTCGAAGCCGAAGCGCTCCTCGTAGGCCTCATTCAGGCGCGCGAGTTCCTCGAGGACGTCCGGCTCGGCGCCGCGCTGCTCCTCGGAGGGCTCTCCGATCCTCGGATGAGTCGCCAAGGCGGCGACCTGGTCGGCTTCGGGCAGCGCGAGTGCGATCTCCTCCGCGACTTCGAGCGGATTCTCGTGGCCGGCGAGCTCTTCGACGAAGCGCGTCCGCCCCGAGAAGAGCGGCGCCAGCTCGTCGGCGCTCAGCTGCCTCGGTAGCTCGCGCACGAGTAGGGCGACACGAGGAGCGGGACGTGGTAGTGGCCCTCCGCCAGCTCGACCTCGAGCTCGACGCGCTTGAAGAACGGTGAGGGTGGATGGAAGACGAGCCTGTACGTCCCCGGGTCGAGATCCTCGGCGAGGCGTGCACGTCCGTCGTCGTCGGTGCGGGTCTCGGCCATGAACATGTCGCCGCGGTACAGGACGATGAGCACTCCGTCCGCGGGTTTCCCGGCTCCCGTGTCCAGCACGTGGGTCGACAGCGAGATCACCGGGCGAACTTACTACGGGGCGAATCTCCTCGCCTGCACGCGGTGCGCGCTCGCGATGTCGCCCTCGTCGGCATGGACGAGCGCGCCTCCGCGGACGACGAGCTCGCCGCCGACGTACAGGCGGTCGACGCGATGCGCACCGGCGAAGACGAGACCTGCGACCGGATCTGCAGCGCCGGCCAGCTCGAGCCCGTCCGTCGCCCAGACGGCGAGATCCGCGCACTTCCCCGGCTCGATCGAGCCGATGTCGTCCCGCCCGAGCACCTCGGCTCCCCCGCGCGTGCCGAGGCGGATCGCCTCGCGTGCCGTCATCGCCTGCGGCCCGCCGCGCCCACGAGCGACGAGAAGCGCCTGCTTGACCTCGTTGAAGAGATGGCTGCGCTCGTTCGAGGCCGAGCCGTCGACCCCGAGCCCGACGCGGACGCCTGCCTCTGTCATCGCCCGCACCGGTGCGACGCCAGCACCGAGGCGCAGGTTCGACGTCGGACAGTGGGCGACTCCCGTGTCGGTCTCGGCGAAGCGCGCGATCTCGGCCGCAGAGAGGTGGACGCAGTGAGCGCACCACACGTCACCGTCCAGCCAGCCGAGGCTGTCGAGGTACTCCACCGGCGTGCAGCCGTAGAGCTCCTGGCAGTACGCCTCCTCGTCGGTCGTCTCCGCGAGGTGCGTGTGCAGCTTCAGGCCGAGCCGGCGGGCGAGCTCCGCGGACTCTGTCATCAGGCGCCCGGTGACCGAGAAGGGGGAGCAGGGCGCGACCGCGATCTGAATGCGCGCGCCGGGGCCGCTCTCGTGCAGCTCGCCGGCGAGGCGTTCCGTGTCCGCGAGCACCGCGTCGACCTCCTCTACGAGCTCGTCAGGGGGCAGGCCGCCGTCGGAGACCCCGAGATCCATCGAGCCGCGTGAGGCGACGAGCCGGCAGCCGAGCTCCCGAGCGGCCTGCACCTCCGCCTCGACGAGCCCCGTGCGGCCCCGCGGGAAGACGTAATGGTGGTCGAAGACGGTCGTGCAGCCGGAGAGCATCAGCTCGGCGAGACCCGTCCGCGCCGCCGCGTATTCCGCGTCGGCATCGATCCTGGCCCAGACCGGGTAGAGCTCGACGAGCCATTCGAAGAGCGTTGCCTGCTGCCCCCGGGCACGCGTGAGGGTCTGGTACAGGTGATGGTGCGTGTTGACGAGCCCAGGCGTGACGACTGCTCCACCGAGGCTCGTGCGCTCCTCCGCGTCGGGCGCGTCGCCTGCGCCGACCTCGACCACGAGGCCGTCTTCGATCAGGATCCAGCCGTCCGCGTGCTCGGTTCCGGCGTCGTCGACAGTGAGGACGTGCGCGTCGGCGAGCAGGGACTTCATGCCTGCGTACCGTATCTTTGACCGCGTGGAGGTCATCACGCCACGCACGCTCGACGAGGCGCTCCGGGTCAAGTCCGAGCGGCCCGACGCACGCCCGATCGCGGGCGGCACCGACCTCCTCGTCGAGCTCAACTTCGATCGCACCCGGCCCGAGACGATCCTCAACCTGGCCGAGGTGCCGGAGCTGAAGAGCTGGAGTCGGGAGAACGGCTCGCTCCGCCTCGGCGCCGGCTTGACGTACACCGAGGCAATGAAGCCGGAGCTCGCCGAGCTCTTGCCCGCGCTCGCCGAGGCTTCGCGCACGGTCGGCTCGCCGCAGATCCGCAACCGCGGCACGATCGGCGGGAACCTCGGCACCGCCTCGCCCGCGGGCGACGCGCACCCGCCGCTGCTGGTCGAGGATGCGATCGTCGAGATCGGCAGCACCCGCGGGGTGCGCACGCTATCGCTGACCGAGTTCTTCCTCGGCCCGAAGCGCAACGCACTCGCGGAGGACGAGCTGGTGCTGGCGGTCCGGATCGATCCGAGCGGGCAGCCGCAGACGTTCATGAAGGTGGGGCCGCGGAACGCGATGGTGATCGCCGTCTGCTCGCTGGCCGTCCTCGCCGACCGGGAGCGCGGTGAGCTCAGGGCAGCGTACGGCTCGGCTGGACCGGTGCCGGCGCTCGTGACGGCGCCGCTCGCTGCGCGTGCCGACTTCCCCGACCTCGTCGCGAGAGCCGCGAGCCCGATCGACGACGTCCGGGGCACGGCGACGTATCGCCGCCACGCGTTGCGTGTCCTCACGAAGCGTGCCCTGGATCGGGTGCTCGCATGAAGGTCCGGCTGGTCGTGAACGGGGAAGCGCGTGAAGCGGACGTCTGGGCGGGCGAGAGCCTGCTGACGACGCTGCGCGACACGCTCGACCTGCCCGGCTCGAAGAACGCGTGCGAGCAGGGCGAATGCGGCTCGTGCTCGGTGCTGCTCGACAACGAGCTCGTCTGCGCCTGCCTCGTCCTGGCCGCGCAGGCGGACGGACACCAGGTGACGACCGTCGAGGGGCTGCGTTCGACGGACGGCCTCCACGGCGTCCAGCAGGCCTTCGTCGATGCGGGCGCCGTTCAGTGCGGCTTCTGCACGCCGGGGCTCATCGTCGCGACGGCCGCTCTGCTCGAGCGCGTCCCGAATCCGAGCGACGATGTGATCCGCGAGGAGCTCTCGGGCAATCTCTGTCGCTGCACCGGCTACGCGAAGATCTTCGACGCCGTCCGCCTCGCGGCCCGCGCATGACGACCACGCAGCAGCAGCAGGCCGAGCTCCGGCGCGCGCGGGTCGGCGACCGCGGTACACGGCACGACGCGACGCCGAAGGTGACCGGCGAATTCGCCTACTCGAGCGACCTGCACGCGGCCGGGATGCTCTGGGGCGTCACCGTTCGCAGCCCGCATGCGCACGCGAAGATCGTCGAGCTCGACATCTCCGCCGCCCTGGGGATGGCCGGTGTGCACGCCGTGCTCACGCACGCCGACGTGCCGGGCCAGAAGACGTACGGCCTCGAGTTCGCCGACCAGCCGGTGCTCGCCGCGGACCGCGTCCGCTACTACGGCGAGCCGGTCGCGCTCGTCGCGGCCGAGGAGCCCGAGCAGGCGCGTCGTGCCGCTGCCGCGGTCAGGGTCGAGTACGAGGTGCTCGAGGCGGTCACCGACATGGAGCGCGCGACCGAGCAGCAGCCGCTCCACCCGGACCGCCCGACGATGGCTCACGGTTACCGCGACGACCCACGGCCGAACGTCGTTCGCCACATGGTCATCCGCCACGGCGACCCGGATGCCGAGGGCGATGTCGTCGTGAGCGGTGTCTACGACATCGGCATCCAGGACCAGGCGTTCCTCGGCCCCGAGTCGGGGCTCGCAGTCCCGGACGGAGAGGGCGGCGTCGACATCTACGTCGCGACCCAGTGGCTGCACGTCGATCGCGACCAGGTCGCGCCGTGCCTCGGTCTCTCGCCGGAGATGGTTCGCATCCATCTCGCCGGAGTCGGTGGCGCCTTCGGCGGCCGTGAGGACCTCTCGATGCAGATCCACGGCGCCATGCTGGCGCTGCACACGAAGCGGCCGGTGAAGATCGTCTACAACCGCGAGGAGTCGTTCTTCGGCCACGTGCACCGCCATCCGGCCAGAATCTGGTGCGAGCACCGGGCGACCCGGGCCGGAGAGCTGGTGAACGTCCGCATGACGATCCTGCTCGACGGCGGCGCGTATGCGTCGAGCTCGACCGCGGTCACGTCGAACGCGGCCTCCTTCGCCGTCGGCCCGTACCGGGTTGCGAACGCCCTGATCGAGTCGACCTGCGTGTACACGAACAACCCGCCGTGCGGCGCGATGCGCGGCTTTGGCGCCGTGCAGACATGCTTCGCGGCCGAGGCGCAGATGGACAAGCTCGCCGCGGAGCTCGCGATCGATCCGGTCGAGCTTCGGCTGCTGAACGCGCTCGGCCCGGGCGACGTCCTCCCGACCGGGCAGGCGATCACGGGCTCCCTGCCGGCGGCGGACGTCATCCGGCGCGCGGCCGAGCTGAAGGTGCCCGAACCCGAGCAGTTGCCGCGCGAGGCGATCCGCCTCCCTGGTGGGGCGGGAAACACGACGCGCGGCGAGGGCGTCGTCCGCGGCGTCGGCTTCGCCGTCGGCTTCAAGAACATCTGCTACTCGGAGGGTTTCGACGACTACGCCGCCGCCCGGGTGATCCTGCGGGCCGACGGCGCGGCGGAGATCCACTGCGCAGCGGCCGAGGTCGGACAGGGAGTCACCGACGTGATCCTCCAGGTCGCACGCACCGAGCTCGGGACCGACCAGGTGGCGCTCGCGCCGCCGGGAACGGCCCACGTCGCGTCCGCAGGCTCGGCGTCGGCCTCGCGCATGACGTGGATGGCCGCTGGGGCAGTGCGCGACGCGTGCCGGGCCGCGCTCGACGAGCAGAAGCGTGTCGGCGGGGACGTCGATGTGGAGCGCGTCTACCGTCACCTGCGTACGACGCCGCTCGATCCGGAGACCGGCCAGGTGACCGGTGATCGAGCCCACGTCTCGTTCGCCGTCGCGGCGATGCGGGTCGTCGCGGAGGTCGACGTCGACCTCGGCCTGTCGCGGGTCGTCTGGATCGGCACCGCGCAGGACGTCGGCAAGGCGATCAACCCGCTGGCAGTCGAGGGCCAGATCGAGGGGGGCACCGCGCAGGGGCTCGGGCTCGCGCTGATGGAGGAGATCCGGACGAGCGACGGTCTGATCACGAACGCGAGCTTCACGGACTACCTGATCCCCACGACGCTCGACATGCCTCCGGTCGAGACCGTGCTGATCGAGGACCCGGAGCCCGATGCGCCGTACGGCCTCAAGGGCGTCGGCGAGCCACCCACCGTCGTCTCGACCGCTGCCGTCGTCTCGGCGCTACGCGCCGCCACCGGCCGCGAGCTGACGCGCGTTCCGGTTCGGCCGGACGACATCGCCGGTATCTAAGCCCACCGAAATCGCGGCTCAATCCGGTCAGTGCAGCATCTGCCCATGGCCGGCGACGCTCCGTAGGCGCTAGCGCCTCAGCGCGAACACGGCGCCGGCGGCCAGCAACAGCACCCCGAGGATGCGCGGCCAGCCGAGCGCAACCTTTTCGACGCCAAAGAGGCCGTAGCTGTCGATCACGACGCCCATCGCGAGCTGGCCCGCGATCAGCAGCCCGATCGTCGCGGCCGCCCCGATCTGCGGCGTGACCACCGTGATCGTGAGCACCACGACCACGCCCATGCCGCCCCCACCGACCCAGTACCACCAGGGCGAGTGCAGCGCTTCGCCGAATCCGGCCAGGCTCTGCCGCAGCGCCAGGAGCACGATCGTCGCGACGAGGGCGGAGAAGATCAGGTTGGCAGCGAGCGCCTCGAACGAGCCGATCCGCTCGCCGAACCGGCCCATCACGGCGACTTGAATCGAGCCCGCGAGCCCGGCGACGAGGGCGAGCGAGGCGGCGGCGGCCGTTCCTCCGGACACGGGCGCAAGCTATACGCTCCCGCACGTCCCCGAGGCGAGAGGTGAGAACGATGATCCGAGCAGTCATTCAGTACGAGCGGGAGCCGGAGCCGGAGCGCTACGCCCGGCATCTCGAGGACTTCACCGCGAAGGTCGAGTGTCAGGCGTTCCGGCACGGCAAGGTGTTCGGCTCTCCGTTCGGCGAGCCGCCGTTCGCGTACTACGCCGAGTTCGAGTGGAGCGACATGGACGCGTTCAAGGCTGTCGCTCGCTCGGAGGAATTCGCCGCGAGCGGCAAGGATGCGATGGACATGGGCATTCCGTTCACGATCGCCTTCGTCGAGATCGCCGCGTGACGGAGCCGGACCAGCCCCGCCCGCTCTCGCCCGACGAGCTCGGCTTCGAGCGGATCGTCTACGAGAAGGACTACCCGCGGGCGACGGTGACCCTGAACCGGCCGGAGGTCTTGAACGCGTTCGACTTCCGGATGCTGCGCGAGCTGGCACGCGCGTTCGAGGACGCGTCCTGGGACGACGAGATCCGCGTCGTCGTCGTCACGGGCAGCGGGCGAGCCTTCTGCGTCGGAGCCGACCTGCGCGCCTGGGGCGAGGACCTGCTCGGCAACTCGAAGGAGTACTGGAAGTGGTTCGGCGCATTCATGGACATGCACAACCGGCTGCGGGAGATCGGCAAGCCGACGCTCGCCCGCGTGAACGGAATCGCCGTCGGTGGCGGCAACGAGCTGCAGATGGCGTGCGACCTCTCGGTGATGGTCGACGATGCCTTCATCCGGCACGTCGGGCTCGAGCACGGCTCGGTGCCGGCGGGCGGCGCAACCCAGTGGCTGCCGATCATGATCGGCGACCGGCGGGCGCGCGAGATGATCCTGCTCTGCGACGAGGTTCCGGCGACGCAGGCAGCGGAGTGGGGCCTCGTCAACTGGGCGGTCCCGGCCGCTGAGCTCGACGCGAAGGTGGACGAGGTGGTCGAGAAGCTCGCGAACAAGCTGCCCGAGACGACGCGTTACGCCAAGCAGCAGCTGAACTGGTGGCGCGACATCTCGTGGCACGAGACCGTCGGCCACGCTCGCGACTGGCTCGCTCTGTCGATGCACGGCGACGAGGCGCAGGGCGCGATCAAACGCTTTCTCGAGCGCAAGGGTTAGGGTCGACGCATGAGCGAGGTACTCACGTCGCGGGAAGGTGCGGTCCTCACGATCACGCTGAACCGGCCCGAGGTCTTCAATGCGTTCAACGCCGCCTTGCATGCGGCACTACGAACGGCTCTGGAAGAGGCGGCTGACCCGGAGATCCGGGCGGTCGTGATCACCGGGGCGGGCCGAGGCTTCTGCGCGGGGCAGGATCTGAAGGAGTTCCAGGAGGTCGCGGGCTCGATCCGAGAGCGGCTCGAGGAGACCTACCATCCAAACATCCGGCTGATCCGCGGCCTCGAAAAGCCGGTGATTGCGGCGGTCAACGGGCCGTGCGCCGGCGCCGGGCTCTCGCTCGCCGCGGCCTGCGACATCCGAATCGCCGCCGACGTCGCGACGTTCGTGCCCGGCTTCATCGGGATCGGGCTCGTCCCCGACTCGGGCGGGTCATGGTTCATCCACCGCCTGCTCGGCTTTGCCCGCGCGTTCGAGTGGATGACGTCCAACCGGAGGCTGACCGCGGGTGAGGCGCACGCCTGGGGGCTCGTCTCCGAGGTGACCGAGGCAGACCAGTTCGCCGCGCGCGCGGCTCAGGTCGCGGAGACGTACGCCGCTCTTCCGACGCGTGGCGTCGGCATGACGAAGCGATTGTTCGACCACGCCTACACGGCTTCGCTCGAAGCGCAGCTCGAGCTGGAGGCCGAGCTGCAGCAGGAAGCGACCGGGACCGCCGACTTCAGAGAGGGCGTGACGGCCTTTCTCGAGAAGCGGCCGCCGCGCTTCAGCGGCTCCTAGCCCGCCCGTCGGCGCTCATTTCACGAGAGCGAGGATCTCTTCTTCTTCCGGGAAGCGGCCCTGCCGTTGCTTCGAGAACAGGAGCTCACCGTCGGCGATTACGTCGAACTGGCTCTTCTGACCCTCGGCGATCGCCGCGGGAATCCCGTTGGCGTTCAGCACGGCCGCGAGACTCGCGGCCCGTCGGTCGTAGCCACCTCAGACAGGGCAGTACTGGATCTCGACGGCCACACCGGGACTGTACACCGGGGTCACAGGTGGCAATCCTTCAGAGGCTCGGCCGGTGGCGTTCGACGATCGCTTCGAGATCGAGGGACGCGGGAAGCGTGCCGAAGACGCCTCCCGGCCGGTCGAGCCGCGACGCACAGAACGCGTCGGCGACCTCCGGCGCGCCGTGGCGAACGAGGAGGGAGCCCTGGAGCGAGACCGCGAGTAGCTCGAGCAGCCTGCGCGCGCCTTCCTCGTCCGGCTCTGCGAGCTCGCGCTCGAGCCGCGCGACCGCGGCGTCCAGGCGCGAGTCGACCCCTTCGGCGAGTCGCACCTCGGTGAGGAACGCCTCTGCGGACTCTGGCTCGCGCGCGAGGGCGCGCAGAACGTCGAGCGCGTTCACGTTGCCGGAGCCTTCCCAGATCGAGTTGAGCGGGCTCTCCCGGAAGAGACGCGGCAGCTGCGACTCCTCGACGAAGCCGTTGCCGCCCAGGCACTCCAGCGCTTCGGCGACGAGCGGGGGCGTTCGCTTGCAGATCCAGAACTTGGCGACCGCGGTGGCGAGGCGCCGGAACGGAGCGTCCGCCTCGTCGAATGCCCGCGCCAGGCGGAGCGCCGTCACCGTCGAAGCCTCCGACTCGACGCAGAGGTCGGCGAGCACGTTCCGCATCAGCGGCTGCTCGGCGAGCAACCGGCCGAAGGCGGCGCGATGGGCAGTGTGGTGCGTAGCCTCGGCGACCGCGCGCCGCATCAGAGCTGTGGAGCCGAGCACGCAGTCGAGGCGGGTGTGGTTGACCATCTCGAGGATCGTGTGCACGCCCCGGCCCTCGGACCCGACGAGCTGCGCTGCCGCCCCGTCGAGCGCGATCTCGGCAGAGGCGTTGGAGCGGTTGCCGAGCTTGTCCTTCAGCCGCTCGATCCGGAAGCCCGCCTGCGGGCGCTCGACGAGAAAGCAGGAGAGCCCGGCGGGTGCCTGCGCGAGCACGAGGAACGCATCCGACATCGGCGCCGAGCAGAACCACTTGTGGCCGTCGAGGTACCAGGCGTCTCCGTCGCGGCGCGCGATCGTCTCGTTTGCGCGGACGTCGGAGCCACCCTGGCGTTCGGTCATCGCCATCCCGCAGAGCGCTGCGCCGCTCGTCAGGCGCGGGACCCATTCCTCGGCGAGGTCGGGCTGTGCCCGGAGAGCGGGCACGGCGGCGAACGTCATCGAGAGCGGACAGCCGACGCCTGCCTCGACCTGCGCCAGCAGCATGAAGAGCGCCGCACGCGCGACATGTGCACCGGGTCGCTCGTCGACCCACGGGAGCGATTGCAGCCGTGCCTCGAGCCCGAGCCGAAGCAGGGAGTCCCAGGCCGGATGGAACTCGATCTCGTCGATCCGCTCGCCGTAGCGGTCATGCGTCAGGAGCTTTGGCGGGTGCTCGTTCGCGAGTCTGCCCCACTCGAGCGGCTCGCCCCCGAGCACCTCCCCGAACTCTGCGACCTGTTCCTCCCAGGGCGCCGCGCCCTCGCGCCTCAGCCCTTCAACGAGCGCCGAGTCCGCGTGAAAGAGGTTGTAGTCCCTCAGCGGGGGCGGTTGGTTCGCGGCCCCTGAACGTGCGATCGCCACTCGAGCATTGTGCCCTTGTGGGGGATAGACGGGTCGGCATTTGGCTCCCAGCATGAGTCGGCACGACTCCTGCCGCAGAAACTCGGGGGTTCTCATGCTTCGCTTCACGACCGTTCTGATCGCCGTCTTCGCGACCGTCGGGCTCGGATCCGCGAACGCAAGACTGCAAGCGCCTACGGGCTCGAGCACCGAGCGAACGTTCTCCGGCAGCGCCGACATGACGCTCCCGCCGATCACGCTCGACGTGCCGTCGACGCTCCGCTGGACGAGCACGAGCCCGATCTTCCTGATCCTTCCGAGCAGCAGCTTGACAGGCGGCTCCGTCAACTCGGCAGCCCGCGCCGGCGCGACCTATCTCGCCGCTGGAGCGCACCAGCTCGGCGTGAAGGCGTTCGCCGGCTGGACGATTCGGATCGTTCCCGGAATCGAGCGCCCCCGCGCAATCGGCGGCGGACTCGTGGGCTTCCGCGGCCAGGGTGGCCGTGACCTGCCGCCGTTCACCCTCAAGCGTGGCAAGACGCTCGTCTGGACGAGCGGCGGCCAGGTCTTCCGGCTCTCCGGCGACCCGTTCATGGCGCCGATCAAGTCCCAGGCCAAGCGGGGAACACGCCGTGTGGCGGCCGGTTCCCACACGTGGACCGTGAACGCGACCGGTACGTGGTCGGTCGGCTGGAAGCCCTGAGGGAGCGGCGTTGCAACCACTCCTCCCATGTGTCACCCTCGCCAGGCGTCTCGGAGTGCGAATCGGCTAACCGGCGGTGAACGAGAGATGGCCGTAGACAACCGGTCAGTGATCTAGTCCGCCACTCGGGTCGGCGGAAGCGCACCGTGCTCAAGTGGCTCCTCGCTCAGGCTCGCGCCGGAAACCTCCGCGTGCTGAAAGTGCTCGGCGCGATCCGACACGTCTGGGAGCTTCTCCCGGCCCCTGTGCGGCACCCCGTCGAGCGGCTCGGTCGATGGCTCCGGCTGGACGAGCGGCTGGCGCCGGCGCTCCTCTCCCCCTTCATCTACGCGGTCGCCTTCCGACTTGGGGCCTGGTGGTTGCTGGTTGCGGTTCCGATCGCGCTCTGGGGGCACGCGGTGGCCGGGCGCCGGCTCTCGGTGGGTCGACAACTCGTGGGCGCGTTCGTGTTCTTCGTCGGTGTCCTGATCCTGCCGGCGATTCTGGCCGGAGACCCGTCGGGCACCGTGACGCGTCTTGGTGCGATCTCAGGCTTGACGTTCTTGATCGGGTTCTACGGCCTCCTCGTCGCCTGCCTGATCTTCGCCCTGGTCTTGACCCTCGCCTGGGGTCTGGGATCGTGGATCGCAGCTGCGTTGGTTGGCGGTGCACTCGGAGTGCTCGTCGCGCTCAGCGCCTACATCGGCCTTCTTCCTGGCAGCCGGGTGATCGATCTGCCGGCGGAATGGCTCCAGGTAGGCGGCTGGAACGGAGTCGTCCTCGACCTTGCGATCTCCGCACTCGTCGGAGGAGCGCTCTTCCTCCTCGCCAAAGCGTGGCGAGCCCCTGTCGTTCTTCGCCGACCGCTCGTGAAGCTCGTGCCCGTCGCCGCGGTCTTCGCGTGGCTCCTGCCGATGGTGTTCGGCTACTCGGCGTTGATGACCGTTCCGGAGAGGCTGCAGGCCGAGAAGTACAGCGGGCGCGCCTTCGCAAAGGGACTGCTGCCGGATCAGCGCCCCGACGGCTTGACCGCCAAGGAGCTCATGGCGGCGTACCGGCCGTTGCTTCTTCTCCACCGCAACGAGCGGTGGCTCGCCGGCCCTGTCGGGCCGTACCGGCGAGAAGCGATCGTGTGGAGCCTCAACAGGGACGGAACCCTCAAGACCCCGATCCACCTGCCGCGAAACGAGCTCCCGTACCGGTGCGTACGGAGTGCTCCCGAGCGAGAAAACCCGGCTCCCGCTCCCATCTGTTTCGCTCTCGTCGGCGAGTGCCAGAACGTGTCGACATCCTGCGATCGCGGTCGGCGCACACCCTGGCCTGACCGAGTGATTCAGCGCGGCCGGGTGTATGCACGAGTCGTCGTCCGTGGGACTCCACAGGGTGACGGGTCACCACCGATCTTCCAGGAGCCCACGCCCTATCCGAACCTCTACGCCGTGATCCAGTACTGGATCTTCTACCGCAACGACCTGTGGGAGGCGCAAACCGGGGTCGGCCGGATCGTGCAGCGCCACCAGTCCGATTGGGAGCAAGTCACCGTCGGCCTCTCGAGGGCTGCACCTCTCTTCGTCGCGTACTCCTCTCATTGCGGCGGCCAGTGGCTGAAATGGGAGGACGTTCGCACCCAGCGCATGCCGGACCGATCCGTGCGGCCGATCGTCTGGGTCGCGCGAGGCTCGCATGCGAATTACCCGGACCCGGCCCCGCGGCAACCCGACTTCCTCAGCTGCCGCAAGTCCGCGCCCGGAGAGTCAGAACGGCAGCAGGCCAAGCGAGCGTCGTGGCTGATCATCGCGCTGCCGATCTATGGCGCGAACGTGCGAGAAGCACTCCCGGACTCAGTCGTGATCCAGGACCCGCGCGCAGTCCTCGATCGACGCCCACACGCAACCGTTCTCCTTCCCGGGACGCTGGGCCGCGGAGGGGCAACTCGCCCTCGTCAATCCCTTTCGAGAGACGACGCTACCCCCACCTGAGGAACGGCCTCGACCCGGAGCGCAGAGACCGGTTCAGGCATCCGGCCCCGAGACCCCGACGTGCAAGACCATCTGGAAAGACCCCGTCGCTGTCATCTTCTGCGGGCCCTACTGGCACCCCGACAACCGGTGCCCACCCGGGCTCGACGCACGGCGGGAGAAGATCACCGCCGGCTGCATATGAAGTCGCTTCTCACCAGAGGACTTCGGCGCGCACTCGGCGACGGCGCCCTCGACTGGCTCCAACCGCTTCCCTCTGAATCGCCGCTCCTACGCGAACAGGCGATTCTCGAAGCCTGTGCAGGCCGCCGTGTCGTCCATCTCGGCTTCGTGGACGAGCACCAGATGGCTGCCAAGAGGTCGGAAGGGCGCTGGCTTCACGACCGGATCGCCGCCGTCGCGACCGAGCTGGTCGGGCTCGACGTCGATGCCGCCGGTGTCGAGCAGGCACGCGCGCTCGGCTTCGAGGCCTATGCGATCGACGCGCAGAATCGGGAGCGTGTCGCTGAGCTGTCGATCGGCTCGTTCGAGACGATCGTCGCCGGTGAGATCATCGAGCACCTTGATGCGCCCGGCCCGTTCCTCGAGGCGATGCTCGATCTTGCGGCCCCCGACTCCCGCCTTGTCCTGACGACGCCGAACGCCTACCGATTGCAGAACTTTCTCACGCCCTTCTCCGGCAACGAGCTGATCCACCCCGACCACACCGCCTGGCACAGCCCGAGCACGGTCCGAGTGCTGCTCGAGCGCTCCGGCTGGCGGGTCGATCGGATCGGCTACTACCAGAACCCGCGGGGCGCGCGCGGATCCGGCCCGGTCGCCCTCGGGCTCAATGCGCTGCGATCGCTGAGTACGCGGTTCGGCCGACGCTGGCCCTACTGGTCGGACGGCCTGATCGTCTTCGCTCGGCCCGGCACCGGCGACCCCCCGCGACCGCGGGTCGGGCTCGTGGGAGGGGTGGTGGCGTAGGTTCTATCCGGCGCGGGCGCGACGCCCGCTCGGGACCATGGCCACAGACGACGAGCCACCCACTCAGCCCTCGGCGCAAGACGGCGGGACCGCATACGGGGGAGCTGCGGCGTTCCGGCCCGCGAAGATGGAGCCGCTGCTCGTGCGGGCGGTACCCGTCCTCAAAGACGTGCCGCGTTACCGGGGCTCGAGTGCCGGCCGTGACCTCGTCGCCGGGCTGACGGTTGCGGCGCTGGCGCTGCCTTCGGCGATGGCCTACGGCCAACTCGCCGGTCTCTCTCCGGTCAACGGTCTCTACGCGCTGCTGCTGCCGACGGTCGCGTACGTTCTGCTCGGCTCGTCCCGCCGGCTGGTGATCGGCCCGGAGGGGGCGACGTCGACTCTGGTCGCCGCGGCGGTTCTCCCGCTCGCCGCCGCCGGCACCGACAATGCCGTCGAGCTGGCGTCGATGCTCGCGCTGCTCGTCGCAGCCTGCTTCCTGCTCGCGCGAGTGCTGCGGCTGGGCTGGATCGCGGACTACTTCTCCCGGCCGGTGCTGATCGGATACCTGCACGGTGTCGCAATCACGCTCGTGATCGCGCAGCTGGGCAAGCTTCTGGGGATCGAGGTCGACGCGACCGAATCGCTGGCTCGGCTCTGGGAAGTTGTGCGTGAGCTTGGCGATGTGAGCGGCGCCACACTCGCCGTCAGCGTCGTCTCGCTCGGCGTGATGTTCGCCCTGCGCCGGTTCCTGCCGATCGTGCCGGGAGCGTTGATCGTAGTCGTCGCGGCGATCGCCCTCTCCTGGCTGTTCGACTTCGCGAGCCACGGGGTCGCGACAGTCGGCCCGGTCGCAGGTGGGTTGCCCCGCCCGACGTTGCCGACACCGCCCCTTGACGATGTCCTGGCGCTCGTGCCGGCGGCGTTCGGCCTCTTCCTGGTCGCCTTCGCGGACGAGATCCTGACCGCGCGAGCCTTTGCGGGTAAGCGCGGAGAGCATGTGCGCGCCTCGCAGGAGCTGCTGACGATGGGGGCAGCGAACGCGGCCGCCGGCTTCACGCAGGCGTTCTCGATCGGTGCGAGCGGTGCGCGAACCGCGGTGAACGACGCGATGGGCGCACGGACGCAGATCGCCGGCCTGTTCTCAGCCGGGACGATCGTGGTGATCCTCCTCTTCCTGACCGAGCCGGTGCAGTACCTGCCCCAGGCCGTCCTGGGCGCAGTCATCGTTGCGGCGGGGATCAACATCGTCGAGCCGGCCGCCTGGCGGGCGCTCGCGGCGATCGACCGAGTCGAGGTCTCGATCGCGGCGGTCACGACGGGCTGCGTCGTCTTCTTCGGCGTGCTCGAGGCGATCGTCGTCGCTGTCGGGCTCTCGATCATCGACACGGTACGTCGCAGCGCTCGCCCGTACGATGCGGTGCTCGGCTGGGTCCCTCACCTCGACGGCTACCGCGACGTCGCACTGCACCCGTCCGCCGAGATCACACCGGGCGTTGTCGTCTACCGACTCGACGACCGGCTCTTCTTCGCAAACGCGGAGTACGTCAAGGGCCGCGTGCACGAGGCGATCAGCGCCGCGCCGACCGAGACCTCGTGGTTCGTGTTCGACGCAGAGGCGGTCAACCACATCGACTCGACTGGAATCGAAGCGCTCTTCGACCTGACCCGTGAGCTGGAGGAGGAGCAGATCACGCTCGTCGTCGCGAGACTCCGGACGCGCATGCTGCCGGACTTCGACGCGGCCGGACTCACCACCGCGATCGGTCCGGAACACCTCTTTCCCTCGGTCAAGCTCGCAGTCGCAGCATTCCCACGCCCCGAGGTCGATGCGACCGCGCTGAGCTAGAGAGCTCGGTCCGTCATCGCTCGACCGCAGAGCGGATCTGGAGCGGCGGTCGCTTCAGGTGGACCGACAGGTAGCGGACACCCCCGCGCCCGGCCGTGATGCGCCGTCGTTTGCTCTTGGGGACGATGACTGCTTCGCCCGGAACGAGCTCGCGCTCCTCACCGTCGACGGCGAGCGTCGCCGAGCCGTCGACGACGAAAACGAGAACGTCGCGCTCATCGTTCACGTGCTCCGGCGGCCCTGCGCCTGCGCTCCACTCGAGGAGCGTTGCGTTCAGGTCCTCCGACGCCTCACCCCACACGGGACCGCCTCCCTTCGGCGTCGCCATCGTTGCATCGAGCGCGTCGGCTGCAACACGTTCGATCAGCGGGAAGAGCTGCCGCTCCTCGAGGCGGACGTGCGCTTGGAGCCGCTCGCCGAGCTCGCGCATCGTCGCGCGCACGTCGCCGCCGGCCTCGAGCGCGGCAACAAGTGCGTGCATGCCTGGTCCGTGATCAGCGCCAGCCCTAGATCGTCTTGAACTGCTCGAACGGCTGCCGGCAGCTGTCGCAGTAGCGCAGCGACCGGCACGGGGTGGGGCCGAAGATGTTCTCGAGCCGCGTCTCGGTCGAGTTGCAGTACGGGCAACGGTGCACCGCCTTCTGCAGCTGGAGCAACGTCGGCGCGGCCGCAGCACGTGCTGTCGGTGGTGCGAAGCCGGCCTCGCGCAGCTTCTCGCGACCGGCGGGAGTGATCTTGTCGGTCGACCACGAGTCGTCGAGCAGGACGTCGACCTGCGGCTCGCCGCCCAGCTCGGTCACGGCAGCTTCCATCTGTGTGCGCATCGCGTCGAGCGCGGGACAGCCCATGAACGTCGGCGTGAAGGCGATGCGCACGCGATCGCCGTCGACGGCGACCGTCTTCACGACCCCGAGGTCGACGAGCGAGATGACCGGGATCTCCGGATCCGGGATCTGCGCCAGCGCGTCCCAGACCCGCTCCGCGGTCACCATTGCGCACCCACCGGAGCCGACCGGCGCACCATCGTCATCTCGTTCCAGAGCTCGGCGAACTCCGCGCCCGGCGCCGACCGCTCGACCGCCTCGACCACCGGACGGCCCACGCGCTCCGCGAGCACCGGTCGCAGCTCCGGCGCGAGCACGCCCAGGGCGTACGGCCAGAGCTCGTCTGCGGCGTCGCGGTAGCGCTGTTCGTCCCGCAGCCGGTCGAGCCACATCTCGGCGTGGAGGCGGTGATAGATCTCTTCACGCTCGATCTTCGCCGCGATCCCCGCGAGCTCGTCGTCCTCGTGCTCCTTCAGCCGCTCGATCCGGATCGCGTCCGCGGTCTCGTAGAGCACGTGCCGGGCGATCGTGCGCGCCCAGTCGGGCACGAGGCGCAGCTGGACGAGCGGCGCGCAGCGGTACTCCTCTGGCGCGCGATCGAACGCGAGCGCGTCGGCGTCCGTATCCAGATCGCGTGCGGCCAGGTCGTAGAGGGCCCGGGCATGGCCGATCTCGTTCTGCGCGATCGAGGAGAAGGCGACGTCCTCCTCGAGGAACGGCGCGATCCCCGTCCACTCCGAGTTGCGCCAGCCGAGGATCAGCTCGTCGTCGGCGAGCTCAAGAAGCAGCTGTACCCGCGTTTTCACGAGCCTCCTTCAGCCGCGCCTTGATCGAGTAGCCGTCGACGCGGCGGTACTTGAGATCGAACTCGTCCGGAAAGTCGTCGATCTCCACGATTGCCTCGCGCGGTACGACCCACAGACCGACCGACTCGCCGCGCCGCGCGTAGAACTCCCGCGCGTAGGCGTCCGCGAACTCCTGGTTGGGAGCATGGAACGAGCCACCGTGCACGAACGGCTGGCCCTTTCGCTCTTGCCGGAAGACCTCGTAGATCATGCGGCCTCGGAAAGGATCGCCTTCGAGACCCAGTCCACCTCCGCGCGCGAGGTCGCTCGGAACGCGAGCCGTTCCTGCGACGCCGGCCCGTGGCCGGTGACGACCGCGAGCAGCTTGTCCCAGTCGGGCTCCGTGTATTCCCAGACGCCCTTGTCGTTCCGGCGCAGCTTCGGATCGGGGATCTCGAGGCCGAGCTCGAGGATCTGCGGCACGTACCCCTCGAGGAACTGCTGGCGCGCCTCCTCGTTCCCCTGACTCTTGATCCGCCAGATCACCATCGGGTCCTCCTCGGCGGGGATCGGCGTGCCGTGGAAGTGCATCAGCGGCTCCCACCAGCGGGTGACCGCCTCCTGCACGAGCTCGCGCTGCTCGGGCGTGCCCGTGACCATCGCGAGCACCGTGTCGCGGCCGTGGAGGATGTGGAACGACTCCTCCCAGCAGACCTTCTTCATCACGCGCGCGTAGGGCGCGTACGAGCACTTGAGGAGGGCCTTCTGGCTGATGATCGCCGCGGCGTCGACGAGCCAGGCGATCACGCCGACGTCGCCCCAGCTCTTGGTCGGGTAGTGGAAGACGTTGTGGAACTTCGACTTGCCGGAGATCAGATCGTCGAGACACTGCGTACGCGGCTTGCCGAGATCCTCGACGACGCGGTAGATCAGCTGGCAGTGGCCGACCTCGTCCTGGATCTTCGCGGTCAGGGCGAGCTTGCGCTGCAGCGTGGGCGCGCGCAGGATCCAGTCGCGCTCCGGGAGCACGCCCATCAGCTCCGAATTGCCGTGCATCTCGATGAACTTGATCAGCCGGGCGCGGTACTCATCGGGCATCCAATCGTCGGTCTCGACGAGGCCGCCGCCCTGGACGTACTCGAGAAATGCCTGCTCACGGGGTTCCACGGTCGCGCCTCCCTGCCGAACGGTCGTTAGCATGCAGTGTATCCCCACTCGCCGGAACGAGCTCACCAGGCAGGCCGCCCGCCTCTTCGCGCAGAAGGGCTATCACGGCACGTCGATGGGCGACCTCGCCCAGGCCATGGGCGTTCAGAAGGGGTCGCTCTACTCGCTCACCGAGTCGAAGCAGGAGCTGCTCTACGAGACGATGCGCGAGGGGGCGGCCGCTTTCCACGCGGGGCTGGACGCGATCCCGGACGACGTGGGCGCGAGCGAGCGGATCCGCCTGGCGCTTCGGGCGCATCTCCGCGTCGTCGCCGAGCAGCTCGACCTGGCGACGGTCTTCATCCGCGAATGGCGCTACCTCGAGGGCGAGCGGCGCGAGCAGATCGTCGCCGAGCGCCGCCGCTACGAGGAGCGTCTCCGAGGTCTCTTCCGCGACGGCCGCGAGCACGGCGAGCTTCGCACCGACCTCGACGAGAGCGCCGCGGCTCTGCTCGTCCTCTCCGCCGCCAACTGGGCGTACACGTGGCTGACTCCCGGGCGTGACACGGACGCGGTGGCCGACTCGTTCGCACTGATCCTGGTCGACGGCATCCGCGGCTACGCGAGTGTTGAAGAGGCTGACCTGTCGCCGACGGCAGACGCAGGAACGCATACGCTCGCCGCGTGCACAGCGTTCTGATCGTCAACCCGCGGGCCAGCAAGGTCACGGAGCCGCTCGTCGAACAGGTCGCACGCACGCTGGACGTCACCGAAGTGCTGCGCACCGAGCGCGGCGGCCACGCCACCGAGCTCGTGGCAGGGCTCGCCGGCGCAGACCGGATCTACGTCTTCTCGGGAGACGGCGGCTTCAACGAGGCGCTGAACGGCAGCGACGGCGGCACGCCGCTCGGTTTCGTCCCCGGCGGCGGCACGAGTGTGCTACCTCGGGCGCTCGGTCTCCCGCGCGACCCGATCGAGGCGGCGCGCAGGCTCGCGGCGGGGAACACGCGACGAATCTCGCTCGGCCGCGCCAACGGACGCCGCTTCGGCTTCGCGGCCGGGGTCGGGCTCGATGCCGAGCTCGTCCGGAGAATGGACGCTCGCGGCCGCGACGAGAGCGGCCGCCGGCCGGGTGACCTCGTCTTCGCCTGGACCGCAGTGAAGACGCTTACCGAGAGCCGGCTCCGCTTACGAGCCGGTGCTCGAGATCGAGGGCCACGGGCGCGCCGCCTTCGCCCTGGTCGCGAACGCCGATCCCTACAGCTACGTCGGCCGGTTTCCGCTCCGCCTTCCGCGCGGCGCCCGGATCGACGGTGGCCTCGACCTCCTCGCGCCGCGTTCCTTCAGGGCTCGGTCGCTCCCGGGGGCGGTCAGCTACATCCTCACCGGACGCACCCGGCTTCCACTGGCGCACCTCCACGACGCCGACAGGATCGAAATCAGCTGCGATGTGCCGATGCCGCTGCAGCTCGACGGGGAGGACGTCGGCGACGTCACGAAGGTCGTGTTCGAGGCGGAGCGGGACGCCGTCTCCGTCCTCGTCTGAATCCCGTCAGTGAGCGCCTCGGCCTGAGATAGAGTGCGCGCCGCGATGGCCAGCACCGTTCCCGCGGAGCGCGATCTCCGCCGTGTGATCGGCGACGGCGAGTCGGTACCCGACGGGGAGGTCGAAGGGCTCGGCGAGCAGGATCTGCTCGACCTCTACCGGTCGATGGTGCTGCTGCGAACGTACGACGAACGGTCGGTCGTCTACCACAGTCAGGGCCGCATCGGCACCTACGCGATCTACTGGGGCCACGAGGCGATCCAGGCCGGCGCGGTCCACGCGCTCGAGGATGACGACTGGATCTTTCCCAGCTACCGCGAGTCGGCGATCGGGCTGCTGCGCGGGATGCCGCCGGCGACGATCCTCTCGTGGTGGCGCGGCCATCCGGCCGGCTGGTGGAACCCGGCCGACTACAACCTCGCCTCGATCTGCGTCCCGATCGCCACGCAGGTGCCTCACGCAGTGGGGCTGGCCTGGGGCAAGCGGTTACGGGGCGAGACCGCCTGTGCGCTGACGTTCTTCGGCGACGGGGCGACCTCGGAGGGCGCGTTCCACGAGGGCGCGAACTTCGCGGCCGTGATGCGGGCGCCGGTCGTCCTCCTCTGCAACAACAACCAGTGGGCGATCTCGACCCCGCTGAGCGCCCAGACGCGCGCCGAGGCGCTCGTGGACAAGGCCGTCGGCTACGGGATTCCGGGAACCCGGGTCGACGGAGGTGACGTGCTCGCGGTGTACGAGGCGACGCGGGAGGCCGTTGCGCGCGGGCGCGCGGGCGAGGGGCCGACGTTCATCGAGGCGGTCACGTACCGCACTGCCCCGCACGCGACGGCGGACGATCCGAAGGCGTACATCGATCTCGAGCGAGTCGAGGAGGAGCGCGCGAACGAGTGCCTCGGCCGCTACGAGCGCTACCTCCGACGGCTCGGCCTGCTCGGCGACGCGCTCGAGCAGGAGATCAAGACCGAGGCTGCCGACGCGATGCGCGCCGGGATCGCCGCTGCCGAGGCCGAGCCGCCCGGCGATGTCGGGCTGATCTTCGAGCACGCGCTCGCCGACCCGCCTGCGTCCTTTGCGCACGACCTCGCGGAGCTGCGGAGGATCCTCGGTGAGTGACCTGCTGCTCGTCGAGGCGGTCAACGACGCTCTGCACGTCGAGATGGAGCGGGACGCGGACGTGCTGGTGCTCGGCGAGGACGTCGGGCGCTCCGGTGGTGTCTTCCGCGCGACTGCGGGCCTTCGCGACCGCTTCGGCGCCGATCGCTGCGTCGACACGCCGCTCGCAGAAGCCGGGATCCTCGGCTCGGCGGTCGGTCTCTGCATGGCCGGCTTCCGACCGGTCTGCGAGATGCAGTACGACGCGTTCTCGTACCCCTGCCTCGACCAGCTGATCACCCACGTCGGCCGCTACCGGTGGCGCACCGGCGGGAAGATGACCTTCCCGATCACGATCCGGATGCCCTACGGCGGCGGCGTGCGCGCGCCCGAGCTGCACGACGACTCGCCCGAGACCTACTACGTCCATACGCCGGGGATCAAGGTCGCCATTCCGGCCACGCCCGCGGATGCGAAGGGGCTCCTCGCTGCCGCGATCCGCGACCCCGATCCGGTCGTGATCCTCGAGCCGAAGCTCGTCTACCGGACCGAGCGCGGCGAGGTTCCGGACGGCGAGCACGTCGTCCCCCTGGGGAAGGCGAGGCTCGCGCGCGAGGGGAGCGACCTGACGCTCGTCGCCTACGGTGCGATGGTGCCGGTCTGCGAGCGCGCGGCCGACGAGCTCGACGCCTCGGTCGAGGTGCTCGACCTACGCTCGCTGAAGCCGCTCGACGAGGAGGCGCTACTCGCCTCGGCTGCGAAGACCGGCCGCGTCGTCCTGGTGCAGGAGGCGCCACGGACGTGCGGGTACGCGGCCGAGTTGGCCGCGATCCTCGCCGAGAAAGCGCTGCTCGACCTGCAGGCGCCGGTTCTCCGTGTCACGGGGTACGACGTGCCGTACCCCTACTGGACGATCGAGGACGCGTACATGCCCTCCGTCGCGCGTGTCGTCGACGCAGCCCGCAAGCTGCTCGAGTTCTGATGGCGAGCCACGAGCTCCCTCTCGACCCTTCCCATCTGCACGGTCACTTCTCGCGCGAGCTCGAGCCGGTACTCGCGGTCGATCCAGGCGACTCGGTTCGGATCTCGGTTCCGAACTCGGGGTGGTGGCGCGGCCGCGACGAGGTCGTAACGCCGCGTCGACCCGACGTCGACACGGGCCATGCGCTCGCGGGCCCGATCGAGGTCCGGGGCGCCAGGGCCGGCCAGGTGCTGGCGGTGGCGATCGACGAGGTCGTGCCCGGGCCTTGGGGAGCCACCTTCACGTCACCGCCACACCGGATCGACTGGGAGCTCGAGGGGGACGTGGGTCGTGGCGCCGGAAGGACGATTCGGCTGGCCCCGTTCCTGGGTGTGCTCGGGATGCCGCCCGACGAGCCGGGCGTGCACTCGACGATTCCACCTCGCCGGTGCGGCGGGAACATCGACTGCAAGGAGCTCGTGGCCGGAACGACGCTCTACCTCCCGATCCCCGTCGACGGCGCGCTCTTCTCTGCCGGCGACGGCCATGCGGCGCAGGGCGACGGCGAGGTCTCCGGTACTGCGATCGAGACCCCGGTGGATGCGGTCCTGACACTCGACGTGCGTGACGACCTGTCGCTCGAGTGGCCAATCGCACGGACGCACGGCGCGTGGGTCACCTTCGGCTTCGACCAGCATCTCGGCCTCGCGGCCCGGATCGCCGTCGACGGGATGCTCGACCTGATGGAGCGCGAGCACGGCCTCTCCCGGCCGGATGCGCTCGGCCTCGCGTCGGTCGTCGTCGACCTGCGCGTGACGCAGGTCGTGAACCAGGTGCTCGGTGTGCACGCGGTGCTCCGCGACGACGCGTTTCTGTGAGCGAGCGGCTGCGCCTCTGGCTCGAGCGGGCCGAGCGCGGCTATCACCTGCGTGACGCGGCGAGCGGCGAGCCCGTTCGCTGGGAGGATCCCCGCATCCGGGTGATCGCAGCGGCCGGCGTCACCTTCCGGCCCGAGTCGCTCGAAGACCCGTCGTTCGACCCAGGTCGCAGGCTCGAGCTCGTTCCGGAGCCGACGAACGAGCACGACCCGAACGCGATCGGGATCTGGAACGAGGACCGCACACTCCAGGTCGGCTACATCCCGGCGGCGATCGCCCCCGAGCTCGTCGGCGATGAGCAGGCGGTGTCGCTCTGGCGGGTCGACGGCGGCCTGCGCGTCCTGCTCGCTCCTGCCGACGCCTGGATCGGACTCCCCCGGTAGGCTGGCGCGCCGATGGCGTACGAGTTCAAGCTGCCCGACCTCGGCGAGGGCCTCACCGAGGGCGAGGTCGCCCGCTGGCTCGTCAGCGAAGGCCAGGAGCTCGCCGAGGACGACCCGCTCGTCGAGATCCAGACCGACAAGACGACGGTCGAGATCCCATCGCCGGCCGCCGGCACGGTCACGAAGATTCTCGTCGGCGAGGGCGAGGTGGTGCCGGTCGGCACCGTCCTCGTCGTCATCGGCGGCGACGCCACCGAGCCCGCCGCGCCTCCCGTGCTGTCACCACCGGCCGCGAAAAGAGAAAGTGTTCCTGTAACACAAAGTCGTGTTCAGGCGACCCCGATCGTGCGCCGGATCGCGCAGGAAATGGGCGTTGATCTGGCTTCCGTGACCGGCACAGGCCCGAACGGGCGCATAACTGAGAAAGACGTTCGGAATGCGGCAGGCGGGGACTTAGTGTTACAGGAACACAAAGTTCCCGAGGGCCGGCGCGAGCCGGTGCGCGGGGTGCGGCGCCAGATCGTCGAGCACCTGACGAGGGCCCACCGCGAGGTGGCGGCGGTGACGTTCGTCGAGGAGTGCGACTTCACCGGCTTCGATCTCACCCAGCTCGTCCCGCAGGTGCTGAAGGCGACCGCGGCTTCGCTGAAGGAGTTCCCGGAGCTCAACGCCCGCCTCGAAGGAGACGAGATCGTCTATCTGGAGCGCTACGACATCGGTGTCGCCGTTCAGACCGAGGAGGGGCTGGTCGTCCCGGTCGTCCGTGGCTGCGACGTAGCCCCGCTGGAGGAACTGGCAGCGGAGGTGGCGCAGGCTCGCCGACGCCGCGCGAAGCGGAACGCTCGAGCCTGCGGAGCTGCGCGACGGCACGTTCACCGTCACGAGTGCCGGCAAGCTCGGCGGCGTCTTCGTGACGCCGCTCGTCAATCACCCCGAGGTCGGCATCCTCGGAATCCACCGGATCGCCCCGCGCCCCGTCGTTGTCGACGGAGAGATCGTTGTTCGCCACATCGGCAACGTCTCGGTCACCTTCGACCATCGCGTCGTCGACGGGGCGCGGGCGGCGGCGTTCACGCTGGACGTGATCGCCCGCCTCGAGGCCTGACCCGGCAATCCAATCCGGCTCCGGGTGCGTAGTCGTAGGTGCCCGAAGGTCAGTGCTCACGCCGAGGGAAAGCGAGGCTTCGAATGAAACGAGTGGCAGGAATCGCGGTCGTGTTCCTAGTTGGGCTAATCGCTGTGGGCTTCGCGGTTGCCGGAGCCAACGGCAGGTGGAGCCAGCACGCAAACGGCTCGATGGAGGTGCCTGCCCGCGATTCACAGGGTCAGGGGCAGGGGATCTTCAAGCTGTCGGATGACGGCAACTCGATCGACTACAAGCTGATCGCCTCGAACATCGACAACGTGTTCATGGCGCACATCCACATGGCCGGTCCGGGCGTGAACGGTCCGATCGTCGTCTGGCTGTATCCGGGCACGGCAGTCGGAGTGACGGGCCCGCTCGGAGCGGGCCGCACGGACGGTGTGCTGGTCGAGGGCTCTTTCACTGCGGCCAACCTGACCGGACCGCTTGCGGGTCAGCCGCTCAGCGCGCTGATCGCAGCGATGGACAGTGGCAACGCCTACCTGAACTTCCATACGAACGACGGCGTGGCGCCGACGAACACAGGCCCGGGTGACTTCCCCGGCGGAGAGATTCGCGGCGACATCGGGTAGGGGAGAGCAGGATCGGGGGGCGGCACTCGGCCGCCCTCCGCCCTGGTTCCAGGAGGGACTTGGGCGAGAGCTGCTAGGCGACCGCGAGCTCGTCCGCAAGGTGTGGCTCGAGCATCGCTTCGATCCTCGGTGCACTCGTGCGCCCGTCCAGCCGGGACACGGCCTTCCGGTCCTTGACGAGGACGAGAGTCGGGACGATGTCGACCTTGAAGCGCTCGGCGAGCTCGGGATTCGTGTCGACATCCACACGGCGCACGCGCAGGCGCTGCCGCTCTTTGCGCTCGAGATGGGCGAGCAGGCTTTCCATCCGGCGCGCGGGTCCCGAGCGTTCGGACCAGAAGAATACGAGCAACGGCCGTTCGACTTCTGTCACTGAAAGTTCCTCCTGGCGATGCGAGATGATCCAGTCGCCTGTTGTATGTCCAGAAAACAGCGCGTCGAAACTACACTGACCGGCGATGGGCGACTGGTACACGATCGGTCTTGCGCTGGGGATCGGCACCTCGCTCGGCGTGCTCTTCGCCGGCCTTCTCACCGCAACGCCGCTCGGCCGCGTGGCAGCGGTCGTGCTCGCAGGGGCAGCCGGTGCCCTCGCGGGGGCGCTGATCGAGGACTGGACCGAGATCGGCGGCGGTGTGATCGGCGGGCTTGTCGGCGCAACGGCCGCGGCGATCGTCGTTTCGGGTGCGATCCGGCGCGGCGGGACACGGGGCGGCCTCGCACTGATCGTGACAGCCATCGCCGTCGGACTGGCCGGGCTCTCGTTCGTGCCCGTGCTCGGCTACGTCGTGGCCGTCGCGGTCCCCGTCCTCGCCGTGCGGCTCCGCCGCACTCAGTCCGAGCGCTACGCCGGCCTGCGCACGCTCGCCAAGGACTGACCATCCGGAAGAAGCTGATCCTCGTTGTCATCGATGGGCTGACGCCGTCGATGCTGGAGGACACGCTCGAGCGCAAGGCGGCACCCTCGCTCGCGCTGCTCGCCGAGCACGGCCGCTACCGCCGTGCGATCTCGACGTTCCCGTCGTTGACCCCCGTTTGCCTCTCGGCGCTCGCAACGGGAGCGCACCCGGACGTGCACGAGATCCCGCATCTCGTTTGGTACCACCGGGGCGAAAAGCGGCTCGTCGAGTACGGGTCGTCGTTCGGCGCCGTGCGGGCGGCGGGGACGAAGCAGTCGCTGATCGACACGATCTACGGGCTCAACGACAGTCACCTCGGCAAGAACGCCGTCACGTTCTACGAAGCGCTGGAGGACGCCGGGCTGACCGCCGCCGCGGTGAACATCACCTGCTACCGCGGCCGGCACGAGCACCGTCCCACGGTTCCCTTCCTGACTCGCCCGGCCCACGGCCCGAGCCGGTTCTTCTTCTACAACCTCTTCCAGTCGGACACGACCGGTGCGCCGCTGTCGGTGCGCAACCGGCCGCGCGGATCGATCGACGCGTACACCGTCGCCGTCGGCCGCTGGCTCGTGACGCGGGACGGCTTCGACTTCCTCGTCTACTACCTCTCGGACTACGACTACGCGTCGCACGCGCAGGGGCCTGACGCAGCGCACGCCGCGCTCGCCCGGTGCGACGTCGCCGTCGGCACGCTGATCGAGGCCGCGGGCGGGCCGGACGAGTTTCTCGAGCGGTACGCCGTCATTGTCTGCGCCGACCACGGCCAGACGACCGTGAGCGACGTCGCCCGGCTGCAGAACGTCTTCCCCGACGACCTCGTGACCGCCTCGAACCGCGCAGGCATGGTCTACACCGACGGCGACGCGGCGGTCCTCGCCCGTCGGCTCGATGGGAACGACGCCGTCGATGTCGTCCTCTGGCGCGAGGGGGACGAAGCGGTCGCGCGCCGTGACGGTGCCGAGCTTCGCTTCACGGCGACCGGCTCGAGTGGCGACGCCGCGATCCTCGATCATCCGGAGGGACGCGAGCGGGCCTGGGCCGCGCTGGCGAACCCGAACGCCGGCGAGCTGATCGTCTCCGCTGCAGCGGGGTGGGAGTTCGCCGACCTTGGCGGCCGCCACCATGCGGGCGGGGGGTCACACGGGTCGCTCCTCACCGGCGACTCGGAGGTCCCGATGCTCACGGTCGGCCTCGACGCGATGCCCGGCTCGATCGTGGAAGTGATGCCTGCGGTGCTCGACCACTTCGGTGTCGCACCGCCTGTATACGCACGCGCGCTCGTCCGGTCGTGAGGTCGAGCCGGCATCTCGCGGCCTATCTCCGCAGGCGGGGAATCTCAGATGCACGCGTGCTGGAGGCGATCGGACGGGTGCCACGCGAGCTGTTCGTTCCCGCCGAGCTGAGGGGACGCGCATACGACGACCACGCGCTTCCGATCGGTCACGGCCAGACGATCTCGCAGCCCTTCATGGTCGCCGCGATCTGCGCGGCGCTCGATCTGGAGGGCGACGAGCGCGTGCTCGACGTCGGGACCGGGTCGGGCTACCAGGCGGCCGTGCTGGCGGAGCTCGCGGCGGAGGTCGTCACGATCGAGCGGGTGCCGGCACTCGCCGAGCGGGCGGGTCTCGCGCTCGCCGCTGCGGGCTACGACCGAGTCGAGGTGCGGGTCGGCGACGGCACGCTCGGTGTTCCCGAGCGGGCTCCGTTCGACGGGATCGCAGTGGCGGCTGCGGCTCCGTCGGTGCCGGAGGCGCTCTACGCCCAGCTTGCGCCGGCCGGGCGGGTCGTCGTGCCGGTCGGGAGCCGGCGCGACCAGCAGCTCGAGATCGTGATCCGGGGGCCCTACGGGCGGGAGGAGAGGACGTCCGTCCCGTGCCGGTTCGTGCCGCTCGTCGGCGAGGCCGGGTTCGCGGAGCACCCGGCCCGGTAGACCCTCGCTGGTAGGCTCGCCCGCGTCGATGCAGCGCTCATCCGCTTTCGCTGACCAAGGCACGATCGAGCGCGCACGGCGTGCCCTCGGCCGACGGCACAACTGGCTCCAGTTGGCCAAGTTCTGCACCGTCGGGGCGAGCGGCTACCTCGTCAACCTGGTCGTCTTCACGATCCTCGTCGGCAGCGGGCTCCACTACCTGCTCGCCGCCACCGGCTCGTTCCTGGTCGCGGTCACCAACAACTACATCTGGAACCGCCTGTGGACGTTCCGCGGCCAGCGCGGCCACGTCGCCTATCAGGGCCTGCGGTTCCTCGTGGTCTCCGGAGTCTCCCTCGGCGCCAACCTCGTCATCCTCCACGTGCTCGTCCAGGCGATGGACCGGGAGGTGCTCCCGCAGGCCATCGCGATCGTGCTGGTCACCCCGCTGAACTTCGTCGGGAACAAGCTCTGGTCGTTCGGGCTGCGCTAGCGCCGCTCGTTGCAGGGCTCGCGCTCGCGGCGCCTGCAGCAGCCGCGACGACACCCAGCAGCACGGTCAGCGAGCCGGTCTACGACGGGGACGGGCGCCTGATCCAGGTGCCGTTCGTGCCGTCCAGCGCCGCCGGCAGGCTGACGGAGAAGCAAGCCACGGACATCGTGCTGCGCTACCCGAAGGTGGCCGCGTGGCTCGACCGCTACCCGCCCAAGCCACAGACCGACGCCGAGTATCGGGCGGCGACCGACGAGTGGATCGTGAAGGCCTGGTCGGGAGACGCGGGTCAGATCGTCCTCGCGAAGGTCGAGGACGACACGGGCCGCGTGCAAGGAGGCCTGGACCGGCCCGCAGGTCGCCTGGACGATGGCCCGCGGCGGGGCCGGTGCGTTCGGCGGCAAGACGATCAACAACATGTGGCTGTGGCTGGCGTTCTGCGCCGCCTTCCTGGTCGGGCTTGCGGATCTACGGAGGCTTCTCTCGCTGCGCAACCTCGACCTCCTCGCGCTGCTGTCCTTCTCGATCTCGCTCCGGTTCTTCAACGAGGGCGAGATCTTCTGGAGCGCTCCGCTTGCGTATCCGCCGCTCATCTACCTGCTCGGCCGCTGCATCTGGATCGCCCGCCGCGACCGGCCGCCGCGCGCCCGGCCGCCGGTCTGGCCGGTCTGGGTGCTCGCCGGCGCCGCGGTTTTCCTGGCCGGGTTCCGGGTGGGGTTGAACGTGGAGGCGCAACGAAGCGTGATCGACGTCGGCTTCGCGGGCGTCGTGGGCGCGAACCGGATCGCAAATGGGGAGATGCCGTACGGCCACATGCCGGTGCAGGAGGACCAGGAGCCGTGCGGCATCGCGGACGCCGAGGGCGAGATCCGCGAGCGGATCCAGACCAACGGCCGTTGCGAGGCGTCCAACCCGCGGGGTGACACCTACGGCCCCGTGTCCTACCTCGCCTACCTGCCCGGATACGCGGCTTTCGGCTGGACCGGGAAGTGGGACGAGCTCTGGGCGGCACACGCGACCTCGCTCCTCTTCGACGCGCTCTGCATTCTCGGGCTCGCCCTCGTCGGGCGGCGGTTCGGCGGGCCGCGACTGGCGGCGGTGCTGGCCTTTGCGTGGGCTGCCTACCCGTTCACGCTCTACGTCTCCAACTCGGACACGAACGACGCGATCATGCCCGCCTTCTTGATCTGGGGCTTCTGGCTCGCGTCCTCCGCGTGGGCGCGCGGCGCGGCGGTCGCGCTTGCCGGCTGGACGAAGTTCGCCGCCCTGCTGCTGGCGCCGCTCTGGCTGTCGTATCCAAACGGCTGGCGAGCTCCGGCCAAGCAGTTCGTGCTGGCGTTCATGGGAGCGACCGTTGCGGCCTTCTTGATCCTGCTGCTGGAGCCCGCCCCGCTCCACGCCGCGCGCGTGTTCGCCGACCGCACCTTCGGCTTCCAGCTCGACCGCGAGTCGCCCTTCTCGATCTGGGGCTGGGGGCAGTACCACGCGAAGGGCGTTCCCGACCTCCACCTCGTCCAGCAGGTATTGCAGGTCCTGCTGGTCGGGGGCGCGGTGCTCGTGGCGTTCGTGCCGCGGCGCAAGTCGATCCTGCAACTCGCTGCGCTGACTGCAGCCGTCCTGATCGGCTTCGAGGTCGTGCTGACGCACTGGTTCTATCTCTACATCCCGTGGTTCTTTCCCTTTGTCGCCTTCGCGGTGCTCTACCGACGTGACCAGTCCGCGACGATTCACTGAGCTCGCTGCGGTCGCTGCCGCGGTGCTCTTTCTGGCCTCGTGGGGCGTCTTGCACACGGGGTGGTACGACGAGGGCGAGATCGTCGACATCCCGGTCTACCTGAGCTACGGCAACGCGATCGAGGACGGTGCGGTGCCGTACCGCGACATCAGTCCCGAGTACCCGCCGGGCGCACTTCCGGCGTTCGTGCTGCCGGCGCTGGTCAGCGACGACGAGGCGGGCTATCGCGATGCCTTCGAGTGGCTGATGGCGGCCTGCGGGGCGGCGATGGTCCTGCTCACCGGCGTCGCCCTGTACGGATTGCGGGCCACGCGGTCCCGCACCGTGTTGGTGCTCGCGCTCGTCGCCTGCTTCCCGCTCCTCCTCGGCTCGGTCGTCCTCACCCGCTTCGATCTCTGGCCGGCGATGCTCGTTGCGGGCGCACTCGCCGCGCTCGTCCACGAGCGCCACCGTCTCGGCTTCGGCGTGCTGGGTGCGGCGGTCGCGGTGAAGCTCTACCCGGCCGTTCTCGTCCCCGTCGCTGCGGCCTACGTCTGGCGTCGGCGGGGCCGGCGCGAGGCACTCGTCTGCCTCGGCCTGCTCGGGGCGGTCGTCGCTCTCGTCTTCCTCCCGTTCCTTGCCGTTGCGCCCGGCGGTGTCGCGCACAGCATCGGCCGACAGCTCTCGCGGCCGCTTCAGATCGAGAGTCTCGGCTCGGCGCTCTACCTTGCAGCGCACCACCTGCTCGGGCTGGACGTCGAGATGCGCTCGGGGCACGGCTCGCAGAACCTGCACGCGACCGGGACCGGCGTGACGGCGCTCCTCTTCAGCCTGATTCAGGTGGGAGTACTCGTCTGGATCTGGCTACGCATCCCGACCTCTGACCGACGGGTGCCTGGCACCGAGCCTGGCACCGAGGAGGTCGTTCGCTGGAGCGCCGCGGCCCTCGTGGCGTTCGTTGCCCTCGGAAAGGTGCTCTCGCCGCAGTTCCTGATCTGGCTCGTGCCGGCCGTGCCGCTCGTGGCGGGGCTCCGCGGGCTGCGTGCGTCCGCGCTGCTCGTCGGCGCGCTCGTCCTGACGCAGCTCTGGTTCCCCTCTCGCTACTGGGACCTCGCCCGCGAGCTCGACGTGCTGCCCTCGCTGCTCGTGCTCGCGCGCGATCTCGTGCTCGTGGCGCTGCTCGTCGTCCTGCTCAGGGATAGGGAACGCGAACCGGCTCGATCGCCGTAGCGCGCCCCGACTCGTCGCACTCGACGAGCGCTCCTTCGATCCGGACGCCGCCCTCGGCGGTCTCGAAGCGGACCGGCAGGCCGGTCCGCATCCGGTAGATCGCCTGGTCGCCCTTGACTCCGATCACCGAGTCGTGCGGTCCCGTCATCCCGGCGTCGGTGATCGCCGCTGTGCCGCCGGGCTGAACGCGCGCGTCGGAGGTCTGCACGTGCGTGTGGGTGCCGACGACCGCAGTGACGCGGCCGTCCAGCCAGCGCGAGAGCGCGACCTTCTCGCTCGTCGCCTCGGCGTGGACGTCGACGAGGATCACCGGCGTCTGCGCCTGTGCCTCCTCGACGAGCTCGTCGATCACCTCGAACATCGCGACGGCCGGCGAGAGGAAGAGCGAGCCCATGACGTTGATCACGGCCACCTTGGTGCCGTCCTCCGTCGCTGCGACCGTCAACCCGCGCCCGGGCGCGAACTTCGAGAAGTTGGCGGGCCGGATCACCCGCTCGGACGTCTGGAGGTAACTGTTGATCTCGGAGCGCCGCCAGGTGTGGTTGCCGAGTGTGATCACATCAGCGCCCGCAGCCAGAACCCGGGCCGCGAGCTTGGGTGTGATCCCGACCCCGTCCGCGAGGTTCTCGCCGTTGACGACGCAGAACGAGGCGCCGAGCTCCTCCCGCAGTCCTGGCAACCGCTCCTCGACCGCCCGGCGGCCGGGCGCACCCACCACGTCGCCGATAAAGAGAAGCTTCAGGGAACCGAGAGCACGGCCGCGGGGCGCACCGACAGCGACACGTTGTTGCCGGCGTCCTGCGTGTAGCGGGCCAGTGCCTGACGCTCAACGGCCGTCAGGTCGACGACGACGCCCATCTTGGAGCGCGCCTTCGTCACGGCGGAGCCGACCGTCAGCGCCGGGTCGGCGCGCAGGTGGGTGAGCGACACGACGACCGAAGGCGCGGCGTGGGGACGGATGTCGATCCGGGCGCCGTACGTGCGATTGGCGAGCACGAAGTCGGTGATCCCGACGACCGTCCCGTCCACCGGCGCATAGACGTCGGTGCCGGGCGCGGCGCCGACTGCGAGCGCCGATGTGCCGGGGCCGCGGTCGCCGCGGAGCTGGTACCAGACGAGCCGGTTCTCCTTCGCCCCCGCGAGTCGGTGCCAGATGCGGGCGAAGACGCCGGCGTTCCCCTGGCGGCCGACCGGATCGAGCGCCAGCGAGCCGTCGCCCGCCTGGTGGTAACCGATCGCCGTCACGGCTGTCTGCGCCACCGGCAGCTGCAGCTGCACCGTGCCCACCGTCGCCACGATCTGCGGCAGCGGCTGGCCTCCCGGCAGCACGTTTGCCTCGGCGAGGGGGCTGGTTGCGACCGGATTCGCGCTCCAGGTGCCGAATGCGGTCAGCAGCAGGGTCAGCAAGAGGACCGCCGAAAAGAGAGCGGTCAGGACGAAACGAGTGGCGTGACGCTCCGGTCTTCGCCGGCGCGCTCGCATGCGCTGAACTTCTCTGGGCGCACGCGGCCGCACCGTCTGCCGGTTTCGGGCCGAAGCCATGGGCGGCACCATAGCCGACCCTTCCCAATCGATCCACTCACCACGGTCGCCGTCGGAGCTGGTCGAAGCGGCTGTCACGCTCGCTCACCTTACGGCCAAGACTGGACAGAACGCCGCGGAATGCCCCCTTGGGGTGATGGACGCAGCGCCCGTGGCGACGAAGCTGGGCAGGACTGGTTCCTGCGGCCGAAAGGCGGAACGAGAATGACTGCGGCACAACTGAAGGCGAAGATCCGCAACTCTCCGTTTGCTTCCCTGCAGACAAGGATCCTGGCCACGATCGGGTAGCACCGGGTTCGACTCTGCAGCGGCGACCCCCCACGCCGCCGCGTAGATTGTGCGCGTGAGCGCATTTCCCGCCACGCGCCTTCGCCGGTTGCGGCGCACCGACGCGCTGCGTTCGCTCGTGCGCGAGACACGGCTCGACCTCGACGATTTCGTGATGCCGTACTTCGCGGGGCCTTCGACGGTCCTGAACGAGGAGTTGCCCGGCATGAGTCGTTATTCGGTCGAGGATCTCGTCGCCGAGGCGGGAGAGCTCGCCCGGCTGGGCGGCAAGGCTGTCCTCCTCTTCGGCGTTCCCGACGAGAAGGACGACGAGGGATCGGGCGCCTGGGATGTGGACGGGATCGTGCAGCGTGCGCTGCGGGCGCTCCGTGCCGAGCTGCCGGAGCTCGTCCTGGTCACCGACGTCTGTCTCTGCGAGTACACGGCGCACGGTCACTGCGGCGTGATCCGGGACGGAGAGGTCGCCAACGACGAGACGCTCGAGCTGCTCGCGCGGACCGCGGTCAGCCACGTCGATGCCGGCGCTGACGCCGTCGCTCCGAGCGACATGATGGACGGACGGGTCGGCGCGATCCGCGAGGTGCTGCCCGACACCCCGATCGTGGCCTACTCGGCGAAGTACGCGTCCGCGTTCTACGGACCCTTCCGTGACGTTGCCGAATCGGCGCCCTCCTTCGGCGATCGCCGCGGCTACCAGATGGACCCGGCGAACGTGCGGGAGGCCTTGCGCGAGTGCGAGCTCGATCTGGCCGAGGGCGCGGACGTGCTGATGGTGAAGCCGGCGCTGCCGTATCTCGACGTGATCCGCGCCGTGCGCGAGCGCTTCGAGTGCCCGGTGGCTGCCTACAACGTCTCGGGCGAGTACGCGATGGTGAAGGCGGCGGGCGCCGCCGGCCACCTCGACGAGCGGACGGCGGCGCTCGAGTCGCTGACCGCGGTCAAGCGTGCCGGCGCCGACCTCGTCTTCTCCTACTGGACGAGGGATCTCGCAGCATGGCTCTGAGGCAGCTCTCGGATCTCGCCCGGCGCGCCGAGAGGCTGATCCCGGGAGGCGTCAACTCACCGGTCCGGGCGATGCGGTCGGTTGGGCTCGACGAGCCGATCTTCATCCGCAGCGGTCGCGGCTCGACGATCGAGGACGTCGACGGAAACCGGTACGTCGACTGGGTGATGAGCTGGGGCCCACTCGTCTTCGGCCATGCCGACGAGGAGACGCTCGCGGCGATCGCGGAGGCAGCGCAGCGCGGAACGACCTTCGGCGCGCCGACCGAGGCCGAGGTGGAGCTGGCCGCGGAGATCGTGGACGCGGTCCCGTCGGTCGAGATGGTGCGGCTCGTCTCGTCCGGGACCGAGGCGGCGATGAGCGCGATCAGGCTCGCGCGCGGCTTCACCCGGCGCGACCGGATCATCAAGTTCGCGGGCTGCTACCACGGCCACTCGGACGGCCTGCTGGCAAGTGCCGGCTCCGGCCTCGCGACGCTCGGCATCCCGTCCAGCCCCGGCGTCCCGACGGGCACGACCGGAGACACCGTCGTGACGACGTACAACGATCTTGATGCGACCGCGGCCGCGGTCGAGCGCTACGGCGAGGGGCTGGCGGCGATCATCGTCGAGCCGGTGGCTGGGAACATGGGCGTCGTCCCGCCTGCGCCCGGTTTTCTCGAGGCGCTGCGAGCTCTCTGCGACGTCTCCGGTGCGCTGCTGATCTTCGACGAGGTGATCACCGGGTTCCGCGTCGCGCGCGGCGGCGCGCAGGAGCGCTACGGCGTCTCCCCGGACCTCACCATCCTCGGCAAGATCGTCGGCGGCGGTCTCCCTGCCGCGGCGTTCGGCGGCCGCGCGGACGTGATGGAAAAGCTCGCGCCGGCCGGCGACGTCTACCAGGCGGGGACGCTTTCGGGGAACCCGCTCGCGACGGCGGCCGGGATCTCGGTGCTGCGGCGGCTGCGGGAGCCGGCCGTGTACGAGGAGCTGGAGCTGAAGGGAGCGCGGCTCGAGGCCGGGCTCGCCCCGTTCGGGCGCGTCCAGCGCGTCGGCGCGATGGCCACGCTCTTCCTCGCCGACCAGGCGATCCGAAACTTCGAGGATGCGAAGACGAGCGATGTCGAGCGCTACGGCGCGTTGTTCCGGCACCTGCTCGAGCGCGGGATCTACGTGGCGCCGTCGCAGTTCGAGTGCCTGTTCGTCTCGCTCGCCCACTCCGACGAGGACATCGACCGCACGGCCGAGGCAGTTGGCGACTTCTTCGGCAACTGACGTCTTCGAGGTCATCGCCGCCGAGGCGGCGGCCGAGAGCCCGCTCTGGGGTGAGCAGCTGCGCGCCCAACCGGAGCGCGAGGGTGTCTTCGGGCCGCTCGCGCCCGACCGCTTCGCGCTCGGACTCGAGACGATCTATGAGGGCTACCTCGTTCACTACGGCCGGCCGCGGCTCTTCTCGCCCGCGGAGGGAGACGTCGCGCTACTCCTCGGCGACTATCTCTACGCGCACGGGCTCGTTCGGATCGCGGCCACCGGCGACCTCGATGCAGTGGCGACACTCGCCGAGCTGATCTCGACCTGCGCTCATCTCCGGGCAGAGCAGGCGGAGGGCGACGGGGACGCCTGGGTCGACGCGGTGCGCCGGCTCGGCGGCGAGCCCGATGCTCCGTCGATTGCGCGCACTCTCGTGACTCACCAGTCGCGGTTGGATAAGCTCGCCCCGTGATCGCCTGGTTGCTCGCCGACGCCGCCTCCGAGGGGAAGAACGTCATCACCGGCATGCTCATCACCGGTCTCATCTTCGTGGCGGTGATCGCCATCGGCGAGACCACACACGCGCTGCGCCACCGGCGCCGCAGCCGGCACTAGCGCGGCTGCTCGGCCTCTCGAAGGAACCTCCCGACGACGTCGAGGTAACGCTCCGTCTCCTCGAGCACCGGGGTGTGCGAGCTCTCCTCGAAGACGATCTCGCGTGCCTGCGGCAAGCCGCTCACGAGCGTGGCCGCGATCGACTCCGTCGAGAGGTCGTAGCGGCCGCGGATGACGAGCGCCGGCAGATCGAGCTCGCCGAGTCGAGGGCGGACGTCCCAACCCCGCAACGCGCCGGTCAAGGTCCACTCGTTCGGACCCCACATCGCGAGGTAGCTCTCGCGGCCGCGCTCGGGCAGCATCCGCTCGATCTCCGGCGGGAGGGTCGCGCCGCGGAAGAAGTGGCGGTCGCTGAAGACGGCGTCCGCCGCCTCGTACTCCGGGCTGTCGTAGGTGCCCGTGCGCTCGTGCTCGTCGAACACCGCGACGACGTCCGGCGGGAGCTCGTCACGGAGCCGTTTCACCTCGGTCTCCCATTCCGCCGCGCTCGCCAGCGTGGAGCTGAGGACGAGGCTCGTCAGGCCACCGAAGCCGGAGAGAGCGTGCTCGAGCGCCAGCATCCCGCCCCACGAGGTGCCGAGCAGATGAACGCGCTCGAGCCCGAGCGATTCTCGGAGGGCCGCGAGCTCGTCGAGGAAGACCTGCAGGCTCCAGTCGATCGAGTCCGGCCGGTCGGAGCGGCCGCAGCCGAGCTGGTCGTAGAGAACGACGGCCCGACCGTCGGCCGTCAGCCGCTCGAGTGGCGCGAAGTAGTGGTGTGTCGAGCCGGGGCCGCCGTGCAGGCAGAGGAGCGGATCCAGCCCCGAGTCCAGCTCGCCGGCGACCCGGAACCACGTCCGGTACCCGCCCACTCGACCCAGCCCTCGCGCTCGCTCACGTGTCCATCCTGCCATGCGGACACTCGCCATTAGACTCGCGCAGATGGCTCCGCCTTCCGATCTGCGTGACTGGATTCGCCTGCTCGAGGACGAGGGTGAGCTCGTCCGCATCTCGGCGGAGGTCGATCCGGACCTCGAGATCACGGAGATCGTCGACCGCACGGTGAAGGCCGGCGGTCCCGCGCTCCTGTTCGAGCGGCCGAAGGGGTCGAAGCATCCGCTCCTGATCAACCAGTTCGGCACCGAGCGGCGGATGTGCATGGCATTCGGGGTCGAGCGGCTCGACGATGTCGCGACCAAGCTCGAGGACGTGCTCGAGATGCAGCCGCCGCAGGGGCTCGCGGACAAGGTGCGCGGGCTGAAGAAACTGAAGTCGATCGCCGACTCGCTGCCGAAGACGGTGTCGCGCGGCGCGAGCCAGGAGGTCGTGCTCACCGGCGACGAGGTCGACCTCGACCTGCTCCCGATCCAGCGCTGCTGGCCCGGCGACCCGGCGCCGTTCATCACGCTGCCCGCGGTGATCACGAAGGACCCGCACACCGGCGTTCGCAACGTCGGCATGTACCGGATGCAGAAGATCGACTCGCGCTCGACGTACATGCACTGGCAGATCCACAAGGACGGACGCGCGGACTATCTCGCCACCGACGGCTCGATCCCCGTCGCCGTTGCGCTCGGCCTGGATCCCGTCACCGCGTACTCCGCGAGCGCGCCGCTGCCGAAGCACATCGACGAGTTCATGCTCGCCGGCTTCCTGCGCGGCGAGCCGGTCGAGCTGGTGAAGGCGAAGACCGTCGACCTCGAGGTGCCGGCGAACGCCGAGATCATCCTGGAAGGCACGATCGAGAAGGGCGAGGTCGGGATGGAAGGCCCGTTCGGCGACCACACCGGCTACTACACGCCGGCAGAGCCGTTCCCGGTCTTCCGGCTCTCGGCGATCACGATGCGGCGCGACGCCGTCTATCCGTCGATCGTCGTCGGCAAGCCGGTGCAGGAGGACGCCTGGCTCGGCAAGGCGACCGAGCGGATCTTCCTGCCGGCGATCAAGATGACGGTGCCCGAGATCGTCGACTACGACCTGCCCGTCGCGGGGGCGTTCCACAACTGCGTGATCGTCTCGATCCGCAAGTCGTTCCCGGGTCACGCGCACAAGGTGATGCACGCCATCTGGGGCCTCGGGATGCTCAGCCTCTCGAAGTCGGTCGTCGTGGTCGACGCCCACGTGAACGTGCACGACTACGGCGAGGTCTTCTTCTACGTCGGCGCGAACGTCGATCCGAAGCGCGACGTCGTCATCGCCGAGGGGCCGCTCGACCACCTCGACCACGCGCCCACGCTCCAATTCGTCGGCGGCAAGATGGGGATCGATGCGACCGCGAAGGGGCCGGACGAGGGGGCGCGGGAGTGGCCGGAGGAGATCGCGATGAGCGACGAGATCAGGGAGCTGGTCGATCGCAGGTGGGAGGAGTACGGCATACCGGCGCACGATGTCGGCCAACTCGTAGAGAATGGCTCCCGTCGCGGGTTGCGGCAGCTGTTACGTCGTTGACAGGCATGAGCGCACGCCGGTTGAATCACCAGGGGAATCTGACTTGAGCTCGCACGACAACGAGACGCCGCACACGCCGCCGCCGAGCCTCTGGCCGATCGGTTTCGCGATCGGCATCGCAGTCGTCCTCACCGGGCTCGTCGTCAGCACCGTCGCCGCGGTGGTCGGCGGCGTGATCGCGCTCGTCTTCGGCTTCCTCTGGATCCGCGACGTGACGCGGCCCGTGCGCACGCCGGCGCCCGAGGTCGAGCCCGAGACCCGCGCGGCCCTCACGACAGCCGGGGCGCCGGACGCGAGCGAGGACGAAGGAGAGGAGACGTACGGCCGCAACACGTTCCTCGCCGGGGCCACGCTCGGCCTTGGCGCCGTCATCGGCGGCGTGATCACACTCCCGGTGCTCGGCTTTGCCGTTCTGCCCTCGTTCACGAACCAGCACGAGCCGGAGGTCGACCTCGGCCCGATCGACTCGTTCCCCGAGGGGAAGTACGTGATCGCGACCTTCCTCGAGAACCCGGAGATCGGCGAGGTGAGCCGGCGGACGATGTACGTCCGCAACAACGGCCAGCTCAAGGGCGTGCCGAGCTTCACCCTCCTCTATTCGCGCTGCGTCCACCTCGGTTGCCCGACGCAGCCGAACGGGCCGATCTTCGAAGATCAGAAGTCGACGTATGACCATAGCGTGGTGCTGACGCCGACCCTGCCGGCCGGCTTCGGCTGCCCCTGCCACGGCGGCCAGTACGACACCGAGGGCAATCGCACCGCGGGCCCGCCCGTCCGTGCGCTCGATCGCGCCGAGTTCTCGATCATCGACGGCAACCTCATCCTCGGCACGTTCTACAGCGTCGCGAAGGTCGAGGGGCAGGGCGCGCGGGCGCGGATCTACAAGTACGGCAAGATGCCCCCGGGCGTTCACGTCGACGGCGCCGAGGCGTGGCTCTACCCCCTCGAGGTGCCGCGCTAGATGGCAACCGCACCGCCGCGAAAGAAGTCCTCGCACCCGGACCTGAAGGCGGCGGCGCTCTATCCGCTCGACTGGCTCGAGGAGCGCTCGGGCCTCGTCGGCGGCATCAACTACTTCCTCTTCCGCAAGGTGCCGCGCGACAGCGGCTGGTTCCACACGCTCGGCTCGGCGTCACTGACCGCCTTCCTCGTGCAGGCGATCACCGGTGTGATCCTCGCGATGTACTACAAGCCCGATCCCGACTCGGCCTACGCGTCGATCCAGTTCATCACCAACGACCTCACGCTCGGCTGGCTCGTCCGCGGTATGCACCGCTGGGGCGCCAGCGTCTTCATCATCCTGATGTTCCTGCACATGGCCCGCGTCTTCCTCTTCGGGTCGTACAAGTACCCGCGTGAGCTGAACTGGATCATCGGCGTCCTCATCCTCGCGCTGGGGATGCTCGAGGGGTTCACCGGATACCTGCTGCCGTGGGATCAGACGGCGTACTGGGCGACGGTCGTCGGCATCAACCTGAACGGGACGATGCCCGTGATCGGCCCGTTCCTCGCGCAATGGCTCGCCGGCGGGGCGGAGATCGGGTCGGACGCGCTCAGCAAGTTCTACTCCCTGCACATGCTCGTGATCCCCGGCGCGATTTTCGCGCTGATCGGCTTCCACCTCTACCTCGTGGTCCGCCTCGGCGTCACCTCGCCGCCGTGGTCGGATGAGGCGGCCGGCCGCGAGCGGCCCGACGAAGTGGTCGCTGAGCAACGGTCGCGAGGGCCTCGTCCGGCCGGGCCGACGCGGAGGGTCCGTGGATGGCTAGCCGTCGGATCGTGGAGCGGCGGGCGGAGCACAAGCGCTACAAGGAGGACGTCGAGCGGACCGGGAAGCCCTTCTTCCCGTACGCGATGTTCCACGACACGGTGATGAGCCTCGTCGTCGTGTGCGTGATCGTCGGGCTCGCGTGCGTCTGGTACTTCACCGCGGAAGGCTCGACTGATCCCGGCTGGCTCGGCCCGTACTACACCGAGGAGGCCGACCCGGGCACGACCAACTTCGTGCCGCGCCCCGACTGGTACTTCTACTTCCTCTTCTACCTGCTGCGGATCTTCAAGTGGCCGAACACCGTCGTGATCGGCACCGTCGGCATCCCGAACATCCTGCTGGGGATCCTGATCGCGCTGCCGTTCATCGACCTGCGGCGCGAGCGCCGGCTCTCCCGCCGCCCGGTCGCAGTGGTCTCGGCGATCGTCGTCGTGCTGGCGATGGGCACACTGACCTACAAGGGCGCGACGGCGAAGGAGTCGCTCGGCTCCGAGACGATCCAGGAAGTGCCGAAGTGGGCCGAGGAGCAGGGCTTCGCGGACAACGAGCAAGCGGTTGCGGGTGCGGAGCTCTTCGCGGTCGCCGGCTGCCTGCAGTGCCACACCTACCTCGGCTCCGGCTCGTCCAATCTCGGCGCACCCGATCTCAGCGACATCGGCTCGACGGGTAAGGGCGTCCCCTACTTCGAGCGCTACATCACGAACCCGGCGCAGTTCGGAAACCTGGCGATGCCGCCGTTCGCCGCCCTCGGTCAGGAGAACCTGCACAGGATCGCCGTCTTCCTCGACGCCTCCAAGGGCCCGAAGGGCTAATTCATGAACGTCTTCCTCGGCGTGACGGGCGCGTCCGGCGCTCCGTACGCCGCGAGGCTGCTGCGTGCCTTGACCGAGTCGGGCTGCGAGGTGGGGCTCGCTGCCTCGGCGGCGGGCATCGAGGTGCTCGCGACGGAGCTCTACGGCGACGCAACCCTCCCGCGGGAGGACGTGCTCGAGCGCTTCACTGCGGGCGCAGCCGGGGTCACGGTCTACGGCGTCAACGACTACAAGAGCCCCTACGCGTCCGGCTCCGCGAAGGTCGACGCGTACGTCGTCTGTCCCTGCTCGATGTCGACGGTGGGAACGCTCGCAGCGGGGGCGATGGCGAATCTGATCCACCGCGCCGCATCGGTCGCGCTGAAGGAAGGCCGGAGGCTCGTGCTCGTGCCGCGCGAGACACCGCTCTCGCTCATCCACCTGAACGGGCTCGCGACGCTGCAGCAGGCGGGGGCGACGATCCTGTTCGCTGCGCCCGGCTTCTACCACGGCGCCGAGACCATCGACGACCTCGTCGACTTCATCGTCGCGCGGATCCTCGACCAGCTCGGCCTGGACAACTCGCTCATGACGCGGTGGGGCGAATGACCCACGAGTCCGGCACTCTCCCAGCGGAAGGGGTCCGCTCGATGTTCGACCGGATCGCCCCGGTCTACGACCTGATGAACCGCGTGATGACCGTCGGCCTCGACCAGCGCTGGCGGCGGCTGACGGTCCGGACTGTCGTTGCGCCCGGCGATCGCGTGCTCGACGCCTGCTGTGGCACCGGCGATCTCGCGGTCGCCTCGCGGAAGGCCGGCGCCGACGTGGTCGGCCTCGACTTCTCGGAGCGGATGCTCGAGCGCGCGCGGCGGAAGGAACCCCGGATCGAGTGGATCCAGGGTGATCTGCTGGAGCTGCCGTTCGAAGCCGCGTCCTTCGACGCCGCCACCGTCGGCTTCGGCGTCCGCAACGTGGCCGACCTCGAGCAAGGGCTGGCCGAGCTGCGGCGCGTGCTGCGTCCGGGCGGCCGGGTCGGGATTCTCGAGATCACTCGTCCGCGAGGGCTGCTGCGGCACTTCTACCGGCTCTGGTTCGAGGTTCTGATCCCGCTTGCTGGCAAGATCCTTCCGGGTGGCCAGGCCTACACATACCTGCCGGCGAGCGTTCGCCGCTTCCCCGGGCCCGAAGAGCTGGCCGGGCTGATGGCGAGCCACGGCTTCGGCGAGGTCGGGTTCCGGCGCCTCGGCGGCGGCATCGTCGCCCTCCACACGGGAACTGCTCGATGACCACCCTGGAGGATGTCCGCCGTCTGCCAGGGCTCGACTCGTACCTGGAGGCGATCGAGACACGCCTGACGACGGCAGTGGCCACGCACGGAGGTCGCGCCGCCGAGGTGGGCGCCGACGCGCTCGCAGCCGGCGGCAAGCGGTTGCGGCCTCTGCTTGCCTTCCTCTGTGCGCCCCCGGGTGAGCCGCCTCCTGTGGCAGCCGGGGTAGCCGTCGAGCTCGTGCACATGGCCACGCTCGTCCACGACGACCTGATCGACGGCGCCACCGTGCGCCGGGGAAAGCAGGCCGCTTGGGCAGCACACGGCGCGGATGCTGCCCGGGCAACGGGCGACTACCTCTTCGCGCGAGCATTCGCGGAGCTCGCCGCCGAGGGTGACGTCAAGGAAGTCGCCGTCCTGGCAGACGCGTCGCTCTGCCTCGCCCGCGGCGAGGCGATGCAGCGCCGCCAGCGCAACGATCCCGACACGCCGGTCCAGGCGTACCTCGAACGCTGCGCGCTCAAGACCGGGAAGCTCTTCGAGGCCGCTTGCTCGCTCGGCTCGGGCGGCACGCTCGGCCGTTTCGGCCTCAATCTCGGTATCGCCTTCCAGATCGCGGACGACATCCTCGACTGCTCGGGCGACACGATCGAGACGGGCAAGGTCCCGGGTACCGACCTGCGCGAGGGGACGCCGACGCTGCCGCTTCTGCTCGCCGCGCGCGAGGACGACGCGGTGCGCGCGGCCCTGGCGGGCGGGCCGATCGAGGGCGTTCTCGTGCGTGTCGCCGAGACTGGTGCACTCGAACGCTCCCGGCAGGTTGCGCTCGACTACGCTAGGGAAGCTCGGGAAACCCTGAACGGCGGGGTCCACCGGGTGGAGCTCGAGTCACTCGCTGACGCCGTTGTGAACCGAAAGCACTGATGGCCATCCTTGCCCGCACATCCACGCTCGAGCCGATCCGGGAGAAGATCGAGGCCGGCGAGCGCCTGGACTTCGAGGATGGGCTCGCGCTCCTGGAGACCGATGACCTGCTCGGGCTCGGCGAGCTCGCCGACCGGGCACGCCGGCTTCGGGGCGGAACGGACGAGGTCTACTTCGTCCAGAACCTCTACTTGAACCAGACGAACGTCTGCCGGGTGAAGTGCAAGTTCTGCGCGTTCGCCGCGACCCAGAAGCAGGAGCACGCCTACACGATCTCCACGCAGGAGCTCGTCGAGGACGCCGTGCGCCAGCGGGAGCTGACCGGCTTCACCGAGATCCACATGGTCAACGGCGAGAACCCGCACGTGGATTTCGAGTTCTACGTCGATGCCGTGCGGTCGCTGAAGCAGGCGCTTCCGGACGTGCACCTGAAGATGTACACGGCCTCCGAGATCCATCACATGACGGTGCTCTCGGGCCTCACGCACGAGGAGGTGCTGCGCGAGCTGAAGGCGGCCGGGCTCGGCTCGCTACCGGGCGGCGGCGCGGAGGTGTTCGCCGAGCGCGTCCGCAAGCTCGTCGCGCCCGGGAAGGAGCATCCCGACTTCTGGTTCCGCACCCACGACGCTGCGCACCGGCTGGGGATCCCCACGCACTGCACGATGCTCTACGGCCACGTCGAAACCTACGAGGAGCGGGTCGACCACCTGCTCCGCCTGCGGGCCCAGCAGGACGAGACGGGCGGCTTCCTCGCCTTCATCCCGCTCGCGTTCCACCCCGAGAACACGGTCTTCGAGCGGCGCGGCTGGCGGCACACGACCGGCTCCGACGACCTGAAGATGCTCGCCGTCTCGCGGCTGATGCTCGACAACGTCGCGAACATCAAGGCCTACTGGATCATGATGGGCATGCCGCTCGCGGCAGTTGCGCTCCACTTCGGCGCCAACGACGTCCAGGGCACGGTCGTGCGCGAGCAGATCTTCCATGCTGCCGGCGCGGTCACCGAGACGGAGCAGAAGATCGAGGAGCTCGTCCGCTTCGTGCGCGACGCGGGCCGGATCCCGGTGCAGCGCGACACGCTTTACAAGGAGCTGCGGCGATGGTCCGACTAGGCCGGATCTCGTATGTGAACATGGCCCCGGTCTTCCACCGGCTGAACGCCGAGGTGGACGAGGTGCAGGGAGTGCCGACCGAGCTGAACGCCCTGCTGCTCGACGGGGACCTGGATCTGGCACCGATCTCGTCGATCGAGTACGCGCGCCACGCGTCGTCGCTGCGGATCCTGCCGCGGATGTGCGTCTCCTCCGAGGGCGCAGTCGACTCGATCCAGATCGTCTCGAAGATCCCGTTCTCGTCGATTCGCTCGATCGCGGTGACGCCCGAGAGTGCGACCTCCGTCGTGCTTGTCGAAGGTCCTGCTCCCGAACGCCGTCCAGGTGCCGCTCGAGGAGGAGGCCGACGCGAAGCTCCTGATCGGCGACGCGGCGTTGAAGAGCGCGTTCGAGGACCCGACTCCCCATTACGACCTGGGGAGACTGTGGCTCGAGCGAACAGGGCTCCCGATGGTCTTCGCTGTCTGGGCGGCACCCGAGCCGGTTGCCGACGGCGTCGCGGAGCTCGAGCATTCGCTCGTGGCGAGCGTTCGGCTCGCGCGGGCCGAGCCCGACGTCCTCGCCTTCGAGGCGAGCGAGCGCTACGGCTATCCCGCCGGCTATCTCGCGCGCTACTTCGAGAAGCTCCGCTACTCGTTCGGCCCGCGCGAACGGGCCGGGCTCTACACCTTCCTCGAGATGGCCCGTGACGTCGGCGAGCTCGAGCACGTCCCCGAGCTGCGCTTCGTCGGCAGGCGCGACCCCGTTCAGGCATGACCGCCGTCGAGACCCGCACCGTCGCGGAGATCCTCGAGAAGGCGCTCGACGGAGAGCGCATCTCCGACGACGAGGCCGTCGCGCTCCTCCGGTCGCGCGAGCTCGTGCCGGTCGGCCGCGTCGCCGACGAGCTGCGCAACCGGAAGGTCGACCCCGACCGGATCACGTTCATCGTCGACCGGAACCTGAACTACACGAACATCTGCGTCACCGACTGCGATTTCTGCGCCTTCTACCGCAGTCCCGGCGACCGCAACGAGGGCTACCTGCTGCCGAAGCCGGTGATCTTCAAGAAGATCGAGGAGACGCTCGCGATCGGCGGCACGGGCGTGCTGATGCAGGGCGGGCACCACCCGGACCTCGGCGTCGACTACTACGAGGATCTCTTCAGCTCGATCAAGCAGCGCTACAAGATCCACCTGCACGCGTTGTCCCCGCCCGAGATCCAGCACATCGCACGGCGGTCGAAGCTCACGGTCTGGGAGACGCTCTCACGGCTGCGCGACTCCGGGCTCGACTCGGTCCCGGGCGGCGGCGGCGAGATCCTCGTCGACCGCGTGCGCGAGATCATCGCGCCCAAGAAGACCAAGTCCTCCGAGTGGCTCGACGTGATGCGACACGCACACAAGCTCGGCATGTCCACGACCGCGACGATGATGTACGGCCACGTCGAGACGGTCGAGGAGCGCGTCGAGCACATGCGCCGGATCCGGGAGCTGCAGGACGAGACTCGCGGCTTCCGCGCCTTCATCTCCTGGACGTTCCAGCGTGACGGCAACCGGCTCGACGATGTCGTGCGCGACGAGGACCGGCCGACCTCGTTCGACTATCTGCTCACGCAGGCGGTCTCGCGGATCTACCTCGACAACGTCGACCACATCCAGAGCTCGTGGGTGACGCAGGGCCTGAAGATCGGGCAGGTTGCGCTCGGCTTCGGAGCGGACGACATGGGGTCGGTGATGATCGAGGAGAACGTCGTCTCGGCCGCCGGCACGACCTATCGCACGTCGACCGAGGAGCTCGTTCACCTGATCCGCTCGCTCGGCAAGACGCCGGTGCAGCGCGACACGCTCTACCGCGACGTCAAGGTCTTCTAGCCCGCGGCGAGCGCGATGAGGACGCAGAGCGTCCAGCTACGACCGATCATCGGCGCAGCGTAGTCCGCTGCTCAGGCGACGCTGGCGAGGTCGACCGCATGCTCGTCGCGAACAGTGATCAGCGTCTCGACCACGTCGGCGTCGAACTGGGTGCCGGAGCAGCGGCGAAGCTCATCGACGGCCTCCTCGGGCGTGCGTGCCGGGCTGTACGGCAGCTCTGACGTCATCGCGACGAACGCCGCACAGGCGCCGATGATGCGTGAACCGAGCGGGATGTCCTCCCCCGCGAGCCGGTCGGGATAGCCCTCCCCGTCCATGCGCTCGTGTGTCGAGCGGACGAGCCCCGAGACCTTCGCGAGGGCTGGGGCCGACGACAGGATCCGCTCGCCGATCAGTGGATGGCGGCGGACGAAGCGCCACTCCTCGTCACTCAATGCCCCGGGCTTGCGGAGGATCGAGTCCGGAATCGCGAGCTTGCCGACCTCGTGCAGCTCGGCGGCGAGCGTCACGTCGCCGAGCTCGTCATCCGAGAGGCCCATGCCGGCGCCGACCGCCCGCACGAGCTCGACCAGCCCGCTGAGGTGCCCCTGGAGCCTGGCGTCGCGCTCGTAGAGGACGCGAAGGAGCACGTCACGGCTCTGGCGTCCTGCGGAGGCACGGCGCCCATCCTTCTCGTCGTACATCCGTGAGTCCACGATGCGGAGCGCCTCGGCGACGCCGGCGGCTTCCCGCGGGAGCTCGACGGTGCCGTAGGCGGCGGTGATCCTGAACCCCTCTCCCTGCTCCTCGAGCGACATCGCTGCAGCGGCCGCGAAGGCTTCGCGGCGGTCCGAGCCAACGCCTGCGAGGACGCAGAACTCGTCGCCGCCGATGCGGTAGACCTCGCCCTCACCCGCCACGGCTGTGCTCAGCTTCTCCGCAATCCTCGCGAGGAGCGCGTCGCCGGCGGGATGGCCGAAGGTGTCGTTGTAGGCCTTGAACCCGTCGAGATCGAGAAGCATCAGGACGGCTGTCGTGCGGGCATCGAGTGAGGCGCCGAGGTCGATCATCAGCTTGCGTCTGTTGCCCACGCCGGTGAGCGCATCCGTCTGCGCCTCGATCCGGGTCGTCGCGAGCAGCTGCATCTTCTCGCGGAAGGTGAAGGCCATCCGTGCGATCACGGCGAGCATCGAGGTCGCGGCAAGGATGGCTGCAGGCTTGTTCAGCGGCTGGAACTGTCCGTAGACGAGGATCCCGAGCGAGGTGAGTCCGAAGATCGCGGGCAGCGCCAGGACGCGTGCGCCCTCGGCGCGGACGGCACCGAGCCGCCCCGCCGGCTGCCAGGAGGCGGCAGCGAGGAGGAGCATCGCGAGCGGCCAGCCGGCGTCGAGCAGCTTGATGCTGTCCGTCGAGCCGACGGCAGCCTGGTAGAGGACGCCGCTGTCCGCGAGCGCGAGGGCAGCGGTGCTGCCGAGGATGCAGAGCCAGGCCCGGTCGAGTTGCCAGCCGGTGATCGCGAGCACGGCGACGACCAGGCCGAGCAACAGGGCATCCGCCAACGGGTATGCGAGGTTCATCGCTGCGGTCAGCGGCGACCCGCCCGTGCTCTCGACGACCGCGCCGAACAGAACCGCCGCGCCGACGGCGGCCACCGCGAGCGCCGCGAGCGCCGCGTCGAGCCAGAGGCTGCGGTCGAAGTGCGCGGTCCGCGCACGCACGAGGAGGCCGATCCCGGCGTAGAGGATGGGGTAGGAGACGAGCCACAACCAGTCGGTGACCGTCGGCGGTGACACCGTCGAGTCCAGAAGGAAGAGCGTGTAGTAGAAGTCGCCCGCCGCCCACAGGAGCAGCGTGATTCCGATGCACCGCCAGGCTGCCCGTTCCTTGCCACGCTGGTTCGGAGAGGTCAGGCAGACGAAGGCCGCGCCGACGAGCAGGACGTTGTAGAGCCACCTGACGATCTCGGAGGTTCCGGCCGGCTGCACCAGCAGCAGCACGAGATAGACCGCAAAGAGAGACGAGAGGCCGAGAAGAAGCCACCTGCCGCGGGATCCGGGCAGGGATGGATCTGAGCGTGACGTCATCGTCTCCAATTGGGCTGCTTTTGCAGGCGCGAATCCCTCGCCACGGGGGATATCGTCGCGAGCGGCCGGAATACGTCCCCCCGTCTGGGTGATTGCCGTCCCAATCGGGTGGGAGGGGCTCCCCCGATGCCGGTGAGGGCGATCCACGTTTCGGGGTGCTCGATGCCCCCGGAAGGGGGATGCGCGTAGCCCGCGCGGGTCACTGACTGAGAGCTCAGCTCTTCTTGGACTGCGGTTCCAGGAGAGATCTCACGTGCGGCTGAGGTCTCAGATGACAGTTCCGAAAATCAATCGCTCGCTCGCGCTGCGCGCACTCCTCGTCGTCGGGGCCATGTTCGCGATCGGCGGCGTCACACTCGCCGGCGCTGCGAGCTCCGGCCCCGGCCCGGAGCGCGCGCCGCGGAGCGTCGCTCTCGTCAAGGCGCACCAGTACACGGCACGCCCGCGTCCGAGCCACGATGCGACCGGCGAGCGTGGCCTGCCCGGCGAGCCTGGTCCGCCCGGCCAGGCTGGCCCGGCCGGTCCAGCAGGCCCGGCGGGGCCGCAAGGCGTGCCCGGACGTGCCGGACTCCCCGGTCCGATCGGCCCGCAGGGCTCGACGGCTCGGACGGCTCGGACGGCTCGGACGGCTCCCAGGGTGAACCCGGTGCGCGCGGCGAGGCCGGTCCGATCGGCGACACCGGGCAGACGGGCGCAGCCGGCGCGGAAGGACAGACCGGCCCGCGAGGGCTGACCGGTCTCCAGGGCGCGACTGGCCCGCAAGGGTCCCAGGGCGCGACCGGGGCAGTCGGTCCGCAGGGCCTCGTCGGCATGCAGGGCCTGCAGGGTTCGGGCTCGCAGGGCTCCGGCTCGCAGGGTTTGATCGGGCGCGGCCTGCGCGCAGGCATCGGCCGGCCCGCAGGGAGTGCAAGGACTCACAGGCCCGCAGGGCCCGCAAGGACCGCAGGGCCTGCAGGGCGCAACCGGGGCCGTCGGTCCCGTCGGCCCGCAGGGCCCGCAGGGGCTCACGGGGGCGCAAGGACCTGCCGGCACGAACGGAGCGAACGGTGCGGCCGGAGCAAATGGTGCAGCCGGGGCGCAGGGAGCCACCGGTCCGCAGGGGCCGCAAGGCCCGGCGGGACCGCAAGGATTGACCGGCGCACAGGGTCTTACAGGTGCACAGGGCCCGGCGGGTGCGCAGGGCCTGACGGGTGCGCAGGGGCCTGCAGGTCCGGCCGGGTCAGCAGGCGTTGCCGGTCCGACTGGCCCGATTGGACCCGCCGGCCCGGCAGGCGCGAACGGCACCAACGGCACCAACGGAGCCGCGGGGCCGCAGGGCCCAGCGGGGCCTGCCGGCCCGGCAGGACCGTCGAGTGCGCGTGAGGTCTATCGGGACGGCAGCGTGGTACTCGCGACCGGTCCCACGACCATTGCAACGATGACGAACGTCGTAGCGGGCGCCTACGCAGATCTCGGCGAAGACGATCATCGACACGACCCAAGCCAACACCAACTGGATCGCGACGTGCGTGCTCGACGCGGGTGGCGGGATACACCGACACCGCCCAATTCGAGTTCGACGTCGAAGTGGAGTACGTGAACCTGGATGTCGACCACCGCGCGACGCTGAGCATGGAAACCACAGCGGTTCTTGCGGCGACGGGGTCGATCGTCCTCCGCTGCCAGAGCACCGACCCGGCCAACGCGCTGATGACGAAGATCACCGCGGTCAAGGTGGATACCGTGACGCACGAGGCGGTGACCGGATGATCGCCGGACTCATGAAGATGAGCGCCGTTGCCGAAACCAGCTTCGTGGACAAGACCCGCAAGCCCGCGAGCATCGCTGCGAGAGCCGACTGCGCGCGCAAGCGCGCGCCGGCGAAAGCCGTCTGTCGCAACGGATCCCGTCGCCCCGCCGGAAGCGTCGGCGCAGCCCCGCGCGAGCCGTCGCCGCCTCGGCCTCGCGGGGCTGGCTCGTTCATCGTCGCCGCGGGCTCCAGCCGCGTGCAGGCATTCGTTCTCACGCGGGGTGACGAGTCGCCGCAGGCTGGAGCTCGCGGCCGCCGTCTCGGCGGAGGCGCTGACGTCGTTCGCAAGCTCGCACGACGGCCCGGTCTACTGGGTCGGCCCGATGGCGGCACGCAAGCTCGAGCTGACGTCGACCACCACCGGGACGTTCGTCAGGTACCTGCCGCTGAGCGCGTCCATCGGCAACTCGGCGCGAGCGGTCACCGTCGGCACGTATCCGATGCGAAACGCCTACGCCACGGCGGTCGGCCGGGCGAAGGCGACGCAGATGACCTCCCGCGAAGCGGCCGGCGGCGGCCTCGCCGTGTGGAGCAAGACGCGTCCGACGAGTGTCTACCTGGCATTTCCGGGAGTTCCGCAGCTCGTCGAGGTCTACTCGCCCGACGCCGACCAGGCTCGCATGCTCGCCCTTTCCGGGCGCATCCGCCCCGTTTCCTAGCCTGCTGTACGGATTCCGTAAAGCCTCGGGAGCGCGCCGGGGCTTCGGCTAGCCTCATTCGGGGTCGTGTTGCGCACACTCTTCATCGGAGGGCTTCTCGCCCTGGTCGCGGCCGCGCCCGCTGCGGCTCAGACGACGACGCTGATGCCCGGCGTGACCTACGAGCGGTCGGTCCAGTTCACACCGCACGGCCCGGTCGCGATGCACGTCGTGATCGGTCCGCGCCCCACCGGTCTCTACGCCCTGCGCCCGGTGCTCTCCAACGAGTCGATCCTGGGCCTGGAGAAGGTCACTGCGATGCAGAAGCGCCTCTCGGCCACCGCCACGATGGTCGGGATCAACGGCGACTTCTACGCTCCCGACACCGGACGCCCGAGCGGCGTTCTGATGCGCGACGGCGTCGTCGACAGCCCTCCGTCCGGCGACCGTTCGAGCGTCGGCCTCTCGCCCGAAGGATCGCTCGACATCCGGCGGGTCGAGTTCTTCGGAACCTGGCGCGGCCTCGGCCAGCGGCGAACGCTCACCGACATGAACCAGGCGCCGAAGCAGAACGCCATCTCGCTCTTCACTCCCAGCTACGGCGCCAGCACGCCCGCTCAGGCGGGCGTCACCGAGATCGTCCTGCAGCCGTTCCCGGCGGCGATCCCGAACACCGACCTGACGGGAACCGTCGTCGGGTTCTCGGGCGTCGGCGGCTCGCCGATCCCCCGGGACGGCGCCGTGCTCGTCGCCCGCGGCACGGCCGCCGAGCGCCTCGTGGCGGAGGCCCCGATCGGGTCGTCCGTCACGATCCGCATGATCCTGCGGCCGGACTGGACTGGGATCCCCAACGCCGTCGGCGGCGGGCCCGTGGTCGTGCGGGACGGGGGCCCGGTCTTCCGCGCCAACGAGGCCTTCTCGTCCTACCAGCTCGCTCCGCGGCACCCCCGCACGGCGATCGGCCAGCTCGCCGACGGGCGGATCCTGATGGTCGTCGTCGACGGCCGCCGCCCGGGCTACAGCGTCGGGATGACGAACTTCGAGCTCGCGCAGGCGCTCGTCCGCCTCGGCGCCGTGAGCGCCTCGGCCCTGGACGGAGGCGGATCCTCGGCGATGGCCTTCAACGGCTCGCTGCTGAGCCGCCCCTCGGGCAGCGAGCAGGCGACCTCGACCGCGCTGCAGCTCATGTACTACGGCGTCTACGCACCGACTCCCGATCCGTTCATCTCGCCGAACGGCGACGGCGTCGCCGAGAAGCAGCGCGCGCTCTCGTACAAGGTCGTGCGCCCGTCGAACGTCACGGCGACGCTCGTCGGTCCGGGCGACGTGCCCGCCTTCACCGAGACGCGTCGACCGCGTGCCCGGCACCTACCCGGTCGCGTTCCCGCCGGCGCCGCTCGATCCGACTGCTCCCCCCGCGCCGCCCGCCGAGGGCCGCTGGCGGCTCGACGTGACGGCGACCGACGACCTCGGCCAGACCTCGACCACGAGCCAGTCGTTCACGGTCAACTCGACGCTCGGGTTCGCGAAGCTCTCGCGCCGCTCGCTCGTCGTGCGCGTCCGCGGCAAGCAGATGATTCAGGCCGGTGTCACGCTCACGCGGCCCGCACGCGTGTTCGCCACCGTCGAGACCGTCTCGGGCGTCCGCGTCGCGGCGATCGCCTTGCGCCGCCTCCAGGCGGGCCGCTTCATCGCGCGCTGGAAGGGAACGACCCTCGGCGGCCGATCCTTCGTCTACGGCGGCCTCTACAAGATCCGGTTCCGCGCCACCAACGAGCTCGGCGTCGTCGAGCTCACGACCCAGGCCTTCCGCGTGATCTCGCGCGGCGCCGCTGCCACCGAAGAAGAAGCCCAAGCCGCCTGCTTCGTCCGGGTAGAGTCCCGGCTCGTGCTTGTCGCTTCGATCCTGAGCGGGATCACCGATTCCCTCACCTCGGTCGTCGGCGACTACGGCTTCTATGCGGTCTTCCTGCTGATGGCGATCGATGCCGTGTTCCCCGCGGCGAGCGAGGCGGTGATGGTCTACGGCGGTGCGGTCGCTTCCGGCGCGTTCGCCGGCCAGAGCGTCGTCATCCTCGGGTGGGAGCTGGAGCCGGGTCTTCCCGCGTACCTCGCGATCGCCCTCGCCGGCACGGTCGGGTACACGGTCGGATCGATCGGGGGCTGGTGGATCGGAGTGCACGGGGGCCGTCCGTTCCTCGAGCGCCACGGCCGCTGGTTCCACCTGAAGGAGGCGAATCTCGTCAAGGCCGAGCGCTGGTTCGAGCGCTGGGAGGACAGGGCGGTGTTCTTCGGCCGGATCACACCGGTCGTGCGCTCGTTCGTCTCGATTCCGGCCGGGGTCTTTCGCGCGCCTCTCCGTCGCTACACCGTCCTGACGCTGCTCGGCTCGGCGATCTGGTGCTTCATCCTCGCCGGCGTCGGCTGGGCGCTCGGGAGCCAGTGGGAGGAGTTCCACAGCTACTTCAAGTACGTCGACTACCTGATCGTCGCGTCGATCATGGCGGGCGTCGCCTACGTCGTCTGGAGGCTCTACCGGCGCGGAACCGCCGAGAGCGCCGGGTAGACTGGCGTGCCGTGAAGATCGCTCTCGTCGACGTCAAGGCTCAGTACGAGCCGCTCATCCCGCAGCTCAAGCAGGCGTTCGCCGACGTGCTCGAGAGCGGTCAGTTCGTCTTCGGCCCGAACGTCACGGCGTTCGAGCGCGAGGCGGCCGACTTCCTCGACGTGCCCGAGACGATCGGCGTCGCGAACGGGACGGACGCGATCGTCATCGTCCTCGACGCCCTCGGCGTCGGCCGCGGCGACGAGGTGATCTGCCCGTCGTTCACGTTCTACGCAACGGCCGAGGCGATCGCGCGCCGCGAGGCGACGCCCGTCTTCGTCGACATCGACCCGGTCACCCTGAATCTCGATCCGGCGGACGTGGAGCGGAAGATCACCGCGCGGACGAAGGCGATCCTGCCGGTGCACCTCTTCGGCCGCCCGGCGCCGCTCGACGAGCTCACCGGGTTCGGTCTGCCGATCATCGAGGACGCCGCGCAGGCGTTCGGCTCGCCCGACATCGCCGGCACCGGGATCGCCTCGACCTTCAGCTTCTATCCGACGAAGAACCTCTTCGGCCTCGGCGACGGCGGCCTCGTCGCCGTCCGGGACGCGTGAGCTCGCGGAGCGCATCCGGATGCTCCGCTTCCACGGCTCGAAGGCGAAGAAGACGTTCGAGTACATCGGCTACAACTCGCGGCTCGACGAGATCCAGGCTGCAGCGCTGCGGATCTTCCTGCGTGAGCTGGACGGCTGGACGGCGGCGCGCCGCGAGGCGGCAGCGCGCTACGCAGAGCTCGGGCCTCGGCGAGCTCTGCGAGATCCCGGTCGACGAGCCCGGCCACGTCTACCACCTCTTCGTCTGCCGCTCGCCCGAGCGCGACCGGATCCGCGCCGCGCTGACGGAGGCGCAGATCGGGAACGCCGAGTACTACTTGCCGCCGCTGCACCTCCAACCTGCGCTGCGCTACCTCGGCTACGAGGAGGGCGCGCTGCCGGAGACGGAGCGCGCCGCGCACGAGAACTTCTCGGTGCCGCTCTGGGCCGGCATCACCGCCGAGCAGCAGGAGCGAGTCGTGGACGTCGTTCGCGCGGCCGTCGGCGTGGCGTCCGCGCGGTGAGAACGCCCTTTAACCGGCATCGGTTCCCGCAGCTCGCTGCGGACCTGGCGATCGTCGTCGCGGCCTGGTACCTCGCCTTCCGGCTCCGCTTCGACACCGATCTGCCGCGTCTACTACGAGCGCTACCTGAGCTGGGAGATCCTCGGCCTGGTCGCCGCGATCAAGCTCAGCGTCTTCGCGCTCTCCGGGTTCTACAACCGCTGGTGGCGCTACGTCTCGACACGCGACATGTGGGGCGCGGCGCGCGGCGTCGTGGCCGCGTCGCTCGTCACGTTCCTGGTCTTCACGTTCTTCGAGGTCCATGTCGCCGCACGTGCCGCGGACCGTCTGGATCATCGACGGTCTGCTGACGCTCGCGTTCGTCGCCGGCTCGCGGATGCTGGCGCGCACGATCATCGAGCGTCCGCAGAGCCGGTCGATCGTCGCGCGCGGCAAGGAGGTGATCGTCGTCGGCGCCGGCGACGCGGCCCAGCTGATCCTGAAGGAGATGCTGCGCACGCCCGGCGCTCGGCTACACGCCGATCGGCCTGATCGACGACGACCCGCGCAAGAAGAACCTGCGCCTGCACGGCATCCGCGTGCTCGGGACGACCGACGAGCTGCCGCACATCCTCCACGACCGCCGTCCGGACGAGCTCCTGATCGCGATCCCGTCTGCGTCGGGCGAAGCGCGCCAGCGGATCGTCGACATCGCGAGCTCGCGAGGGCATCGTGATGAAGACGCTGCCGGGCCTGCACGAGCTGATCGCCGGCGATCTCGACCTTGCGGGCCAGATTCGCCCGGTCGAGGTCGAGGACGTCCTCGGACGCGAGCCGGTCGAGGTGGACATCGACGCGATCGCGGGCTACCTCTCGGGCGAGACCGTGCTCGTCACCGGCGCCGGCGGCTCGATCGGGGCCGAGCTGTGCCGCCAGATCTCGCGTGTCGGCCCGGCGCGCCTCGTCCTCGTCGATCACTCGGAGCCGGCACTGTTCGAGATCGAGCGGGAGCTCGTGGACGAGCGCGGCTTCCCGGCCGCGCTGCCGGTGCTCGCGGACGTGAAGAACCGGGCCAAGATGCGCCAGGTCTTCGAGGCCTACCGTCCCTCCGTCGTCTTCCACGCCGCGGCCTACAAGCACGTGCCGCTGATCGAGTCGAACCCCGTCGAGGCGGTGCGCAACAACACGCTCGCCACGCGCACCGTCGCCGAGATCGCGGTCGAGTTCGGCGCCGACCGCTTCGTCCTCATCTCGACCGACAAGGCCGTCAACCCGAAGACGGTGATGGGGCAGTCGAAGGCGCTGTGCGAGTGGATCGTCGAGGCGTTCGGGCATCGCGACGATGTCTCGACGCGCTTCGTCGCTGTCCGTTTCGGCAACGTGCTCGGCTCGTCCGGCTCGGTGATCCCGATCTTCCGGCGCCAGATCGCGAAGGGCGGGCCGCTGACGCTGACCCATCCGGAGATGACCCGCTACTTCATGACGATCCCCGAGGCGGTCCAGCTCGTCGTTCAGGCCGGTGCGATCGGCGGTCGCGGTCGCGTCTTCGTGCTCGACATGGGCGAGCCGGTTTCGATTCTCGAGCTCGCCCGGAAGATGATCCGCCTGTCCGGCCGGGAGCCGGAGCGAGACATTGCGATCGAGGTCGTCGGAGCCCGGCCGGGCGAGAAGCTCCACGAGGAGCTCTGGACGGCGGACGACCACGTCACGCCGAGCGGGCACCCGGCGATCATGCAGCTCGACCGTCCGCCGATCGACTCGGCCTGGCTGGAGTTGGAGCTGCAGGAGCTGCAGCGGCTGGTCGAGGGAGGCGAGACGCTCGAGCTCGTCGGCCGTCTCGCCGCGATCGCGCGCGCGCCACGCCGCCTCGGGGTTGCCGCGGTAGTTGCTCCGGCGGCGACCGCGACATCCGTCTCAAAGCCGGCCTGAACCAGTCGTGAGGCGTCTGGTTGCCGTTCTGGGCGCGGGGCTGCTGCTCGCGCCGGCAGCGGCCGGTCATGGTCCCGCCGGCGGTGGACAGGGCTACGTCTCGACCGTCGCCGGCCTCCAGCCGAATGTCCTAGGAGTGCTCGTCTCGGTGCTTGGCGGAGACGACCGCCTGCGTGTTGCGAACTACAGCGGCAAGACGATCGAGGTGCTCGGCTACCAGGGCGAGCCGTTCCTCCGCTTCGGGAAGGACGGCGTCTACGAGAACGTCCGGTCACCCGCCACCTATCTCAGCCGGGAGCGCGATCCTGCGAAGGCGAAAGTGCCAGCATCGGCCGACCCGAAAGCCGCGCCGCGCTGGCGTAAGGTCGCCTCAGCCGGCGAGAGCTTCGTCTGGCACGACCACCGGATTCACTGGACCGGTTCCAAGCCGCCGCCGATCGTCCAGGCGGCGCCCGACGAGATCCACCGGATCTTCCGCTGGCGCATCCCGGCCCGGGCGGACGGGGAGAACTTCGTTGTCGCCGGCTTCCTGGGCTACGCGCCGACGCCGCAGGCCGAGACCGACGACGGGACGAGCCCCTGGCTGCTGGCGGTCGCGCTCGGCACGACGCTCCTCGCAGCCGTGGCCCTGGGAGCGGGAGCCCGCCGCACGAGGCGGCGGACTCCCTAGCTCGTTCGTCTACGGCGAGCTCGCGAGGCAGTTGTTGCCCGAGCCCGGGTTCGGGTCGAAGCAATGGACCCGGTGCTGGATCGTCGGCGTGACCTGGCTTCCCGGGAGGGTCGCCAGATAGTCCGCGACGTCCTGGTCGAGCAGGTCCTGCGTCGCCGCGCTCGTCCTCACGTTCGGGTAGCCGTCGCCGCCCGTCATCATGAAGTCGTTGATCGTCACCGTGTAGCTGTGACCCGCGTCGAGAGCAACGGGCACTCCGAGGGTGAAGTCACACGTGCCGTCGGCTGCCTGCCGCACGACTCGAGTGACGCGGCTTCCCGTACCGAGGATGCCGTTCCCGATGGCGTCGAACTGTTTCGCCGGCGCCTCGACGTTGTACTCGACACAGAGGCCTGAGACCTGGCCGAAGCGGCCGGTACCCGTTGTCGGAGGCGGTGCCACCGCGGTCTCCAGGAACTCCTTCAGGGTGACGCCGTTCATCGTCGCTGTCGCCGACTGGTTTCCGAACGGCAGCACGGCGAGCACCTGGCCACGCGTGATCGGGAAGTGGCCCGCCGCGAACGGGTAGAGAGACGACGGGCAGAAGTCCGTCGCGCTGTCCGCCGTCGGACACGTGAGATCGGAACGCAGGCCGCCGGAGTTCGTGATCGCGAAGTCCGTGCCGTACTGCTGCCTCATCGCGTCGGTGACGATGTCGCCGACGAGCGACTCGCAGGCTCGTCCGTCCGTCCGTCCGGTCTCGGCTCCGCACGCGTCACTCCGCGGAACCACGACGTTCGCCTCGCCGACCTTCGTGCCGAGGATCGGCAGCAGCAGGGCGTTCAGGCTGTCGATCTTGGCCTGGATCGCCGCGTCGGGCGTCAGGCCGATGTTCCACGGCTTGTGGAAGTCAGCCGTCTTGTAAACGACACGGTCGGTGTCCCGGTCGATCACGAGCCGGACCCGGGTGAACCGGAGGCCCTTGCTCCTGTTTTCGGTCACCAGCACGCCGTTCGACCGGGTCGCAAGGACCTGCTGGTCGGTGTGGTCGCCGATGACCGCATCGACGTTCGACACGTTGTCGCTGAGGTCGGCCAGCGGCCCCGTCGGGGCGGTCAGCGTTCCGCCTGTTGCCCCGTAGTGCCCCATCGCGACGATCGCGTCCGTCTTGTCTGCGAGGCGCGCCGCCTCGGCGTTGACGGCGGCCGTCGGATTCGGCAGCGGCACGACGAACGGGTCGAACGATCCGGGCTTGGTCAGCGTGGGTGCGTCGTCGTTCGTGAAGCCGACGAACGCAATCCTGAGGCCGTGCTTGAGCTTGAACACGTGCGACGGTGACCACTCCGCAGGCGTGTTGCCGGCCGCGTCGACGACGTTCGCCGACACGTACGGGAAGTCCGCCAGCGGGATCAACGTCTGCCTCAGGTAGTCGGCGCCCCGGTCGAAGTTGTGGTTTCCGAGGCCGTCGATGTCGATCCCCATCATGTTCATGACCTCGATCGTCGGCGTGTCGCCGAACGCGTTCGAGATCGGCGGCGTCGCCCCGACGGAGTCGCCCGGCAGCCATCTCGATCACGCCCGAGTGCTTCTTGCCGCTCAATGCGGCCTCCGCCTCGTACGTCTCGAACCACTTCTTGAGGAACGCCGAGCCGCCCGTGTTGAAGACCGGGCCGACGGTGTCGGCGGCCTCAGTGAGCGGGATCAGCTGCCCGTGGTAGTCGCTGATGTCGAGGATCGTCACCTCGGTGAGGTGGTCGGTCCCATCGGCGATGTTGTAGAGGATGCGCCCACGGGCGTTCTGCGGGCCGGGGATGTTCATCAGGAACGCGATCGTCGGGGCGATGTCGATTGCCCGGAGATCCTTGACTTGTGCTTCTTCTCGATTCCCGGGCCGCCCGCAACGAAGGTCGCGTGCATGTTGATGTTGTTCTTCAGATCGACCGTGTCGGGCAGGTAGCCGTGCTGGCCGAAGAAGTGCGACAGGGCGATGGTCACGTTCGCCGTCCCCGCGTCGGACTGGTACGGCGGCCTCGTGACGACCACGACATCGCCGCTCCGGTTCGGATGGAGCGAGTCGGAGCCGTCGACGTTCCGCAGCTCCTCCTTGTTCATGATCTTGAGGATCACCTGCTTGCCCGGGTTCGCGGGGTCGGTCACGTTCTGGAAGGCGGCTCGCGCACCTTCGTGCGGACGTCCTCGTAGGTCGGGACTCCGGCGCCGGCCGAGCGTCGTGTTGACGTAGATCTGGATCGTCCCACCTGCCCAGCACGCCTTTGCGAGGTCGGTCACCGCCGGCGCGGCAGTTCGAGGCGCTCGCGATGCTCGCGTGCAGGCTGAACGTCTGCGGCGTCGCCGGTGCCGGCGGTGCCGAGGTGATCGTCGCGTCGAACAGCACCTTGTTCGCGTTGACTGCGTACCACTGCGGAGCGAAGCCGTGGTCGGAGGCCGCGAACGTCGTCGGGTTGCCGCCCATCAGGTCGCGGGCGATCCCGAGCTTCTCGTCGGCGTCCTCGTAGGCGCTGCGGATGTAGCCCTCGCGGATCGCGGTTCGGTGCGCCGTTCCGCGTCCGGTGCACTGGACGTCGTCGAACTTCGGATTGACGTCGAAGCACGGGTTCGGGTCGCCGTCGGCATCGGTCTTCGTGACGAGTGCCATGAACTGATGCGAGACCTCGTCGGTGAACGGGTATCCGACCATCGCGAGATCGGTGTCGGGCTGGAGCTGCCCGAGGATGAAGTTGATCACGGCGAGGCTGTAGGTCCGCTCGAGATCGCGGCCCTGCTCGACGTAGGTGTCCTCGTCGATGACGCCGGCTTCCTCAGGTGCGAAGTCCGCCGCTGCCCACGGTGGCAGGTTGTCTGCGATGTACTTCTCGAGCCGGTCCTCGCCCGTGCCTCCGGCCGGCAGGCCGGCGCACGGCGTCCCGCACTTTGCGATGGCGCGCGCGAGCGACGTGTCGTACAGCTTGAACTGGGTCGCGTCGGGCGAGAGCGAGATCAGCTTGATGTAGTGACCGACCGACTGTCCGACCCGAGGCCCGATGAGCCCGTCCACGCCCTTCAGCTTGACCGGCTTGAAGTCGCCGACCTCGAGGTCGATCGAAGGGCTGGCGCCCGTCTTCCCGACCGGGCTCACGATGGCGTGGTCGTACTTCACACCGCCGCCGTTCTTGCTGTCGTAGAAGTAGACGTTGTACGTGCGATTCGGATTCTGAGCGGCGAAGGTGGAGTTGATCGTCCACGTCGTCTGCTTCGGCGTGGCCGCAGGGTCGCCCGTCGGCACGCCGGTCCAGCCGGCGGCGGGGGCGAGCGGCGTTGCGACCTCATAGGTGACGCCGAAGAATGCCGAGCCCGCCTGCTCGACCGCGTTCGCAGCGCCGACCAGCACGCCGCGGTTCGAGAAGAACGAGGTGAAGTCGACTGTCGGACCGTTGATGTTCGCGGCTGCGCCGCCGACCCAGTCGATCTGCGCAACCTTCTTGCCGGCACGTTCGGCGGCGTTCGCGATCGTGTCGGCCTGGAGAACGCCTGCGCCCGAGAACGACGTCCGGTTCGAGAACGTGTCGCCCGTGCGGTGGAAGGTGTTGTTCGTCGAGCCGTGCTCAGACGGGTACGTGCCGGTGGCCATCGTGTACCAGCCGACGCCCGTGTTGGGCGGGAAGGCCTGGAGCATGCCGTTCTTGCCGGTCGCTCCTCGGTCCATCAATTCCTTGTACGTCGGCATGTGGCCCGCCTTGGCGTACTTCTCCATCAGGTCCGGCCGCATCCCGTCGGAGGCGAAGAGGACGACCTTCTCGACCGGCCGCACCTCGTCGTCTCTCCAGGCGCTGGCCGCACCAGCACCGAGCGTCGCGACCACGACCACTGTTGTCATACCTACCAGCGCGGGCAAAGCCCGGCGGATACGCCCTGTCATGTTGCCCTCCCTCTCCTCACACCCAGTTAGAAGCGCAATCTATAACGCCGGAGCCGCCGGTTCAACGGCCTGCCTCGGTCAGCTCTCCCGGGTCTCGTGAACTACGGTCGGGCCCCCTCGATGGTGACGAGGGGACCCGACCTCTGCGTCCGCGAGGTTCGACCGCGATGGCGGCTAGGCGCCTGGGATGCGGATCAGAATGAGCTGTCCGCCCTCGCGCTTGAACGTGTAGTCCGGGCCCGCCGGCGCGACGTCGTCGTTGCCCGGGGCCTTCTCGATCCACAGTGTGTGGGCCTGGATGTTGATCAGGAACGTGTCGTGTCCGAAGACCGATGACACGTCGACGACGCCGGTCGTCTCCCAGGCGCCGAGCTTGCCCGCAGGCGCCGAGTCGACGTCAGTCGGCCCCTCGTCGGCGGACTGGTCGATGCGCGCCGCGACGGTGACCGCACCGGTCGCGAAGCGGTAGTGCATCAGCCGCGCTGTCGTTGCGTCAGCCTCGCCGGGATTGAACTGCTGGCTCGAGCCCGGGTCCTCGGTGATCAGGAGCCCGTTTGCGGTCGACTCGAGGTTGTCCGGCTGGTGGATCGCGCCCGGGCTCTTGACCGGGCTGGTGTCGCCGTCGATCAGGATCGAGAGCGATGTCACCTTCGTCGGGTCTTTCGGGTCGAGCACCATCTTCCAGATCCGACCGTTCGTCGACCGTCCCGGCTGCGGCGCGCCGGCGATGCCGCGGCCGGAATCCGCCATGTAGACCACGTTCTGCATCCCCGGCCGCTTGTCGTAGGCCATGTCCTCGATCCGCGTGAACTGGAACGCGTCGTTCAGGTCGCTCCAATGCTCGAGCACCCATTGCGGCCCGTCGATGCCGACGCCGTTCACGGTCTGCCAGCCGGTGTTCGGGGGCGCGGGATAGCCGGCGTCGGCCGCCATCATCTCTGTGCCGTCCGGGTTGCGGCCGGTGGCGATGTTCTTCGGCACCTTCACGAAGTGGCCCTGGATGACTTGCGTCGAGCCGGGAGCGAAGTCGTCGTAGTCGTTGAACCCGGGTGTGTCGGAGACGAACGCCCAGAGGTCGCCCTTGTCCTTCCAGACTGCATTCGAGTTCTTCGCGATGTAGCTGTACACCTGGGACTGCGCGGGGACGTTCACGAACGCGTCGTCGCCCGACAGGAGGACCGGATGGCCGTAGCCCGGCACCGCGACGTTGTTCTCGTGGTTGAACCGGCCCATGCCCCAGATCGGCTTGCTCTTGTCCTTCCTCGGGTCGTAGGCGACGACGGCGCCGATCTGCCGCGCGTCGTCCGCGCCGATCGTGGCCGGGAACGCCTTTCCTTCGCGCTTGACCCAGTCGATTCCCTCCTCGTTTGCAAACAGGAGCGGCCTATTGAAGCCGTTCTCCTTCGTGGCGAGGAAGTTCGAGCAGAAGCGCTGGTAGTTCTGGGCGCTCTTGATCACCATCTCGCCCGAGAGAATCCCGGCCGTCTCGCCGTTGAGCACGAGGTGGCTCTCTTGCGCGTTGTCGAAGTCGTTCTGCGAGTTCGCCTCGGTCGGTGCGCTCGGCGTGTACGGGAACGGAACGAACGACGTCTCGTGGTTGATGTACAGGTCGACGGTGCGCGGGTCGTTCTTTGCGCCTTGTTTCTTGCCGTGGCCCTTGTCCTTGCCCTTGTGCTTCCCGCCCTGCGCTTGGAACGAAATCCCGTCAGGGATCGACTCGTACCGGTAGCCGCCCGCGAGCGTGTCGCCCACGGTGATCAGCGGCGTCACGGTCGAGCCCGGCGCCACGGGCGTCAGCATCGAGGGCTTTGCCGTCTTGAAGCCATCGCTCTTGTGGTGGTTGTCGCCGGCGAGCGCGCCGGCTGTGAGTACTGCGCCGGCGGCCGCAAGCGCGAGCAGCGTCAGTCCTCTACGTGAAGCTTTCATGTCTATCCCTCCTCCGCAGAAATGTCTCTGAATTGTCTCTAGAAGGTGAAGGTTGCCCGGGGTCGTGCCGCCTCACACATCGGAACCGGCTCCGACGAGGAGGTCGAGCAGCTGCCTCGGATCGCGCCGGACGCGCTCGGCACCGGGATCGCGCTTGCGAACGTCGAGCTCGGCGACCGGGCGCAGTCGACCCTGCTCCATCAGCCGCTCGTCGACTGCTCCGACTCGGCCCGTGAAGGTCGTGTAGGCGGGCGTGCCGAGCGCCGCGGCCTCGCGGTTCATCGTCCCTCCTGCCGAGACGGTGAGATCTGCGAGCGCGACGAGGCTTGGGGCGTCCACTGCGTGCTCCGGGATGTGCAGCGAGGGGAGGCCGATGGCACGAATCGCTTCGCGCTGCTCGCCCGTGCGAGGCAGCACGACGGCGTGCACGGACTCGTCGCGACCGAGCCGCTCGAGCATGCCCCCGAAGAGCGGGTTTCCATGCCGGTGGTAGAGCGAGACGTCCGGCGGCGTCCGCACGACCGCGAGCACCTTCTCGGGATCGATGCCGTCGAGCACCGCTGGATCCGGCTCGAAGTCCGCCAGGTAGTACTCCTCCTCGATTCCCGCATACCGGAGGAGCTTCGGCGGTTTCGCACCCAGCCGTGCGAGCCGGTCGGCGGGGATCGCGTCCGGGAAGACGACCCGCGTCGCCGCCCGCAAGCCCAGCTGGTGCTGGAGCGTGGCGTACTCGTAGTCGTGGGCGGTAGCGCTCGGGATGCCGAGGCTCCGCGCCGCGAGGGTCAGCTCGTGCGAGCCGTGTGCGAGCGCCAGGTCGAAGCTGCGCGTCTTCGCGAAACGTCGCAGCGCCGGGAGGCGTCCCACGAGCGCACGTGCCTTGCCGAGCACGCCGGCGCCACCGTGCCGAGGCCCAACGACCTCGTGTGCAAGCCCGTGCAGCTCGAGCAGCTCGAGCGTCTGAGCGTACTCGCGTGCCGTGATCGAGACGTCGTGCCCGTCCGCCTGCAGCAAGCGGATCAGCGGGCGGAAGAACAGCACGTGCGGCGAGTTGGTGATGTCGACCCAGACCCGCATCGCGCTCCACTCTATAAGATGTGCTTATGGACACGCGTCAACTTGCCGCGTTTGTCGCAGTCGTCGAGCGCCGCAGCTTCTCGCAGGCCGCCGAGCGCCTCGGTGTCACGCAACCGGCCGTGTCGCTCCAGGTGCGCGCGCTCGAGAAGCGGCTCGGCACGCAGCTCCTCGACCGCTCCGGCCGTCGCGTCGAGCCGACCGAGGCGGGCCTGCGGCTCTACCGCGGTGCACAGCGCCTGCTCTCGCTCGAGGAGCAGCTGCTCGACGAGCTCGCCGGCGAGGGCGAGGGTGAGCTCGGGGGCGAGCTTCAGCTCGGTGCGTCCACCGGGCCCGCCGCGATCGTCGTGCCGCTGCTGCTCTGCGAGTTCCAGCTCGCCCATCCGGGCGTGAAGATCTCGTTGACCGTCTCGGACACGCAGTCCGTGGTCGAGCGCGTCGCCGCGCGGGAGCTCGAGCTCGGAATCGTCGGTGCGGCCCGGAGGCATCGCGCCGCCCGGTTCGAGCCGTTCTTCGACGACGAGGTGATCCTCGCCTGCCCGCCCGGCCACGCCTTCGCGGGACGCACGGTCTCGATGGACGAGCTGCGCGGCGAGAACGTGATCGTGATGCAGGAGGGCGCCGGTGTCCGCCAGATCGTCGAGGACGAGCTGCGCGGCCTCGGGCTGCGCCTGCGCGACCTCGATGTGGGCCTCGAGCTCGGGCTGCAGGAGTCGGTCCGGAGCGCAGTGCAGGCCGGCTACGGCGTCGCGTTCATCTCGCGCTCCGCGGTCGAGTCCGAGCTCACCGCGGGCACGCTGACGTCGGCGAAGGTCGAGGGACTCGACGCGAAGCGGGAGATCTCCCTGGTTCGCGCTGCCGGCCGCACGGCCACGCGCGCCGCCGACGCGTTCGTCGAGTTCGCGCGCGCCGAGCTCGCAAAGTGATCGTCCGCTGGGGCCTCGCCGAACTGGCGGAGCTCGCGGGCGATCGGCCGTTCGTCGTCGCCGGCCCACGCTGGCGTCACGTTCTCGACGCTCGCGGACCGGTGGGAGGAAGTCCCTTCGCATCGGATCGAGGTCCCTGAAGGTGTCGACACGATCGTCGCCGTCGGAGGCGGGAGTGCGATCGACACCGCGAAGGCGGCCTCCGCGGCAAGCGGCTTGCCGCTCGTCTCGGTTCCGACGACGTACTCCGGGGCCGAGTGGACGACGTTCTTCGGCGTCCGCGATCCCGACCGGCGGATGCGCGGTGGCGGCGCCGGGGCACAGCTGCACGCCATCGTCTACGAGCCGGAGCTCACCCTCGACCTGCCGCGCCCGGAGACCGTCGGCACCGCGCTGAACGCGCTCGCGCACGCGGCCGAGGCCCTCTATGTGGAGGGACACAACGCCGAGGCCGACACCGAAGCGCTGGCGGGAGCGCGGCTGATCGGCGAGTGGCTGCCGCTCGTCGTCGAGCGTCCCGGCGACCTCGAGGCGCGCACCGGGCTCCTGCGCGGTGCGTGTCATGCGGGTGCGGCCCTCGGCAAGTCCTTCCTCGCGCTCGGCCACGCGCTGGCGCAGGGGCTCGGCGGCCGCTACGGCGCCCCGCACGGCGCGTTGAACGCGCTGACGCTGCCACTCGCACTTCGCTTCAACGAGCCCGTCGCGGCGGCAGCGATCGCACGCTTCGGCGCGGCGCTTGGGAGCGACGACCCGCCGGCCCGCGTCGAGGAGCTCGCGCGCCTGGGCGGATTCGAGCGCCTGCGGGATCTCGGTATCCCCGCCGAGGCTCCCAGCGAGATCGCCGAGGCCGTGGCGGAGCGTCCGGGGGCAAAGGCCAACCCGCGCCCGGTCACGGCCGCGGACGTCGAGCAGTTGCTCAGCTCGATCTGGTGATCAGCACGAGCGCTGGATCAGCAGGAACCGAGGGCGACGGTGCCGCCCGGGCCTTCGATGAAGTACGTCTCCTGCGTCTTCTTGTACTCCAGGCAGTACGAGTCTGCGTCGGCACGAACCATCCGGACGAACGAGCTGTTGAAGTCGAGCGTGTCCGCGTACGTGCCGCTGACGGCGTGTACCTGGTCGAGCTGGCCCGAGACGATCGCCAGCGTGTACTTCGCGCTCGCGCGCTCGGCCCCCGCCTCGGCCTCCGACGCCTTGCCGATCGGGTTCAGCCCGCCGACGCGCTCCGGGCCGAGGAACGCGTAGCCGGACGCCGCCAGGACGGCGAGCACGGAGAGGTAGCCGAAGAGCCGGGTCACCATCCAGTTATCGGCAGTCCCAGCCGAGGGCTATAGAGAGTCCGGTCCGGCCGGTGATCAACAGGATCCCTGGGCGACGGTGCCGCCCGGGCCCTGCAGGAAGTACGTGTTGGTCTTCTCGAACTCGAGGCAATACGCGGTCTCGTTCGCCCATACCAGCCGGACGAGCGGGAACTGGTCGACCTCGAGTGTGTCGGCGTAGCTCCCGGTGATCACGTGCACCCGCGCCAGCTGGCCCGACACGATGGTCAGCACGTACCGGGCGCTCCTGAGCTCCAGCTGCGCCTCGTACTCCGAGATCTCCCTGGCCGGATGGAGGTCGCCGGTGCGCGCCTTGTCGACGAACGTGTAGCCGGAAAACGCGAGCACCGCCATGACGACGGCAAATCTGAGGAGCCGCAGAACCACCGCCCCGGTCATCGGCAGCCAGGGCCGATGGCTTGAACGATAAAAACAGCTAATGCAGTGCATTAGCGTTTACGGTATTCTGGCGACGTGACCGGCTCGCACTCCTTCGACGTGCTCGTGATCGGCAGCGGGGCCTCGGGCCTCGCCGCAGCCGTCTCTGCCGAGCGTGCGGGCGCCCGCGTCGGACTGGCGACGAAGGGCTCGATCCAGGCGTGCAACTCGGCCAAGGCCCAGGGCGGAATTCAGGCTTCGTTCGGCGACGACGACTCGCCCGAGCAGCATGCGGCGGACGTCTTCAAGAGCTCGCACGAAAGCGCAGACATGCGGCTGGTCGAGGTCCTGACCGGCGATGCGCGCAGCGCGATCCACTGGCTCGAGGAGCTTGGAGTCGAGTTCACACGAGAGAACGGCGGCTACCGCCTCGCCCGCTGCGGCGGCGCGAGCGCCAAGCGCCTGCTCCAGGTCGGCGACCGCACCGGGCATGCGATCACGAAGGGGCTCCGCGACGCGTTCCAGGCCGGCACCGGCACGCTCTTCGCGAACAGCCCGCTGACCGCGCTCGAGCAGCGCAGCAACGGCTGGCGCGCGACCTGCGGCGAGCACGAGCTCGATGCGGCGACCGTCGTCCTCGCCGCGGGCGGCCGCTGCTTCAGGGTGGCGCAGGAGCGCGGCGAGCTTTCGACCAACCATCCGAACGCGACCGGCGAGGTGACGCGGATCGCGCTCGAGGTGGGCGCCGAGTCACGCGACCTGGACGAGCTCCAGTACCACCCGAACGGCGGCGCGTGGCCGGAGACGATGCAGGGCTATTCGATCCCCGAGACGACGCGTGCCTACGGCGCCGTGCTCCTCAACGCCGACGGCGAGGAGTTCACCGACTCGCTCGGCCCGCGGGATGTCGTCAGCCAGGCGATCTTCGACGAGGTCGCGAAGGGCAAAGGGGTCGAGACCGAGGACGGCCGCCCGGCCGTCTATCTCGACACCACGCGGATCTCGCAGGCGGACGCCGAGGTCTCGCTCCCGTACATGCTGCGGCGCTACCGGGGCGCGGGCATCGATCCCCTGCAGGAGAAGATCTTCACCTACCCCGTCCTCCACTACCAGAACGGTGGCCTCACGATCGACACCGATTCGCAGACGACGATCGAAGGCCTCTACGCCTGCGGCGAGATCGCCGGCGGCACGCACGGCCGCAACCGCATGATGGGCAACTCCCTTCTGGAATGCTGTGTGTTCGGCCGCCGCGCAGGCAAGGCCGCCGCAGAGAAAGCGAGCGCATGAGCGTCAAACCAAAGGTTTGCAAGTGAGTACTTCAACGACCACCGATCTCCAGCACGCCGTGGAGGACGCTGCGGCGCACCTCTACGTCTGGGCGCTGAAGGACATCCCGCAGGACCTCCGCGACGCGCTTGCCGCCGCGCTCGAGCGCGAGACCTCGGTCACCGGCCAGCGCGTGCTCCAGACCATCCACCGCAACGTGAACATCGCCGACGACGAGAAGAACCTCGTCTGCCAGGACACGGGCATCGCCGTCTACACCTGCCGCGTCGGCGAGCACTTCCCGCTCCACCCGGCCCGGATCTACGAGGCGCTGCGCGACGGCACGGCGCGCGCGACCGTCGAGCATCCGCTCCGGTCGAACGCGGTGCACACGATCACGCGCGAGAACACCGGCCCGAACATCGGCTACCGCCTCCCGATCGTGCACTGGGAGTTCGTCGACGACTGGGACGGCCTCGACGTCAAGTGCGTGCCGAAGGGCTCCGGCTCGGAGAACATGAGCTTCCTGAAGATGTGCGTCCCGGCCGACGGCGTGAAGGGGATCAAGCAGTTCGTGCTGGAGTCGATCGTCGGCGCCGGCGGCAAGCCGTGCCCGCCGGGGATCGTCGGAGTCGGCATCGGCGGCACCGCCGACTACGCCATGTACCTCGCGAAGGAGGCGATCACCCGGCCGGTGGGCACGCGCAACGCCGACCCGATCGTCGCCGAGCTCGAGGACGAGCTCTACGGCCTCCTGAACGAGACCGGCATCGGCCCGATGGGCCTCGGGGGCGACGTGACCGTCCTCCAGTGCCACATCGAGCACGCCGACACGCACATGACCCTGAACCCGGTCGCGGTCAACTACCAGTGCTGGGCCGCGCGGCGCGCCTCCGTGCACGTCGCCGCCGACGGTTCCGTCGAATTCGACCGGGAGTTTTGATGGCTGCACCCGCAATCCGCCGTGCGCAGCCGGCCGAGGCAGCAGGTCTTTCGGAGCTTGCGCTGCGGTCGAAGGCTCACTGGGGCTACGACGCCGACTTTCTCGACGCGTGCCGCGAGGTCCTGGCGGTCTCTCCTGCGGACGTCGACGCGGGTGCGGTCTTCGTGGCCGAGGTCGACGGCGCTCCCGCAGGGTTCTACCGGCTCGCAGGCGGCCCGCCGGTGGCGGAGCTCGAGGACCTCTGGGTCGACCCGGCGACGATGCGCCGCGGTGTCGGCGCGGCGCTGCTGGCGCACGCGGCGGCCCGGGCGCGCGAGAGCGGTTGCACCGCCGTGCTGGTCGAGAGCGACCCGCACGCGGAGGGGTTCTACCGCTCGCAGGGCGCCCAGCGCGTGGGCGAGCGGCGGTCGAGCGTCGACGAGAGCCGTCAGTTGCCGCTGCTGCGCCTGGAGCTCGGAGGGGACGCCTGATGGCGAATCACACCGTCACGTTCCCGGTCACCGACCCGCAGGAGATCCTGAAGCTCCGCGCGGGCGACGAGGTCACCGTCCAGGGTCACATCATCGGCATCCGCGACCGGACGCAGATCCGGATCTTCGACCAGGGCGTCGAGCCGCCGATGGATCTCTCCGGCGCGTTTCTCCTCCACACGGCCCCCGGCGTGCGCAAGCTCGACAACGGGCGCTACGAGAAGGTCTGCATCGGCACGACGACGAGCGCCCGCATGGTGCGCTTCACCGAGCCGCTCGGCTCTCAGTACGGCGTGCGCGCGATCTGCGGCAAGGGCGGGCTCCCGGACGAGGCGATCGAGCCGATGCAGCGGCTCGGGATGGTCTACTTCGCGATCGTCGGCGGCGCAGCCGCGCTCGAGACGACGCAGATCGAGGAGATCGAGGAGGTGCTGTGGGAGGAGTTGATGCCCGAGTGCCTGTGGAAGTTCCGCGTCAAGGACTTCGGGCCGCTCATCGTCGGGATCGACGCTCACGGCAACTCGCTCTTCCACGACGTCCAGGAGAGCGCGCAGGAGAAGCTCAAGGAGATCTTTGCCAGGCTTTGATCTCGGCTTGCCGCAGCGCACGGCCGGGCTGACGCACGTGATCGACAAGGGCCTCGGCCCGCGCGGCTGGGAAGACGTGCTCGAGGTCTCCGGCCACCTCATCGACGTGGTCAAGCTCGGCTGGGGGACGTCCTACGTGACGAAGAGCCTCGAGCGGAAGCTGGCCGTGCTGAAGGACAAGCCGGTCGTGATCGGCGGAACCTTCTTCGAGGTCGTCTACGTCAAGGACCGGCTCGACGAGTACAAGCAGTGGCTCACCGAGCTCGGCCTCACGCACGTCGAGATCTCCGACGGCACCGTGGACATTCCGCGGGAACGCAAGCTCGAGCTGATCGCCGACTTCGCCCGCGACTTCACCGTCCTCTCCGAGGTCGGCTCGAAGGACTCGTCCGTCGAGTACGGCGCGGAGGAGTGGACGCGGTGGCTGCGCGAGGAGCTCGACGCGGGCGCCTGGAAGGTGATCACCGAGGCGCGGGAGGGCGGCACCGCCGGGATCTTCGATGCGGGCGGCGGCATGCGCACCGAGCTGATCGGCGAGATCGCCGAGGCGGTCGGCGTCGCCAACGTGATCTTCGAGGCGCCCTCGAAGGCGGCTCAGGCGTGGTTCGTGCAGCAGTTCGGCCCCGAGGTCAATCTCGGCAACATCCCGCCGGAGGAAGTGATCCCGCTCGAGACACTCCGCCTCGGACTCCGCGGCGACACGCTGAAGGAGATCCTGCTCTAGTTCAGGGCTGCGCGGCCGCGTTCGGTCAGAGCGACCCCGTCGCGACCCGCGGTGACCAGGCCTGCCGTCACGGCGTCGTCCCACACTGCGTAGCGCGGACAGTTGCTCTTCCACGCCTCGACCACGTCCTCGTAGGTGCGCTCGCGCGCCGTGACCCAGGTCAGCAGTTCGACGACTGAGGGCGTGATCTCCACCCCCACAGCTTACGCTGGCCGGGTGCGCTCACTCACCTGGGACGAGGTTCGCTCGCGTCGGCTCGCCCGGAGCCACCTCCACGAGCGAGTACCGATGGAGCGGCTCGTCGACGTCGTCCGGGACGTCGGCGGCATCCACGCGCAGGTGATGGGCTCTGCGGAGCTTCAGCTCGCGGCGCGTGTTGCCGGCATCACCCAGGAGCACGTGCGGGCGGCGCTCTGGATGTGGCGCGAGCTGGCGAAGTCGTGGACGCTGCGGGGCACGCTGCACCTTCATCCTGCGAACGAGCTCCGACTCTGGACCGCCGCACGGCGCGCCGTTCTCGGGCCCACCGATCGCGACGCCGATTCCCTTGTGGACGTCGATGCTGTCGTCGCGGCGATCGGCGAGGCACTTCGCGGCAAGCGCCTGTCGCGCGAGGAGCTCGCAGACGCGGTCACGGCAAGAGTGGGTGAGGGGCCGCGTGAGCAGCTGGCCTCCGGCTGGGGCTATTTCCTGGGCGACGCGGCGATCGTCGACCAGCTCTGCTTTGGTCCGCCGCAGGGCCAGAAGGTCACGTTCGTGCACCCTGAGGACTGGCTTGGAGCGCAGCCCTCGTTCGAGCCGGACGCGGCCCTGCGCGATGTCGCTCGGCGCTACCTCGCCGCCTACGGGCCTGCGACACACCGCGAGTTCCGGCAGTGGTTCACCTCTCGTAGCTTCGGCCTCGAAGCGGCGGAGGCGGTGTTCGCGGAGCTCGACCTCGTCGAGGTCGACGTGGACGGTCATGCCGCGTACCTGCTGGAGGACGAGAAGCCGATGCCACGGGCGTCGTCGGTGCGCCTGCTCCCCGAGTACGACGTCTACGTGATGGGTTTTCGCGAACGCGACGAGCTGGTTCCCCCCGAAGTGCGAGAGCAGGTCGCCGCCCACGGCAAGGGGCGTTACGAGGGGCCGGCCGGCACGCCGTTTCTCCTCATCGACGGCCTCTGCGCGGGCATCTGGAGCCGGAAGAAGGGCGCGAAGAAGATCGAGTTGACGGTCGAGCCGGCGCGGAAGCTCACCCACGAGGAGACGGTCGGCGTGGAAGCCGAGGCGGAACGTCTCGGCTCTTTCCTCGCCCTCGAGGCGGAATTGACGATCGTCTGAGGCCCGACCTGGGCGCGTTGCTACATTGACCGCAGCGATCGCCTCCGACGGCGACGCGATAGGTCTATGTAGGCCCTCGGCTCGCCGCCGGGGGCTTTTTGTTTTTCCAGAGCCAAGGGAGTTTGAACATGCCAGCCAGCACACCAGCCAGGGTTCTGACCGTCGAGGACGATCCGATCGTCAGAGCCGACCTTCGTCTGATCCTGGAGGACAACGGTTTCGATGTCTGCGCCGCCGCGCGCGACGGCGTCGAGGCGGTCGAGTTCGCGCGCGAGCACCGACCCGACCTGATTCTGATCGACCTCCACTTGCCCGAGCTCGACGGAGTGGAAGCGACCCGCCGCATCATGGACGAGCGCGACGTGCCCATCGTCGCGCTCACCGGCTACGTCGGTGGCGACTCGATCGAGCGCGCGGTCGAGGCCGGCGCCGTCGATCACGTCACGAAGCCCTTCAGCGAGGCGGGGCTCGTCGCGACGCTGCGGGACGTTCTCGCGACGCGAAGGCTCGAGCAGGAGCGAGAGGTCGAGCACGACTCGATCCGCGCCGTGATCGAGGCCATGCAACGCGAGAACCGTCCGGAGGTAGAGATCCTCGCAGTAGTCCGGAGCATGACGGGGGAGCAGGTCCCGTCAGGCCAGCTCTCGGCTGCGCTTCGCAGTGGCGTGGCCAGGCTGCGGGAGGTGTTCAGTCGATGGTCGTGATGTAGGAGCCGACAAGCTCTGCTGTCTGCTGGTCGACGCCGCCCTGGCGACGATCGCCGTGACCGTCCAGAAAGTGTGCGAAGGCGGCAGTCGAGGCGATCGGGTTCACCTCGTCGTCGCCGTGGTCGTGGAACGAGACGTGCACGAAAGAGTCGTCCGCGAGCCGGAGGACGATGTAGCTGACGTTGTCGGGCTTGGTCGCGGCCAACTCCTCGAAGACGCCTTCGACTCGTCGCTGGTTCTCGTCCGCCGCCTCGGCGGACTGCATTGCGTACCGCGTGACTAGCCTCTTCTCCATGGTGCAGCTCCTTTCGCCGGACCCCGGTTAAAACTAGCCTGTGGCGGAGTTCACGAGCCGGCTTGCGGTCAGGGCCGACGTTCCGGCGCTGACAGTGCTGATGGACGCCGCGATCGCCGAGTTGCAGCGCCAGTTTCTCGACGACGACCAGATCTCGTCCAGCCGGGCGATCATGGGCATCGACACTCAGCTGATCGACGACGGAACGTACTTCGTCGTCGAGTCGGAGGGGGAGATCGCCGGCTGCGGTGGCTGGAGCCGTCGGGCGACGCTCTACGGCGGCAACCAGACGCCCGGTCGCGACAGCAAGCTGCTCGACCCGATGGTCGATCCGGCGCGCGTGCGGGCGATGTACACGAATCCGGCCTATGCCCGACAGGGGGTCGGCCGCCTGATCCTCTCACTCTGCGAAGCTGCCGCCGCGTCCGAGGGCTTCACGCGGCTCGAGCTGATGTCCACGCTCTCCGGCGAGCCGCTCTACACCGCCTACGGGTTCCGGCCGCTCGAACGGTTGCTGGACGCGACGGGCGGCGCGCCCGTTCCGATCATCCGGATGGACAAGCCCGTCGACCCGAGTCTGTTCGGCTAAGCCCAGGGAAGTCGGTCCCAGTACGAGGGCCGCTCCCGCCGTGACGGCTCGAACCCCGTGTATGCCTGCCGCGGATCGGACGTCTCCTGCTCGGCGCTGGCCCCGAAGCGCGCGGCGAGCTCCGACACCGGGTAGACCACGCGCCAGTCCCCCGACCGGGCACCGGCCATCAGGATGACGCACGGCCCGTCGCCGGCGCCCACGAAGATGTGCTCGGTCCCGGCGGGAGAGTGGAAGAAGTCCCACGGCCGGAGAAGCCGCTCCTCACCTTCGACGAGCAGCGTGCACTCCCCGGACAGCACGAGGAAGGCTTCCTGCTCCGACTCGGAGTGGTAGAGGCCGTTCGGCTCTCCCGGCTCCAGGACGTGGAGTCTGATACCGAGTTGCGAGAACTCGGCCTTCTGGCTGTCGAAGCTGCACTCCGCGCCGGACGGCCGCTTTTCGCCGCTCTCCGACGTCAGCCACTGGGCGTCCCGCACGTTCACGACGAACCAGCCGTCGCCGGCAGGTGCGAGGCCTGAGCCGGAATCCTCGAGCTTCGCCTCGGGCACGGCGCGAATATAGCGACTCCGAAGCATGGTCCCAGAGGCCGCCGGGTAGTGCCCCGCTGTGCCGATCGGGTATCTGGTGACCGTCGCCCTCGCGGGGTTCTGCACGGTGTTCGCCTTGGCGCCACCGCGGCCGCGCCGGTCGAGTCCTTCCAACAGGAGCTACTGGTTCGGCTTCCTGCTCAACGAGCTCCCGTTCGTCGGCTTCTACTGGCTGCTCGCTTCGACTCTTCTGGCGATCGGACAGCGTGACATCGCCTCGATGGGTCGGCTGGCTGGCGTTTGCTCTGGCCGTCCTGACATCGGTCGGGCTCGCGGTCATCGCCTGGCGGGGCGTGCGGGCGCGCCCGGCTGTCGACCGCGCACTCCGCGACGGACTCGGCGCGAGCTGGCGCACCCACATCGACGCCGAGGCAGCCCTTCGACTGCGCCGCCGGCTCCCGTGGGCCAGGATCCTCTTCGGGCCGTTCTTCGTCCGCAGGCGCGATGTCGAGCGGGTGGCGAACATCAGCTACGGCGACGCCGGCAAGGCGAACCTGCTGGACGTCTACCGCAGCCGCTCCCAGCCATCGCGCGGCCCCACGTTGGTCTACCTGCACGGAGGCACGTTTCGCAGTGGCCGGAAGGACAAGGAGGCCCGTCCCCTCATCTACCGCCTCGCGAGCCAGGGATGGGTGTGCATCAGCGCCAACTACCGCCTCAGTCCGGCCGCGACGTTCCCCGATCACCTGATCGACGTCAAGAAGGTGATCGCCTGGGTGCGGGAACACGGCCAGGAGTACGGCGCCGATCCGATGATCGTCTTCGTGGCGGGAAGCTCTGCGGGCGGCCACCTGGCCTCGTTCGCCGCTCTGACGCCCAACGACCCTGCCTTTCAGCCCGGCTTCGAGGCGGCGGACACGTCGGTTTCCGCAGCCATCTCGCTGTACGGCTACTACGGCTCCCTCAACACCGAGCGGCAACCGTCCTCGCCCCTGGATTACGTCGACGCGAAAGCGCCACCGTTCTTCGTGGCCCACGGCGACCGCGACACGCTGGTGCTCGTCGACGACGCTCGCCACTTCGTCGAGCAGCTGCGAAGCGCCTCGTCGCAGCCGGTGGTCTACGCCGAGTTGCCCGGCGGGCAGCACACGTTCGATCTCTTTCATTCCATCCGCTTCGAGACGGTCGTCGATGCGATCGAGGCGTTCGCCGCCTGGGTGCGATCCCGGATAGCGTCCTCTGCGTGAGGGTCGCTGCTGAGAGCGCGCGTCGCTTCCTCGTGGCGCGCCACGCGCTCGCGCCGGCGCGTTCGCTCGCGGGGGGACCAGATGCCGTGCTCGAGGTCTTCAGACGTTTGGGGTCGATCCAGTTCGATCCGCTCGCGGTTGCCGGTCGAACTCACGACCTCGTGCTGCACGCGCGTGTGGCCGAGTACGACCCCGCCTGGTGCGACCTGCTCTACGAGCGCCGCGAGATCTTCGAGGCGTACAACAAGGGACTCTCGCTCGTCCCTATGCGCGAGCTTCCGTGGTTCCGCGTGTCGAGCAGGAGCGCGCCCCGCATCCTCGCCGAGAACGCCGACGTGGCCGGGCGCGTGCTCGAGCGCATCCGCGCCGAGGGCCCGCTGTCATCGCTCGACTTCGAGACCGAGCGCGGGGCGACGACCGACTGGTTCGGCGTTCCGACGAACACCGTTCGTGCGGTGCTCGAGGCGTACGCCGTCACGGGCGTGCTCGGCCTCGCGCGACGCGACGGCAACAGGCGCTACTACGACGTCGTCGAGCGGCTACTGCCGGCCGACGTGCTCGCGCGCAAGATCCCGTTGAAGGAGCAACTCCGCCACAAGCTCCTCTCGCGCTACCGCGCGCACGGCCTCCTCGGTGTGGGCGGTGACATCTTCGGCGGCATCGGCCCCGCCAAGCCCGATCCGAGGTGGCCGGGGTATCCGGGAAGAACGGCTTTGCGCGAGGAGCTCGTCGCCACCGGCGAGCTCGTGCGGGTGGAGGTCGAGAACGTGCGCGGCAAGCGGTTCGTGCTCAGAGCGGAGGTCGACCTGCTCGAGCGACCGCCGGAGCCGGCGCCCTCAGTCGCGTTCCTGCCGCCCTTCGATCCGTTGGTGTGGGACCGGGACCTGCTCGGATCCCTGTTCGAGTTCGAGTACGTCTGGGAGCTCTTCCTCCCACCGGCCAAGCGGCGCTGGGGCTGGTACGTGCTGCCGATGCTCTTCGGCGACCGCCTGGTCGGCCGGATCGAGCCGCGCATCGACCGCGCCGGCGGCCACGTGCAGGTGCTCGGCCTCTGGTGGGAGGACGGCTTCGCGCCTCGTCGCACCGAGGGTTTCGTCGACGCGATGCGCGACGCGTTGCGCGCTTACCTGCGCTTCGGAGGCGTGACGCGCATCGAGTGGGCGCCAGAGCTCACGGCGGAGAAGCGACTGTTCCTCACGCGCCCCTAGCCCGTACTGGAGTGCGTCGGTTGGCGACGATTAGACTCGCACTGTGGCGTCTCCGGCGTAGTTGATCCCATTTCGTCCGTGCTGCTGACACGCACCGGCTGTCGGTGATGTGCATCGGCGGCTGCTAACGAGATCAACTACCAGGAGGAAACCGTGGTCACTGAAGCACGCCTCGAACGTCTCGCATCGGGACTGGCACCAGTCACGCCGGGATGGTTCGTCGTCAACACTGCTGACGCCGTCTGGACCAACAACGAGTGCTATGGCGGCGTCTGCATCTTCGAGTCCGACCGCGTCGTGCTGCAGGGCCGGCCCGATCTGACCGAGTACGTCAAGCCGCACGCCGGGTTCACGATCCGCGTCGTGCCGCCGGGACAACCAATGGCTCTCTACCACGCAGAGTCGGTCCAGGAGGACTTCCTCGTCCTGATGGGCGAGTGCACGCTCATCATCGAAGACCAGGAACGGCGCCTGCGGGCCTGGGACTTCGTGCACTGCCCGCCGATGACCGGGCACACGTTCGTCGCGACGGAGAGAGGGCCATGCGTCATCCTCGCCACGGGAAACCGCCGCGACGATCTCGAACGGGTGTCTCGCCGGTCAGAGGCCGCGCTCCGCTACGACGCCGGATCTGACGTCGATACGACTGAGCCCGAGCGTCGAGGCCGCTGGGAGGTTCGGCGTCCAAAACACTGGGACGAGCTCCCGTGGGCGGAACGCACGTAGCTCGCGTACCCGTGGAGTAGCGTTGAGGCTGCATGGTCGAGCTGGTTGCAGCGGTTGCTCTTGCTCCCTGGACTCAACCACTACGCTTCGCGCCGCTGCCCGGTTGGCGGCGCGGAGCGAGTGGGACCCTCAACTCCTCCTACGGCCCGGTGCCGAACATCGACTCGCCGAAGGAGTCCACGGCCTGGATGGCGAGAGGCGTCCGCTACCGCGATCGGCCGACCGCCGATCCTCCTGTCGCGACGCTCTCTCGGCTCCCACGGCAGGGCATCGTCGTCTTCGCCGTCATCTACCAATCGGCGCGGAGCACGGAGAGACGGATCGCGCTGCGCCTGAACCGCGCGAGACGCTACCCGTGCTGCGATGGCACGTACGTCGCCGGCGGCGAGTACGGGCTAGCAGGCGCGGGACCCGCAGCCGCGTACTCGGTGATCGTGCGTGTCTACTTCGGCTCGCCGCCGACGCGCTCGATGCGGACGCAGGCGCAACGCGCCCTCGAGCAGCTCGAACTGCCCGCGCCTCGGTAAGACGGGGACGTCCGCGATCAGCTGAAGCCGAACAGGGGCGGGATGACGACCACGACCGTGGCGGCCCACAGGGCGAAGACGGGTAGGTAGGTGGTCTGCCAGCGTTCGAGCTGCTGGAGCCTGGTGCGTCGCATCAGGAATCGGACCGAGAGCCAGGCGGCCACCGCCAGGTTCACGAGCAGGACGAGATTGAGGCCGAGCACCGCCGTTCGGTTCGGGCTGAACCCGACGTCGCCGATCCGAGCGATCACCGCGCCGAGCACCATCACGTCGAGCGCGAGGGCGCTGACGACGGCCACCAGTTGGATGCGGTCCATCCAGTCCGGCGACTCTGACGGGTCCCGCGCGGACATCCCGTACAGGACGAGCGCAAGGACGACGACCAGCAGCGCGTCGAAGACGCTGACGAGGTCGCGGTCGAAGGCGTCGCCGAGCCCGGTCACGGCGTAGACCACAGCGGCGCCGGCCAACATCACCGCGAACAGCGGCGTGAAGAGCATCGTGAGCACCGGCGCCATGTTCTCGACGACCCGTTGTTTCGATTCGACGAGCCACGCGGCCACGATCACGCCACCTGCAGCTCCCGAGGGAATCACCCACTCAGCGATCCGATCGACGTCGGCCCCCGTGGGCTCGAGGATCGCAGCGGTCAACCCCATCAGCACGCCACCCCCGAGCGCGATCAGCACGTAGTAGATGAACCATTCGCCCGTGAAGCGGACGAAGTCCATGCGCCGCTCGTGCGATCGGATCGTGCCGCCCATATACGGGTAGGCGACGGCGAACCAGAGCACGACGGGCAGATGGAGCGCCACCAGGGCCTCGGTGGCCGAGTTCATACCGAAGACCTCGGTGGCGGAGTCCGGACTGTACGGGTAGAGGTTGACCACGAGCGCGGCGAGGACGAACGGCACCGCCGCCAGCAGCCACACGCGGGTGTCGAGCTGCCGTCGGCGGGCGAAGTAGCCCGCGAGGAACGGCAGCACGAACAGACTGGCGTTCCGCACCAGCCAGGTCGCTACGTCGTCCGGGCCTTGAGCAGCCAGACGTGCGACCTGGACGACGACGGCCGCGGCCACGGCGAACGCGAGCGCTTCCAACCAGCCGGTGGGCCGGCGCGCCGGCTCTTCGTCGCCTCCCACGAGGAGCTGTTTCCAGAGTCGGCCGCTGTGCTCGCGCGCGAACTCCCGGGACAGCCCGTCGACGTCCCCCAGCCGTTTCACGGCGATCAGGAACCCCTCGTCGGCCGTCAGGCCGGCCGCGTTCAGCTCGGCGATCTGGTGGCGAAGGTGATCCTCCAGCTCGTCGACGTCGTGGCCGTTGATGCCCGGGGCACGTGCGACATAGGCCCGCCACTCTGCGATCTGTGACTCCACGCTCTCCATGGTCACGCCTCGCCGAGAGCCGTCAGCAGCCCACCGGAGCCCGGCCACACGTCATTCAGCGCGCGGGTGACCGCCAGCCACTGCCGCTGCTGGTCGGCGAGTGCTGCTCGTCCGTCGTCGGTGAGCATGTAGTACTGGCGGCGCCGACCCTCCGGTGGCGTTCGCCACTCCGTCGTCACGTACCCGAACCGACGGAGGCGATGGAGCAGCGGATAGAGCATTCCGTCGGTCCACTCGAGCTCGCCCCCGGAGAGCGCACGTACCCGCTTCAGGATGGCGTAGCCGTAGCTCTCGTCCTCCGCGAGAATCGCGAGCACGAGCGGCGTCGCCGAAGCCGCCACCAGATCCTTGTCGATTCGTATGCCCGCCTCCACAGCTCGAAGTACTACGCATAGAAGCACAAGGTACATAGAACCGCAAGGCATCGAGGCGAAGGCGGCCTGAATCGCAATCCGTCAGCGGGCCTTGTCCCAGCCTTCCTCTCCCTCAGACCACGGCACTGCAGTGCCGCGTTTGAAGATCAGTTCGTCTGTATCGTCGCCGAGCCCCACGAGGATCTTGTCGCTGTCCGGATACACCGAGACGGCCGGCACCCGCGAGCTGGAGAACATCAGCGTCCTCGCCGGCGACTCGCTCCGGTTCATCAGCTTGTGGGCTCCAGCGGGACCGGGTGGGAAGCAGACGAGATTTCCGCGCTCCAGGGTGTGCTCCCCGTCGGGTGCGCGCACCACGATCGTGCCCTCGATGACCAGGAGCCATTCCTCCTCGTACTCGTAGTGGTACGGGCAGGAGCTCTGACCGGGCGCGAGGTCGTAGATGAACATCACCGTCGCCGCCGAGCCAACGGCACGAGCGACGTCGACCCTGCCCTCGAGGTTCTCGGCGCTGAAGATGTTGACCGCTTTCATGCGCTCATTATCCTGCCGCCTGCGAACTTGGCGACCAAGCGTCCAGGGGCTGCCTCTTTGCCATCGGGCGTCTGATCCGCAGACTCCGAAGGATGGGATTCGATCCCACCGCCGTTCGCGACGGCTATAGGGTCCGGCTCGTGGACCTGCCACGGCTGGAACACGTCAGAGTCAACGTGAGCGACTTCGGCAAGGCCGTTGCCTGGTACGAGGAGATTCTCGGGCTGCCTGCGCAGGGCCACTGGCCTCCGGAGGCACCGAAGTACGCCCACTTCCAGACCGGTTCGACGCAGTTCGCGATCTCGGAGGTGGATCCCGTGCCGGCTGCAGGCAGGTACAACTTCAGCGTCCGAGATGTGGACACGTGGTGGGAAGCGCTTCGGGACCGTGCCGAGGTAGTCGAGCCCCTCTTCGACACGCCGTACGGCACGCGCAAGTTCACGATCAGCTGATCCAGACGGGAACGAGCTCGGGTTCGTCCGCGAGGACTGACCACGAATGTCCATGAGCGCGGGTCAACCGCTTCTTGAGCTTGGCGACCAGCGCTGGGCGGGACTTGATCGGCACCTAGCTTCCGTCGGGGTACCCGCCCCGGTGCAGGACCATCGGGTACCGCGGCAGAGCCGAGACCGGGTCGGCCAGCACGGCCTGGGTTCGCGCCCGGTACGGGTTGCGCGCCGCCCGCCAGCCGTCCGGATAGGGCTGTAGGCCGAGCGCGAGTTGCCGGCCGGTGATGAGCGCGTTGGCCAGCCGGTCGTAGTCGCCGCCGAGGCGCTTTCGCCAGCGCCGCTCGACAGCCTTGGCCAGGCGGGCGTGCTGTGCCTGTGCCGCCAGGCCCTTGTCCGTCAGCCTGACGAGCTTGGAACGGCCGGCGGGGTCGGGCTCGACGGCGGCGTACCCGTTGCGTTGGAGGAAGCCGACCGCCGCCGTGATCGCCTCCTTCGACACACCCGAGCCGGCCGGCAGATCCCGTATCGATACCCCGTCGGCGGACAGCACCCGCACCACGTCGGCGCTCAGCGCAAGCGAGAGGTCGGACTCGTCCTCGTACTCGAGGGTGAAGGAGAGGAGTGCCTGCGAGAGCAGCGCGGCGAGATCCTCGGCCACCGCGCCGGGTGCGGCGCGGACGTGCCCGGCGCGCATGCCATCGGCGTATCCGAGCACCGGCATGTACAGCGGCAGCGCGGGGTCGGCGACGCTCGACAGCGCCTGGCGAAGTTCGTCGATCGCGGCGTCGCCGAACCGCTCGCGCCACCGCTGCTCGACTTCGCCGGCGAGCGGCCGCCACACTTTTTGCGCGCGCCGGCCGCCGGGCTTGAGGTGCACCGTCTGGTCCGCCGGCTCGACGTTGATGTAGCCCCAGCGCTGCAGGCCGTCGAGGTTTGTGATCCGGCCGTTCGCCTTGACCGCCTCCAAGGCCACCCCGCCGGGCGGTATGAGCCGCATGAAGTTCGACCACATCACCATGGACGTCAGCCACACCCCGCGTCCCGCCTTGTTACCGGTGTGGTGTTCGATCCGGTGCTCGAACTCGTTGTCGAACTCGATCGTGAACGCGATCAGCGCCTGCGACAGCGCGGTGGGCAGGGACGGTGTCGGCGGTGACGTGCGAGAAGCCATGCGTGGCTTTAGCCGGACTCGGCCGAGCCGCGTGCGAGACGGGAGAGGTGCTCCATGCTGATCGGCTGCACGAGAGCGTCGGCGTGCCGATGCACCATTCGCCAGTCGGAGCCCTCGCGACGGAACACCAAGGTCACCCGCAACGACCAGTCCTGATCGGGTAGGCCGCCGACCGTACCGTGCTGCCGCTCGACGCCCACCAGAACGACAAGGTCGCCCGAGGCGTACGACTGCTCGACCTCGAGGTCTGCGTCTCCGCCGCCGGCGAAGAATTCCTCCAGTGCCTCGACGCTCGCCGGCGACGTGTCGGGCCCGTGTCTCGTCGGCCCACCGTTCGGGGGCATGAGCGTGTAGTCGGGCGCCTCGTTCACGAGCGCGAAATAGCGGTGGACGTCACCCTGCATCAACGCCCCGGCGGCCTCTCGGACGCGCTCGACCAGGTTGCCCAGGTCAGCGTCGGTGATGTCGGGATGCTTCATGGCCCTCCCCTCGAGTCACGATCATACGAGCGCTACCTTCCGACTGTACGAAAGCAGACGTTCTCGCACGTCACCCCGTCGCCGATCGTCTCTTCCAGCTGTACGACGTGCTCGTAGACGTCACCCGGAAGCCCGCGCCGACGTAGAGCGAACGCGCCGCGTCGGTGGCGTAGCTGACCTTCAGGCGGCGTGCCCCGCGCGATGCCAGCCGCTCGAGACCCGCAGTCAGCATGGCACGGGCCAAGCCTCGCCGCTGGTACTCAGCTTCGACTCTCATCGGCTCCAACATCCCAACCTGAGTCACGGGGTCGAACCAAAAGAGCGCGTAGCCGCCGACCTGTCCGTCGGCAGTTTCAGCGGCGAGGTCCAGTGCCGGGTCGTAGAGCGAGCACTGGCGGAGACGGGCCTCGACCTGTTCGCCGTTGCGATGTCGCATCGGGTGCGGTCTGGTCGTCTCCAGGGCACGGTCGACGAGCACGAATCCCTCCGGCAGAGGCGTGACATCAGGCCTTTCCTCGGCATCCATCCAGGTGGTCCCGTCCTCTTCGCCGACCACAAAGCCGGCGCCGGCCAGCAGGTCGACCAGTTCACCGTCGTCGTTGTCGACGAGCACATCGACCGCTTCGATGCCCAACGCATCGATCGCCTCGATCGCACGCCGCCAGAGAGCCGACAGCGGAACGGTCGTGACACCGGGGACCACGATCAGGTCGCACCCCCAGGCCGAGCCCCAGTCGGTGAGGACAACGCCGGCAACAGGCCCTTCGTCGTCGACCCAGAAGAGTTGGTCGACTGTGTCCGAGCGGCGCGGTGTACGCCACCACCACTGCAGGTCAGCCGCCTCCCACACCCCAGCTGCCGCGTCCGCCAGTCGAGCGCGCTGCAGAAGCTCAGTCGCGAGAGCCAGATACTCGAGGCCCTTCGCCTGCACTTGAGCAATCGCCACGCACCATCCTAGGCGGCCACTACATCTAGACGCCCGTTCCGCTGGAGCCGGGAGGGCCGGCCAGAACCCTCGGTTTGTACTCGACGAGTTGAAGCCGGCCGTCAAACGTCTGGCTGCCGATCATCTCGAGGGAGACGTCGGGGTAGCCGTCGTAGATTCGGTCACGACCGGTGCTCCCGGTGATGACCGGGAAGACGACCACGCGAAAACGGTCCACGAGGCCGGCACTCAGGAGAGAGCGGCACAGTGCCAAGCTGCCGATGGTGCGCATGGGCGTCGTGCCCGTCTCCTTCATCTCGCGGACGGCCTCAACGGCGTCCCGGTTGACCAGCTGTGTATTCGGCCACGAAAGCGGCTCTTTCAAGGTGGTCGAAAAGACGATCTTCGAGAGGCCGGCGAGGGCATCTGTGCCCGGCTCGCCGCCGCTCGCTAGCTCGGACATGAGCCGATAGGTATTCGCGCCCATCAAGACGGTGGAGCTCGCCTCCGGCTGATCTCCCAACCACGCGAGATACTCGGGCCCTTCGAGCCCCCACCAGCCGGGCCAGCCGTCGGCAGCCCCGTACCCATCGAGCGAAGTGATGAAATCGATCAACAGCTCTGGCATGCGCGTCCCCTTTCACCTACGACGCTAGGTCGCTGCCAAGCAGCCATTCCTCGTCGGGAGCCGTGCATTTTCCCGATCGCCGATGGAGGAAACCGTCCGCCGGCGATGATCCTCTCCAAGTCACCTTGGCGATGCCATTACAGTTCCGTTCCGAATCGGTCTACGACGTGTGCACGGGATAGCGCAGATGCGTGACGCCCGCACCGGCGACGACTGTCGGATTCCCGAGGACGGCCGGTGTGTTCGCGAGGTGGTCGAACAGCCGCACTCCTGCGCCTAGCAACACGGCAGCCAGATCGATGTGGATCTCGTCGAGCAGCCCAGCGTCCAGGCACTGCTGGATCGTTTGGGCGCCGTGCACTCCCACGGACTTCGGGCCGGCAGCCGATTTGGCTCGAGCAACGGCGCTTTCGATGCCGTCGGTGACGAACTGGACCGTCGAGCCGGGTCGTGGCCAGCCGTCGGGCACGTGGTGGGTAACGACGAAAGCGGGAATATCCCACGGGTGCTGGCCGCCCCAGCCGTCGGCGACCTCGAACGTGCGCCGACCGGTGAGCATGGCGCCGACCTCAGCCACCAAGACCTCCAGGTGGTCGGCGCTCGGTGCCGAGACGTTGAACGTCATGCCGGATGTCCCGCTCGCGGTGGGGACCTCGACGTCGCCCGAGAAGTACCAGTCGAAAACTTCGGCGACGCCGTCGTTCGCGTCCGCGACGTACCCGTCGAGAGACATCGACATGATTGCGACGACCTTGGTCATGGTGCAGCTCCATCGACGGAGACGAGCGTCGTGGTCGTCGTGTTTCATGGGTTCGTCCTTTCTCTCGTGGTGGTCTTTCGCGTTACGACTGCACCGAGGCGTGGATCTCATCGGTCGCAGCACTCCTTGGGAAGTCGGGTAGCGTGGCGTCCGCGGAGTGAGGTGGTTATGAGCCAGCTGGAATTCGATGAGAGCATCGCCCGACGGCTCGACGTGCGTTGTGGCGGTCGGCGATGAAGCTCTCCCGAGGAGTCGCGCGGTTCAACAAGCGCGTCACCAACCGCATCCAGGGCCTGTACGCCTGGCTCGTACCACCGTGGGCGGTGATCCTCCACCGCGGTCGACGATCGGGTCGCCAGTACCGCACGCCCCTTTTTGCATTCAGGCGCGGCCAGATTCTCGTCATCGCGCTCCTGTACGGCGAGGAATCAGAATGGCTTCGCAACCTCCGCGCCGGGGGTGGTGGGCACGTGATCCGTCGGGGACGTACCTTCGTCGTCGGAGCCCCGCAGGTCGTCGCCAAGAGCGAGGCGGGCTCGCTGCTCGCACGCCTGTCGGCCCCGGAGCGCGCGTACTGTCAGCTGGCTGAGAAGCTCGCGATCCTCGACGTGGAGGCACAGCTCCCGGGCTTTGGGCGCCGCCTAGAGGGCCCGACGTGATCGAGACGGTGCTCTCACCGCACGAGGCTCGGCGCACCGCAGTCGACTGGGCCGACGCGCAGGTCGCCGTAGTGCGCGACGATCCGGCGGCGCGCCTTGCATTGATGGAGCGGCTGTTCCATGGGCCGACCGGCCGGGCGCCGCGGCACCTCCCGTTCCGGCGCGCAGCGCTGTCGTTCATGCGCTGGCAGGCCCAGCGCGGTCTCCTCAACCCGCTCGACGCATCACCGTCGGGCAGCGTCTGGTGGCGGGCGATGAACGAGCGCCTGCTGCGAGACGGATCGGAAGCGATCGCGCTGGTTGGAGGGCTCCCTGGCGCTCCGTCGTCGCAAGGGGTTCGGCTGTGGCTGCAGTTCGCTGCCACACCAACTCCGTCATGTTGGTACCGAGCTCACAACGCCAGCATCGTGGCCGGCTACCTGGAGCACGAAGGGCATACCGAGGGAGAGAACGCTCCCGAGCGCTTCTTCATGAACGTCGCGCTGGTGCGCGTCCTCTACGCGCACGCCCTCGTCGCTGCCCCGCGGCTCGCACTCGGGCGATTCGCGCCGCTTGCCCGCCTCATCGGCGATCCCCGGCTCGGAATCGCGGGCGCGTTCCTCTCGCTCCGGCGCGTGGTCCCAAACCACTACCCGCTCACGCGCGAGGTCGAGTGGTACATCGCCGACGAACAGCGTCTCGGTCGGTTGCTCGACTACGCGGTGATCGCGCCGAGGCTGCAGCACCTGTACGAGTGGTCGGCGGAGGTGCTCGGCGAGCCGCGCCTGCTCGGGCTCGTTCGCGATGGCAGCCCGATCTACGCGTGGCCGTATGAGCAACGACAGGTGTGGCGTACCCGGGACGTACCGTTCCCAGGCCGGGTGCTCGAACGGCTCACGCGGGTTCGCTGAAGTGGCCGCGATCCGTTGCCCGACGCGTTGAAGACGCAACCGCGGCCTGGGCGAGTGTTCGGGAATGTCCCCCGAGCGGGCCTAGAATCCGCGCGGTGGCCACCGCCGACGTCGACGCGTACCTGAGAGGACTCGAGGAGCCGAAGCGTGGAACGCTTCAGACGCTTCGCAGCACGATCCTCGAGATCGTGCCCGAGGCTGAACAGGTCATCTCCTACGGTGTACCTGCCTTCCGAATGAGAGGTAAGACCGTCGCAGGCTTTGCCGCATTTCGGGACCACTTGAGCTATCTGCCGTTCAGCGGCTCGGTCCTGCCGCAGCTAGCCGGTGAGCTCGAGGGTTACACGAGAACGAAGAGCGCCCTTCACTTCGCGGTCGACCAGCCGCTTCCAGAGACGCTCGTCAAGAAGCTCATCGCTGTGCGGCTCGCCGAAATTCGGTGACGCTCGCGCTGGCGAACTTCGTCGCGACCACTACCTTGGTACGACGCCGTGTCCATCCATGACACCGCGGCAGTGTTCGGGAATGTCAAACGAGCGGAGCGCATTGGATCCTTTTTGGTTCGAGCGCGATGACGGGGATGGTTCGTCTGGCCAGTGATTGGAATTCGCTCGCAGCCGGGGCCCGGGCTGCGATGGCGGCGAAGACGCGATGGCGTTCGTCGGGGTCGAGGACGGTCGCGATTGCTTCGAAGGTTTGGGTGCCGATCTCGACGGTCGTTCGGGGGTGGTTGCGGAGGTTGTGGTACCAGTCGGGGTTGGTTGGGGCGCCGCCGTTGGATGCGATCACGAAGTAGCGGTCACCCTCCTGGTGGTAGGCGAGTGGTGTGGTGTGTGGCCGACCGCTCCTCGCGCCGATCGTGGTGAGGAGGAGTAGCTGCATGTGTGCGAGTTCACCGCCGACGGTGCCGCCGTTTGCGCGGAACTCCTGAATCACGGCGTCGTTGAAGGCGTTTGGATCGGATCGCTCGACGGCTTCGCCTTCAGCGCACGGCTCATGCGCCGGGGTGGTCATTGCTTGGCCTCGCCTGGTGAGTCCTGCGTCAGGCGGTAGGTGAGGTTCAAGTGTCCGTTCGCGGTCGGTTCGGCCCCGACGAGCTGGAGGTTCTGTCGGTGGGCGAGGTCTCCTGTGATGCCCTGGCCCGCTCCTGCGAGGATGGGGTGCACGATCAGGCGGAGTTCGTCGATCAGGTCGGCGTCGAGGAGGTTGGTGACCAGCGTGGGGCCACCGACGATGTAGACGGCGTTGCCGGGTTCGTGCTTGAGAGTGCGGATCTCGTCGATGGAGCCGATGATCCGCGCGGTGGGCCATGTGACGCCGGTGAGTGTCGTCGAGACCACCAGGTGTGGTGTCTGGGCGGCGAGCTGTGCGTAGCTGATCTCGCGTGGGTAGGGGTCGCGTCCGAGCATCTCCGCGGCGGCGGCGGGGTCGTCGAGCATCACCGCCCAGAACTGCTCATAGCCGGCGAACATGCCGGCGCCGAGTACGAACGCGTCCACGGGCGGCAAGAGCGCGAGCCCGTCCGCCCAGGAATCGACCCAGTCTGCTGCGCCGTCGGAATCGAGGATCTTGCCGTCAAGCGTCATCTGCAGCACCGCGATCAGGGGTCTCGAGGATGAAGTGGTCATGTCTGCCTCCTGTGGGATTCGATTACGCAACCAATGGTTGCACATATGCTCATGGCTAAGCAACCGTCGGTTGCACATCCCTGCTACCGTTCGCCGCCGAGGAGACGCCACCATGGTTCCCGACACGATCAACCGAGAGATCGTCATCGACGCCCCGCCAACGGCGGTCTGGGCGATCGTGACGGAAGCGCAGCACCTGTCCGGCTGGCTGAGCGACGAGGCCGAGATCGACCTCCGCCCGGGCGGATCCATGCGTCTCACCTGGCACGGACACGGCACCTACGCGGCGCGCGTCGAGACCGTCGACCCGCCCCACACGTTCGCGTTCCGGTGGCAGACACGCGAAGGCGAACCCAGTGAGGCCAACTCGACACTCGTGGTCATCACGCTCGACGTCGAGGGCGACGGCACCAGGCTACGTGTCATCGAGAGCGGCTTCGCCGCCCTGCCCTGGCCAGAAGACGATCAAGCTCGCTACCTCGAAGAGAACGCAAAGGGGTGGATCATCGAACTCGACGAGCTTCGCGTCTACGCCGCCGAGAACGCCGCCGCTTACCGCAAGCCATGACCCAGACCTTGGAGGAGGCCGACCGCTTGTGGGCTGCTCTCGGCGACCCCATGCGCCTGCGCCTGCTCGACCTGCTGCTCGAGCACGGCGAGGCCACCGCGAGCACGCTGGCCGGCGCAGTGCCCATCACCCGCCAGGGTGTTTCCAAACACCTCGCCACCCTCCAGCGCGACGGTCTCATCACCGCCCACCGCAGCGGACGCGAAGTCCGCTACGCCGTCCAACCCGAACGACTCGATCAGGCCAGAGCCCAGATGGCACAAATCGCGACCCGCTGGGACATCCGCCTAGCGAGCATCAAGAGGATCGCCGAAGCGGCACACACCGCGAAGGGATAGTGCTGGAGGTCATGCGTCGGCTCGGATCGGTCCAGTTCGACCCGATCGCGGTCGCCGGCCGGAACCACGACGTCGTGCTGCACGCACGCGTGGCGGGCTACGAGCCGGTTTTGTTCGACGACCTCTAGGGCGTCCCTAGCCGCGTTGGGGGCCAATAGGTCACTTCCGCGCGGCCGATGATGTTGACGCGGGGAACGGCTCCCCAGCGACGGGAGTCGCACGACATCCTTCGGTTGTCGCCTAGGACGAAATACTCATTGCGCGGGACGGGTCCCCAGGCCCCGCTCTCGGTACCGCGGTATGCCGGTCGAAGGTAGGGCTCGGCGAGCGGGGCACCGTTGATGAAGAGGCGTCCGGCGCGCATTGAAAGCGTTTCCCCAGGTAGTCCGACGATTCGTTTGATGAAGGTGCCGCTCGCGTTGCAGGCCGCCTGAACCTGGGGCGGTGCCTTGAAGACGATGATGTCTCCGCGTTCGGGCTCGTGGAACCGGTACACGAGTCGGTTGGCGATGACTCGATCCGAGACCCGCGACTTGCAGCCGTCGGCTGGCTTGGCGCAATGCAGCGTCGGCTCCATCGACGAGGTGGGGATCCGATATGGCTTTGCGACTTCCGTTTGAAAAACGAGCACTCCGACCACAGCGAGGACGATCGTGAGCCCCCAGTCGATCACCGTCCTGATCGGCGTCGGAAGCCGCGACAGCGATCTGTCAAAGAGTCGCATGGTCCTAGAATGCCAGCAGAGGACGGGGAATCGTTCAGCGCGACTGGAGCGCCGCGATACGCTCGAGGCTCGCAGCCGGCCACAGCTTCTGCGTGTCGTAGTACGTCGTAAACGCCGGGGTCGACTCCGGCAAGGTGAGCCAGGGGACCTTCGACCGCGTGAAGATGTGGACATCCGGTTCCACAGCTGACGGATCATCGAGGGTTCCGGCGCGAACGAACAGCACACTCTTGCGGGTGTACGTGCTCCAGACCGCCGTCTCGCATTCCGGGCAGCGATAGATCTGCTGCCGCTTCGACCCGGAGCGGGGAACTGGCACGCGCTCGGGCGCGCCCGCGAGCAATTCGACGCGGTCGCGCTCGATCAGCACGTTGATCACAAACGCGCTGCCGGTCTGGCGCTGACAGTTGAGGCAGTGACAGCAGTGGACGAAGAGCGGCGGCCATCGAAGTCGGTACCGCAGTTCGCCGCATGCGCACCCGCCCTCCATCACAGCGAGCCTACCCCGCGCAGAGGTTGCAGACCTCCCCCTTATCATGGCGAGCGCGGGCGTAATCGAGCCGGATAGTTTGCGCACGGACCCCGATTCGTTGCTGCGAGAGAGGTGTTGCATGCCCAGGAGGATCGGAGTGTTCGGGGCGGGCCCAGGTCTCGGCCAGGCCGTCGCGCGCCGCTACGCACAAGAAGGGTACGAGGTGGTGCTCGTCGCCCGCCGCCGGCAACCCCTCGACGTGTTTGCTCAGGAGCTGGCCGGCTTTGGCGCGAGCGCGCACGTGATGACGGCTGACCTGGGTGATACCGACGTCGTCCCCGCACTGGCTGAGCGGATTCGCGCCGCGACCGGCGAGCTTGACGCGTTGTACTACGCGCCAACGCCAGACCAAGGGTTCGTCCCTGCGGCCGAGCTCACCCCCCAGCGCGCCTCTGACTTCATGCCGCTCGTCTTCTATTCGCTGCTCGCGCTGGTGCAGGAGTTCCTGCCGCACATGATCGAGGAACGCTCAGGCGCGATCCTGACCGCACAAGGGGCCAGCACCTTGCATGGCCTGCCGAACATGAGCGGCCCCGGACCGGCGCAGGCCGCACAACGCAACTACCTGCAGTCCTTACACGCCGAAATGTCCGACACAGGCGTCTACGTCGGCATGCTCTACGTCGGTGCGATCATCGAGAACAGCGCCTTCCACGCCTGGACCGAGGAAGCAAGGGCCGCCGGCACCGGCAGGGACTGGGGACCCACCGCCAACCCTGACCATCTCGCCGGCCTGCTCTGGAACATGCACCAGACCAAGGGCGAGTCAGAAGCTAAATACCCCGAGTAGCGCCTGCGGTCGCCTGGGCCAGCATCCGCGAATGTCCCCTGACGACGCGGGACGGCCCGTTAGGCTGTCCGCCATGTTGGTCAATCGCTCTGCGCCGCCTGCCACGGTGACTCCCGTACTCGTCTATGACGATGTGCGCGCGGCGGTCGCGTGGCTCGAATCGGCGTTTGCGTTCGGGGAACGTGTGCGGATTGGTGATTCGCACCGCGCTCAGTTGCGCGTCGGCTCGGATGGTGCTGTCGTCGTGGCCGATGCGGGTGCCGATCGGGTCGCGCCAAGCGGCGGCGGTGTGACGCACATCGTCAAGGTGCGTGTACCGGACGTGGATGCCGCATTCGCTCGGGCGCGCGAAGCCGGCGCACGGGTCGTGGAGGAGTTGACGACGTGGGAATACGGTGAGCGCTCGGGCGTCGTCGAGGACATCGGCGGCCACCGCTGGGAACTGACGCAGACAGTACGCGACGTCGCCCCCGAGGAATGGGGTGGGGCGACAATCGCACCGTGGTGAGAGCTGGGTCGACTGGGCCAGCGTCCGGGAATGTCCCCTGAGCGCCGATGCGCGGCCTCCGCTCCGGGTACGCCCTCTCTTTTGTGATGCGCCGCGATCCTCACTGGCACAGAGTCCGCGTCGTGTTGGTACTGATGCTCGTCCTCGTCTTCGCTGGCATCGTGATCGACTCGCTCTTCAGCGCCAGTTGGGCCCTGGATGACGGCCTTCTCCTGGCCGCGGCAGCAGTCATCGCGCTGGCTCTCGTCCGAATACGCGGTCGCGACCAGGCCTGAGGCAAGACGATCGCCGTCTGGCGAGCGTTCGGGAATGACGCGGTAGCTGCTCGCTGCCCCAGCGTTTCACGAATGTTCCCCGGAGATCGCGCTCTAAGATAGAGGGCGTGTCGCTGCCCGTGACGCTTCCCCTCATCGACCACTTGGCCCTGCGGGTACGTGACGTGAGACGCAGCCGCAGCTTCTACGAGCGGGCCCTCGAGCCGTTCGGAGTGACGGTAATGGAGAGCTCGCAGGGGCCTGGGTTCGCCATCGAGGGCGGTGGAGATTTCTGGATCGGGGAAGGGGAACCTCCGGCCGCTCCCGTTCATGTGGCCTTCGCCGCAGCCGACCGAGCCACCGTTGACAAGTTCCATCGCGCCGCTGTCGAAGCCGGCGGCCGCGACAACGGCGCGCCGGGTCTTCGCCCGCATTACCACGCCGGGTATTACGCAGCGTTCGTCATTGACCCCGACGGAAACAACGTCGAAGCGGTCTTCCACGGGGACCGCCAGCTGCCAGCCGCGTGACGCTCGCCTGGGCCAGCGTCCGGGAATGTCTCCTGAGCAATCGCGCGCGCTGTCCCTAGCGTTCCCGTCGCGTGTCCGCGACATAGAGTGGCGCGATGGTCTCTCCGCGCAGCACCGTCGAGACGGTCCGCGGGCCTGTCGCGCTCGATGCGCTTGGCCGGACGCTGATGCACGAGCACGTCGTGCTCCTCTCTCCCGAGGCGCTCGCCAACTTCGGCCACGTCTGGGGCGCGCGCTACTGGGACGAGGAGGCCGGCGTCGCCGATGTGATCGCGAAGCTCCGGCGGCTGAGGGAAGCGGGATACGAGACGCTCGTCGACGCCACCGCGCTCGGCTGGGGCCGCGATGTGCGCCGGCTCGCCCGGATCAACGAGCAGGTGGACGTGAACATCGTCGTGGCAACCGGTATCTACTCCTTCATCGAGCTCCCGCCGTTCCTTGCCTACCGGAGCGACGACCAGATCGTCGAGCTGCTCGTGCGCGAGCTGCGCGAGGAGATCGACGACACCGGCATCAAGGCTGCGTTCCTCAAGTGCTGCGTCGAGATACAGGGCATCGTCGGGGACATCCCGCGCATCCTTTCCTGCGTCGCCGCCGCGTCGATCGAGACGGACTCCCCTGTAATGGTGCACACGAACGCGGTGCACCAGACGGGCCGGCTCGCCCTCGAGTTCCTGTTGAACGCAGGCGTCGCCCCGAACCGGATCGTGATCGCCCATATGGGCGATAGCAACGACCTCGACTACCAGCGCTCGATCGCCGACAGTGGCGCGTGGCTCGGCCACGACCGCTTCCACATCGAGCACTTCAACCCCGACGCCGACCGCGTTCGGACGCTCACCGCGCTGGTCGCCGAGGGCTACACCGGGCAGGTCCACCTCGGCCACGACGCCGGCGCCTTCCACGACTTCATGATCGGGAATCCGATCTTCGAGGGCGAGATCGCCGACTGGTTGCACATCCCGACGACGATCCTCCCCGCGCTGCTCGAGGCAGGCATCACGCAGGCACAGATCGACGAAATGCTGCTCGAGAACCCGCGCCGCTTCTTCGCGTAGTGGCCAGTGTTCGGGAGTGTGACGCTGGATCTGGCCGGAACAGATGAGTTTTCGGTGGCCCGCCAGTCTCTACCGCCATACGGATCCGTAAGCGACCAGAAGTTCTCGCCCTGCAGCAACGACCCCAGGAGGCGGCATGAAGCTACTCCTCACGTCCGCTGGCATCAAGAACCCGAGCATCCAGAGCACCCTGGTCGACCTCGTGGGCAAACCGATCAGCGAGGCCAGCGCCCTCTGCATCCCCACCGCGATGTACGGGCACCCCTGGGTTGGTCCCGGCGAGAAGGCATGGCAGTTCATCAGTGGACAAGAACCCAGCTGCCCGATGTGCGAGCTGGGCTGGAAGTCCTTGGGAGTGCTGGAGCTGACCGCGCTACCAAGCATCGACGAAGAACGCTGGGTTCCCCTGGTCCAGGAGACCGACGTCCTGCTGGCCTCAGGCGGCGATGCCTTGTACCTGTGCCACTGGATGCGGCAGTCCGGGCTGACAGACCTGCTGCCGTCGCTGGACGAGACGGTCTGGGTGGGAATGAGCGCCGGGAGCATGGTGATGACCCCCAGGATCGGGGACGCCTTCGTCGGCTGGAAGCCGCCCACCGGCGGCGACGAGACGCTTGGAATCGTCGACTTCTCGATCTTCCCGCACGTGGATAACGAGGACCTGCCGTGGAACACGATGGCCACCGCAGAAGAATGGGCGGCCGGCTTGTCATGCCCCGCGTACGCGATCGACGACGAGACCGCCATCAAAGTGGTCAACGGCACGGTCGACGTCGTCTCCGAGGGAAACTGGAAATTGCTCACGCGCCAGGACTGAGACCTGGGCCAGCGATCGGTAATGACCCCTGAGCGAACGCTGCTCGCGTACGGTTCGATGGTGCCGGCAATCGATGCCCTGGTCAGGCCTGATCGTTTTCCTCTGTCCTCCCGGTATGACCCGCGCTGGCTTCTCGACCTCGATATGGGGCCGCATCCGCTGTGGCAGTTAGAAGAGATCCTTCCAGCCCTGGGGTTGCGGCCGGGGATGCGGGTTCTCGACTTGGGATCGGGGCGCGGCGCGACTTCAGTGTTCCTCGCGCGCGAGTGCGCGGTGACCGTGACCGCGTGCGACCTGTGGGTCGATACGGAGGAGATAAACGAGGTTCTTCGCGAGGCAGGCGTCGAGGATGCTGTCACGGCGGTGAACGCCGACGTGCGCCACCTCCCGTTCCAGAATGACGAATTCGACGCGATCGTCAGCATCGACGCCTTCGAGTACTTCGGGACTGACGTTCATCTCTTACCCATACTGCTTCGCGTCCTGAAGGCTGGGGGCGTTATTGGCATGACGACGCCAGGTCTGAGGCCAGACCCCTACGAGGGAGAGGTCCCGGCCAAGGTCTGGACTCTGTGGGGGTATGAGGTCGCGGCTTGGCACACCCCGGACTGGTGGCGTCGCCACTGGGAGCTGAGCGGCCTCCTCGAAGGAATCGAGACATCGTGGCAGCGTGATGGGGTTGAGAACTGGATCCTCTGGGCCAGAGCCGTCCGCGAGCTCAAAGGCGCGGAGGAAGACCAGCTTCTCGCGATCCTCCACGAGAACTACGGGCAGCTCGGTTTCGTATCCGCGACCGCGCGCAAGCGAGTAGCCGCCGACCCATAACCGACGAACTCTCCCACGGCAGGCGTCCTTCGCCTGGGCCAGCGTTCGGGAATGACGGCTGACGAGGTGAACCCGGATCGGCTGGAGCAGCGATGAGTCTTCGGTGGTCTGTCAGTCTCTACCGCGTACGGGGCGAGGCTGAGATGCGGCCGGAGCAGGCCGCCGAGAGAGGAGTCATGAGATGACGCGGTATCTGATTTCGTTCCCCAGCGGCGCGATGGACCACATCCCCGCTGAGGAGTTACCCGCCGTGGGAGAGGCTGCTCATGCGGTGGTCCAGGAGGCCATGGACGCAGGCGTTCTGGTGTTCGGCGGCGGGTTGGCCGAGAACGTGGATCCCGTCATGGTGGCCGGTGACGGGACGATCACCGCTGGCACTTACCCGCAGACCAAGGAGTTCAACGGCGGGTTCACGGTCCTCGACGTGACATCTCGGGAGGCAGCCTTGGAGTGGGCTGCGAAGATCGCAGCCGCCTGCCGCTGTGCTCAAGAGATCCGCGAGTTCGGACCTGACTCAGCGGTGGGCAATTGAGCGAAGCCCAGATCGCCCCTTCATGCCAAGGCTCCCGACAGACGATCGCCTGCGCGAGCGTTCGGGAATGTCCCCTGAACGTTCTGATAGAGGTAGGCAGATGCCAAACAGACCAGTCTCGATCGTCGGTGCAGGCCTCGGCGGGCTGACTCTCGCACGCGTCCTCCACGTTCACGGCATCCCCGCCACCGTCTACGAGGCTGAGCCCGCGGCGGAGGCCCGTACGCAGGGCGGTCAGATCGATATCCATGAGCACAACGGACAGCGCGCGCTCGAAGCGGCTGGCCTCACCGACGAGTTCCGCGCGATCATTCGAGTCGGTGGCGAGGCGTCACGCATGATCGATCCGCAGGGCGCGGTGCTGCTCGACGAGCCCGACGACGGTACGGGCGGGCGTCCCGAGGTGCTCCGCGGCGACCTGCGTCGGATCCTGCTCGACGCCCTGCCCGAAGAGACGATTCGGTGGGGCCGCAAGGTCTCTGGTGTCCAGCCCCTCGGGGACGGTCGCCATGAACTGATGTTCGCCGACGGGTCGACCGTTTCCACTGGCCTCCTCGTCGGTGCCGACGGCGCCTGGTCGAAGATCCGCCCGCTGCTCTCCGACGCGACACCCGAATACGTCGGGACAACGTTCATCGAGACCTACCTGTACGACGTCGACGAGCGGCACTCCGCGACGGCCGAGGCGGTCGGCGGTGGCTCGCTACTTGCGCTCACCCCGGGAAAGGGGATCGTCGCCCATCGCGAGGCGGGAGGCGTCCTTCACACGTACGTCCAGCTGACGCGTCCCGTCGAATGGATCGCCGACATCGATTTCACCGATTCCGCTGTCGCGACGGCTCGAATCGCGGCCGAGTTCGACGGGTGGGCGCCGGAACTCATGGCGCTGATCAACGACGGCGAGACCACGCCGATCGCGCGCATGATCTACACGCTCCCCGACGACCACCGATGGGACCGCGTACCCGGGGTGACGCTTCTCGGCGACGCGGCGCACCTGATGCCGCCTTCCGGCGAGGGCGCGAACCTGGCGATGCTCGACGGCGCCGAACTCGGCGAGGCGATCGCCGAGCACGCCGACGACATCGAGGCTGCACTCACTGTCTACGAACGAGCGATGTTCCCGCGCAGCGAGTCGGCCGCCGTCGACGCGCGCGTCATCCTGGACCTCTGTCTCGGCGACCGCGCACCGTTCGGACTCATCGACTTCTTTACCGCCCCACTCGAGGCCGGCGAACACGAGCCGCACTGGCAGCCCTCACCTATCACCCCCGATCGCGGCACGATCGGCTAACTAGCCGTGGAAAGAGCCGCACGGTTCAACCACAAAGGGCAACGGCACCGACCACGGCTAGCTAGACGGATGGAGGCGTGAGGGGAGTGAGCTGGGCCAGCGTTCGGGAATGTCACCCGAACGGGGCGGTCATACTCCGCGCGTGGGTGGACGCTGCGAGAGCGACCCGCCGGGGCCTGACCCGGAAGGAACCAGTTTCGAACGGCACGGCTGAGGCTTCTCCCGCTGACAAGCCGCGACGAGTCCGACCATGCTCGTGCGTCGAGGAATTCAGCGGACGCCCTGCGCGACACCCGCGCGGCCGATGTCCAGTGGCGCGACCACGGCTCGGCCCGTGGGCCGTCCGGGACAAGCAGGGCAGCTGCTTCCTCGGCTGCGCCGAGCTGCGTCTCGCCGGCGACGGCATCGAGGGCATCGCCCCCGACGAAGTCGAGGCGGGCTGGTGGGTGACCGAGGACCGGCGGAATGACGGCATCGCGACCGAAGCGATGGAAGCGGCGATCGACGATCTCTTCAGCCGCACCGACGTCGAGACGATCACGGCGTACATCTCGGACGGGGGAAACGAAGCATCCCGCCGCGTGGCAGCCAAGCTGGATTCTCGGTACGCGGCCGAGGCCACGGGCGCTCGGGCGAGCCGATGACGGTTTACACGCTTCGCCGCGATGATTGGCTGCGACAACGGCCCTGAGGCAAGCGCTCGGAGCAAGGACCGTCTCGCCTGCGCGAGCGTACTTACGCCTGATGCGGATGGTCGGGCGACGTTTAGGGCACTTGTGGGGCACGCCAGGACGGCCGTAGTGCGTGGCCGTCCCGGTGGAATCGTGCGCTGTAAAGAGCGACGGGAGCGACGGGACTCGAACCCGCGACCTCCGGCGTGACAGGCCGGCGTTCTAACCAACTGAACTACGCCCCCCCGGGGCGACGGACAGTGTAGCCGGGACGCTCAGTACCCTGGCGGCGTGCTCACCGCGCGCGCCGAAGAGCCTTCTCCGTGACGACCGTCGACTGGATCGCGGTTGCCGTGATCGCGGCCGCCGCCCTCATCGGCCTCCGGCGCGGGCTGATCGGCGGCCTCCTTGGACTCGCCGGCATCGCCGTCGGCGCCTACATCGGCGCCAAGCTCGCACCCGAGCTTCTGTCCGGCAGCGAGTCGCCGTACACGCCGCTGGTCGCGCTCGGCGGGGCGGCGGTGCTCGTGATCCTGTTCCAGAGCATCGCCTCGATGGCGGGGAGCGCGATCCGTACGAGCCTGTTCGTGATCCCGCCCCTGCGGTTGGCTCGACTCGCTCGGCGGCCTCGTGCTCGGCGCCGTCGCGGGCGCGGCGATCGTCTGGGTCCTCGGCGCGGTCGCGCTCCACCTTCCCGGTCAGCGCGACCTGCGCGAGCAGGTGCAGCAGTCGCGGATCCTCGGCGAGATCAACGCGCGCCTGCCGCCCTCGCGTTTGCTCGACGCGATCGAGCGCGTCGACCCGTTTCTCGCGATTCAGGGGCCTGAGGCGAACGTTGCTCCACCCGATCCGGCCCTGCTGGCGAGCCCGGCCGTGCGCGACGCTCGCAGTCGTGTCTTCCGCATCACGGGCAGCGCCTGCGGCCTCGGCATCTCAGGTTCGGGCTGGCGGCGGCCCCGAACCTCGTCGTCACCAACGCCCACGTCGTCGCGGGGATGAAGGATCCACGCGTCGACCGGCGCGACGGCGACTACCACGATGCCGATGTCGTCGCCTTCAACGTCCACGACGACATCGCTGTGCTTCGCGTCGCCGGGCTCGGCGCAGTCCGCTCGAGACGGCTTCCCCGGTCGAAGGACAGTCCGTCGCGACTCGGCTACCCCGAGAACGGCCCCTTCACCGCCACCCCCGGGCGGATCGGCGAGACGAGAGTCGTCCTCGCAGAGGACGCCGACGGGCGCGGCCCCGTCAATCGCGGTATCACGACGCTGCGCGGGCGGGTCCGGCATGGCAACTCGGGCGGACCCGCGGTCGACAACCGCGGCCGCGTGCGGACGACGGTCTTCGCCGCCCGCGTCGGAGCCGACAACCAGGGGTACGGTGTGCCGACGGACATCGTCCAGTCGACCCTGGCCGAGGCGCGTGAAGCGGCCTCCGTGTCGACAGGGCCCTGCGTCGGCTAGCGCTAGAGAACGTCGAGAATCCCCAGCGGCCGCCTGAACGGCGCCACCAGGTAGACGCCCGCCGCCTTCTCGCGGGCCTCCTCGATCAGCTCGCGGGCGAGCGCCTTGCCGGTCTCGGCCACGTCGACCAGCAGTC
>CAVXQE010000002.1:0-252938 GCA_963763755.1 uncultured Gaiellaceae bacterium
CGCGACGACGACCACCGAGTCGCTCGCCAAGGAGCAGAAGGTCGAGGGGATCAAGCGCTTCCAGAACGAGGAGGAGGTCGAGTTCCACCTCGAGTCGAAGGAAGTCGGTCTGCAGGATCCGATCGAGTACCGCTGGCACGGCGAGGTGATCCTGACGACGCCCGGCCGCGTGATCTTCAACACGGAAGTCGAGCGGTCGCTCGAGGAGGCTGTGGTCGTCGGCGAGGCCGGCCAGCACACCTTCATCAACCGCACGCTCTCCAAGCGCGAGATCGACATCTTCATCGCGGAGCTCGTCGACCGCTACGGCGCCCACGCAATCGCGTCGGTGCTCGACACGATCAAGAGCCTCGCCTTCAAGTACGCCACACAGGCCGGAATCACGATCTCCAAGAACGACATCGTGGTGCCGCCGGAGAAGGAAGAGCTTCTCTCGGGCTACGAGGCGAAGGTGAAGGTCGTCGAAGGCAACTACGAGCGCGGCCTGATCACCGAGGACGAGCGGCACGAGCAGATCGTCAACATCTGGACGGAGGCGACCGACACCGTCGCCGACGCGATGCAGAAGAATCTGCACGAGCTGAACTCGATCTACATGATGGCCAACTCCGGAGCCCGTGGATCGTTCAAGCAGATCCGCCAGCTCGCCGGTATGCGCGGCCTGATGGCAAACCCGAAGGGCGAGATCATCGAGCGCCCGATCAAGGCCAACTTCATGGAGGGCCTGTCGGTGCTCGAGTACTTCATCTCGACGCACGGTGCCCGTAAGGGCCTCGCCGACACGGCGCTCCGCACGGCCGACTCGGGCTACCTGACGCGCCGCCTGGTCGACGTCTCGCAGGACGTGATCATCCGCGAGGCCGACTGCGGCACCGAGGAGTTCGTCGAGCTCGCGATCAACCTGCCGGAGGGGATCAACAAGTCCGTCATGGGCCGGATCCTCGCCGAGGACGTCCACAAGCCGCTCGCAAGCGGGAAGCCCGGCAAGACGATCGTCGCCGAGAAGGGCGAGTCGATCACTGCTCCCCGTCTGCGCGAGATCGCCGAGGCGCTCGAGGACGACGGCGCGAAGCTCCCGGTCCGCTCGGTGCTCAAGTGCCGCGCCGAGACCGGCGTGTGCCAGACGTGTTACGGCACCTTCCTGGCGACGGGCAACGTCTCCGACATCGGCGACGCGGTGGGCATCATCGCCGCGCAGTCGATCGGCGAGCCGGGCACGCAGCTGACGATGCGGACGTTCCACACCGGCGGCGTCGCCGGCGCGGACATCACGCACGGCCTGCCGCGTGTCGTCGAGATCTTCGAGGCCCGGAACCCGAAGGGCGCAGCGACGCTCGCAGAGGTCGCGGGCCGCGTCGAGATCGAGGAGGCCGACCGCACCATCAAGGTGACGATCGTCCCCGACGCGCTCGACGAGGAAGGCGAGCTGATTCCGCCGAAGGAGTACTCGCTTCCGCGCCGCTCACGCCTGCTCGTCACGCCCGGCCAGGTGGTCGAGCTCGGCGATGCCCTGAACGAGGGCTCGCGCTCACCGTCCGAGCTGCTCGACCTGCACGCCAAGGCCGGCAAGGGCTCGACGGAGACCGAGCTGTACCTCGTCGGTGAGGTGCAGAAGGTCTACAAGTCGCAGGGCGTCGACATCCACGACAAGCACATCGAGCTGATCGTCCGGCAGATGCTGAAGAAGGTTCGCGTGATGGAGGCCGGGGACACGTCCCTCCTCCCGGGCGAGCTGGCCGACAAGACGAAGCTCGAGCGCGAGAACGCCAAGCTGAAGAAGAAGGACGAGAAGGCCACGTTCGAGCCGCTGATCCTCGGGATCACGAAGGCCTCGCTCGCGACCGAGTCCTTCCTCTCGGCGGCCTCCTTCCAGGAGACGACGAAGGTGCTGACCGACGCCTCGATCGAGGGGAAGGTCGACCACCTGCTCGGCCTGAAGGAGAACGTGATCATCGGCAAGCTGATCCCGGCCGCGACCGGGCTCAAGCGCTACCGCCAGATCGGGATCGGCCCGTCCGACTCAGTCCCCGCGCACCTGTACGCGCGGCCGGAGACGGAGGCCGAGCTGCTGGCGGCGCTGGAGGAGATCGGCGGCGACGGCGACGGCCTCGACCTGGAGGCCCTCGGCCTCACGTTCGGCGGCACGCCGGGCGCGGAAGAGACGAGCTCGCACGACGCCGGCGAGGCGACCGAGGTACCCGAGGTCGACTCTCCGCTCGACGAGGACGCCTAGTCCGAGCGACAGCCGGAGCGATACGAGTGACGCGAGGGCGGCCGGAAGGCCGCCCTCGCCGTTTCTACGAGCTCGCCGCGGTCCCCGGTGCTTCTCGAGGCAGGGTGGGCGTGGTCTCGACGGAGACGACGGTTCCCTTGCCCGCGCCCTTGGCCCGGTAGAGCGCCTCGTCGGCCCGCTCGAAGAGGCCGACGGCGTCGTCCTCCGGCCTCAGCTGCGTGACGCCCGCGGAGAGGTGCAGCCGCTCCACCTGGCCGACAGGACGTGCCGAGACCGCGTGGCTGAGCCGCTTGTAGAGCTGATCCGCGTCCGTGACTGACGACTCGGGCAGGATCACCGCGAACTCGTCGCCGCCGACACGGCAGGCCACATCCGCTGAGCGCACGACGTCGAGGACCCGTTGGGCGGCCTCGGCGAGCACCGCATCTCCCGCGAGGTGTCCGATCCGATCGTTGATCGCCTTGAAGTCGTCGAGGTCGAAGACGACGAGCGCGAGGTTGCGGTTGTACCGCTGCGCCCGCGCCACCTCCCGCTGCAGCGTCTCGTGGAAGTACCGTCGGTTGTGCAGTCCCGTCAGCGCGTCGAGGTCGGCGAGCTGGCGCGCCTCGCGGAAACGCCGTGCGTTGTCGATCGCGGGGCCGGCCCGGAGCGCGAGATCCTCGAGCTCCGCGGCACCCGACTCGCCGAATGCCGCTCTGTCACTGCGCGAATAGGCGGTCAGGTAGCCGAGGTGCTCACCCTCCGAGAGCAGCGGCACCGCGAGAGCTGCACGGATCGGGCCACCCTCGATCGCCTCGTCGGAGCGGCCGTAGCCGTACTCGACCACGATCATGCGCGGCGAGGTTCCGTCCGGAGGGCCGGAGATGGTCGCCGGCGGCCTCCCTCCTCCGAGACCGGCGGCCGCAACCAGTGGCTCGCCGCCTTCGACGGGGATCGAGATCACGGACGCGTCGACGCCTTCGAGCTCGCCGGCTGCGGCCAGCGTTCGTGCGAGCACCTCGTCGAGGTCGATCGAGCCGCCGAGGTCGCCGAGCAGGCGGGTGCGCCGGTTCTCGGCCTGGGCGCGCTCCAGGGCACCGGAGAGGTCCCGCACCATCGACGCCATCCGGCCGTCGAGCTCCGAGGCGACCTCCAGGAGCTTGGCGTCCGTTGCGCTGCGCGATCTGCGTCCGAGCGCAAAGACGGTGACGGCGAGTACCGTCGCGAAGAGCGCCGCAGCGCAGGCGATGACGATCGTGTTCATGGCGATGGTGGTTCGGTGGTGCGTCGTGTGCCGCGGGCTCACTGTATGCGGCCCTAGCTCACATAGCTACGACTTGCAACGGGTAAAACGGTCGTCCGCAGAGCGCTCCGGAGCCCGGTCTTTGCCGAGCTCGAGGATGTTCGCTACACTCCGCTGTCCGGTTGGCAGGGGCGAATTGCATCCCCCGCCGACCGTTGCTGTGTGAGCACACAGCGCACCAAACGAGTGATTCGAAGGAGACGCGTGCCGACAACCAATCAGCTTGTGCGCAAGGGCCGTCAGTCGCCGAAGGCGAAGACGAAGACCCCTGCGCTCCGCGGTGCGCCGCAGAAGCGCGGCGTCTGCACGCGCGTCTACACGACGACCCCCAAGAAGCCGAACTCGGCGCTGCGCAAGGTCGCGCGCGTGCGGCTGACGAACGGGATGGAGGTCACGACGTACATCCCGGGTGAGGGTCACAACCTCCAGGAGCACTCGGTCGTGCTGATCCGCGGCGGCCGCGTCAAGGACCTGCCGGGCATTCGCTACAAGGTGATCCGGGCCGCGCTCGACACGGCCGGCGTCCCCGACCGCAAGCAGGGCCGCTCGAAGTACGGAGCCAAGAAGAGCTGATGCCACGTCGCGCCGACATCACACCGCGCGTGCTCGAGGCCGACCCGGTCCACTCGTCGACCCTGGTCACGCAGTTCATCAACGCGGTGATGCTCGACGGCAAGCGCTCGACGGCCGAGAGGCTCGTCTACGACGCGCTGGCGATCGTGGCCGAGAAGACCGGCAAGCCGCCGGTCGAGGCGCTCGAGTCCGCCGTCAAGACGGTCACGCCGGTGCTCGAGGTTCGCTCCCGCCGCGTCGGTGGCGCGAACTACCAGGTGCCGATCGAGGTGCCGCAGCGCCGTGCCCGCACGCTCGCGATCCGCTGGCTCGTCCAGTTCTCGCGCGACCGGCGCGAGAAGGGCATGCAGCAGAAGATTGCCGGCGAGCTGATGGATGCGATCAACCAGCAGGGTGGCGCGTTCAAGAAGAAGGACGACATCTACCGGATGGCGCAGGCCAACAAGGCCTTCGCGCACTACCGCTGGTAAGGGAGACATGAGCACGACCGCCACACGCATTGGGCTGGACCGCGTCCGCAACATCGGGATCATGGCGCACATCGACGCCGGCAAGACGACGACGACGGAGCGGATCCTCTACTACACCGGCCGCACCCACAAGATGGGTGAGGTGCACGAGGGCGCCGCGACCATGGACTGGATGGCGCAGGAGCAGGAGCGCGGGATCACGATCACCTCGGCGGCGACGACCGCGGAGTGGCGCGACCATCGCATCAACATTATCGATACGCCCGGGCACGTGGACTTTACGGTGGAGGTCGAGCGGAGCCTGCGCGTGCTGGACGGCGCAGTCGCCGTTTTCGACGCCGTTGCAGGCGTTCAGCCCCAGTCGGAGACCGTCTGGCGGCAGGCCGACAAGTACAAGGTGCCGCGGATCGCGTTCATCAACAAGATGGACCGCACCGGCGCCGACTTCTTCGCCTCCGTCAAGTCGATGGTCGACAAGCTCGGCGCCAACCCGGTGCCGATCCAGCTTCCGATCGGCCAGGAGGAGCACCACCGCGGCGTCGTCGACCTCGTGGAGATGAACGCGATCATCTACGAGGACGACCTGGGCGAGAAGTTCACCGTCGGCGAGATCCCGGCCGAGCTGGCCGAGCAGGCGCACGAGTACCACCACCTGCTGATCGACTCGATCGCCGAGCACGACGACGAGCTGACCGAGACGTATCTCACGGACGAGTCGCTGGTCACGCCCGAGATGATCAAGCGCGCGCTCCGCGCCGGCACGCTCGCCGACGCGTTGACGCCCGTGCTCCTCGGCAGCGCCTTCAAGAACAAGGGCGTGCAGCCGCTCCTCGACGGCGTGATCGACTACCTGCCGAGCCCGCTCGACGTGCCCGCGATCCACGGCATCGACCCCAAGACGGAGTCGGAGACCTCGCGGGATGCCGATCCGAACGCGCCCTTCTCGGCGCTCGCCTTCAAGGTGATGTCCGATCCCTTCGTCGGGAAGCTGACCTACTTCCGTGTCTACTCGGGCACGCTGAAGGCCGGCGACCGCGTGCTGAACACGACGAACGGCAAGACGGAGCGCATCGGCCGCATCCTCCAGATGCACGCGAACCACCGCGAGGAGCGCGAGGAGATCTGGGCCGGCGAGATCGCCGCAGGTGTCGGGCTCAAGCAGACGACGACGGGCGACACGCTCTCGGTCGAGACCGCCCCGATCGTGCTCGAGCGGATGACGTTCCCCGAGCCCGTGATCTCGGTCGCGATCGAGCCCAAGACCAAGGGCGACCAGGACAAGCTGGGCGCCGGGCTGGCGCGTCTCTCAGAGGAGGATCCGACCTTCCGCGTCACCTCCGACGAGGAGACCGGCCAGACGCTGATCGCCGGCATGGGCGAGCTGCACCTGGAGATCATCGTCGACCGGCTGATGCGCGAGTTCAAGGTCGACGCCAACGTCGGCCGCCCGCAGGTCGCCTACCGCGAGACGATCTCCAAGCCCGCCGAGAAGATCCAGGGCCGTTTCGTCCGCCAGACCGGCGGCTCCGGCCAGTACGGCGATGCGGTCATCAACCTGCTGCCGCAGGAGCCCGGCGGGGGCTACGAGTTCGAGGACAAGATCGTCGGCGGGAAGATCCCGAAGGAGTACATCAAGCCGATCAACGAGGGCATCATCGAGGCGATGAACTCGGGCGTCCTCGCGGGCTACCCGGTGGTCGACGTGAAGGTCGAGCTGATCGACGGCTCCTACCACGACGTCGACTCGAGCGAGCGGGCCTTCAAGATCGCCGGCTCGATGGCCTTCAAGGAGGCGATGAAGCGCGGGAAGCCGAAGCTGCTCGAGCCGGTGATGGCGGTCGAGGTCGTCACGCCCGAGGACTTCCTCGGCGACGTGATGGGCAACCTCAACAGCCGCCGCGGCCGGATCGAGGAGATGACGCCGATGGGCAACGCGACCACGATCAAGGCGATGGTGCCGCTGTCGGAGATGTTCGGGTACGCGACCGACGTGCGCTCGATGACCCAGGGGCGCGCCACTTTTTCCATGCAGTTCGACCGCTATGAGGATGTTCCCGGCAACATCGCCGCGGACATCGTCGACGACACGCAGACAAGTTCGTAGAGAAGAAGGAGAGAGCACGCAATGGCAAAGCAGAAGTTCGAGCGCACGAAGCCGCACCTCAACGTCGGCACGATCGGTCACATCGACCACGGGAAGACGACGCTCACAGCTGCGATCACGAAGGTGCTCGCCGAGTCCACCGGCGGGACCGCGGTCGCATTCGACGACATCGACAAGGCTCCGGAGGAGCGGCAGCGCGGGATCACGATCAACACCGCGCACGTCGAGTACGAGACCGCGAACCGGCACTACGCGCACGTCGACTGCCCGGGGCACGCCGACTACATCAAGAACATGATCACGGGCGCAGCGCAGATGGACGGCGCGATCCTGGTCGTGAGCGCCGCTGACGGGCCGATGCCGCAGACCCGCGAGCACATCCTGCTCGCGAAGCAGGTCGAGGTGCCGTACATCGTCGTCGCGCTGAACAAGGCCGACATGGTCGACGATCCCGAGCTGCTCGAGCTCGTCGAGATGGAGGTGCGCGAGCTCCTCTCCAAGTACGACTTCCCCGGCGACGACATCCCGATCGTCCACGTCTCGGCGCTGAAGGCGCTCGAGGGCGACCCGGAGTGGACGCCGAAGATCATCGAGCTGATGGAGGCCGTCGACTCCTACATCCCGGAGCCGACGCGCGACATCGACAAGCCGTTCCTGATGCCGATCGAGGACGTCTTCACGATCACGGGCCGCGGCACGGTCGTCACCGGCCGGGTCGAGCAGGGCCAGATCAAGATCGGCGACGAGGTCGAGATCGTCGGCATCCACGAGAAGGTGGAGAAGACGGTCGTCACCGGCGTCGAGATGTTCCAGAAGACGCTGGATGCGGCCCAGGCCGGCGACAACGCGGGCGCTCTGCTCCGCGGCATCAAGCGCGAGGAGATCGAGCGCGGCCAGGTGCTCTCGAAGCCCGGCTCGATCACGCCGCACACCGGCTTCGACGCCGAGATCTACGTGCTCTCGAAGGACGAGGGCGGCCGTCACACGCCGTTCTTCTCCAAGTACCGCCCGCAGTTCTACTTCCGCACGACGGACGTGACGGGCGAGATCACGCTGCCGGAGGGCCAGGAGATGGTCATGCCGGGCGACAACACTCAGATGACGGTGGAGCTCATCCAGCCGATCGCCATGGACGAGGGCCTGCGCTTCGCGGTCCGCGAGGGCGGTCGTACGGTCGGCGCCGGCGTCGTCACGAAGATCACCAAGTAGTTAGGGAAACGGGGAGACGTGGCGCAGCAGAAGATCCGCATCCGGCTCAAGGGCTATGACCATCAGCAGCTGGACCGCTCCGCATCGCAGATCGTGGAGACGGCTCAGCGCACCGGTGCCACCATCACCGGCCCTGTGCCCCTGCCCACCGAGAAGAACGTGTACTGCGTGATCCGCAGTCCCTTCAAGGACAAGGACTCGCGCGAGCACTTCGAGGTGCGCACGCACAAGCGGCTGATCGACATCCACAGCCCGACGCCGAAGACGGTGGACTCGCTGATGCGCCTCGACCTCCCGGCAGGCGTCGACATCGAGATCAAGCTCTGATGAAAGGGATCCTCGGCAAGAAGCTGGGCATGACGCAGGTCTTCGATCCGGAGAGCGGCCAGGTCACGGCCGTCACGGTGATCGAGGCCGGCCCGTGCCCGGTGGTCCAGATCAAGACGAACGAGACCGACGGCTACGAGGCCGTCCAGATCGCGTTCGACGAGGTCGCCGAGCGAAAGATCTCGAAGGGCGAGCTCGGCCATCTCAAGAAGGCGGGTGCCGCACCGCACCGCCATCTCGTCGAGTTCCGCGGTCAGAGCGAGCTCCAGGTCGGCGAGTCCGTCACCGTCGAGGCCTTTGCGCCCGGCGAGAAGGTAAAGGTCGCGGGAATCTCGATCGGCAAGGGCTTCCAGGGCACGATCAAGCGCCACAACTTCGCGCGCGGCCCGGTCTCCCACGGCTCGCACAACGTGCGCAAGCCGGGCTCGATCGGCGCGTCGGCGACTCCGTCGCGCGTCTTCAAGGGCCAGAAGATGGCCGGCCGGATGGGCGGCGTGCGCGTCACCCAGCCGGGCCTCGTGATCCACGAGATCGACGTCGAACGGAACCTGCTGCTCGTCAAGGGCCCCGTTCCGGGCCCGAAGAGCGGCCTCGTCGAGATCCGGGTGGTGAGCTGATGGCCGCCCCGAAAGTCAAGTTGATCGGCGGCAAGTCCGCCAAGGACGTCTCGCTCGAGGCCGAGATCTTCGGCGCCGAGGTGAAGCCGCACCTGCTGCACGAGACGGTTCGCGCCGAGCTGAACGCGCGTCGCGCCGGCACGCGCGGAGCGAAGACCCGCGGCCTCGTCGCCGGTGGCCGCGCGAAGCCGTGGCGCCAGAAGGGCACGGGCCGCGCCCGCGCCGGCACCATCCGCGCGCCGCAGTTCACGGGCGGCGGTGTGGTCTTCGCGCCCGTGATGCGCAGCTTCGACGTCAAGGTGAACCGCAAGGCACGCCGGTCCGCACTCCGTGGCGCCCTCTCGAACCACGTCGCGAACGACACGCTCGGCGTGCTCGACGGCTCCGCGATCGACGCGCCCTCGACGAAGCAGGCCAAGAGCCTTCTCGAGTCCTGGGGGAAGGACGCGCCGCTCGTGATCGTCCTCAACAACGACGAGGAGACGCTGATCAAGTCGTTCCGCAATCTGCCGAAGGTGCTGGTCACCGTCCCGTCCGAGCTCGAGGTCGCCACGATCGTCTGGGCGAAGAGCGTGCTGATCAGCGAGGCGGCTCTGCCGCTCGTCCAGGGGAGGGCCACGTGAGCCTTCACCCGAACGAGGTGCTGCTCGCTCCGGTCGTCTCGGAGAAGAGCTACAGCCTGATCGGCGATCGCAAGTACACGTTCAAGGTGCACAAGAACGCGCACAAGACGCAGGTCCGGCAGGCAGTCGAGGAGCTCTTCGCCGTGCACGTCGAGAACGTGAACATCCTCAAGGTGCAGCCGAAGCCGAAGCGCCGCGGCGCGTCGAAGGGCATCCGGCCGGGCTGGAAGAAGGCCATCGTCCAGGTGCGCGAGGGCGAAACGATCGAGATCTTCGAAGGAGCCCAGGTCTAAATGGCCCTCAAGAAATACAAGCCCACGAGCCCCGGCCGTCGCTTCATGAGCGTCTCGACCTTCGAGGAGGTCACGAAGACGACGCCGGAGAAGAGCCTCACCGAGCCGCTGAAGAAGAAGGGCGGCCGGAACAACACGGGGCGGATCACGACGCGCCACCAGGGCGGCGGTCACAAGCGCCGTTACCGCGTGATCGACTTCAAGCGCATCAAGGACGGCGTGCCGGCGAAGGTCGCAGCGATCGAGTACGACCCCAACCGGTCGGCGCGTATCGCGCTGCTCCACTACCTCGACGGCGCGAAGGCGTACATCATCGCGCCGGCGCGGCTCCGTGTCGGCGCGATGGTCGAGTCCGGCCCGACCGCGGACATCAAGCCCGGCAACGCGCTTCCGCTCGAGAACATGCCGACCGGCACGATGGTGCACAACGTCGAGCTGAAGCCCGGGCAGGGCGCCAAGATGGCGCGTTCGGCCGGCGCGAGCGTGCAGCTGGTCGCGAAGGACGACGGCTACGGCGTGCTCCGGCTGCCCTCGGGCGAGATGCGCCGCGTGCCGCTAACCTGTCGGGCCACCGTCGGGCAGGTCGGCAACACGGATCACGAGAACCAGTCCGGTGGCAAGGCGGGTCGCAGCCGCTGGAAGGGCATCCGCCCAGGCGTGCGCGGCTCGGCGATGAACCCTGTCGACCACCCGCACGGCGGCGGCGAGGGCAAGTCGAAGGGCGGCCGCCACCCGGTCACCCCGTGGGGCGTGCCGACGCTCGGCAAGCGCACGCGCCGCAAGCACAAGGAATCGAACAAGTTGATCGTTCGCGGCCGTCGCCGCGGGAAGGACAAGCGTTGAGTAGAAGCTCGAAGAAGGGGCCTTTCGTCGAGGAGCGGCTGATGAGCCGCATCGAGGCGATGAACGCCGTCAATGAGAAGCGGATGATCCGCACCTGGTCGCGCACGTCCACGATCTTCCCCGACATGGTCGGGCACACGATCGCGGTCCACGACGGCCGCAAGCACGTGCCGGTCTTCGTCAGCGAGCAGATGGTCGGGCACAAGCTCGGCGAGTTCGCTCCCACCCGGACGTTCCGAGGGCACTCGGGCGACCGGCAGGCGCAGGTCAAGAAGGCGCCGCGTTAGTGGCTGCGAAGCAGACACCGGAGCAGGTCGTGCGCGCGGAGGCCAAGTGGGTCCGCCTCTCGGCGCGTAAAGCGCGGGTCGTGCTCGCGAACATCCGCGGGCGCAGCGTGCCCGAGGCGCGGACGATCCTTGCGTTCACGCAGCGCGCGGCAGCGATCGAGATCGAGAAGGTGCTTCGCTCGGCCGTCGCGAACGCGGAGACGAACCCGCTTCTGCACTGGAACGGCGACGACCTCGTGATCAGCGCGACCTACGCCGACGAGGGTCCGACGCTCAAGCGCTGGAAGCCCCGCGCCCGTGGCCGCGTCAACCAGATCCTGAAGCGCACGTGCCACATCACGATCGAGCTCACCCAGAATCCGAAGGTCGGCACGACGCGCACACCGCGCGCGGCTGCGCCCACCACGACCGAGGCCCCGGCGCAGACAGCAGGTAGTCAGCCCGAGACCGCAGCGAAGCCCAAGCGCGCCGCGAAATCGCGCGCGAAGAAGAAGGAGGCGGTGGCCTGATGGGCCAGAAGGTGCATCCCGGCGGCCTGCGGGTCGGCGTCATCCACGACTGGAAGTCCAACTGGTACGTCGGGAAGAAGGAGTTCCCGAAGTACATCCTCGAGGACATCCAGATCCGTGACCACATCAACGGCAAGCTCGGCCACGCCGGGCTGTCGGACATCCTGATCCGCAAGGACAAGCAGCGGATCACGGTCGACATCTTCACGGCGCGCCCAGGGATCGTGATCGGCAAGTCCGGCGTCGAGGTCGATGCGCTTCGCAAGGAGCTGCACTCGATCACGGGCAAGAACGTGCACATCAACATCAACGAGATCAAGCGGCCCGAGCTGGACGCGAAGCTCGTCGCCCAGTCGATCGCCGAGCAGCTGCAGAATCGCGTCAGCTTCCGCCGTGCCATGAAGCGCTCGCTCGCCTCTGCGATGCGCTCGGGCGCGCAGGGGATCAAGATCCAGTGCGGCGGCCGCCTCGGCGGCGGCGAGATGAGCCGCTCGGAGCGCTACACCGAGGGTCGCATCCCGCTGCACACGATCCGTGCGGACATCGACTACGGCTTCGCCGAGGCGAAGACGACCTACGGCCGCATCGGCGTCAAGGTCTGGATCAACAAGGGCGAGATCATGCCGGAGGGCTTCGAGGGCCTGACGACCGGCAAGGACACGCGCCTCGGCGACCAGGATCAGGCTCGCCGCCGGCGCGGTGGCTCGACCGAGGGTCTCGGCGCCTCGCGCGAAGCGAGCCGCAACCGCTCGCAGGACCGCGAAGGTCTCGGGCTCGTCAAGAAGTCCCGTCGTCCCGGCGGCCGCCCAGGCGGCGGTCCCGGCGCTCCCGGTGGGCGCTCGGGCTCGGCCCAGCCGGGCCGCTCGCGCCCCGGCAGCGCCAGCCGCCGGAGCCGTCAGAGCCAGGAGAACGTCGAGCAGCCCAAGCCGGGGGATGTCGTCGAGCCGACGGTCGAGGAGACGACGCCCGTGGCCGAGTCTCCCGAGACGCCGCAGGTCGAGGCCCCGGTGTCACCGCCGGCTGAGACCGACGTGACGCCGCCGGCCGAGGGGAGTGAGACGACCTAATGCTGCTCCCGAAGAAGACCAAGTATCGCCGCGTCCATCGCGGACGCCGTCGCGGCGTCTCGCGCGGGCAGACCGAGGTCCAGTTCGGCGACTTCGGGATCAAGGCGCTCGAGAACGGGTGGATCACCAACCGCCAGATCGAGGCTGCCCGGATCGCGATGACCCGCAAGATCAAGCGCGGCGGCAAGGTCTGGATCAACGTCTTCCCGGACAAGTCCGTGACGCAGAAGCCAGCCGAGACGCGCATGGGCTCGGGTAAAGGCTCCCCGGAGCACTGGGTTGCCGTGGTCAAGCCGGGCCGCGTGATGTTCGAGCTGGCCGGCGTCGCCGAGCCGCTCGCCAAGGAGGCCCTGCGGCTCGCCGGCTCAAAGCTGCCGGTCAAGACCAAGATCGTGAAGAGAGAGGCTGATCTCTTTGAAAGCTAGTCAGCTCCGCGACATGACAGACGACGAGCTTCAGCGGACGCTCGGCGAGCGCCGCCAGGAGCTGTTCAACCTCCGCTTCCAGTCCGCGACCGGCGCGCTCGACAACAGTGCCCGGCTGCGCCACGCGAAGCGCGAGATCGCACGCATTCTGACCGTCCGCCTCGAGCGGGACCGACTGGGGAACACGTAATGGCCGAGAAGAAGCCAGCACCGAAGAAGAAGAAGACCGAGAAGGCGCCCGTCGAGGAGACGGTTGCCGAGGCGACGGACGTCGTCGAGGAGGCCGCACCCGTCGAGGAGCCGGTGGCCGAGGAGGCTCCGGTCGAGGAGCCCGTGGCCGAGGCCGAGCCGGAGCCCGTGGCTGAGGAGCCGGCGGCTGAGGAGGTTCCGGTCGAGGAGCCCGTCGCCGAGGCCGAGCCGGAGCCCGAGCCCGTGGTCGAGGAGCCCGTGCCGAGGCCGAGCCGAGAGCCCGTGGTCGAGGAGCCCGTCGGCCGAGGCTGAGCCCGAGCCCGTGGCAGAGGAGCCCGTTGCCGAGGAGCCGGTCGCCGAGGTGGAGGCCGAGCCTGCTGCCGAGGAGCCCGCTGTCGAGGAGCCTGCCGCCGAGGCCGAGGCCCCTGCTGCCGCCGAGCCCGCCGCCGCGCCCGCACCGCAGTCCGGCCCGAAGCCGAAGCGCAAGCACCTGCCCGCGCGCACTCCGCCCGAGCACGAAGAAGGGTCGCGTCAAGCGCGAGAAGGCGACCGAGCGCAAGCCGATCGTCCGGATCCCCAAGCCCGAGGGCGAGTTCGGCCGGCGCCAGGAGCGTCTCGGCACGGTCGTCTCGGACAAGGGTGACAAGACGATCGTCGTCAAGGTCGACACGATCAAGGCGCACCGGCGATACAAGAAGGTCGTCCGCCAGTCGAAGCGCTTCCATGCCCACGACGAGCAGAACGCCGCCAAGATCGGCGACATCGTCAAGATCATCGAGACGCGCCCGGTCTCGAAGACGAAGAACTGGCGCCTGGCCGAGATCGTCGAGGTCGCGAAGTGATCCAGCAGGAATCCCGTCTACGCGTGGCCGACAACACCGGCGCACGCGAGATCCTCTGCATCCGCGTCATGGGCGGCTCGAAGCGGCGCTATGCCCGCGTGGGCGACGTGATCGTAGGTACCGTGAAGTCCGCGACGCCGCAGGGTGCGGTCAAGAAAGGCGAGGTCGTCAGGGCGGTCGTCGTCCGGACGAAGAAGCCCTACGGCCGCGACGACGGCACGCAGATCGCGTTCGACGAGAACGCAGCCGTGATCATCGACGCCGCGCGCAACCCGCGCGGAACGCGCATCTTCGGGCCCGTCGCCCGCGAGTTGCGCGAGAAGAACTTCATGAAAATCGTCAGTCTCGCTCCCGAGGTGCTCTGAGAAACATGACAGTGAAGATGAAGATCAAGAAGGGGGATCTCGTGCAGATCCTCGCAGGCAAGGATCGCGGCAAGCAGGGCCGGATCATCGAGGCACGCCCGAGTGACGGCCGCGTCCTCGTCGAGAACCTGAACCTGATGACGCGGCACACGCGCCCGAAGCCGCTCCGCGACTCCAACCGCATGGGCGGCACGCAGATGACTCCCGGCGGCCGGATCGAGAAGGCGGCTCCCGTCGACGTCTCGAACGTGATGCTCGTCTGCCCCGTCTGCAAGCTCCCGACGCGCGTCGGGACGAAGCTCAAGGAGATCAAGGGCGAGACGGTGCGCGTGCGCGTCTGCAAGCGAGACGGCTGCGGCCAGGAAGTGGACAAGTAATGGCCACCGCGACCTACAGCCCGCGCTTGAAGGATCGCTACTCCGAGCTGCGACCGCAGCTGCAGGAGGAGCTCGAGCTGAAGTCGATCATGCAGGTCCCGCGGGTCGAGAAGATCACCCTGAACATGGGGGTCGGCGACGCGAAGACGGACGCGAAGGCGCTCGACGCCGCGATCGAGGAGCTGACGATCATCGCCGGCCAGCGCGCGCAGGTGCGCAAGGCGCGAAAGTCGATCGCGAGCTTCAAGCTCCGCGAGGGGATGGCCGTCGGCGCGAAGGTGACGCTGCGCGGCGCCCGCATGTACGAGTTCCTCGACCGGCTGGTTTCGGTCGCGCTCCCGCGCATCCGCGACTTTCGCGGTCTCAACCCGGGCTCGTTCGACGGCCGCGGCAACTACTCGCTCGGCGTGCGCGAGCAGATCATCTTTCCGGAGATCGACTACGACTCGGTCGGGTCGATCCGCGGTCTCGATGTGACGATTACAACCTCGGCGAAGACGGACGAGCAGGCGTTCGCGCTGCTGCGCGGCCTCGGGCTCCCGTTCGCGTCCGAAGACAGGAAGGATCAGTAACGCATGGCCAAGACGTCCCTCGTCGTCAAGCAGAAGCGCCCGCAGAAGTTCAAGACGCGCGCCTACACCCGCTGCAACAAGTGCGGCCGCCCGCGCGCGGTGTTCAAGAAGTTCGGCCTCTGCCGGATCTGCCTGCGCGAGCTGGCCCACAACGGCTCCATCCCCGGCATGACAAAGAGCAGCTGGTAGGAGAGAAGAGATGCTGACCGACCCGATCGCAGACATGCTCACGCGCATCCGCAACGCCAACAAGGCGATGCTCGACACTGCCGAAATGCCGACCTCCCGCATCAAGGAGGAGATCGCCCGCGTCCTTCGGGACGAGGGCTACATCAAGGACTTCCGCGTCGTCGAGGTCGAGGGTCAGCCCTACTCGACGCTCGTCGTCGAGCTCAAGTTCGGCAAGAACCGGCAGCGCGTGATCACGGGCGTCAAGCGCGTCTCGCGCCCCGGTCGCCGCGTCTACGCGCGCAAGGATCGCTTGCCGCGCGTGCTCGGCGGGCTCGGCACCGCGATCCTGTCCACGTCCACCGGCTTGATCACGAGCCGCCAGGCCGCAGAGCGCGGTATCGGCGGCGAAGTGATCGCGTTCGTCTGGTAGCTCCATGAGTCGAATCGGCAGAAAGCCCATCGAGATCCCGGGCACGGTCAACGTGGCGATCTCCCCTGGGCGCGTTCAGGTCAACGGGCCGCTCGGCGAGCTCGATCAGGTCGTGCCGGCGCGGATGAAGATCGAACAGGGCGAGGGCGAGATCCTCGTCACCCGGCCGACCGAGCGCGGCGAGGACCGCGCGCTCCACGGCCTCACGCGCACGCTGATCGCGAACATGGTCGAGGGCGTCACGAAGGGCTTCGAGAAGCACCTCGAGATCCAGGGCGTCGGCTATCGCGCCGCGCTGCGCGGCACCGACCTCGAGCTGAACGTCGGCTACTCGCACTCCGTCGTGATCAAGCCGCGACCCGGGATCAGCTTCGAGGTGCCCGTGCCGACGCAGGTGATCGTCAAGGGGACGAACAAGCAGCAGGTCGGCCAGACGGCCGCCGAGGTGCGCTCCGTTCGCCCACCCGAGCCCTACAAGGGCAAGGGCATCCGGTATCGCGACGAGGTCGTCCGCAGGAAGGTCGGGAAGCGCGCATGAGCACTGTCACCACTCGCCAGGCGCGCGAGCGCCGTCATCGCCGGGTTCGCGGCAAGGTCGCGGGCACGGCAGACCGGCCGCGCCTCGCCGTCTTCCGCTCGAACAAGGGAATCTTCGCCCAGCTGATCGACGACGAGACCGGCCGCACGCTCGCCGGCACGAGCTGGCTCGGCCTGAAGAAGTCGTTCAAGGGCAACAAGTCGGATCAGGCAGCGGAGGTCGGCAAGGCGATTGCCGAGGCCGCGAAGAAGGCCGGGATCGAGACCGTCGTGTTCGACCGCGGCGGCTACCTGTACCACGGACGCGTCAAGGCCCTCGCAGAGGCCGCGCGTGAGGGAGGACTGAAGTTTTGAGTGTTGTCGAACGTGAAGTGATCGCCCGCGAGGAAGTTCGCGAGCTCAAGGAGCGCGTGATCGAGATCAACCGTGTCGCCAAGGTCGTCAAGGGCGGCCGGCGCTTCTCGTTCACGGCGCTCGTCGTGATCGGCGACGAGGTCGACCGCGTCGGCGTCGGCTACGGCAAGGCGCGCGAGGTTCCGCTCGCGATCTCCAAGGCCGTCGACGACGCGAAGAAGAACCTGTTCACGGTGCCGAAGCACGGCACGACGGTCACCCACGAGATCCTCGGCCGCTTCGACGCCGCGAGGGTGTTCATCCGGCCCGCCTCCGAGGGAACCGGCGTGATCGCCGGCGGCGGCGTGCGCGCAGTGCTCGAGCTCGCCGGCATTCGCGACGTGCTCGCCAAGAGCCTCGGCACGACGAACCCGATCAACATGGCGAAGGCGACCGTGGACGGCCTGAAGAAGCTGCGCCGGCCCGAAGACGTCGCGAAGATGCGCGGCAAGACGATCGCCGAGGTGCTGCCGTGGCGCGCGCCGGCCGAGACCGGCGAGTCGAGCCCGAGGCAGTGCCCGCACCCGAGACGGTCGAGGCGACGACCGAGGTCGAGGAGACCGCGTCGTGAGCACGGTCAAGGTGACGCAGATCAAGAGCGGCATCGGCCAGAACCCACGCAACCGCGGCACGCTGCGGGCGCTCGGGCTCGGGCGGATCGGCAAGTCGAACGAGCTCAAGGAGACGCCGGAGCTCGCCGGGATGCTGAGAAAGGTCGCTCACCTCGTGAGCGTCGAGGGCGCGTAATGGCCGAAGAGCTCAACCTCCACACCCTCAAGCCGGCGCAGGAGCGGAAGGACCGCAAGCGGGTCGGCCGCGGCCTGGGCTCGGGCAAGGGCCGCTACTCCGGCCGCGGGATCAAGGGACAGAAGTCCCGCGCCGGCTCGAAGAAGATGCCTGCCGGCTTCGAGGGCGGCCAGATGCCGCTCGACATGCGCGCGCCGAAGCTCCGCGGTAACACCTCGGCCGACGCGATGCCGATCGGGCCGTTCCGGACGTATTCGCAGCCGATCAACCTGCGCGATCTCGACCGCGTCTTCGCCGACGGAGACACCGTCAACATCGAGGCGATGGTCGAAAAGGGCTTGCTCAAGAACACCAAGGCCGACGTGAAGGTGCTCGGGTACCGGCGACCTGACGAAGAAGCTCGCCGTCACGGCGCACGCCTTCTCCGCCAGCGCGCGCGAGAAGATCACGGCCGCCGGCGGCAGCGCGACCGCGCTCAAGGAGCCCAAGGATCCGCGCAAGAAGAAGAGCAAGGCGAAGAAGCCGGTCGCGGAGGAGCCCGAGACCGAGACCGCCGAGGCCGACGCCCCCGTCGCCGAGGCTGAGGCCGAGACCGAAGCTCCCGCCGAGGAGGAGTAAGTGTTCAGCTGGCTCGCGAATGCGTGGCGCGTCCCCGAGCTTCGCCACCGTGTTCTGTTCACGGCGATGATCCTCGCGTTCTACCGCCTCGGCTCGTGGATACCGGCCCCAGGGGTCAACGCAGACGCGATCTCCAGCTACTTCTCGGGCCGGGGCGGCACGATCCTCGGCCTGCTCAGCCTCTTCTCGGGCGGTGCGCTCTCGCGCTTCTCGATCTTCGCGCTCGGGATCATGCCGTACATCACGGCCTCGATCATCCTGCAGCTGATGACCGTCGTGATCCCGAAGCTCGCAGAGCTGCAGAAGGAGGGCGAGTCGGGCTACGCCAAGATCAACCAGTACACGCGCTACCTGACCGTCGTCCTTGCCTTTGCGCAGTCGACCGGCTACGCCTTCCTCTTCCGGCGCCAGGGCGTGCTCGACGCGAACCTGGGGCGGACGACCCTGATCATCATCACGCTCACCGTCGGCTGCACCCTGTTGATGTGGATGGGCGAGCTGATCACCAAGCGCGGAATCGGCAACGGCATCTCGATCCTGATCTTCGCGTCGATCCTCACCAGTGCTCCGGTCGGGATCGCTGCCTGGTGGAACGGCGGCCCGATGGAGAAGCTCTTCTTCCCGCTGATCGCGCTCTCGATCGTCGCGGCGGTCGTCTTCATCCAGGAGGGCCAGCGCCGGATCCCGATCCAGTACGCAAAGCGGATGGTGGGCCGCCGCATGACTGCAGGCGGCTCGACCTACATGCCGCTCCGCGTGAACATGGCCGGCGTGATCCCGGTGATCTTCGCCGCCGCCGTGATGGCCTTCCCGCCGACCATCGGCCAGTACTTCCCGCAGACTCAGGACTTCGTCAACAAGTACTTCCTGCCGACGAACGTGCCGTACATGCTGCTGCAGGCCGTCCTGATCGTGATCTTCACCTACTTCTACACCGCGGTGCAGTTCAATCCGGTCGACCAGGCCGACAACCTCCGCCGCTACGGCGGTTACATCCCGGGCATCCGCCCAGGCCCGCCGACCGCGCAGTACCTCGACCGCGTGCTCACCCGGCTGACGCTCCCCGGCGCGATCTACCTGGCGGCGGTCGCGACCCTGCCGACGCTCTTCATCCGCTACGGCGGCTTCTCGCAGTCGACGGGTCGAGCGCTCGGCGGTACCTCGGTGCTGATCGCCGTCGGCGTCGCGTTGGACACGATGCGCCAGATGGAGTCGCAGATGATGATGCGCTCCTACGAAGGCTTCCTCAAATAGTGAACGTGCTCGTGCTCGGCCCGCAGGGGTCGGGGAAGGGGACGCAGGCGAAGCGGATCGCGCGGCGTCCACGACCTCCCGCACGTCTCGACCGGCGACATGTTCCGTGCGCTGGACGACGCGACCCAACTGGGGCGCGAGGTGAACGAGATCATGGAGCGCGGTGACCTCGTTCCCGGACGAGATCACGATCCGGATGATCCGGGAGCGCCTGTCGCAGGACGATGCCCGCGAAGGGTTCATCCTCGACGGCTTCCCTCGCAACCTCACGCAGGCGGAGGCGCTCGACCAGATGCTCGACGAGATCGGCCGCACGCTCGACGTCATCTTCTTCTTCGACCTCGACGACGAGACCGCCAAGACCCGCGCGCTCGGCCGCGCTCACGAGGAGGGCCGCACCGACGACACGCCGGAGTCGATTGCCCGCCGCCTCTCCCTCTACCACGACCAGACGGAGCCGGTGGTCGAGTACTACCGCACGACCGGAAAGCTCGTGCCGCTGCACGCGAGCCGGTCCGTCGAGGAAGTCGCCAACGAGATCCAGAGCGCGTTGGCTACCGTTGGAGCACGATGATCATCCGCAAGTCCGCACAGGAGATCGCGAAGATGGCGGCCGCCGGCCGCGTCGTCGCCGAGACGATCGCGCACGTCGGCGAGCAGCTCGAGCCCGGGGTCACGACCGGTGAGCTCGACCGGATCGCCGAGGAGGTGATCCGCTCCCACGGCGGGATCCCGACGTCGCAGGGCTACCGCGGCTATCCGGCCGCGATCTGCATCTCTCCCAACTCCATGGTCGTGCACGGAATCCCGGGCGCCTACGAGGTCGCCGAGGGCGACCTGATCACGATCGACGTCGGCGTGACGCTCGACGGCTATATCGCAGACAGCGCCTACACCTTCGGTGTCGGCGAGGTGAGCGAGCTCGCGCAGCGCCTGCTCGACACCGGCCGTGACGCGCTCGTCGCCGGCATCGCACAGGCACAGCCTGGAAACCGCGTCGGCGACATCTCCTCGGCAGTGCAGCACCACGTCGAGGGACAGGGGTTCTCGGTCGTCCGCAGCCTCGTCGGTCACGGCGTCGGCCGCTCCTACCACGAGGACCCGCACATCCCGAATTTCGGCCAGCCGGGGCGTGGTCCGCTGCTCTCCGAAGGGATGACCCTCGCGATCGAGCCGATGATCACCGCCGGGCGGCCCGAGGTCTACGTGCACGACGACGAATGGTCGATCTCGACCGAGGACGGGTCGCTCGCAGCCCACTTCGAGCACACCGTCGCAATCACCGCCGAAGGGCCTCAGATCCTGACGGAGAACAAGGTCGCTCTGCTACGATAGGCGGCCGCGCGGCTCTGCGCCGTGCTTTGCTGCGCGTCAAGTTATTCGTACCACGAGCGAGGTTAATGCCAGTCAAGGAAGAGAAGATCGAGGTCGAGGGCGAGGTCGTCGAAGCACTCCCAAGCACGATGTTCAGGGTCCAGCTCGACGGTGGACACGCCGTTCTCGCCACGATTTCCGGCAAGATGCGAAAGCACTACATCCGCATCGCGCCCGGCGACCGTGTCAAGGTCGAGCTCTCTCCTTACGACCTCACCCGCGGCAGGATCACCTACCGCAACCGCTGAGGAGCAACGTTTTTCTATGAAGGTCCGTCCGTCCGTCAAACCCATGTGTGAGCGCTGCCGCGTGATCAAGCGGCACGGGCGCACCATGGTCATTTGCACGAATCCGCGCCACAAGCAAAGGCAGGGGTAACCACTTGGCACGAATCGCCGGCGTCAACCTCCCGAACCAGAAGCGTCTGGAGATCGGGTTGACCTACATCTACGGGATCGGACAGTCGACCGCGCAGAAGATCTGCAAGGCGCTCGAGCTCGACCCGAACGAGAAGGTGAAAGACCTCACGGACGACGAGGTCAACAAGCTTCGCGGCTACATCGACGGCGAGCTCCAGGTCGAGGGCGACCTCCGCCGCGAGCGCTCCCAGGCGATCAAGCGCCTGTCGGAGATCGGCTGCCTGCGCGGCATCCGGCACCGCCGTGGCCTCCCCGTGCACGGACAGCGGACGAAGACCAACGCCCGCACGCGCAAGGGCCCGAAGAAGACCGTCGGCCGCGGGAAGAAGGCGAAGGCGTAGATGGCACCTCCTCGGAAGGCAGCGGCCCGTGGCCGCACGCGTCGCCGTGTCAAGAAGAACATCGCCGTCGGCCAGGCGCACATCAAGACGTCGTTCAACAACACGATCGTCGCCCTCACCGACAAGGAGGGGAACGTGATCGCGTGGGAGTCGGCCGGCTCCGCGGGCTTCAAGGGCTCGCGCAAGTCGACGCCGTTCGCCGCTCAGGTCACCGCCGACTCGTGCGCCCGCAAGGGCATGGAGCACGGCCTCCAGAAGGTCGAGGTCTTCGTCAAGGGCCCGGGCTCGGGCCGTGAGACGGCGATCCGCTCGCTCCAGGCCGCCGGCCTCGAGATCCTCGGCGTCCGCGACGTGACTCCGCAGGCCCACAACGGCGTCCGGCCCCGGAAGCGGAGGCGCGTCTAGTGGCCCGCGACCTCGGACCCAAGTGCCGCATCTGCCGCCGCGAGGGCATGAAGCTCTTCCTCAAGGGCGAGCGCTGCCTGACGGAGAAGTGCGCGATCGAACGCCGCTCCTATCCGCCGGGTGAGCACGGCCGCGGCCGGATCAAGCAGAGCGAGTACCTGCTGCAGCTGCGCGAGAAGCAGAAGGCGCGCCGGTACTACGGCCTGCTCGAGAAGCAGTTCCGCAACTACTACGTGAAGGCGACGAGAGGCACCGGCGCTCCGGGCGAGAACCTGCTCCGGATGCTCGAGACCCGCCTCGACAACGTCGTCTACCGGCTCGGCTTCGCGGGCTCACGCGCCCAGGCGCGCCAGCTCGTCCGCCACGGCCACTTCCAGGTCAACGGCCGCCGGGTGAACATCCCGAGCTTCGGCGTCCGCCCCAACGACGTCGTCACGATGAAGTCCGGCAGCCCCGCGGAGCAGACGATTCGCGACGCGACCGACCTCACGGCGTCCGTGGCTCCCTGGCTGCAGGCCGACCACGAGGGCCTCACCGGCAAGGTGCTGAAGTGGCCCGAGCGTGCGGAGATCGACGCGCCGGTTCAGGAATCGCTCATCGTCGAGCTCTACTCCAAGTAAGAACACTTTGTTTCCAGGAAAGAAGGGATCGCTTTGGCTACACGCACCAGCCTGATGGATTTCCAGATTCCGCGGATCGTCCACGAGGAGATCAACGAGAACCGCGGCGTCTTCGTGATCGAGCCGCTCGATCGCGGGTTCGGCTACACGTTCGGCAACTCGCTGCGCCGCGTGCTGCTCTCGTCGCTCGAGGGCGCAGCCGTGACCGCCGTCAAGATCGAGGGCGTCGCGCACGAGTTCACCACGCTCCCGGGCGTGCGTGAGGACGTCACCGACATCATCCTCAACCTCAAGAACCTGATCTGCCTCCTCCACGGCGAGTCGCCCGAGGTCGAGGTGCACATCGCGAAGAAGGGCGCCGGCACCGTCACCGCTGCCGACATCCAGGCTCCCGCCGACCTCGAGATCCTGAACGAGGACCTCGAGCTCGCGCAGCTCAGCGACAAGGGCAAGCTCGAGATGACCCTGACGATCGGTCGCGGTCGCGGCTACGTCCCGGCCGAGCTGAACCGTGGCCCGGAGACGACGATCGGCGTCATTCCGATCGACTCGATCTTCTCGCCGGTCCGGCGTGTCTCGTACGACGTCGAGGCCGCGCGCGTCGGTCAGCGCACCGACTACGACAAGCTCCGCCTCGACGTGACGACGGACGGCTCGATCGAGCCCCGCGACGCGATCGGGCAGGCCGCTGAGATCCTGATCCGCCAGCTCGCGATCTTCACCGATCTCGACCGGATCGAGGGCTTCGCCGAGGCTGCCGCAGAGGCGGCCGGTGCCGAGGCTCCGGCAGCGCACGGGATGGAGAACTTCCCGATCGAGGAGCTCGAGCTCGGCGTCCGCTCGTACAACTGCCTCAAGCGCGTCGGCATCGAGACGATCGGCGACCTGGTCTCCAAGTCGGAGAACGAGCTCGCCGCGATCCCGAACTTCGGCAAGAAGTCGATCGAGGAAGTCAAGGAGACGCTCGCCACCCAGGGGCTCTCGCTCCGGGGAGACGAGTAACGAGATGAAGCACGCCCGCGCAGGCAAGAAGCTGGGGCGCGATTCCGCGCACCGGAAGGCGCTCTACTCGAACCTCGCGGGCGCGCTGATCACCCACGGGCGGATCCAGACGACCGAGGCGAAGGCCAAGGCCGTCAAGCCGTTCGCGGAGAAGATGATCACGCTCGGCAAGCGCGGCGACCTGCACGCCCGTCGCAAGGCGCTCGCCGAGCTGCGCTCGCAGGACGTGGTGCACAACCTGTTCGCCGAGGTCGCGCCGCGCTTCGCCGAGCGGCCCGGCGGCTACACGCGGATCGTCAAGCTCGGCCAGCGTCAGGGCGACGCCGCCGAGATGGTCTATCTCGAGCTCGTGGACTACGAGCCCGAGAACGCCTTCGCTCGTCTAGGCCGACGGCGCGGCGGGGCAGCTCGCGGCCGATCAGCGTCGACCATCTCGAGGTCGGTGTGGTCGAGGTGCTGGAGCATGACGCGCTCGACGCCGGCGTTCTCGTAGGCGCGGAGGCGCCCGCTCGCCTCCTCGATCGTGCCGAGGATCGTCGCTTCGCCTCGGGTCGCCTTGTACTCGTCAGGATCGACGTTCTGGCCGCCACGCTCTAGGCGACGGCGGATTCGCTCCCTCGCCTCTGCCTCGTCGCGGCCGATCGCACACCCGGTCATCAACGAGAGCGGGATCGGCTCGCGGCCCTCGCGCTCGCACGCCAGGGCGAGCTTCTGGCGGCGCTCGGCGCACTCCGCCGGTGTCGCCATCACGGTGTTGTATTCGTCGGCCCACTTCGCAGCAGGCCCGACCGTCCCGGAGAGCCCGCTGCCGCCGACGATCAGGTGCGGGCGCGGACCGTTGCCCCAGAAACCGCGGACCGCCTCGATCTGCTCCTCGAGCCACGTGAGGCGAACCTTCATCTCCGGGAACGGGAACCCGAACGCCTCGTGCTCTGCCTCCATCCAGCCGGTCCCCATGCCGAGAGAGACACGGCCGCCGGAGATCTCGTAGGCGGTCAGAGAGGCGTTCGCGAGCACCGCGGGCGCCCGGAAGGTGACCGGGGAAACGAGTGTGCCAAGCTCGATCCGCTCCGTTCTCGCCGCGAGCGCGGGAATGACCGCCCAGGCGTCGAGGGCCACGCGGCTCTGGTCGGTCGGAGAGAGGTAGTGGTCGGAGCGGAACAGAGCCTCGACGCCGTGCTCCTCGCACGCCTCGGCGAGGGCGAGCCAGTGCTCCCACGTCACGCCCTCCTGCCCCTCGATCATCAGCGCCAGGCGCATCCGGGCATCCTATGACGCGATGAAGGTCGAAGGGCTCGTGTTCGCAGGCGTTGCGACCGCCGACAACGGTGGTGTGGCCGGCTTCCTCGCCGACGTGCTCGGCGTCGAGATGGAGACGACCGGCGACGTTCATCGCCTGGTCTTCCCGAACGGGAGCTCGCTCGCGCTCGTCCCGCCCGACTACGTCGAGCCGCCGTCCGACACGATCCTCGGTTTCCTCGTCGACGACGTCGAGGCCGCCGCCGTCGAGCTTGCCGCGAAGGGGGTCGAGCCGGATGGAGACGTCGCGTCAGGTTGGGGTCTCCGCTACCAGCACTTCCGCGCGCCGGACGGCCGGCGCTTCGAGCTCCTCGACCGGAAGGCCTAGACACCGGATGCTCCTGGTGGTCGCGATTCTGCTCGCGGTCTTCGTCCTCGACGAGCCTTGGACCTGGATCGCCGTGCTCGCCGGCGCCACGTGGGAGCTTGCCGAGACCACCCTCATCGTCCGCTGGTCGAAGGGGCGGAGGGCCGTTGTCGGGGCCGAGGCGCTGGTCGGACAGCGCGCACTCGTCGCCGCGGAGTGCAGGCCCATCGGTCAGGTGCGGATCGTCGGCGAGCTCTGGCAGGCTCGCTGCGACCGTGGCGCAGACGTCGGGGAGGAAGTGGTCGTCACGGCTCTCGATGGCCTGACGCTCGTCGTGGAGCCGTTGTAGGGCTACCAGGCGACCGGGAGCGTGACGACGCGGCGAAAACCGGGCGTCGGACGCCATTCGAGCTGGTCTCGAGGCACTGCAAGCCTCAGCCCCGGCAGGCGCCGGAAGAGCGTCTCGAGGGCGATCTCGGCTTCGAGCCGCGCCAGCGGCGCTCCGAGGCAGTAGTGGCTACCGCGCCCGAACGCGAGGTGTCGCGTGTCCTCCCGGGTCACGTCGAGCCGATCTGGCTGCGGGAAGCGCGTCGGATCGCGGCCGGCGGCGGTCAGGATCGGGATCACGAGGTCGCCCTTGCGGATCGTCTGCCCGCCGAGCTCGACGTCCGTCGCCGCCCAGCGGTTCAGACTTCGTTCCACCGGGCCCTCGTAGCGCAGGACCTCCTCGACTGCACGCGGGATGAGCTGCGGGTCTGCCTGCAGGAGCGCGAGCTGATCGGGATGCTCGAGCAGGTTCAAGACCGCGTTGCCGATCAGCCCGACCGTCGTCTCGTGTCCCGCCACGATCAGCAGCACCACTGTGCCGAAGAGCTCCTGCTCGCTGAGCGCGTCGCTCTCGTCCCGGGCGGCCAGGAGAGCGCTGACGAGATCGTCCGTGGGAGCGGCACGCCGCTGCGCGAAGAAGTCGGTCAGGTAGCCGACGAACTCTCCCATCTGCTCGAAGAACCGCTCCATGTCCTCCGGGTCGAGCGCGGGCGAGATGATCGCGTCCGACCACTCCTTGAAGCGATCCTGATCGGCCGCAGGCACCCCGAGGAGCTCCGCGATCACGGTGATCGGCAGCGGGAACGCGTAGTCGGCCGACAGATCCATCGCCCGACGAGGCTCCACCGCGTCGAGCAGTTCGTCGGCGATGGCCTGGATCCGCGGCCGCAGCTGCTCGACCCGCTTCGGGGTGAAGGCCTTCGTCACGAGCCGCCGCAGGCGCCTGTGGTCGTCCCCGTCTCGGTTCAGCATGTGGTTCTCGATCGCCTCGAGTGCCAGGGCGAAGGCCGCGTTCCGCTCCTCCAGCGCCTCGGCGCTCAGCGCGTTGCGAGGGTCGCGCACGAAGCGCTCGTCGTCGAGGAGAACCGCGGCGACGTCGTCGTGCCGCGTGATGAACCAGATCGGGGTCTCGCCGTCGATGCCGGGCTGTCGCAGAACAGGATCGTGCTCGCGCATCTGCGCGAAGACGCACGCCGGATCGGCGCGGAACTCGGGGCCATAGAGGTCGTACTTGCGCTCCGTCGAGGCCATCACGGCCAGCTTAGACTGCGCGCCCGTGCCCGAAAAGACCCTGAAACTGACGCTCGAGTACGACGGCAGCGGCTTTCGCGGCTGGGCTCGCCAGCCGGAGGAGCGGACGATCGAGGCGGTCGTACGCGACGCGCTCGACGCCGTCTTCCCCGCCTGGAACGGGCTCGCGGTGGCCGGCCGCACCGACACGGGCGTGCACGCCACCGGCCAGGTGGCGAGCGTCCGGGCCGCGGGCGGACCGCCTGCCGAGCGGGCGGCGAAGGCTCTCAACGCCGCTCTGCCGGACGACATCGCCGTCCTCCAGGCCGAGGAGGCGCAAGACGACTTCAGCGCCCGCTTCTCTGCCCGTTCGCGCGCGTACCGCTACCGGATCCTCCGGCGCTCTGTGCCTTCCGCCTTCGAGGCGCGACGGGCGCTGTGGTGGCCGAAGCCGCTCGACCGCGCCGCGCTGGACGCCGCCGCGGTGCTCCTCCCCGGGACGCACGACTTCACAGCCTTCACGCCGACGGAGACCGAGCACACGCGCTTCGAGCGAACGGTCCTCGCAGCGGCGTGGGAAGAGCACGGCGACGAGTTGCACTTCACGATCGAGGCGGTCAGCTTCCTGCGCCACATGGTTCGGATCCTGATCGGCTCGATGCTCGAGGGGTGCGAGCTCGAGCCGTTGCTCGCGGGCCGACCCCGGAGCGAGGCAGGCAAGACCGCCCCGCCGTGGGGGCTGTACCTGGAGCGCGTCCAGTACTGAACGCCTCGGTACGATCGAACACATGCGCTTCCCGGTCGTCCTCTTCGACTTCGACGGCACCGTGATCGACTCCGGCTCGATCATCATCGCCTCGATGCGGCACGCGACGAAGACCGTGCTCGGCCGCGACATCCCGGACGAGGAGCTCGGACGCGCGGTGGGCGGCTCCGGATTGCTGGAGCAGATGCGCGTGATCGCCCCCGACCGCGTCGACGAGCTCGTCGCCTGCTACCGCGAGCACAACGAGCCGCTGCACGCCGAGCTCGCCGAGTGTGCGGGGATGACGGATGTCCTGACGACGCTGAAGGCGGAGGGACGCACGCTCGGCGTCGTCACCGCCAAGCGCCGGGAGACGGTGAGGCTGGCCTTCTCGTACCTGCCGCTCGAGCAGTTCTTCGACGTCGTCGTCGGCTCGGACGACACCGAGCGGCACAAGCCGGATCCGGCGCCGCTCGCGCATGCGCTCGAGCTCCTGGGAGCGAATCGGGACGACGCCGCCTACGTCGGCGACTCCCCGTTCGACATCCGTGCCGCCAAGGCGGCGGGGATGCACTCGGTCGCGGTCACCTGGGGCCGCATCCACCCGCGAGAGCGGCTCGAGGCGGAGGAGCCGGATACGGTCGTCGACACGGCGGAGGAGCTCCTTGCCGCCCTCTAGTGCACGCGCGCGGCGGAGCTCAGGGAGCTCCTGCACCACCACAACCACCGCTACCACGTCCTCGACGATCCGGAGGTCACGGACGCGGAGTACGACCGGCTCTTCGACGAGCTGAAGGAGCTGGAGGAGAAGCACCCGGAGCTCGCGACCGACGACTCGCCGACCCGCAGGGTGGGCGGGCCGCCGTCGGACAAGTTCAAGAAGGTCGCGCACCTCGCTCCGATGGGCTCGCTCGAGAAGGTCACGACCGATGAAGGCCTGCTCAAGTGGGCGGAGGACGTTCGCAAGCGGCTCGACTCCGACGAGCCGGTGGCCTACGTGCTCGAGCCGAAGATCGACGGCTCGGCGATCTCGCTCGTGTACGAGAACGGCCAGCTCGTGCGCGGCGCCACGCGCGGCGACGGGCAGCGCGGCGAGGACGTGACCGTCAACCTGCGCACGATCCGGTCGATCCCGCTCACGCTCAAGGGCGAGGCGCCGCCGCTGATGGAGGTTCGCGGCGAGGTGTACTTCCCGCTTTCGGGCTTCCGCCGCTTCAACGAAGAGCAGGTCGCGGCCGGGAAGGCGCCCGCGCCGAATCCGCGCAACGCCGCCGCGGGCTCGCTGCGCCAGCTCGACTCCCGGATCACGGCGGCGCGTCCGCTCTCCGTCTGGATCTACGGCACGGGCTACCGGGAGGGGGTGGCGCCCGACACTCACTTCGAGACGCTCGAGTGGCTGCGCGAGCGAGGCTTCCGGACGAATCCGTACGCCGAGCGTCTCGAGTCGATCGAGGAGGTCGCGAAGGCCTGCGCCGAGTGGGAGCGGCGTCGCGCCGATCTCGACTACGAGATCGACGGGATCGTGGTCAAGGTCGACTCGTTCGACCAGCAGCAGCGTCTGGGCGCTCTCCACGACCGTCCGCGCTGGGCGCGCGCCTACAAGTGGGCGCCGATGACCGCGGAGACGAAGCTCCTCAAGATCGCGATCCGCGTCGGCCGGACCGGCGCCCTCAATCCGTGGGCGATCATGGAGCCGGTCAACGTCGGCGGCGTGATGGTCTCGCGCGCGACCCTCCACAACGAGGAGGACATCAACCGCAAGCAGATCCGCGAAGGCGACCGCGTGATCGTGCAGCGCGCCGGCGACGTGATCCCTCAGATCGTCGGGCCGGCCGGGCCGCACGCGAAGGGCACGAAGGAGTTCAAGATGCCCGAGCGCTGCCCGCTCTGCGACGCCGAGGTGGTGAAGCCCGAGGGCGAGGTCATGCACCGCTGCCCGAACCGTGCCTGCCCTTCTCGCGGCCTCGAGACCTTGAACAACTGGGTGATGGCCGCGATGGACATCGAGGGCGTCGGCGAGCAGTTCGTGTGGCGGCTCTGGAACGAGGGGTTGCTGCGCTCGATGCCCGACCTCTACCGGCTCACGGCGGAGCAGCTGATGGAGCTGGAGGGCTACGGCGAGATCTCCGCGCGGAACGCGATCGACGCGATCGCGCTCTCGAAGCAGCAGCCGTTCTCTCGCGTTCTCTTCGGCCTGAACATCCCCGACGTCGGCTGGGTGACCGCGCGCAACCTCGCCCGCCACTTCGGCGACGTCGACGCGCTGCTCGATGCGAGCCAGGAGCAGATCCAGGAGGTGGACGGGATCGGCCCGGACCGGGCGGAGGCGATCGCCGAGTGGTTCTCGGACGAGCAGAACCGCACGCTCGTCGCCGAGCTGCGCGAGCTCGGCCTGCGGTTCGAGATCGGGGAGGAGGAGCGGCCGATCGAAGGCCCGCTCACGGGCAGCCAGTACGTGATCACCGGCACGCTCGAGGCGTTCTCACGCGAGGAGGCAAAGGCTGCGCTCGAGGCGCTCGGTGCGAAGGTCTCCGACAACGTCTCGAAGAAGACGACGGGGGTCGTCGTCGGCGAGAGCCCGGGATCGAAGGCTGCGAAGGCCGAGAAGGCGGGTGTGCCGATCCTCTCCGAGGAGGATCTGCGGAAGCTCGTCAAGGACGCGCCGACGGAGAAGCCGGCGAGCGCTGCTCCACCCCGGCGCCGGCGCTGATCGGCGTCGCCGCTTCAGCCGGCTGAGGCCAGGGCCGTCGCGAACCGGTCCTGCGCGACCCTCGCCCAGTAGCTCGAGATCGGCCGGCCGTTCTGGAGGATCGAAAAGGCGTACCGGTCGCGAACGAAGCCCGAGAGGGCGGAGGCTGTGCGCGTCGTCCCCGTCTTCGCGATCACCTGTCCGCGCGCCGGCCTCGAGCCGAGCCGATCCGCCAGAGTCCCGTCCACGCCTGCCACCGCCAGCGACTGCAGGAACGCGTCGTGCACGTCGGCCTCGGCAAGACCTGCCTCGAGGAGTGCGACCACGGCGGTCGCGGTCAGCCGGTCGAGACTCGACAGGCCAGACCCGTCGGCGAGCCGCACGCCGGCAAGCGGGACTCCGGCAGCCGCGAGAGCGTCCCGCACCACGCGCACTCCCGCCGCCGTCGACCCCCGCCCGCCGTAGACCGCCCCGAGCTCCTTCACGAGCATCTCGGCTGTGTAGTTGTCACTCTCGCGGCCCATGAAGCGCACGATGTCGGCCAGCGGCTCGGAGACATCCTGCGCAAGTGGGAGGCCGGCCAGCGTGAGGACACCCGACCGCGTGCGCTTTGTGACCGTGATGCCGGCGCGCTCCAAGGTTTGCCGGAAGAGTGACCCGGCTGCGAGCGCCGGATTCGCGGACGTGTGACCGCGATAGCGTCCGCGGTCGACGACGAGCGCCGACAGCGGCGGCGACTCGTAGATGTAGAAACCGGGCTTCCAGCCCGGCCCGACCCGGACGGCATCGAACCACGACTCGTCTGCGATCACCGCACCGTCGACCCGGTGGATGCCCCACGCGGCGACGTCGGTCGCGAGCGCGGTGAGATCATCGGGCCCGAGAGTGGGGTCGCCGTACCCGCGCAGCCACAGATCGCCGTGCCAGACGTCGCCGACGAGCGTGCCGCGGCCCACTATCTCGGTGTGGAACCGGTAGCCAGGCCCGAGCTGGGAGAGAGCCGCGTACGCCACCGGCAGCTTCTGGTTCGAGGCAGGCACGAGCGCGAGCTCCGGATTGCGGGAGTAGACGACGGCGCCGGTGCGGAGATCAACGGCGAGGGCTGCCGTGCGTGCCGGATCGACGTTCGGAACCGCGAGCGCACGGTCGAGGCGGCCGACGAGGGTGGAGTCGGCGCCCTGGGCCGGCGAGACGAGGACGAGGAGGATCAGGACGGCCGCGAGACATGGGCCGCAGACGCCCCGAAGATAGGCCCGGAGGCCCATGTCTCCGTCTCCCCGGCGGCGGATACTGAAAGAGCTGTGGACGGCCGCCTCCCCGGAGTCCTGACCGAGATTCGGTCGCTTCTCGATGCGCCCGCGCGTGCGGAGCAGCCGCCGCGTGCCGTGGTCGAGGACACGCTGACGAACGGGTACGCCTACGCCCTCGCACTCGAGGGTGAGCGGCTGCGGACCGAGCGGCGACTCCGAACGCTCCTGCGCGCGGAGCCCGGTCCGAGCGCCCGCGTTCGCATGGAGGAGATCGCAGAGCTGACGAGGTCGCTCGCCGGCACCGACCGGGAGCTCGCGGGCCTCCGCGCTCTCCTTTCGACGCTGCGCGCACAGGCGCTCTAGCTTCATCTCCACCTCTTCGGTTGGTGGCCCCGCGTTCCTGGCAGGCCAGGCGCGGAGCTAGACGATCCCGGATCTCACGGCGTAGACGGCGGCCTGGATCCGGTTCTCGATCTGGAGCTTCATGAGGATGTTCGAGATGTGATTCTTGACCGTCTTCGGGCTGATGTGCAGCTCGCCGGCGATCATCCCGTTGTCCTTGCCGTTCGCGATCAGCTTCAGCACCTGGATCTCGCGGTCGGAGAGCTCGGCCCGGATCGTCGCGGCCGCCTCCGGAGCTGCCGTCGTGGCGCGGACGTGCTGGAGCACCTTGCCGGCGATATGCGGTGAGATCAGCGACTCCCCGACGGCGGCCGAGCGGATGCCGCTCATCAGATCCTGGATCGAAGCGTCCTTGAGGAGGTAGCCGCAGGCGCCGGCGAGGATCGCATCCATCACGTCCTGCTCCTGATCCGAGATCGTGAGCACGATGACGCGGGTCAGCGGCGCGTCACGGCTGATGTGGCGCGTGGCCTCGACGCCGGTCATCCCCGGCATGTTGAGGTCCATCACGACGACGTCGGGCGCCGCGAGGCGGACGTGCTGCAACGCTTCCGCGCCGGTCGCCGCCTCGGCGACGATCTGCACGCCCTGTTCCTCGAGCAGGTTCCGAAGCCCCGTCCGAAAGAGGTCGTGGTCGTCGACGAGCAGCACGCGAATGGTCTGCTCTGGTGCGTCCTCGATCGGGGCGATGTCGGTCAGCGCTGCCTCCTGGACAGTGGCAGAGGGGGAGCCAGTTTATCGTTAGTGGATCGTGATCGTGATTGTCTGCCGGCCCCAGGCTCGCGCTTGCTGCAAGGTTGGGAACCAGAGATCGATCACGTTTCCGTGCACCGAACCGCCGGTGTCGGCTGCGATGCCCGTCCCGTAGCCCGGGATCGTCAGCCGTGTTCCGAGCGGGATCACGGAGGGGTCGACCGCGACGACGCCCGCAGCCGTCTGCATGCCGGTCGATGTGCGGCCTTGAATGGAGTATCCGGTGGAGCTGACGGTGATCGACCGCGGACCGCTTGTGGCGATCGAAGGAGGAGCGGACGCCGGGGCGGCGACTGCGGTTACGAGTGTCTGCGAGGCGGGCGAGGGCGCTGCCGTCCGCTGCTCGGCCGTCCGTGCCTGGGCCTCGATCGCGGCGATGCGCGCGGCGTTCAGGCCCTGCTGATGCCGGAGGCCCGCCACGAAGCTGCGGCGCGTGGCGGCGGTCGCGGCGAGCCGGGCGACCCGCTGCTCGGCCGCGGCTGCGATGGCGTCCAGCTCCATCGCCTGTTCAGCGAGCCGGGCGGCGACGACGGCGAGCTGTGTCCGCGCGTCGCGTGCCTGTTCGATGATCCGGTTGTTCTGGCCCGCGACGCGGCTGAGGCTGTCGAGCCCGGCGAGTGCTTCGTCGAGGGACTCGGCGCTCAGCAGGAGCGCGAGCGGGTCGCCCTGATCCGGACGTTCGTAGAGCGCCCGAACGAGCACTGCGAGCTGGGACTCGGAGACGTGAACTGCGTCCTCGGCGATGTCGAGCTGCTTCGCCGTGGCGGCCCGGTCCTGCGCGACCTGCGACCGCCGGGCGGCGAGGGCATCGAGATCGCCTTGTGCGCGCCCGAGCTCGCTCTCGAGCGCATAGAGCTCGAGGGTCGCCGCGCTCGCGCGAGCGTCGAGCGAGCCGATGCCCGCACGCAACCCGGCAGCCTGCGAACGCGGGGCGGAGGTGTTCGCGGCGAGCGCGATCGGAACGGCCGCCAGCAAGGCAAAACCCGTCAAGACGGCCACGAGGCGCGCCGCGCCCCTCGTTGAATACGTCCCCACGAGGCCGCGGACCGTAGCAAGTTTGGCTGCCTGCCGTCGTTGTTTGTGATTCGGCGGCAGTGGGAAAAGCGGCCGTGTTTTTGGCTCATTTGGGCGTTGCGACCGTCCGAAGAGCCTGCTAGGGTGCCCCACTTGTGACGGACCTGGCCCCCACGGGGTGTCTGGCGTGTTCGAGCGGAAGGCCCCTGTAATTCGTTCGAGCAGGCGAACGGCGCCGGCGCTCCTTACTGTTGTCACGGCGATTTTTGTGGCCGTAGCTTTGGCCTGCGTGAAAACGGCCTCCGCTGACCCGATCGGGGCGAAGCGCGCCGAGGCGCAGAACGTGCTCGCGCAGATCGATGCGATCGACGGGCAGCTCGAGCAGGCGGTCGAGGCGTACAACCTCGCGAGCGTGAAGCTCCAGCGGATCCAGGGAGAGCTGAAGACGAACTCGCATCACCTGGTGATTGCGCGCAAGAGCCTGAACCACGCCCAGACCCACCTCTCGGAGCGCCTCGTCGCGCTCTACAAGGGCGGCGACGAGGGCACCTCGCTCGAGGTGCTCCTCGGAGCCAGGTCGATCGACGACCTGCTGAACCGGATGGACGCCGTCGACCGCGTCTCCGCTCAGGACACACGCGTCCTGAGCGAGGTGAAGAGCTTCCGTGCCCAGGTCAGGCAACAGCGGGTGCGGCTCAAGCGGGCGAAGGCCGAACAGGTGCAAGTCGTCGCCGATCGCGCAGCCCAGCGGCAGTCGATCGAGGGACAGCTTGCCGAGCGCAACCGGCTACTCGCCTCGATCAAGGATCAGATCGCGAGTCTCGAGGCAGCCGAGCGCCTCCGCCAGGAGCGCGCCGCCGCCGAGGCGCGGGCGCGGCTGTCGAGAGTGTCGGCGCAAGCACAGGACCAGTCCGTGCAGATCGCCGATTCTTTCTCGATCCCGGGCGACACCGGTGAGTTCGCGGCCGCACCCCCGTCACGCTACGGCGGGGTGGTCGGGATCGCGATGCAGTACCTGGGTGTTCCGTACGTCTGGGGCGGCGCGAGCCCGTCCGGCTTCGATTGCTCCGGCTTCGTCTCGTACGTCTATTCCCAGATGGGTGTGTCGCTCCCACACCATGCGGCCTCGCAGTTCAGCGCGGGCTCTCCCGTCTCGCGGGAAGCGCTCGAGCCCGGCGACCTCGTCTTCTTCAACGGGCTCGGCCACGTCGGCATCTACATCGGCGGTGGCCAGTTCGTCCACGCGCCGCACACCGGCGACGTCGTGAAGGTCTCCAGCCTCTCCGACTCCTGGTACGCCGCCACCTGGTTCGGCGCTCGACGGCTCTAGAACTGCTCTAGATCCCGGCGGCCTGATTCAGCGTCTCGCCGGCGTAGAGCTCGTCGAGCTCCCCGCCGAAGTGCTTCGTCACGACTCGGCGCTTCAGCTTCAGCGTCGGCGTGAGCTCGTCGTCGTCCATGGTGAAGTCGCGCGGAAGGATCGTGAAGCGCTTGATCTGCTCGTAGCGCGAACGCTCGGCGTTGACAGCGTCGACGACACCCTGAATGAGCTCGCGCACCTGTTGCTCCTCGACGAGGCGTTCCATCTCGACAGGAAGCCCGCGCTGCGGCGGCCCACGCGGGCAGCGCCTCTGGATCGAGCGTGATCAGTGCGGCGATGTACGGCTGCCGGTCACCGACGACCATCGCCTGTGAGATGTACTTCGAAGTCTTGAGGTCGTTCTCGAGGTTCTGTGGCGCGACGTTCTTGCCGCCGGCGGTGACGATGATGTCCTTCTTCCGGTCGGTGATCCTGATGAAGCCGTCCGCGTCGATCTCGGCGATGTCGCCGCTGCGAAGCCAACCGTCGGGGCCGAGCACCTCAGCTGTTGCCTCGGGCTCCTTGAAGTAGCCCTGGAAGACCGTCTCGCTGCGGATCAGCAGCTCTCCGTCCTCTGCCAGCTTGATCTCCGTGCCTGGCAGTGGCCGGCCGACCGTGCCGAAACGATAGGCCTCGTGCGTGTTCGTCGATGCGGCGGTCGTGCACTCGGTCAGGCCGTAGCCCTCGACCAGGAGGATGTCGATCGCGTGGAAGAACTCTGCGATCTCGGCCGAGAGCGGCGCGCCGCCGGAGATCGCCAGCCGCAGCCTGCCCCCGAGCCGCTCCTTGACCTTCTTGTAGACGAGCTTGTCTGCGAGCTGGTGCTGAAGCGCGAGCGAGCGCGGAACCGGCTTCCCTGCTCTGCGGAGCACGCTCACCCGGCGGCCGACGCCGAGCGCCCAGTCGATCAGCTTTCGCTTCACGCCGGTCTCCGCGTCGAACTTCGCGACGACGCCCGAGTGCACCTTCTCGTAGACGCGCGGCACGCTCGGGAAGACGGTCGGCTTCACGGCAGGCAGCGCCGTCGCCGCCTGCAGCGGATCCGGAAGGAACGCGATCGCGTAGCCGACGTAGGCGCCGGAGAGGTGCATCAGGCGGCCGAAGTTGTGCGCGAGCGGGAGGTAGAGGAGCATCGTGTCCTCCGGCCCGGTGAAGCTCGGCAGGTCGTCGACGACGGCGACCATCGCGTAGTAGTTGAGGTGCGAGATCATGCAGCCCTTGGGCGGCCCGGTCGTCCCGGACGTGTAGATGTAGGTGAAGAGGTCGTTCTCCTCGATCGCCTCGCGGGCTTCGCGGAGCGCGTCGGGGTGCTCGGCCGCGTAGGCGCGGCCGCTGGCGGCGAGGTCGTCCAGGTCGGCGAAGGTGAGCACGTGCTGAAGCCGGGAGATTTCGCCGCGCACCTCCTCGACCTTCGCGCGCTGGGTGTCGTCCTCGCAGAGGACGCCGACGGATTCCGAGTGCTCGAGGATGTAGCCCGCGTCCTTGGGCGAGCTGTTCGCGTAGATGGCCGCGCCGATCGCCCCGATCGAGCCGAGCGCGAAGTCGAAGAGCGACCACTCGACCCTGCTCGTGGCGAGGATCGAGAATGCGTCGCCCTTTCGGACGCCGAGCGCGAGCAGTCCGTTCGCGTAGCCCTCGACACGCTCGTTCGCCTCGGCCCACGAGAGCGGGTTCCAGTCGTCTCCGTCCTGGATCAAATACGCAGGTGTCTGGCGGTCGGCCGCGATCGCGTCGCGCCACAGCCGCTCGATCGTCCGCTTCTCGCTCACGCTCCGCACTTTAGGCAGAAGGAACGCTGTGGGGAAGGGCGAATCGGTTCGGTCCCTCTATATTTGCAGGTGAACATGCGCACGACATGGAATGGCTCGATCAGCTTCGGACTCGTCTCGATCCCGGTGGGCCTCGCCCCGGCGACGAAGCCTGCCGCGCGATCGTCTGACGTGTCCTTCCGGATGCTGCACCGCGAGTGCGGCACGCCGATCAAGCAGAAGCGCTACTGCCCGGTGCACGAGCGCGATCTCGAGCCCGACGAGATCGTCAAGGGCTGGGAGGTCGCGAAGGGGCAGTTCGTGCTCGTGGAGGACGAGGAGCTCGAGGCGCTGACCTCGAGCGACGATTCGCGCGCGATCGAGATCTCTCGCTTCGTCGACGCGAGCCAGGTCGATCCGATCTTCTTCGATCGCACATACTTCCTGGTTCCGGCCGAGGCGCCCGCTGCGCGGCGGCCGTACGTGCTGCTGCTGAACGCGATGCGCGAGACCGGGATGGCTGCGATGGGCCGGTTTGTCCAGCAGGGCCGCGAGAAGCTCTGCCTGATCCGGCCGAAGGGAGACGCGCTCGCGCTGGAGACGCTCTTCCTGTCAGCGGACGTGTACTCGCAGGCGGAGATCGAGGAGGCGGTGGAGGAGACGACTCTGAAGCAGCCCGAGCTCGCGCTCGCCCAGCAGGTGATCGAGAGCCTCTCCGGCGATTTCGACGCCTCGGAGCTCCAGAGCGACTACCGTCGCGACCTGAAGGCGCTGCTCGAAGCGAAGCGCGCGGGCGAGGAGATCACCGCCCCCGAGGAGCCGACCGAGGACGCGCCCGTGATCGACCTGATGGAGGCGCTCCGCCGCAGCGTCGAGGACGCGAAGCAGGCCAAGCAGCCTGCCGCTGCCAAGAAGGCGGCGCCCAAGAAGGCAGCTGCGCGGCGCAAGTCCGCGGCGCGCTAGCGTTCGGCACTGATCTGGTGGCCGCGAAGCGGCCCTTCAGGGGTCTTGCGCGATCGGGATCCGCTCTGCGGATTCCGATCTGCGCGGCTGCTCAGTGCGTCTGGGGTAGTGCCCCGAGCGCTTGGAGCTGCGCCTGGAAGAGTGTCTTGTCGATCTTGCCCTGGTAGATCGGCACGCCTTCCTCGATGCAGACCCGGATCACTTCCTGCCGGTCGATGCCCAGCTCCTTGGAGAGCTCGTCCGGCGTCAGGTGATTTGCCATTCGTCTTCCTCCCATGGATTTCTGACAATGAAAAAGCCCGCTGGGCGCATGCAGTTTCGTCTGCACGGTGCGCTCAGGCGGGCTCGAACATCGCTCGCTCGTCTTTTGTCGCGGGAATCAACGGGCCCGCGCCCCCACAATCGACATAGTCATCGGAGGATACTCTGCCCGCATGACGGCCGCAACGAACTTGGCCGGGCTGGAGCCGAAAGACCTGGTCACCGGCGGGATCTCGATCCACTACTACACCGGCGGAGAGGGCGAACCGCTCCTTCTCCTGCACGGGCTCGCCGGCGCGTCCGGGAACTGGGTCGAGCTGCTGCCGGATCTGCTCGAGCGCCATCGCGTGATTGCCGTCGACCTGCCTGGGCACGCCGGCTCCGCGAAGGCGCCGCGCGGCACCAGCATGGACGACTTCGCCGCCGTCGCGGCAGGGGTTCTCGAGGCCGAGGTCGAGCGGCCCGCCCTCGTCGCCGGCCACTCCCTCGGTGGGCTCGTCGCGCTGCGCCTCGCACGAGCTCGCCCTGAGCTCGTTTGCGGCCTGCTCCTCGTCTCGCCGGCCGGAATCAAGACGACGACGCGCCTGACGCGGTCGCTCGTCCTGGCCTCGACGACGGTGCGCCCGGGACGGTGGGTGGCGCCCTTGCGCCACCGCTACGCCGGCCGTGCGTGGTATCGGCGGGCGGTCTTCCGCCCCTGGTTCGTGTCGGATGCGACCACGGTCACCGAACGTGCGACGCACGGCCTGCTCGGTGCGCAGCGCGACCACACGGACACGAAGACCGCTGCGCGGGCGATGAACGTCGACGATCCGCGCCGCGACCTTGCCGAAGTCGCGTGCCCGGTCGTCGTTCTCTGGGGCGCACGCGACCCGCAGCTGCCGCTCGACGATGCCTTCGAGTACACACGCCGGCTCGGCGCCAAGCTTCGCGTGGTCGCCGACTGCGGCCACCTCGTGATCGTCGAGAGGCCGGCGGCCTGCCTGGATGCGCTCGCGGAGCTCGCCGAATGAAGACGTCTAGGCGCTCTCACTCTTCGGGTGATTGACCGGTGCTCGCGCGTGGCCGAGGGCACCTATGGCTGCGCTGAGCCCAGCGGCGGACCATCACACCGGGTTCTCGACCGCGAGGAACTCCCACTCGAGTCCGAAGCGCTCCGCCAGCCGCTGCGAGAGCGCCTGCACGCCGAGTCGCTCGGTAGCGTCGTGACCACCCACGACGAAGTGGATTCCAAGCTCGCGTGAGGTCTGCAGGCTCGGCTCCTCCGGCTCGCCCGTGAGGTAGACGTCGTAGCCTTCGTGGGCGGCGCGGATCACCTCGCCGCCCGAGCCACCCGAGCAGATCGCGACGCGCTCGATCCGCTCCGGCCCATGCGAGAACACGATCGGGTCGCGGGCGAGAACCTCGCGGACGCGGCCGGCGAACTCCTCGATGCCGGTCGGCTCGGACAGACGGCCTCCCTGGCCGACCTCGCCGAACGGCCCGTCGAGCTCCACCCCGAGGGCGTCGGCGAGCAGGGCGTTGTTGCCGATCTCGGGATGCGCATCCAGCGCCAGGTGGTAGGCCGCGAGGTTCAGGTCCGCGGAGAAGAGCGCTTGCAGCCGTCCACGCTGGCGGCGGTCGATCCAGACGGGCTCGTTCCGCCAGAACATGCCGTGATGAACGATCACGAGCTGGGCGCCTGCCGGCCGCCGCTCGCTCGAAGAGCTCGAGCGACGACGAGACGCCGCACGCGATCTTCGTCACCTCGTCGGCGCCGAGCACCTGCAGGCCGGGCGTGCCGTACTCCGGGAACCGGTGGATTTCGAGGAGTTCGTTCGCGTACCTGATGATCTCGTCGCGCTGGGCCATGAGCTCGATTATCGCTACCCTTTGCCCGCTCGGGGTGTGGCGCAGCCTGGTAGCGCGCTCCGTTCGGGTCGGAGAGGTCCGGAGTTCGAATCTCCGCACCCCGATGAGCGTGGGGGAACCACCTGGTTCCCCCACGAATCTCCTCACGGCTTCGCACCGGCTTGCCAGTCGGCCGCACGGTCCCTAGTCTCGGCGGATGAGCGATGTCGTGACCGGGTTGGAGGGAATCGCGTGGTGACCGCGGACGAGATCGCCGGCGTCTCGATCTTTGCGGATCTTGGCCCGGTGGAGCGCGAGCGTCTTTCTCGGGCCGCCGCCGATATCCGGCTCGTGCCCGGCGAGTATGCGGTGCATCCGGGCGACGGGCGCGCCCTGTTCGCGGTGCTCGAGGGGCACCTGGAGACCGTCGCATTCGAGGACGGGATTCCGCGTGTTGTCGGCGGCCGCGGGGTAGGTGAGCTCTTCGGCGAAGTGCCCATTGCGCTCGCGACGACATTCCCGTTCGGCTTTCGCGCTGCGGAGCCGTCGCGTGTGATGCGGATCGAGGCTCACGAATACCACGCGATCGCGGCTTCCTCGCCCGCCGTCGGGGTCAAGCTCGGCACGTTGGCGCGGGAGCGGATCAGTGGCTTGCAGGGCATCGCCGCCGAGCCGCCTCCGCCACGTGCGATCGTGCTCGGGCACCGCTGGGATCCGTCCTGCGCTGAGTTGCGCCGCTTTCTCGATCGCAACCAGGTCACGTTCAGGTGGGTCACCCCCGATGCTCCGGATGCCGCCGTCCAGTGGGGCGGCCCCTTGCCGGCGGAGGAGGACTTCCCCGTCGTCCGTGTCGTCGACGGGAAGACCGTCGTGCGCCCTCAACTCCGTCGGGTGGCCGAGTTGCTGGCGCTCGCCACGGAAGCGGCCGCCGCGGAGTACGACACGGTGATCGTCGGCGGGGGCCCTGCGGGGCTTGCTGCCGCGGTGTATGGAGCCTCGGAAGGACTGAGGACGATCGTGGTCGAACGGGAGGCGCCCGGCGGACAGGCCGGCGCGTCGGCGCGGATCGAGAACTACCTTGGCTTCCCGTCGGGCGTGTCCGGCGACGAGCTGGCGACCCGTGCGCTGCAGCAGGCGCGGCGGCTCGGCGCCGAAATCGTGGTGACCCGGTCGATCACACGCATCGACACCTCGAGGCGCCACGTGCACCTCGACAACGGCGATGTCTTGCAGGCCCGGACGATCGTGCTCGCCTGCGGTGTGTCCTGGCGGCACCTCTCGATCGAGGGCTTCGACCCGCTCGTGGGGAAGGGCATCTCGTACGGCGCGGCGCGCAGCGAAGCGTCGAACACCCACGGGCTGGACGTCCATATCGTGGGTGCGGGCAACTCAGCGGGACAGGCAGCGCTGTTCTTCTCCAACCACGCCCGAAGCGTGACGATTCTCTGCCGCGGCGACACGCTCGAAAAGAGCATGTCGCGCTACCTCATCGACCAGCTGGCGACGCGGGCGAGCATCACGGTGATGTTCGGAGCCGAGATAGCGGCCGTGCACGGCGACGCGTCGCTCCAGGCGATCGAGGTCCGCGACACCGCGACCGGAGAGACGACCAGGCTCGATTCGGGCGGACTGTTCGTCTTCATCGGGGCCGACGCCGACACGGCATGGTTGCCCCCCGAGATCGCGGTCGACCACAACGGCTACGTGCTCACGGGCCCAGACGTGCCCGCAGGGGCGCCCTGGGAACTCGACCGCGACCCCTATCTCCTGGAGACAAGCGTTCCGGGCATCTTCGCCTGTGGCGATGTCCGATTCAGTCCCGTGAAGCGCGTCGCCGCCGCCGTCGGCGAGGGCAGCATGGTCATCGCGTTCGTCCACCAGCACCTCAAGGACGCCGACTCGGTGTCAGCCGGGGATTTCGTCCAGGTCGGCACTCCCGCGCCCGAGCGTCGTCGTGATCAGCGAGACGACGGTCGCGGTACCGAGGACGACTGACGCCCACGCGATGCCCGTTGTCGGCCGAGCTCAGCAGGCCGATACATCAGCTCTTACCCGGTCAGCGGCTCTCGGATCTCGTACCGGTGCACGACTGCGGTGCAGAGATCCTCGACGTAGTCGAGCCCGGCAGCGCTCGCGATCGCCCGCGACTCGTCCGAGACGATCCCCAGCTGCAGCCACAGGGCGCCGGCGCCGACCTCGACCGCTTCGCGGGCGTGCGCAGGCGTGAACTCGGCGCGGCGGAACACGTCGACCAGGTCGATCGGCCGGTCGATCTCTCCCAGCGTCCGCACGCAGGGAACGCCGAGCACCTCGTCGCAGCCCGCCGGCCGCACGGGAATCACGTCGTAGCCCTGTTGCAGGAGGTAGTGCATGACGCTGTTGCTCGGCCGGTCGGCCTTCGGCGAGGCCCCGACCAGGGCGATCGTCTTCGCGTCCCGCAGGATCTCGGCCGGTGTCCGCATGGGCCGAGCGTATCCTCAGAGGGTGATCCGGGCGGTTCTTTTCGACGTCGACTTCACCCTCGCGCGCCCCGGGCCGGAGCTCGGCCCAGAGGGATATCGCCGTGCCGGCGAGCGGCACGGGCTGGCGCTCGACCCCGAGCGATACGAGGCAGCGCGGGTGGCGGCGCTCGGCTCGCTGCAGCGGCATCCCGAGCTGGAGCACGACGACGAGCTCTGGATCGTCTTCACGGAGGCGATCGTGCGCGGGATGGGAGGGGACGCCGAGGGTGCGCGTGCGTGTGCCGAGGATCTCGTGCGGGCCTGGGAGCTGCACGAGCGCTTCACGCTCTACGACGACGCGTTGCCCGCGCTCGCCGCGCTCCGCGAGCACGAGCTGAAGATCGGGCTGGTGTCGAATGGGAGTCGCGATCTGGAGGAGTTCGTCGTCCATCACGCTCTCGACGTGGATTGCGCGATCGGGTCGCGCGCGTTCGGCCGCACGAAGCCGCACCCCGAGATCTTCCGGCGGGCACTCGCGCTCCTCGACGTCGAGCCGGAGGACGCGGCGATGATCGGCGATTCCTACGAGGACGACATCGAGGGCGCGCGCGCCCTCGGAATGAAGGCCTTCCTTCTCGACCGCGACGGCCGCTACCCGAACGAGCCCGATCGACTCCCCGATCTGCTCGCGCTGCCGGCCGCGCTCGGCCTAGTCGTCTAGCACTCGGCTGAGTCCTGGCAGGTCCGGAGGACATCGACCTGCGGGACGCCGTTCGTCCAGGACAAGCGGATGCGGAGTGACGCCGCATCGTTCGTGTAGTCGATCTCCTCGAGCTGCTGCGTCGGGTTCGCTCGGTGGACGAGCACGTAGGTCCCAGCCGGGACGCCGCGGAGCTCGCAGGTTCTGGCCATGGAAGTGAGGGGGGTAGAGATCGGTGTAGCCGGTCGACGTCCCCTGCTCGACGGCGAGCGCCTGCGGGTTCGAGGCCGCGCAGTTGCCGAGGAAGCGCGCACCCGTGAAGCGCACCACGCGACGACGCGCAAGCCCGTAGTGGTCGGCGAGGCAGAAGCCGCTCTTGCGGTCCCGCACGATCAGCCGGCCGTCGAGCGTGCGCAGCTCGTAGCGCTGGAAGTCGAGCAGGTGCCAATGGGTGTGCGTGGGTGAGTACGTATAACGGAGGCGGCCGGCGTCTTCGTACGTCCGCACGGTCCCGTCGGTCAGAGCGACGAGCTGGCGCGCGACCATGGGACCGGACGCGGACGGCCGGCTGCCTCGGATCCAGGCCGGGCCTTCGCCGATGTTGTCGGTTGCGGAGGCGAAGCCGAGCTTCGTCCCGGCGACGGTGAGCCTGAACGGGGCGCGCTGATCGAAGTCGGGTAGCAGCTCGCGCGGGCCGGATTGCGGCGTGCCCGCATCGGCGGTCTTCTCGGGGAATGGCTCGCCCGGCTCGAGTGTCCGGAACCGGACCTTGCCGTCGCTGAAGCTCGGGAACAGCTGCTCCTTCGGCCCGCTCCCGACCACCTTCGGCGTGCCGCCGTCGACAGGGATGACGTAGACGTCGAAGCTCCCGCCTTCGAGCGGGCTCGCCGCGTAGGCGATCCGGCGGCCGTCGCCGCTCCAGGCCGGCGTCGCAACGACCTGCTCGGCCTTCGTCAGCCGCTGCAGGCCGCCGCCGTCCCGCCGCACGACCCAGAGACTCGAGCTGCGCTTGCCGGGCTCCTGGCGAACGAAGGCGATCTTGCGCCCGTCGGGAGACCAGTCCGGCTCGGTGTCGCTCGCCGTCGACGGCGTGATCAACTGCGTGCCCACGTAGAGGTCGCCGTCGCGTGACGAGACGACGAGCTTCGGCAGCCCGCGGGCGGAACCGGCCTCGACGTTCCACGAAATGGCGGCGACCAGCGGCAGCGGCATCAGCACCGCTGCGATCAGCGTGAGTCGAGCTCTGCCCGCCATGCGTCCGTATGCTGCCCGACGGCAGCGGACGGCATGGGCTGTGCCCGCGCCGAACGCGGCCGCTCCCTCCGCGAGCGTCGCGACCGGCCCGACGCACACGTCCTCGCCCTCGAAGAGCTGCAGCCACTCGGCGAGCGGCCGTGTCGCGAAGACGGCTTCGAGGTCGGCGGCGAGCGCGTCCTGACCCTCCGGCTCGAACTGGCGTGCGGCGAGCTCGGGCCGATCGATCAGCTCGCAGAGCCGCGCGAAGAACTTCGGCTCGAGCGCCCCGACCGTCAGGTGCCGAGCGTCGGCGGTCGCGTAGATCCGGTAGCAGGCGAGGCCACCTGTCAGGAAGCGCGGGAGCGGATCGCCGCCCAGCCGGTGCGAGACGAGGCGGTGCGAGCCGTGCGTCATCGAGATCGTCAGCCGGGCACCGCGACCCGTGCGAGTGCGCTCGAGCAGCGCGGCGAGGATCTCGGCCACCGCCCCGAGAGCGCCCGCTGCGAGGTCTGCCGGCTGCAGCGGCGGCAGGCCCGGCGCGGTGTCCTCGAGCACACCGGCCCAGCCGAGGTAGTTCAGGTCGTGACCCGCTCGCGCGGCATGCGGCCCTTCCGTCCCGAAGCCGGTGATCGAGCAGTAGACGGCGGTCTCCGGGACGTCGTCCGGACCGACGCCCAGCCGTTCGGCCACGCCCGGCCGGAAGCCTTCGAGGATCACGTCGGCGCGCGCGAGCAGGGCCTGTGCGAACGGAAGGTCCGTCTTCAGGTCGATCGCGACCGACTCCTTGCCGGCGTTCAGCGCCTCGTCCCAGGCTCGGGAGACACCGCGCATCGGGTCGCCGTCGGGCTGCTCGAGGCGCACGACCCGCGCGCCGAGCTGCAGCAGCTCGCGGGACGCAAACGCCCCCGGCAGGTAGCGGGTCATGTCGACGACGAGCATCCCTGCGAGCGGTTGCATTCGCCGCGAACCTAGCACTACAGTGCGAGCGAGTTGACTGACCGTTCAACCAACGGCGACGCCTCCGCGGACAAGCGTCGCGTGATCCTCGATGCGGCCGTCCGCGTGTTCGCCACGAAGGGCTACCACACGAGCCGCGTCGCCGACATCGCCGAGGAGGCGGGGATCGCGCACGGGCTCCTCTACCACTACTTCGAGTCGAAGGAAGAGGTGCTGCAGACCGTCTTTCGCGAGAACTGGAGCCAGCTGCTCGAGGCGTTCACGCGCATCGAGGCGTCGGCCGAGCCGCCGCTGGAGCAGCTCGGAGCGATCGCCAAGGTGCTTCTCCGCTCGTGGCGCGACCAGCCCGACCTCGTTCGCGTCATGGTGCGCGAGGTCGCGCGGAGCCCGCAGCTCCAGGAGCAGGTGGACGAGATCCGCGCCGTCTTCCTCGTCATCCAAAGGGTGATCGAGCGAGGGCAGGCAGACGGCTCCTTCCGGCCGGAGCTCGACGCGCGCCTCGCGAGCTGGATCTTCTACGGCGGTCTCGAGGAGCTCCTGACGGGGTGGGTCCTGGGTCAGCTCCCCGACGGCGACGAGGAGGTGGCGCGTGCCGAGCAGACGGTGGTCGATCTCCTCAGCGGCGGACTCACCCGAGCCGGCGCAGCAGCACCCGTCTGAACCTCGCTGCACCTCGTCGTGCGGCTAGACGCGGCAGAGAGGCAGTCCGGGCCGGTACAGCCCGAAAGCCCAGAGCCGATTGTCCAGGACGTAGAAGGCGCTCGTGGCAGCGCGCCCAGGGAGCATGAGGACGGAGTAGCCGCCGCACTGGCGGCGGACGAGTGCGCCGTAGAGGGACGTGATGCGCGACTCGGAGTCACCGAGGCGAAGCCCCTTGTTCGTGTGCCAGCCCGCCGGCTGGTAGAGGGTGAAGATCGCGGCGACCTTGCCGGCCGCGCAGCTCGACACCGGCGCCGCGCGGCTGGAAGGCGTAGTAGTTGAAGTACCAGGTCTCGTGCCGGCAGCCCTTGCAGACGCCGTAGGCGCGGCCCCAGCTCCGTTCGAGCGCTGCCTTGGTCAGGCCGAGCTCGATCCCGCCGAGGCTCCGGCCCGGTACGAGTACTCCGGCTCCAGGCGGCGCGGACGCCGCCGGGCGCAGCCAGGACGAGGGCGAGGCCGGCTGCCAGTGTGGCGGCGACGTCGCATCGTGGGAGAATACGGGCGGTGAAGGCCTTCAACCTCTTCGACGGCGAGCTCGACGACGAGCGCACCGAGCCGGCCGGCTTCACGTGGCGCGCGGCGCGGCTCGGCCCGAAGCTGGGCGGGACGAAGCTCGGCGCGAGCCTCTACGAGCTCCAGCCGGGCGAGCGCTCCTTCCCCTACCACTACGAGTACGGGTGCGAGGAGTGGCTGGTGGTCGTTGCCGGCAGGCCGACGCTGCGAGACCCGGAGGGCGAGCACGAGCTGCGGCCGGGCGACGTCGTCTGCTTCCCCGAGGGCCCGGAGGGCGCGCATCTGGTCCGAAACGACACGGACGAGCCGATCCGCGTCCTGATCGCCTCGACGAAGAGGCGATCCGAACTCAGCGGTCTACCCGGACAGCGGCAAGATCGGGATCTGGACCGGGAACGACGCCGATCCGCCCCGGCTGTTCCAGATCGGCAGCGCGGTCGACTACTGGGAAGGCGAAGAGCCCTAGAACGCCAACGACCCCACAGGGCGGCGTGGGGTCGTCAGCTGCGGCGTTACTTGGCTTTCGTTCGTGCGGCGGTGCGAGTGAACGCGGCCCGGTTCATGCGACCTGCGTTCTGACTCCAGTCGTCGGCACCGCGCCGCCGCGTGCCATCCCCGATTCGGCGTAGCCGGTGTCGCCCGAGTTAGCGGAACGCGTTCTCGCCGGTCAGCGCCTGGCCGACGACGAGCGTGTGCACCTCGTGCGTGCCCTCGTAGGTGAGGACGGACTCGAGGTTGTTGACGTGCCGGATCACCGGGTACTCGAGCGTGACGCCGTTCGCGCCGAGGATCGTGCGGGCCGAGCGGGCGACCTCGATCGCGCCGCGGACGTTGCCCATCTTCCCCAGGCTGACGTGCTCCTGCCGCAGCGTGCCGGCGTCCTTCATCCGGCCGATGTGCAGCGCGACGAGGAGCCCGCGGTTCAGCTCCAGCGCCATCTCCGCCAGCTTCTCCTGCGTCAGCTGGTAGCCGGCGATGGGCTTGTCGAAGACGATGCGCTCCTTCGAGTAGTCGAGCGCGCATTCGAAGCAGGCGCGCCCCGCGCCCACCGCGCCCCAGACGATCCCGTACCTCGCCTCGTTCAGGCACGAGAGCGGGCCGCGCAGCGTGTTGACCTCGGGGAACATGTTCTCGTCCGGCACCCGGACGTCCTGGAGCACGAGCTCCGACGTGACGGAGGCGCGGAGAGAGAGCTTCTTGTGGATCTCCGGCGCGCTGAAGCCAGGCGTTCCCTTCTCGACGAGGAAGCCGCGGATCGCGCCGTCGTCCGTGCGCGCCCAGACGGTGGCCACGTCGGCGATCGTGCCGTTCGTGATCCACATCTTCGCGCCGTTCAGGATCCAGTCCGAGCCGTCGCGCCGGGCGTGCGTGCGCATCGAGCCAGGGTCCGAGCCTGCATCGGGCTCGGTCAGGCCGAAGCAGCCGATCGCCTCGCCGGAGTGCATCGCGGGCAGCCAGCGCTGCTTCTGCTCCTCCGACCCCCAGCGCCAGATCGAGTACATCGCGAGCGACCCCTGGACGGAGACGGCGCTGCGCACGCCCGAGTCGCCGGCCTCGAGCTCGAGGCACGTGAGCCCGTAGGCAACGGCGCTGGCGCCCGGCAGCCCGTAGCCGTCGAGATGCATGCCGAAGAGCCCGAGCTTGCCGAGCTCCGCGATCAGCTCGCGCGGGAGGATCCCCTGCTCGAACCAGTCGCCGACGTCCGGCAGGACCTTCTCGCGGACGAACGAGCGCACCGTGTCGCGGATCGCGCGCTCTTCGTCGTCGAGCAGGCCGTCGATCGCCAGGAAATCGAGCGGGTCGAGAGCGGTCGGCTTCTCGGTTACGGCCATCGGCGGAAGGCTACCGTTGCGCCGTGCTCGCGCGATCGTCCAGGCTCGACACTCCTGCTGGCGGCTCGATCGACTGCAGAATCGCGGAGATGACGCCGCGCGAGAAGGCGGCAGCGTCGTCGTCGCAGTGGATGCTCGCGGGCCGGCTCGCGGCGTTGTCGTCCGCAGTGGAACACGGACGCGCTGCTGGCCGCGAGCGCTCGTCTTCGCCGACCAGGAGGGCGGGCCGTGAAGACGTTCCGCCGATGCCGCCGCTGAGACGAGCGGCGTCCGTACTATCGCAGCTGTTCGGCCGAGCGACTCGATCCACCGGAACGGCGACCGGCGTCGCCTGCGGCGTGCGGTTGCGTCCACGCGTCGTTCGCTCCAGTGCTCGATCTCACGCGACGGGCCGCTCGGCTCTCGGCATTCAAGCTGCCGAATGCGGCGTCGCCTTCGCCCGCGGCTCGGCCACGCCGCGTGCATGACGCATTTTCCGGGGCCGGCTCGCCGTCGTCGTCGACGCGACCGGCGCGCGTACCACGGCATCCTCGCGCTCGGTTGACTGGCTCTTCAGAGCCGCGATCCGGGCGGGCGTGCCGTGCGTCATGGTCGGGCACGCGATCTACTCGGCGGCTCGTTCTGCGGCGCGCTTCGCTCGAGCCGAAGATCTACGCGCTGCTGCGTCGAGCTCGGGTTCCGCGGAGTCGCTATCACCGACTCGCTCGGCATCCTCCACTGCTCGCTCGGCCCTCGGGCGAACTCGTCTTCGCGCGTGCGCTGACTCGGCTGACGACGAGCGCCGCCGACGCGCGCAGTCTGGTCGAGGGCTCTGCCAGCTCGTGCGGGCGTGCGAGCTCGACGCGAAGCCGTCAGGGCGCTGACGGTAGCGGCGGTCGCTGACGCACCGTGCGGCCGGTTGCCTCGACCGACTGCCCTTCCGGAGCGCGTGCGGTGAGCTGTGCTCGCCGGGCGTCTCCGCTGCGGTGTCCCAGCCGAGCGTGAACGGCCGCTGCAGGTCGGTGCCGCGCAGCTTGCCGTCGATCCAGAACTCGACTCGCGCCGCCGGTCCGGTCACGTCGACGCGCCAGAGCACGAGGCCCGTCACCTGCTGGCCGTCGGAGAGGCTCTGGTCTGCGATCTCGAGCGTCGGCGTGGGCGCCGGCTTCGGCTTCGGCTTCGGCGTGGTTTCGGATGGCTCACGACGAGCGGGATCCGCAGGTGGGCCTCGCGGCCGTCGAACGACGTTGCGACGACCTGGAGCACGTGCTTGCCGGGCTTCGCCCGCTTCGCGCCCCAGGCGAAGAGGAACGGCGCGCGCGAGTCGACCTCGTGCCTGCGGCCGTCGACCCGGAAGACGACGCGCTTCGCCTTCGCACCCCACGGCCGGACGCGCAGCTTCACCGTTCCCCGCACCTTCGTCCATGGCCGCGCGCCCGCGCTCGTGAGCGCGAAGGCCTTGTTGTCGACGACGATCGTCGTTCGGGCGATGTCGTAGCGGCCGGGGCCGGCGATCCCGTGCACCTGGAGCACGTGCGTGCCGTTGCCGAGCTTCGTCGTGTTCAGGCCGCGGCCGCCGGCGAACGCGAACGGGGCACGCCGGTCGATCCAGACCACGCGTCCGTTGATCGAGAACTCGACGCTCGTGATGCCACCGGTCACCCTCGCCCGCCACGGGACGACGCCGCGCAGCGTCCCCGGCGGGAGCTGTGGCGTCACGCTCAGCTTCTCGAAGCCTGCGTAGCGGCGCACGAGCTGGAGGTACCGGCGCCAGTTCCAGTGCGGGCCCGGATCGGTGTGGTGCGACGAGCCACCGCGGCCACCGCCGGGCGCCGGCACCTGCGCGTGGCCGATGATGTGCTTCCGGTCGATCGGCATCAACGAGCGGCGCGCGATCCAGGCTGCGAGGCGGGCCGACGACTGGTACTGCGCGTCGGTGAAGCCTTCCGGGCCGTAGGTGTAACCCTCGTGCTCGATCCCGACCGAGTGGGAGTTCACCTTCCAGTTGCCGGCGTGCCAGGCGATGTCCGAAAGGTGGACGAGCTGCACGATCCGGCCGTTGCGCGCGACGATGTAGTGCGACGACGCATGTGCGCGCGCACTCTGCAGCCATCGCACCGAGCCCCAGAACGCACCCTCGGTGACATGGATCACGATCTTGTCGATCGACTCCGGATGGCGGTGCGACTTCGTGAAGTTGCCCTCGCCCTTCAGCCAGACGAGGGGCGGGCGGGCGACGGTCGCCCCGCCGGCCGCGGGGACGAGAACGCACGAGGCCGCGACCGCCGCGGCGAGGAATGTCACCCTGCGAAGACCCATGCCAAGCGGGCGCAGACTAGCTCCCGAAGATGAGATTCGCGTAAAGGCCGACGCGGCTCTACACTTTGACTGACTAGTCAATCGATTCGCGGAGGATCACGCATGGCCACCATCGAGCAGGGTGTGGGCTCGGGCGTCTCGTTCGCCCTGAGCGAGGAGCAGAAGGGTCTACGCGAGCTCGCCCGCGAGTTCGCCGAGAAGGAGATTCGCCCCAAGGCGGCGGAGTACGACGAGCACCAGACCCACGCGGCGGACGTGGTCGCCAAGGCGCACGAGGTCGGGCTGATGAACCTGCACGTGCCGGAGTCGCTCGGCGGCCTCGGCCTCTCGACCTTCGACGGGATCCTCGTCGGCGAGGAGCTGAACTGGGGCTGCTCCGGCATCGGCACCTCGATCGGCGCGAACGGCCTCGGCTCCGGCCCGGTGATCATCGCCGGCAGCGAGGAGCAGCAGGCGAAGTGGCTGCCGCCGCTGCTCGAAGAGCCGATTCTCTGCTCCTTCGGGCTCTCGGAGCCGGAGGCGGGCTCCGACGTCGCCAAGCTGAAGACGACGGCCGAGCGCCGCGGCGACGAGTACGTCCTGAACGGGTCGAAGACCTTCATCACGAACGCCGGTCACGCCGCCTGGACGGTCGTCTTCGCGAAGACCGATCCCGCCAAGGGCCACAAGGGGATCTCCGCGTTCATCGTCCCGATGGACACGCCCGGCGTGCAGATGGAGAAGCACCTGGACAAGATGGGCCAGCGCGCGACCGACACCTCGGCGTTCGCGCTCACCGACGTCGTCGTCCCGGCCGCGAACCGGCTCGGCGAGGAGGGGCAGGGCTTCAAGATCGCGATGCAGACCCTCGACTTCACGCGCCCCGGCACCGCCGCCGGCGCCGTCGGGGTCGCCCAGGCCGCATACGAGTACGCGGTCGAGTACGCCAAGCAGCGCGTGACCTTCGACGTCCCGATCGCCATGCACCAGGGCGTCAACTTCATGATCGCCGACATGGCGACCGAGATCGCGGCCGCGCGCCTGCTCGTCTGGCAGGCAGCCTGGATGCACGACCAGGGCGGGCGCGCGACGCTCGAGTCCTCGTTCGCGAAGCGGTTCTCGGCCGACACGGCGATGAAGGTGACGACGGACGCGGTGCAGGTCTTCGGCGGCTACGGCTACATGAAGGAGTACCCGGTCGAGAAGCTGATGCGCGACGCGAAGCTGTTCCAGATCTACGAGGGCACCTCGCAGATCCAGCGGCTCGTGATCGCGAAGGAGATCTTCCTGCCGCGCGGCTAGCGAGAGCTTGACTTCGGATACCGTCGGTATTACAGTACCGACGGTATCCGAATGGCAACAGTACGCCGCACCCGCACCGAGAGCAAGGCCCGCACCCGGGTCGACCTGATCGCAGCCGCTCGGCCTGTCTTCCTGGCGCGCGGCTTCCATGCGGCCACGCTGGACGAGATCGCCGAGCAGGCCGGTTACACCAAGGGAGCCGTGTACTCGAACTTCACGGGCAAGGACGATCTCTTCCTCGCCGTGCTCGCCGAGTACTACGCCCGGCGCGCCGAGCTCTACGAGACGCTCATCCAGGCGGCTGAGGAGCCCGAGGAGACGTATCGCTCCACGGCGAGGCTGATGTTCGAGGCGTACGAGCGGGAGCCTGCGTGGTGGCCGTTGGTCTCGGACTTCGCCAGCCACGCTTGCAGACAGCCCGAGTTGCGCGAGCGTCTGCGCGTGGCACGCGAGGTATTCCTGGACGCGCTGGCGCGCACCATCGATGCACTCTGCGAGCAGCACGAGATGGCATTCGTGCTCTCCGGGCGGGAGGTGGCGCGCGGCGTCGGCGCGCTGATGCGCGGCATGGCGGTCGAGTGGGCGATCGATCCCTCGCCGGCCGACGGGCGCGTCTTCGAGGAGATGCTCGCGGCGTACCTACGGGGACTCGTCGTCCCAGTGCAAGAGAGGAGCACCAGATGACATCCGCCGCCACCCAATCCCCGCTGAGCCCTGCTGCGTTGAGGGCGCAAGCGGGAGAGATCCTCGCCCTCGACGGCTGGTCGCGTGAGCGGCTGGTCGCGTTCCAGCAATCACGCCTCCGCGCCGTGTTGGCGCACGCCGTCGAGCGCTCGCCGTACTACCGCGAGACGCTCGGGCCCGACGCGCCCGAACGTCCCCTGGCCGAGCTGCCGACGCTGTCGAAGCCGGTCCTGATGGAGCACTTCGATCGAATCGTCACCGACCCGGCCCTTGGGGTCGACGAGCTCGAAGCGTTTCTCGCCGACGCCGAGCCCGGCGCCTCGTACCGCGATGCGTACCGCGTCTTCGCGACCTCGGGTGCGACGGGAATTCCCGGCCTGTTCGTCTTCTCGCACGAGGAGTTCGCCCACTGGATCGCCGTCGGCCTGGCGGCGCTCGCGCGGGCGGGCGTGACCCCGGAGACCCGGTTGATCGCGATCGGTGCTCCGAGTGACGTGCACATCACCCGTCAGCTCTTCGCCGCTTTCCAGGCGGGACGCCAGGGAGTGCCCCGTCTGAGCGTGACCACACCGATCGCGGAGATGGTCGAAGCGCTGAACGCCTATCAACCCGAGGCGCTCATCGCCTACGCCAGCATCGTCGGCGCGCTCGCCGACGAGCAGCTCGAGGGTCGCCTGCACATCGAGCCGGACCTGATCACGACGACGTCGGAGGTGCTGACCGACGAGATCGAGGAGAGGATCGAAGAGGCGTGGGGTACGCCCCCGGTCAACGCGTACGCGGCGACCGAGGCCCCCGGGATCGCAATCGGCTCGTTCGACCACGTCGGGATGCACATCTTCGAGGGCTCGGTCGTGGTCGAGGTCGTCGACGAGTCGGGAGACCCCGTCGCACCCGGTGTGCCGGGCGCGAAGGTGCTGCTCACGAGCCTCGTGAACCGCGCGCAACCCCTGATCCGGTACGAGCTGACCGACGCGATCGTGCTCGCGGAAGGACCAGACCCGAGCGGGCGGCCGTACCTGCGGATCGCCCGCGTCGACGGCCGCAGCGGCGACATCCTCCGGTTTCCGGCGGTGGACGGCGGGGAGGTCGCAGTCCATCCGTACCGGTTGCGCTCGCCGTTCTCGGCCATGCTCGACGTCCGCCAGTATCAGATCGTCCGCGAGCCGGACGGTCTGCGAGTACGGATCGTCCCCAGGGACTCTGCGCCGGCCGATCTGCCCGATCGTGTCCGCGACGCCATCGCACGCCAGCTCGAGGATGCAGGTGCCGCGCCGACGCGGATCCTCGTCGAGCAGGTCGACGAGCTCGAGCGGGATCCCGGCCACGCGGCGAAGCTGAAGCTCGTGCTGTCGGCCTAGCCGGCGAGCGAGCGCTGGAACGGCGGCAGGAAGCCAGGGGAGAAGCGCGCGTCGCCGATCCACGCCTCCAGGCGGGCGACCTCGACGTCGATGGCGGCGCGCGCGTCGCTGCCGACGTCCTCGAGCAAGCCGATCACGATCTCGCCGTCCCGGCGCTGGCTCCAGCCGCCGACAATTCGTCCGTCCCACCAGACGGTCGGCCCTGCGTTCCCGTTCGTGTCGAAGAGAGTCGACCCGTGCGCGCCGAGGTACCACTCGCGTTCCTTCCAGCCCATCGTCGTCGGGTCGAGCGTGGGGAGGAGCGCCGCCGAGCGCTGCGGCGCGGGTGTCGGCTCCAGGTCGTCGGCGAGCACGTAGCCCGCGCTACCGCCGAGATCGACCTCGACCGGAGCAACGGCGGCGAGCGCGGCGCGCGTGTCGCGAGCGGTCCAGCCGGCCCACCAGCGGATGTCGGCCTCGGTCGCCGGGCCGAACGCGGCCAGCCAGCGGCGTAGGAGCTCGGCCTGCGCGGCGGCGACGTCGAGCTCCTCGATCGGCCCGCCGAGCCAATCCTCCGTCGTGACCCAGCGGAACTGCGGGCTGATCCACGTTCCGCGCGGCCGCCCGCGGATCAGCCGCCCCTCCATCGCCATCTGCGGGAGCACGCGGGCGCCGGCGCTCTGCTCGACCTCCCACTTGCCGGAGCCGAAGCGCAGCTTCTTCGCGAGCAGCGCCACGTCGCTCGTCACCTCGGTCGTCATTGCCTCTCCCCGCGCCGCCACGGCGGCGACGGCGGCATTCCCCGCGCGCGTGATCCACGGGCCCGGCCGGGTCGTCACGCCGCTCTCGCGCAGGAAACCTTCGAGCCGCTTCCGCTGCGTCGCGGCGACCGCCTTCGTTGCGGCGGCGAAGACGACCGGGACGAGCTCGCGCGGCACGGCCCAGAGCGTCCGGCGCATCGCGAGCATGCGGACGAGACTCCGCTCGTCGTAGAGCGCCCGCTCGATATCTGCCGTCGCGACGCCGTCGCTGCGTGCCTGGATGGAGAGGAAGACCGTGACGGCGTCGGTCGCATGCAGGCAGACGAGCGAGCGCGCGACCGCCAGCGGATCGTTCGCGCGTGAGGCCGAGTCGAGCCGGTGGCGCACGACGAGTCGTGCGCGGCGTTCGGCGACGTCGATCCTGTGCATCCATCCCTTCTACCGTAGGATCGACACGTGCCGATCGAGATCGACCTCTCCGGGCGTGTTGCACTCGTCACCGGCGGCTCGCGCGGTCTCGGCCGCGCGGATGCGCTCGCGCTCGCACGCGCCGGCGCCGACGTCGTGATCGCGGACATCCAGGTCGAGTCGGACGAGTCGACCGAGACGGCCGAGTCCTACGGCGTCCTCGCCCAGGTTGCGAAGGCGCAGGGCATCGTCTACACCGAGGCGACCGCGAAGGAGATCCAGGAGCTGGGCCGTCGCTGCCGCGGCGATCAAGTGCGACGTCACCGACCGTGACCAGGTGAAGGAGACCGTCGACCGCGTGGTCGAGGAGTTCGGCTCCGTCGACATCCTGATCAACAACGCGGGCACGCTCGACCATGTCGGCCAGTTCACGGACCAGAACCCCGATCTGTGGGAGCGCGATCTCCGCGTCAACCTCACCGGCGGGTTCAACTGCGCGCAGGCCGTGTGGCCGCACATGAAAGAGCGGCAGTGGGGCCGGATCATCAACATGGCCTCGGTCGCGGGCACGCTCGGCGGCTTCGGGCAGGCGAGCTACTCGACCACGAAGGCGGGCATCCTCGGGCTGACGCGCACGCTCGCGATGGAGGGCGGCCGGCACGGGATCACGTGCAACGCGATCGTGCCCGGGATCATCGGCACCGAGGCGTTCCACTTCGCGAATCCGGCGATGAACGAGCGGATCGCCAACCGCACGGTCTTCAAGCGCCCCGGCGAGCCGGATGACATCGCGAATGCGATCTGCTTCCTCTGCTCGGACCTCGCGAACTACATCACCGGCGTCCAGTTGAACGTCAGCGGCGGCGTCGAGTTGTTCGTGTTCTAGCCGGCCCTAGACGGTTGTGTTGAAAGCCACGATTTGGGTATGCTCCCGCCATGTTCAAGCGCGCGGTGGTGCTCGTGGTGATCGGCGTCTTCCTCGCCGTGCCCCCGGCAATCGCCAAGAGCTCGTCGAACGTGAAGAAGGCCGCGAAGCCCGCGATGACGGTGTTCACGCAGCACCAGGACGGGCAGTGCCCGTTCTCGGGCGAGCAGTCCGGCGACCTCTAGTAACGACGAGCTTCGGAGTCGAGCCTCGGTGGCGCGGGTAGCAGCCGCCGGGATCTCGTTCGACCTGACGCCGGAGCAGCGCGAGCTTCGCGAGCTCGCCCACGACTTCGCCGAACGGGAGCTGCGACCGATCGCGCGGGAGTGGGACGACCGCGAGGACTGCCCAGCCGAACTGTTGGGCAAGGCGGCGGCGCTGGGTCTGACCTCGCACGCGATTCCCGTCGAGTACGGAGGCGGCGGGGTCGCCGCTGTCACGTCCTCGCTGATCGCCGAGGAGCTGTCGTGGGGCTGCGCGGGTCTCTCGGCGCCGATCGGAGCGACGATGTTCCCGGTCCGGCCGCTGCTGCGGTCGGGAACGGCCGAGCAGAAGGAACGCTGGCTGACCCGGCTCGCGTCGGAGGAAGGCTGTCTCGCCGCGATCGCCTTCACCGAGCCGGGCGCCGGCTCCGACGTCGCCGCGATCCAGTCGACCGCGCGCCTCGACGGTGACGAGTACGTCCTGAGCGGCGAGAAGTGCTACGTCACGAACGGTGGCATCGCCGAGCTGACGATCGTCTTCGCAAAGCTCGACGGCGCGATCACCGCCTTCCTCGTCGAGGCGGGCGATCCCGGAGTCGTCGGCGGGGCGCAAGGAGCCGAAGCTCGGGCTGCGGGCGTCGTACACCGGCTCGATCCTGTTCGACGAAGCTCGCATCCCGGCGGACCGGCTGCTCGGCGAGGAAGGCGAGGGATTCGCGATCGCGATGGACTTCTTCATGCACTCGCGGCCGCAGGTTGCCGCCTCTGCGCTCGGGATTGCGCGCGCCGCCTTCGAGTACGCGACGGAGTACGCGAACGAGCGGCGGGCGTTCGGCAAGCCGCTGATCGCGAAGCAGGGCGTGTCGTTCAAGCTCGCCGACATGGCGATGCAGGTCGAGGCGGCGCGCCTGCTCGTGTGGCGTGCGGCGGCGGCTCTGGATGCAGGCGAGGACGCCGGCCTGCTCGGCTCCTACGCGAAGGCCTTCGCAGCCGACGCGGCGATGAGCATCACGACCGACGCGGTTCAGGTCCTCGGCGGCGCCGGGATCATGCGCGACCACCCAGTCGAGAAGTGGCTGCGCGACGCGAAGGTCCTCCAGATCGTCGAGGGCACGTCCGAGATCCAGCGGCACGTGATCGTCCAGTACCTGCGTCGCTGAGGCGCCGCTCGTTCACCAAAACTAGACCTGGGCCGGCCAGTACCGCGGCTACACTGACGGACTTCGTGGGGGTGGATTCGACATTCGTTCGCGCCGGTTCGGCGCCTGGGCAGCGTTCAGCAGGGCTGATCGCGCGTTGGATCCTGGTCTCGATCGCGCTCCTCGCGGTCGTGATCGCGCTCGTCGGGCTCGCGTTCGCCGGTTCGACAGCTCGGCTCGCCGACGGTGTCGCGATCGCCGGCGTCGACGTGGGCGGGTTGACGCCGAAGCAGGCGCGGACGCTTCTCGAGCGCCGCTTCGACCAGGTCTCACACGTGCCCGTCGTGTTCACCGCCGGAGGCAAGAGCTATCCGATCAAGGCGACGACGCTCGGCGTCGAGGCCGACTGGGCGTCGGCAATCCAGTCGGCCGCCCGCGAGGGCCAGGGCTTCGGGCCCGTCCGCGGCTTCCGCCGCCTGCAGGCGCGCTTCTTCGGCGCCGAGGTCATGCCGCCGGTCCAGGCCTACGCAGCTGCCCTGGACTACAAGCTCGCGGGTCTGGCCCGCGCGATCGATCAGAGCCACGTCGAGGCGAAGCTCGTCCGGCGCGGGCTCACGATCGAGCTCGTGCCCGGCCGGGCTGGACTGCAGCTCGACCGGAAGGCCGCGCAGGGCAGGATCGTCCGCGCCCTGGCCCGGCTCGAGCGCGGCGACACGGTTGCGCTTCCCGTCCGGATCGATCCGGTCGAGGTCGATGCCGCCGATCTGGCTCCTGCTGCCCGCCAGGCGCGGCTCGCGCTCTCGGCCCCCGTGCGGCTCGAGTACTCCGGCGTGCGCTGGAAGCTGCCCCGGTGGCGCGTCGCCGAGCTCCTCTCCCTTCCCGTCGCCGGCAAGACCGAGCTGGCGATCGCCGGCGCGGGAGCCGAGGCCTGGTTCACGAAGCTGCGCAAGACCGTCGAGCATGCGCCGGTCGACGCGCGCTTCGAGGTCACGTCCGGCGGCGAGATCCGGATCCTCCCGGACAAGTCTGGCCTCGGCATCGATGTGCCCGCGACCGCCAAGGCGCTCCTCGCGGCGGCGATCTCGCCGACGACTCGCACCGCCCAGCTCTCTGTCCGCACCACGGTCGCCGACCGCACCGCAGCCGAGGCGCAGGCCATGGGGATCACCGGCGTCGTCGGGAGCTACTACACGACCTACGGCGGCATCGCGAGCCGCCTGCACAACGTCGCCCTGGTCGCGGAGCTGATCGACGGCACGCTGGTCGGGCCGGGCAAGACGTTCTCCTTCAACGGCACGACGGGCGAGCGGACGGCCGCGAAGGGCTTCCAGGAGGCGCCCGTGATCATCAACGGCGAGCTCCAGACCGGCCTCGGCGGCGGCATCTGCCAGGTCTCGACGACCGTCTTCAACGCGGCCTACGAGGCCGGGCTCCAGATCGACGAGCGCACGAACCACGCCCTCTACATCTCGCACTATCCGCTCGGGCGCGACGCGACGGTCAACTACCCGATCTCGATCTCAAGTTCACGAACGACACCGACAACTGGCTGCTCGTGCGCACGTTCGTCGGCTCCGGCTCGCTCACCGTGAACCTCTACGGAACGCCTCAGAACCGGCGGGTCGAGTCGACCGGGGAGCCCCTCCGCGTCGTCGGCGCACCGCAGGTGAAGCGCGTTCCCGATCCGACGCTGCTGAAGGGTGAGAGCGAGGTGCTCGAGTACGGCGAGCCGGCGCGCGCGACGAGCGTCAGCCGGAAGGTGCTACTCCGCCAGCGGCACGCTGCTGCACGAGGACACCTGGTACTCGCAGTACCGGTCCGAGCCGAGGGTGCTCCGCGTGGGGACGAAGCCAAAGCCGAAGCCGAAGAAGAAGCCGCCGAAGGTCGACCCGCTCCTCCCCCCGAAGTGGACGGCGTCCCGAGCGCTCCGCCGGCGTCTACGCCTCAGCCCTAGCGATCACCTCGGCGAACCAGGCGGGCACCCGGGTCGGCAGGCGCGTGGTCGCGTCGACGATCGCATGCGAGGTGTGGCCGTCGGCAACGAGCGTGCCTTCTCGTTCGATCGCGTACTCGTAGCGGAACCGCGCTCCGCGCAGGTCGACACACCGTGTCCAGACGGTCAGACGCTCGTCGAAATGCGCCGCGCGGTGATACCGGACCTGCACTTCGGTCGTCAGTGCTTCGATCCCGTGCGCCTGGATCCCCCGGTAGCCGCCGGCGAACTCCGTCAGGTACGCAACGCGGGCGACCTCGAGCCAGACCACGAACGACGCGTGGTGCGCGATCCCCTGCGCGTCCGTCTCGGCGAAGCGGACGACCACGTCGGTCGAGAAGTTGTAGCCGTCCACGCTGCCAAGCCTACGATGGCGACGTGACCGCAGTGCGGCTGGCCGACCTGATCCGGGCTCACCAGCCCTGCGTCGTGCTCACCGGCGCCGGCATCAGCACGGAGAGCGGCATCCCCGACTTCCGGTCGGCAGGTGGCATCTGGGCGCAGTACGACCCGCTCGAAGTCGCGAGCATCGACGGCTTTCGCCGGGATCCCGAGCGGGTGTGGGAGTTCTACGAGCGACGCCTCGCCGTCCTCGCGGACGCTGCGCCGAACGACGGCCACCATGCGCTGGCGCGGCTCGAACGACTCGGGCTCATCGAGGCGGTGATCACCCAGAACGTCGACGGCCTGCACCAGGCTGCGGGCTCACGGGAGGTCGTCGAGGTGCATGGATCGATCCGGAGTGCGGTTTGCCTGGGATGCGGCGCGCCGACCGCGTTCGAGCGGGTGCTCGAGCTGCTGCCCCTACCCGTCTGCGAGTGTGGCGAGATCCTGAAGCCCGGTGTCGTGATGTTCGGCGAGCTGCTGCCCGTGGCGACGCTCGAGCGGGCGAGGGAGCTGTGCGCGGCCGCCCGGCTGCTGGTCGTCGTCGGCTCCTCGCTCGAGGTTCATCCCGTCGCGGCTCTTCCCGACGAGACGCTGAGCTCCGGCGGTGTGGTGGCGATCGTCAATCGCGACCCGACGCCTCTCGACGATCGCGCCGAGCCTGCGGCTCGACGGCAGCGCGGGCGCCGTGCTGCGCGAGACGGTGTCGTTCCTGGAATAGGTGAACTCCCCGGCCGCCGGCCGGGGAGGAAGCGACTCCGCGAGCTACGCGGCCGCGCGACGCACGGTCCGCTCGTCGAGAACCCGCTTGCAGTCGCTGCAGACCTTCTGCTCGACCTCGTACGGGATCCCGGCGTGCTGGCGCAGTGCGTGGGCGATCACGGACTTGTGCTCGTGAACCTGGCGTGCTCGTCTGCCGAAGTGCTTTGTCATCTCACTCTCACGGTAGCCGTCGATGTGTCCAAAACATGCGCAGAAAGGGTGAAGAAAAAGTCAACATTTCGATACCGGGTGCGCATTGATGCTGTTCATACTCGGTGCGTCGGCTGTTGCAGCTTCGGATGGCGCCGCACCGATCCTGCAAGCTCTGACGTCAATCGCCACGAAAAGACAGTTCGTCGTTACGTTCGGCGCGGCAGGGGGTACCATCGCGCCATGGCCAAGACACAGCAGAAGGACCTCCTCACGCGGTTCCAGGATCTCGGAGCCGAAGCGCTGCACAAGCTCGCGGACGTGCCCGGTGGCTCGAAGTTCGTCGAACTGGCAAACGACACCAAGACGCGGCTGGACGAGATGCAGAAGAAGCTGCGAGGGCTGGACGAGCTCGAGAAGCGTGTCGCGAAGCTCGAGAAGCAGCTGGCTCCGCAGTCGAAGAAGGCGCCGGCCCGGCGCAAGTCGACGACGGCGCGGAAGACGGCGCCGGCTCCGAAACCGCCCGCGTAGCAGGGACCGCTACGCGGCGATAGCCGGCACGCGCACGCGCAGCGCCCCGGGTACGACCTCGAACCGCGCAGGCGTGTTGCCCGGCTGCTCGCCGTCGAGCTCGACCGGCAGCGGCGCGTCGGCTTCGATCGTCACGACCTTCCCGCGTAGAAGCTCCGCCTTCGGGTGCGGCAGGTGGCGGCCGCGGTAGGTCTTCGGCAGCGTCACGAGCAGATCGCCCTTGGTCAGGTCGCCGATCGTGAGCACGTCGAAGAGGCCGTCGTCGGGCTCCGCTTCGGGGCAGATGATCATGCCGCCGCCGAAGGTGCGTCCGTTGGCGACGACGACGTCGTGCATCTGACCCACACGGCTCTCGTCGTCGACGGTCAGGCGGAGCTCCGAGTTCTGCCAGCGCGCGAACACGGCCAGCGTGGCCCAGAGGTAGGAGACCTTGCCGCCGAGCGCCTTCGTCGTGTCGTTCGCGCGCTGGGCGATGGCGCCGCTCATGCCCGCGCTCGCGACGTTGGCGAAGTAGGTCGAGGCCTCGTTTCCGTCCCAGGCGCGGTAGGTCGCGCGCCCGAGGTCGATCGTTCGCGGCCGTCCGGTGAGCGCCACGTCGACGGCGCCGTCGAGCTTGTGCGGGATCTTGTACGTCCGGGCGAAGTCCCAGCCGGTGCCGCGCGGGATGACGGCGATCTCGACGTCTTCGCGGCCGGCGATCCCGTTCGCGACTTCGTTCACCGACCCGTCACCGCCGACGACCACGAGCAACTTCGCGCCGTCGTCGGCAGCGTTGCGCGCGAGCTCGCCGAGCTGCCCCGGCCCTTGCGAGAAGAGCGTGTCGCCCTCGAGCCCGCGCGTCGCCGCGCGATGCGCCATCTCCGCCCAGCGCCGGCCCGTCGACCCGTTCGCCGACGCCGGGTTGACGAGGAAGACGGTGTCGCTAATGACCGGCTGTCGCGGTGGCGAGGGCCACGCGCGTCATGCGGTCGACTGCAGCCTTCATCTCGTCGTCGGTGACGCGCTTGAACTCGCCCTCGACGATGATGTCGCTGACGATCAGGAGGCAGCCTGCCTCGACGCCCCGAAGCGCGCCGATGGTGAAGAGCGCGGCCGCCTCCATCTCGACGGCGAGCACGCCGCGCTTCGACCAGCGCTCGTACTGCCCGTCGTCGGGGTTGTAGAAGAGGTCGCTCGAGACGATCGAGCCGACGTGCATCTCCTGGCCCATCTCCTTGGCGGCGTGGACGGCGCCGTGGATCAGCTCCCAGCTGGCCGTCGGGCAGTGCGGCTCGTTGCCGACGAGGTGCATCGCCGTGGAGTCGGCCGGCACGGCGCTGAGAGCGACGATCATGTCGCCGAGCTTGTGGTGCGCCTGCAGTCCCCCGCAGGTGCCGACCCGCAGGAGCTTCTTGACGCCGAGCTGCACGAGCTCCTCGAAGACGATCGTCGCGCCTGGGCACCCCATCCCGGTGCCCTGCACGGAGACCGGCTTTCCCTCCCACGTGCCGCTGTAGCCGAGCAGGCCGCGCTCGGAGTTGCGTTGCACGACGTCGTCGAAATAGGTCTCGGCGATGTACTTGGCCCGCAGCGGGTCACCGGGCAGCAGGCACGCTTCGGCGTAGTCGCCCGGTTCAGCTCTCACGTGGATCGGCATCCGCGAGACCCTATACGTGAAGATCAGGAGCATGGTGCACATCGTCGATCCACCCCGGGAGCAGATCCTCGCGTACTGCGCCGAGGATCCGGTCGAGCGTGTCTTCCTCGAAGATGTCGCGCGCCGCGGCCTGGGCCGGTTCGCGGGAGTGGCCGAGGACGGCCGTCTCGTCTCGCTCTGCCACACCGGCGCGAACGTCGTCCCATCCGGCCGCGGCTGCGGTGTCTACGGCGACGTGACCGTGCGCGCCAGGGCACGGATGCTGATCGGCGAGCAGGGCGCGGTCTCCGAGCTCTGGGAGGCGGTTGCCGGCCGGCTCCCGCGTCCGCGCGAAGACCGGCCCGGCCAGCCCGTCTACACCGTCTCGGCGCCGCCCGAGCCGGGGGAGAGCGGGCTGCGAGCGGCCGCGATCGGGGACCTCGACCTGCTCGTCCCGGCCTGCGCGCGAGCGCACGAGACCGAGCTCGGAATCGATCCTCTGATCCGCGATGCAGACGGTTTTCGCTGGCGCACGCGAGCCCAGATCGAGGAGGGACGGTCGTGGATCTGGGAGCAGGACGGGGTGATCCTGTTCAAGGCGGAGGCATCGGCGTGGACGCCGGAGGCCGTTCAGCTGCAGCAGGTCTGGACCGATCCGGGTGTGCGCCGTGCCGGGAACGGGGAGCGCGGGCTTCGCGATCTCGTCCGGCTGCTGCTCGAGCAGGTGCCGCGCGTCTGCCTGTTCGTCCGGGCCGAGAACGAGGCCGCGATCGGTCTCTACGAGAAGATCGGGATGGAGCACGTGTTGAACTACCGCAGCGTGCTTCTGTGAAGCAGCTCCTGCTCGCGCGACACGGAGAGTCGGAGTACAGCGCGAAGCAGCTCGTCAACGGTGACCCCGGCGTCTCGTGTCCGCTGACCGAGAACGGACGGGAACAGGCTCGCGCGCTCGGCCGGGTCCTCGCGCAGGAACAGATCGACCTCTGCGCGGTCACCGAGTTCGAGCGGGTCCGCGAGACCGCTCAGCTGGCGCTCGCCGGGCGTGACACGCCGTTCATCGTCGTCCCCGAGCTGAACGACCCTCGCTACGGCGAGTTCGAAGGCGGCTCGCTCGCCGTCTATCTCGAGTGGATCGTCGGCCGAGGGCCGCTCGACGCTCCCCCGGGCGGTGAGCACCGCGGCGACATCGTGAGCCGCTACGCCGCCGGCTTCCACCGGCTGCTCGAGCGGCCGGAAGAAACGGTGCTGCTGGTCGCCCATTCGCTGCCGATCGCGTACCTGCGCAATGCCGCTGCAGGGAAGCCGCCGAGCAGCAAGATGGCCCAGGTCGACTACGCGACCGTCCTCCGGTTCGAGCGCGAGGACCTGGAACGGGCGCTCGGAGTGCTGGAGGCGTGGCTCGCGTCGCCCGCCTTCTAGGGCAAACTGAGCGTCATGCTGGACCGCGTCGAGGGCTTCATCCGCGAACACGGCCTGATCGAGCCGGGGGGCGAGGTCACGTGCCTCGTCTCGGGCGGTGCGGACTCGACCTGCCTCTGGCATGCGCTCGGTCAGCTCGGCTACGGGGTCTCCGCATTGCACGTCGCGCACGGGTTGCGCGGTGCCGAGTCGGACGAGGACGCACGCTTCTGCCGCCAGGCTTTCGGCGCGGAAATCGTCGAAGCCTCCGGCTCGACCGAGGCCGAGCTGCGCGACCTGCGCTACTCGTTCGCGACCGACCGGCTTCGCGCCACCGGCCACACCGCCTCCGATCAGGTCGAGTCGGTGCTGCTCGGCCTCGTCGCCTCCGGTTCGCCGCAGCGGATCAAGGCACGGCGCGAGGACGGCGTCGTCCGGCCGCTGCTCGGCGTCTGGCGGGAGGAGGTGCGGGCGTGGTGCGACGAGCGCGGGTTGCCGTATCGCGAGGACTCGTCGAATCCGGCGACCAAGCGGGGCCTGATCCGGGACGAGATCCTGCCGTTGCTGGAGCGGCTCGATCCGCGCGCCCGCGCCTCGCTGCTGTCGCTCGCCGACGAGCGCCCACGGCTTCCCAGGACGCTCGAGCGCACGCTCGCCGAGCTGCTCGCCGACCGTGAGGGCTCGCGGGCGGCAGATCTGGGTGGAGGCGTTCGCGCCGTGCGCGAGTACGACACGCTGCGGCTGGAAGGAACGGTGACGTGGGGGCCCTGGACGCTGGAGTCCGACCGTCCCGGTCTCGAGGTGCGCGGTCGCCGTCCGGGGGATCACCTCGCAGGCCGCCGCAAGAAAGTGCAGGATCTCTTCGTGGACGCCAAGGTGCCGAGGTCGGAGCGCGACAGCTGGCCGGTCGTCGTACACGGCGAAGAGGTCGTCGCCGTGCCGGGTGTCGCCGAGGCCCCAGGCTGGGAAGGAGCCGTCACATGGAGACGGTGAAGGATGCGGTCGGGGAGATCCTGATCGAGGAGGAGCCGCTGCAGGCGCGGATCCGCGAGCTCGGCGCCGAGATCTCGCAGGAGTACGAGGGCCGCGACCTGTTGCTCGTGGGCGTGCTCAAGGGGGCGGTCTTCTTCATGGCCGACCTGATGCGCGAGCTGACGATCCCCTGCGAGATCGACTTCATGGCGATCTCGAGCTACGGCGCGGCGACCGATTCCTCCGGTGTCGTGCGGATTCTGAAGGACCTGGACGCGAACATCGCCGGTCGCGACGTCCTCGTCGTCGAGGACATCATCGACTCCGGCCTGACGCTCTCCTATCTGATGCGCAGCCTGAAAGCGCGCAAGCCGGCGTCGCTGGAGATCTGCGCGTTGCTGACGAAACCGGAGCGTCGCGAGATCGAGGTGCCGGTCCGTTTCGTCGGTTTCGAGATCCCGAACAAGTTCGTGATCGGCTACGGGCTCGACTTCGCGGAGCGGTATCGCAACCTGCCGTACGTCGCGGTGCTGCATCCAGACCTGATTCCGCCGCATTAAGGCCATATTGCGACCCGGAATCCATGGTCCCGGAACGGGGTGACTCCTGTAGAGGCTGCTACCCTCCTTTGACCCCGTGAACAGATTTTTCCGCAGCGCGCTGTTCCCCTTGATCGTCATCGTCGCGCTCGTCTACGTGGCGAGCCAGGTGATGCTTCGGAACAACGGCGACCAAAAGAAGCTCACGTACTCGCAGCTGCAGACGCAGATCAAGAACGGGGACGTGCAGGAGGTCCTCTTCACCCCGAATCGCCAGCAGATCAGCGCGACGCTCGTCGGCGGCGAGAAGGTGAAGGTCAACTACCCCAGCGACGTCTCCGCGCTCCAGGTGGAGAACCTTCTGAAGGAAGAGAACGTCACGTACGACTCGAAGGGCAAGGGGTCGAGCGCCTGGTGGACGATCCTCACCTCGCTGCTCCCGTTCGTGCTCCTCTTCGGCTTCTGGATCTTCCTGATGAACCAGGTGCAGGGCGGCGGCTCGAAGGTGATGAGCTTCGGCAAGTCGCGCGCGAAACGTATGACTCCCGACTCGCCGAAGATCGGCTTCAAGGATGTGGCCGGTGCGGACGAGGCGGTCGAGGAGCTGCACGAGATCAAGGAGTTCCTCGAGAACCCGAAGAAGTTCCAGGCGCTCGGCGCCCGGATCCCGAAGGGCGTCCTTCTCTACGGGCCTCCCGGCACCGGTAAGACGCTGCTCGCGCGCGCCGTTGCCGGCGAGGCGGGCGTGCCGTTCTTCTCGATCTCGGGCTCGGACTTCGTCGAGATGTTCGTCGGCGTCGGCGCCTCTCGCGTCCGCGACCTGTTCGAGCAGGCGAAGCAGGCGAGCCCCTGCATCATCTTCATGGACGAGATCGACGCTGTCGGCCGCCATCGCGGCGCCGGCCTCGGCGGCGGTCACGACGAGCGCGAGCAGACGCTGAACCAGCTGCTCGTCGAGATGGACGGCTTCGAGATGAAGGACAACATCATCCTGATCGCCGCCACGAACCGGCCCGACATCCTCGATCCGGCGCTGCTCCGTCCCGGCCGCTTCGACCGTCAGATCGTCGTCGACCGGCCCGACCGGATCGGCCGCCGCAAGATCCTCGAGGTGCACTCGAAGGGCAAGCCGCTGGCCGCCGAGGTCGATCTCGACACGCTCGCAGCGGGTACGCCCGGCTTCACCGGCGCCGACCTCGCGAACCTGATCAACGAGGCCGCCCTGCTCTCCGCCCGCTTCGGCAAGAAGATGATCGGCCAGGACGAGCTCGAGGAAGGAATCATGCGCGTGCTCGCCGGGCCGGAGAAGAAGGCTCGTCTGCTCGGCGAGAAGGAGCGGAAGATCACGGCCTACCACGAGATGGGCCACGCGCTCGTCGGCTACTACCTCGAGCACACGAACCCGATCCACAAGATCACGATCGTCTCCCGCGGCCAGGCGCTCGGCCTGACGATCTCGCTGCCGACCGAGGATCGCTATCTGACGACCCGCTCGGCGCTGATGGACGATCTCGCGATGACGCTGGGCGGTCGCGCGGCGGAGGAGCTCGTCTTCCACGAGGTGACGACGGGCGCCGCGAACGACCTCGAGAAGGTGACCGCGACCTCGAAGGCGATGATCATGCGCTACGGGATGAGCGAGAAGCTCGGCCCGCGCGTGCTCGGCCGCGACCAGAGCATGCCGTTCCTCGGCCGCGAGATGGGCCACGAGCCCGACTACTCGGACGAGATCGCGCGCGAGATCGACGACGAGATCCGCCGCGTGATCGAGGAGGCGCACCAGACGGCGCACCGCGTCCTGCGCGAGCACATGGACGAGCTGCACAAGCTCTCCGCTGATCCTGATCGAGCGCGAGACGATCGACAAGGACCAGTTCGAGCGCCTGCTCGCCGGTGAGGCGGAGGAGACGATCTTCCCGGAGGAGATCGTGGAGCCCGTCGAGGAGCCCGTCGAAGGCCCCGAGCGCAAGCCCGCGCCGAAGCCGAAGCCCCGTCCTGTTCCGGGCGTCTCGATGCAGCCGCCCGAGCCCGACCGCGACCGGTTCGGCCCAAGCGGTTGCGTCGCGGCCGCGAGCGCGAGCAGCGCGAGCGCGCCGAGAGCGGCCGCCGCGCCGAGGATGTCGACGGCGATGCCGCCGGCGTCCACGACCTCGACGAGCGTCAGCATGACCGCCCCGATGCCGACGACGCCGAGGACGAGCGTCGCGAGGAGCGCGATCCGGCGCAAGTAGGTCCCGGCCTCGTCGACGACGGGCGCCCGGAGCTCGAGCGACCAGTAGGCGAGCTCGGCGACCGCGAGCAGCGCACCGGCGACGAGCGGAGCCTGCGTGTCGAGCGCGTCGGTTTCGAAGCCGAGGATCGCGACGTACTCGGCGCCGAGGAGCGCGATCGCCACGGGAATGGTCACCGAGAGGCTCAGAACGAGGCCCGCCGCGAGCACCGTCGAGCGCCACGACGCTGAGCGACGACGTTCGCGCGGACGAGGTACTCGTCCTCCGCGAGCACGGCGAACCACACGCCGGTACCCGCCCCGACGAGGACGGACGCGGCGCCCGCGGCTATACGCGCGCGAGCCGAGCGTGCCTTCGGAATGCCCTCACCCCCTCGAGGACGGCGTCGAGGGGCTGCTCGTCGCTCCAGGTCGCAACCGCGATGCCGAGGCGCTCGTAGCGGGAGCGGATCTCCTCACGCCGCAGCAGCCAGAGGCGGTACGCGAGCTGGTCCGACTCGCGCTCGCCCGGCTGTCGCGAAGCCGGCCGGCGACACCTCCACGATCGCGAGGTCGTACCGGCGCGCCCTGAGATCGGCGAGCGCCTCGACGATGCGGTCGTCGAGCAGCGGCGTGACCGCGACCACGAGCGCCTGCGGCGGCAGCGATGCGCGCCGGGAATGATCGAGATGTCCTTCCACGCGTAGTTGAAGACGATCTCCGACGCGAGCAGCGCGTCGACGATCCGGTAGCCGCTGGCTGACGCCCATCCCGGGTGTCAGCCAGCGGAGGACGCCGCCGAACGAGACGAGCCCGACGCGGTCACGGCGCTCGAGGTAGCGGGAGGCGAGCGTCGCGGTCGCGCGTACGGCCAGATCGAGGGTCGAGCGCCCGCCCGCGCGCGCGTCGGCGAACGTGTCGAGGAGGAGAATCACGTCGGCGTTCCGCTCGGGATGGCGCTCGTTGACGACGAGCACGTTGCGCCGGGCGCTCGCCCGCCAGTTGATCGAGCGGACGCGGTCGCCGGCTGCGAATTCGCGCAGGTCGGCGAACTCGAGCCCTTCGCCCTTCTGCCGCGCGACCTGGTTGCCCGAGAACGGCTGCGTCGAGACCGGTGCGACGATCGCGCGCAGCGTCTCCGGGAGCGGGTAGACGCGAACGCTGCGTTCGCCGGTCGAGCTTCGTCTCCCAGGTGAACAGCCCGAGCCGGTCCCGTGCTCGCAGCCGGATGTTCCCGATCTCGTAGTTCCCCCACCTGACGCAGCGGAGCCGCAGCTCGATCGTCCGTTCGTCCTCCCAGCCGAGACGCAGCGACAACGCCCGTTCGCCCGAGACGAGCTCGAGCCCGTCGGGCACGCCGAGCAGCAGCTCGAGCCGCTCGATCGGCCGCTCCGAGGCGACGATGAGCTCCAGCTCGAGCTCGTCCTGCTCGAGCGCGGTCGGCCGCTCGAGTCTGAGCCAGACCCGCGGCTCGGGAGGTCGGGCGAGCACCAGCCCGAGCGCAGGCAGGAGCGCGAACGGCGCGGCGACGATCGCCAGCTCGGGCTGCCGGATTGCGAGAGCGGCGAAGAGGAAGAGCGCCGCGAGCGCCGCGTACGCGGTCACCCGGGGCGACGCCGACGGCGTCATTCAGCCGCCGGCGCCGTCTCTTCGGCAGCCGGCGTCGGCACGGTCTCGAGCAGCTCGCGGACGACGTCGTCGCCGGCGACCTGCTGCACCCACAGCTCGGGCCTGAGCATCAGCCGGTGCGCGAGTGCAGGCACGGCGACGGCCTTCACGTCGTCCGGCGTGACGAAATCGCGGCCCGAGAGCGCAGCCTTGCAGCGCGCGAGCTTGAGCACGGCGAGGCTGCCGCGCGGGCTGGCGCCGACCGCGGTCGAGCTGCTGGTCCGCGTCGCCGCGACGAGCGTCGACGATGTAGCCGCCGACTGCCTGTCCCACGTGGACGTGCTCGATCGCGGCCTGCAGCTCGAGCAGCGTCGGCCCGTCGATCACCGGCTCGAGCTCGACCTCGTCCTCGCGCCGCTCGAGCCGTCGCGACAGCACCTCCCACTCGTCGCTCTTGCTCGGGTAGCCGAAGCCGACGCGCAGCAGGAAGCGGTCGAGCTGCGCCTCGGGCAGCGGATAGGTGCCCTCGTACTCGATCGGGTTCTGCGTCGCCAGGACGAGGAACGGGCGGGCAAGCGGGTGCGTGACGCCCTCGATCGTGACCTGCCGCTCCTGCATCGCCTCGAGCAGCGCGGCCTGGGTCTTCGGTGGCGCGCGGTTGATCTCGTCGGCGAGGAGGAGGTTGGTGAAGATCGGCCCCGGACGGAAGAGGAAGTCGGCGTCGCGCTGGTTCCAGATCGACGAGCCGGTGACATCCGAGGGCATCAGGTCGGGCGTGAACTGGATCCGGTTGAAGCCGATGCTGGTCACGTGCCGCGAAGGACCGCGCCGCGAGCGTCTTCGCGAGGCCCGGATAGTCCTCGAGCAACACGTGCCCGTCCGCGAGCAGCCCCATCAGGACGAGCTCGAGGGCGTCGCGCTTGCCGACGACGGCGCGCTCGACCTCGTCGAGGATCCGCGTCGCGTGCTCCTGGACCTGGGCGAGCTCCATCAGAGCGCTTCCAGTGCAGCGACGGCGAGCCGCAGCGAGGCGATGTCGACACCGGCGGCGAAGTGCTCGCGCGACGGCTCGCGATCGCCGCGGACGATCTCCCAGGCGTCGTCGCCGAGCACGCGGCGCGCGGCGTCCGGGCTTCGCGTCGAGGTCGATCCCGCGGCGCGCCGCCAGGAGCTCGGTCGCGATCCGCCGGAGGCGTCGGCCGCAGCCGGTAGTGGAGGTCGAAGGCGGTCGCGAGGCCGAGCGCGACCTCGCGCTCCATGCGCTCGAGCTCGGGGATCCGCTGTCGCGCGACGCGCGCGCGTTCGCAGCGCAGCGTCGAACGCGCGACGGCCCGCGCGGCGGGAGCGCGTTGCGCAGAGCCGCGAGCAGGTGGCCGAGCCCGATCGCCGCGAGCACGAGGACGTACACGTGCACGGCGAGCCCCGCCCGGCCGGGATCGGCGAGAAGCACGATCGCGAGCACGAGCGGTGAGGAAGAGCGGGAAGCCGGGCGATCGAGAGGGCGCGCCGCATCTACGCCGTCCTCTCGCGCTGCGCTGCGATCGCCGCCTTGTGCTCCTGCTCGGCGAGCGCGCGCGCCGCGAGCAGATCGTCGCGAACCGTCTCCAGCGCCGAGATCGCTTCCTCCTTCATCTCCGCGCCCACCGCATGCTGCGAGAACTTAGCCCTTTCGAACAGGTCCGTCAGCCGCCGAGCCGCCTCCGGGCTGACCGAGAGGTCGTCGAGCATCCGGGCGAGGTACTCGAGCGGCGCCTCGGCGGGCCGTCGCGGCAGCCGGTGAGCGGCCAGGACACGTTCGAGCCGCGCGTAGGCGGCGATCACGGCGCGGCGCGGATCCGGCTCGGCGCGCAGGTCGTCGAGCGACTCGTCCATCGCCGCGGCGAGCTCGGTCGCGAGCCGGTCGTCTCGACTTCGCAGCTCGCCGCGCGCCCGCTTACGCGCCCGTCCCGCGTACCACCAGGCGCCGAGCGCGAGCACGATCAGCGCGACCGTGACGAGGGCCGGCGCCCAGGCGAACTCCGGCTCGTACGCAGCATCCGTCAGTCGCCTGCTCGTCGCGCCGTTCTGGAAACGGTCAGCTGCGGACCGCATCCACCGGGTAGGCGGCTGAGCGGGTTGTGGCCCGCGAATCCTCCGGCCGAGCAGCGACGCGCTCCGATCAGGACGATCAGCGATCAGCAGCCGCTCGAGCGGCCTGCGTCGCCGCGACCGTGCCGCCCTGCGCCTCGATCTGGCGGCGCAGGACGAGGAGGTAGACGAGCCAACACCACGGCGCTCGCGATCGCCAGCAGGTACAGCGTGAAGAGGATGTCGATGAGCGCCTGCGTCGGTCCGCGCGTGCCGCCCTCGCCCGTCGGGATCGAGCCGCGCGCGGCGATCGCGACGACGACCAGCGCGACGAGCACGCCGAGCGCCGTCAGCAGGGCGTTGCGTCCGCGCGAGCTAACCTCCATCGCAGGGTGAGACGTCCATCGGTGGAGGAACGTTTGCAGCGCCCGGCCGTGATGGGGATCGTGAACGTGACGCCCGACAGCTTTTCGGACGGCGGCGTGCACCTCGACCCGGACGCCGCGGCCGCCGCCGGCTCGCCGGATGGTCGAGGAGGGGGCCGCGATCGTGGACGTCGGCGGCGAGTCGACGCGGCCCGGCTCCGCAGGGCGTCTCGGTCGACGAGGAGCTCCGCCGGGTCGTGCCGGTCCTCGAGCGGCTCGACGGCGTGCCGGTCTCGATCGACACGGCGAAGAGCGAGGTCGCTCGCCGTGCGCTCGAGCTCGGCGCCGAGCTCGTCAACGACGTGACGGCGCTGCGCGGCGACCCCGATCTCGCCGGCGTCGTCGCCGAGAGCGGTGCGTACCTCTGCCTGATGCACATGCAGGGCGAGCCGCGCACGATGCAGGCCGACCCTCGCTACGACGACGTCGTCTCGGAGGTGGCCGCGTTCCTCGAGGAGCGGCTGGCGTTCGCCGTCGCGGCCGGGATCCCGGAGGAGCGCATCTGCCTCGACCCCGGCATCGGCTTCGGCAAGACGGCGGCCCAGAACTTCGAGCTCGTGCGGCGGCTGGACGTGCTCGTCGCGCTCGGTCGCCCGGTGCTGATCGGGCTTTCGCGCAAGAGCTCGCTCGGACGTCTCTTCGATCCGGAAGCGCGCACCGGCTCGCTCGCGGCCTCGCTCGGTGCAGCGGTCGCAGCGTACGAGCGCGGCGCCTCGATCTTCCGCGTGCACGACGTGCGCGAGCACGTCGAGGCGCTCGCGGCGGCGGGGGCGATCGCATGACGATCGAGCTCACGGGACTGCTGATCCACGGCTTCCACGGCGCGCTCGACTGGGAGCGCGAGCGAGGGCAGAACTTCCTCTTCGACGTCGAGCTCGAGGTGGGCGAGGCCGGCAGCTCGGACAAGCTCGAGGACGCCGTCGACTACCGCGACGTCGCGGCCTGCGTGCAAGGAGGTCTCGGACGCGCGTGCCTACCACCTGCTCGAGGCGCTCGCGACCGCGGTGGCCGACGAGCTGGTCGCGCGCTTCCCGGTCGAGCGCGTCTCCGTGCGCGTGCGCAAGCCGGACGTCGTGCTCGATCCGCCGGTCACGTTCGCGGCCGTGCGCGCCACGCGCCCGTGACGGTCGCGTACGTCGGCCTCGGCGCCAACCTCGGCGACCGCGAGGCGACGATCCGTGCGGCGATCGCAGAGCTGCCCGGCGTCGTCGCCGTCTCGACCCTGCGCGAGACGGATCCGGTCGGCGTCACCGACCAGCCGCGGTTCCTGAACGGCGTCGCCGCGCTCGAGACCGAGCTCCCGCCCCGGGAGCTGCTCGACGTCCTGCTCGCGGTCGAGCGTGGGCTCGGCCGCGAGCGCGGGGAGCGCTGGGGGCCGCGCACGATCGACCTCGACCTGCTCCTCTACGGCGACGAGGTGATCGACGAGCCCGGCCTGACCGATCCCGCATCCGCGCCTGCACGAGCGCCGGTTCGTCCTGGAGCCGCTCGCCGAGCTCGCGCCGGAGCTCGTCGTTCCGGGCCTGGGCGGGGTGGAAGACCTGCTCGCGGAGCTAGACTGAGCGCTATGTCCCACCTGGACGATCTCGACGAGTTCGAGGCCGAGCTCGAGCTGACGCTGAAGCGGGAGTACACGGCCGTCTTCGGCCTCTTCCGCTACTGCATCCTCACCGCCGACGCGACCTATCTCTGCAACAAGCTCGACCTCCAGGTCTCGCCGCAGGCGAGCTATCCGTTCTTCCACGTGAAGATGGAGGACGTGTGGGTGTGGGACAAGAACCGGCCGACGCGGATCATCCCGCGCGCCGAGGTCTACACCTCGAGCGACGTCACCGTCGAGGAGCTGCGCGGCGAGAACGACGATCCCAAGCTGACCGCGGAGGCGCTCGCCGAGCGCCTCGGCGAGCGCCTCTCGACGGACGACGACACGCCCTAGAGGGCGCCATGCTGCTCGCGGTCGACGTCGGCAACACGCAGACGGTGCTCGGCCTGTTCGAGGGCGAGCGGCTCGCCGACAGCTTCCGGCTCGCGACCGACCGCAGCCGCACCGGCGACGAGCTCGGCGTCACGCTCGCTGCGCTCTTCGAGCTGGAGGACGTCGACGGGATCTGCCTCTCCACGACGGTGCCGGCGCTGCAGCGCGAGTGGGAGCGCGTCGCCGAGCGCTGGGCACAGGCGCCGCTGCTGACCGTCGGGCCGGGCGTGAAGACGGGGATCCCGATCCGCTACGACGATCCGCGCGAGGTCGGGCCGGACCGGATCGTCAACGCCGTCGCGGCGTGCGAGCGCTACGGGCCGCCGTGCATCGTCGTCGACTTCGGCACCGCGACCAACTTCGACATCGTCTCGCCCGAGGGCGAGTACGTCGGCGGCGTGCTCGCGCCGGGGATCGAGGTCTCGATGGACGCGCTGTTCGCGCGCGCGGCTCGCCTCGTGAAGGTCGACTTCGTCGCGCCGCCGACCGTGATCGGCAAGACGACGGTGACCGGGCTCCAGTCCGGGCTCGTCTACGGCTTCGCCGGCCAGGTGGACGGCATCGTCGGGCGCATCCGCGAAGAGCTCGGCGTCGAGGCGCAGACGGTCGCCACCGGCGGGCTCGCCGACCTGATCGCCCCGCACGCGCAGACGCTCGACCGGATCGACCCGCACCTCACGCTCGAGGGGCTGCGGCTCGTCTGGGAGCGGAACGCCTAGGCGCTAGCCGCCGCCGTAGATCGAGATCGGGAGGTCGAGCAGCACCTCGTCGCCGCTCGGGCAGCTCGTCCTCGAGCCGCTCGAGCAGCGGCAGCGCTCCCGGCGCGGCGGCGATCAGGAGGCGCTCGACCTCCTCGGTCGAGTCGAGCACGACGAGCTCCTGCTTGAACTGGCGCGGGAAGCGGCCGCGGCCGAGATACCAGCCGTAGAACTTCTTCAGGAAGCTGGAGGCGCGCCGCTCGCCGAGCTCGCGCACGGTCTCGCGGATGAAGAGGACGAGCTCGGCCACGACCTCCTCGCGCGTCGGCTCACCCGTCGTCCCCGTCGACGATCTCGCGAATCGCCCACGGGTTGCCCTGCGCGCCGCGGCCGACCATGACCGCGGCCGCGCCGGTCGTCGCGAGCACCGACTGCGCCTTGGCGCGCGAGGTGATGTCGCCCGACGCGATCACGGGAACGTCGACGAGCGAGACGAGCTCGGCCGTCAGCGCGTGGTCGGCGGTGCCGGTGTACATCTGCTGCGCCGAGCGCGGATGGAGAGTCAGCGTCGCAGCGCCCGCCTCGACGAGCAGCGGCCCGACCTCGAGGCACGTGCGGGAGCCGTCTCGCAGCCCGCGGCGCATCTTCACGCTGACCGGCACGTCGACCGCCGTCGCCACGGCCTCCACGATTCGCGCAGGCGCGGTCGGGGTCGTCGAGCAGCGTCGCGCCCGCGCCGGTCTTCGTCACCTTGCGCACGGGGCAGCCGAAGTTGATGTCGACGAGGTCGGCGCCGGCCGCCATCGACCATCCGCGCCGCCTCGGCCATCGCGCGCGGCTCCGAGCCGAAGATCTGGATCGCGAGCGGATGCTCGTCGGCGGCGACGCGCAGGTAGCCGAGCGTCCGCTCGTTCCGGTGCTCGATCCCGGCGCAGCTGACCATCTCCGAGCAGACGAGCCCGGCGCCGAAGCGGCGGCCCTGGCGCCGGAACGCCTGCACGCTGACGCCCGCCATCGGCGCGAGGACGAGGCGCGTCGGGATCTCGACGTCGCGGATCCACCAGCTTTCCCTGAGATCGACGAACACTGTTTACGGATGGTACTCGGAGGTATTGACCTCGTCCGATCGCACCGCTACCATTCCCGCCCGCGTCGGCGCACGTTCGCCGGCTTTTTCCTGGGGAGGGAAGCAGTTGAAGGAAGTCATTCTCACGCCTGAGGGCTACGAGAAGCTGAAGGTGGAGATCGACACTCTCTCGACCGAGAAGCGCCGAGAGGTGGCCGATCGCATCCGCGTCGCGCGCGAGTTCGGCGACATCGCCGAGAACGCCGAGTACGACGATGCCAAGAACGAGCAGGCGATGCTCGAGCACAAGATCGCGCAGCTCGAGGAGCGTCTCTCGAACGCGCGCGTGATCCAGACGCGCGACGTCGACCTCAGCGTCGTCTCGATCGGCGCGAAGGTGCGCCTGAAGGACGTCGATGCGAACCAGACGGTCGAGTACACGATCGTCGGCTCCGCCGAGGCCAATCCGTCCGAGCAGAAGCTCTCGAACGAGTCGCCGGTCGGCAAGGCGATCATCGGCAAGAAGAAGGGCGAGACCGTCGAGGTCAGCGCCCCGCGAGGATCTTGAAGTACAAGATCCTCGACATCAAGGCCGCGTAGCGGCGCACCGGCCAGTCGGCTCCCGCCGGGCGGAGCCCGGCTCCGCCGACCTCGCGCCGCTCGCGCCACCCGGCTCTCCGGGTCTGTGCTTTCGCACTATCCCCTCCGGCCGTGCGACGCGAGCGACCCGCCGGAGGCCGCTACGCCTCGTTCCGAGTGGAACTAGACTCGTCGCGATGACCTGCCGAAGCGCTTCCCCGACCGGGACGAGATCGCTGCGGTCCGCACGCAGGCGGAGGCGCTCGAGCCCGGCGCGGAGGACGAGGCGCAGCAGTTCCGCCTCGCCGGCCGCGTGATGGCGCGGCGCGAGATGGGGAAGATCACGTTCCTCGACCTCGTCGACCGGAGCGGCCGGATCCAGCTGATCTCCGAGAAGGTCGACGTCGACCTCGGCGACATCGTCGGCGTGCAGGGGCATCCGGCCAAGTCACGCCGCGGCGAGCCGTCGCTGAAGGTCACCGGCTTCGAGCTGCTCGCGAAGAACCGCGCGCCGCTGCCGGACACCTTCCACGGCCTCACCGACGTCGAGCTGCGCTACCGCAAGCGCTACCTCGACCTGCTGATGAACGAGGAGACGCGCGCGGACTTCCTCCTGCGCAGCCGCATCGTCTCGGCGATCCGGCGGCACCTCGACGCCGACGGCTTCGTCGAGGTCGAGACGCCGGTGCTGCAGCCGCGCTACGGCGGCGCCTTCGCGGAGCCGTTCGTCACGCACTGGAACTAGCTCGAGCAGGACTTCTATCTCCGGATCGCGACCGAGCTCTACCTGAAGCGGCTGATCGTCGGCGGGCTCGAGCGCGTCTACGAGATCGGCAAGGACTTCCGCAACGAGGGCATCTCGTACAAGCACTCGAACGAGTTCACGATGCTCGAGTGGTACGAGGCGTACGCGGACTACCGACGACACGATGGAGCGGATGGAGCGGCTGGTCGAGGCGGTCGCGCTCGAGGTGATGGGGACGACGACGACGACCTTCAAGGGTCACGAGGTCGACCTGAAGGCGCCCTGGAAGCGGCGTTCGCTTCACCGGATGCGCTGGAGGAGCACGGCCTCTGGATCCGCGACGAGGCGGCAGCTGCGCGCCGAGCTGAACGGGCGCGGGGTCGACACGAATGCCGACAAGGACTGGGCGCAGCTCGTCGACCACGCCTTCAGCCACTACGTCGAGCCGAGCCTGATCGAGCCGACGATCGTGCACGACTATCCGATCGAGATCTCGCCGTTCGCGCGCTCCACCGACGACGACGAGACGCTGACCGAGCGATTCGAGTACTTCGTCGGCGGGATGGAGCTCGGGAACGCGTTCTCCGAGATCAACGACTCGGAGGAGCAGCGCGAGCGTTTTCGGCGCCAATCCGAGTTCGTCGAAGGCGAGCAGGAGGATCCGGACTACGTCGAGGCGCTCTCCTACGGCATGCCTCCGACCGGCGGGCTCGGCCTCGGGATCGACCGGCTGGCGATGGTGCTGACCGGGCGCGAGACGATCCGCGACGTGATTCTCTTCCCGGCCCTCCGTTCGTCGGCGTAGTCTCGCTAACGGGGACGGCCCAGCCGTCCGATACCATAGGGCCAGACCTTCGACTCGGGGGTGGGTGAGCTTCCCCCCGGTTATCGGTTGGAAGGAGGGTCGACAGGGATGTTCGAGCGATTCACAGAACGGGCTCGCCAGGTCGTCGTCCTAGCGCAGGACGAGGCCCGCGCCCTCAAGCACAACTACATCGGTACCGAGCACATTCTCCTCGGCCTCCTCCGCGAAGAGGAAGGTCTCGCCGCGCGCGTGCTCGAGTCGCTCGACATCACGGTCGAGGAAGTGCGCGCGCAGGTGGCGCGCATCGTCGGCCAGGGCGACGAGGTCACGACCGGTCAGATCCCGTTCACGCCGCGCGCGAAGAAGGTCCTCGAGCTCGCGCTTCGCGAGGCGCTGTCGCTCGGACACAACTACATCGGCACCGAGCACATCCTGCTCGGGCTCGTGCGCGAGAACGAAGGCGTCGCCGCGCGCATCCTGCTCGACTTCGACGCCGACGCCGAGAAGATCCGCAACGAGATCATCCGCATGCTCTCCGGCCCCGGCCGGCGCCAGCAGGGCTCCGGCGGCGCTGCGGGAGAGAAGGCGAAGAGCTCGAAGCTGCTCGACCAGTTCGGCCGCAATCTCACCAAGGCTGCCACGGACGGGAAGCTCGATCCCGTCGTCGGGCGCCAGACCGAGATCGAGCGCGTGATGCAGATCCTCTCGCGCCGCCAGAAGAACAACCCGGTGCTGATCGGCGAGCCGGGCGTCGGCAAGACGGCCGTCGTCGAGGGGCTCGCCACCCGCATCTCCACGAACCAGGTGCCCGAGCTGCTGAAGAACAAGCAGATCTACACCCTGGATCTGGCTGCCCTCGTCGCCGGCTCCAAGTACCGCGGCGAGTTCGAGGAGCGGCTCAAGAAGGTGATGAAGGAGATCATGCAGCGGGGCGACATCATCCTCTTCATCGACGAGCTCCATAACCTCGTCGGCGCCGGTGCGGCCGAGGGTGCGATCGACGCAGCCTCGATCCTGAAGCCGGCGCTCGCCCGTGGCGAGCTGCAGACGATCGGGGCGACGACGCTCGACGAGTACCGCAAGTACCTCGAGCGCGACGCTGCACTCGAGCGCCGCTTCCAGCAGGTCCGGGTCGAGGAGCCGTCGATCGACGACACCGTCCAGATCCTGCGCGGCCTCCGCGACCGCTACGAGGCGCACCACCGCTGCCAGATCTCCGACGACGCGCTGCGCGCCGCCGCCGTGCTGGCCGACCGCTACATCCAGGACCGGCACCTCCCGGACAAGGCGATCGACCTGATCGACGAGGCCGGCTCGCGTCTCCGCATCAAGACGATGACCGCGCCGCCGCGCTACCGCGAGCTCGAGGACGAGATCGAGCGCGTGCGCACGGAGAAGGAGAACGCGATCGAGTCGCAGGAGTTCGAGAAGGCCGCGTCGCTCCGCGACAAGGAGCGGAAGCTGACGCAGAAGAAGAAGGAGCTCGAGGAGAACTGGCGCACCGAGGAGTCCGAGGAGCAGCCAGAGGTCGGCGAGGACGAGATCGCGGACATCGTCTCGATGTGGACGGGCATCCCCGTCTTCAAGCTCACCGAGGCCGAGTCGCAGAAGCTGATCCGGATGGAGGACGAGCTGCACAAGCGCGTCGTCGGTCAGCACCAGGCGATCGTGGCCGCCTCCAAGGCGATCCGCCGCGCCCGCGCCGGGATCAAGGATCCGAAGCGGCCGACCGGCTCGTTCATCTTCCTCGGCCCGTCCGGCGTCGGCAAGACGGAGCTCGCGCGCACGCTCGCCGAGTTCCTCTTCGGCGACGAGGACGCGATGATCCAGGTCGACATGTCGGAGTACATGGAGAAGCACTCCGTGTCCCGGCTCGTCGGCTCCCCGCCCGGCTACGTCGGCTACGACGAGGGCGGCCAGCTCACGGAGGCCGTGCGCCGCAAGCCGTACTCGGTGCTCCTGCTCGACGAGATCGAGAAGGCCCACCCGGACGTCTTCAACATCCTCCTCCAGATCCTGGAAGAGGGGAAGCTGACCGACTCCCAGGGCCGCAAGGTCGACTTCCGGAACGCGATCGTGATCATGACGTCGAACATCGGCGCCGGCCAGATCGCCAAGAACCAGACGCTCGGCTTCTCGATCGGCGACGAGCACGGGCTCAGCTACGACGAGATGAAGGGCCGCGTCACCGGCGAGCTGAAGAAGGTCTTCCGGCCCGAGCTCCTGAACCGGATCGACGAGATCATCGTCTTCCACAAGCTCGAGAAGGAAGAGATCCTGACGATCGTCGACCTGCAGCTGAAGCGGCTGCGCGAGCAGATGGCCGACGTACGAGGTCGCGATCGAGCTGACCGACGGCGCGAAGGAGGTGCTCGTCGAGCAGGGCTTCGACCCGGCGATGGGCGCCCGGCCGCTGCGCCGCGCGATCCAGCGCTTCATCGAGGATCCGCTCGCCGACTTCGTGCTCGGCCGCAACCTCAATCCCGGCGCCACGATCCTCGTCGACCGGAAGGAAGACGTCACCGGCGAGGAGGGCGAGTCGCTCGTCGACATCAGGATCATCGAGGGCGAGCCGCGCGAGAAGGTGACGGTTCCGCCCGACGAGCCGGCGGAGCCCGAAGAGCCCGCGGTCGTCGAGGAGTAGCCTGTCGAGAGGCCGCCGCGAGGCGGCCTCTCTCGTTCCGCCCACCGTTCCGGACAACCGGTGTCAGACTCGTCTCTGACACGTGCCAGACTCGTCTCTGACACCACCTGTCCGGGTCGGACATGTCCTTCGTGACAATTCGTCGTCGGAAGAGGAACACTTCCGACGCGGTGGCGGTTCCGACGTTGCCGGCGCGCTACGGTCGGAGGATGGGACGAAGAGCCCGCTCGTTCTACCCCGGAGTGCCGACGCACTTGACCGCGCGTGGAGTCGACGACCAGCCGATCTTCCGCTCCGACCTCGACAGGTACGAGCTGCTCGCGCTTCTGCGCAAGGTCACGCAGCGCGTGGACTGGCAGGTCGTTTCATGGTGTCTGATGACGACGCATTACCACCTGCTCGTCGTCGTCCCCGAAGGAGCTGCGCGTGTCGTGGGCGATGCAGACCGTCAACTCCGTCTACGCACGCGAGTTCAACGCCCGGCACGGCCGCCGTGGTCATCTCTTCGGAGACCGCTTCGCCGACACCCTGGTCGAGTCGGATCCACAGTGCGAGAAGACGATCGCGTACATCCTCGAGAACCCCGTCCGGGCTGGGATGGTGAAGAGGATCGAGGACTGGCCGTGGTCCGGCCTCGCGACGCTCCGGCCCCGCGACGAACTCGACACACATCCGACACCGAGTTGGCACGAGCCCGTCCGCCGCGCGGGCTAGCCTCGACTCCATGGCCAAGGCAGCAGTCAACTTCGCGTGCACCGAGTGCGGCTACTCCGCCGGGCGGTGGTTCGGCAAGTGCCCGGGCTGCGACGCGTTCGGGTCGCTCGTCGAGGAGGCGCCTGAGGCGGCGAGCACGAAGGCCGCCGCCAGGCCGCTCCTGCGTCTCGTCGACGTGAACGCCGAGGAGGCGAAGCGGATCTCGACCGGGGTGCCGGAGCTCGACCGCGTTCTCGGCGGCGGCCTCGTGCCCGCGAGCCTCGTTCTCGTCGGCGGCGAGCCGGGCGTCGGCAAGTCGACGCTGCTCCTGACCGCTCTCGGGGCGATCTCCGCCGTCAGGCCTCCGCGCGCTCCTCGTCACGGGCGAGGAGTCGACCGCGCAGGTGAAGCTCCGCGCCGCGCGCCTCGGCGGCACCGATCAGGTCGAGATCCTCGCCGAAACCGAGCTCGACGCGGTCTGCGCGACGCTCGAGACGCGAACGGCCCGACGTCTGTGTGATCGACTCGATCCAGACGCTCTACGCCTCGGACATGAGCTCCGCGCCGGGCTCGGTCGGCCAGGTCCGGGAGGCGGCCGGACGCCTTCTCCGCGTCGCCAAGGAGTTCGGCGTCGCCACGATCCTCGTCGGGCACGTGACGAAGGACGGAGCTGTCGCGGGCCCGCGGGTGCTCGAGCACCTCGTCGACTGCGTGCTCCAGTTCGAGGGCGACCGGTACCACGCCCACCGCGTGCTGCGCGCGACGAAGAACCGCTTCGGATCGACCAACGAGCTCGGCGTCTTCGAGATGACCGGCGAGGGCCTCGTCGGCGTGCCCGATCCCTCCGAGCTGTTCGGCAAGACGCTTCCGGGCGAGATCGGCGTCGGCGGTCGCCTGCGCGCTCGAGGGGACGCGTCCGATCCTGCTCGAGATCCAGTCGCTCGTCGCGCCCACCGATCTCGCGATGCCGCGCCGCGTCGGCACGGGGGTCGACCCCAAGCGTCTGGCGATGATCGTCGCCGTCCTCTCGCGCCATGCCGGCATCGCGCTCGGGTCCGCCGACGTCTTCGTCAACGTCGCGGGTGGCCTGCGGATCGACGAGCCGGGCGCCGACCTCGCGATCGCGCTCGCCATCGCCTCGGCGGCACGCGGTGCGCCGGTGCGCGAGGGGATTGCGGCGTTCGGGGAAATCGGGCTCACCGGCCGTCTCCGGCCCGCCGCGCAGTCCGAGCGGAGGCTCGAGGAGTGCGCGAAGTTCGGCGTCGTCGCGGCGATCGCCCCCGAGGGCACTCGCAGCCGGTCCAAGATCCGCGTCTCCGGTTCGGGCACACTTCGCGACGCACTTCGCGCTGGGCTGGAGGCGCGCGAAGAAAACCCCCGCAAATCGGCCTAATCCCCCAAAAAGTAGCCGTTTCCAGGGATTTCCGCTATACTGGGACTGCATGCCGGTGAGCTCTCGAGCCCGCCGGCTTCTTCGCTGAACAGACTCATTTTCACCAAGGGGAGGCTGGCTTGTTCGAGGTTGGCGACAAAGTGGTGTATCCGCACCACGGCGCAGGCACGGTTGTGAAGAAGGAAAAGCGCGAGATTCTGGGGCAGACGCGCGAATACCTGACGATCCAGATCCTGCACAACGACATGACCGTGAATGTGCCGGTCGAGAACGCCGAGCAGGTCGGCTTGCGGACAGTGATCGACGAGGATCTCGTCAACACCGTCGTCAAGGCTTTGACCGCCGGCGAGTCGGAGATGCCCAAGAACTGGAACCGACGGTTCAAGCACAACCGGGACAAGATGAAGACCGGCGACATCTTCGAGCTGGCCGAGGTCGTGAAGAACCTCTCCTTGCGCGACCACGAGAAGGGCCTCTCGACGGGCGAGAAGCAGATGTTCGTGAAGGCGAAGAAGATCCTCGCCTCCGAGCTGATGTACGCCAAGGCGGTCGACGAGGAAGAGGCCGCCGAGTGGCTCGAAGGCGTGCTCGCGGGTAACGGCGAGAAGCCGCAGAAGAAGAGCAAGGCCAAGGCCGCTGCGGCCACGGCCTAGCACCTTCTCGGCAAGAACATGAGTGTCTGGGCCCTCCTCGTCGCCGCCGGGGCGGGGGAGCGGCTGGGTGAGGAGCGGCCCAAGGCATTCGTCAAGCTCGGAGAGCTGCCCCTGCTCGCCGAGCCGCTGCGACGCCTGGACGAGTCCGACTGGGTCGATGCGATCGTCGTCGCCGTCCCGGCAGACTGGGAGGAGCCGGCGATCCTCCTCGCCGAGGAGCTGTCGGCAAGCAAGGTCGTGGCAGCCGTGCACGGCGGCGCGACGCGTGCCGAGTCGGTCCGCGCGGCGCTCGCCGAGGTACCGGAGGACGCACTCGTCGTGCTCGTGCACGACGCAGCCAGGCCGCTTCTGACCGAAGACGTGCTGGAGCGCGTGCTGGCGCCGCTCTCCGAGGGGTGGGACGGCGTCGTGCCCGGCCTCCCGATCGTGGACACCGTCAAGACCGTCTCGGGCGAAGCCGTTTCCGGGACGCTGTCGCGTGAGAAGCTGGTCGCCGTGCAGACGCCCCAGGCATTCGTGGCCTCGAAGCTCCGTGAGGCGTACTCGGGAGACCTGTCGGGAGCGACCGACTGCTCGTCGCTCGTCGAAGCCCGACGGCGGCCGCGTGAAGTGGGTCGAGGGCGACCCACGCCTGCTGAAGGTGACGACGAAAGCCGACCTCGAGCAGATCGCCGCGTGGCTGTGAATGAGCTTCGGATTGGCCTCGGCGTCGATGCGCACGCCTTCGAGAAGGGCCTGCGGCTCGTTCTCGGCGGCGTCCCGATCGACTTCCCGAGCGGCCTCGCCGGCCACTCGGACGGCGATGTGATCGCCCACGCGCTCACCGATGCCCTGCTCGGAGCGGCCGGGCTCGGCGACATCGGCTCGCTCTTCCCCGCGGACGACCAACGCTGGCACGGGGCGGACTCGCTCCACCTGCTCCGTGACGCGTACGCCCGCGTCCGCGAGGTGGGCTTCGAGCTCGTCAATGCCGACTGCATCCTGATCGGCGAGGAACCACGGATCGCTCCGCACCGCGAGGAGATGCGTCACCGGCTCGCCGGCGCGCTGGGCGTCGAGCCTGCGCGGGTGAACGTGCGCGCGACGACAACAGACCGCCTCGGCTTCACCGGCACCGGCGAGGGCCTTGCGGCGCAGGCGGTCGCGCTCCTGGAGCGCACATGAAGCTCTACTCCCAGGCCGAGCGCCCCGAGTTCCTCCAGCGTCGAGACGAACTCGGAGCCACGTGGGAGGAGTTCATGCACCACGATGCCGTCGCGAGCGTCTGCTGGGATCGCCAGTACGAGGAGTACCCGGATCTGCAGCTCTGGCTCGTGGATGACGACGACCGGCTCATCGCCGAGTCGAACGCAGTCGCCATTCCCTTCGGCCCGGACGAGCTGCCCGACGATGGCTGGGACGCGGCGCTCCGACAGGCGTTCGAAGGCCGGCCCGCGAAGGCGGTCTCGGCGATCGCGATCTCGGTCGGTGTCGAGCACCGAGGGAAGGGTCTCAGCAAGACGATGCTCGACGCGATGCGGAAGGCGGTCGCAGCCCGCGGTCTGTCGGATCTCGTCGCGCCGGTGCGGCCGAGTCTGAAGCACCGGTATCCGCTCGCCCCGATCGAGCGCTACATCGAGTGGCGTCGCGAGGACGGCAAGCTGCTCGATCCATGGCTGCGCGTGCACGAGGATGCGGGCGCGAAGCTGATCCGCGTCGCCTCCGAGTCGATGCGGATCTCAGGCTCGGTCGCCGAGTGGGAGGACTGGACGAAGCTCGTCTTCCCCGAGACCGGCACCTACGTGGTCCCGGGCGCGCTCGTCCCGGTCGAGATCGACCGCGAGCGGGACGAGGGCGTCTACGTCGAGCCCAACGTCTGGATGCACCACACGGTCTAGGCGGGCAGGCGGACGAGCTCGCCGGCGCATTCGACGAGGCCGTCCCGCAGGAGCGAGTCGACCGCCTCGCGATCCAGCGTCTCGAGCCGCCGCGGCTCCGCGGCGACCTCCCGCAGCAAGAGTGCGCGCCGCTGGCGGAACGAGCCTTCGAACGCGAGATTGCTTGCGGAGCGGCTCGTAGCGGCGCCCGCGCGACGGGCAGCCGCCGGCGAGCGGACAGGCATCGCAGCGCGGCACGCGAGCGAGGCACACGGTCGCGCCGAGGTCGAAGAGCGCCTGGAGCGCGTCCGGGCCCGAAGGTGTGCCCGGTGCGCTCCTGGATCCGCGCGACGTTCGTGTCGACGGGCAGCACCGGCTCGCCGAACGCCTGGTTGCGGATCGCAGCCGCGGTGTAGGGGCCGACGCCCGGGAGCTCGGTGAGATCCTCCGGCCAGCCCTGGTCAGCGATCGCGCGGGCGGCGCGGTGCAGGTTGAGCCCGCGGCGGTTGTAGCCGAGCCCTTGCCAGGCGCGGATCACGTCGCGCGGGAGTCGCGGCGGCGAGCGCCGCGGGCGTCGGCCAGCGCTCGAGCCACGCGAGGTAGCGCGGGATCACGCGCTCGACCTGCGTCTGCTGCAGCATCACCTCGCTGACGAGGATCGCGTACGGATCCTTCGTCTCTCGCCAGGGGAGCTCGCGCCCGTTCGCCTGGAACCAAGCCAACAGCAGCTCGTCCATGAGGTCGAGACTAGTGGCGTCCTCGGCGGTCGTCACGGCAGTAGTTCCTCGAGCTGCGCCTCGACGTTGCCGGCGTGCATGTCCGCGAGGTCGTTCGGCGCCGGTCGAGGCAGCGCGACGGCGACCGCCGCTGCGCGCGCCTGCTCACGGTTGCCGCCCGCGCCGGCAACCGCATCGCGGAGCGCGCGTAGATACGACAGGTCGGCCTCGGCGATGCTCAGGGCCTCGACAGCGGTCAGCGCGGGGCCGTGACCCGGCGCCACGGTTGCCGGCGGATCGTTCCGGAGCAGCTCGATCAGGCTCGCGAGCGTGGTTCGGTAGTCGGACGGCGCCGACACGAACGGGAACTCGACCGCCGAGAGGTGGTCACCGACGGCGAGCAGGGCGAGCTCCCGGATGCGGTACGCCGTGCCGTCGGCGGTGTGGCCGCGGAGCGCCGTCGTTTCGACGGCGAACGGGCCGACCTGGTGCGCGACTCCGTCCGCCAGCACACGATCGACGCGCGGCTCGCCTTCGATCTTCAGGCCGTACTTGGCGGCGCGCTGGGCGATCAACCCGCGTGACTCACCGCCGGCGACGATCTCCGCGGTCCGTTCACCCATCGCCGCAACCGCGTCGGGAAACGCCGCAATTCCACAGACGTGATCCCAGTCCGCGTGCGTCGCGAGGACGTGTGTCACCCGGGCACCGAGTGTCTCCGCTCGCTCGGCGATCCGCGCCACCTCGTCGGCCGAGATGCATGGATCGACGACGACGGCCTCGCCGTCGCGCGACGAGCAGCAACGAGGTCGTCTGCCAGAGGGCGCTCTCGAAGCGCTCGAAATGCACCTGGGTTCAGTCGGCTTCGGCAGTCGCCGGGCCGCCGACCTCGCTGCCGTGCGCCTGCGGTGCCTCGACTCGCAGGAGTACTGCCGAAACCACCGCTGCGCCGACGACGAAGACAGCGCCGACCACGAACGCGAGGTGGTAGCCGCCGTTGAGCGCAGCGAGGGAGTCCTGACCCGACTCGATCAGGCTCCCAGTGTCGCGAGTCGGCGAGGCTGGCGAGGATCGCGAGACCGACCGCGCCGCCCATCATGAACGCGGTGTTGACGACGCCCGACGCGAGCCCGGCCTGGTCGGGTGCGACGCCGCTCATCGCGGCGAGCAGGATCGGGTTGAAGGCGATCCCGGCGCCGATGCCGATGGCGATCGTTGCAGGGAGGATGTCGATCGCCCAGTTGCCGTCGACCGGCGTCCGCGCGAGCAGGAGGAGTGCCAGCACCATCAAGCTCAGCCCGGTGAGCAGCGGCGGCTTGATCCCGTAGCGCATCACGAGCCTGTCCGAGAGCAGGAGCGAGGAGGCTCCCCAGATGATCGTCCCCGGCAGGTAGGCCAGACCGACCTCGAGCGGCGTGTACTCGAGCACCAGCTGCAGGTAGAGCGCCGAGAAGAAGAAGTAGGAGAACATGCCGGCGGCCAGCAGCGCACCGGCGACGTTCGCCGTCGAGACGTTGCGGTTGCGGAACAGGCTCAGCGGCACCAGCGGAGAGGAGACGCGCGCTTCGATCACGAGGAAGATCCCCAGGAGCGCGACCGCAGCTGCGAGCAGGCCGAGCGTCTGGCCGGAGCCCCAGCCCTTTTCGTTGCCGTTGACGATCGCGTAGACGGCGAGCATCAGCGAGGCGGTCACCGTGATCGCGCCGGCGTAGTCGACGCGGCCGGTGGCAGCAGGGCCGTGTGCGGCCGGGAGCAGCCGCAAGCGAGAGGACGTAGACCAGCACGCCGACCGGAATGTTGACGAGGAAGATCCAGTGCCAGCTGAGCACGTCGGTGAGGATCCCGCCGGCGAGCACGCCGATCACGCCTCCGCCCGAGAGCACGAATCCGAAGACGCCCATCGCCTTCGCCCGGTCCGCCTGCTCGGTGAAGAGCGTCATCAGCAGCGAGAGCGCGACCGCCGAGACGATGGCGCCGCCGATCCCCTGCACCGCGCGAGCGGCGATGAGCATCCCCTGCGAGCTCGCGAGCCCGCAGGCGAGCGAGGCGGCGGTGAAGATCGAGACGCCGATCAGGAACAAGCGCCGGTGACCGAAGAGATCGCCCAGCCGGCCGCCGAGCAGGAGGAAGCCGCCGAACGTCAGCAGGTAGGCGTTCACGACCCAGGCGAGCGACGTCTGGGAGAAGCCGAGGTCGTCGCGAATCGACGGCAGAGCGACGTTCACGATCGTGCCGTCGAGGACGATCATCAGATCTCCCAGGCACAACACGTACAGCGCCAACCAGCGATTGCGGCCATCCGTGGTCATCAGCGGGCTCCTTTCGTCTTCACCACTCTTCGGAAAGTTAGACCTGCCTGCTGCTCAGGACTCATCGGAACCGGCGGTGCTAATGGTGCGCGTGGACGACCGCGTGTCCGCGTCCGCGTGCGATCAGCCACCGGTTGGCCGGATAGGCGGCCACGCCCGCGACCAGGAGCGCGCCGGCAAGGCTGCCCCAGAAGAGAAGGTCCGAGAGCCCTGCCTCCATCGCGCCCGGGATCACGAGGATGATCGCGTTGTCGACGAGCTCCATGATCGTGATCGAGAGCGTGTCAGCCGCCAGCGCGACGGGAATCGCAGCCGCGAGCGTCATGCCCCCGCGCAGCAGAGGCAGCATCGTCAGGGAGTAGCCGAACAGGAACGCGAGCGACGATGGACAGCACGATCGTCTCGCGGTTACCCCAGTCGAGCGCCGTACCGATGATCATTCCGAGCACTTCGCCGATCGCGCAGCCGGTCAGGCAGTGCATCGTTGCGGAGAAGGCGACGCGGTTCAGCGATTGCTCGCTGTGATGCTCCATCAGGCCTTGACGAGTCGGCCTACGGCTTCCATCAACTCGTCGAGCCGTTCCCCCTGCGTGTCGCCTTCGCTGCCGACGACGCAGTGGCGCACGTGGTCGTCCAGGAGCCTCAGCGCGACGCTCTCGGTCGCACTCTGCACCGCGCTGATCTGGGTCAGGACATCGATGCAGTAGCGGTCGTCCTCGACCATCCTGGCGATCCCCCGCACTTGCCCCTCGATCCGGGCCAGCCGCTTGAGGATCGCTGCCTTGTCCTCCGAATAGCCAGGTGGGTGCGAACTCATGCGCTGAACTGTAACATACCCCTACCGGGTATCCAACAGGAGAGTGCGTGAGCGTGCTGGAGCTGAGCTACACCGTCGCGGGCATGAGTTGCGCCCACTGCACCGTCGCCGTGACCGAGGAGATCGAACAGGTCAGCGGCGTCAGTGCGGTCGACGTCGATCTGGAGACCAAGCGCGTGGTCGTGCGAGGCGAGGGCGTCTCCGACGAGGCTGTGCGCGAGGCGATCCGCGAGGCGGGCTACGAGGCGGCGTGAGCGAGCGTCGCGCCACACTCACACGCCTTGCTCTCTTCGCCGCCGGACTTGCGGTGCTCGCAGCCGCCGCTGCACTCGCGGGCCGTGCGAGCGGGATCGAGGTCGAGCAGGCGCCCGTGAAGGCGATGGCCCACGGCGGCGAGAGTGGCGGCGAGACCGCGAACGGGCTCTCCGACACTGCTTCGGGCTTCCGGTTCCGGCTCGACTCCGGTGCGTTGAACGCCGGCGCTCGCGGGCGGCTTGCCGTGACGCTCGAACGCGACGGGAAGCCGTTCACACGGCTCGACACCGGGCACGACGAGCCACCACTCCACCTGATCCTCGTCCGGCGCGACCTCGCCGGCTACGTTCACGTTCACCCCGTCCGCCGGGGCGACGGCTTCACGACCGGCGTCACGCTGCCGACCCCAGGTTTCTGGCGTGTGTACGCCGACTTCGAGGTGGACGGCAAGAAGATCGTGCTCGGACGCGACGTCTTCGTGCCCGGCGAGTTCACGCCACGGCGCCTCGCCGCGCCGCGGTCGGCGGCCACCGTAGACGGCTACGACGTCCGGCTGCGCCGCGGCGCCGACCTGGCGTTCGAAATCAGCCGTGGCGGCCGTCCCGTCTCGCGGCTTCAGCCCTACCTGGGCGCAGACGGCCATCTGGTCGCGATCCGCGCCGATGATCTCGCCTACCTGCACGTCCACCCGCGCGAGGGATCGGAGCCCGGCACCATCACCTTCGAAGCCGACCTGTCCGAGCCCGGCCGCTACGCCCTCTTCCTCCAGTTCCGGCACGGCGGCAAGGTGCACACCGTGCCGTTCACCTTGGTGGCGACGTGAGCGCGACCCTGCCCGAGCGGCTCGAGCTCCCGATCGAAGGGATGACCTGCGCGTCCTGCGCGACGCGGATCGAGAAGCGGCTGAACAAGCTCGACGGGGTAGAGGCCACTGTCAACTATGCGACCGAGAATGCCGCGGTCGACTTCGATCCTCTGCGCGTCTCGCCCGATGATCTGATCGACGCGATCGAGGCTGCCGGCTACCACGCGACGCTCGCGACGGCCGAGCCCGAGGAGGTGGACGACGATCCGACTGCGCCGCTGCGGCGGCGCCTGATCGTCTCGGCGCTGCTCTCGCTGCCGGTGCTGCTGCTGGCGATGATCGAGCCGCTGCAGTTCGACAACTGGCAGTGGCTCTCGCTCCAGCTCGCGACGCCCGTCGTGCTCTGGGGCGCCTGGCCGTTCCACAAGGCGGCCTGGCTGAATCTCAAGCACGCGACGGCGACGATGGACACCCTGATCTCGCTCGGGACGCTCGCCGCGTGGGGCTGGTCGATCGTGGCGCTCTTCTTCCTCGATGCGGGCGATCCGAGCATGCGGATGCCCTTCGAGTTCTTCATCGGCCGCGGTGAGAGCGCGAGCCAGATCTATCTCGAGGTCGCGTCCGTGGTGACCGTCTTCATCCTTGCGGGGCGCTACTTCGAGGCCCGAGCCAAGAGGCGGGCCGGCGCCGCCCTCAAGGCGCTGCTGGAGCTGGGCGCGAAGGAGGCGAATGTCCTCGACGATCACGGAGTCGAGCGGCGCGTCCCCGCCGAGCAGCTTCTGGTCGGAGACAGGTTCGTCGTTCGTCCAGGCGAGAAGCTGCCGACGGACGGCGTCGTCGAGGAAGGGCACTCCGCGATCGACAGGTCGCTGCTGACCGGGAGAGAGCGTGCCGGTCGAAGTCGCGCCCGGGGACGCGGTGATCGGCGCCACGGTCAACGTCGGCGGACGTCTCATCGTCCGCGCCACCAAGGTCGGCGCGGACACGGCCTTGGCCCAGATCGCACGGCTCGTCACCGAAGCGCAGTCCGGAAAGGCTTCCGCGCAGCGCCTTGCGGACCGGGTCTCCGGAGTGTTCGTCCCGATCGTGATCGCGATCGCGGTTGCGACGCTTGCCTTCTGGCTCGGCGCCGGGGCGGGTGCTGCGTTTGCGTTCTCGGCGGGAGTCGCCGTTCTGATCATTGCCTGCCCGTGCGCTCTCGGACTGGCGACGCCTACCGCTCTCCTCGTGGGCACGGGCCGCGGCGCCCAGCTCGGCATCCTGATCAGGGGGCCGGAGGTGCTCGAGTCGACTCGCCGGGTCGACACGATCCTGCTCGACAAGACGGGAACGGTCACGACGGGGAAGATGGCGCTCGCAGATGTGATGCTTGCGCCGGGCGTCGACCGGCGTGAGGCGCTCCACCTCGTCGGCTCGCTCGAGCACGCGTCCGAGCATCCGGTCGCCCGCGCGATCGCCGCCGCGGCGGTTGCCGAAGGAGCCCTCTCGCAGCCGGAGAGCTTCAAGAACAGAGAGGGCTCGGCGTCGAGGGCGTGGTCGACGGCCACGCGCTGATCGCCGGTCGTCCCGTCGCTGCTCGAGGAGTGGGGTCTTCGAGCTTCCCAGGGCACTGGTCGACGCGCGGCGGCTCGCGGAAGCAGAGGGCAAGACAGCCGTCGCGGCCGGGTGGGACGGCTCGGCGAGGGCGCTGTTCATCGTCTCCGACCAGGTGAAGCCGACGAGCCGCGAAGCGATCGCACGGCTGCAGGCACTCGGCCTTCATCCCATCCTGCTGACGGGCGACAACGAGCCGACCGCCAGGACGGTCGCGAACGAGGTCGGGATCAGCGAAGTGATCGCCGAGGTGCTCCCGGGCGAGAAGGCCGATGTCGTCAAGCGCCTTCAGGCTGAAGGTCGCGTCGTGGCGATGGTCGGCGACGGCGTCAACGATGCACCGGCGCTCGCGCAGGCAGACCTGGGACTCGCGATCGGGACCGGGACCGATGTCGCGATCGAGGCGAGCGACCTCACGCTGGTCACCGGCGACCTCCGCACGGCGTCAGACGCGATTCGTCTCGCCCGCCGGACACTCGCGACGATCAAGGCCAACCTCTTCTGGGCCTTCGCCTACAACGTCGCCGCGATCCCACTGGCCGCGGCGGGGCTCCTCAATCCGCTGATCGCAGGCGGGGCGATGGCCCTCTCGAGCGTCTTCGTGGTCTCGAACTCGCTTCGGCTGCGCCGCTTCCGCGCTCAGCGGGACTCGTAGACTCAGGAGCGTGGCCCGCACCCGCTTTGCCCCGAGCCCGACCGGCTCACTCCATCTCGGCAGCGCCCTGTCTGCGGTTGCAAACAGGCGCCGTGGTGACTGGTTCCTGCTTCGGATCGACGACACCGACCGCGCACGCGAGGTCGACGGCGCCGTCGAGGAGATCCTCGCCGACCTGGAGTGGATCGGTGTCACCTGGAACGACGGCCCGGTTCGGCAGAGCGAGCGAGCCGAACGGCATCGCGAAGCCGCCGCCGTGGTGGGGGAGCCCGACGCGGACGGCTCCATCCGCTTCGGGCGAACGACGCTCCTCCGCCCGGACGGCAGTCCGACGTATCACCTGGCGAGTGTCGTCGACGATCATGACTTCGAGATCACGCACGTCATCCGCGGCGCCGACCACCGCGCGAACACCGAGCTCCAGCAGGGGCTTTCGCGCGCCCTCGGCTTCGAGCCGCCGGAGTACGTGCATCACGGCCTGCTGCTCGGCCCCGACGGGAAGAAGCTCTCGAAACGGGCCGGCGCGCCGACGCTCGCCGGCTACCGGGAAGCCGGCGTGCCCGCTGAGGCCGTGCGCGCCTATCTCGAGGAGCTCGGCGAGCCGGCGCACGACGTCCACCTCGACGAGCCGAGGATCCGTCGCCTCGCGACCGACGCGATCGGGTCGCTCAGCGACGAGGAGCTCGCGGCCCGCGCCGGCGCGCCGCCTCAGCTGGCACCGGCGCTGCGCGGAGCGCGCGATCTCGTCGAGGCACGTGCGATGGCTCAGACCATCCTGGAGCCGCAGCCGGTGACGCTGACGGAAGCTGCGCGCCCGACTCTGGAGCGGTTCGCGGAGCTGCGGGCAGACGGGCTCGACGGCAAGGACATCGTCCGTGAGCTGAAGGCGGTCGGCGGCGACCTGAAGGCCCTGCGGCTCGCGCTGACGGGCGTCGAGCGCGGTCCCGAGTTGTGGACGGTGATCGCGGCGCTGCCTCAGGAGGAGGCGCTGCGGAGGGTCGATGCGGCTCTATGACGCCGCTGACCCTTGAAGACGCGGTGGCCGCAGGGGCGTTCGAACCTGACCTGAGTCTCTGGGACGCGTGGCGTCCCGAGCAGGTAGCTGCGCTGCTCGCTGACGTGCAGTCACCGTGGTACGTCGCCGCCGGCTGGGCGATCGACCTCTTCCTCGGTGAGGAGCGAAGAGTGCACGAGGATCTCGAGATCGCCGTGCCCCGCGAGCGGTTCTCCGAGATCGCCGAAGCGCTGGCGGGGTACGAGCTCTTCATCCCGGACGGTGACCTGACGGATCCCGGGCTCGTCTGGCCGTTTTCCCAGGCGCCGAGGGCACTCGACGCCCATCAGCAGACGTGGGTACGGGAGCCGGCGAGTGGGCGCTGGCGACTGGACGTCTTCCGTGAGCCTTCCGAGGGCGATACGTGGATCTACCGCCGCGACGAACGGATCAGGCTGCCGTACAGCCAGGTGATCGAGCGAACCGACGACGGCATTCCGTACGCCCGGCCGGAGATCGTCCTGCTCTTCAAGGCCAAGCACTCCGACCGGCCGAAGGACGAGGCGGACCTCGCCGCGGTGCTGCCGAGCCTCGGGCCAGCCGCCGCAGGTGGCTCGCCGAGTCGCTTGCGCTCGTCCATCCCGGCCACCCGTGGCTGGAGCGAGTCCAGGACACTGCACAATCGACTCGTGACAACGATGCGGCTCTATAGCACTCTCGCCCGCGACCTAGTCGAACTGCCCGACGCGCCCGGGCCGATCGGGATGTACGTCTGCGGCCCGACTGTCTACGCGCGAGCGCACATCGGCAACGCACGTCCGTACGTCATCGCGGCCTGGTACAAGCGCTGGCTGCGCGAGCGCGGGTACGACGTGACGCTCGTGCACAACATCACGGACGTCAACGACAAGATCTACGAGGCTGCGCCGGGGGCAAGCGCCGCGCGGGCGGACGAGGCGACGCGCTGGTACCTCGAGGACACCGGCCGCTTCGGCCTCGACGAGGTCGACCACTGGCCGAAGGTGACCGAGATGATGGACCCGATCATCCGGTTCATCGAGGAACTGGTCGAGCGGGGCTTCGCGTACGAGGTCGACGGCGATGTCTACTTCCGCGTCTCGCGCTGGCAGGAGTACGGGCGCCTCTCGGGCCAGAAGCCGGATCAGGTGGAGGAGCAGGAGCCGAACCCGCGCAAGGAAGATCCTCGCGACTTCGCTCTCTGGAAGGCGAACAAGCCGGACGAGGACACCTGGTGGGACTCGCCCTGGGGCCGTGGCCGGCCGGGCTGGCACATCGAGTGCTCGGCCATGGCGGCCGAGCTGCTCGGGCCGGTCTTCGAGATCCACGGCGGCGGGCTCGACCTCGTCTTCCCGCATCACGAGAACGAGCTCGCTCAGTCGCGGGCGCGCGGTCACGAGTTCGCGAAGCTCTGGATGCACAACGGGATGCTCCGCTTCACGGGCGAGAAGATGTCGAAGTCGCTCGGCAACATCGAGACGATCCAGGAGGTGCTCGACGAGTGGGGTCGCGAGACGGTGCTCCTGTTCTTCCTGACGGCGCACTGGCGCAGCCCGATCGACTTCTCCGACGAGACGATGGCCGCCGCCCAGGCCCAGTGGCGCAGCTTCCAGCAGGCGGTCTATGAGAATCGGGATCCAGCGCCGGCGGTCGGATGGGAGGCGTTCGAGGCGGCGCTCGACGACGACTTCAACACGGCACAGGCTCTTGCGGTGCTCCACGAGTGGCGCGCGTCCAGCCAGCTCGAGCTTCTCCAGCGCGGACTCGAGGTCTTCGGGCTCGGCTTCGTGCCGGAACCGCCGCCGGAGGACGTTCAGGCACTCGTCGCAGCACGCGAGGCCGCGCGTGCCGCGAAGGACTTCGCGGCGTCGGACGAGCTGCGCGATCGGATTGCCGAGCTCGGTTGGGTCGTCCAGGACACGCCGACGGGCTCGGTTCTCGTTCCCAAGTGACCCGCGAGCTCATTTACGGCCGCAGGCCGGTGCGGGAGGCGATTCGCGGCCCGCGGGAGGTGCTCGAGGTGTGGGCGACCGAGCGCGCGCTCAACTCCGAGCCCTGGCTACGCGACGTCCCGCGCGTCCACGTCAAGCCGGACCGCGAGATCGGCGAAGCGGCCGAGACGCGTGACCACCAGGGCGTGATCGCGTGGTGCGAGCCCTATCGCTACGCCGATGCTCACGAGCTCGCGGCGGTCGAGCGCCCACTCCTCGGCCTGCCTCGATCAGGTCACGGATCCGCGCAACCTGGGCGCCGTGATCCGGAGCGCCGAAGGAGCGGGAGCGACGGGCGTCGTCGTGCCGGCGCACGGCTCCGCCCGTGTGACAGCCGCGGTCTGCCGTGCCTCCGCGGGTGCCGTCGAGCACTTGCCGGTGGCCGTCGTGCCGAATCTCGCCCGCTACCTGAACGAGATCAAGCGCGGCGACCTCTGGATCTACGCAGCGTCCGCCGAGGCCGAGCAGGACATGTGGAGCGCCGACCTCACCGGCGGCCTTGCGCTCGTCTTCGGCGCCGAGGGCAAGGGAGTGCGACCGCTCGTGCGCCGTGCGTGCGACGCGGCGGTCTCGATCCCGCTCGCCGGGAACGTCGAGTCGCTCAACGTCAGCGTCGCCGCGGCGCTCCTCCTCTACGAGGCACGGCGGAGGCGAGGGGATGGCTGAGCCCGACCCTCTACCTCTTCGACGGCTACAACCTGCTGCACGCAGGATCGTTCGCCGACCAGCGCGAGCTGACCGACGCGCTCGCCTCGTTCGTCGCCATGCACGGCGCGCGCGGGGTGGTCGTCTGGGACGGGGCCGGGACCGACGCTCAGATCGGGCCGCTCGCCGTTCGCTACGCACCGCAGGCGGACGCCGTGCTCGAGCGCCTCGCTGCCGAGCATCGGGCCACGGAAGAGGTCTGTCTCGTCTCGTCCGACTTCGCGGTGCGCGGCACCTCGGGGCAGGAGGTCCAGAAGCGATCCTCCCTCTCGTTCGTCGGCGACCTCGAGGCGCCGCGGCATTCCGAGTCGCACGGCTCCCGCCTCGGCGACTCGCTCGACGACGAGACGCGTGCCAGGCTCGAGCGGCTCCGCCGCGGCGACGGCTGAAGATACGAACATACGTTCCTAGCAGAATCGGTCCATTGCAAAGCACTTGTAACTTGCGGGTACTGTTGCTATCTTCTGCCTCAACCTAAGGGTGAGAGTTGAGCGTCCGGCACGGCGGCCGCCTCGACTCTTTCCCGCTCTAATCCAGGAGATCGCGAATGTCCGCTCATCCCGCAACGGTCGCCAAGTCGGCCCAGAAGGCTCAACGAGAGCTTGAGGATTTGCAGCTGGTGATGAGGGCGCGCAACGGCAGCGAGGTCGCGCTCGACACGTTGATGCGCCGGTACACGGGCTTCGTACGGCTCAAGGCGAGCTCGTACTTCCTCGCCGGCGGTGACTCCGAGGACCTGATTCAGGAAGGACTCGTCGGTCTCTACAAGGCGGTGCGGGACTTCCGCGCCGACAAGGAGACGTCCTTCCGCAGCTTCGCCGAGCTCTGCGTGACGCGGCAGATCATCACCGCGATCAAGACGGCGACGCGCTTCAAGCACCAGCCGCTGAACCAGTACATCTCGTTCAGCCACACGCCGGCCGGCCAGGACAACGACGGCGAGTGCACGCTCGGCGATGCGCTTCCGGGCCCGACCACGAACGACCCGTCTGTCTGCGTGATCTCGACCGAGGAGCTGCAGAGCCTCGTCTTCGCGCTCGGGACGGGCCTGTCGCGGCTCGAGGCCGATGCGCTCCGGTGCTACCTCGAGGGCCTCTCCTACGAGGACATGGCGGTCGAGCTGGGTTGCGACTGCAAGACGATCGACAACGCGCTCCAGCGGGTCAAGCGCAAGATCCTGGCCCACCAGAAGACGCGCGAGGTGCTCAGCTAGAGGCGAGTACCATGTCCGGCGCACCTGCCGGAGTAGCTCAGCTGGTAGAGCAACTGATTTGTAATCAGTAGGCCGTGGGTTCGAGTCCCTCCTCCGGCTCCAGAACGCAAGAAGCCCCGCCCCCTCCGTTGCAGAGGGCGGGGCTTCGGTCTTTCAGGTCGCTAGCCCGCGAGGAGCGTGTCGTCGAAGAAGCCGACGACGCGGCGCTCGTACTCCTTCGGCTGGTCGCGGATGCCGCCGACGTGCTTGGCGGTCGGCATCGCCCAGATCTGCTTCGAGCTGCTGCTCGCGAGCCGGTAGTACTCCTTGCTCATGTGCTCGATGTTGCCGCCGTTCGGCGCCCAGATCACGAAGAGCGGCTGCTTGATCTTCGGGGCGACGTCGGTCAGGTTCGGCGGCGGCGCGGTGCTGGAGAAGACGGCCGTCCCGGCCGTGACGAGCAGGAACCCTGGTGCGTTCAGGACGCGCTCCCAGCCGTGGAACTCCTCCAGCTGCTCGCTGAACTGCCGCGTACCGGCACCTTCGGAGACGACTGCGGCGAGCTCGTCGGTCTCGGCTGCGGCCTGGAGCATCAGCTCGCCGCCGACGGAGAGGCCGATCCCGCCGATCCTGCCCGGGTCGACGTCGGGCCGGGCCTTGAGGAACTCGATCGCGGCGAGGATGTCCTTGTCGGCGCCCCAGCCGAGCAGGTTGCTGTCGCCTTCGCTCTTGCCCTCGCCGCGGCGGTCGAAGAGCAGGACCCCGTAGCCGTGGCTGGCGAGCATGCGCGCGTGCGCCTGTGAGCCGCTGCGGCCGGGAAGGCGATCACCGCGGCGCCGTTCTTCGAGGGCACGTACCAGCCTTGAAGCTCGAGGCCGTCGCTCGTCCTGAACGAGACGTTCTCGTGCGCGGCGCCGAGGTTGGCCGCGGGCACGGTCTGCCGCATGACGTGGGTGATGATGTAGCTGAATCCGAGCGGGACGATCGTCGCGTACGCCACGACTGTTGCGGCGACGGCGATCAACGCCCTGCGGGTGTAGCGCCAGCGCGCGGCGGTCGTTCAGCTTGCGTGACTGCCAGAGCGTCGCGATCCCGACGCCGATGAGGGCGAGTCCGGCCGGAAGCACGAGGAGGCCGGTGAAGTCGTCGCCGGACGGCCCGACAGTCATCGTCTCGTAGCCGGCCGAAGCCGCTCCGATCACGAGGGCGAGGAGGCCGACGACGATGGCGATCGTCGCCCGCACGCCGGCCCGGCCGCGGCGGTAGGCAACCGCGGCGAGTCCGAGTGCTCCAAGCTGCACGAGTCCGCCGGGGAGGTGGTCGAGAGCGGACGTTCCGGGCTCGGGCTGAAGGAATGCGTCGTCGGCGATGTGCAGGGCGAGGATCGAACCGGCGGCCAGTGCGACGGCCGATTGCCTGGTCAGGTCGAGGCGGGTCGCCCGCAACCTGTCCAACGGTGACTCACGGTGGAGCTCCTGCGTCGAGGTGTGCGTGGTGACCTGCATCGTTGGGTCTCCAATTCGAAGGGAAGTGGCCGGCGGCGCTGCGTGTTGCTGCAGCGCCGCCGGCGGGAGGGGTGGTTCGTTAGCCGGCCGGGGCGGGCGCCGGGGCCTCGGGGCCGCCGGAGCTTCGGAGCCGGCTCGTGCTCGAGGCGGGGGAGCCACTCGAGCCACTTCGGCAGGTACCAGTTGCGGTCTCCGAGCAGCTTCATCGTCGCCGGCAGGAGCACCGCGCGGATCAGCGTGGCGTCGATCAGGACGGCGACCGCGAGGCCGATGCCCATCTCCTTCATGTCGATCACCGGCAGCAGGGCGAACACCGAGAAGGTGCCGACCATGACGACGGCTGCGCTGGTGACGACGCCGGCCGACGACTTGATGCCGTGGGCGACTGCATCCTCGTTCGAGAGGCCGCGGTCATAGGCCTCGCGGACGCGGCTCAGGATGAAGACGTGGTAGTCCATCGAGAGCCCGAACAGGATCACGAACAGGAACATCGGCAACCACGGGGTGATGCCGCCGTTCGAGCTGAACCCGAGCAGGTTCTCGCCCCAGCCCCACTGGAAGGTCGCGACGAGGATCCCGTACGCGGCTCCGACGGAGAGGAGGTTGAGGAGGATCGCCTTGATCGCGACCACGAGCGAGCGGAACGAGGCCAGCAGGATCAGGAAGGCGAAGATGAGGACGAAGCCGAAGACGAGCGGCGCCGACGTCTTCATCTTGCTTTCCCAGTCCTTGTCCAGGGCGGTCGTACCGGTGACTGCGTACTCGACGCCTTCGACCTGTCCGATCGTGTTCGGCAGCACCTCGTCGCGCAGGGTTGCGAGCGCAGCCTGCGAGGTGGCGTCCGTACCGGAGCCGGCCAGCGTGATGTCCACGGTCTCGACCGTGTTGTCGCGGCTTGCCTCGACCTCGATCGGGCCCTTCAGCTGGCCGGTTGCCAGCGCTTCCCGCTTGAGGTCGGCGATGGCGTTCTGGACCGACTCGGCCCGGACGTCATCGGCCTTGATCGCGACCGTGGCCGGATCGTTGCCGCCGGGGAAGGCAGCGTCGTACTTCTTCATCGGCGCGATCTCGGGGATCGAGATGTCGTCGAGTCCGGTGGTCGCGGTGTTGAGTGAGAACGCCGGGACCGTCAGCGCGACGAGCACTGCGACGGCGGCGACGGCCGAGACGACCGGGCGCCGGAGGACGCGGTCGAGGATTGCGCCCCAGAAGCGGCTCTCGCCATCCTTGCGCCGAAGCCGGTGCAGGAACGGGATGCGACCCTTCTCGACCTTGTCGCCCAGCCGGCCGAGGAGCGCCGGGAGCACGGTCAGCGAGCCGAGCATCGCGATCGCGACGACCATCATCGTCCCGATCGAGAAGGACATGAACGTCTTGTCGCCGGAGAGGAACATGCCGGCCATCGCGATCAGCACGGTGACGCCCGAGATGAGGACGGCGCGGCCGGAGGTGGCTGCGGCGGCCTCGAGGGCAGCGTGCTCGCTTCGACCAGCCGCACGCTCTTCACGTTCGCGCCTGAGGTAGAAGAGCGAGTAGTCGATGCCGACGGCGAGGCCGATCAGCAGGATCACTTCGGCGATCGACTCGTCGACCGGGATGAGCTGGCTGGGCAGCGCGATCAGGCTCGTCGTCGCGAGGACCGCGGTGATCGCGAGGAGCAGCGGGATGAGCGCGGCGACGGCGGAGCCGAAGACGAGCAGCAGGATCACGAGCGTCAGCGGCAGCGCGACCATGCCGGCCGTCGCGAGCATGCTGTTGAACGCGTCGTCCACAGCCTTGCCGGTGCTGGCGCTACCGAGCTCGTCGATCTCGAAGCCCGGGTGCCGGGCAGCGGTCTTGTCGACGGCGGCCTCGATGTTCTCGATGTAGAGGATCGCCTCGTCGTAGGTGCCCTGCGGGCTGAACTGCACCATCGCCGAGTGGCCGTCGGCCGAGATCTGATCGGCGTGACCGGCGTCGAGAGGCGAGTCGAGCTTGCGGACCTTCGGCATCGCGTCGAGCGTCTTGGTGACGTCCTCGATCGCGGCCTTGAACGCCGGGTCGGTCGCCTTCAGGGTCTTGGACTGGATCAGGACGATCTCGCCCTGCTCGTCGGCGGCGTCCGGGAAGCCGGCCTCGATGATCTTGGTCGCGGTGCCGGCCTCGCCGACGGCGAGGTCGTTGTCCTCGAGGTACTTCGTGCCGACCGCGCCGCCGATGACGACGGACGCGACGACGAACGCGAGCCAGCCGAAGACTGCGGTCTTCCAGTGGTTCGCACTCCAGCGGCCCATGCGGGCTGCGAGATTGTTGCTGTGCTTCAAGGGTGACATGGCTGAGTGAGTCCTTTCAGGTGCGTTTGGGGATCTAGCTCAGGCTGCCCGGGCGTGCGACGGAGCGGAATGCGGCGTCCAGGCCTCTTGTGGTGCGGGGAGCCGTACCGGTGCGGGAAGGGCCGGAGCCGCGAGCCGGGAGGCGACGAGCCAGCCGATCGCGACGACGACTGCACCGGCGGCGGCGTCGAAGATGAAGTGGTTGCCCGTTCCGACGATGATCAGGAGCATCGCGGCGGGGTAGGCGGCGCCGACGATCCGCAGCCAGCGGTAGGAGGCGAGCTGTGCGATCGCGACGCCGACGATCAGCGAGTAGCCGAAGTGCAGGCTCGGGACGGCCGCGATCGGGTTGTAGAAGCTGCCCAGCAGGTCGGAGCTCAGGTTGAGCCCGGTGTGGGTGGTGACCGTGTCCGCGAAGCCGAGGCCGGCGAGGCGCGGCGGGCGCTGCGGGATACAGGACGTATCCGACGAGCGCCAGCGCCGTGCTGACGATCAGCGTCGTGCGGAGGAACGGAAACGCGTGCGGGCGGCGGCGGTGCACCCAGGTGAGTACAGCCGCCGTGCCCGCGAAATGCAGGACGACGTAGAGGAGGCCGAGCAGCGAGGCCACGCCGGGAAGCGAGGAGACGAAGCTCTGCACGTCCCGCTCGACGAAGAGGTGGAGGTGGCGCTCGAGCCCGACGATGTCGGCGGTGTGCGCGCGAGCTGCCACCCAGTCCTCGCTGCCGAAGCCGCGGACGAGCTCGTACGCGCCGTAGAGGGCGGCGAGCGCTGCGAGCTCGATCCGACCCGGGTAGGGCCGGTCGGCGAGGGTGCGGATGCGGTGCGAAGGACATAGCCGCAGACTCACAGGTCGCAAAGGGCCAAACCATGCGGCGAGCCAGTGTCTTGGGGTGCGGAAACCCGTACCCGCGGACGGGTGTCCGCGCGACGCCGGGAGAAGGTGTTTGACGCTTGCCACGATGCTTGCAGCATCAGGTCCCCGCGCTCCGGGCGGTATCCGGCATCACCCTGAGGTGACCCTGGTCTTTCCCTGGACTAGCGCTGCTAGGCGCGCAGCGAGCGCGAGCACCGCGAGAACGCGGCGGTGATCCTCGGCCGTGGCCGGCAGCCGGAGCTTCACGAAGATGCTCGTGACGTGCTTCTCGACGGCACGGAGCGTGACGAACATCCGTTCGGCGATCGCCTGGTTCGAGCGGCCTTCGGCCATGTACTCGAGGACTTCCCGCTCGCGCGGCGAGAGGCCGCCGAGCGGGTCGTCGCGGCGGTGCCTGCCGACGAGCTCGCTGACGACGGTCGGATCGAGCGCCGAGCCGCCCTCGGCGACGCGCCGCACGGCGGCGGCGAACTCCTCGATGTCGGCCACGCGGTCCTTGAGCAGGTAGCCGACGCCCTCGGCGCTCTCGGAGAGGAGATCCATCGCGTAGCCCGGCTCCACGTACTGGGAGAGGACGAGCACGCCGGTCGCCTCGTGGTTCTCGCGGATCTCCTTGGCCGCCCGCAGCCCCTCGTCGGTCTGCGTCGGCGGCATCCGGATGTCGACGACCGCAACGTCGGGCTTGTGCATCGCGACGTGGCGCAGCAGATCCTCGGCGTTGCCGGACTGCGCGACGACGTCGAAGCCGGCCTCCACGAGCAACCGCGCGATTCCCTCGCGCAGGAGCACCGAGTCGTCGGCGAGCACGACGCGGACGGGCGTCGCGCCGGGACGGGCGCGCAAGAGGCGGGAAGTCCCGACCGAGGCCGGTCTCCTCGAGCTGAAAGATCCGCTCGGGCTCCGGCATGTCGGGCAGTGCCCAGAGGCCGAGGTCGCGCAGGTCGCGTCCAGGCGTCAGCGCCGTGGCGGCCGTCTCGGAGGTGACGATCTGTCCTCCGTGGCCCGCGGACGCGACCCGGTAGGCGCGATGGACGTCGACGCCGACGTAGCCGTCCTCGGCGAGCGTCGCCGTGCCGGTGTGCAGGCCGATCCTGACGCGCACGGGCGCAGGCCAGTTGTGGCCGCCGAGCCGCCGCTGCGCGTCGACCGCCGCCTCTGCGGCCTCTGACGACGAGGCGAAGGCGGCGAACAGCTCGTCTCCGCGTGAGTCGACCTCGTGGCCGTTCGCTCCGGAGACCGCTTCTCGCAGCAGGCGCCGGATGTCGGCGAGCACCGGCTGCCACTCGTCGCCGAGCTCGCGCGCGAGGCGCGTCGAGCCTTCGACATCGGCGAAAAGGAAGGTGACGGTGCCGGTCGGAAGTGAGCTCACTAGGTAAGTCTAGGAGCGCACCGTCACCAAGCTCTAACGGTGGTGCGGTTTACGCGGCGACGTCGAGCAGTTCGGGGCTCCGGCGGGCTGCGTAGGCGAACGGGTGATAGAAGGCGTCGAGGGCGCGCGAGCGGTCGACGACGAGCTCGAAGGACGAGTCCGTCGCGAGGTGCATGACCTCGACGGCGACGCTGTTGTCCTCGGGTGACCACCAGAGGATGACGTCGATGCCGTCGCCCCTGCGGTGGGCCAGATCCTGTCTGTGACCGGCGTACATTGCTTCCTCCTTGGCGGTTGTGTTCATGCCGCCAGACTTTCATGCGGAGGTGGCCGCGCCGATGCGGCGGGCAGGCGTCCTCAGGTACGGCTGTCCCTACTCTTGCGGGGCGGATTCGAGCGGGATCTCCGCACTCACGCGTGTGCCGCCGCCCGGAGGGCTGTCGACAGTGAGCGTTCCTTCGAGCGCGGCGACGCGGTCGGCGAGGCCTCGCAGGCCGGATCCGCCGGCGGCATCCGCGCCGCCGACGCCGTCGTCGGCGACCTCGATGCGCGCGCAGCCGTTGTCGTGGGTGACGCGGACGGTGACCTCCGATGCCTCCGCGTACTTGCTCACGTTCGCGAGCGACTCGGCGATCACGTAGTAGGCGGCCGCTTCCACGGCGCGCGGCAGCGGCTCATCGGTGGTCTCGACCTCGACCGGCACGGGCGAGCGCGTCGCGAGCGCCTCGACCGCTGCCCCGAGGCCGCGGTCGGTGAGCACCGCCGGATGGATCCCGCGCGCGAGCTCGCGCAGGTCGTCGAGAGCGGCCGCGAGCTCCTCCCGCGCCGACACGAGGACGTCCTCCGCCCCGGCGGGATCCGAGCTCACCTTCGACTGCGCGAGTCGCAGCGAGAGCGCGAGGGCGACGAGCCGCTGCTGAGCGCCGTCGTGGAGGTTCCGCTCGAGCCGGCGCCGCGCCTCGTCGCCGGCCTCGACGATCCGGGATCGCGACGCTCTGATCTCCTCCTCCTGCTCCCGGCGCTCGGTGACGTCGGCGCCCGAGACGAGGACGACGGTACGTCCTTCCATCCCGAGGATCTCTCGCGCACTCCACGCGACGATCCGAACGGAGCCGTCCTTGCAGAGCCAGCGCGACTCGCGCCGCTCCGACGGCACGCCGTTCGCCGCCGAGCTGATCGCCATCCCGGCCAGATACCGGTCGTCGGGGTGCACGAGCTCCAGCAGGCTCCGGCCGCTCACGTCCTCCCGCTTCCAGCCGAGTTGGTGCTCGAACGCCGGGTTCGGGCCGTACTCGTTCACCGTCGCGTCGTCCCAGACGCCGACGAGGAAGATCGGGATCGTGTTCGCGACGGTCCCGGCGAAGTCACGCTCCACCTCCAGCTCGAGCTCCCGCTGGCGCCGCTCGGTGATGTCGAGCCCGCCGCAGATCACGCTGCGGACGTTGCCCTGCTCGTCGTAGAGCGGCGCAGTCGACCAGGCGACCGTGACCTCCTTGCCCACGCGGTTCACGAAGGTGTGCTCGAAGTCGGCCGACTGGTGGAAGGGCGCGGCCTCCTCGAAGCGGAGGCGCGAGTCGTCACGCTCCTCCGGCCCGACGAACACGTCCCAGAACGACTGCCACCGCACCTCCTCCTGGTCGGAGTAGCCGCTCGCACGGGTCGCCGCGAGGTTCAGGTTCGCGATCCGGCCTTCGCGGTCGAGCGAGCAGAGCAGGGACGGCGAGGTGTCGACCGTCGTCTCCAGGAACTCGAGCTGGGCGCGGAGCTTGGCCTGGAGGCGCTCGTTGTCGAGCCAGAGGCCGGCAGCAGCGGCGACCGCCTCGACCAGCTCCGGCTCGTCCTTGAGCGTCGGGATCGTGCAGGATCGCGGCCGTCGGCCGACCCGCGTGCTCGACGAGCGTCACGGCACGGTCGTCGGTCTCTTCGACGAGCGGCTTGCCGTCGGCCGAGACGTAGCGGCCGGATTCCGGCAGCCAGTACGCGATCTCGAGCGTCGGGTCGCCCAACGTCTGCGCGATTGCATCGCGGATCGGCGTTCCCCCGGCGAGTGCGAGGAGGACGTCGCCGACACCGGCCCGTGCGAGCCTGCTGCGCAGGACTCCGGCGAGGAACGCAACCGGCACGAGCGCGAACGTGACGAGGAAGACGTAGTAGAGCGGGTCTGCGGCGGCGTCCGAAAAGGTGCCGACGACGAGCTGGATCAAGAGGACGAGCATCACGAGTGCGCCGGTGCCGAGCACCGGGCCGAGCGCGCGCCGAAGCGCCCCGCGAGCATGCAGGTAGCGGATCACGACGATGACGAAGATCGCGGCGACGAGTGCGAGCGCCAGCACGCCGACGGTCAGGCCAACGACCGTCGAGGCGGTGTCGCTGTCGGTGACGGCGATCATGCTCTTGCAGTCGGGGCACGTGGTCGCGTCGGGCCGTTCCTCGACCAGGAGTTGCGCAAGAGAACCGACGAAGACGAGGGAGTAGGTGCCGATCACGAGCAGCACGTCTCGCCGTCCAAGGAGCCGCCCGGACGGGAACCCCAGCAGCAGATGGACGAACGCCCCCAGCGCCAGGCTGTTGACCAGCACGCCCAGCGTGAAGACCCAGTCGTCGTTGGAGAGCGTCAACCCACCGAGGAACCAGAAGTACGCGACCGCGACGAGGAGAGCTCCGGTCCGGTTCTCAGGCCGGCGCCACAGCGCGAGCACGCCCGAGACGAGGAATGAGAGGCCGACCGTGAGCGCCAGCGACAGGAACGCGCCCTTGTTGTCCTCGTGGTCGCTCGTGAGGACGAAGACGGTTCCGACGGCTCCGAGTACGAGCCCGCCCGCCGCGAGCAGGACGAGTGAGCGCGTTCTCATCCCAGCAGATCGGACAGCGCGTTCCCGCTCAGCTCATCCTTGGCGATGAAGCCGCGGGCACCGCTCTGCTCGATCAGCCCACCGTAGTCGCACGCGTCGCGGCTCGAGACGAGAACGACGGCCGGTGGGCCGCCGTTCAGGCCGAGCTCCCTGCAGACGGCGAAGCCGTCCATGTCGGGGAGCTGCACATCGAGCAGGAGCACGTCCGGGTGTGAGGGCGCGCGCCGCAGCGATCGCCGACTCCCCGTCCTCCGCCTCGCCGACGACCTCGAAACCCTCCGACTGGAGGATCGCCCGTGCCGATGCTCGGAAGCTCGGATGGTCGTCAGCGATTACGACGGTGGTGGGCACGACACCAATGTTGTCAGAGGCACGTGCCGCTGTCAGTACGGTTGTCCACACACTTTTCAGGGCATATTTCTCGCCGAATTGGCTTAAACATGCGCTTCGACCAGAAGGTCGCCCTCCCTGGCGCCGAGCGCCTGCTTCGCCTTCACTGCAAGCCAGAGCTCCATCCTCTGCTCCGGGTCGTCCGGGTGTCGTCCCGGTCTGCTTGCGCAGCTGCTCCATGCGGTACCGGAGCGTGTGCCGGTGGACGCCGAGCCGGTCGGCGGCCTCGCTCCAGCGGCAACCGCTGTCGAGCAGGGCCGCCAGCGACTCGAGTAGCCACGCGTTGCCGGCGGCCGGTCCGAGGACGCGGGCGACGAACGCCTCGAGCGCTGCGCTCTCGAGGCTCAGCAGCAGCTCGAGTGAGCCGAGATCGTGGTACGACGCGACCGAGCCTGTGACGGCGTCGAGCGCCGCACGCGCTTCGAGCAGGCTGCGCCCGAGCCCGGTTCCCGACGCCGGCCGGCCGACCCCCACGCGGATACCGGGTGCCGCCTCGACGAGCTCGCGCGCCAGCGCGAGGGCTTCGTCCTCCCGGTCGGTGGCGACCAGGAATGCCGCTCGATCGCGGCGTGACGCCGACAGGTGGCGCACGCTGCGACCGTCGAGCTCACGGGCGATCGCTGTCCGAACGTCCTCATCCTCCGGCGCTCTGCCGCCTGCGGCGCCGACCGCAAGCAGCGCTGCGTACTGCGCCCGCGGATCGAGTCCGAACGCTGCGATCCGGCGGCCGATCTCCCGCTCGTCGAGCCGGTCGTGCTCGAGGTCTTCGAGCAGGTCGCCGGCGAGGCGAAGCTCCGCTGCCGAGACGGCATGGCGGCGCGAGAGCTCGAAGGCGAGGGCCGTCTGACCGTGGTGGAGCACGAGCCGGTCGTACTCGGAGAGCTCGTCGCGCGGCTTCCCGGCCCGGAGCGACCAGGTCTCGCCGTCTGCGACGACCGAGAGATCGAGCACGTGCTCGCACGTGTCGAGCCGCGCGGCCTGGCGCTCGCCCACGACACGGCCCGCCTCGTCGACCAGTGCGAGCGAACAGCCGACGTGCTCGCCGACGATCGCCAGCAGCGCAGGCGCCCCTCGCCCCTCGAGGACGGCATGCGCGAGCCGCTCGTGCACCTCGAGCGCGCCTTCGACCCGCGCCAGTTGCTCGTTCGCGAGCTGCGCCGAGATCGCCTTCGTCAGCGCGATGAAGGGCACGTCATAGGGGACCGTGATCAGCGGGAAGCCCACTTGCTCGGCCTCGTCGGCGAGCGCCGCAGGTGGCTCGGCCCAGCCGAAGCCGACCCCGAAGGCCAGGCCCGCGAGGCCGTGCTCGGCGAGTCGGCGCACGTACTCGCGCTGTGGCCGGGAGAGCTCGCCCACCCCGAGCCCGGTCGTGATCAGAAGCTCACCGCCCTCGAGCCACGGCGTCGGGTCGGGCAGCTCCGAGACGTGCACCCAGCGAATCGGGTTGTCGCTTCCCTCCGAGCCCGCAGTGAGCTCGAGCCCGAGGCCAGGCAGGTCTGCGATATCTCGGACGGTCAGCATGGCTTCAGCGGCGCCGCTTGGACGCCCGGGCCAAGACGCTACTCCTTGTTCACGGCCGAAAGCAAGGATTCAGGCCGTGTTCGCATGCTGCACGAACGCGAGTTTGCGCCACTTTGTCGAAGGGCGGACGGAATGGTCGCCCGGGCGTCCATTGCGCACGGCGGCCCGGGCGGGGAGAATCGCGGCGTGTCTCTCCGGGAGCGCTCGGCGGTCGACGACGTCCTCGAGGCGCGGCAGCGCTACGTGGCCCGAGGGGTCTCGACTCCCCGGCTCGTGGTCGTGCGTGCCGAGGGGGCACGGGTCGAGGCGGCCGACGGCACCGTCTACCTCGATTTCGCGGGCGGGATCGCGTGCCAGAACACGGGGCACGGGTTCGCGCCGGTCGTTGCAGCGATCCACGAGCAGGTCGACAAGTTCCTCCACCAGTGCTTCATGGTCGGCACCTACGAGTCCTACGTCGAGGTGTGCCGACGGCTCGCCGAGCACTCTCCGTGCGCGGGCGAGAACCAGAAGTCGATCCTGGTGAACTCGGGCGCCGAGGCGATCGAGAACGCGGTCAAGATCTCGCGTGCGGCGACCGGCCGCTCCGGCGTCGTCGTCTTCGACAACGGCTTCCACGGCCGCACGTTGCTGACGATGGCCATGACGAGCAAGGTGCGCCCCTACAAGGCCGGCTTCGGGCCGTTCCCGTCCGAGGTCTACCGGACCGTCGCTCCGTATCCGTATCGCGGCATCGACTCGGACGCCGCGATCGCGGCGCTCGAGCATCTGTTCAAGAGCGAAGTCGACGCGGACTCCGTCGCCTGCGTCGTGCTGGAGACCGTCCAGGGCGAAGGAGGCTTCATCCCGATGCCCCCGGATTACCTGCCGAGGCTCGCCGCGGTCTGCAAGGAGCACGGGATCCTCTACGTCGCGGACGAGGTGCAGTCCGGCGTGGGGCGGACCGGGCCGATGTGGGCGGTCGAGCACTACGAGGGCGTAGAGCCGGATCTCGTCGTGTCGGGCAAGTCGCTGGGCGGTGGGCTGCCGCTCGCCGCTGTGACCGGCCGCGCGGAGATCATGGACGCGCCCGGCCCCGGAGGGCTGGGTGGCACGTTCGGCGGCAATCCCGTTGCCTGCGCCGCGGCAGCCGTCGTGCTCGACACCGTCGCGGAGCCGGCGTTTCGCGCCCACGCGGACGAGCTCGGCGAGAAGCTGCGCGGCCGCCTCGACGAACTTGCGTCCCGCCACGAGCAGATCGGCGAGGTGCGTGGGCTCGGGCCGATGCTGGCGCTCGAGCTCCGCGAGCGGAGTGCGGATCTCGCAGGGAAGATCACAGCCGCCGCCTTCGAGCGAGGCCTGCTCCTTCTCTCCTGTGGCCTGTACGGGAACGTGATCCGGCTGCTGCCCCCGCTGACCGTCACCGACGACGAGCTCGATCGCGGGCTCGAACTGCTCGAGGAGTCGTTGCGTGCCGCCGCAGGCTGAGATCGACGTCCGCGTCGCCGGGTTGCGCAAGAGCTACGGCGAGGTGACCGCGGTCGACGGCGTCGACCTCGAGATCGGACGGGGCGAGTTCTTCACGCTGCTCGGCCCGTCGGGCTCGGGAAAGACGACGACGCTCCGGGTCATCGCCGGCTTCGAGCTTCCGGACGAAGGCAAGGTCGAGCTGGGCGGCAAGGACGTGTCCAGGCTGCCGCCGTACGCCCGCGACGTGAACACCGTCTTCCAGGATTACGCGCTCTTCCCGCACATGACCGTGCAGGAGAACATCGAGTACGGCCTGCGGGTGAAGAAGGTGCCGCGTGCCGAGCGGCGGCAACGCGCCGGCGAGGCGCTCCGGCTCGTGCAGCTCGAGGAGTACGGCGGCCGCAAGCCCGCACAGCTCTCGGGCGGGCAGCGGCAGCGTGTTGCGCTCGCGCGCGCCATCGTCAACCGGCCCCAGGCGCTGCTCCTCGACGAGCCGCTCGGCGCGCTCGACCTCAAGCTTCGCCAGGAGCTCCAGGTCGAGCTGAAGCGGATCCAGCAGGAGCTCGGGATCACATTCGTCTACGTCACGCACGACCAGGAGGAGGCGCTCACGATGAGCGACCGCCTCGCGGTGTTCAACAAGGGGAAGATCGAGCAGATCGGCGTCCCCGCCGAGGTCTACGAGCATCCCGCGAGCGAGTTCATCGCCGGCTTCGTCGGCGTGTCGAACGTGCTCGAACGGGACGGCCGCCGCTTCACGGTGCGGCCGGAGAAGATCCGCATGCTCGGAGACGGTGAGGAGCCGGAGTCCGGCGTCGTCCTCGAGGAGGGGACGATCCGCGTCGTGGTCTACGTCGGCGCGATCACCCGGTACCACGTGGCGCTCGACGCAGGCGGAGAGCTGACGGTGGTGAGCCAGAACCTCGAGAGCGGCTCGAGCGAGGTGCTGGAGCGACAGGGAAGCCGGGTCCGGCTCGTCTGGCGGCCGGAGCACATTTTCGTAATCGAGAGCACTTCGAACGGAGGAACGTGACGATGCAGCGGAGAGTGGGACGGTGGGCGGCGGCAACGCTTGCAACAACGGTGTTGTGCTTCATGGCAGCCGGGTGCGGCGGCGATGACGAGGGTGACGCGGGCAGTACGGGGGCGACCACTGAGGCGAGCGGCGCGCCCGAGGGGATGATGCAGACGCTCGGCACGGGTGAAGGCCAGGTCAATCTGATTGCCTGGGCCGGCTACGTCGAGGACGGCAGCACCGATCCCAAGGTGGACTGGGTCTCGGACTTCGAGGCCGACACTGGTTGCAAGGTGAACACGAAGGTCGGGAATACCTCGGACGAGATGGTGACGCTGATGCGCACCGGCCAGTACGACGGCGTCTCGGCCTCCGGCGACGCGACGCTGCGCCTGATCGCCGCCGGTGACGTTGCCCCGGTCAACACGGACCTGATCCCGAACTATGCGGACGTCTTCGACGGCCTCAAGGATCAGCCGCACAACTCCGTCGACGGCCAGATGTACGGCGTCCCCCACGGCCGTGGTGCCAATCTGCTGATGTGGCGGACAGACAAGGTCAAGCCGGCGCCCGACTCCTGGAGTGTTGTCTGGGACGAGAACTCGCCGTACAAGGGCAAGGTCACTGCGTACGACAGCCCGATCTACATCGCCGACGCGGCGTTGTATCTGAAGGCGACTCAGCCGGATCTCAAGATCGACAACGTCTACGAGCTCGACGACACGCAGTTCCAGGCTGCAGTCGACCTGCTGAAGAAGCAGCGCACGATCATCGGCGAGTACTGGTCGGACTACACCAAGGCGCAGGCCGCGTTCGCCGCCGGTAACTCGGTTGTCGGGACCACATGGCAGGTGATCGCGAACCTGCTGGTCGCGGACAAGGCTCCGATCGAGACGACGCTGCCGAAGGAGGGCTCGACCGGGTGGTCGGACACGTGGATGGTCTCCTCGAAGGCGAAGCACCCGAACTGCATGTACATGTGGATGAACCACATCATCTCGCCGAAGGCGAATGCCGAGGTCGCCGAGTGGTTCGGGGAGGCGCCGTCGAACAAGAAGTCGTGCGCGCTGACGGCGGTCAAGGATCACTGCACGATTTACCACGCGGATGACGAGGACTACTTCTCCAGAGTCGCGTACTGGACGACGCCGGTGAAGGACTGCGGCGACGACCGGGGCGAGGTCTGCAAGGACTACTCGGAGTGGGTGCAAGCCTGGACGGAGATAAAGGGGTAACCAATCTCCGTTCCTGAAGCGGCAGAGGCGCCGCCCCCGGAGTCCCCGGGGCGGCGCCTTTCCTCGTTCCTCTACCGCCACCCGCGGCTGCGGCTCGGGCTGCTGCTTGCACCACCACTCTCCTGGCTGCTCCTCGCCTACCTCGGTTCGCTGGCCGTGCTGTTCGTCGCCGCGTTCTGGCGGCTCGACCCGTTCACGGCCGAAGTGGTGCACGACTACGGCTTCCAGAACTTCGAGCTGCTCTGGAAGAGCGACGTGTACCGGGCCATCACACAGCGGACGGTCCTGATCGCCGCTGCGGTGACGATCACGGACGCGCTGCTCGCGTTCCCGATCGCCTTCTACATGGCGAAGGTCGCCTCGCCGAGGACGCGCAATCTGCTCGTCGTCGCGGTCCTGCTGCCGCTCTGGGCGAGCTATCTCGTGAAGGTCTACGCCTGGCGGATCATTCTGCAGGAGGACGGGGTCCTGAACTGGGCCCTCGCGCCGTTCGGGCTGTCAGGCCCCGGCTTCGGCAACGTCGCCACCTGGCTCGTCTTCTCCTATCTCTGGCTGCCGTTCATGATCCTGCCGGTCTACGCGGGCCTCGAGCGGATCCCGAACTCCCTCCTCGATGCGTCGGCCGATCTCGGGGCCAAGGGCCTGCGGACACTCTGGCGCGTCGTGCTCCCGCTCGCTCTGCCGGCGTTCGCGGCGGGCTCGATCTTCACGTTCTCGCTCACGCTCGGCGACTACATCACGCCGCAGCTCGTCTCGAGCACGCAGTTCATCGGGAACGTCGTCTACATCAACGTCGGCGTCGCGAACAACCTCCCGTTCGCTGCCGCCTTCGCAACTGTGCCGGTCGCCGTGATGGTGATCTACCTGCTGCTCGCGCGGCGCGGTGGGGCGTTCGACAACCTATGACGTCGCGTGCCGGAACCTGGCTGTTGCGCGGGGCCACGGGGCTGACGCTCGCCTTCATCTACCTGCCGCTGCTCGTCATCGTCCTGTACGCGTTCAACCCGCGCCGCACGCTCGTTTGGCCGATTCCAGGCCTGACGACGAAGTGGTTCGGCAAGGCGATCGACAACCCCGGCGTCCGGGACGCTCTCCTCGTGTCGTTGAAAGCGGCGCTCGGGGCGACCGCGATCGCGCTCCTGCTCGGCACGTGCGTCGCGTTCGCGGTCGGACGCCACCGTTTCTTCGGCCGCGACGGCATCTCTTTTCTCGTCATCCTCCCGCTGGCGTTGCCCGGGATCGTGACGGGGATGGCGTTGAACGCGACGTTCCGCAACCTGCCGGAGCCATTCGGGGTCGAGCTCGGGCTCTTCACGATCATGGTCGGGCACGCGACCTTCTGCATCGTCGTCGTCTACAACAACGTCGTGGCGAGGCTGCGACGGACGGCCATCTCGCTCGAGGAGGCCTCTTCTGATCTCGGCGCCGACGCCTGGCAGACGTTCCGGTACGTCACCATCCCACAGCTGAAGACCGCATGGCTCGCCGGCGGGCTGCTCGCTTTCGCGCTCAGCTTCGACGAGGTGATCGTGACGACGTTCACCGCCGGCGCCGACCAGACGCTCCCGATCTGGATCCTCAACAACCTGTCGCGACCGAACCAGCTCCCGATCGTGAACGTCGTCGCCGTGTTCGTGATCCTGCTCTCGATGATTCCCGTCTACTTCGCCTCGAAGCTCTCGAGCGAATCGAGGGGGGCGGGAGCGACCGGCGTCGCCGGCGGCGCCCGCTAGCCCCCGGTGTCAGACTCGTCTCTGGCACGTGTCAGAGTCGTCTCTGACACCACCTGTCCGCGACTGGCGTGGCTTAAGCGGACTTTGCGGTCGTCTTCGGCGGCTTCTTCGCGGCCGCGGCGGGCAGCTCGACGACGAACGTCGATCCCTTGCCGAGAGTCGACTCGACCCAGATCTTTCCGTCCATGCGGCGGACGAGCTCGCGGCAGATGTAGAGGCCGAGGCCGGTGCCGCCGATGCCGCGGGTCATGTCCGGGTCGAGGCGGTAGAACTTCTCGAAGATCCGTCGGTGCTCCGAGGGCGGGATTCCGAGGCCCTTGTCGATCACCGAGAAGCGGATCAGCCCGTCGCCGTTGGCCACCGAGACGGCGACGTCACCGCCCGCCGGCGAATACTTGATCGCGTTGTCCACGAGGTTGACCAGCACCTGGTACAGCTGGACGGGATCGGCGACGACTCGCAGCAGGCGTTTCGGGGCCTTCAGCTGGAGATCGATCGCGTCTGGCAGATGCGTTTTCGCCGCCTCGATCACCGCGCCCGCGAGCTCCGCCGGGTCGACGCGCTCGACCGAGAGGGGAAGCTGGTCGGCGTCGAGGCTCCCCGCGACGAGCAGGTCGTTGACGATCGTGCCGAGCCGGTCCGACTCGGACGCGATCACGCCGAGCAATTGCATCTGGATCTCGGGGTCGAGCTCGATGTCCGTGCGGCGGAGCGTCTGCGCTGAGCCGTAGATCGCGGCGAGCGGCGTCCGCAGCTCGTGCGAGACGGTCGCGACGAACTCCGCCTTGATCTCCTCCAGCGCGCGCTCTTCGGTCAGGTCGCGGAACGCGTAGACCGTCCCTTCTTCGAAGCCGACACCGGAGCCGGAGATCCAGAGCTCGCGGCCGCCGAACTCGACCGGCACCGTCTCGGCATGCACCAGCTCGCCGGGCTTGCTCGCGACGGGAATCCGCGGCGAGATCTCGCTCCAGCGGGTGACGACCTCGGCGATCGGATGGCCGAGCACCTCGGACTCCGACAGGCCGGTGATCGTCGCTGCGGCGGTGTTCCAGAGGCGGATCACTCCCTCGCGGTCGACGAGCACAACGCCGTCGCCGACCGCCTCCAGCGCCCTCGCCGCGCGGCCGCGCCGCTCGGCTTCGTCGTAGAGACGCGCGTTGTCGATCGCGTTCGCGGCATGACGTGCGAGCTCCTCGGCGAGGGCGAGATCGTGCTCGTCGTACCTCCGCTCCGACTCGGCCGTGACGAAGCTGATCGAGCCGAAGACCTCGTCGCGGGCCACCAGCGGCACCGTGACGTACGAGCGCGGCGCGAGGGCGCGCGCGATCTCGAGCTGGCGCTCGTCGAACCCGAAGGAGGCGAGCGTCTCGTCGTCGATGTCACGGACGAGCACGGGCTCGCGAGCACGGATCGCCGCGGCGCCGGCCGAGCCGGCAGCCCCGAGCATGGCCTCCTGCAGCTCGCGCGCCAGCGCCAGCTTGAGCGGGTCGACGTGCGCCAGCGCCAGCCGCTCCAGCTTGCCGTCGACGAAGATGTCGACCGTGCACCAGTCTGCGACGTGCGGCACGGCGAGCCGGGCGACGTCCGCGAGCGTCTGCTCGTAGTCGAGGGAGCTGCCGAGCACCCAGCCGGCTTCGGCGAGGAAGCGCTGCCGCTCCTCGGCGAGCCGGCGATCGTGGATGTCCGTCGCCGTCCCGACCCAGCCGGTGATCGCGCTCGACTCGTCACGCAGGCAGACCGACCGGCCGAGATGCCAGCGGTAGACACCGTCCTCGCGACGAAATCGGTACTCGACCTCGAACGGATCGCCGCTCCGCCGCGCCGCCTCCCATCTCTCCAGCATCTCGGGCACGTCGTCGGGGTGGACGATCGACCGCGCCTCGCCCTCCTCGCCGCGCTTCATTCCCGTGTACTCGTACCACCGGTCGTTGTACCCGAGCGTCTTTCCGTCGGCGTCCGACGTCCAGACGATCTGCGGCACGGCATCGGCCAGTGAGCGGTATCGCAGCTCGCTCTCCCGCTCGATCGTCGCGATCTCCTGGGCCTTGAGCAGCTCGTCCTGGCGTCTGATCTCGACCGTCTTCTGCCAGAGGTCGATGAACACGGACACCTTCGCGCGCAGGATGTGCGGGTCGAACGGCTTCATCAGATAGTCGACCGCACCGGCGCCGTAGCCCTGGAAGACGTGCTCGGCGTCCTTCGAGATTGCGGTGAGGAAGACGATCGGGATGTGCCGCGTGCGCTCGAGCTTCTTGATCAGCTCGGCCGTCTGGAAGCCGTCCATTCCGGGCATCTGCACGTCGAGCAGGATCACGGCGTACTCGTCGTGGAGCAGGCGACGCAGCGCCTCTTCGCCCGACTGGACGCGGACGAGCTCCTGGCCGAGGGGCTCGAGGATCGCCTCGAGCGCGAGCAGGTTCTCGGGCCGGTCGTCGACGAGCAGAAGCTTGGCCTTGGTGCTCACAGGCAGCACAACCCGTGGAGGAACGGGCCGATCTCCTCGAGTGGCAGCACGGCGTCGACCGCCGACGCTTCGAGCGCCGCGTCGGGCATCGTCCGCTTGCTCGCCGTCTGGGGATCCTGGACGATCGAGACGCCGCCGTTCCGCTTGATCGCGGCGAGGCCTGCCGCGCCGTCTCTGTTGGCGCCGGTGAGGACGATCCCGATCGCTTGCTCGCGGTACGCGTCGGCGACCGACTCGAAGAGGACGTCGATGGACGGCCGCGCATACTGAACGCGCGCCTCGACCGAGAGCGCGAAGCGGCCCTCTTCGACGAGCAGGTGATAGTCCGGTGGTGCGACGTACACCCGGCCGGGCTCGACCACGTCCTTGTCGCTCGGCTCGGTCACGGGCCGCTCGACGTGCCTCTGGAGCAGCGACTCGAGCACGCCACGGCTTGCCTCGGGCGAGCGGTGCTGGGCGACCACGATCGCCTGGCCGACGTCATTGGGGATGCTCTCGAGAAGCGTGCCCATGGCCTCCAAACCTCCCCACGAGGCGCCGATCGCGATCACCTCGTACATCAGCGAACCTTCTTGTAGAGCCGCTCTGCGGCGTCCAGTTCCTCGTACGCGCTCTCGTGCGGAGAGAAGCGGATCGTCTCCTTCTGCCCGAGCGCGAGCACGCCGAACGTGGCGAGGCTCTCGTAGAAGAGCCGGTGCACGTGCTCCTGCAGGGGCTGGGCGAAATAGATCATCACATTCCGGCACGTGATCACGTTGAACTCGTTGAACGCGGCGTCGGAGGCGAGATTGTGCCGGGCGAAGACAACGCCGTCGACGAGCGCCCGCGAGAACTGCGCGCTGTCGTAGCGCGCGACGTAGTACTCCGAGAACGAGCGGGCGCCGCCGGCCCGGATGTAGTTCTGCGTGTACTCCTGCATCTTGTCCAGCGGGAAGACGCCGAGCCGCGCGGTCTCGATCACCGCTTCGTTGATGTCGGTCGCGTAGATCCGGACGCGGTCGGCGAGACCCTCCTCGGCGAGCAGGATCGCGAGCGAGTAGACCTCCTCGCCGGTCGAGCAGCCGGCAACCCAGAGCCGCGCGAACGGGTAGGTGCGGAGGGCAGGCACGACCTTCTCGCGGAACGCGAAGAAGAATGTCGGGTCGCGGAACATCGCGGTCACGTTGATCGACAGGTCGAGCAGCAGCCGCTCCATCACCGCCGGGTCGTGCAGGATCAGGTTCTGGAGCGCGGAGACGGTCTCGACCTTCTCCCCGTCCATCCGCCGGCGCAGGCGCCGCTTCAGCGACGCCGGCGCGTACTCGCGGAAGTCGAAGCCGTAGCGGCGGTGGATCCCCTCCAGGAGGAGCTCGATCTCGATCTGCTCGAGCTCGAGCTCCTCGCGTCTCTCTAGCGGTAGAGCCACACCCGCATCAATGAGAGCAGTTGGTCGGTGTCGACGGGCTTCGTGATGTAGTCGGACGCGCCCGCGGCGATCGACCGCTCGCGGTCGCCCCGCATCGCCTTCGCCGTCAGCGCGATGATCGGCAGCTTCTCGAACTCCGGCAGCTTCGCGGATCGCCTGGGTCGTCTCGTAGCCGTCCATCTCGGGCATCATCACGTCCATCAGGACGAGGTCGACGCTCTCGTTCGCCTGGAGCGCCTCGATTCCCTCACGCCCGTTCTCCGCGAACAGCACCTCCATCCCGTTCGCCTCGAGCGCGCTCGCGAGCGCAAAGACGTTCCGCACGTCGTCGTCGACGATCAGGATCTTCTTGCCGAGGAAGAGCGCGTCGGTGTTGTGGAGCTGCTCGAGCATCTTGCGCTTCGACTCGGGCAGCTTCGACTCGACGCGGTGGAGGAAGAGCGAGGTCTCGTCGAGCAGACGCTCCGGCGAGCGGGCGTCCTTGACGACGATCGTCTCCGCGTAGCGCTTCAGCTTCGTCTCCTCGCGCCGCGTCAGCTCCTTGCCGGTGTACACGATCACCGGCAGCCCGTGCGAGCTCTCGCTCGTCTTGACCTTCTCGAGCAGGTCGAAGCCGGTCATCTTCGGCAGCTTCAGGTCGAGGACCATGCAGTCGAAGGGCGGCTCGGAGTCGAGCGCGGCGAGCGCCTCCTCTGAGGAGCCGACGGCCACGATCTCGACGTCGCCATCGCCGCCGACGAGCTCGATGATCGCGGCGCGCTGGAGCTCGTCGTCGTCGACGACGAGCAGCCTGCGGACGGCGCGGTCGATGAACGACTCGATCTCGCCGAACACGGCCTGGAGAACCTCGACCGAAGCCGGCTTCTTGACGACTGCGGCGGCGCCGGCCATCAGCGCAGGCTGCGCTTCCTCGACGCCCGAGACGATGTGCACCGGAATGTGCCGCGTCGACGGGTGGCGCTTCAACCGGTCGAGCACAATCCAGCCGTCCATCACCGGCAGGCTCATGTCGAGCACGATTGCGTCCGGCTTGAACTCGCGCGCGAGAGCGAGCCCGCTGTCGCCGCGGAGTGCGACGATCCCCTTGAAGCCGCGCTCACGCGCGATCTCCAGCTCGGTGCGGGCGAAGTCGGCGTCGTCCTCGATGATCAGGACGACACGGTCGCCCGCCTCGATCGCGTCGCGGTCGTCCTCGACCTCGCTCGGGACGAGCAGCGATCGGATCGAAGGCCTCGATCTCCGGCTCGCCGCCGTTCGTGGGGTGGGGCAGCGCCGCCGTCGCCGGCGTCAGCCCCGCGGTGACGGCGGCCAGGAACTCCGTGCCCGTCGCCGCCGGCGCGTGCTCGACGAAGACGTCCGGCAGGTAGAGCGTGAACGTGCTGCCCTCGCCCGGTGTCGACTCGACGTGGATCTCGCCGCCGAGCAGGCGTGTGATCTCGCGACTGATCGAGAGGCCGAGCCCGGTGCCGCCGTAGCGGCGGCTCGTCGTCCCGTCCGCCTGCTGGAACGCCTCGAAGATCACCCGTAGCTTGTCCGCGGCGATCCCGACCCCCGTGTCCACGACCGAGAACCCGACCACGTGGGCGGCGCTCGCGAGCGTCTCGCTGGCGAACTGGCGCCCGGGCGGCGCCTGCGCGACCCGCAGGACCACGCCGCCGGCCTCCGTGAACTTGAACGCGTTCGAGAGCAGGTTCTTCAGGACCTGCTGGAGCCGCTGCTGGTCGGTGACCACCGTCGGGAGCGCACTCTCGGCGAAGTCGAGCTCGAACGTCAGTCCTTTCTCGACGGCCACCGGCGTGAACGACCGCTCGAGACTGGCCAGCTCCTCGGCCACCGACACCTCGGCGGAGTGCACGTCCATCTTTCCCGCCTCGACCTTCGAGAGGTCGAGGATGTCGTTGATCAGCCCGAGCAGCTCGGCGCCCGCATTGTGGATCGTGTTCGCGAACTCGATCTGCTTGGCGGTCAGGTTCCCGTCGACGTTGTCGCCGAGCAGCTTCGCCAGGATCAGCAGCGAGTTGAGCGGCGTCCGCAGCTCGTGCGACATGTTCGCGAGGAACTCGGACTTGTACTTCGACGAGAGCGCGAGCTGCTCGGCCTTCTCCTCGAGCGCGCTCCGGGCCTCCTCGATCTCGGCGTTCTTGATCTCGATCCGCCGGTTCTGCTCCTCCAGCTGCTGCGAGCGCTCCTCGAGCTCCTCGTTCGTCTGCTGCAGCTCCTCCTGCTGGGTCTGCAGCAGCTCCTCCGAGGCTCGCAAGGTCGACGTCTGCGCCTCGAGCTCCGAGTTCGAGCGCTTCAGCTCGTCCTGCTGCGACTGCAACTCCTCGGACTGGCTCTGCAGGTCCTGCGTGAGCTGCTGCGACTGGAGCAGCAGCTCCTCCGTCCGCATGTTCGCGGTGATCGTGTTCAGGACGACGCCGATCGACTCCGAGAGCTGCTCCACGAACGCCTGCTGGATCTCGGTGAACGGCTCGAACGAGGCGAGCTCGATCACGGCCATCACCGTCTCCTCGAAGAGGACGGGGATGACGATGATGCTGGTCGGGGCCGCCTCGCCGAGGCCGGATGCGATCTTGATGTAGTCCTCGGGAGCCTGCGTGATCACGATCGTCTTCCGCTCCAGCGCGGCCTGCCCGATCAGCGCCTCGCCGATCTTGAAGCGGTTCGAGATCGTCTTTCGCTCCTTGTAGCCGTACGTGGCGATCAGGCGCAGCTCGGTCTCCTCGTCCTCGCCGGTGTCCTGCGGCGACGTAGAAGGCGCCGTGGTGGGCCTCGATGAGCGGCGTCACCTCGCTCATCAGGAGCCTGGCGACCGTCTTCTGGTCGCGCTGCCCCTGCAGCATTCCGGAGAAGCGGGCGAGGTTCGAGTTGAGCCAGTCCTGCGCGGCATTGCGTTCCGTCGTCTCGCGCAGGTTGCCGATCATCTGGTTGATGTTGTCCTTGAGGTCCGAGACCTCGCCGGCGGCCTCGACGGTGATCGATCGGGTCAGGTCGCCCTGGGTCACGGCGGTGGAGACATCCGCGATTGCGCGGAGCTGGATCGTCAGCGTCTCGGCGAGCTGGTTCACGTTGTCGGTCAAGCCCTTCCACACGCCCGAGACGCCCTCGACCTGCGCCTGCACGCCGAGCTTCCCCTCGGTGCCGACCTCTTGCGCGACGCGGGTCACCTCCGCCGCGAAGGTGGAGAGCTGGTCGACCATCGTGTTGATCGTCCGTGCGAGCTGGCCGACCTCGCCCTTGGCCTCGACGGTGATCTTCTGCGAGAGGTCGCCCTTCGCGACCGCAGTGGTCACCGTCGCGATGTTCCGCACCTGCGAGGTGAGGTTGCCGGCGAGCAGGTTCACGTTCTCGGTCAGGTCGCGCCACGTGCCCGAGACGCCCTCGACCTCGGCCTGGCCGCCGAGCATGCCCTCGGTGCCGACCTCGCGGGCGACACGCGTCACCTCGGCGGCGAACGCGGAGAGCTGGTCGACCATCGTGTTGATCGTGTCCTTCAGCTCGAGCACCTCGCCCTTGACGTCGACGGTGACCTTCTTCGAGAGGTCGCCGTTCGCGACAGCGGTGGTCACCGTTGCGATGTTCCGCACCTGCTCGGTGAGCGACGAGGCCATGAAGTTGACGCTGTCGGTCAGGTCCTTCCACGTTCCGGACACGCCTTCGACTGTCGCCTGACCGCCGAGGCGCCCCTCGGTGCCGACCTCGCGCGCGACGCGCGTCACCTCGGAGGCGAACGCCCGGAGCTGGTCGACCATCGTGTTGATCGTGTCCTTCAGCTCGAAGATCTCGCCCTTCGCGTCGACCGTGATCTTCTTCGAGAGGTCGCCGTTCGCGACCGCGGTCGTCACCGTCGCGATGTTCCGCACCTGCCCGGTCAGCGATCCGGCCATGAAGTTGACGTTGTCGGTCAGGTCGCGCCACGTGCCGGAGACGCCCTTCACCTGGGCCTGGCCGCCGAGCTTGCCCTCGGTGCCGACCTCGCGGGCGACGCGGGTCACCTCCGCCGCGAACGACGAGAGCTGATCGACCATCGTGTTGATCGTCGAAGCGAGCTCGGCGACCTCGCCCTTGGCCTCGACCGTGATCTTGCGCGAGAGGTCGCCCTGGGCGACCGCCGTCGTGACCTCGGCGATGTTCCGCACCTGGTCGGTGAGGTTGTTCGCCAGCGTGTTCACGTTCTCCGTCAGGTCCTTCCAGGTGCCGGAGACGCCGACCACCTCGGCCTGGCCGCCGAGCTTGCCCTCGGTGCCGACGTCCTTCGCGACGCGGGTCACCTCGGCCGCGAAGGACGAGAGCTGGTCGACCATCGTGTTGATCGTCTGCTTCAGCTCCTGGATCTCGCCCTTCACGTCGACGGTGACCTTCTTGGAGAGGTCGCCGTTCGCGACCGCGGTCGTCACCTCGGCGATGTTCCGGACCTGCGCCGTGAGCGAGTTCGCCATCGTGTTCACGTTCTGCGTCAGGTCGCGCCAGACGCCGGAGACGTCCTCGACCTCGGCCTCGACGCCGAGCTTCCCCTCGGTGCCGACCTCGCGCGCCACGCGCGTCACCTCGCCGGCGAACGCCGAGAGCTGGTCGACCATCGTGTTGATCGTCCCCTTCAGCTGGGCGATCTCGCCCTTCGCGTCGACGGTGATCTTCTGCGAGAGGTCGCCCTTCGCGACCGCGGTCGTCACGTCGGCGATCGCCCGCACCTGGCCGGTGAGGTTGTTCGCGAGCAGGTTGACGTTGTCGGTGAGGCCGCGCCACGTGCCCGAGACGCCTTCGACCGTCGCCTGACCGCCGAGGATCCCCTCGGTGCCGACCTCGCGCGCGACGCGTGTGACTTCGGCTGCGAAGGAGGAGAGCTGGCCGACCATCGTGTTGATCGTCGACGCGAGCTGGGCGATCTCGCCCTTCGTCTCGATCGTGATCTTCTGCGTCAGGTCGCCGCGGGCGACGGCCGTCGTCACCTCGGCGATCGACCGCACCTGGGCGGTCAGGTTGTCGGCCATCAGATTCACGTTCTCCGTCAGCCCGCGCCAGACGCCGGAGACGTCTTCGACCTGGGCCTGGCCGCCGAGCTTGCCTTCGGTGCCGACCTCGCGGGCGACGCGGGTCACCTCGGCCGCGAACGCGGAGAGCTGATCGACCATCGTGTTGATCGTGCTCTTGAGCTGGAGCACTTCACCGCGGGCGTCGACGGTGATCTTCTTCGAGAGGTCGCCCTGCGCGACGGCGGTCGTCACGTCGGCGATGTTCCGCACCTGGTCGGTGAGGTTGTTCGCGAGCGTGTTCACGTTCTCGGTCAGGCCGCGCCACGTGCCGGAGACGCCTTCGACCTGGGCCTGGCCGCCGAGCTTGCCCTCGGTGCCGACCTCGCGGGCAACGCGCGTCACCTCCGCGGCGAACGAGGAGAGCTGATCGACCATCGTGTTGATCGTGTCCTTGAGCTCGAGGATCTCGCCCTTGACGTCGACGGTGATCTTCTTCGAGAGGTCGCCGTTCGCGACCGCGGTCGTGACCGCGGCGATGTTGCGGACCTGCGAGGTGAGGTTGCCGGCAAGCGTGTTCACGTTGTCCGTCAGGTCGCGCCACGTGCCCGAGACGCCCTCGACCTGGGCCTGGCCGCCGAGCTTGCCCTCGGTGCCGACCTCGCGGGCGACGCGGGTCACCTCGGCTGCGAACGCACGCAGCTGGTCGACCATCGTGTTGACGGTCTCCTTCAGCTCGAGCACCTCGCCGCGGACGTCGACGGTGATCTTCTTCGAGAGGTCGCCGTTCGCGACCGCGGTCGTCACCTCGGCGATGTTCCGCACCTGGCCGGTGAGGTTGTTCGCGAGCGTGTTCACGTTCTCCGTCAGGTCGCGCCAGACGCCGGAGACGCCTTCGACCTGCGCCTGGCCGCCGAGCTTGCCCTCGGTGCCGACCTCCTTGGCGACGCGCGTCACCTCGGCGGAGAACGAGCGGAGCTGGTCGACCATCGTGTTGACGGTCTCCTTCAGCTCGAGCACCTCGCCCTTCACGTCCACCGTGATCTTGCGGGAGAGGTCGCCGTTCGCGACTGCGGTCGTGACGGCCGCGATGTTCCGCACCTGGCCGGTGAGGTTGTTCGCCAGGGTGTTCACGTTCTCCGTCAGGTCCTTCCACACGCCCGAGACGCCCTTGACCTGCGCCTGGCCGCCGAGCTTCCCGTCCGTGCCGACCTCGCGCGCGACGCGCGTCACCTCGTCGGCGAAGAGGGAGAGCTGGTCGACCATCGTGTTGACGGTGTTCTTCAGCTCGAGAACCTCGCCCTTGACGTCCACCGTCACCTTCCGCGAGAGGTCGCCGTTCGCGACTGCGGTCGTGACGTCCGCGATGTTCCGCACCTGCCCCGTCAGGTTCGATGCCATCTGGTTGACCGAGTCGGTCAGGTCCTTCCAGGTGCCGGAGACGCCCTTCACCTTCGCCTGCCCGCCGAGGATCCCCTCGGTGCCGACCTCGCGCGCGACGCGCGTCACCTCGGCCGCGAATGAGGAGAGCTGGTCGACCATCGCGTTCACGGTGGTACCGATGCGGCGGAACTCGCCGCGCACGGGCTGACCGTCGATCTCGAGCTGGATCCGCTGCGTCAGGTCGCCGTCGGCGACCGCGTCGATCACGCGCGCGACCTCGATCGTCGGCCTCGCCAGGTTGTCGATGAGCTCGTTGACAGCCCCGACCTTCTCCGACCACGAGCCCGGCGCCCCCGCGACGCTTGCCCGCTGGTTGATGCGACCCTCACGACCCACGACCTTGCTGACCCGGATGAGCTCCTTCGTCACCTGCTGGTTGCGCTCGACCAGCTCGTTGAACGCCGCAGCGACGTCAGCCAGCGGGCCTTCGGGCCGCAGCCGGACTGAAAAGTCTCCGTCACGCGCCGCTTCGAGCGCCTTGACGAGCTTGTCGAGCTGCGCGTCGGTCAGGCGCCCAGCTCCATTCGTGGACGGGGCGGTCGTTGCGGTCTTCCGGGCACGCGTGGTGCGCTCACCGGCCGTAGGCACTCGGGGCACGATTTACTCCTTTGTGTCAGCAGCGGGGTCGCGCGAAGAGCTCCTCTAGCTCCTCGCGCGTGTATGCCCATTCGAGGGCGATGATTAACGGCCTGCAGGGTGGGAAAGCGGGATGGTTACGCCTGTTCCAGGGCACCGGCGAGGTCGAGCCAGAGCTGATCGGCCGGCTCGAGGCCGACGGAGAGCCGCACCAGGCCCTCCGGGACGCGATCGCCTTCCCAGCGATGGCGCGTTTCGATGGTCGACTGGACGCCGCCGAGGCTCGTGGCATTGACGATCAGCGTCGTCGCGGTCTCGACACGCCGCGCGCTCGCGCCATCAGCGGTGTCGAACGAGATCAGTGCTCCGAATCCGGGATATCTCACCTTCGTCACGCTCTCGTGCTCCTCCAGCCGCTCTGCGAGGATCCTGGCCGTCTGGCTCTGGCGACTGACCCGGACCTCGAGCGTCTTCAGCCCGCGCACCAGAAGCCAGGCCGCGTCGGGCGCCGCGACGATCCCGGTGCGCGTTCTGAGCTCGTGCAGGCGGGCGGCGTGCTCGGCGCTCTTGCAGACGACGGCGCCGAGCAGCACGTCGTGGTGGCCGGCGAGGTACTTCGTCGCCGAGTGGAGCACGATGTCGCAGCCGAGCTCGAGCGGGTGCAGGTGCACCGGCGTCGCCGCGGTCGCGTCGCAGACGACGAGACCGGGATGCGCCACCGCCGCCTCGAAGTCCGGCATCGTCAGCAGCGGATTCGACGGCGCCTCGATCCAGACGAGGTCGGCGCCCGGGGGCGGCGGCCCGGTCTGGTCGAACAGGACGTGCTGGAGGCCCCAGCGCTCGAGCTCTCCGAAGAGAACGCCGGTTCCGTAGTAGGCGTCCTCCGCGAGCGCGATCGTCGAGCCGGGCGAGAGCAGCGCCAGGACGAGCGCCGTCTCGGCACCCATGCCCGATGAGAACAGAAGCGCATCGCCGCCCTCGAGCTCCCCGAGCGCGCGCTCCGCCTCGACTCCGATCGGGTGTGCGTTCCGCGCGTAGTGGAACGGCCCCGGCTCGCCGTCGACGTAGGGCCAGGTCGTCGAGCGGTCGAGGGGCGGCTCCATTCAGGCGATCGATTAGGCTGGGCGGCCATGGCCGAGACCCACGACACCACCGCCGCCAAGCTGGCCTGGCTGCAGGAGCTCTCCGAGCAGGCGGCGCACGCGGGGAACGAGAAGTCCGTCGCTCGCCAGCGGGAGCGGGGGAAGCTGCTGGCGCGCGAGCGCGTCGAGAAGCTGCTCGACCCCGGCTCGTTCGTCGAGCTCGACCGCTACGTGCGTCATCGCAATCCGGACTTCGACTCGATGGCGAACCGGCCGTACGGCGACGCGGTCGTCACCGGCTACGGCGAGATCCTCGGACGCAAGGTCTTCGTCTTCTCGCAGGACTTCACCGTCTTCGGCGGCTCGCTCTCCGAGGTGTTCGCCGAGAAGATCTGCAAGGTGATGGACATGGCCGTCAAGTACGGCTGCCCGGTGATCGGGATCAACGACTCCGGCGGCGCGCGGATCCAGGAAGGCGTCGTCTCGCTCGCGGGCTACGCCGAGATCTTCTGGCGGAACGTGCAGGCGTCCGGTGTCGTGCCGCAGATCTCGCTCGTGCTCGGGCCCTGCGCCGGCGGCGCCGTCTACTCACCGGCGATCACCGACTTCGTGCTGATGGCCGAGGAGTCGTCGTACATGTTCATCACCGGCCCCGACGTGGTGAAGACGGTGACCGGGGAGGAGGTGTCTTTCGAGGAGCTGGGAGGCGCAGCGACGCACGCGTCGAGGTCGGGGGTCGCGCACTTCACGGCAGCAGACGAGGAGGCGTGCCTCGAGGACGCGCGCTACCTGCTCTCGTTCCTGCCCCAGAACAATCTCGAGCGCGCGCCGTACGCCGCTCCGTCCGATCCGGTCGACCGCGAGGAGGCGGAGCTGGACACGTTCGTCCCGGACGAGGCCACGAAGCCGTACGACATGAAGCAGGTGATCGCGAAGGTCGTCGACGACGCCGAGTTCCTCGAGGTGCAGCCGCACTTCGCCGAGAACATCGTCTGCGGGTTCGCGCGGCTCGGCGGCCATTCGGTCGGAGTCGTGGGCAACCAGCCGGCGGCGCTCGCGGGCGTGCTCGACATCGACGCGTCGGTGAAGGCGGCCCGGTTCGTCCGCACGTGCGATGCGTTCAACATCCCGCTCGTCACCTTCGTCGACGTCCCCGGCTTCCTGCCGGGAACCGAGCAGGAGTGGGGTGGGATCATCCGGCACGGCGCGAAGCTCCTCTACGCCTACGCGGAGGCGACGGTGCCGAAGCTGACGGTGATCACCCGCAAGGCGTACGGCGGCGCATACGACGTCATGAGCTCGAAGCACATCCGCGCCGACTTCAACGTCGCGTGGCCGACCGCGGAGGTGGCGGTCATGGGGCCGGAGGGCGCGGTCAACATCATCTTCCGCAAGGAACTCGAGGACGCAGCCGATCCGGAGGCGCGCCGTTCGGAGCTGATCGCCGACTACAAGGAGCGCTTCGCGAACCCGTACCACGCGGCCGAGCGGGGCTACGTCGACGAGGTGATCGAGCCGCGCCGGACGCGGCCGATCCTGATCTCTGCGCTCGAGGTCTCGCTGACGAAGCGCGAGCCGCGGCCAAAGCGCAAGCACGGCAACATCCCGCTCTAGCGCCTGCCGCGAAAGTTACGCCCAAAGATCCACCCGTCGAACGACGCCTTTCGGGACACGTCCGGGGACAGTCCCCGGACGTGTCCGCGGGAGACGTGTCTGTTGCGGGCGGGTGCGCGATTTCGTATCGTCTAGGCAATGCCTAGGCAGACTCTTTCGGCTGCGGCGGCTGCGCGGGCGCTCGGGATCAGCGTCGAGACGCTCCGCCGCTGGGATCGCGACGGCAAGATCCGCGTCGAACGCGACTCGGCGAACCGGCGTGTCGTACCGGCATCCGAGGTCGAGCGGCTGCGCGGCCCCGTCGGCGACGAGACGCTCTCGGCCCGGAATCGCTTCCGCGGCGTCGTTCGCTCGGTGGTGGTCGACGGTCTCATCGCACGAGTCGAGATCGACGTCACCGAACCGTCCCGCGTCGTCGCAATCGTGACGCGCGAGTCGGTCGCGGAGCTCGGGCTCCATCCCGGCATGAGCGCCGCCGGGGTCGTCAAGTCGACGTCCGTGATGGTGGAGCTGTGAGACGGGGCCTTGCCTTCGGGGCAGTTCTTGTCGCGGTGGTCGCCATCGGCACCGGCTTCACGTCGAGCCGTGCCGAAGGGCCCGCCACCGTGTACGCGGCCGCCTCGCTCACGGACGTCTTTCCGAAAGTCTCGCCGTCGTCCCGCTTCCAGTTCGCGGGCTCGAACCAGCTGGCGTTCCAGATCACACGCGGCGCGCCGGCCGACGTTTTCGCCTCGGCGAGCCCGATCTACACGCAGGACCTCTACCGCAACGGTCTCGTCGGGAAGCCGCGCACGTTTGCGACGAACTCGCTCGTTCTCGCGGTGCCGCGCTCGAACCCGGCGAAGATCCACAGCGTCTTCGATCTGGCGAAGCGACCGAAGCTGAAGCTCGTCGTCGCGGGCCAGAAAGTGCCGATCGGCCTCTACACGCGCGAGGTGCTGAAGCGGCTTGGCCTCCTGCGGTTCTGCGGAAGGCCGTCAGCCAGGAACCGGACGTCAAGGGGATCGTCGGCAAGCTCGCGCTCGGCGAAGCTGATGCCGGCTTCGTCTACGCGACCGATGTCCGCGCCGCCTCGTCGCGGTTGGTCGCGAATCCCGCTGCCAAAGCGGTCGCAGCCGACCGTTCGGTACGAGGTCGCCGTCGTGACGGGGTCGAACAATCGAGAGAGCGCGCTCGAGTTCGTCGCCGACCTGCTCAGCACCGACGGCAGGCGCGAGCTGGCGAAAGCCGGCTTCGGGCTCCCGTGAGAAAGTCCCGTTCGGGCGGTCGCTCGCGGTCGCGACGGCGATCGCCCTCTCGTTCCTCATTCTCCCGATCGTCGCGATCTTCCTCCAGATCCCGCTGGGCCGAGCTGCATCGACGGCATGACGGCTCCGGCCGCCGTCGATGCGCTGGTCGTGACGCTGAAGACGAACGCTGATCGCGAACGCCCTGATCCTGCTCTTCGGTACACCGACGGCGTATCTGATCGCGACTCGCTCACTTCCGCGCCCGCGCACTTCTCGTGACCGCGGTCGAGTTGCCGCTCGTGCTGCCGCCGGCGGTCGCGGGGATCGGACTCCTCGCTGCGTTCGGACGGATCGGCCTGCTCGGCGGCACGCTCGAAGTTCTTCGGGCTCGAGATCGCGTTCACCCAGGTCGCGGTCGTCATGGCGGTGATGTTCGTCGCGAGCCCGTTCTACCTTCGCGCCGGCATCTCCGCCTTCGAGGCCGTCGACGCCTCGCTGACCGGGGCTGCCCGGACGCTGGGCGCCGGTCCCGGACGAACGTTCTTCCGCGTCGCGCTGCCGCTGCGGCCGGAGGTCTCGGCGGCGGCTGGGCGCTCGCGTTCGCCCGCGGAATCGGCGAGTTCGGTGCGACGATCATGTTCGCCGGCTCTCTCCAGGGTGTCACGCAGACGCTCTCGCTCGCGGTCTACGAGCAGTTCGACGTCGACTTCGACGTCGCGCTCGCGATCGGCGCCGAACTCGTGGTCGTCAGCGCCGCGATCCTCCTCGCCGTCAAGCTCGTGCCCTCATGGACAAGCTCAACCTCCACCTCGACCACCCTCTCCGCTCCTTCCGCCTCTCGCTAGACCTCGAGCTCGGGCGGGAGACGCTCGCGCTCGTCGGACCGTCGGGAGCGGGGAAGTCGAGCGTGCTGCGCGTCGATCGCGGGGCTGCTTCGGCCCGGAGCACGGCCGCGTCGCGCTCGGAGCGGAGGCCTGGCTCGACACCGCGACCGGGATCGACCTTCCGCCGGAGCGCCGCTCGGTCGGGCTCGTCTTCCAGGAGTACGCGCTCTTCCCGCACCTCGACGTCCGTCGCAACGTTGCCTTCGGCGGCCGAGAGCGAGTCGACGACGCTGCTCGAGCGCTTTCGGATCTCGCATCTCGCCGGCGCCCGCCCCGGCGACCTCTCGGGTGGCGAGCGGCAACGTGTCGCACTCGCGCGGGCGCTCGCGCGCGACCCGGCAGTCCTCCTGCTCGACGAGCCGCTCTCGGCATTCGACACGCACACCCGCGGCGTCGTCCGGAGCGAGCTCACCGAGCTGCTGGCGCGAGCTGCGGCTGCCGACGCTGCTCGTCACCCACGACTTCGAGGATGCGGCGGCGCTCGCGGATCGCGTTGGCGTGATCGTCGAAGGCCGGATCCTCCAGCTCGGGAGCGCTGCCGAGCTGCTCGCCGCCCCGGCTGACGCATTCGTGGCGAGCTTCACCGGCGCGAATCTGCTGCACGGAATCGCACGACCGGGCGCCGACGGCCTGACGGAGGTCGTACTCGACGCCGGCGGCTCCGCCTTCACGACCGATGCGGGGGAGGGGAGGGTCGGCCTGGCCGTCTATCCCTGGGAGATCTCCGTCGCCCGCGCCGTACCTGCGGACTCCGCCGTGAACCACGTGCAGGGCAACGTGCGCTCGCTCGTCGCGACTGGGAAATCGCGTCCGCGTGCGGGTCGGTCCGCTCGACGGCGGAGGTGACGGCGGCCTCGGCGGATCGACTCGCTCTCGCCGAAGGCGACACGGTGATCGCCTCGTTCAAGGCGACCGCGGCCCGGCTCCTGTCGCTCGAGTAGAGGACTACGCGGAGACGGCAGCGACCGGCCAGGCGGCGCCGATGCCGAGCTCGTCGGCGAGCGCAGCCACGATCTCCGGATCGAACTGCGTGCCCGAGCAGCGGGCCAGTTCGGCGATCGCCTCGTCGTCGGACAGCCGGCCGCGATAGACCCGGTCCGACGTCATGGCGTCGTAGGCGTCGGCGACGAAGATGATCCTGGCGCCGAGCGGAATGTCGTCCCCGCTGACCCCATCCGGGTAGCCGGAGCCGTCCCAGCGCTCGTGGTGGTGCAGCACCCAGTCGGCGACCGGATCGACCCCGAGGCTCTCGAGCATGCGGAAGCCGATCTGCGGGTGGCGCTCGAGCACCAGGCGCTCCGTCTCCGAGAGCGGGCCGGGCTTGCGGAGGATCTCCTCCGGGATCGCCAGCTTGCCAAGGTCGTGCAGGCTGCCGGCAAGCCGTGTCAGCTCGACCTGCTCGCGATCGACCCCGAGGCGGGTTGCGATCCGGGCCGCCAGGTCGGCAACCCGCTCGGAGTGCGAGCCGGTGTACGCGTCGCGCGCGTCCACCGCCTTGGCGAGGCTCGCGGCGGCACGGAAGCGCGCGGCGCGGTCGGGCCCGGCGGCGAGCCGCTTCAGCTCGGCGATCTCGACCACGTCGGGCCGGTAGACGCGCACCTGGTTCTTGCCGTATTCCTTCGCCCAGTAGAGCGCGCTGTCGGCGCGCCGCACGAGCTCGTCCCTGCTCAGCTCTTCCTCCGGCACGGTCGCGATGCCTGCGCTGATCGTGATCGGGCCGGCGGGCTCGAACTCGACCGCTGCGATCCGCTCGATGATCGCCTCAGCTGCCATCCGCGAACCTTCCTCGTCGCGCCCGGGGAGCAGGATCGCGAACTCGTCACCGCCGAGCCGGAAGGCCTCGCCACCCTGGCCGGAGGTTCGTTGCCAGCTGTGCAAGCACCTTGTCGCCGCCCGGGTGGCCGAAGCGGTCGTTGATCCGCTTGAAATCGTCGATGTCCACGAGGCACAGGCTGAGCGGGTAGCCCTGCGCGCTGGAGTCTGCGATCTCGCGCTCCAGCCGGTCGTGAAAGTGTCGGTGGTTCCCGAGCCCGGTCAGCGGGTCGGTGAGCGCGAGCCTCATCGCTCGCAGCTCGCGGAACGTGGAGCGCTGGTAGAGCGCAATCGCCAGCAGCGGCCCCACGAGCGCTGCAGAGAGGAACGGCGAGCGCTGCCAGAGCACGACGAGCATCAGCGCGGCGGACGACATCAGCGCGAACGGGCAGGATCGTGATCTCGAGGCTCGTTCGCGCGACGTCGAGGAACGGCTTCCGCGCGCTGACCCCGACGACGAGGCTGATCAGCACGAGGTTGACGCCGAAGTGCGCGAGCGCGGCGACGACGACCTGGGCGAGGACGAGGATCGCATCGTCGCCGCGAAGCGGCGCGATCGCGAGACCCGCAACGACGGACGCGATGGACAGCACCGATGCGTTGTAGGCCACCCTGATCGGCGGCCGGTGCTCGAGCAGTTGCATGATCGGCGCGGCGAACCCGACGATCACGCCGGCCTGCCAGCCGTAGAGCACGATGGCCGCGGTACAGAAGACAAAGCCGAGCGAGACGCCGCCGGTGTCGATGCCGTCGAGCGGGACCGGGTAACGCTCGGCGAGCGTCGAGGCCGCGAGCAGGCCGGCGATCCCCGCGAGCGTCATCGCGTCGCGTGGATTGACGGCGAACGAGATCGCGGCCGCCGCGGCGACCGCGAAACCCAGCAACCCCACCGGCAGAACAACCGCCGCGAGCCGCGGAGGCATTTTTGCCCCCATGCTCACAGCGCGCGTCCTACCAGCCCCAGTTGAAAAGTTCCCAACCCCAGTTCCCCAGGGCCAGCGAGAGACTCACGATCGTGACCAGCACCGCCGCAAGTCGAGCATTCTTCCATTGCAACATGATTCCCCTCCTACACCGCAAAACATGGACGCCAACAGACCCGGGATTCTGAACCTCACGCCAACGCAAATAATCCCTCGAAAAGGTGATTTCACGTGATCCGAGTTACAAAGGAGGTCGGAGTAGGCTTCGATCGTGCGCGTCACGATCGAGCCGGAACCGCCCGAGCAGGAGCGTCAGGCGATCGTCGCGGCCCTTGCCGCGGGCGAGGGGGACGACCTCGGCAGCTGGTCGCAGGCGGCGCTCGAGGAGGGCGTCGAGGAAGCCGACCTCGACCCGTAACCACACAGCGGCCGCAGCCGTTGAACGAGCACTATGTGCTGCCGCTGTGGAGACCATCCAGCCCGTTCCGCCGAAGAGCCCTTCTGCCCGATCTGCGTGATCTCGATCAAGGTGGAGGTCGCTCGAGGACTCACCCAGCTCGCCGGCTACCTGGCTGCCTGGGCGGCCTTCAGCGAGTGGTGCGACTCGCGTCAGCCCGCCTAGCCGGCCGCTCCGCGGAGTAGGCGCGGCGCCGTGCGGGCGTAGTCGAGCCCTGAGACCCACGTCAGCACGAGCGCGACGAGCAGCGCCCACCACGCGATGCTGTCGTCCCAGGCACCGGCGGCCGCAAACCCGCCGAGTGCGGCCGCGGTCGCCTGCGCCCAGGTCTTCAGCTTCCCGAGATCGCGCGCTGCGATCACGACGCCTCGCTCGATCGCTGCAAGCCGTAAGCCCGAGATCAGGAGCTCGCGTGCCACGATCGCCGCGACCATCCAGGCCGGCCAGATTCCGTCCTCGATCAGCATCACCAGCACGGCCAGGACGAGCACCTTGTCTGCGATCGGATCGAGCAGCGAGCCGAGTTGCGAGGTCACGCCGCGCCTGCGCGCGATGCGGCCGTCGAGCCAGTCGGTGGCCATCGCGACGCAGAAGATGGCCGTCGCCCAGTACTCGTTGTTCGGAAAGTTCCAGGCGTAGAGGAGCACGACAACGGGCACGGACGCAACGCGGGCAACGGTCAGCTGATCCGGAAGCGTCACGGCTCCGGGAGAATACGCGGCGATGGCTCCCTTCTCGAAAGTGCTGGTTGCGAATCGCGGCGAGATCGCGATCCGGATCTTCCGGACGCTGCGCGAGCTCGGCATCGTCTCCGGTCGCGGTCTACTCGGAGGCGGACCGCGATGCGCTGCACGTGCGCGCCGCCGACGAGGCGTACCTGATCGGACCCGGCCCGGCGGCCGAGAGCTATCTCGTCGGCGAGCGGATCCTCGACGCTGCCCGGCAGTCGGGCGCGGAGGCGATCCATCCGGGCTACGGCTTTCTGGCCGAGAACGCCGCCTTCGCCCGCGCGGTCGAGGCCTCGGGCCTGACCTGGATCGGGCCTCCGAGCGAGGCGATCGAGCTGATGGGCTCGAAGACGCGGGCCAGGACGGCGATGCGGGAGGCCGGCGTGCCGATCATCCCCGGCGCGACCGATCCCGTCGAGACCGTCGCGGAGGTCCTGCGCCTCGGCGAGGAGGTCGGCTATCCGCTCATCGTCAAGGCGGCGGCGGGGGGCGGAGGCAAGGGGATGAAGCTCGTGGCGGTGCCGGAGGAGGCCGAGCGCGCCTTCGAGTCGGCCCAGCGCGAGGGCGAGAAGTACTTCGCAGACAGCCGCGTCTACGTGGAGCGCTACCTCGAGGATCCGCGGCACGTCGAGGTGCAGGTGCTCGCCGACGCGCACGGGAACGTGATCCATCTCGGCGAGCGCGACTGCACGATCCAGCGCCGCCACCAGAAGCTGATCGAGGAGACGCCGTCGCCTGCCGTCGACGACGCGCTGCGCGAGCGGATCGGCCGGATCGCTGTCGATGCTGCCCGCGCGGCCGGCTACCGCTCGGCCGGAACGATCGAAGGGCTCCTGACCGCGGACGGCGACTACTACTTCATGGAGATGAACACCCGCATCCAGGTCGAGCACACCGTCACCGAGGAGGTGACCGGGATCGACCTCGTGCGGGAGCAGATCCTCGTCGCCGCGGGCGAGCCGCTCTCCATCCGGCAGGAGGACGTGCAGCTGCGCGGCCACTCGATCGAGTGCCGGATCAATGCCGAGGACGTCGCCAGCGGCTTCCTGCCGGCGCCGGGTCGGATCACCGCCTACCGCGAGCCGAGCGGCCCCGGAGTCCGGGTGGACTCGGGTGTCGTCGCCGGCTCCGAGATCACCGGTCTCTACGACCCGATGATCGCGAAGCTGATCGTCCACGGCAGTCGACCGCGAGCACGCGCGGATGCGGATGCTTCGCGCGCTCGACGAGTTCGAGCTCGCCGGCACGCCGACGCTGCTCGGCTTCCACAAGGCGCTGCTCTCGCACCCGTGCTTCATCGCCGGCGAAACGTGTCACGGCATCGTCGAGTCGGAGGAGATCGCGGTGCGTGCCGGCGAGCTGACGCGGGAGGCGCCGCAGGCCGAGTCGTCGCCGAACGGGCGCGTCCGGGCGCGCGCGAGGTCGGTCGAGGTCGGCGGGCGCCGCTACGACGTGACGGTGCTCGAGCCCGAGCCGCCCTGGGCGGAGCTGGCGCGCCGCCGGCGCGAGCGCGCTGCGCACGGACCCGGCGGCGCCGGCAGCGAGGCCGTCGTCACCCCGATGCAGGGCACGGTGCTGAAGGTCGAGGTCGCCGAGGGCGACGAGATCGAGACCGGCAAGGTGGTCTGCATCGTCGAGGCGATGAAGATGGAGAACGAGATCGTCGCCCACCGGCCCGGGAGGGTCTCCGGGCTGTCGGTCGCCGCCGGGGACGCGGTCGCGAGCGGGCAGGTGATCTGCCTCGTCCTGGACGATTAAGTCTCTCTGTGCCGAGACGTCGGTCGCGCACGCCGAGTCGCTCTCGGCAACCGCGAGCCGCGTCGACACCTGGATCCTGATCGAGTACCGCGGGCTCTGGGCACACGACGCTGTCGACGGGTCGACGCTGAGCGCCGAGCTGAAGGCGCATCTGCGTGCCGAGCGCACGCGGCTGCCGCACGCTCGGATCCTCTTCGTCCGCCGAGCCGAGCGACGCGGCCGCGACGGGCTGCTCGCGTTCGTCGTCCGTACCGCGGAGAGCGCTGGCTCGGTCCGCCGGCTCGAGCTCGAGCGGCATGACGAGCTGACCGGCGTCTCGCTCGACACTGCGCGGCTCGCCCGTCGATCACCCGCTCTTCCTCGTCTGCACGCACGGCAAGCACGACCGCTGCTGCGCCAAGTACGGCCGCCCGCTCTACGACGCGGTGTGCGAGCAGGTCGAGGACGGCTGGGCCTGGCAGTCGACGCACGTCGGCGGCGACCGCTTCGCGGGCAACCTCGTCGTCCTGCCGGAGGGCGTCTACTACGGGCGCGTCGAGCCGTCGGAGGCGTGGCCGGTGCTCGAGGCCGCGCTCGACGGCCGCGTCCACCTGCCGCACTACCGGGGCAGGTCGTGCCACGGCTTTGCAGCACAGGCGGCGGAGCGAAGCGTGCGAGAGCAGACCGGGCTACTCGGAGTCTTCGACGTGAGAGTCGTCGCGATCGAGCGCGACGGCGACGGCTGGCAGGCGCTGGTCGAGGCCGGTGGCGCGGCCTACGACGTCGACGTGCACCGCGAGCTGGGCGAGGCGACCCACCTCACCTGCTCCACGTCTCAGCTCAAGCGGCCGACGCACTACGTCGCAGGAACCCCTCGCGTACGAGCCGCCTGAGCAGGACGAGCCTGCCCGCGTCGTCGAGCGAGCCGGGCAGCTCGGAGCCGCGGAACGGTGCATCGGTCGTGACGAGGAACTCCAGCTCCGCCGCGAGTCGCTCCGGGAAGGGAAGGTCGCGCCCCTCGAAGACGAGCGTCGTGCCGTGCAGGTCGGCGATCACGGTGTCCCGCCGTTCGAGCTCGGTGTCCAGGTCGAGCGTGTCGAGCGCGCGCAGCTCGGAGAGCTGGCCGTCGAGGATCGGTCTCCGGCTGCGCACGAAGCGGTCGCGCGCACGCTCGCGGACCTCGTCCGCGTCGAGCGACGGCAGCTCGGGCGGCTCGTCGGCGTCAATCGTCCGGCGGTAGGCGATGTCGTCCGCCTGAGCGTCGAGCTCGGCGCGAGCCTCGTCGATCCAGCGGCGGACGTTGACCCCGACGGTGATGTGGAGCGAGTCGGAGTCGGAGGTGAGCGCCTGGTGGAGCCAGCCGCGCGGCAGGTACATCGTGTCGCCGGCGCGCAGCACCACGTCCAGCATCGGCTCGCCGGGCGCACCGAGGGAAGACTTGTAGCGCTGGTTCTTCAGCGGCAGCTCGAGCACGGGCTCGTAGACCAGCCACCGCTTCTCGCCCGCGACCTGAAGCGAGATCACCTCGTGGGTGTCGTGGTGGACGGGCAGACCCTGTGACCCGCGCGGCGTGTAGTAGGCGTTCGCCTGCACGGGATGACCGAGGTACGCCTCGAGCTGGCGGCAATAACGGGCGAGCGGCAGCCAGAGGTGATGCAGCCCCTGGAGCACGATCGTCGCGCCGGCCTCGAACTCGGCGAGCACGCGCGGGACGTCTGCGACGCCGGTGAACGATGCCGGCCGCCAGGCCAGGTCGGTCGTGTAGCCGGACACGGTCGCGCCTTCTTTCACGAGCCGGAAGCCCGGTGTCCGGATCCCCGTCTCGGTGATCAGGCGCTCGACATCGCGCGCGGAGAGGAGGTCGTCGAAGCGGCCTTCCTCTCCGCGCGGAACGACGAGCGGCTTCTGCTCCCAGTGCTCCGCGAGGAAGCGCTCGGTCTCGACCGGCGCGATCGCGCGTTCGAGAGCGGAGGGACTAGGCGTCGTCCGAGTCGGAGTCGTCTCCGTCGGAGTCGCTCGAGTCACTGTCGTCCGTGTCGCCATCGGTCGTGTCGGTGTCGTCGCCGTCGGAATCGTCCGCGGCGGTTGCGACGGGATCGTCTCCGGCGAACCCGATCTCGTCGTCGGTCAGTGTCGTGCTCTCGTCGTCCATTGTTCCTCCTTGGCGGCGGGCCTTCGGACCGCGGAGGTTACAGCGTCTCCGAGTTCAGAGCCGGTACGACCGGTCCGTGATCCAGACCACGATCGGGCGCATGTCTTCGGGCGGGTCGCCCTTGGCCTGAAACGGCCCGAACGAGACGCGGACGTAGGACGCCGTCGGCGAGCGAGCCCGGGGCGGACATGGTCGTGCGCCACGTCTGGTTCGGTGCGAGCACGTCGGGCGGAGCAGGGTCGAACCGGGTCGCCAGGCGAGGCAGCAGGCAGCCGGCCGTTGTCGCCGCTGCCTTGAACTCGTCGAGATTGTCGTTGGCGAAGAGCATCAGCCCGAAGGAGAGTCGGTCCCGGAACGGCACCGAGCTCGAACGGGATCGTCGTCGCGTTCGTCACCGCGATGTCGGCCGACCAGCCCTTCCTGGTGATCGCGAGCGAGTCGACGACGAAGAGGAGCCGCTGCCCCGAGCTCGGGTAGCTCTCGCGCCAGTCGAGCTCCGCGCGCTGCGGCTCGGCGGCGGCGGGCGATCTCCACCGGCTGCGAGCTCGGCGGTCGCCGCAGCCGGCGAGCAGGAGCACGGCTAGCGAGAAACAGTGGCGAGCGCATCGCTCCAATCTACGCAGCTAGAGTCACCGTCGCTTTGGACCTCTACGAGTATCAGGGCAAGCAGCTCTTCAAGCGCTTCGGCATTCCGGTCTCGGAGGGACGGGTGGCGACGACGCCCGAGGAGGCGCGCGCGGCCGCCGAGGAGATCGGCGGCGCGGTCGTCGTCAAGGCGCAGGTGCTGACGGGCGGCCGCGGCAAGGCGGGCGGGATCAAGCTCGCCGACGACCCTGCGGACGCGGAGGAGAAGGCGAAGCAGATCCTCGGCCTCGACATCCGCGGCCACGTCGTGCGGACGCTCTGGATCGAGAGCGCGTCCGAGATCGAGAAGGAGTACTACCTCTCGATCACGTTCGACCGCGGCGTCAAGAAGGCGCTTCTGATGTTCACCACGCAGGGCGGGGTGGAGATCGAGGAGGTCGCCGAGAACGATCCCGACGCGCTCGTGCGGCTGCACGTCGACCCGCTCGAAGGCTTCCAGCCCTGGCAGGCTCGCCGCCTGATCTACGGCGCGGGCGTCGAGGATCCGAGCGAGCAGAAGCAGATCGCCGCGATCGTCGGGAAGCTCTACGACGCCTTCGTCGGCTGCGACGCGATGCTTTGCGAGGTCAACCCGCTGATCGTCACGCCCGACGGCGAGGTCAAGGCGCTCGACTCGAAGTTCACGGTCGACGACAACGCGCTCTACAAGCATCCGGACATCGCCGAGATGCGAGACGTGAGCGCGGCCGACCCGCTCGAGGCGCTGGCGCGCGAGAAGGGTGTCACCTACGTGAAGCTCGACGGCGAGGTCGGGATCCTCGGCAACGGCGCCGGCCTCGTGATGTCGACGCTCGACGTGATCGCGCTCGCCGGCGGCCGGCCCGCGAACTTCTGCGACCTCGGCGGCGGCGGCGACGCGGAAGGCGTCGTCGATGCGCTCGAGGTGATCCTGCAGGACCCGCAGGTGAAGTCGATCCTCTTCAACATCTTCGGCGGTATCACGCGCTGCGACGAGGTGGCGCGCGGGATCCTCGCCGCGCTCGAGCGGATGACGATCGAGCAGCCGATCGTCGTCCGCCTCGACGGCACCAACGCGGAGGAGGGCCGGAAGGTCCTCGCCGACGCGGCGCCGCCGAACCTCTTCGTCGAGCCGACGATGCTGGAAGCCGCTCGCAAGGCCGTGGAGTTGTCGAAGTGAGCGACTGGTCGTCGAGCGCGGAGGCGTATCGCGAATGCGCCCGAGCACCGGGAGGGCGAGGATCTCGACCTGATCGTCGAGCTGGGCCGAGGGGTCGCGGACAGCGCTCGACGTGGCGACGGGTGGCGGGCACGTCGCACGACGGCTGCGCGAGGCGGGACTGCAGGTCGTCAGCTGCCGATCCTGCGCCCGGGATGCAGCCCGACGTGATCTGCCGCGCCGAGGATCTTCCGTTCGCGGACGGCGCATTCGACCTCGTCGTCACGCGGATCGCGCCGCACCACTTCGAGGACATCGCGAGCTGCGGTGACCGAGATGGCACGCGTCAGCAACGACCTCGTCGTCGTCGAGGACACGCTCTACGTGAGCGAGCAGGTCGAGGAGGCCGAGAAGCTCCGTGACCCGACGCACGTCCGCTCCTACACCGAGGAGGAGTGGCGCTCGCTGCTCGAGGCGGCAGGGCTGGAGGTCGAGCAGGTCGAGTCGTTCGAGAAGCGGCACGCGCTCGAGGACGTGGTCTCGACCGCTCCGGAACGCCCGCGGAGGACAGGCCGCGTGATCAAGGAGCTTGCTCGCCGACCAGATCGACGGCGACGAGTACGTCGACACGAAGCTCGTCCTGAAAGCGCGGAAGGCGGTCTAGTGGCGATCATCGTCGACAAGGACACGAAGCTCGTCGTCCAGGGCCTGACCGGGTCCGAGGGCTCGTTCCACGGGCTCCGGAACAAGCGCTACGGCACGCAGGTCGTCGCCGGGGTCACGCCGGGGAAGGGCGGTCAGGACGTCGAGGGGATTCCCGTCTTCGACACCGTCGCCGACGCCGTCGCCGAGACCGGCGCGAACACGACGATGGTCTTCGTGCCTGCCCGCTTCGCGGCCGACGCGATCTACGAGGCGGTCGACTCGGGCATCGGCACCGTGATCTGCATCGCCGAGGGCCTGCCGGCGCACGAGATGCTTCGGATCTACTCGTACATCCGGCCGAAGGGCGTGACGATGCTCGGCCCGAACTGCCCGGGCGCGCTCTCGCCGGGCAAGGCGAACGTCGGGATCATCCCCGCCGAGATCTTCACCGAGGGCAACATCGGCCTCGTCTCGCGCTCGGGCACGCTGACGTACCAGATCGGCCACGAGCTGACGCAGATGGGGCTCGGCAACTCGACGATCGTCGGGATCGGCGGCGATCCGATCGTGGGCTCCTCGTTCATCGACGTGCTGGAGAAGTTCGAGGCCGATCCGCAGACCGAGTACGTCGTGATGGTCGGCGAGATCGGCGGCGACGAGGAGGAGAAGGCGGCCGAGTTCATCGAGGCGCACGTGACGAAGCCGGTCGTCGCCTACATCGCCGGCTTCACGGCGCCGCCCGGCAAGACGATGGGCCACGCCGGCGCGATCATCTCCGGCTCGTCCGGCACCGCCCAGGGCAAGAAGGAGGCGCTGGAGGCCAAGGGCATCCGCGTCGGCACCTCACCGACCGAGGTGGCGCAGTTCGCCGCCGAGGTCGCCCGCGGCCGGCTAGACCGACCAGCGCGCTTCGAACTCGCGCTGCTTCTCCGTCGCTTCGCCCAGCTCCAGCCCGAGCGTCGCCAGCTTCGTCCGTGCGATCTCGCGGTCGAGCTCGTCCGGGAAGGAGTGCAGGCCGGGTGCGAGCCCTCCCGACGCGAGCAGGTGCGCCGCGAGCGCCTGGACCGAGAACGAGAGATCCATGATCTCGACCGGATGCCCGTCGCCGCCGGCGACGTTCGTCTGCCGGCCCTCCGCGAGCACGTACGCGCGGCGACCGTCACCGAGGTCGTGCTCGGTCACGCCCGGCCGCACCTCCGCGCCGGGGCCGAGGCCGTCGATCGCCACCTCGCGTTCGTGGTGGCCGCCGTTCGCGATCAGGACGCCGTCCTTCAGATAGGCGAGCGCCTCACGCGGGACGCAGTCGATCGCACCGGTCGCGGAGATCAGGACGTCCGCGTCCGGCAGTGCGGCTTCGAGCCGCGCAACTCGATGGCCGTCCATGTGCGCCTCGAGCGCGGCGACCGGATCGATCTCGACGACCGTCACACGCCCGCCCGCGCCGTGGGCTGCGCGGGCGAGGCCCTTCCCGACCCAGCCGTAGCCGACGATGCAGAACTCGCGCCCGGGGAAGGTGAGATTCGTGAGCCGGTCGATCGCGGCGAGCGTCGACTGCCCGGTGCCGTAGCGGTTGTCGAAGAGGTGCTTGCAGAGGGCGTCGTTCGCCGCGATCGCCGGGAAAGCTCAGCTTGCCCGCTGCCTCCATCGCCCGCAGCCGCGCGACGCCGGTCGTCGTCTCCTCGGTCACGCCGCGGAGCCCGGCTGCGATCTCCGGCCGGTGCTCGACGATGCGCGCCGTCAACTCGGCCCCGTCGTCGACGACGATCTCGGGCTGCGTGTCGGCGACGGCGAGCAGATCGGCGTCGAATTGCTCGCGCGAGGCACCGTGCGTGGCGTGCACCTCGATCCCGCGGGCGACGAGCGCGGCGCAGATCGCGTCCTGCGTCGAGCCGGGGTTGGAGCCGGAGGCAACGACCTCGGCGCCCGCAGCCTGCGAGCAGCGTCGCGAGGTACGCGGTCTTCGCCTCCAGGTGCACGACGACCGCGACGCGCTTTCCGGTGAGGGCTCCGTCGGCGAGCCGCTCGCGCGCCAGCCGGTTCAGAACGGGCGAGTGCTTCGCGACCCACTGGATCCGCTGCTCGCCCTCCGGGGCGAGCGACGGATCGGCGATCCGGGAACGAGCCGCGGCGTCCACGCCGCGAATCTATCCGAGTCGGTCTCTGCGACCGGGGCGGCTAGATCTTGCGGCGGGGGCGGTCGGGCCCCACTTCGAGTTGCGCCGCTTCGAGGCGTACACGAGGCGCGGTGGTGCGACGGTCATGCCTTCGCTCTTGAACTGCTCGGTGTGGCCGAGCATGCGGGCCACGTGGCTGACCTCTGCCTGCTGCTCGGGGAGGACGAGCGTCACGCCGATCCCGTTCTTGCCCGCGCGGCCCGTGCGGCCGATGCGGTGGATGTACGCGGTGTGCTCCTCCGGCGGATCGAAGTTGATCACGTGCGTGATGTCGTCGAGATCGAGACCGCGAGCCGCGACGTCGGTGGCGACGAGGGTCTTGACCGTGCCCTCCTCGAAGCGCTTCAGCGCTCGCTCGCGCTGGCTCTGGTTCATGTCGCCGTGCATGGCGACCGCGGTGACCTCGTGGCGGGCCAGCTTCTGAACGAGCCGGTCGGCGCCGCGCTTCGTGCGGACGAAGACCAGGACGAGCCCGCGCTCCTTCGCCAGCATTCCGGCAAGCGTCTCGACCTTGTTCTCGGCCGTCACCGGCACGAACTGGTGGTCGATCTCGCCCTGCTGCTGGTCGATCGTCAGCTCGGCCTCGAAGCGGGAAGGGTTCGTCGTGTACGCCCGTGCGAGCTCGCCGACCTGGCCGTCGAGCGTGGCGGAGAAGAACATCGTCTGGCGCCGCTTTGGCAGCCGCGCGACGATCCGGTCGACCTGAGGCTGGAAGCCCATGTCGAGCATCCGGTCCGCCTCGTCGAGGATCAGCATGCGGACGCCGTCGAGCGAGACGATCTTGCGCTCGATCAGGTCCTGCAGGCGGCCGGGGGTGGCGACGAGGATGTGCGCGTCACGAGAGGCCTTGGCCTGCGCTGAGATCGAGACGCCGCCGTAGACGGCCGCGACCCGTAGGTCGTGCGCCGGCGCGATCGTGCCGATCTCGGCCGTGACCTGAGCTGCGAGCTCGCGGGTGGGTACCAGCACGAGCCCGGATGGGCGCGCGTCGCTCGCGTCGAGCCGCTCGACGAGCGGCACGGCGAAGGCGAGCGTCTTGCCGGAGCCCGTCGGCGACTTCGCGAGGATGTCGCGGCCGGCGAGGGCATCAGGGAGCACAAGCCCCTGGATCCGGAAGGGAGCGAGGATGTCGCGCGCGGCAAGCGCTTCTGCGACGCGCGGAGACACACCCAGCTCGAGGAAAGACTGCATATTCGGTTTCGACTCCTTCGTGTTCGGACGAGATCCGCCTGCCTCGTCCGCCTGTGCCATCACAGGGGATACCGAAGAAGAACAAACCTCACAGGACGACACCACGCCGTCCGTAAGACACAAAGTAGCAGCACCGGCATCGCAGGCGTCGCATCAGTCGGCTGAGTCGGCCGCATGATCTCGTTTCGCCCGCGGTGCGCCCGCGCCGGAGTGCCTCGACGCCGACCTGCTCGCCGACTGCGCGCGCGTCGCGATCGAAACCGACCCCTCCGTGCTCGCCTACGGGTCCGGCGGCGGCTACGGGCCGCTGCGCGAGTCGCTCGGCGCCCGCCACGGCGTCGATCCGGGCCGGGTTCTGCTGACGACAGGGGGGCTCCAGGGATTCGTCTTCTACGCGGAGGAGCTGCTCGGGTCTCGGCCCGGCCGAGTGCTTGTCGAGGCGCCGACCTACGATCGCCCGCTGAAGATCCTCGCGCGCCTGGGAGCCGACGTCGTGGCGCTCCCGATGGACGACGAAGGACTCGACCCGGACGCGCTCGAGCGACAGCTCGCCGCGGGAGACACGAGCTTCCTCTACACGATCCCGACCTTCCAGAATCCGAGCGGCCGCACCCTCTCGACCGAGCGTCGTCGCCGCGTCGTCGAGCTGGCACAGGCGCACGGAGTCCCCGTGCTCGAGGACGACCCGTACGGGCTCGTCCGCTACGAGGGCGAGGCGCCGCCGTCGCTCTTCGACCTGGAGGGCGGCACGGTCGTCACCTACGCCTCCTCTTTCTCGAAGACCGTTGCGCCGGGGCTGCGTGTCGGCTGGTTCGTCGCGCCGGCAGAGCTCGCCGCCCGCATCGAGGCCCGCGCGGTGTCCACCTACATCTCACCTCCGTTCCTGACGCAGGCGACCGTGCACGAGCTGATGGCACGCGGCGCGTTCGAGCCGAACCTCGAGCGGATCCGCGGCCTTCTGAAGGCGCGTCGGGACGCGATGCTCGGTGCGCTCGAGCGCGAGCTGGGCGGCGGCGAAGCGACCTGGAGCGAGCCGGACGGCGGCTACTTTCTCTGGGTCGACCTACCCGGCGACGCGGCAGGGCTGCTCGCGCGAGCCGAGGCCGCCGGTGTCACCTTCGTCAAGGGCTCGGATTTCTTCCCCAACGGCGGCGGCGAGCAGTCGGCCCGGTTGGCGTTCAGCTACGAGTCGCCCTCGGAGATCGACTCCGGCGTCTCGACCCTCGCTTCGCTCCTACGCGCCTGACGGCGTCGGTGCAGCTGCGAGAGCAGCACGCCACCGACGAGCCCTGCGAGCAGCGAGAGCAGGATCACCCAGATCAGCGACGTCCGCGCCTCGCCGAAGACGAAGTTGACGGACGCCTCTTTGGAGTTGCCGACGACGAACGCGATCAGGTAGCCCGCGATCAGGATGAGCAGGCCGAGCGTGATCCAGAGACGCGGCTGCCAGCTGCGGTCGAACTCGTCGCGGGGTGACTCGCGAGGCGACTCCATGGCTGGAGACTTTACGCGGCGGCGAAGCTCGGTGCATGTGCCGGCAGTGGCACGAGACGTGGCTGCCGGGGCGGCCCGAGAGCACCCTTGGCGAGGCGATGCGTCGGGCACGGCGTGTCGCCGGGCAGGGCGCACAATCCCGCCTGCCGGAAGTAGCAGTTTGCGCAGCTTGCTTCAGTAGGTTTGTTCATGTCCCCTCTTGCTAGGTCCCCACCGCTCAGGACAGTGGCACTATGGAGATGGTTGTCGGGAGCAGCAACCCCTCCGCCGACGAAAACGGTGCAAATTCCGAACCTTTCGATCCGGGCGAAACTTCCTGCTAACTAAGGTTTTCTCGGCAAGGTTGCCAAGGCACGCAACGCCTGTCGAAAATTCTCCACAGGGATCACACGAAGATCCCCTGCATGTCGGCGTGCCTCCTCGGCGTTATCCCCAGCCGGGGCGAGGAAGACATCGGCCCCGGAGCGCCTCGCACCGATCACCTTCTGCTTCACGCCGCCGATCGGAGCGACGTGCCCGTCGAGTCTCCATCTCACCGGTCGCGGCGACCTTGAGCCCACGGTCGACGCCTCCGCGCAACTCGTCGACGATGTCGAGGGCGAACGCGAGCCCCGCCGACGGCCCGCCGACACCGCCCAGGTCGATCGCGACGTTGACCGGGAGCTTGATGTCGGCAAACTGCTCGACCTGAACGCCGATGATCGGGCGGCCCTTCTCGACCGGGCTCTGGATCGTCCCGACCTCGACGTCCCGCGTCGCGCCGCCGGCGCGCACCGAGAGCCGCACCTTCTCCCCGGGCTTGTGCTTCGCGATCAGCCGCCGCAGGTCGGCCGGGGTCTTCACCGGCTTGCCGTCGACTCCGACGACCACGTCGGTCGCCTCGATCTTGCCGTCGGCCGGCGAGTCCGGTGCGACGGCGACGATCAGAGCGCCCTCCGGCTTGGCAACGACCTTGTAGCCGAGCTCGCGCAGCGCGACCGCAGCTCCGATCTTCTGCGAGCGATCCATCTGCCGGAGGTTCTGGCGGCGGCGATCCTGATAGCTCGAGCCCGGAGGGACGATCGCGTCCTTGGGGACGATGTCGGCGCCATCGGGACGGGTGAATGGCAAGAGCTTCTCGAGCACCGACGCCTGCCGGACGATCACGTCGACGTAGAGGATCTCGCCGGGCGAATGCGGCTTCTCGCCCGCGACTTTCACGAGCGGGGCGAGCGGCTTGGCGCTGTCCGGAAGGAGGAGATAGCTGTCGGCGGGGTACAGCCACGCCGCGCCGACCGCGATGAAGGCGAGTGCGACCCCCAGGGCGACGATCCGAAGGGGCTTCACAGCAGGCTCCGGGTCAGCCCACCGTCGACTCCGATGGTCGTCCCGGAGACGTACCCGCCGCGATCGGACGCGAGGAAGCAGACGACGTCGCCCACCTCACGGGGCGTGCCGAGACGCCGGAGCGGGATCGTCGCGAGGTCGGCCGCAGTCGGACCGTCGGGGTAGACCTCCCTGATCCGGTCGGTGTCGATGCGTCCGGGGGCGACGCAGTTCACGGTCACGCCGGCGCGACCCAGCTCGCGTGCGGCGACCTTGAGCCAACCGACGAGCCCCGGGCGCAGACCACTCGAGAGGGCGAGATTGTCGACCGGTTCCTTCACGGCGCTCGACGTGATTGCGATCACGCGCCCGTGGCCGCTCGCCTCGAGGTGCGGGCGGCAGAGCCGGACGAGCCGGATCGGCGCGAGCAGAAGCAGGCGTGCGGCGTCCTCGAGTTGCTCGTCCGTGATCTCGAGGGCCTTGGTTCGCGGCGGGCCGCCGGAGTTGAGCACGACGATGTCCACGCCTCCGAAGCGATCGACCGCGGTCGAGACGAGCTGTTCGAGGTCGTCCGCGCTCGTGACGTCGCCGGTGACGGGGACGCCGCCGACGCGCGCCGCCTCGCGCTCGAGGACGTCTCGGCGGCGGGCGAACATGACGACGTTCGCGCCCGCCTCCGCCAGGGACTCTGCGCAGCCGAGCCCGATGCCGGAGGACGCCCCGCAGACGATTGCCGTGCGCCCGCGGAGGTCCAGTTCCATCTAGGTGGTGGTCAGCACGCCGACGACCTCGCGGACGGCGTCCGCGGAGGCCTTCAGCGCCTGCTGCTCGGCGTCGTCGAGGTCGAGCTCGACGATCCGCTCGATTCCACCCGCGCCGAGGACGACGGGCACACCCATGTAGAGCCCGTCGATGCCGTACTCGCCCTCGAGGTAGGCGGTGCAGGGAAGGACCCGCTTCTCGTCGAGGACGACCGCGTCGACCATCTGCGCGGCGGCCGCGCCCGGCGCGTACCACGCGGAGGTGCCGAGCAGGTTGACGAGCTCGCCACCGCCCTTGGCGGTGCGCTCGACCATCGCCTGGATCCGGTCCTCGGGGGCGAGCTTCCGCAACGGAATCCCGCCTACGGTCGTGGCGGAGACGACGGGGACCATCTGGTCGCCGTGGCCGCCGAGCACCATCGCGGTGACGTCCTTGATCGACATGCCGGTCTCCCAGGCGATGAACGCCGAGAACCGAGCCGTGTCGAGGATCCCTGCCATCCCGAAGACGCGCTCCTTCGGCCGGCCGGAGACGTTCTTCGCCACGTGGCACATCGCGTCGAGCGGATTGGAGACGATGACCAGAATCGCGTCCGGGCTGGCCGCGATCACCTGCTCGGTGACGGAGGTGACGATCTTCTCGTTCGTCGTCACGAGGTCGTCTCGGCTCATGCCCGGCTGCCGCGGCAGGCCGGCCGTGATCACGACGACCTCCGAGCCCGCCGACTCGTCGTACCCGTTCGAGCCGGTCACGTTTGCCTCGTAGCCGAGGACGGCGGCCGCCTGGTTGATGTCCAGAGCCTTGCCCTGCGGGAGACCTTCCTTGATGTCGACCAGCACCACGTCGGCGTAGTCACGCCGCGCGAGCTCCTGCGCGCAGGTCGCACCGACATTGCCTGCTCCGACAACGGTGACCTTCGCCCTCACGAGGAACCTCCCAGCTTCTCGATGATCGCGTCCGCGACCTCGCTCGTCCCGACGGCGGTCGGGTCGTCGCGGGACGGCTTCATGTCGTAGGTGACGCTCCGGCCCTCGGCGATCACGTCGGCGATCGACTGCTCGAGCCGCTCGGCCGCAGAGGTCTCGTCCAGGTGGCGGAGCATGAGCATTCCCGAGAGCAGCATGGCCATCGGGTTGACTCTGTTCTGGCCCTTGTACTTCGGCGCGGAGCCGTGGGTCGGCTCGAAGACTGCTGCATTCGCCCCGAAGTTCGCGCCGGGCGCGAGGCCGAGGCCGCCGATCAGGCCCGCGGCGATGTCGGAGACGATGTCGCCGTAGAGATTCGGGAGCACGAGCACGTCGTATTCCTCCGGCCGCTGGACGAGTTGCATCGAGAGGTTGTCGACGATCCGGTCCTCGAACTCGATGTCCGTGTTCTCGGCCGCAACGTCCTGGGCGACGTGGAGGAAGAGCCCGTCTGTGTACTTCATGATGTTGGCCTTGTGGACGGCCGTGACCTTGCGGCGGCCGTTGCGGCGCGCATAGTCGAAGGCGAACTGGACGATCTGCCGCGTGCCGGTCTCGGAGATCGGCTTGATCGAGATGCCCGAGTCGCGGCGGATCTTGTCGTAGCCCTTGGCCGCGAGCCAGTCGATCAGCTCGTCGGCGTCCTCGGTTCCCTCTTCGAACTCCACGCCTGCGTAGAGGTCCTCGGTGTTCTCGCGGACGATGATCAGGTCGACGTCCTCGTAGCGCGAGCGGACGCCCGCATAGCTCTTGCAGGGGCGAACCTGGGCGTAGAGATCGAGCGCCGCGCGGAGTCCGACGTTCACGGAGCGGAAGCCGCCGCCGACCGGGGTCGTGATCGGCCCCTTCAGCGCGGTTCCACTCTGCCGGATCGACTCGAGCACGTGCTCGGGCAGCGGATTGCCGCCGTTCTGGTCCATCACGTCGCTGCCGGCGTCCTGGACGTCCCACTCGAACTCGACGCCGGTCGCCTCGAGGACCCGCCGGGTCGCCTCGGCCAGCTCGGGGCCGGTGCCGTCGCCGGGGATGAGAGTCACACGATGCGCCATTCGGCGGCGGATTGTATGGAACGGTACCCCCCTCGCCGGTGAGGTACCGTCCGCTTGACCAAAATCTTTACGAGGAGAACGATGACCGAGTTCAAGCCCGGGCTCGAAGGCGTGGTCGCCTTCGAGACGGAGATCGCCGAGCCGGACCGCGAGGGCGGGTCGCTCCGCTACCGCGGTGTCGACATCGAGGAGCTCGTCGGCCATTACCGCTTCGAGCAGGTGTGGGGCCTCCTCGTCGACGAGAGCTTCGAGCCCGGTCTACCGGCCGTCGAGCCCTACGAGGGCGGCGGCCTGACCGGCAACACGCCCGCAGATCTCCAGTCCGTGACCGCCCGCTTGGGCGGCGAATGGGGCCTGCAGAAGGTGATCGACATCACCGACGACGAGGCGCGTGAGGATCTTCGTCGCGTCTCGGCGCAGTTCATCTCGATCGCAGCGCAGTCGGCGCGCCTCGCCGACGGGAACGACGACCGCATTGCCCCGCAGGTCGTCGCGCAGGGCGGGACGACCGCCGAGCGTTTCCTGCTCGAGTGGCGCGGCGAGGCCGACCCGAAGCACGTTCAGGCGATCGACACCTACTGGATCTGCACCTGCGAGCACGGTCTCAACGCTTCGACCTTCGTCGCGCGAATTACGGCGTCGACCGGCGCCGACTGCGCCGCGGCGCTCTCGTCTGCCGTCGGCGCACTCTCCGGCCCGCTCCACGGCGGCGCGCCGGCCCGGGTGCTGCCGATGCTCGATGCGGCCGCCGAGTCGGGCGATCCGGAGTCGTACGTCGAGGGCCTGATCGAGAAGGGCGAGCGGCTGATGGGCTTCGGCCATCGCGTCTACCGGGCCGAGGATCCGCGTGCCCGCCTGCTGAAGGGCACGGCCAAGGAGCTCGGCGCACCGCGGTACGAGGTGGCAGAGAAGCTCGAGCAGGCGGCACTGGCTGCCTTGCGCAAGAAGTCGCCCGATCGTCCGCTCGAGACGAACGTCGAGTTCTGGTCGGCGGTCGTCCTCGACGTGGCCGACGTGCCGCCGCAGCTCGCACCGGCGATGTTCGCCTGCTCGCGCACTGCAGGCTGGTCGGCGCACATCCTCGAGCAGAAGAAGCTGAACCGCCTCGTCCGGCCGTCCGCGAAGTACGTCGGTCCCGGCCCACGCCCGGCCTCGTCGATCTCCGGCTCGTGACCCTCGAGGAAGCTGCGGCGCAGGCCGACGAGCTCGCGCAGCAGGGAGACGAGCGTGGGCTCGCGACCCTGCGGCAGCAGTGGGACGAGGAACTGGAGCACGCGGCGCGAGACTCGGACTACCGCGTCCGCGCGCACGCGTACCGCGCGATCGCGCAGTTCCGGTTCCGCCAGAAGCTGGAGCTGGTCCGGCGCGGGCTCCAGGACGAGAGCCCGGCCGCGCGGGGGTCGGCGCTGATCGCGCTCGAGGGCCTCTCCCGCGACCATCCGGGCGACGTGAACAGCATGCGCGCGATGCTGCACGAGATCGCCTCCAACGATACGAACATGGCCGTGCGGAGGCTCGCGATCGTCTGCCTGAAGAACGGCTCCGCGCAGCGCGAGACGATCCTGATCCTCAACGGCATGGCCGACGACGATGAGCAGGAGCAGGACCTGCGGAAGACTGCGAAGGCGGTCGCCGCCGCGCTGACCAAGCGGTCGAGAGAGAAGTCGAGGTCGAGAGCAGAAGTGACCGCGCTCGTCGGCGTGATCATGGGGTCGCGCTCCGACTGGGAGACGATGCGCCACGCGTGCGAGACGCTGGAGGCGCTCGAGGTGCCGTTCGAGCAGCAGGTCGTCTCGGCGCACCGGACGCCCGACCTGCTCTTCGAGTACGCAGGCTCGGCCGAGGCACGCGGCCTGCAGGTGCTGATCGCCGGCGCCGGAGGTGCAGCACACCTGCCCGGAATGGCCGCGGCAAAGACTGCGCTGCCCGTGCTCGGCGTTCCGGTCGAGTCGAAGACCCTGAAGGGGATGGACTCGCTGCTCTCGATCGTCCAGATGCCGGCTGGAGTGCCGGTCGGCACGCTGGCGATCGGCCGCGCGGGAGCCGTGAACGCGGCGCTTCTCGCGGCGGCGATCGTGGCGCGCTCCGACGCGGGCGTGCGCGAGCGCCTGGCCCGCTACCGCGAGGCCCAGACCGAGTCGGTGCTCGCGAGCCCCGATCCGTCTGCGTGATCGTCGGCGTCATCGGTGGCGGTCAGCTCGGGCGGATGCTCGCGCTCGCGGGGATCCCGCTCGGCCTCTCGTTCCGGTTCCTCGATCCCGCGGCGGACGCGCCGGCGCGGCGAGGTCGGGGAGCTGCTCGTCGGCGCGTACGACGATCCCGAGCTGCTCGACCGGCTCGCCGACGGCGCCGAGGTCGTCACCTACGAGTTCGAGAACGTGCCCGTCGAGGCGGCGCGGCGGATGCGGCGCGATTCCGTCGGCGAAGGCGCTCGAGGTGGCGCAGGACCGGCTCGTGGAGAAACAGCTCTTTCGCCGGCTCGGCATCCCGACCGTCCGGTTCGACGACGAGGTGGAGACGTTCCCGGCGATCGTGAAGACGCGAAGGTTCGGCTACGACGGCCGCGGCCAGCATCTCGTCGAGGAGCGGCCGGACCCCGATCCGGCTTCGATCCTGGAGGAGCGCGTCGCGTTCGACCGCGAGCTGTCACTGATCGCCGTCCGCGGCGATCTCGGCGAGACGCGTTTCTACCCGCTCGTCGAGAACGTGCACAAGGACGGGATCCTGCGGACATCGCGTGCGCCCGCGCGCGAACGCGCCTCAGGCCGTCGCCGAGGCGTATGCGACGAAGATCCTCGACGAGCTCGAGTACGTCGGCGTGCTCGCGCTCGAGCTCTTCGACGTCGGCGGGCAGCTGCTGGCGAACGAGATCGCGCCGCGCGTGCACAACACCGGTCACTGGACGATCGAGGGCTCGGAGACGAGCCAGTTCGAGAACCACCTGCGGGCGATCCTCGGACTGCCGCTCGGCTCGACCGACTCCCGCCCCGCGCTGCTCGTGAACCTGATCGGCACCGTGCCGAGGACGTTCGACGTGCTCGAGATCCCGCACGCGCATCTCCATCTCTACGACAAGGAGCCCCGACCCGGCCGCAAGCTCGGCCACGTCACGCTCGTCAATCCCTCGAGCGCGAGCGAGCAGGAGCTGCTGAAGCTACTGCGCTAGTGCTCGGGGCAGACGCGGCCGTCGATGATGCGGCCGCAGGAGGGGCAGACGCGCTTGCGCCGCTTGCGCTCGAGCGCCTGCTTCTTCAGGCCGGTGAAGAACATCGTGTAGCCGATCGCCATCGTCAGAGCGGCGAGGAGAGCGATCTGTGGGTCAGGCGTCATCAGAGATCCTCGTCGGAGTCGTCCGTCGTCGCGCGTGAGGGTGCGCGCGAAAGTACAACTCCCGGCGCCGCCGATCGGATACGTGCGTGTACAGCTCGGTCGTGGAGAGGTCGGCGTGGCCGAGCATCTCCTGGACGCTGCGGAGGTCGGCGCCCCCCTCGAGGAGGTGGGTGGCGAACGAGTGCCGGAGCAGGTGAGGGTGCACGCGCAGCGGGTCCAGTCCTGCCTTTTCGGCGAGGCGGCGAAGGATCAGGAAGGCGCCGGCACGTGTCAGCGGCCCGCCGCGGGCGTTCAGGAACAGCTCGGGCCGGGTGCGGCGATCGAGGTGAGGGCGGCCCATCGCGATGTAGCGCCGAAGCGCCTCGACGGCTGGGCGGCCGAGCGGGACGATCCGCTCCTTCGAGCCCTTGCCGAGCGCGCGCACGATCCGGTCGTCCAGGTCGACCGAGCGCCGGTGCAGGCCGGTCGCCTCGCTGACGCGCAGCCCGGCGCCGTACATCAGCTCGACGAGCGCACGGTCGCGCATCGCGCGCGGCGTCGTCCCCGAAGCGGCCTCGATCAGCCGCTCGGCCTCGGAGGGCGACAGCGTGCGCGGGAGAGTCCGGGCCCGCCGGGGAAGCTGAAGGGCTGCGGCCGGATTGTCGTGGCGTGCGCCGAGCAGCATCTGGTGCCGGAAGAACGAGCGGACTGCAGCGACACGCCGGGCTGCGGTCGAAGAAGCGAGACCGGCCGCGCGCATCTCGGCGAGCCAGCGCTCGAGCTCCTCGGTCGTCGCCTGCATCACCGGCCCTCCACGCCACGCTGCGAGCTGTGCGAGGTCGCGGCGATAGGCGTCGACGGTACGGGGCGCCCGCCGCGTCGCCAGCAGCGCGAGGAAGCTGTCGAGATCAGGGTCCGGGCGGCTCGTCACGGCCCGGTACCGGTTCCCCGCCACGGCCTCGCATCCTGCTTACGACCGCGGATGAGAGGAGTCGTAGACGCGGCGGAGCCGGCGCGCATCGACGTGGCTGTAGACCTGCGTGGTCGAGAGCGACGAGTGTCCGAGGAGCTCCTGGATGGTCCGCAGATCGGCGCCGCCCTCGAGCAGGTGGGTGGCGAACGAGTGGCGCAGCCGGTGCGGGTGGGGGAGGAGGCGGCGGAGCGTGCTCGTGTCGAGCCGCCGGCCGCGGGTGGAGAGAAAGAGCGCGTCATTCGCGCCCCGGGCGAGCTCCGGTCTTGCGTCGCGCAGGTACCGCGCGACGACATGGGCTGCCTCCTCGCCCAGCGGGACGACGCGCTCCTTGCCGCCCTTGCCGCGCACGCGCACGTGCTCCTGCTCGAAGTCGACGTCGCCGAGGTCGAGCCCCACCGCCTCGGCGCTGCGGAGGCCGGCGGAGTAGACGAGCTCGACGAGCGCGTGGTTGCGCAGGGCGAGCGGCCCCTCGCCGTCGAGCGAGTCCACGATCGACTCGATCTCCTCGCGCTTCGGCGCCTCCGGCAGGCGCTGGGGGCGGCGCGGCCCGAGTGACGCATCCGGGACGCGGGTGGGGCCGAGCGTGAACCGGAGAAAGGAGCGCACGGCGGCCAGGTTGCGGGCGATCGTGGCCGGCGCGAGCCCGTTGCGCGAGCGGCCGAGCTCCGACGCGTAGTCGACGAGCACACGGACGTCGATCTCCTCGACCGTGGTGCCTCGCTGCTCGAGCCAGTCGCCGAAGCGGCGCAGGTCGGCCGCATAGGCGCGGCGCGTCGACTCGGCGAGCGACGGCGAGTCGAGGAACCGGTCGATCGCGGCTTCGGTCTGCATCCAGACCGCTTTCCCTAGAGTCGGGGCATGTCCTTCGCTCTTCCCACCGGCGCCGAGGCCCGCTGGACCGGCACGCCCGGGCCGCGGGCCGTGATCTGCGTGAACGGCGGCACCGCAGCCGAGCACCCGGGCACGTGGAGTGCATCGATCGAGTGGCTCGTCGAGCGCCTGGCGGCGGACGGCACGTCGCTGCCCTTTCTGGAGGTGCGCTACCGCATCAAGTCCTGGCGGCGCCTGCCGCTCTGCATCGAGGACGCCCGCTCGGCGATCGAGGTCGCACGCGCCGCCGGCGCGGAGGAGATCGCACTCGTCGGCTTCTCGATGGGCGGCGCCGTCTCGGTGCACGTCGCGGACGATCCGGCGGTCTCGACGGTGATCGCCCTTGCGCCCTGGCTCTACCCGGAGCTCGACGTCTCGCCGCTCGACGGCCGGCGCTTCGCGGTCCTGCACGGCTCGCTCGATCGTGGCCTGCCCGGTGTGCCGGGCGTCAGACCAGAGCTCTCGCTGAAGGGGTACGAGCGCGCGAAGGCACGAGGAGTGGATGCGTCGCGGCAGGTGATCCGCGGCGCCATTCACCCGATCGCGCTTCGGACGCCGTGGGGGAGAACGGTGCCCATGCCGCGCGCCGGCCGTTGGGCGGACCTGGTCGGCGGCGAGCTGGCGCGACTGTGCACGTAGGGCTCTACCGGGCCGTCCGCGGAGCGGTGTACGTGCTCGCCCGCGTGCTGTATCGAATCGAGATCGTCGGGCCGCGTGCCGCCGGGGCCGTGCGTGGTGGCGGCGAACCACGAGTCGCTGCTCGACCCGCCGCTGCTCGCGCTCGTCACTCGCCGACCACTGCACTTCCTGGCCAAGGTCGAGCTCTGGCGCTATCGGCCGGGCGCGTGGCTGATGGATGCCCTGGGCGGGATTCCGATCCGGCGCGACCGGCGGGATCTGCTCTCGGTCGGGCGCGCCGAGGAGCTCCTGCGGGCGGGCGAGTGCGTGGCGATCTTCCCGCAGGGCACGGTGACCGGCGGCGCCTGGACGCGCGGCGCAGCCCGGCTCGCGCTCGCGACCGGCGTGCCGATCGTCCCGGTCCGCATCGTCGGCACCGCCCGCGCGCTCTCGCACCGCCGCATCCGCTTCTCGAAGATCCGGATCGTCGTCGGCGAGCCGATCCAGGTCGCCGCCGCCCGGCCGACCGTTGCCGGCTCGCGCGCGCTGACCCGCGAGTTGCAGGAACGAGTTGAGGGATTGTGATCTTCCGCATCCCGACCTACTCTCCGAGCGTCTGAAGCTTGTCTGTTCGTCAATTCGCGTAGAGGGGATCCTTCATGAGAAGTCGCACTCTGGTCGGCGTTGGTCGTGCTGGCTGTCATCCTGCTCGTTCCGGGCACGGCGGGAAGCGCCGAGCAGCCGCAGAGATTCATCGTCGTCTTCAAGGATTTCGCGACGCCGCAGGCCGCCCCGGCGGCGCGTGAGATCTCCGGGCGGTTCGGAGCGCGGCCGGATGCCGTCTACGAGCACGCCTTGAAGGGTTTCGCCGTCTCGTTGCCTCCCGGACTTGCCACTAAGCTTGCGGCGGACGACCGCGTCGCCTACGTCGAGCAGGACGCCGAGGTCACGACGACGGCGACTCAGACCGGGGCAACCTGGGGTCTGGACCGGATCGACCAGCGCGCGCTGCCGCTGAGCGGGACGTACTCGTACACCGCGACGGGCTCGGGCGTCACCGCGTACATCATCGACACCGGCATCCGCTTCAGCCACGCAGAGTTCGGCGGCAGGGCAACCAGTGGCTACGACGCCGTCGACGGCGGCACGGCGGATGACTGCAACGGACACGGCACGCACGTCGCCGGCACCGTCGGCGGATCGAGCTACGGCGTCGCGAAGAGCGTTGCGCTCGTCGCCGTCCGCGTGCTCGACTGCGGCGGTAGCGGCTCGACCGCAGGCGTGATCGCCGGAATCGACTGGGTGACTGGGAACCATGCCCCAGGGGCGCCGGCCGTGGCGAACATGAGCCTCGGCGGCGGCGCGTCGACCGCGCTCGACACCGCTGTTCAGAACTCGATCGGGGACGGCGTCAGCTACGCAATCGCCGCCGGTAACGGCAACCAGGGCGGCCGCGCGCAGGACGCGTGCAAGTACTCGCCTGCGCGGGTCTCCGAGGCGATGACGGTCGGAGCGACGGACAAGACAGACACGAAGACGTCGTGGTCGAACTACGGCAACTGCGTGGACTGGTTCGCACCGGGACTCTCGATCACCTCGGCCTGGAATACGAGCGACACGGCGACGAACACGATCAGCGGGACGTCGATGGCGACGCCGCACACGACCGGTGTCGCAGCGCTCTATCTCCAGGGGAACCCAGGCGCATCGCCGGCAACCGTTCGGACGGCCCTCTACGACAACACGACGAAGGGCGTCGTCAAGTCGTCGAAGACCGCGAACAACCACCTGCTCTTCTCCAACTACTAGGAAAGAGCCGCGGGCGCGCAGCGCCCCTTCAGGGATTTTCACGACGAGGGATCCGCTTCTGCGGATCCCTCGTCTTTGCGCTAAAGAGCAGCGCCTGCACGCCGCAGGCCCTCACGCGCTCCGTACCCTGTGCGTGATGCCACGTGGACGGGGACGCGCGTTCGATCAGCTGGAGCCGCCGGAGCGGCCGACTGATCCTGCCGTTCGTCGTGCCTACCTGAGGCGGATCGTCGCCCTCTTCCGGCCCTACCGCCGCAGGCTGGCAGGCGTTCTCGGCCTGATCCTCTTCTCGTCCGCGCTCGGTGTCGTCCCCGCGCTTCTGCTGAGGGCGGTGATCGACGATGCGCTTCCGAACTCCGACCTCCGGCTTCTGAACTGGCTGGTCGCCGGGATGGTCGGGATCGCGATCGTCACCGGTGCACTCGGCGTCGTCCAGACCCTGCTCTCGAACCAGGTCGGGCAGCAGGTGATGCATGACCTGCGCACAGCTGTCTACGAGCACCTGCAGCGGCTCTCACTCGCCTTCTTCACCCGCACGCGGACCGGCGAGGTGCAGTCGCGGCTTGCGAACGACATCGGCGGCGTGCAGGAGGTCGTCACCTCGACCGCGACGTCCATCGTCGCCAACGTGACGACGGTGCTGGCGACCGTCGTCGCGATGTTCATCCTCGACTGGAAGCTGACCCTGTTCGCGCTCGCGCTGTTGCCCATCTTCGTCTGGTTGACGAAGCGAGTCGGCGACCAACGGCGGAAGGTCGCCAAGGTGCGGCAGGAGTCGATGGCGGACATCTCGAGCCTCGTCCAGGAGTCGCTCTCCGTCTCGGGCATCCTCCTCGGCAAGACGATGGGCCGCTCCGGCGAGCTCGCGGGCCGCTTCCGGACCGAGTCGGGACGCCTCGCCGACCTCGAGGTCCGGAGCCGGATGACCGGCCGCTGGATGATGGCCTCGATCCAGACCTCGTTCGCGATCATGCCGGCGCTCGTCTATCTCTTTGCCGGCCATTTCGCCGGCGCGGTCTCCATCGGCACCGTCGTTGCGTTCACGACGCTGCAGGCGCGGCTCTTCTTCCCGGTCGGCTCGCTGCTCGGCGTCTCGCTCGAGGTGCAGACGTCGCTCGCGCTCTTCGACCGCGTCTTCGAGTATCTCGACCACCCGATCGACATCGAAGAGGGGACGAGGACGCTCGACGCGCCGCGAGGCGACGTGGCCTTCGACCATGTCTGGTTCCGCTACGAGGATGCAGCCTGGACGCTGCAGGACGTCACCTTCGATGTGCCCGCCGGAACGAAGACCGCACTCGTCGGCGAGACCGGCTCGGGAAAGACGACCGCCGGCTATCTGGTGGCACGCCTCTACGACGCCCCAGACGGCACGGTGACGATCGACGGCGTCGACGTGCGGGAGCTGACGTTCGATTCGCTCGCGAATGCGGTCGGGGTCGTCTCCCAGGAGACGTACCTCTTTCACGCGACGGTTCGGGACAACCTCCGGTTCGCGCGCCCGGAGGCGACCGACGAGGAGGTCGAGGAAGCCGCGCGCGCTGCACAGATCCACGATCTGATCGCGCGTCTTCCCGAGGGGTACGACACGGTCGTCGGCGAGCGCGGCTACCGCTTCTCGGGCGGCGAGCGCCAGCGGATCGCGATCGCGCGGACGATCCTGCGCAACCCGCCGATCCTCGTCCTCGACGAGGCCACCTCGGCGCTCGACACCCAGACCGAGCGTGCGGTGCAGGAAGCGCTCGAACGGCTCGCCGAGGGCAGGACGACGATCGCGATCGCACACCGTCTGTCCACCGTCCGCGACGCGGATCAGATCGTGGTGCTCGACCGCGGCATCGTGGTCGAGATCGGGACGCACGAGGAGCTGATCGCCGCCGGCGGCCGCTACGCCTCGCTCGTCTCCCGCGACACCGAGGAGGTTCTCCAGTGAGCTGTACCCATCTCGACACCATCCGGCCGGTGACGCCGAGCGCTGCCGGCTGCGAGGAGTGCCTGCAGACCGGCTCGCGCTGGGTGCATCTGCGGCTCTGTCTCGCGTGCGGCCACGTCGGCTGCTGCGACAGCTCGCCGAACAAGCACGCGTCGAAGCACTCGCACACGACTGGCCACCCGCTCGTCAGGTCGTTCGAGCCGGGTGAGAACTGGATCTGGTGCTACGTCGACGAGGTGGCGATGGAGCCGGCCTAGAGCGCGGCGAGGAGCAGTTCGGCCGGAAGGGCGTGAACCGTATTGCCGTCGTGTCCGGTCATCGTCTCGGCGGCGAGCATGGCGTTCAGGATCGACTCCTCGACCGCGTCGATCACGGCCTCGTAGAGCGAGTTGATCCGGCTGTCGTTCAGCATCCTGAGCGGGATCTCGCCCTCGTCGCTCTCGAGCGCCCGGTTTCCGGTCGCGAAGCAGAACCCGAAATCACCGCTCGAGTGCTCGCCCATGCCGCCGGTGCGCGCGATTCCGAAGCCGGCGCGGCGGGCGAGCCGTTCGCACTGGAGCGGGAGCAGCGGCGCGTCCGTCGCGATCAGGACGATGATCGAGCCGGCGCCTTCGGGTGTTCCCGGCAGCGGCACGACGTCAGGCCCGATCCTCTCGCCGACGGGGGCGCCGTTGACGCGCAGACGCGCCCGCTGGCCGTGGTTCGCCTGCACGAGGACGCCGACCATCCACCCGTCCTGAGCGACTCGCGACGAGGTGCCGATTCCGCCCTTGAACCCGTGGCAGACCATGCCGGTGCCGCCGCCGACGGCGCCCTCGTCGACCGGGCCGTCGCTCGCCCGCTCGAACGCCTCCTGCACGTGCTCGGCCTTGACGTGGAAGCCGTTGATGTCGTTCAGGAAGCCGTCCCAGGTCTCGCCCACGACGGGGAGGCTCCAGTCGTGCTCGCCGGGGTCGACCGCTGCGACGAGTGCATCGCGAACGACTCCCACCGAGTGCGTGTTCGTGAGGCCGATCGGCGTCGTCAGCTGGCCCGAGTCGCGCACCCACTCGAGCCCGGTCAGCTCGCCGTTGCCGTTGATCCGGTGCGCGCCGGCGAAGAGCGGCTCGGGCGGCGGGACGACGACGGTGACTCCGGTCCGGACGTCCTCGCCTTCGATCAGCGTCGTGTGTCCGACCCTGACCCCGGGTACGTCGGTGATCGCATTCTCGGCCCCGGTCGGGAGCCTGCCGATCTCGATCCCCAGGTCGCGTGCGCGCGGCTGCACGCCGCGAGCCTAGCCGCCGACGACGATCGTTCCTTCCATCCCCTGCTCGCGATGGCCGTCGACGGGACAGTAGAACTCGTACTCGCCCGGCTTGAGATCGACGGTGAGCGCTGTCGTCGCCCCGCCGTCGATCTCATCCGACTCCTCCTCGATCCCCTGTCCCTCGATTTCGAGCGCGTGCGTGACCTGGCCGTCGTTGATGAGCGTGAACGTCATCTCACCGGACTTGGCGAGCTCGACCGTGGACGGGTCGAATTTGAAGTCGGTCGCCGTGAGCTCGACGGAGCCTCTTCCGCCGCCACTGGTGTCGCCGGCGGCCTGGTCGTTGCTGTCGTCGCCTCCGCAGCCCGCGAGGAGGACGACGCCCAGTAGCAGCAGCACACGCCTCATGACCGTTCTACGACTTCCTCGCCGGGTTGGATTGCCCTTGCGTAGGATGTGCCGCGCGATGGCGACGAGCACGAAGGAGGGCGGGCGCGTCGGACTGGCTGAGCATGGCATCGAGCCGTCTCATGCAGTCCACTGGAACCCCACGACGTCACTACTCTACAACCACGCCGTCGAGCGCGGCGAGGGGCGGATTGCCGAGGGCGGCCCGCTCAACGTGGACACCGGCAAGCACACCGGGCGCTCGCCGAAGGACAAGTTCATCGTCCGCGAGCCCGGCTCTGAGGACCGGATCTGGTGGGGGGACGTCAACGCCGAGATCTCCGAGGCGCACTTCGAGGGGCTGCGTGAGAAGGTCGTCGAGCACCTCGGCCGCAGCGACCTCTACGTCGTCGACGCCTTCGCCGGCGCCGATCCCAAGCATCGAATCGCCGTCCGCGTCGTCACGAACCATCCGTACCACGCGCTCTTCGCCCGGACGATGTTCATCGACCCGAGCGAGGAGGAGCTGCGCGAGTTCGAGCCGCAGGCGCTCGTCCTGCACGCGCCCGGTCTCGAGTCCGATCCTGCCGCAGACGGAACCCGCACGGGCACGTTCGTCGTGCTCCACCCGTCGCGCGAGGAGGTGCTGATCGGCGGCACGTTCTACGCGGGCGAGATCAAGAAGTCGATCTTCACGCTGATGAACGACCGCCTGCCGCTCGAGGACGTCTTCCCGATGCACTGCTCGGCGAACGTGGGCGACGCGGGGGACGTCGCGATCTTCTTCGGCCTCTCCGGCACCGGCAAGACGACGCTCTCGGCCGATCCGGAGCGCAAGCTGATCGGCGACGACGAGCACGGCTGGGGCGACGACGGCGTCTTCAACTTCGAGGGTGGCTGCTACGCGAAGGTGATTCGCCTCTCGGCGGAGGCCGAGCCGCAGATCTACAAGATGACGCGAACGTTCGGGACGATCCTCGAGAACGTCGTCATGGACGAACGCGGTGTCCTCGATCTCGACGACGACTCGAAGACGGAGAACACACGCGCCGCCTACAAGCTGGAGCAGATCGCGAACGCGCTGCCCGCGAAGCGCGCGGGGCATCCGTCGTCGGCGATCTTTCTCACGGCCGACGCATTCGGAATCCTGCCGCCGATCGCACGCCTGACGCGCGACCAGGCGATGTACTGGTTCCTCTCGGGCTTCACCGCGAAGCTCGCCGGGACCGAGATCGGCGTCCGGGAGCCGCAGCCGACCTTCTCCGCCTGCTTCGGTGCGCCCTTCCTGCCGCAGCCGCCGGTGGTCTACGCCCGGCTGCTCGCGAAGAAGCTCGACGAGCACGGGACCCGCGTCTGGCTCGTGAACACCGGCTGGACGGGTGGCCAGTACGGCGAGGGAGCCCGGATGCCGATCAAGGCGACACGTGCGCTGCTCCGTGCCGCGCTCGCCGGCGAGCTGGACGGAGCCGAGTACCGGAGAGACAACGTCTTCGGCTTCGAGGTGCCGGTGGACGTTCCCGGCGTCGACTCGAAGCTGCTCGATCCGCGCGGCACCTGGCGCGATCCCGAGGCGTACGACGCGAAGGCCGGCGAGCTCGCGCAGATGTTCCGCGACAACTTCGCGCAGTTCGACGCCGACGACAACATCGTCGCCGGCGGCCCGCGTCTGACGTGACGCCGCAGCGAACTCGTTTCGGGTAGCGTCATTCGACGGTGGACGCGAAGCACGATGTCGTCGTGATCGGGGCCGGCTGCGCCGGCATGCGCGCCGCGATCGCAGCCCACGACGCGGGCGCGGATGTCGCCGTCGTCTCGAAGCTGCACCCGACGCGAAGCCACTCCGGTGCCGCCGAGGGCGGCATCAATGCGGCACTCGGAAACGCAGCCGAGGACAACCCCGAGATCCACACCTTCGACACGGTCAAGGGCTCCGACTACCTCGGCGACCAGGACTCGATCGAGATCCTCTGCCGCGAGGCGCCCGGCGACATCTACCAGCTCGAGCACTGGGGAGCCGTCTTCTCCCGCGCCGAGGACGGCCGGCTGGCGCAGCGTCCGTTCGGCGCCGCGGGCTCTCCCCGCACGGTCTACGCGGCGGACATCACCGGCCACGTGCTGATCCAGGTGCTCTACGAGCAGCTCGTCAAGCGCGACATCACCGTCTACGAGGAGTACTTCGCCTGGCAGCTCGTCATCGACGACGACCGCTGCCAGGGCGTGATCGCGTGGGACCTCCTGCACGGCGGGCTGAAGGCGATCGGCGGCAAGACGACCGTCCTCGCCACCGGCGGCGTCGGCCGCCTCTACCGCGCGACGACGAACGCGTACGCCTGCACCGGCGACGGGATGTCGATGGCGCTCCGCGCCGGGCTGCCGCTGAAGGACATCGAGTTCATGCAGTTCCACCCGACCACGATGTATCCGAGCGGGATCCTGATCACCGAGGGCTGCCGCGGCGAGGGCGGCATCCTGCGCAACTCCGAGGGCGAGCGCTTCATGGAGCGCTACGCCCCGACGGCGAAGGACCTGGCGAGCCGCGACGTCGTCTCGCGCTCCGAGCAGACGGAGATCGACGAGGGCCGCGGCATCAACGGGTCGGTCCTGCTCGACCTGACGCACCTCGGCGCGGAGAAGATCCTCACCCGCCTTCCGGGCTCGCGCGAGCTGGCGATGGTCTACGCGGGGGTCGACCCGATCCTCGAGCCGATCCCGGTCCGCCCGGGCGCGCACTACCACATGGGAGGCGTCGAAACGGACTCCGACGGCCTCACCGAGCTGACCGGCCTCTACGCGGCAGGCGAGGTCGCCTGCGTGTCGGTCCACGGTGCGAACCGTCTCGGCGGCAACTCGCTGATGGAGACGATCACCTTCGGCCGGCGCGCCGGGACCTCCGCCGCCGAGTGGGCGCTCGCGAACACGACCGTCAACGTGCCCGAGTCCGCGACGCGCGACGCCGAGCGCGAGCTGAAGGAGCTCCTCGGCCGCGCGAGCGGGGAACGCCCGTGGCAGATCCGCGACGAGCTCGGCCAGACGATGCTGAAGAACTTCGGCGTCTTCCGCCGCGAGGATCAGATGAAGGAGCAGATCGGGATCATCGAGAGCCTGCGCGAGCGCTACCCGAAGGTCGTCCTCGAGGACAAGGGCGACGTCTTCAACTCCGACCTGACCCAGGCGATCGAGCTCGGCTACCTCCTCGACATCGCCGCCTGCATGCTCCAGGCTGGGATTGCGCGCAAGGAGAGCCGGGGCGCCCACTCGCGCCCGCACGACTATCCGACCCGCGACGACGAGAACTTCATGAAGCACTCGATCACGCGCTGGAAGGACGGCGCGCCCGAGCTGTCGTACAAAGAGGTGCGCTTCACGAAATACCTCCCCGAGGAGAGGAAGTACTAGAAATGGCGACCACGATGAGGAACACCCTCGCTGCGCTCTTCGTAGCGCTCCTGGCCTGCGCGCTCACGGCTTGTGGCAGCGACGCGGTCGCGCTCGACCCCGTGGCGGAGGCGGCGACGAAGACCACGCCGCGGACTCGATGCGGATCGAGATGACGATGACGATGGCCTCGCCCGAGTTCGGCGCCAAGCCCGTCACGTTCAAGCTGAGAGGCATCGCCGCGAACAAGCGATCCGCGATGACGATGCGGATGCCGGCGGTCGAAGGCCTCGACCTGGGCAACATCGAGGTCCGCGCCGATGGGCTCGTGGTGTACATGCGCATGCCGTTCCTCCAGCTGGCGGCGCCTCAGCTGAAGCCGTGGATCAAGGTCGATCTCGGCGAGACCGGCAAGGACCTCGGCATCGACCTGGACGCGCTGATGGAGCTGAGCAACCAGTCGAATCCGACCAAGGCGCTCGACTTCCTCCGCGCCGCCGGTCAGGTGAAAGAGATCGGCGGCGGGACGGTACGCGGCGTCAAGACCACTCGCTACAAGGGCGTCATCGATCTCGAGCGCTACGCGAAGCAGGTCGAAAAGAACGGTGGCGGCGCGGCCGCAGCAAGGTCGTTCCGGAAGGTGATCGAGCTGAGTGGAAAGAGCACGATGCCGATCGAGCTCTGGATCGACGACGACTCGCTCGTTCGCCGCATGGTCTGGGAGCAGACCGTGTCGGCGGTTGCCGGCCAGGCTCCGTCGAGCGTCAAGGCGACGATGGATCTGTTCGACTACGGCGCCGATGTCAAGGTCGTCATCCCACCCGACGACCAGACCTCGTCGATCAAAGATCTGCAGAACCTGGGGGACAGCTGATGCAGGTTGGCCTGAAGATCTGGCGCTACGACGCGAAGACCGGCGACAAGGCGCTGCGCGAGTACGAGTTCGACGCGCCCGAGGAGGCGACGCTGCTCGACTGCCTCGACATCGTCAAGGACCGCCACGACGGCTCGCTCGCCTATCGGAAGAGCTGCCGGATGATGATCTGCGGCTCGTGCGGGATGCGGATGAACGGCGCTGCCGTGCTCGCCTGCAAGGTGCGGATGTACGACATCGCGAACGCCGGCCACGTGCCTGTGATCTCGGCGATGGGCAACCTCCCGGTGATCAAGGACCTCGTCGTCGACATGGATCCCTTCTGGGCCAAGTTCAAGGCGATGAAGCCCTATCTGCAGCCGGGTTACGACCAGCCCGAGGACGGCCGCGAGCACGTGATCTCGCAGGAGCGGATGAACGTGATCCACAAGGAGTCGCTCTGCATCAACTGCGGCTGCTGCGTCTCCGAGTGCAACGCGATGGAGTCCGACCCGGAGTTCATGGGGCCACAGGCGCTTGCCAAGGGGATGCGCTTCGTCGGCGACCCGCGCGATGCGGCCAAGACCGAGCGGCTCGACGCGTACAGCACCGAGCACGGGATCTGGGAGTGCACCCGCTGCTACTTCTGCAACGAGCGCTGCCCGAAGGGCGTCGATCCGCGCGACGCGATCGCGAAGCTCGGCGCCGAGGCGATGAAGGAGGGCATCGACGACGACATGGGCGCCAAGCACGCCAAGTGGTTCGTCACCTCCGCGAAGACGACCGGCTGGCTGCGCGAGACCGAGCTCGTCCCGAAGACGCAGGGCATCGTCTCCTCGATCAAGGAGATGAAGTTCGCGATGGGGCTGGCGAAGCACGGCAAGGTGCCCATCCCCTTCCCGCCGCACGTCGCGGAGGGCGTCAAGGAGTCGCGGGCGCTCTACGACCTCGTCAAGCAGCAGGACCGCCAGGGCGCACAGGGGATCGTCCAGGGCGAGCATGCGCTCGGCCGCCTCGAGCACACCGTCGGCCACGGGGACGAGGAACTGCCGATCGAGAAGGGGCTCGAGGTCCGTCTGCCAGAGGAAGGAAGCGCGTGAGGAAAGTCGCGTACTACAAGGGTTGTCTCGCGTCGCTCTCGGCGAAGGAGCTGGACATCTCGACGCAGGCCCTCTCGCCCAAGGTCGGTCTGGAGCTGATCGAGCTCGAGACGGTGACCTGCTGCGGCGCGGGCGACATCCACGAAGCCGAGCCCGACTACTACCTGCACCTGAACGCGCGCATCCTCGCGTACTCCGAGGCGACCGGTTGCGACACGCTGATGACGGTCTGCAACGTCTGCACGCTCAACCTGCGGCAGGCGAACTTCCAGCTGCAGGGTGACGCGGCGCTGCTCGAACGCGTCAACGACAACCTCGCGAAGGTCGGCGTGCCGGAGTACAAGGGCACCGTCGACGTCCAGCACTTCCTCTGGCTCGTCTCCGCAGGGGAAGGCTACGAGCTGCTGCAGGCGGCGGCGCACAAGGGCCTGAAGGGCCTGAAGATCGCACCCTTCTACGGCTGCCAGATCCTCCGCCCCTCGAAGCTGCTCGGCTTCGAAGACCCCGACCAGCCCTCGTCGCTCGAACGGATCATCGAGGCGTGCGGTGGCGAGGCGATCGACTACCCCGCCAAGATCAAGTGCTGCGGCTTCCCGATCATCCAGGCCCGCGAGGAGACCGCGCTCGGCGAGCTGATCCAGCCGATCGAGCAGGCGAAGGAGGCGGGCGCCGACGCGATCGTGACGCCCTGCCCGCTCTGCCATCTCTCACTCGACGCCTGGCAGGTGAAGCTGAAGAAGCAGACCGGCAAGGACTTCCAGATGCCGATCCTGCACCTCTCGCAGCTGATCGGCGTCGCCGCCGGGCTCGAGGCCTCGGAGCTGAAGTTCAAGCGCCACGTGGTCTCCGTGCAGCCCGTGCTCGAGAAATTGAGCGTCTGATCGCAAGGTTCCGGCCGCTCCGACGTCTTCATGAGTGGAGGGGCGGTTTCGGGGCCGGCGATCCTGGGGGGCGCCGGCCCTGAACACTTCTCTCGACTCCCTGGCCGGCCGGCTCCCGGCGGGCGGACCGCCTCCGCCGGCCTCGCGCGTCTGGGCGCACGCGGCTCTCCGGGTCTGTGCTTCGCACTATCCCCTCCGGCCGCGCACGCCCAGCGCACGCCAGGAACCGAGAGGGTCGCAGGTAGTCGATGCTGACTCGTGTTCGTGATCTTGCTGGCCGTGGTCGCCGTGGCGGGCCTCGCCTACGGCTGGTACGAGGCCGGCTGGCTGCGCACTGCGTGTTCTCGATGTGCCGATCGACGGGCTGCCGGTCGCGCTCGACGGGCTGCGGATCGCGCACCTCTCCGACTTCCACCTCGGCCCGCCGTCGCGCGGCAGCGCCGCTGTGCGGAAAGCGGCGGCCTGGGTGCGCGAACGCCGGCCCGACCTCGTCGTCGCCACAGGGGACCTCCTGTCGCACCCACGCGGGCGGAGGCAGCTCGACCAGACGCTCGCAAGGTCTCGACGCGTTCGCCGTGCTCGGGAACCACGACATCGCCGTCACGCGCGACCCGTTCTCCCGTCCCGCCGAGCTGGACGGGCTGCCCGCGACGCTGCTCCTGGACGAGTCGGTGACCGTCGAGCGGCACGGCGAGCGGATCCAGATCGCCGGCCTGGGCCCGCACCCGGTCGGAGCGGTGCCTGCCCCCGATGCGGACGCGGTGCTGCGGGTGCTCCTCAGCCACTATCCGAGGCTCATCGCGCCCGGCTATCAGCTCGTTCTCGCCGGCCACATGCACGCCGGCCAGATCGTGCTGCCGTTTCCGGGCGGGAAGATCCACTTCGCTCATCTCCGGGCGAAGTTCACCGAGGGCTTGTACCGGCGTGGGGACGTGGTGCTCCACGTCTCGCCCGGCCTCGGCACGACGTTTCTGCCCCTCCGCTTCTTCGCCCGGCCCGAGGTGACCGAGCTGGTTCTAAGATCCGTTCCCTAGTGGAAGGTCATTCGGTCATCTCGCCCGACGTGCTCGCAAGCTACGCGGCCGATGCTGCGCTCGAGGTCGATGGGGTGCGCGAGCTAGCCGGCAAAGGCGTCAAGGTCGCGCGCGACGAGGGTCAGGTGACCGTCGAGCTGCACCTCGTCCTCGCCTGGGGGGCGCACGCCGGCGAGGTCGGCTCCAAGGTGCAGGCGCACGTCGCGGACTGCCTCGCGCGGATGGCCGACGTCCGTCCCAACACCATCGACGTGATCGTGGACGAATGGCACAGCGCGTCGTCGGGCTGACCGGGGCGACACTCGAGCACGCGCCCTCCGTCTGCCAGACCTGCGTCTGGTGGCAGTCGCGCGAACGGCCGGACAGCCGGGAAGGACCGCTGGATCGAGAAGGCCGAGAGACGAGTTCGGGGCCTGGGGCGCGCTCTACCGGGACGACGACGGACGCCTGCTCGGCTCGATCCAGTACGGCCCTTCGACGCTGTTTCCCCGCGCCGCCGAGCTTCCGGCCGGGCCCCCGTCCGACGATGCGGTGCTCGTGACGTGCGTCTACGTCGTCTCGAGCGCGACGCCGTGGGTCGAGCAGTCGCTGTTCCTCGCCGCGATCGGGGAGGCGCGGGACAAGGGTGCGAAGGCGCTCGAGGCGTTCGCGTACCGCTACCCCGAGGGAGAGTCCACGTACGAGCGGTTCCTCGTCCATCGCACGGTCTTCCCGCGCGACTTCCTCGCCGACTTCGGCTTCCGGGTGGTGCGTACCCAGGGCCGGGTCGAGCTGCTCCGGCTCGAGTTCGGCGGGCTCGTGCCGGTGGTCGAAGGCAAGCGCGCTCACGTGCTTCGTGTGCTCAAGGAGGCCTTCGCGCCGGCGCCCGTGCCGCAGCGTCCGTAGCGCCCATCCGGAACGGTCGATAGGTTTCCCGTTCGCGTCCAGACGAACACAAGCCAGATCACGCCCTCGCCAGTCCTTCGCATTCGACCCCCTCTCGCGCTCGTTGCGGCTGCCCTCGCAGTCGCAACCGTGGGCGGAGCTGTGCCCACGAGCGCTACGGCCGTCGCGCCGGGGTTCACCGACACCCTCGTTGCGAACATCGGCAGCCCGACGTCCCTGGCGTTCACGCCGGATGGACGGCTGCTCGTCACGACGCAGTTCGGCACGCTGCGGATCGTCCAGAACGGGTCGCTCCTGCCGAGCCCGGCGCTCGATCTCGGGGCCGTCCTGTGCACGGACAACGAACGAGGTCTGCTCGGCGCAGGCGGTCGATCCGTCGTTCACGTCGAACGGCTTCGTCTACCTCTACTACACGCGGAACAAGAGCGGCACCTGCGTCAACCGGGTCTCGCGCTTCACGATGAGCGGGTCGACGATCGCGCTGGCGACCGAATCGGTGCTCGTGGACGAGATCCCCACGCCGAGCGGCAACCACAACGGCGGCGATCTCCGCTTCGGGAAGGACGGCTATGCTCTACGTCAGCGTCGGTGACGGGGCCTGTGACTACGCCGGGTGGGGGTTGCTACGGGCAGAACGACGCCTCGCGCGACCAGCACGCGCTGATCGGAAAGATCCTGCGGATCACCAGCACCGGCGGCATCCCGCCGACCAATCCCTTCCAGGGTGCGGGCACGGCTCGCTGCAACGTCACGGGGCAGACGACGGCCGGGAACAAGTGCCAGGAGACCTTCGCGTGGGGATTCCGGAACCCGTTCCGGATCGCGTTCGACCCCAACACGACCGCGACGCGCTTCTTCGTCAACGACGTCGGCGAAGGAACCTGGGAGGAGGTCGACGAGGGCCAGGCCGGCGCCGACTACGGCTGGAATGTCCGCGAGGGGCCCTGCGCCAACGGATCGACGACGAACTGCGGCGCGCCGCCGGCGGGCATGACGAACCCGGTTTACGCGTACTCGCACGACGAGTCCGAGCTGCCACGCGATCACCGGTGGCGCCTTCGTCCCGAACGGCATCTGGCCGCGCGCCGTATGACGGCACGTACCTGTACGGGGACTACACCTGCGGCAAGGTCTTCGTCCTCACTCCGAACGGAAGCGGTGGCTTCACGCGGAGCGAGTTCGCAGACGACGTCGGTGCGGTCGTCAACATGACCTTCGGGCCGTCGCCGCAGGGTCAGGGGCTCTACTACACGAACTACACGAACGGCGGTCAGGTGCGCCGGATCGAGTCGACGGCCTCCAGCAACCGGCCGCCGACGGCGCGAGTGACCGCGACACCGACCTCCGGCGCGCTTCCGCTCGCCGTGAGCTTCGACGGGAGCGCGAGCACCGACCCCGATGCGGGTGACACGCTCACCTACGTCTGGAACTTCGGCGACGGCTCTGCGGTCGCGACCACGGCGTCTGCGACGACGAGCCACACGTACACGACGGCGGGCACCTTCACGGCGACGCTGACGGTGCGCGACAACCACGGCGCGACCTCGCTCGCAGCACAGGCGCGCATCGATCCGGGCAACACAGCGCCGCAGGTCACGATCGACACCCCGACCGTCAGCGACCGGTTTGCCGTCGGCCAGACGATCACCATGCACGCGACCGCGACCGACGCCGAGGACGGCACGCTGGCGGCGTCGCGGCTCAACTGGCTGGTGCTCCGGCACCACGACGCGCACACCCACCCGTTCCTCGCGCCGACGGTCGGGAACGACGTCCAGATCACGCAACCGGTTCCCGAGGACCTCGGTTCCGGGATCAACGGCTACCTCGAGATCCAGCTGACGGCCACGGATTCCGCCGGGGTGACGACGACCGTGACGCGCGACGTTCAGCCCAACCGGGTGAACCTCACGTTCTCGACCAATCCGGCCGGCCGCGACGTCGTCGTCGCCGGCACGACCTACACCGCGCCGACGACGCTCACCTCGTGGCAGGGGTACGCGATTCGCGGTCGATGCTCGGACCCAGACCGACGGCTCCGGGAACACGTGGAACTTCCAGACCTGGTCCGACGGCGGTGCGGCAGCTCACACGATCGTGACGCCGGCCGCTCCCGCGACCTACACGGCGACGTTCGTCCAGAGCACCGGTCCGGCCGGCCTGGTGGCGGCGTACGGGTTCGACGCGGGGTCGGGTACGACCGCGGCGGATTCGTCCGGGAAGGGGAATGTGGGGTCGATCTCGGGGCCGGTGTGGAGCGGGTCCGGCAGGTTTGGGTCGGCCTTGAGCTTCGACGGTGTCAACGATTGGGTGACCGGTGCCGGATGCGAACTCGCTCGACCTGACGACCGGGATGACGCTGGAGGCGTGGGTGCGGCCCTCGGTGCTCGGTGGTTGGCGGACGGTGGTCTTCAAGGAGCGTCCCGGTGGGCTTGTCTACAGCCTCTACTCGAGCACCGATACCGGCCGGCCCTCGGCGAGGTGTGTCATCGGCTCGGGCGGACCGCGACGCGTGGCCCGGCGGCGCTTCCGCCTCGAATGCGTGGTCGCATCTGGCGACGACGTTCGACGGTTCTGTGCTGCGGCTGTACGTCAACGGGACGTTGGCAAGCTCGACGACGAGCGACCGGTTCGATCGCAACCTCGACGGGGGTGTTGCACATTGGTGGCAACAGCGTCTGGGGGGAGTGGTTCGCTGGCTTGATCGACGAGGTGCGCGTCTACAACCGGGCGCTGAGCGCGGCCGAGGTGCAGCAGGACATGCAGACGGCTGTGGGCGGCTCGCCGCCGCCGCCCGACACGTCTCCGCCCTCGGCTCCGTCGGGTCTGACGGCGTCGACCGCGATCGGGTCGGCGACGCTCGGCTGGACGGCGTCCAGCGACAACGTGGGCGTCGTTCGCTACAACGTGCACCGCTCGCAGACCGCGGGCTTCACGCCTGCCGCCGGGAACCGGATCGCTCAGCCGACGGGCACGAGCTATCACGGATTCTGGGCTCGCCGCCGGCACCTACTACTACCGGGTGACGGCCGAGGACGCGGCCGGCAACATCAGCGGTGCTTCGGCGCAGGTGACGGCGGTTGTTCCTGCCGACCAGCCGCCGAGCGTTTCGGTCACCGCGCCCGCTGCGGGCGCGACGGTCAGCAGCACGGTCACGGTCAGTGCTTCGTCCTCGGACGACGTCGGGGTTGCGGGCGTCCAGTTCCGGCTGGGCGCCGTGAACCTCGGGAGCGAGGACACGTCGGCGCCCTATTCCATCTCCTGGGACACGACGACCGTCAGCAACGGCAGCTACTCGATCACCGCCGTCGCGCGCGACACCGCCGGCCAGACCACCACCTCCACAGCGATCACCGTCACCGTCAGCAACTCGGCCGGGCCGCCGCTCGGCCTCGGCCTGGTGGCGGCGTACGGCTTCGACGCGGGGTCGGGCACAACTGCGGCGGACTCGTCTGGCAAGGGGAATGTGGGGTCGATTTCGGGGCCGGTGTGGAGTGCCGCGGGTCGGTATGGCTCGGCGCTCAGCTTCGACGGTGTCAACGACTGGGTGACGGTCGCCGACTCGAATTCGCTCGATCTGACGACGGGGATGACGTTGGAGGCGTGGGTGCGGCCGTCGGCGCTCGGTGGCTGGCGGACGGTGGCCTTCAAGGAGCGGCCTGGAGGCGTTGTCGTACGGGTTGTACGCGGATCAGGCCGGCGGCCGTCCGTTGGGCGAGGTGTTCATCGGCTCGGAGCGGAGCGCGACCGGGACGGCTGCGCTGCCGCTGAATGCCTGGTCGCATCTGGCGACGACCTACGACGGGTCGCTCGTGCGCCTGTACGTCAACGGGGCGCTTGGCGTCCTCGACGGCCGTGACGGGTGCGATGGCGGCCTCGACGGGGGTGCTTGCACCTTGGTGGCAACGGCGTCTGGGGCGAGTGGTTTGCCGGCTTGATCGACGAGGTGCGCGTCTATGACCGGGCGCTGTCGGGCTCGGAGGTGCAGCAGGACATGGCGACGGCCGTGAGCGGCTCGCCACCGCCGCCGGATACCGCAGCTCCCTCGACGCCGTCCGGGGTGTCGGCGTCCACGTCGACGGGGTCTGTCTCACTTTCCTGGACAGCGTCGAGCGACAACGTGGGGGTCTCGCGCTACAACGTGCACCGCTCGCAGACCGCGGGCTTCACGCCTGCCGCCGGGAACCGGATCGCGCAGCCGACCGGCACGGGCTATACGCGACTCCGGACTCGCAGCCGGCACCTACTACTACCGTGTCACGGCCGAGGACGCGGCCGGCAACGTCAGCGCTGCTTCGGCGCAGGTGACGGCGGTTGTCTCGGCCGACCAGCCGCCGACCGTCTCGATCACGGCGCCTGCGGGCGGGCGCCACCGTCAGCGGCACGGTCACGGTCACGGCCGGCGCCTCGGACGACGTCGGGGTTGCGGGCGTTCAGTTCCGGCTGGGTGCCGGCAACCTGGGGAGCGAGGACACCTCGTCGCCCTATTCCATCGCCTGGAACACGACGACCGTCGGCAACGGCAGCTACTCGATCACGCGCCGTCGCCCGCGACAGCGCCGGCCAGACCACCACGTCGACGCCGATCACCGTCACGGTCAGCAATGCGGCGCCGACCGCCGGTCTGGTCGCGGCCTACGGATTCAACGCGGGCTCGGGCTCGACCGCAGCTGACTCGTCCGCCGCCGGCAACACGGGGTCCGTCTCCGGCGCGACCTGGAACGCTGCCGGCCGGTACGGCTCGGCGCTCAGCTTCGACGGCGTCAACGACTGGGTGACGACCCCCGACGCGAGCTCGCTCGACCTGACGAATGCCATGACGCTCGAAGCGTGGGTGCGGCCCTCGGCGCTCGGTGGCTGGCGAACAGTGGTCTTCAAGGAGCGTCCGGGCGGAGTCGTCTACGGGCTGTTCGCCGATCAGGCCGGCTCGCGGCCGCTGGGGCAGGTGTTCATCGGCTCCGAGCGGAACGCAACCGGAACGTCGGCGCTACCGCTGAATACCTGGACGCATCTGGCGACGACCTATGACGGCGCCGTCGTCCGCTTGTACGTCAACGGCGTTCTGACAGGCACGACCTCGGTCTCGGGTGCGATGGCTGCTTCGACCGGCGTTCTGCGACTGGGTGGCAACGGCATCTGGGGCGAGTGGTTCGCCGGCCTGATCGACGAGGTGCGCATCTACAACCGCGTCCTCAGCGCCGCAGAGATCCAGCAGGACATGCAGGTCCCGATCGGCTGAGGAAGCTGTAGACCAGATCGGCACCGTCCGGCACCTAGCCATTCGGGCAGTGCCGAGAGGGCATTTGACCGCATGGCGAGTCTTCTCGATCTGGACTCAACAGACGCCAAAGACACTCCTAGACTGCGAAAGCAGGCGGGATGAGCCCGCCGGCGGCACGGGAGGACAGCGGCGAATATGAGCACCGGAGTAGATGCGGCAGTTGGCGCGCCGGCGAAGACCGACCGGAAGCACCGGCTGCGGCGTGGACGCACCCGGATCCTGGCGGTCAGCGACCTTGCGATGCTCGCCGTGGCCTACACGGTCTCGTACCTGATCGCCGACCGGATCGCGCCGCTCCCGCCCGTGTCCGGCTCCGCCTGGTTCTTGCTGCTCGTCGGCGTGACGGCGCCGTTCGTCTGGGTCACGGTCTTCACCGCGAACAAGCTCTACGACAACGACAGCCTTCGCATCTCCGTCTCGAGCTTCGACGAGACGCGCGATCTCTTCCACGCGATGCTGGTCGGGTCGCTGGGCTACCTCCTGCTGAACCAGGCCGTCGATCACTTCTTCGGCTGGTGGGTCTACACGCCGGCCGAGGCGTTCGTCTTCCTCGCCGTCGCGCTCGTGCTGATCCCGGTCGCACGCGGAACGATTCGCAGCTGGGCCTTCCCGCGCCTGATGCAGCCGCGTCGAACCTTGATCGTCGGCACCGGTACCGAAGCCTTGCTCATCTACCGCAAGATCACCGCTCACCCGGAGTACGGCCTCGAGGTCGTCGGCTTCCTCAGCGCCGAGGGCGAGGAGGACGAGGGGCTGCCCGAGCCGGTGATCGGATCGGCCGCCTCGGTCGCCGACATCGTCGACTCCTACGAGATCGATCGCATCCTGATCGCGTCGTCGGTCGGCAGCCACGAGGAGACGCTCGACCTCGTCCGGACGGTGCACCGCCCCGACGTGCAGGTGTCGATCGTGCCGCGCTACTTCGAGATCTTCACCTCGTACGCCACGCTCGACGACGTCGAGGGCATGCCGGTCGTCACGCTGCCGCCGATCCGTCTCGGCCGGAGCGCACGCGCACTGAAGCGCACGGTCGACGTCGTCGTCTCTGCGAGCGCGCTGCTCGTGCTCGCGCCGCTGCTCGCGACCGTCGCGATCGCGATCAAGCTCGACAGCAAGGGCTCGGCGCTCTACCGCCAGGCGCGCCGCGGACGGCTCAACTCGACCTTCCACATCTTCAAGTTCCGGACGATGGCCGTCGGCGCCGAGGCTCGTCGCTCCGAGGTGCTGCACATGAACGAGGTCGACGGCCCGCTCTTCAAGATCAAGGGTCGCGACCCGCGCGTGACGCGCGTCGGCGCGTTCCTGCGCAAGACGAGCATCGACGAGCTGCCGCAGCTCTGGAACGTGCTGCGAGGCGAGATGAGCCTCGTCGGGCCGCGGCCGTTCGTCGTCTACGAGGCCGACCTGATCACCGGCTGGGCCTCGCGGCGTCTGGACATGACGCCGGGGATCACGGGCCTGTGGCAGGTGCTCGGGCGGAACGACATCCCGTTCGAGGAGATGACGAAGCTCGACTACCTGTACGTGACCAACTGGTCGCTCTGGTGGGACCTCGAAGATCCTCTGCCAGACGATCCCGGTCGTGCTCGGCCGCCGCGGCGCCTACTGAGAACTAAGGGCGCTCCTAGTTCCCGTATTCGTCGGGGCCGGCGTCGCAGGGTCCTTTGCGGGGGCGGCCGTCGATGTCGACGCCGCCGGTGAGGGCCGCGCATTCGCTGGTGTCGCCGGCGTTGATGGCAGGCGAGTTGGCCTGGAGGTGATAGCCGTCGGCGGCGTAGCGGAGTGCGCTCAAGCTCTGGCCCGAAGCGGTGATCCAGCGGTCGTTGCCGCAGTTGCCGGCGGCGTTCCAGATCCAGAGGTTGCGGATGTTGGCGGTGCCCATGCAGGGGAGATAGTTGGGTTGGGTGCCGGTGTTGCCCACCAGCTTGAGGCTGGTCTTGGGCTTGCAGTCGTCGATGAAGCCTTCTTCCCAGGCGTTGTAGGCGAAGACGTAGTTGTTGCAGGCGCTGTTTGCGGTCAGGTAGATGGAGACGGTGCCGCTGGAGCTGCCGAACCAGTTGTTGACGAAGGTGATGTTGCGGGGGTCGGCGCCGGAGATCTTGCTGAAGAAGACGCGGGCTGAGCCGGAGCCGTCGCCGCGGTGGAAGCGGCTGCGTTCCATCCGCCAGCCGTCGACGCCGTCCCAGACGCGGATTGTCTCTAGGTGCATGTTGTTGTCGGGCCCACAGGCTGAGTTGCCGAGCTCGGGCTGGAAGGGATAGAAGTCGATGTTGCTGAAGAGCAGATTGGCGGTGTTCGAGAGCTCGACCGGTTCGCCGTCGCCGCGGGCGCAGAGCCGGATCGCGGTGTTGCCGGGGGTGCCGAGGCCGCTGTTTTTCCAGCTGACGTTGCTGCCCCCCTTGATCACGACGTTTGCCCACGGGCCGGTCACATCGACCGAGTCGAGACTGACGTTGGCGGCGGTGTTGTACCAACCGCGCTTGTGCCCGTTGCCGGTCGAGACGGTCACGTGCTTGAGCGAGAACCAGTCGCCGCTCGTGTTCAGGCTGTCCAGAGTCACGGTGGCACCCGGAGCCGGCTGCACCGTGACCGCAGCCGTCAACGCGCCGGTTGTCGGGGCCGATCGTGACCACGCCGTAGCTGCCGGCGCGGACCAAGACGAGATCGCCGGAGCGGGCGGCCTGGTAGGCGCCGTTCCAGGAGCAGGCCTGCCCGTCCACATAGCCGGCTGCACTCGCCTGGCGCACACAACTGCCGCCATCACCGTCCACCCACAAATTCGCCGACCCAGGCGGCGGTGCGGCCGCGGGCGGCGGCGACGGCTTGCGGTTCGCCGGGCGGAGCAGCGAGAGATACGGCACGAGCGAGGGCTGCGAAGCAGAGCCGACGCTGACTGCCAGGTCCAGGGTCGGATCCTTCAAAGCACTCTGCACGGCCCGTGCCCAGGCCGTGCGGTCGACGCCTCGTGCTGACAGTCGGACGACGGCGAGGATGTGCGTGTTCGCGCGCACGCCTTGCAGGAAGCGCAGTTGGGCCAGGCTGACCCGTATGACGACGAAATCCGCCACGTTCCGGCGCGCAAGCGCGACAGCTGCCCGCGGCGAGCTCACCAGCGCAGTGCAGCTCTTCGCTGCGGAGCGTCGCTCAGTACGACACCAGGCCGCCAGCGAGGACGATGGGCCACGTCGCGGCACCGCAACCAGCATTCCCAGCCGGCGGGCCGAGACCGTCAGTCGAGCCCGCTCGCCCGCGCCCATCCGGGCCGGGTCCAGGAGCAGGGCATTCAGGCCCTGACGATGCAGCCGGGCCAGGTCGGTCGGTCCCGAGCTCTTCGCCGGTGCGAGCTCGATCCCCCAGACCACGGACAGCTTCTCGGCCGGGGCGGCCGCTCCCGCCAGAGACAGGCCAAGCAACATGGTCGCAACGACCGCGACGGTCCGACTACGGATGCAGTTGGGTCCAACTCTCACTCGCGCTCTCCCGGGTTTGACGACATGGTCTGTCGATGAAGGAGGGGGGTCCGCCCGACTCCCGGTGGCCAAGCGGGGCATCCTAGACAAACCTCCGGATACAAGGGTCACCACCCGTCGTCGACCCACTAGCGGACGGTGTTGGCCTCTGGGCCCGCGTCAGTTGCCGTATTCGTCGGGGCCTGCGTCGCAGGTGCCGGTGCGGGGGCGGCCGTCGATGTCGACGCCGCCGGTGAGGGCCGCGCATTCGCTGGTGTCGCCGGCGTTGATGGCAGGCGAGTTGGCCTGGAGGTGATAGCCGTCGGCGGCGTAGCGGAGTGCTGTAAGGCTGTTGTTGGGGTCGGTCACCCAGGTGTCGTTGCCGCAGTTGCCGGCGGCGTTCCAGATCCAGAGGTTGCGGATGTTGGCGGTGCCCATGCAGGGGAGATAGTTGGGTTGGGTGCCGGTGTTGCCGACCAGCTTGAGGCTGGTCTTGGGGCTTGCAGTCGTCGATGAAGCCTTCTTCCCAGGCGTTGTAGGCGAAGACGTAGTTGTTGCAGGCGCTGTTTGCGGTCAGGTAGATGGAGACGGTGCCGCTGGAGCTGCCGAACCAGTTGTTGACGAAGGTGATGTTGCGGGGGTCGGCGCCGGAGATCTTGCTGAAGAAGACGCGGGCTGAGCCGGAGCCGTCGCCGCGGTGGAAGCGGCTGCGTTCCATCCGCCAGCCGTCGACGCCGTCCCAGACGCGGATTGTCTCTAGGTGCATGTTGTTGTCGGGCCCACAGACTGAGTTGCCGAGCTCGGGCTGGAAGGGATAGAAGTCGATGTTGCTGAAGAGCAGATTGGCGGTGTTCGAGAGCTCGACCGGTTCGCCGTCGCCGCGGGCGCAGAGCCGGATCGCGGTGTTGCCGGGGGTGCCGAGGCCGCTGTTTTTCCAGCTGACGTTGCTGCCCCCCTTGATCACGACGTTTGCCCACGGGCCGGTCACATCGACAGAGTCGAGACTGACGTTGGCGGCCGTGTTGTACCAACCCTGCGCATGCCCGTTCCCGGTCGCAACCGTCACATCGCTGAGCGAGAACCAATCACCATTCGTGTTCAGGCTATCCACCGTCACAGCTGAACTCGGCGCCGGTTGCACCATCACCGGACCAGCCAGAGCGGTGTTGTCGGGGCCGATCGTGACCACGCCGTAGCTGCCGGCGCGGACCAAGACGAGATCGCCGGAGCGCGCGGCCTGGTAGGCGCTGTTCCAGGAGCAGGCCTGCCCGTCCACATAGCCGGCTGCACTCGCCTGGCGCACACAACTGCCGCCGTCAGCATCGACCCAAAGGTTCGCGAGCCCCGGCGGCGGCGCCGCACAATTGCTCGTTGTCACAGACAACGAAGCCTTTCCAGAACGATTGCCCGCCGCATCAAACGCATCCACGGCAAGCACATAGCTCGTCCCACACGCCAGCCCCGCAAACGTATACGACGTGCCCGCACCACTCGAAACCAACGAGACACCGTTGTACCGCCCGTACCCCGTGACGGCCACATTGTCGCTCGACGCCATCCACGAGACTGTGATCGAGGTCGTGGCCGTCGCGGTCACGGCGAAGCTCGTGGGCGTCGAGGGTGCCTGTGTGTCAGCCGGAGGGCAGGGGCTTGTGGAGCTGGTGAGGGTTGACTTCGGGGAGCGGTTGCCGGCGGTGTCGTAGGCGTCGACGGCGAGCGTGTAGCTGCTGCCGCAGGTTAGGCCGGGGATGGTGAAGTTTGTGAGCGTGCTTGAGCCGACGAGGTTGCCGTTTCGGTAGATGCCATAGCCAGCGACTGCGATGTTGTCGGTGGCGGCGAGCCAGCTGACCGTGAGGCTTGATTGGCTGGCGGCGCTGACGAGCAGGCCGAGCGGGGCTGTGGGCGGGAGGAGATCGCCGCCACCGCCACCACCGCCGCTACCGCCGCTACCACCACCGCTGCTGCTGCTGCTGGTGCTGCGTGCTCGTGCTCGTGCAGGGGCTTGTCGCTGCTGTCGCATTGTTGGTGCGGGCTGAGTGATTTCCTGCGGTGTCGAAAGCCTCGACCGTGAAGCTGTAGGAGTTGCCGCAGCTGAGGTCGGCGATCGTCAGTTGCGTGCTCGTGGTCGTGCCGGCGAGCAGGCTGTCGCGGTAGACGCGATAGCCGGCGAGGGCGAGGTCGTCCTCAGAAGCACCCCACCTGAGGCTGATCGAGCCTCCCGAGGCGCCGTTGACGCTGATTGCTCCTGGTGTGCTCGGCGGGCTGCTGTCTGCGATCGCGGCGATCGTCTTGGTGTTCTTGGTGCGGGCCGCGTGGACGAGCGCGAGATAGCCGGCCAGTTTCGGCTGCCTGGCGGAGCCAACGCTGACCACGAGATCGAGGCTGGGATCTTTGGCGGCGAGCTCGACTGCACGCGACCAGGCCTTCTGGTCGAACCGAACCGCCGGCCCCGGCACGAGCGCGAGGATGTGTGTTCTCGCCTGCACCCCCTGGAGAAAGCGGAGTTGATTCAGCGAGGCCAGGCGGACAACAACGAAGTCGGCGAGATTGCGGCGCGCAAGCGCGACCGCCGCGCGCGGCGAAGCTGCACGTACAGCACAACTCCGAGCCAGCCCCCGTCGATCGAGACGACACTGGCCCGAAAGCGAAGAACCGGCGAGTCGCGGCAACGCGACAACCATCTCCGCCCGACGCGCCAGGCGAGCCAGCCGCGCCCGCTCGCCGAACCCACACGTACCCGATCAACAACGACAACGTTCAGGCCCTGACTTTTCAAACGCTGCAGATCGGCCAGCGTGGCCGGCTTCCCACTCGACAATTCCACCCCCCAAAAAGCAGGCGGCGAAGCAGCAACAGCAACATTCCAACAAAGGGCAAGCACTGCGACCAACACGCTCGCGGCAACAGCCGTCCAAATGTGCTTGCAACTGGGTGCGGCTCCCATTTGCGCGAGCTCCTAAAGCATCGAATGACCGCAAAGACATCGGCCATCCCCCACCTAGGCAGTGATCACCCCCACGAGTGATCAAGAACGCCGCTGAAATCGGCTCGCGAAAAGCGCCGCCCGAATACCCAGATCGGACGTGCGGAGGGTCCATGCTCAAGTGGCGCCCAGTCGACGCAGTGCCTTGCTCAGGAGGGATCCGAGACGACCCGAGGCTCAGCGAGGCCGCGGAACGAGCGGGTGCGTCGTGCCCGGCGCGTCGGAAACCGAACGCCTCGTCAGGAGGTCGAAGGGACGCCGCCGCGCCCGCATTGCCAGAGGAGTCGCGTGCTCAGCCAACAGCGCAGACCCGAGTCCGACGAAGATGAAGAGCAGGAATGTGACCTGGATGAAGGCAAAGGCGTCGTAGGTCAACATTCCGACTCCGTAGGCGGCCACTCCGGCCGCGATACAGGTCAGCAGCCACCCTCGTTCGGAGTCGTCGCGCTTGGCTGCCCTGCCGAACCTTCGAACCGCTCGCACGAAGAACCAGAGCCAGCCGAAGAAGCCGATTGCCCCCGTTGCGAGCAAAGTGCCGAGCCACTGGTCGTCGAAGATGTTCGTGTCGATGCCGCCGAGCGTCCAGGTCGACGACTTGCGTTCCGTATCCCTCGCCGAGCAACGGCCGTGCCTCCCAGCGCGTCAGCGCCGGCCCCAGATCCGCCAATCGGCCACTGCCACTCGTGTTCGCGCTCGCGTGCTGTTCCGCGACGAGCCCTCCGGCAGGCAGGAACGATTGCTTGATGGCTCCGAGCGTGCCCGGGAGCACGAAGTGGATTGCGATCAGGGCAGGAATGATCAGCGGCCACAGGCGGCGGGTCTCCTGTGGGCGGAGCCACAGGAAGACGATCGCCACGACGACGAACATCAGAATGCCCGTGCGCGAGATGGTCGCAGCAGCTGGCGATGCCCAGGGCGAGGGCGCAGCCGATCCAACGGCGCTGGCCGTACCGGCGTGCGAGGTAGACCGCGAACGGGAGTGAGCATCACGAGCGCGCCGCTGAGGGCGATCGGGTGCTGCGCGGATCCGAAGACGCGAAGCTTCGCGGTTCCGAGCCTCTGGTAGCCGCCGACGTCGCCGCCCTGGTCCTGCAGGAACGGCATCACGGTCGAGAGGTGGTTGAAGAGGTTGAACCCGGTCCGCGCCTCGACGATCGCGAGCAGCGCCACGACTCCTCCGCCGGCGACGAGGGTCTTCGCCAGGTAGTCGACGTCCTCGCGGCGCGTGATCACGCTCGTGATCACGTAGAGGACGAGCACGTAGCTCAGGAGGAACATCAGGCTCTTGTTGACCTCGGTCGAGAACTGCGCCACCCGAGCCGGGTTCGCCACGACCGACGCGATTGCCGAGCCGACGATCAGGAGCAACGGTCCCTCGAATCCGGTTCGGCGGAATCTCGTTCGCTGGTCGACGAGGAGCGACGCGAACCAGCCCAGGACGAGCACTGCGACGAAGACTCGGTACGGCTCGAGCTGAAACGGCAGGCTGCCCGGAAGGGTGTACCGCCGGATCGGGATGAAGAGGATGATCAGGATCAGCGCGCCGAACGAGCCGCGGCCAGCGCGATCGCGAGCCCGACGAGTAGCGCCACGAACGTGGCAGCAACTACCAGTCCGACGGTGAGTGGCGACTGCAGTCGCCGCTCGACGACGCTGATCGCAAGCAAGCCAGAGAGCCGATGTGACGAGTACCGCGGAGCGCGACGGATCGTCCTGAGGCTGCCCCGGTATCGACGCCCACGGCCTAGGCAGTACGTCGCTGGTCCGCGCTCTCGGAGCTCCGCGTCCGTCGAGACACCGATCCTCGGCTTGCGCGGGCGCGCAGTTCTCCAGGACGAACGCGAGTCCGATGGTCGCGAACATCACCGCGAGGAAGACCACGATCGCCATCGTCTTCGATCGCGGCTGGAAGAGCGAGACGCGCCGCGGCTCGACGATCGTCTGCACGACGACTCGGTCGGCCGAAGGCACCTTGTTCGCGCGCTGCTTGTCCCGGATGTACGTGTTGAGCGCGTTCGCGCTTCCGTGCGCCAGCCTGCGCCGCCTCGCGGGGAGTCGCGATCGCGGTGAGGTCGATCAGCGGAAGCAGCACGTCCCGACTGGTCGTCCCGGAGCGGGGTCGCGATGATCTGTCCGCGCGTGATCGTCGGCGGAGCCGTCGTCGCGCGCCATCAGTGCGCGGACAGGGTCGCTCGTCGCGAGCTCCGCGTAGAGGATCGCGAGCGTGTTGAAGCGAGCCGGGATCGGCCACGGGAGTCCGCATCTCCGGTTGTTCCGGCGTCTCGCCCGTTGGACTCGGCTTCTGCGCGTAGAGCCGGCCCTCGGGGAAGCCGTTCTGCGTCACGAGCAGCCGCAGATCGGTGCCGACCACAGCTGCTCTCTGGCGGTATGCTGACGCCATCGAACTGACTTTGACGATCGACAGAATCGCGAGCGCGATCGCCAGCAGGAAGCCGACGACGACGAGCAGCCGGAAACGCCAGAGGACCCGAGCGTAGAGCTGGAAGTCCACTCAGTCGCTCTGAGGGCTCGGGTCGAGCGGCTGCTCATGAGCCGGTGATAGGTCACCGCGGCCTCGGTGCGGTTGGCGACGCCGAGTCGTCTGTAGATCGCGGCCAAGATGGAACTTGATCGCGTGGACGGTGAGGTGCAGACGGCGCGCGGCCTCGGCGTTCGTCAAGCCGACCAGAGATCATCTGGAGCACCTCGAGCTCGCGCGGCGTCAGCTTGACGAGCCCGTGGCGGCTCGTGGCTGCGCGTCCGGTGTCTGCAGCTTCATCGAGCACGATCGTCATGCGTACGAGCGGCTGGCGCGCGCCGCCCACGCCCGTTGGACCAGCGTTTCGGCTCCTGCGCCTAGCCGATCGGCTAGAGGCCGACCTCGAGCACTCTCGAACACTGGCGGTTTGAGTGGCCGCCGACGCCGGCTGACGTGCCCGCAGCCGCCTGATCTCGCCGTGCACCTCGGGCGCGCGCCAGAGGCAGGCAGCGCGTACACGACCGACGCCGAGCCGACGAGGAGGACGAGCCGCGCGCGCCGCGGGCACGCCCGGCCTCGACGAGCAGCGCGCGCGCGACCGAGCACCGCACGCGCCATCAGCGTCGTCGCCTGCGCGACCCTCGAGAGCGCGCCGACGAATCGCCAGGTCGGAGATGCCAAGCGCGCGCGTCGTGAGCGTACGTGCGCACGGCTCGATCAGCATGGTTGCGACTGCGAGGCAGGCCGGCGACTCCGATGATCCCCCATTGAAGCCGAGCGCGAACGCGACGACGTTGCCGACGAACCAGAGCGATCGTGAAGCGGAGCAGCCAGTCCGCTCGGCCGAGCGCGAGCAGGACCTCGCCGCTCAGCGTCTGCAAGGACTGGATCAAGCCCGACGAGCGCGAGGATCTGGATCACGGGAATCGCGCTCGCTCCACTTCGGCCCGAGCACGACCTCCACGAAGTCCGGAGCGACGATGACGAGACCGACGAGCGCCGGAATCGAGATCAGTCGCGACGAGGCGAGTGGCCCGGATCCAGACGTCGGCCATCCGCTCGCGGTCGTCGCTCATCCGGGAGAAGGCCGGAAAGAAGACCTGCTGCAACGGTCCGGCGATGCGCGAGAACGGGACGAGGATGACGTTCGTCGCGAGCAAGTACGCGCCGACCGACGCGGCGCCGAGGAAGCGGCCGATCAGCAGGTTGCTGAGATTGCGGCCGGCCTGGTAGAGAAGGTTCTCGCCGAAGACGTTGCCCGCAAAGCCGCCGAGCCGGCGCGAGGCTCGCGATCGAGAACGTCAGCGACGGCCGCCACGGCGTGAGGTACCACAGCAGCACGGTCGAGATCGGCGGCCTCGGCCAGCTGCTGACCGACGATCGCCCAGGCACCGAAGTCGGCCAGGGCGACCGCGATTCCCGTCACCGCGCCGACGATCGTTGCCGCGATCTGCCGGAGCTCGAGACGGCGGAAGTGCATCTCGCGTACGAGCAGCGCCGACTGTGTCGTTCCGAGCGCGCTCACGAAGAAGCCGACCGAGAGGGCCGCGAAGAGCGGGCGGATCTCGGGCTCTCCGTAGAAGGCGGCGAGCGGCCCGCGAAAGGGCGATACCCGCCGAGCGCGAGCAGCGAGCCCGATTCCCGCGCTCGCCAGAAGACGGTCGAGCGGTCCTCCTCGGGAGGAGTCGCGCCGCTGGATCAGCGCCGTTCCGAGCGCGCTGTCGGTGAAGACGACGACGAAGCCCGAGAACGACGAGCACCATCGCCGCGAGGCCCCAGTCGTGCGGCGCGAGCAGCCGCGCGAGCACGAGCGCGACGACCATCCGCGAGATCTGGAGCATGATCTGCGAGCCGGCCTTCCAGGCGAGACCGCTCCGGATCCGCGAGCCGATCGAGTCGCTCATCCCGGCAGGCCCGCACGGCGCAGCAGCCTGCTCGGCGTGACGGCGTCGACGCATCGAGGACAACGTACCCCGAAGGCGGATCCGCGGCCACGACCGGACAGCCAGACCTGTCGGCTAGCCATCCGGCTAGGTGTTCGAGGGCTGGGCGAGCGGCGAATCCTGGCCGGACGACCGTCGATCGCCGGACGCAGCTGCTTCTACGATCGCGGCCGATGGAAGCTCACAGCTTTCGCGCCTCACGTCGCTGTGCACGCAGCGCGCACGACGACGGCGATCGCGGTCGTCGTCCTGACGCACAACCGCGTGCACCTGCTGCGGAAGTGCGTCGAGAACGTTCTGCTGCAGGACGTCGGACGCCACGCGCGAGATCGTGATCTGGGACAACGCGTCGACCGACGGGACGCCCGAGTATCTCGACTCGCTCGACGACCCACGCATCCGCGTCGTCGCACAGCGAGAAGAACATCGGCCAGAACGCATACGCCGCGGCGTTCCGCGCTCACGACGTGCGCCGTACCTCGTCGAGCTCGACGACGACGTCGTCGACGCTCCCGCCGACTGGGACGCGACGCTGCTCGACGCGTTCCTGCGGCTGCCGAAGGTCGGCTTCCTGGCCGCCGACCTCGAGGACGATCCGCACGATCAGGCGTCGCGCGTCCGGCATCACGTGCGCCCGCACGAGTACACGCTCGTCGAGGAGAACGGCGTGCGGCTGCTGCGCGGGCCGGCCGGCGGCGGCTGCGCGATGACGTCGCGCGAGCTCAACGAGCGGGTCGGCGGCTTCCGACAGGACAAGAAGCAGGTCTTCTGGCTCGAGGACGAGGCCTACATCGAGGACATCGAGCGGCTCGGCTACGGCTCCGGCGGTGCTCGCCGACCTCAGGGTGCATCACACCGGCGGCCCGTACTACACGGTCACGACGAAGGAGAAGGACGGCGTACTGGACAGGCGTACTGGAAGCGGCGGCGCGCCGCCAGGCGATCAAGAAGCTCGTCTTCCGCTTGCCGTTCTTCCGCGCGCCTCAACGCGCGCTATCGGCTGGTTCGAACCGCCTGCTGAACGCGCGGGTCGATCTTACGACGACGGCGTCGAGCTCTACTGGCCGCCAGGTCGGCGGCGAGCTTGCGAGTACTCGAAGCGGCCACGACGGCTCGGCGGCGGGCGCGGAGGCAGGCCCGCCCGACGGAATCGCTCGAGCTCCCCGAGGATCGCGCTCGGCCATGCCCTCGACGTCGTCCGGCCGGACGAGCATCGCGTGCCCGGCCTCGCTGGAGGATGTCGCGAGCGTCGCCCTCGGGGACGGCCGCCGAGGATCGGCGTGCCGGACGCGAGGTACTCGTAGGTCTTACCGGGCACGATCGTCGCCCGCACTCCCGGCCGGGAGGTTCTGCATCGGCAGAAAGAGCAGCTCCGCGGTGCGCATGAGCTCGATCGACTCGGCGTGCGACATGTAGCCGTGGAGCGTCACGACCGGGCATGCGTCGGCGACCTCCCGGTCGGCCTCGCTCAGTGACGCCCGCGAGGTGAAGCTCGAGGACGTCTGCGAGGTATGGGTCGCGGGCGAGCAGCCGGTTGATCGCCTCGACCAGGTAGACATGAGAACGGGTCAGGATGTCGACGCCCCGCGACGCTCCGCCCAGCGCGCGCCGAGCGGCCGCGCTGCGCCGTGCTGCAGGCCCAGGGCGGTGTGGAGGTAGCCGGTGTGGACGATGCGGAACTTCCCGTCGTGCGGGCGCTCGGCTCGCCCGCGAAGTCGGCCGCGTCGAAACCGTTGGGGATCGCGACGACGGGCCGGTCGCCGAGCTCGGGGAAGTCGGCCAGAGCCGAGCACCGCCTCGCGCGTGCTCATCACGATCGCGGACGCCGTGCCGAGCAGCGCTCCGCATCCGCCTGAGCTCGCGGCGCCGGTGGAGCGCCGTCGGGTAGATCATCATCTCGTCGAGCGCCCAGGGATCACCGAGATCGGCGACCCACGGCTTGTCGAGCGCGCGGAGAGCGCTGCGCCGGCCTCGGCCGAGGCGTACGGCTGCATCCAGACGTAGATCAGGTCGGCGTCGGCGCCGACCTCGCTCGCCGAGCCGGTAGCTGCGTCTGTCCACCATCGCTCCACGGCTCGCGCAGCCCAGAGCCAGCGTTCCGCCCGGCCGACGCCAGCGCGAGCGTTCGGGCTCTCCGGACCGCGGGAACCCGACGGACCTCGAGCTCGCGCGGGATCTCGGCGCTGAGCGTCGCGTCCTCGGGAGCCCAGCGGTCGGTCGTCGCCGCCGCCGCCAGTCACGACGATCGACTCGTAGCCGAGCTCAGCGAGCTCGCGGACCATCTTCAGCGGCCGCTGCGCGCCGGAGCCGCCGATCGGCGGGAAGTGGTACGAGTGAAAGAGGAGCTTGGTCATCGAGGCCCGCGGGCGCAGGCGCAGAATCATCGGACTTCGTGGGCGCCTGCGTCGGCCCGCTTGCCCTTGGGCCGCTTCCTGCCGTCGATGTCCCGACTGGGGTGGCTCTTCGGGTCACCGCGATTGATCGCCACAGCGCTGGGCTTGTAGGTGCAGGTTGGTGAGCGGATCGACGAACCCACTTGGAGCGTTTCGATCAGTGGCGCCGCACGTGCCGCCGTCGAGGACGTTGTAACGCCAGTTGATCGGCACGCCGCTGCTCTCGGCGCCGCAGGCTCCGAAGCGCATGATGTTGCTGACGAAGTCCATGTCGGTGCCGGGGCCGGAGCGGTCCCAGATCATGATCGGACCGGAGATCGAGTTGTAGCGGAGGTCGACGTTCGCATAGTCGTCCATCTGGATCGCGTAGGCGTTCCCGGAGGGATAGAAGAAGTTGTTCTCGATCAGGATGTTGCGTGTCATCGGTCCGTTCCCGAGCCACGCGATATGGAGGTTCGCGGTGGCGCCGCGTCCGTTGTCGGCCGTCCCGCAGTTCCGGAAGACGGAGTTTCGGATCGTGATCCGATCGCCGGCGAGGATCTGCAGGCACTCGACGTGCTCTCCCGCGATCGAGCGCCAGTCGTGGAAGTAGACGCCGTCGAACACGATGTCTCGCGGCGGCCGGTAGTCGGGCGCCCCGCCGTCGTCGAGATGGGAGTGGTAGTCGCACGACGGAGCAGGTGACCTCCCCGCCGATGAACGTGATGTTTGACGCTCCCTGCGTGAAGACACCCCGGTTGCGGACATTCCGGAAGACGAGATGATGCGCGTCGCGCGGGAGCTCGAGGTCGTTCAGAGCCATGCTGCGCACCTCGACGTATGACGCGAACACCTTCAGGGCGGCAACCAGCACCTTTTGGTTGCCGGTTGGGCGGAAGATCACGTTCGGCTGGGAACGGCCGGTGCGAGCATTGATTATCTGTTCGCGATAGGTGCCGCCGTCGACGTTGACGATTGCGCCCGGCCGCGCGAGTGCATAGGCGCGGTCGAAGCTCGCGCATGGCGTTGAGCGCCCGCACCGGCTCGCATCCGAGCCCGCTGGACTGATGTACAGCAGCTGAGGGGACGGCGCGGCCGACTTCGACGCGGCGTCTCCGGCCGGGAAGGCGACGACCACCACGAGCGTGGCAAGAAGGAGGGGCCAGCCGAGTGAGCGCCGCGCGACGATCGGGGCAGAGTACCAGCGTGTTCCGACTGATCTCGCGGGCCGGGGTCGTCAGGCCACCTGGTTCGAGAGCGCGTGTGCGCTGCTCAGGAGGGCTTGACGGCGACGGCGTAGGTGCGTCGTCCCAGGAGATTCGGCATTCGCGTTTCCGCGCGCTTGTAGAAGGCCGACGAGCGCCCGTCGAGCCGTTGCCCGATCTTCGGCGTGTCCGCGAGGAACGCGCCTGCGTAGCCGTGAACGTCGGCCTCGAAGCCGGCTTGGGTGAGCATGCGGTGCATCGTCTTCGGCGTGAAGAACCGAATGTGCGGATCGCGCCAGGGCTCTTGGATCGACTTGTCGTCGCCGAGCGGATCGAAGCGACCGAGCAGAAGGAGCTCGAGCCGGCGGCGCCAGTACGCGACGTTCGGAAGCGACAGGAACAGAATGCCGCCAGGTTCGAGGACGCGGTAGAACTCCGCCGCGGCCTTCTGCGGCTCGAACAGATGCTCGAGGACTTCGATTGCGAGAAGGCCGGCGAACGAGCTGTCGGGGAAGGGCAGATCGCAGGCGTCGGAGATGACGCTCGCATCGAGCCCGTTCGCCTGGGCCTGGGCGACCGCGGTTTGGGAGATGTCGACGCCGTGATAACGGCACCCGTGGTCTCTCAGCCAGATTCCAGACGTGCCCCCGTCCCCGCAGCCGACGTCCAGCCAGGCCTCGTCGGGCCGGGCGTGGCGTTCGAGGACAGCCGCCAGTTCGGGGAAAGGTCTCGACGGGTGGGGTTGAAGCCGTCCGCGGTCCAGTAGCGGTCGTAGTAGGCCTTCGTCGTCACCTACTTGACGATGTCGGAGTGGAGTCGGAGTGCCACCCCCGAAGGAATAGTCGAACGGTCAGAGCGCCTCGGGTTCCTCGCCCCGCGACGCGTCTCTGCTCTGTAGACGCTTCGATATGCACGTTCTCTACAGCTTCCCGGACGCTAGGGCGGCCGGTATCGGCACGACCGCCTACCATCAGGTCAGGGAGGTAGCGGCGCAGGGCGTCGAGCGTCACGCTCTACTGCACGAGCCTGCAAGCCGAGCTGCCGCCGAAGGCGTGCGGGTCGTGCAGACCCTGTCGCTCGCGGGGCGGCGCATTCCGCACCGCGTGCTGGGCATCGACCGCAGCTATCGCTACCACGATCGTCGCGTCGCCGCTGGCCCTGCGCCGTCTCGGATCGAGCATCGACGTGGTTCACACGTGGCCGAAGGCCAGCGTTCATACGTGTCGGGCCGCACACAGGAATGGAATCCCGTGTCTTCGGGAGGTCCCGAATACGCATACCGGGCACGCTTTCGACGTGGTGGCGCAGGAGATCGAGGCGCTGGGCTGGCTCCGCTCCGTGGCCACTCGCACACGTTCGACGCCGCCGTGCTCGAGCGCGAGGTGCTGGAGTACGAGACTGCCGACGCGCTGCTCGTCCCCTCCGAGTACTCCCGGCGGACGTTTCTCGAGCGCGGAGTGCCGAGCGAGAAGCTCGTGCTGCACAGCTATGGCTTCGACGCGGGACGTTTCTTCGCTTCCGGCAACGAGCACCGCCCGAAGGGCAGGCCGTTCACGGCTATCTTTGTCGGACGGTGCGAGCCACGGAAGGGCCTGCACCACGCGCTGCGCGCCTGGCTCGACTCGGGCGCCTGCGAGGGAGGCCGCTTCGTCGTGTGGGGTCGTTCGCTCCGCGTATCGCGAGGCGATCGAGCCGCTGCTCGCGCACCCGAGCATCGAGGTCCGTGGGTTCGTGGCCGATCCGTTCGCGTTGATGAGGGAGAGCGACGTCTTATTCTCCCCTCGATCGAGGAAGGCAGTGCGCTCGTCACGTACGAGGCGCGCGCGTGTGGGTGCGTCCTCGTGGTATCGGAAGCTACGGGTGCGCGTTGCCGGATGGTGTCGACGGCCATGTCCACCCGCCGGGCGATGTCGCGATGCTGACGGAGCACCTGAGGCGTCGCCTTCGCGATCCGGAGCTCTTCGCGCGCTTCCGCGCCGCCACGCTGGCGGCGACCGAGCGATCTCACCTGGGAGGCAGCCGCGCGGGAGCTCGTGGAGATCTACAGAGGGCGGGTCGGCGAAGACGAGAGCCCTGATCGAGAGTCGCGGGGCCCCTCCTCAGGTCAGTACGCGCTCGCGTCGGGACCGCGCGTGAACCGGCCGGCCGGCGGCGTCCAGCCGCTGGGTGCGCTGCCGGTGTTGCCGCAGAAGGTGTTGCCGGTACCGATCGGGGCGTCGAATCGCGCTACCGAAGTGGTAGTTCGTACCTTCCGGCATTGACCGGGGCGAGGTCCCTGCGGTCTGCCGCGATGTAGGTCCCGTCATGCTCTAGTGCCGACCGGGGGGCCGAAGCGTTGCCCGGGCGCGACACGTTCCCGTCCGTCGGGCGGGAGGGCGACCACCAGTCCGGGTACTTGAAGAACACGTCCATCACCGCGCAGTTCCGGAGGTGGAGTTGCGGATGATCAGCCCTCCGGCACCTCGATGTCCGCGCACTCGGTGTGCACGCCGCTGGTCTTGAGGACGACGTCGTGGAAGAGGACGTTGTCGAAGACGATGCCGGCGCCATCGACGAGCGCGCCCTTCTGATCGGCGACGTTGCCGATGCTGCGTTCTTGAACGTAAACGGCTCGCCGCCGTTCTCGAACAACGCACCATCGGAGCCACCGAGCATCGCCATCTGCGCATCAACGTTGATCCCGTCGAAGATCAGGTTCGGCGAACGGAAATGGATCTGCCGAACAGCGTTACCCGGCTGACCCTTGAACGTCAGCGCCTTCGCTGCCACCGCCCTGAGAGGAGCCCGTGCCGCCAGCAAAGAACTGGGTCGGGTACACGCCCGAGCCGACCGACACCGTATCGCCCGAACCCGCAACCTCATAGGCACGAGCGAACGAGCGGCACGGAGCAGCCTGCGTGCAGGCAGCCGCATCAGAACCACTCGGCGACAGATACAAGTTCGCCGCAGGAGCCGCAGGGAGGCGGCGGAGGCGGCGTACAAGCAGCCGTGGTAGCAGACATCGAGGCCTTGGCGGAGCGATTGCCTGCCGCATCGAACGCGTCGACGGCAAGCCCGTAGTTCGTCCCACAGGACAGGCCCGAGAACGTAAACACCGTTCCCAGAGCGCTCGAAACCAATGACCCACCGTTGTAACGTCGATACCCGGTCACGGCCACATTGTCGGTCGAAGCATCCCACGCGACCGACGACGACGTCTGCGTCGTCCCGGTCCCGCGCAGGTTCCCGGCCACGGACGGGGCCTTGTCCGACGGCGGCGGGCAGGGGCTCGTAGCGGCGGTGAGCGTCGCCTTGTTCGAGCGGTTGCCGCGGCGTCGTAGGCGTCGATGGCGAATGTGTAGCTGCTGCCGCAGGCAAGGGCGGTGTAGGTGTGGCTGGTGGCGGTGGTGTTGGCGATCAGGCTGGTGTTTTGGTAGCGGCCGTAGCCTGTGACGGCGGTGTTGTCGGTGGAGGCGTTCCAGCTGAGTGCGAGGCTGGTGGTGGTCGCACTTGTCAGTGTCAGGTTGGTCGGTGCTGTCGGCGCTGTCGTATCGCCACCCGCTGCACAAGCGCTGGTCGAACTCGTCGCGCCGTCTTCCCGGAGCGGTTACCCGCCGCGTCATAGGCATCCACCGCAAGCGTGTAACTCGTGCCACAGGCAAGACCGGTGTAGGTGTAGCTGGTGGCGGTGGCGCTTGAGAGCAGGGTGGTGTTTTGGTAGCGGCTGTAGCCGCTGACGGCGGTGTTGTCGGTGGAGGGGTTCCAGGCGACCGCGAGTGAGGTTTGGGTTGCGCTGGTGGTTTGGAGGTTGGTGGGTGCGGTTGGGGCCTGGGTGTCGGCCGGCGGCGGCGGGGGGGTTGTGCTGGTGGCGACCGGGGTTGCCATGTCGGTTTTGACCTCGGTGGGGGTGAGGGCGCGGTTGAAGACGCGGACGTCGTCGAGTGAGCCGTTGAACCATTCGGGCCAGACGGCGTTTCCGCCAGGCGTAGCGGCGAGTTGGAGGTGCGATCGCGCCGGTCTGGGCGCGGGTTGCGACCTGGACGCCGTTGCGTAGACGCGGATCGTGACGCCGTCATCGGTGGTGGCGAGGCGTGTCCAGCTGTTTTTGGGTAGTGCGGTGGGCGCGTTGGCGCGCTGATCGCCACCGACTTGGACGTGGCCGCTCGGGCCGGAGGCGCCGTTGTGGGCGTAGAGGGCGTAGGCGAGGTTGCCGGGCTGCTCTTTGATCAGCGGCGGTTCTCCAGCGGAGCCGAGGCTGCTGGGGGGACCCAGGCCTCGAGCGTCATCGCGCTCGAGAGGTCAAGCTCGCGGAGTCGGCTACGGTGACCCAGTCGTTGACACCGTCGAAGCGCAGAGCGGCCCGTTCTTGCCCGCGGTTGTCCAGGCGGCACCGGAGATCGTGCCCGTGTTCGCGTTGCCGGAGTCATCGCGGAGGCTGCGCCGCTGCCGGCATCAAAGCCGTAGGCGGCAACCAGTTCGGAGCGGCTGCGCTGGCGAACGAGCCTGCGCCGGCAGCACCGGCCAGACAGACAACGAGAAAACACCCGAGCAGCAGGCGTGCGCCAGGAACCAGCCTGACAATCCTCGAACGCGGATCAGTCGCAGTGCTACCAGTCACTTGCGGAAGCGTGCTGTGCATTGAGAAGTTCCCTTCGTCTTGGCGAGCCGCCCAGCACGCAGTGGTCTTACTTCGAAATCGAACTCGGGCCAACTAGGCCCTGCTTGATCGGCCAGCTAGGTCCTCTTTGGGGTGTCAGTAGGCCCTCTTGTGTCGTTTGTCGGTCAGGCGAGCCGAATACTTGAGACCCGAATGCCTCGCTGGAGGGATGCCATAGCGGGGCAAAGCGAACCCCGCGGGGTCGCGAAGCCCGGTTGTTACGCTCGAAACATGTCGCCGTCGACGTCGTTGTCGTCTCGTACAACAGCCGCGACGAGCTTCGCGGCTGCGTGGAGCCGCTCTCGGCGCTCCCGGCGCGTGCACGTCATCGTCGTCGACAACGCGTCGCCCGACGGGAGCCTCGAGGCGGTCGGCGGACCTGCCGGTCGACCGCGATCGCGCTCGAGCGAAACGGCGGCTTCGCGCACGGCTGCAACGCCGGCTGGCGAGCGGGGTCGGCGCCCTACGTGCTCTTCCTGAACCCCGACGCGCGCATCGACGCCGAGTCGCCTCGACGCGCTCGTGCGGGTGCTCGAGGAAGCACGCGGAGGTCGGCGCCGTCGCGCCGCGCATCGTCCACGCCGACGGCAGCCTCGACTACTCGCAGCGCCGGTTCCCGCGACTGCGCTCGACGTACGCCCGGGCGCTCTTCCTGCACCGGGTCTTTCCGGCGGCGTACGTGGACGGACGAGCTGGTCCGCGAGCCGGCAGGCCTACGCGCGCCGAGCTACGCCCGACTGGGTCTCCGGCGCCTGCCTCCTCGTGCGCCGCTCGGCGCTCGAGGAGCTCGACGGGCTCGACGAGGGCTTCTTCATGTACTGCGAGGACATCGACCTCTGCCGGCGGCTTGCGCGCCGCCGGCCACGAGCTGGTCTACGAGCCCGACGCGCGGTCGTCGCGCACGAGGGCGGCGCCTCGGCGCCACGGCGCGTCGCTGCTGCCCGTCCTGGCGGCGAGCCGGATCCGCTACGCGACGAAGCACCGGAGCCGGCTCGGCTGCGCTGCTCGAGCGCGGCGGCGTCGCGCTCGAGGCGCTGACGCACGTCGTCGTCTCGCAGGGCGGCCGGCGCTGCCCGGGCCGGCCACGCGCGGTCGCTGCTGCTAGCGCGTCACGAACCGGTCGCAGAGCTAGCCGTCCGGCTAGGTCCGCACGACGGCGCTCTGGCCGAACGGGCGTCGCCGCGGCTGCGGTGCGCGACTAGCGTTCGACGAGCTGTGTGCGGAATCTGCGGAGTCATTCAGGTGCGGGGCGAGCCCCGCCCCGTCGTCGCGCCGGACGTCCTCGACCGGATGACCGACGCGATGACGCATCGCGGGCCGAACGACCGCGGGACGTACGCGCGCCGACGGCGTCGCGCTCGGCGTCCGCCGCCTGAGCATCGTCGACGTCGAGGGCGGCCACCAGCCGTTCGCGAACGAGGACGGCACGCATCTGGGCCGTCCAGAACGGCGAGCTCTACAACCACGACGACGATCCGCGGCGCGCCTCGGCGGCCGCGGGCCACCGCTTCCGAGACGCGCTGCGACACGGAGATCATCCCGCACCTCTACGAGGACGCGGGCACCGCGCTTCCCCGAGCAGCTGCGCGGCAAGTTCGGCATCGCGGTCTGGGACGGCCGCGAGCGGCGCGCGGTGATCGCGCGCGACCGGCTCGGCGTCAAGCCGCTCTACTACGCCGAGGTCGGCGACCTGCTCGTCTTCGCGTCCGAGCTGAAGAGCGTGCTCGCGAGCGGGCTCGTCGAGCACCGAGCTCGACTACGAGGCGATCGACGCCTACCTGACGCTCGGCTTCGTCCCCGGCCCGATGACGCCGCTCGCGCGGCGTCCGCAAGCTGATGCCCGGCCACCGGCTGATCGTCGATCGACGCGGAGTCGCGCATCGAGGCGTACTGGTCGTACCCGGAGCCCGCGCCGGTCGAGATGACGCCTCGACGAAGCCGGCGAGCGCCTGCTCGCAGGTCTCGACGAGTCGGTGCGGCTGCGGCTGATGAGCGACGTCCCGCTCGGCGCGATGCTGAGCGGCGGCCTCGACTCGAGCGTGATCGTCGGGCTGATGGCGCGGCACATGACGCGAGCCCGTCAAGACGTTCTCGGTCGGGTTCGCCGAGGCGGGCGAGGGCAACGAGCTCGCCGACGCGCGATTCGTCGCCGAGCACTTCGGCACCGACCACCACGAGCTCGAGCTCTCGTTCGCGGAGCAGACCGTCGACCTCGCGGAGCTCGTCTGGTTCATGGACGAGCCGCTCGCCGACCTCTCGTCGCTCGGCTTCCTCGCGCTCTCCGAGCTCGCGGCCAGCGACGTGACGGTCGCGCTGTCGGGCCAGGGCGCCGACGAGCTGCTCGGCGGCTATCGCAAGCACCGCGCGGCGGCGATCGCGGGCACCTGGTCGCGCCTGCCGGGCCCGGTGCGCGTCGGTCGGGAGCCGCGGCTTGCGACGCGCGCCGGCGCGGTTCGGCCGTGCCTCGCGGACGCTGAACGCGGCCGATCCGGCCGAGCGGCTGCTCGCGGCGAGCGGCAGGATCGAGCCCGGCGCTTCGGCAGCGAGCTCGTCCGCGGGCCGCTCGCCGAGCTCGACGGCGGACGCCGCGCTCGCGGATCGCGCGCGAGCGTCTCGGCGGCGTCGGCGACGACCCGCTGCCCGCCGCGCTCTACCTCGACGCGCAGCTCGGCCTCGTCGACGACATGCTCCACTACTTCGACCGCGCGTCGATGGCGCATTCGCTCGAGGTGCGCGTTCCGTTCCTCGACCACCAGCTCGTCGAGTACTGCGCGACGATTCCCTCGCGCCACAAGGTGCGGCGGCTCGACACGAAGCACGTGCTGAAGCGCGCCGCCCGCGGGCTCGTCCCCGACCGGATCATCGACAAGCCGAAGATCGGCTTCTTCCACACGGCGGTCGACGCCTGGTTCCAGGCCCAGACGCGCGGCGCGATCAGCGACTACCTGCTCGGGCCGAGCCCGCGCTACGCCGAGATGCTCGACCGCGGCGCGGTCGAGCGGCTCGTGCGCGGACCACGCAGCCGGAACCGACACGAGCAACGGCCGCGTCCTGCTGTCGATCCTGATGCTCGAGGTCTGGCTGTCGTCGTACCTGCCGCGCGCACTCGGCGCCGGCGCGCCGGTGCGCGAGACGCGTCACGGTCAGATGATCCGCTCGTACGCAGTCGTCACGCCGGCCCGGGACGAGGCGGACAACCTGCCGCGGCTGGCGGCGAGCCTCGCAGCGCAGACGATCGTGCCGCGAGTCGTGGTACGATCGTCGACAACGGGTCGACCGACGGGACGCTCGAGGTCGCCAAGCGCGCTCGCGGCGGAGCACGACTGGATCAACGTCCTCTCGCTGCCGGGCGCGTCCGCGCCCGACCGCGGCGCCCCGATCGTGCGGGCGCTGCAGGCCGGCATCGCGGCGCTCGAGCACGACCCGCCCGAGATTCTCGTCAACGTCGACGCGGACATCTCGATCGAGCCCGACTACTTCGAGCGCCTGCTCGCGAAGTTCGATGCCGACCCGGCGCTCGGGATCGCGAGCGGCAGCGCGTTCGAGCTGCGACGCGGCGCGTGGGAACAGCGCTTCGTCACCGGGAGCACCGTCTGGGGCGCGTCGCGCGCCTATCGCTGGGAGTGCCTCCAGGAGCTGCTGCCGCTCGAGGAGCGCGTGGGGTGGGACGGCGTCGACGAGTTCAAGGCGAACTCGCGCGGCTGGCGCACGATCGCCTTCGAGGAGCTTCCACTTCCGGCACCACCGCCGCGAGGGCGAGCGCGACGGCACGGCCTGGCGGGCGCGGCGCGAACCAGGGCAAGGCCGCCCACTACCTCGGCTACCGGCCCTGGTACCTCGTGCTCCGCGCGCTCTGGAACGCGCGCCGCGAGCCGGCGGCGCTCGGGATGGTGTGGGGGTATGCGGCCGCAGCGTCGACGGCGCGCCGAGCGGAGCTCCGACAACGAAGCGCGCGCGTACCTGCGCCGCCAGCAGAGCCCGCGGAACCTGCGGCGTCGCGCGCTCGAGGCTGCGGGCCGGCGCAACCAGCCGGAGCTCAGATGAGCCGTGTCGCACCGAGCCGGGCCGACGTCCTGCTCGTCTGCTCGTCGGGAGGGCATCTCCAGCAGATGCTCGCGCTGAAGCCGGCCTGGGAGCCCGTACTCGCACGTGTGGGTCACATTCGACAAGAGCGACGCCCGGTCGCTGCTGCGGGACGAGCACGTCGTGTACGCGCACTCGCCGACGAACCGGAGCCTCAAGAATCTCGCTACGCAACCTCGTGCTCGCCTGGCGTACGCTCGGAGCGTCCGTCCTCGCGTTCTGCTGACGACGGGCGCAGGCGTCGCCGTTCCCTTCGCGTGGCTCGGCCGGCTGCAGAGGCGTGCGGATCGTCTACGTCGAGAGCTTCACGCGGATCGAGGGGCCCTCGCTCACGGGCCGGCTCGTCGGCCCGATCGCGCATCGCGCCTACGTGCAGTGGCCCGAGATGGAGAGTCTCGTCCCCAAGGCGCGCTACGCCGGGAACGTGTTCGCTCGGCCATGATCTTCGTCTCCGTCGGCACACACGAAGCGCCGTTCGACCGCATGCTCCGAGCGGTCTACGACCTCGAGCTCGACGAGGAGCTCGTTGTCCAGTACGGCCCTTCGACGATTCGGTCGGAGCGGGCGCTGGAAGCCGAGTACCTCTCGTTCGACGAGGTCGTCGAGCTACATCCGGCAGTCGCGTGCCGTCGTCATGCACGCGGGCGTCGGCTCCGTGATGATCTCGCTCGCGAACGGCAAGCGGCCGATCGTGATGGCCCGGCGGCAGCGAGTTCGGCGAGCACGTGGACGACCACCAGCTCGAGCTCGCGCGGCGGATGGAGGCGAGCGGGCTCGTCACCTTCGTCGACGACGCCGTGCCGCGTTGGCGGACGGCGCTCGCAGGCGACAGTCAGCCCGCGGGGCGGATGAGTGGCGTTCCGTGGCTCGGCGACGACCTCGCGCGGTATCTGGCCGAGCAGCTCGGTGCGCCGAGCCTCTCGGCGACGCCTGCGCATCTCCTAGCTCTTCGCCCGATCGGCGGCTCAGGTCGTCGTGGGTTTGGTTCAGCCGGCTTCGTCGGCGCCGGCGTCGGGTGCGGTGCCGGTGGGGCGGGTCTGGCCGTCGATGTCGCGGTTGGGGTAGTTGGTGGGGTCGCCGGCGTTGATGGCGGCGGAGCCGGCTGGCGAGGTGGAGGTTGTTGTTGAGGTCGAGTGAAGCCGGGGGCGGCGTTCTTGTCGGTGGCGCCGCAGGTGCCGCCCTGGATGACGTTGTAGCGCCAGTTGATCGCGGAGCCGTTGTCTTCGGCGGTGCAGTTGCTGGCGCGGAGGATGTTGCCGATGATGTCCATGCCCGGTGCCGGGACCCGACCCGTCGAAGATGAGGATCGGGCCGGCGATGCGAGTTGTAGCGGAGGTCGATGTTGGCGAAGTCGTCTCATCTGGATCGCGTAGGGGTTGCCGGAGGCGTAGAAGAAGTTGTTCTCGAGCAGGATGTTCTTGGGTCATGCGCCGGCTGCCGGTCCAGGCCGATGGTGCAGGTCGGCGGTGGCGCCGAGGCCGCCGTTGCCGGTGCCGCAGTTTTTGAAGGTCGAGTTGCGGATCGTGACGTCGTCGCCGCCGAGGATCTGCAGGCACTCGACGTGCTCGCCCGAGACTGCGAGTGCCAGTCGTGGAAGTTGACGCCGTCGAAGAGGATGTTGCGTGGCGCGGCGGTGTCGGAGCCGCCGTTTTGGAGGTGTGAGTGGTAGCCGCAGGCGCCGCAGGTGATCTCGCCGCCGATGATCGAGATGTTCGAGGGCCCTTGCATCCACATGACCGTGGTTGATCACGTTGCGGAGCGTGATGTCGTCGGCTGGAGCGGGGGAAGTTGACCTGGTGCGATGGTCATGTCGCGCACCTCGAAGTGCGCCCCGTTTGCCTCCAGCTCACCCGTCATCGTCACCGCGGCACCACGTGCGCCGGCCGGAAGACGACGTCGTTGGCCGAGGTCTTGGAGCCGTCCGGGTTGATCGGCTGGCCCGGGTAGGAGCCGGCAGCGACCTCAACGGTCGCCCCCGCCGCCGCGACCCGGTAGGCACGATCGAAGCGAGCGGCAGGGCGCAGCCTGCGTGCACGCGCTCGCGTCCGAGCCCGAAGGCGAGATGAAGACGCTCGCCGAGCCCGAAGGCGGCGGCGGGCAGGCGCTCGTCGCGGCGGTGAGCTGTCGCCTTGTTCGAGCGGTTGCCGGCGGCGTCGTAGGCGTCGATGGCGAGTGTGTAGCTGCTGCCGCAGGCAAGGCCGGTGTAGGTGTGGCTGGTGGCGGTGGTGTTGGCGATCAGGGCTGGTGTTTTGGTAGCGGCCGTAGCCTGTGACGGCGGTGTTGTCGGTCGCGGCGTTCCAGCTGAGTGCGAGGCTGGTGGTGGTCGCACTTGTCAGCGTCAGGTTGGTCGGTGCTGTCGGCGCTGTCGTATCGCCACCCGCTGCACAAGCGCTGGTCGAACTCGTCAGCGCCGTCTTCCCGGAACGGTTACCCGCCGCGTCATAGGCATCCACCGCAAGCGTGTAACTCGTGCCACAGGCAAGACCGGGGACGGTGGAGCGTGTGAGCGTGGTCGAGCCGACGAGGCTGCCGTTTCGGTAGACGCCGTAGCCGGTCACGGCGATGTTGTCTGTGGCGGGGTTCCAGCTGACCGTGAGGCTTGATTGGCTGGCGGCGCTGACGAGCAGCCCGGCTGGTGTAGCTGGTGGGAGCACATCGCCACCACCACCACCACCACTACCGCCACCGCCACCGCTGCCGCCGCCGCCGGTGCAGGTGCTTGTGCCGGCGGTCTTGCTGGTGCGGGTTGAGTGGTTGCCGGCTGTGTCGAAGGCTTCGACCGCGAAGCTGTAGCTGTTGCCGCAGGCCAGGTTTGTGATCGTCAGTTGGGTTGTTGTGAGGGTGATGCTGAGGAGGCCGTCGCGGTAGACGCGGTAGCCACTGAGGGCGAGGTCGTCGCGGGAGGCGCCCCAGCTGAGGCTGATCGAGTTTGCTGTTGTGGCATTGATGCTGATCGCTCCGGGCGCGCTTGGTGGGCTTGTGTCGGTGAGGGTGGCGATCGTCTTCGTCTTGGTCTTGGCGCGAGCGGCCTTGGCCAGGGCCAGATAGCTGCTGAGGCTGGGCTGGCTTGTGGAGCCGACAGTGACGAGCAGATCGAGGCTGGGATCCTTGGCGGCGATCTGGATGGCCGGTGTCCAGGCCTTGCGGTCGAGTCGGGCAGCGGCCGGCCGCGCGAGCGCGAGGATGTGCGTCTTTGTCTTCAGACCCTGCAAGAAACGAAGCTGGCCCAGGCCGCTGAGGCGGAGGACGACGAAATCGGCGAGATTGCGGCGCGCAAGCTTGACCGCCAGCTTCGGCGAACCCGCACGCAGAGCACAACTCCGCCCCAGACCGCGCCGCTCAGCACGACACTGAGCCGCAAGCGCGGCACCAGCAGGCCGCGGCAGCGCCACAAGCAACCCCGCCCGCCGCGCCAAACCAGCCAGTCTCGCCTGCTCCCGCACACCAACCCGCGCCGGATCAACAACGACAACATTCACGCCCTGCTTGTGCAACCGCGTGAAATCAGCCAGCGCCGCAGGCTTGCCGGCCGACAACTCCACCCCCCACAAAGCAGATGGTGTCGCGGCAACAGCAACATTCCAACACAGCGACAGCACTGCGACCAAAACACTCGCAGCAACCAAAACGCGCTTGCAACTGGGTGCGGCTCCCATTGCACGCTCCTAGATCATCGAATGACGGCAAAGACATCGGTCATCCGCCACCCACCCGGCGATCACTCGATCGAGTGATCGAACCGCGGCGGCCAGCGCTGGTCTGCGTCGGGGTTTGGTTCAGCCGGCTTCGTCGGCGCCGGCGTCGGGTGTGGTGCCGGTGGGGCGGGTTTGGCCGTCGATGTCGTGGTTCGGGTAGTTGGTGGGGTCGCCGGCGTTGATGGCTGGGGAGCCGGCTGCGAGGTGGAGGTGTTTTGGGTCATCGCGCCGACTCCGGTCCAGGCGATGTGCAGGTCGGCGGTGGCGCCGAGTCCGCCGTTGCCAGTGCCGCGTTTTTTGAAGATCGAGTTGCGGATCGTGACTCCGTCGGCGCCGAGGATCTGGAGGCACTCGACGTGCTCGCTCGGCATAGCGGCCCGAAGAGTTGAGGACCACAGCGCAAAACACGCAAGAGGTCAGCCCGTGACCGGGCACGGCGTAAGCACCGCTCTTGGCGAGCGAGGCGTGCGATGCAGTGAAACAGACCCCTTGCGACCCGCGGAACTGGGCGAAGCGAATCGCTATCGGATTAGAAGGTCGGCAACCTAGCCGTCCTTGGGCCGAGCGTCAAGCGTTCTACGAGTACACGGCTTGATACGTGGCAGTGGCGGCCGTGAAGACGGCGTACTCCACGCCCTTGATCGTCTGCACACGTACAGGGCACCGGGGTGCCGCCGAGCGTGATCGCGCTCAGCGTCCCGGACGGGCCCTGGATCGGCAAGCATCGTCTGCAGTCCGTTGGCGCCGGCGCCGACGGTCGTCGCGAAGGTCAGCGTGCCGGCGTTCCAGTTGAGGCCGCGGATCGTGGAGTCGTTCGCGTCCGTCGACCCAGTCGAGCAGTCTGCTTGTACGAGATCACCGGCACGCCTCGGGCCTGAGCGGCCGCGACGATGGCCTCGGCGCCGGCGTGCGGCGCCGGCGTAGTCGGTGTGCATGTTGGCGCCGAAGGCGCCGTAGTAGCCGTGCGGGCCGACGGCGTTGTCGAGCAGCGGCGTCGATCGTGGTCGGGATATTCGTTGTCCGACTCGTCGGTGAGGTTGGTGTTCTGCTGGTAGACGTCGATCGAGCGTTCCGTCGAGGTCGGCGAAGCGCATCGGGAAGCCGCCGCCGTTCATGAAGCCGGGCTTCGCGCCGATCCAGGTGCCGGGGTAGTGGTAGTAGTTCGCGTCCATCCGGATGCCGTGGGCGAGCTCGACCTTCGCGTTCGACGCCCAGTCGGGCCAGTAGACGCAGTGGGTGCGGCTCGAGACCGGCGGCGGCACGCTCGTGTACTTGGACTGGAACTGCGCTGAGCTGGGTGTCGTAATACGTGCGCGAGCTGCGGCCGCGGTGATCGGCGTCGGTCGGGCAGGACGCGACGACGGGTGGAGCGCGACCTCGAAGCCGTCCGACGTGGTAGGCGGCTGCCTGGGCGTTCGTCAGCGGGCACTTCGGGTAGAGGTACGAGGTCGAGCGCACGCACTCCCAGTCGGCGACCGAGCAGCCGGGCGGGCTGAGCGCCTTGAAGCGATCGAAGTTGCTCGGCGGTGCCGCCGGGAGCCTGCGGGCGAGTGGTCGTCGCCGCTCATCACGACGACCGCCTTCTCGCCCCGCGGCAGGTACCAGAAGCGCGGCAGCGGCATCTTGTCGGCGTTCATCGACGTGATCAGGTTGACCAGCAGTCGCTGCTGCTCGTCGGCCTGCGGGATCGCGATCTTGCTCGTGTCGCAGCCAGCGTGCGAGTAGAACATGTCATCGGGGCGAATCCCGGCGACCCCGTCCCGCTCCGTCCCGGCCCAGGACGGGTTGCCCTGGCGGGTGTAGACGACCGAGCGCGCGAGGTCGAACGTGAACGCGGCCGCCTGGCCGCCGCTCGATCCCACGGAGCGGAGCGTCACAGCGGGGTTCGTCGTCGCGGTCGTGCTGTTCGAGTACAGCGTCGCGACTGCCGTGGCGCCGTTCAGCGTGTAGTTGTCGGCCGTCCCGTGGTACTGCATCGTGCTGTCGACGATCCCCGCTCCGGGCGGAACGGTTGCATCGACCTTGAGGTAGGCGTTCGAGCGGGTACCGCTGGCCGCTGTGAGCCCGAGCAGGCCGGCCAGCTGCTTGTCCGGCCGCATCGCGATCAGGTTGCCCCCGCCGTTGACCCAGCCGGTCAGCGTCGTCACCTGCGACGCGCTCAGCGGCGCCTCTCCGAGCACGACGACGTCGAAGCCGCTCAGGAGCGCAGGCGACAGGAAGGAGACGTCGATCGTCGTGAAGGCGTTCAGGCCCTCGTTGCGGAGGATCTCCCCCAGGTAGGTGCCGAACGGCCTCGCGGTGGAGGTCACCACGAGCAGCTGCGGCGGTGACGCCTCGATCGTGAACGACCAGCACGACGCTGGCGGCGAGTGCGTTGCCGGCGACGTCGGTGACGCCGCCCGCGCCGCCCTTGACGGTCGCGGTGTACGTCACGCCGTACGCGAGAGCGCTCTGCGGCGTCAGCGTCGCCTTCTGGGTGGTGGCGTTGTAGGCGACGGTGGCGGGTACGACCGCGTTCGACGCGTCCTTGAGCTGGAACGTCGTCGACGTGATCGAGCTCGCCTTCATCGGCTCGTTGAACGTCGCCGTGGGCGCGGTGCCGGCGTTGACTCCGCTCGAGCCGGCGGCCGGTGTCGTCCCGGTCACGGTCGGCGGGATCGACTCGGGCTGGATCGCGGACGCCATGTCCGCCTGGATCTCGGCGGGGCTGAGGGCGCGGTCGTAGATGCGGACGTTGTCGATCAGCCCGTCGAAGAAGCCCGTCGGGCTGCCGCCGTAGGCACCGAGCCGCCAGTTGTTCGAGCTGCCGACGCCGGAGGTGAACGTCGTGCTGGCCACCTCGACGCCGCCGACGTAGAAGCGCGCGACGCTGCCGTCGTACGTCGCGGCGACGTGCTCCCACTGGCCGACGGTCGGCGTCCGCCCGGAGTCGAGGTAGGACGCCATGCTTCCCCCGAGCGTCAGGTAGTAGTGGCCCGCGATGTGGTCGACCCAGATCATCGGCCCGTTCCCGTTCCAGGAGCCGAGCACCGCGACGTCCTTCTTGGACGTCTGCTTGCGCACCCACGCCTCGTAGCGTGAAGCCGGTCGTGTAGAAGGTGCCGAGGGCAGGTACGTCGATGCGGTCGCTGACGCCGTCGAACGACGCGGCGCCGCCGAACTGGCCGCTCGTCCACGTGGTGCCGACCGTCGTCGCGGTCAGGTTGTTGCCGGACGAGTCCGTGGCGAGCGTGCCCGAGGTCTCGTTGAGGGCGTACGCGACGCGCAGGCCGGCGGGGGAGGCGCCTGTGTTGGTGACGGTGACCGTCACCGAGCTGGATGTCGTGGTGTTTCCGCTCGTGTCGCGCGCGACGGCGGTCAGCGTGTGGGAGCCGTTGAGCTGCGCGCGCGTGTCCCAGGAGATCGAATAGGGCGCGGTCAGATCCTCGGCGCCGACGTTGACGCCGTCGACCCGGAACTGCACGCCGGCCACCGCGACGTTGTCGGTGGCGGTGGCGCTGATGGTCGTGAGTCCCGGACACGGTTGCGCCAGCGGCCGGAGCGGTGATCGACACGGTCGGCAGCGTCGTGTCGGCGGCGGTCACCGACGCGCCGGCCTGATTCGAGGCGGGGCCGACGTTGCCGGCGCCGTCCTCGGCGGTGACCTTGTAGTAGTAGGTGCCGGCAGCGAGGCCGGTGTCGGTGTAGCTCAGGCCGGTCGGCTGCGCGATCCGGTTGCGCCACCGCAGGGGTGAAGCCGGACGTCGTCGAGCGGTGCACGTTGTATCTGGTGACGCCGACGTTGTCGGTCGCGGCACCCCAGCTCGAGCGCTGACCTGGCCGAGGCTTCCGGTCGCGGTCAGCGTGCCGGGCTGGCTCGGCGGGGTCGTGTCCGTCGGCGGGACCGGCGGTGTCACTCCGTGGTCGCGGTCGAACTGGATTTCGCCGGCGCTGAGCGCGCGGTTGTAGATGCGGACGTCGTCGACCACGCCGTCGAAGAAGCCGCCCGGGCTGGCGCCGTAGGCGCCGATCCGCCAGGTGTCCGAGTTGCCGACGCTGCCGGAGACCGCGCGCGAGGCCACCACGGCCCCGTCGATGTAGTAGCGGGCGGTCGTCCCGTCGAAGGTGGCCGCCAGGTGCTGCCACTGCCCGACGAGCGGGCTCTGCCCCGAGTCGAGGTACGAGGAGAGGCTGCTGCCGAGCGTCGCGTAGTGATGGCCGGCAAGGTGGTCGACCCAGAGCATGGGCCCGGTGCCGGTCCAGGTGCCGACGACCGCCGACGTCCTTCTTGGCCGTGGTCTTCTGCACCCACGCCTCGAGGGTGAAGGCGCTGTTGTAGAAGGTGCCGAGGCTGCCGAGCGCGACGTTGTCGTCGACGCCGTCGAACGAGAGCGCGCCGCCGCTGTGGCCGGTCACCCATGCCGCACCGCCGCCGATCGCCCCGTTCTTGCCGTTGCCCGACGCGTCGTTCGCGGTCGGCACCGGATCCCTCGTCGAACGCGTACGCCGCGACCAGGCCCGTCGTGGCTCCGCAGGCCGTCGTGGAGCCGCTCGACCGAGGCGCGCGGGGAGGTGTTGCCCGCCGCGTCGAAGGCCTCCACCTCGAGCTGGATGGCCGGTGGAGCAGGCCAGGCCGGTGACGGTGAACGAGGTGGCGGTCGTCGTCCCGGCGGCAGCGCCGTCGACGTAGACGTTGTAGCCGGAGACGCCCGTGTCGTCCGTCGACGCTGTCCACCCGAGCGAGATCGAGGTCTGCGTGCTTCCGGTGACGGCGAGATTTCCGGGTGTGGTGGGTGCGCCGGGGTTGGTGATCCCGAGCGGCTGGCTCATGTCGGCCTGCACCTCGGCCGCGCTCAGCGCGCGGTCGTAGACACGAATCTCGTCGATCACGCCGTCGAAGAAGCCGCCGGGGACGCTGCCGTAGGCGCCGATCCGCCAGGTGTTCGACGTGCCGACGGCGCCGGAGACCGTCTCGTGACGCCACCTCGGCGCCGTTGATGTAGAAGCGCGCCGTCGTGCCGTCGAAGCGTGGCGGCGAGATGCTGCCACTGCCCGACGAGCGGGCTCTGCCCCGAGTCGAGATACGAGGAGAGGCTGCCGCCGAGCGTGAGCTGGTGGTGCGTCGCCAGATGGTCGATCCAGAGCATCGGCCCGTTGCCGGCCCACGTGCCGACGATCCCGACGTCGTTCTTCGTCGTTGCCTTCTGCACCCAGGCCTCGAGCGTGAAGGCCGATGTTGTAGAAGGTGCCGAGGGCCGGAAGGCCGACGTAGTCATTCGTGCCGTCGAACGAGAGTGCGCCTCCGTAGCGGCCGGTCGCCCACGTCGCTCCGGTCACCGCTCCGGTGCGCCCGTTGCCGGATGCGTCCGTCGCGGTCGCCCCGGAGCCCTCGTCGAATCGCGTACGCCGCGACAAGGCCTGGCGCAGGCGCCCCAGGCAGGAGCAGCGACCGCAAGGCCGAGCCAGGCAGAACACCATCGCCAATCCGAAACGCATCAGTTCAGTCCCGCTCCCCGCAGATTGTCCAGCAGCCCGGCGCCGCCCCAGCGCCGACTCCCGGATCAGCCTCATTCTCCGCTGCGTGTCGCCTGCCGGGACAACGGGCGTCAGTCCAGGATCTGCCTAGCCGACCGATGAGGTCGGTTTCTATGAGTACGTCGCCACGAACGTCGCTGTGGCCGCGGTGAACATCGCGTATTGGATGCCCTTGATCGTCTGCACCGTGTACGTGACGGGCGAGCCGGCGCGCGTGATCCCGGTCAGCGTGCCGGTGCGGCCCTGGATCGGCAGCATCGTCTGCAGGCCGTTCGCGCCCGCGCCGACGGTGGTGACAAAGGTGAAGGTGCCGCCGCTCCAGCTGAGGCCGCGGATCGTCGAGCTGTTGCGGCCGTCGACCCACGTCGAGCAGCTGCTTGTACGAGATCACCGGCACGCTGCGGGCCTGCGCGGAGGCGACGATCGCCTCCGCGCCCGGGTGCGGCGCGGTGTTGTCGGTGTGCATGTTCGCTCCGAAGGCGCCGTAGTACCCGAGCGAGCCGATCGCGTTGTCGAGCAGCGCGTCGATCGACGTCGGGTAGTTCGTGGTCGACTCGTCGGTCATGTTCGTGTTCTGCTGGTAGACGTCGATCAGCGTCCCGTCGAGGTCGGCGAAGCGCATCGGGAAGCCGCCGCCGTTCATGAAGCCGGGCTTCGCGCCGATCCAGGGCCCGGGGTAGTGGTAGTAGTTGGCGTCCATGCGGATGCCGCGGGCGAGCTCGACCTTCGCGTTCGAGGCCCAGTCCGGCCAGTAGACGCAGTGCGTGCGGCTCGACACCTGAGCCGGCACGCTCGTGTACTTCGCCGGGAACGCGGCCAGCTGCGTGTCGTAGATACGTGCCGAGCTCTGCCTCGGTGATCGGCGTCGTCGGGCACGACGACGACGAGCGGGATGCGACGCCGACCTCGAAGCCCTCCGCGGTGTACGTCGGCCGCCTGGGCATTCGTCAGCGTCGCGTTCGGATAGATGTAGCGAGGTCGAGCGGACGCAGTCCCAGTTGACGACCGAGCAGCCCGCCGGGCTCAGCGCCTTGTAGCGGTCGAAGTGGCTGGCGGTGCCGCCCGTGCGCCGAGTCGGCGAGTGGTCGTCGCCGCTCATCACGACGACCGCCTTCTCGCCGCGCGGCAGGTACCAGAAGCGCGGCAGCGGCATCTTGTCGCGCTCCATCACCGTGATCAGGTTCACGCAGCAGCCGCTGCTGCTCGTCCGCCTGCGGGATCGCGATCTTGTTCGTGTCGAGCCAGTCGGGCTGCACGTCGCCGGCCTTCGCGCCGTAGAACAGGTCGTCCGGGCGGATCCCGCGACACGCCGTCCCGCTCCTGGCCGGCCCAGGCCGGATTGCCCTGGCGCGTGTAGACGACCGAGCGCGCGAGGTCGTAGGTGAACGCCGCTGCCTGGCCGCCGCTCGAGCCGACCGAGCGCAGCGTCACGGCCGGATTCGACGTCGCTGTCGTCGCGTTCGAGTAGAGCGTCGCGACCGACGTCGCGCCGTTCAGCGTGTAGCGGTCGGCGGTGCCGTGGAACTGAATCGTGCTGCCGACGATCCCGACGCCCGGCCCGGATCGCCGTGGCGACCTGCAGATAGGCGTTCGCCAGCGTCGTAGCCCGCGTCCGTCAATCCCGAGCAGGCCGGCGAGCTGCTTGTCCGGGCGCATCGCGACAGGTTGCCGCCGCCGTTCACCCAGCCCGTCAGCGTCGTCACCTGCGCGGCGTTCAGCGTCGTGTCTCCGAGCACGACGACGTCGAACTGCGCCAGCAGCGCGGGCGAGACGAACGCGACGTCGATCGTCGTGAAGGCGTCCAGGCCCTCGTTCCGCAGGATCTCGCCCAGGTACGACCCGAACGGGTTCGCCGGTCGAGCCGACGACGAGGATCGGCGGCGGAGACGCCTCGGTCGTGAACGACCAGGTCGAGTCGGCCGCGAGCGGGTTGCCGGCGAGAGTCTGCGACGCCGGTCGAGCCGCCCTTGACCGTGACGGTGTAGGTCGCGCCGTACTGGAGCGCTGCCTGCGGCGTCAGCGTCGCGGTGCTCGTCGCCTGAGTCGTACGTCACGTTCGCCGGGACGAGGACGTTGCTCGCGTCCCTCAGCTGGAACGTCGAGGACGTGATCGATGCCGGCGTTCATCGGCTCGTTGAACGGACCGTCGGCGAGCTCCCGACGTTGATGCCGGCGCGACCCGGGTGCGGGCGTTCGGCGCAGATGATCGTCGGCGCCGTCATGTCAGGCGTGACGCTGCGGTTCATGTCGATCTGGATCTCGGCGGCGCTGAGCGCGCGGTTGTAGACGCGAACCTCGTCGATCGTGCCCGCTGAACCACTCGCCCCAGACGCTGTTGCCGCCGATCCGGAGCGGCGCCGGTCGAGGTCGGATCGCGCCGGCGGCCGCAAGCTGCGCGACCTGCGTGCCGTTGACGTAGAGGCGCAGCGTCGCGCCGTCGTACGTCGCGGCGAGGTGGCTCCACGTGCCCGGTGGGCAGCTGGCTCGTGCCGTTCGAGCGATCCGGAGCGCTCCCGCCGATGACGATCTCGACCGCCGGGCGAGTTGCGTGCTCGTGTTCGCGTAGAGGCCGTAGACGAGGTTCGCCGGCCTGCTCCTTCAGCACGCCGGTGCGCCAGTTGCCGGTGGTCGTCGGCCGCACCCACGCCTCGAGCGTCATGCCGGTCGTCAGGTCGAGCGTGGCCGAGTCGGGCACCGATGACCCAGGCGTTCGTCCCGTTGAAGGAGAGGGCGTTGTTGAACTTGCCGGCCGTCGATCCAGGCCGCGTTCGCCGAGCGTGCCGTTGTTGCCGCGGCCGGACTGGTCGGCGGTCGTCGAGCCGCTGCCCTCGTCGAACGCCCACGCCGCCGACGAGGCCCGGCGAGCGGCGGTGTTCTGACACCGTGACCGCGACACTTGGCCGACGGTCGTCGTGTTGCCGGCGGCGTCGCGCGCGACCGCGGAGAGGGTGTGCGGGCCGTTCGGCAGCCGAGAAGGTGTCCCAGCGCGATCGAGTAGGGCGCGGTCGTGTCCTCGGCGCCGAGGTTCGCCCCGTCGAGCCTGAACTGGACGCCGGCGACGGTGCCGTTGTCGGACGCGTTCGCGCTGACGCGTGACAGCGCCGGTGACGGTGGCGCCCGGCGGCCGGCGCCGTGATCGAGACGGTCGGCGGCGTCGTGTCCGCGGTCGACGAGCGCCGTCGCCTCGTTGCCCGCCGGGCCGACGTTGCCGGCCGCGTCCTCGGCGGTGACCTTGTAGTAGTAGGTGCCGGCGGCGAGGCCCGTGTCGGTGTAGCTCGTGCCGGTCGGCTGCGCGATCCGGTTGCCCGACGACGGCGTGAAGCCCGGCGGTCGTCCAGCGGTGGACGTTGTAGCGGGCGACGCCGACGTTGTCCGTGGCGGCGCCCCAGCTGAGCGCGATCTGGCCGAGGCCGCCGGTCGCGGTCAGCGTGCCGGGCGCGCTCGGCGGCGTCGTGTCGGGCGCGCTGATCGACGTGTTCATGTCGGCCTGGATCTCGGTCGCGGTGCAGGGCGCGGTTGTAGATGCGGACCTCGTCGATGTCAGCCGTTGAACCATTCGCCCCAGATCGCTGTTGCCGCCGATCTTGAGGGCGCCGGTGGAGGTGGTGATCGAGCCGCTGGCGAGGAGCTGTGCCGGCCTGGGTGCCGTTGACGAAGAGCCTCGAGCACGGTTCCGTCGTAGGTGGCGGCGAGGTGCGTCCAGGTGTTGAGCGGCGAGCTGGTGCGGTGCCGCGCGACCGTCGCGGACGCCGCCGTTGAAGATGTTCGCCTCGGGCACCTTGTCCGGTCGGTGTCCGGTCGGCGTAGAGGGCCGTAGGCGTAGGCTGCCCGGGGCGCTCTTTCATGATCGCGGTGCGCCACCGTTGGCCGAGCGGCGTCGGCGCACCCAGGCCTCGAGGGTCATGCCGTTTGTGAGGTCGAGGCTGTTGCGCGTCGGCGACGGTGACGAGGTCGTTGAGTGCCGTTGAAGCGAGAGCGCGTTGCCGAACTTGCCCGCAGTCGCGTCCAGAGCGGCGTTCGCTGATCGTCCCGTTGTTGCCGTTCCCGGACTGGTCGGCGACCGTCGTACCGATGCCCGCGTCGAACCCGTACGCAGCGACGAGGCCGACGGCGGGCGCGGTCGGGACGCACTGGCGGTCGCCTCGCTGGACGCGGGGCTGATGTTGCCGGCTGCGTCCTCGGCGGTGACCTTGTAGTAGTAGGTGCCGGCGGCGAGCCCGGTGTCGGTGTAGCTCGTCCCGGTGGGCTGCGCGATCCGGTTGCCCGCGCTGGGCGTGAAGCCCGCCGTCGTGCGCGCGGTGGACGTTGTAGCGGAGTGACGCCGACGTTGTCGCGTCGAGGCGGTCCAGGTGAGCGCCGCCTGGCCGGCGCCGCCGGTGGCGGTCAGCGCGCCCGGCGTGCTGGGCGCCGTGGTGTCGAGCGACGGTGGCGCTTGCCGTGTTCGAGACCGGCCCGATGTTGCCGGCCGCGTCCTCGGCGGTCACCTTGTAGAAGTAGGTGCCGGGAGCGAGCGCCGGGGTCGGCGTAGCTCGTGCCGGTCGGCTGCGCGATCCGGTTGCCAGCGATGGCGTGAAGCCTGAGGTGCTGCCGCGGTGCACGTTGTAGCGAGCGACGCCGATGTTGTCGGTCGCGGCGGTCCAGGAGATGTTGATCGTGCTGCCCGCGGCGATTGCGCGCTGACCGCGGTGGGCGCCGTCGGCGGCCGTGCCGTCGGCCACGGTCGCAGGCGACTCGTTCGACGGTCGCGCTGATGTTGCCGGCCGCGTCTTCGGCCGTGACCTTGTAGTAGTAGGTGCCGCTCGCGAGCCCGGCGTCGCGTAGCTCGTCCCTGTCGGCTGCGCGATCCGGTTGCCGGCTGCCGGAGTGAAGCCGGCTGTTGTCGCCGCGGTGCACGTTGTAGCGGACGACGCCGACGTCGTCGGTGGAGCTGCGTCCAGGTGAGGTTGACGGTGCTGCCGGTGACGGAGCCTGCGAGCCCGCTGGGTGCGGTCGGAGCGGTCGTGTCCGCGCTCACCGTCGCCGACGCCTCGTTCGAGACCGGGCCGATGTTGCCCGCGGCGTCCTCGGCGGTGACCTTGTAGGCGTAGGTGCCGGGGGCGACCGTATCCGACGTAGCCGGTGCCGGTCGGCTGCGCGATCCGGTTGGCAGCCGACGGCGTGAAGCCCGCGGCTGTCCGCGGTGGACGTTGTAGCGAACCACGCCGACGTTGTCAGTGGCGGCGCCCCACGCAAGCGTCGCCTTGCCGATCGCCGCCGACGAGCACTCAGCGTCCCCGGTGCTCCTGGCGCCGACGTGTCGCCGACGACGGCGCTCGCCTCGTTCGAAGCCGGCCCGATGTTGCCGGCCGCGTCCTCGGCCGTCACCTTGTAGAAGTAGGTGCCGGCGGCGACGGATCGGTGTACGTCGTCCCGGTCGGCTGCGCGATCCGGTTCGCGGCCGACGGCGTGAAGCCGGCGTCGTCGATGCGGTGGACGTTGTATCGGACGACGCCGACGTTGTCGGTGGCCGGCCCCCAACTCAGCTGCGCAGAGCGTCAGCGCTGCCGGTTGCCGACGAGCGTGCCCGGCGCAGACGGCGCCGTCGAGTCCGGGTTCGTGACCGGCCGGTTCATGTCCGCCTGGATCTCGGCTGCCGGCGAGCGCGCGGTTGTAGATGCGGACTTCGTCGATGTCGCCTTGGAACCATTCGCCCCAGATCGTGTTGCCGCCGATGCGGAGGGCGCCGGTGGAGGCGGTCATCGAGCCGGTGATGAGGAGCTGTGCGGCCTGGGTGCCGTTGACGTAGAGCGCGAGCACGGTGCCGTCGTAGGTCGTTGCGAGGTGCGTCCAGGTGTTCAGCGGCGAGCTGGGCGGTGCCGCCGACGTCGCGGTAGCCGCCGCTGAAGACTTCCGCCGTCGGGCACCGTTGTCAGGTCGGTGCCGGTGGCGTAGAGGGCGTAGGCGTAGGCTGCCCGGGGCGCTCTTTCATGATCGCGGTGCGCCACGTCGTTCCGAGCAGGCGTGGGGCGAACCCAGGCTTCGAGGGTCATGCCGTTGTGTGAGGTCGAGGCTGTTGGCGTCCGCGACGGTGACGAGGTCGTTCGACTGCCGTTGAAGGTGAGCGCGTTGCCGTACTTGCCCGCAGCTGCGTCCAGCCCAGGTGGCGTTCGCTGACCGTGCCGTTGTTGCCGTTCCCGGACTGGTCGGCGACCGTCGTGCCGATGCCCGCGTCGAAGCCCCAGTAGGCGGCGACGAGCCCGGCGGCGGTCCCGTCGGGACGAGCGCGCTCGCTTCGCTCGGAGGGCGCGCCCTACGTTGCCGGCGGCGTCCTCGGCGGTGACCCGGTAGTAGTAGGTCCCACCGGCGAGGCCGGTGTCGACGTAGCTCGTTCCGGTCGGCTGAGCGATCCGGTTGGCGGCGCTCGGCGTGAAGCCGGCAGTCGTCCCGCGGTAGACGTTGTAGCGCGCGATGCCGCCCGCAGTCCGTCGAGGCGCTCCACGAGAGTCGACGATCTGCCCCGGCGCCAGCCGTGGCGGCCAGGTTCGCCGGTGCCGTGGGCGGGGTCGTGTCGGCTGTCGCCGTGCCGCTCGCCTCGTTGCCGGCCGGACCGACGTTGCCGGCGGCGTCCTCGGCGGTGACGCGGTAGTAGTAGATGCCGGCGGTGAGACCGGTGTCGGTGTAGGTCGTGCCGGTCGGCTGCGCGATCCGGTTCGCCGCGCTCGGCGCGAAGCCCGCGGTCGTGCCGCGGTGCACGTTGTAGCGGGCGACGCCGACGTTGTCTGTCGCCGCGCCCCAGGTGAGGCTGACCTGACCGAGGCCGCCAGTCGCGGCGAGCGTGCCGGGAGCTGCCGGCGCGATCGCGTCGGGCGAGCTGATCGACGCGGTTCATGTCGGTCTGGATCTCGGCGGCGCTGAGCGCGCGGTTGTAGATCCGCACCTCGTCGATCAGGCCGCTGAACCACTCCGACCAGATCGAGTTGCCGCCGATCCGGAGCGGCGATGCCGACGTCAGGATCGTGCCCGGCGACCGCGACCGTGGCGCACCTGCGTGCCGTCCGACGAACAGCCGCTCGGTCGTCCCGTCGTAGGTCGCTGCGATGTGCGTCCAGGAGCCTGCCGGGCACCTGCGCCGTGCCGTCGAGACAGGCGCGCCGTGCCGCCGACCGTCACCTGCGACTGCGGGCGGTTCGCCGCCGTGCTCGAGTAGAGCCCGTAGACCAGGTCGCCCGGCCGCTCCTTCACGACCAGTGTTTGCCAGCTGTTCGACGACGGTTGGCTGCACCCAACCCTCGATGGTCATCCCGCTCGTCAGGTCGAGCGCGTTCGAGTCGGCGATCGTGACCATCGCGTTCGTGCCGTTGAAGGAGAGCGCCTTGCCGAACTTGCCCAGTCGTCGCCCAGGTTGCGTTCGACAGCGTGCCGACATTGCCGTCCACCGGACTGGTCGGCCGTCGTCGTGCCCCGGCCCTCGTCGAACCCGTACGCGGCCACGAGGCCCGGCGGCGGCCCGGCCGCGACGCGTTGCATTCGCCTCGTTCGACGCTGGGCCCACGTTGCCGGCGGCGTCCTCGGCGGTGACGCGGTAGTAGTAGGTGCCGGCGGTGAGTCCGATGTCGGTGTACGTCGTGCCCGTCGGCTGCGCGATTCGGTTCGCGGCGCTCGGCGTGAAGCCGGCAGTCGTGCCGCGGTGGACGTTGTAGTGGTCGATCCCACCGGCATCCGTCGACGCGCGTCCAGGCGAGCGCCACCTGACCCGGCCCGGACGTCGCCGTCAGACTGCCCGGCGCCGTCGGCGGGGTCACGTCGCCTGCGGTGGAGATCCGGATCATCGACGCGACCGACGGGACGCCGTTCGTGTCGACGCACGAAGAGCATGTAGTCGCCAGGCGGCGCCAGGTTCGCGTTCGCCGGAGCGCGTCACCGTCAGCTTGCCCGGCACCGGCCGTGAAGTTGAGGAACTGGAAGCGCTGGTTCATGTCGAACGCATGCGTCACCGACGGCAGGCGGATCAGCGAGACCTGCGCGATCGAGGCCGCGTTCGGAGTCGTGACGTCGAAGTCGACGCCGTAGGCGGTCGCCGAGGGTGCCGCGGTGATGGTCGGCCTGGTGCCCTTGAAGAGATACGGCGGCGAGTAGATCTCGGCGTTTCGTCTGGTTGACGGCGATCGAGCGCCGGCAGCTGGCCGCCGCCCGCCATCAGGACGCGGCCGTCGGGCAGCAGCAGCGCCGTTGAGTGGTAGAGGCGCCCGTTCTGGAGCGAGTCGACCGTCGTCCACGTCTCCGTGTCCGGATTCCAGATCTCTGCCGGCAGCACCGAGTTCGCGATGTCGACGCCCGTCGGACCTCGAGCCACCGCCGCTCGCCAGGACGGTGCCGTCGGGCAGCAGCGTCAGGTTGTGGTACGACCGGCCGTGTGCCATCGGTGCCGTCTCGCGCCACGCGGGCGTCGGCAGCGTTCATGTCGATGACCGCTGTGCGCCCGTGTCGATGCATACGAGCGTGCGCCGCTCGAAGTCGGGGTCAGCCCAGGAGCCTGACTTCATGATCTTGTTCGGCCGGTACATGACCGCGCTGTGCCCGTCGAACGGGCTCGTCCCCACGGTCGTCCAGGTCGCATGTCGCAGGGTCGAGGGTGCGCGTGATCGTGTCCGGGCCGGCGTCGAAGACCGACCGTCCGAGAGCACGAACATGAACGGGTAGAGCGGCGAGGTCAGCGTCGCGCTCGTCAGGTCGGTCCACGTGTTCGTCTGGCGGGTTGTAGATCGGACGGCAGTGAGTTGACGGACGCATCGTAGAAGGGCGGGTACCGCGCCCGGACGGTCCTGGACGATGTTGTCGCCGGCGAACGTCGAGCACCCTGCCGTCAGGAAGCTGCGGTGGCTGTCGGATACCAGCGGCCGACGCTCATGTCGGGCCCGCGGAAGTAGGTCTTGGTCATCGGGTTGAAGAGCGTCGTGTCGGCGAGCCCTTCGTTCGCGTTGATGTGACCGCCGACGAGCAGCGTCCGGCCGTCGGCGAGCTGGATGTGGCCCGAGCAGAAGAGGTTGCGCCCGTACGGGACCGGCGTGAAGGCTCCCGTGGCCGGATCCCAGAGGCGCTCGGAGTTCGGGTCCGCGGCGAAGCCGTCGAGCGCGAACACCTGTCCGGTCGGCTCGAGCGACATGTGCACGGCGACGAGCGGCCACGCGACGGGCGCGCTCCAGTCACCGATGACGCTCGGCGGGTCGCCGGGGGCAGCGCTAGAGCCACCGAGCTGCACGAGCGCGACGAGCACCGCGATGGTCGCGAGCACGCTGCGCTGCCACGAGGGAATCCCTCGCCAGAGTCGATTGGTATGTGCTGCAGTTGTCCGCATGGTCAGTCCATCCGGCTGCTGTACGCCGGAGTCCTTGTTATCCCGTGCAGCGGCGAAGCGGACAAGGGCCGGAAGTTCAGACCGGCCTATCCATGCGTCGGGGTTCGACGAAACCCGGCGAGCCTGCGCGCCAGCGCCCCGTCGCGCTCGGCGAGGCGGGCCGCCACACGCTCGGCGGTCAGCGCGACGCCCCACGCGGCCATCGGCACGAAGACGAGCTCCAGCCGGAACGCGCTGAAGACCGGGGCCGCAAGCACATAGCCGAGCGCGAGCACGGCCGCGGCGGTCATCAGCGTCGTCGTCGTGTCGCGGATCTCGCGCCTGCGCCAGACGAGGAGCAGGAGAGCGAGGACGCCGCCGACGAGGAAGAGCGCCGTGTACCACTCGCCGCGGCGGAGGAAGCCGACGTTCGCCCGGAGCAGCTCGACGAGCGCGCCGGGATAGTGGCTCGCGATGAATCCCCAGCGAGGTGTCGGCCGAAGGCTCGGAGTCGTTCACGAGCAGCGCGAGCAGGTCGCGCACCGGGGTCGAGAAGAGGAGGAGGGCCGGCAGTGCCGCCGCCACGCCGGTCGCGAAGAGCGTCACCGGCGTCCGGGAGCGGCTGCGCAGAGCGCACCAGCCGACGGCGAGGATCGGGATCCACATGCTGTCGCGCGTGAAGGCGAGCAGCGCGATCGCGCCGATCCAGAGCGGCAGCCAACCGAGCCCGCGCTCCAGCGCGAGGATTGCGGCTCCGAGCGCGACGATCTCGAGCGCGAGGCCCCAGCTGTCGGTGAGCGGGAAGGACGAGTGGTGCGTCAGCGGCGGCAGCAGCGCAGCACCGACTGCGACCATCGCGGCGACCGCGATCCGGAAGCGCAGCAGCAGCAGGCCGAAGAGTGCCAGCACCGCCGCGATGTAGCCCACGAGCGAGAGGTCGAGGAGCGAGCGCTCCTCGGTCACCGGGTAGAGCGCCGCGGCCGCGAGCGGCACGGCGACTCGCCGCTCGTAGAACGGCTCGTTGTACTCGACCCACGTCTTGTTGCCCGTGTGCCCCGGGTCGCGCTTGCGCAGCTCAGCTGCGAGCGGCCCCTCGAACACCTTGTCGACGGTGTTGTCCTCGCCGCGCAGCTCGAGAACCCGCGCCTGGTAGTAGAGCGCGTCGGGAGTCCACTCGACGGGGTCGTGGAAGGCCGGCCAGACGGCGAGGCAGGACAACGCGGCCAGTGCGGCCGCGATGATCCCGATTGCTGCCCAGCGTGAGCTCACGTTGCCTGCCCCCCGTCGAGTGCCGGTCTCAGGCCCCGGCCGCGCGAGCGTCCAGCAGCCGCTGCTCGCGGTGCCAGTCGATCGTGCGCTCCAGACCGTCGTCGAGCGAGACCTTCGCCTCGAAGCCGAGGAGTGCCTGAGCCTTCGTCGTGTCCGGGATGCGGTGGCGGACGTCCTGGTAGTTGCCGGGCATCTCGTCGTAGCCGATGAAGGTGGCGCGAAGCGGCTGCGGGATCTCGAGCTTGTCCTGGATCTTCTCCGCCAGGCACCTGATCGAGAGCGCGTCCGTCGAGCCGACGTTGATCACCTCGCCGCGGGACTCCGGTGTTTCCAGAGCGCGCATGAAGCCGTCGACGGTGTCCTCGACGTAGGTGAAGCTCCGCGTCTGCATGCCGTCACCGTGGATCTCGACGGCCTCGCCGTTCAGCAGCGACTCGATGAAGGTCACGGTCGGTCCGCCCCACCAGGTGAGGTGGTTGCGGGGGCCGTAAACGTTGAAGAGCCGCAGGATCGTCACCTTCAGGTCGCGCTCGTCAGCGAGCGCCAGCGCGTGATGCTCGTCGTACATCTTCGAGACCGCGTACGCCCAGCGCTTCGACGTCGGCGGGCCGATCACCAGCTGACCGTCCTCGCGGTACGGCGGCGTGCCGTCGCCATACACGTCGGAGGTCGACGTCACGATCACGTCCGCGTCGAGTGCGAGCGCCACCGAGCACGCCGCGTTGACGCCGGTGACGTTGACCTCGAGCGTCGCAAGCGTGCCGCCGTAGCGCGGGATCTTCTTCGCCGCGAGGTGCATGATCGCGTCGCAGCCGTCGAAGGCCGCGCGCAGCGGTCGCCGCTGGGTGCAGTCGAGCACCTCGAACTTGAAGCCGCGGTGGTGCAGGAACGGCTCCATGTTCGCCATCGAGCCGTATGACATGTCGTCGACGCCGACGACCTCGTAGTCCTCCGCAAGCAGCCGCTCGCACAAGTGCGAGCCGACGAAGCCTGCGGCTCCGGTCACTCCGATCTTCTTCATGGGACCCTCCTCTTGGGCCTGGGAAAGTCGTTGCTGGTCATGCCGCCGCCTGCCGAGCGGCCGGAAGCCGCTCGAGGATCCCGGGAACGACCTGGTTCGAGACGCCGATCACGGCCTGCCCGCTGACGATCTCCGGGTAGACGTGCGCGGTCGAAGCGAGCGAGAGCCCCGGCACCGAGAACATCTCGGGCAGCCGCTTGGCGCCGCCGACGAGGTGCACCGGCTCGGTCACGCGCGCCCGCTGCACGACGGACGAGACGATCTCGTCGTCGCGCAGGTCGGGGAAGATCGTGCGGGCGTACTCCATGTACTTCCGCTCGACCTCCTCCGGCGAGGCTTCGTGATCCGGGTGCCCCGGGTCGACGTACTTCGAGACGTAGAGCAGGTGCCCCCCGACACGCTCCGGATCGACCACGTGCGTGGTCTCTACCACCGTCGTCAGCGGGACTCGCCGGTCCGTGATGTTCAGGTGGTAATACGGGCTGAGGCTCCGCTTGAGGCGGAGCAGCAGGCAAATGACGCCGAGGTACCGGCAGTGATCGGCCGGCGCCTGCTCGGCGAGCTCGGGTGCGAGCACGCGGCGCGCCATCGGCGGCGCCAGCGAGCAGAGAACATGATCGAAGCGCTGGAGGCGACCGTCGACCACGACACCGACGGCGCGGCCGCCTTCGGCGGCGATCTGCTCGACGGTCGCCCCTGCGTGTACCACGCCGCCGAGGGCGACGATCTTGTTCTCGAGGGCGTCGATGATCGTCTGGTAGCCGCCATCGAGCCAGCCCATGACCTCGCGGCCGCTCTTGTCGCGCGTCGAGCCCATCCGGCGCGTGCGCGCCCAGATGTAGGTCGCGGGCAGGTCGTCGAACTCGCCGTCGAACTTGGAGTCCAGGAGCGGCTTCCACAGCTTCTCGACCACTCCCCGCCCGCAGTGCCGCTCGAGCCACTCGAGCAGGGGCTCGTCGTCGAGCTTGTCGTGCTCCTTCGTCAGCTGGCAGCGGGCGACGAATGCCGCCAGCCGCACCCGCTCATGCGGGCGGAGCAGCGGAAAGGTGAGGAACTCCTTCGGCGAGGTCATCGAGAAGAGCCGCCCGTCGCCGTAGAAGCCGACCTTCGTCGGCTGGAAGCGCCACTTGTCGCCGACGCCGAGCTCGTCGGCGAGGCCGAGGACCCGGTCGTCGCTCGGCAGGACGACGTGGTAGAAGCGATCGGCGGCCGTCCCGTCGAAGTCGAAGGACCCGACGAGCCCGCCCAGGTCCGGCGCGCGCTCGTAGAGCGAGACGGCGACGCCTGCCTGCGCGAGGCGATATGCGGCGGTCATCCCGAGGATGCCGCCGCCGACAATCCCGACGCTCGGCTTCATGCGCCGAGTGCGCCTTCGGGTGCAGCAGGAACCGGTTCGGGTGCGCCCTCGCGTGCGCGGAAGAGCATCCGCCAGTAGGCGAGCATCGTCTTGAAGACCGGCATCTTGCTCTCGCCGTTCCGCTTGCTCCAGTCGAGCGAGACGGGCACCTCGACGATGCGGGCGTTCATCGCCGCCAGCTTCGCGAGCAGCTCTGCCTTGCAGGCGAAGCCGCGCTCGCGGATCAGGCGCTCGCCGTAGCGGTCCGACGCATCCTGGAGCGTCGATGCCCGGTAGACGCGGAAGAAAGAGGAAACGGTGGTTGCTTCGAGCCCGAGGCTGTGGCGCACGACCCAGCCGGCAGCCGCGCTCAGCAGGCGCCGGTGAGGGCTGACGCCCTCCATCCGCCAGTCAGCGAGCACGACGTCGGCACCGCGCCGAACCTCGTCGAGCATCTGCGGCAGCGCGCCGAGGTCGCCGGTCGTGTCTGCCTCGAGCGTGACGATCAACGCATCGGGGTCGGCGCACTGCAGCGCCGAGGTGAAGCCAGTCCGAAACGCCGCGCCGGGGCCCTGGTTGACCTCGAGCCGGACGAGCTCGACCGGCAGCGGGCCGGAATACGCCTCAACGAGCGCGGACGTGTCGTCCGCCGAGCCGTCGTCGACGATGAAGATCCGCGAGCCCTCGCCGAGCAGGTCGCTCGTCTGCGCCAGGTCGGCGAAGAGGTTCGGCAGGTTCTGCTTCCTCGTTGAAGGCGGGGATGACGAAGAGGAGTTGTGGCCTGCTCTCGGCCTGAGTCCCCTCGTCCACCGCTCTCGTTGTCATCTCCAAAGTGCTCACGTGCGTCGCTCTCCCACCGTCGAAGTCGGTCGTGCCCCCGTTGCAAGGAGCCTAGGAGGGGCGCAGCGAGGCTTCCAGGCCAGAGCGGCAATCCCCGTCGGGGGTTGGGGCAGCTAGCCCTTCGGGGGGCTGACATGTCTAGAACGGTCCGCGCAAAGCCTGACCCGAAGGGGATTTATCCCGAGGGCCTCGGCAGCGCATGATTCGAGACGTGTGGCGAGGACAGCTTCGAATCCGGTTCTGCCGGTGTTCGCCGGTGGTGCCGGCGTGACTGAGATGGCGGTCAATCCGTCCGTCGCGACCGAACGCGCCGTCAGGGCACCTCGAAGCTTCGACGGCGCGGTGCTCCTCTCGGGAGCGACCGTCGCGTCCGGGATTCTCGCCTACGCCTACCACGTGCTGGCCGCACGCGTGCTCGGCCCAGAGGCCTACGGTCTCGTCGCCGTTCTCTGGGCAGCGTTGTTCCTGCTCGTGGTCGTGCTCTTCCGGCCGCTCGAGCAGACGACGTCACGGGCGCTCGCCGACCGGCTGGCTCGAGGACATGAGGTTCGCTCCGTTCTGCGGGCGATGTTCTGGATCTACCTGGTGCTCGCCGTCGCGATCGGAGTCGTCGGCGCGCTCGGTTGGGGGTTGATCGGCGACCGGCTCTTCCTCGGCGACTCCTTCTATACCGCGGCGCTCGTGATCGGCCTCGCCGCCTACGGCGTCGCCTACGTGGCGCGCGGCGTGTTCGCCGGCGCCCGCTGGTTCAACGGCTATGCGCTGCTGCTGGTCTCTGACGGCGCCGTCCGAGTCGCGGTCGTCGTGCCGCTGCTCGTTCGTCGCGTCGCGCGATCTCGCTGCGGCAGCGATGGTCGCCGCCGCGGTCGGGAGTGTCGCGCTGCCGGTTCTCGTCGGCCGCCGCGTGCTCCGCCCGCTGGTCGCCAGGGGAGAGGGATCGCCGTTCCACGTCGGCGCCGCAGTCGCCTTCGCCTGGCCGGCGGCCGTGATCGCGGTCGCTGACCAGGTGCTCGTCAACGGCGGCCCGCTGCTCGTGATGCTCGGCGGCGGCGAGAACGTCGGCAAGATCGCCGGTCTCGTCTTCGCGGCCACGATGCTCGTCCGGATCCCGGTCTTCGTCTTCCAGGGCATCGCAACCTCGATGCTGCCGAACCTGACGCTGCTGCACGCGACCGCCGAGCGCGCGCTCTTCCGCCGCGCGGTGCTTCGCGCAGCGGGAGGCCTGGCCGGCGTCGCAGCGGTGATCGTGGTCGCGCGCGGCGGCGATCGGGCCGCGAGGCGCTACAGGCGGTCTACGGCTCGGAATACACCGCCGGCAGGCTCGAGCTCGCGCTTCTCGGAGTGGGCGTCGGCTGCTACCTCGCGACCTCGACCTTCTCGCAGGCGCTGCTCGCGCTCGATCGCGGGCGCATCGCGGCGCTCGGCTGGGTCGTCTCCGCCGTGGTCTTCCTCGTCGCCTATGCCGTCATTCCGGGTGAGGCGCTCTTCCGCGTCTCGACCGCGTTCGCCCTGGGCACGGCGGTTGCGGTGCCTCTCCTCGGCTACGCGCTCGTTCACTGCAGGAGGGACGGATGAGAACACCGGTCACAGTCGGCGTGGTCTGCGGCGTCTCCGGCCTCGGCGCGACGCTCGCGCGGGCGTTCGACGAGCTGCCGCAGTCGAGTCTGCGCTGGATCTGCGACCAGGCGCCACGGATTGCGAGCGTGGGCTACGGCCCCGCGACCGCCTGGACGAGCGACTTCGACGAGCTGTTGCAGGACGAGGATCTCGACGTCGTCGTCTTCGCGTCCTCCGAGCTCGCGGGGTCTGGGCGAGCGCTGGCGGCGCTCGCCGCAGACAAGCACGTCTTCGTCGACGGCCCGCTCGCCTCCGGCTCGGTCGAGGCGGACGCGATGGTGGCGGCCGCAGCCAAGCGAAACCGGCACCTGATGGCACATTCGCCGGCGCTGCTGCGCCCCGGCGTGCTCCGGCTGCACCGCCTGATCGACCGCGGCGCGCTCGGCGAGATCTTCTACGTGCACGCGCGGCGCTTCGCGTTGCGGGCCGAGCACCAGGACGTCGACGTGCTCTGGGACCTCGGTGCCGACACGATCGCAACCGTGCTCGACCTCCTCGGCGACGAGCCGGTCGAGGCACACGCGAGCGGCGTGTCCTACCTCGGTCGCCAGGCGCCCGACGTGATCTTCGCCAAGCTCGAGTTCGCCACCGGCATCGGCGTCTACGTCCATCTCTCCTGTCTCGAGGGGGAGACCGCCGATCACATCTCGGTCGTGGGCTCGGAAGCCACTGCGGTGCTCGACGCGAACGAGCCCGAGCACGAGCTCTCGATCTTCGTCAACGGGCCGACGCCGGCCGAGTTCGACGACCTGACGGTCGAGCAGGGCGACAGGGTCAGCTTCCGGCTGCCGGCGGCAGACTCGCTTCCGGTCGCCTGCGCCCGGTTCCTGACCGCCGTTCGCTCGCAGAGCGAGGTTCAGTACGGACGCGAGGCATCGACTGCGTTGGCGGTCACCGAAGCGCTCGAGCTCTCGTGTGCGAACCGGGGCACCGTGGAGGCGATCGCGCCGCGGCCGGGACGGCTCGAAGAGAACGTGATCGCGTTCCGCGCACGCTGAGTCGACGGCCGCCCCCCGACCAAGTGGAGGCGGCCGCCGCCTCACGCCAAGATGACCGCTCCAGGGGCCATCGCGCATCCGCCAAAAGGGTGATTTTGCAGGGCAAGTGCCGGGCTTCCTGCTTGGTCTCAGGAAGTCCGGCGACTCACCCTCGAGCGCAGGCGATAAAGCGTCCGCTGCGCTTCTGCGCGCGTGTAAGCGGCCTCACAACGCGCAGGAGAGACGTTACGCCCGGCCCGCCGCCACCGCCACTAGCCGATTGAGCAGATCTCCGATTGCGAGAAGTTCGACACCTTTTCTCCAGAAAAATTCCACACAAACCTTCACTTTCATCACGAACTGCGCTAGGTTGAGCGGAGGGTAAAGGCGGGCGTGGAGGTTGGAGCACCACACGCAAGACATGTGAAGACGAAAGGCGGCCCTTTCGAATGAGTCAGTACAACGGGCGTACGGCAGTACTCGTAGATCATCATCCGCTTTGGCTAGACGCAGTCAGTCTGGTCGTGGCGGATCTCGGCTTGACGGTCGTCGGCACAGCGACGTCCGGGCGCGATGGGCTTGCGCTCGTGACCGAGCATCGTCCCGACGTCCTTGTCACCGGCATTCAGATGCCGGAGGGCGACATCGACGGGATCGAGCTCGTGCGCAAGGGGAACGAGATCGTCCCCACGCTTGCGCGGGATCGTCCTCTCGGTGTACGACGACACGAAGCACATCGACGCGGCCCTTGCGGCGGGCGCAGTCGCGTACGTGATCAAGACGGCGCATCCGGATGACCTTCGCTCCGCCATCCGGCAGGCGTTCGCACACTCGGTCTATCTGCCGGGCAGCCGGCCGGCCGCGGCGCAGACGTCGCGCGCCGCGACCGAGGATCTGCCCGATCTCACGCGGCGCGAGCTGGAGATCCTCCAGCTGGTCGCGGAGGGACACTCGAACACGCAGCTCGCGAAGATGCTGTGGGTGACCGAGCAGACCGTGAAGTTCCACCTGTCCAACGTGTACCGGAAGCTGGACGTGGCGAACCGGACCGAGGCGAGCCGCTGGGCTCAGCTGCACGGTCTGCTGGGTTCGCCGAAGCACGACCAGCTCGCCGGAGCGTCGGTCGGCTAGAGAAACACCGCTCCCTCGCGCGCCCGTGTGAACGGGCTGCGCGGGGGAGCTACTCGTCTGGTCCTAGTGGCAGGCCCCCGAGCCGCTGTCGCTGTAGGTCGAGCCGGCGACGGGGACGAAGCGCCAGTCGTACGCTTCCGGATGCAGTGTCAGCCTGAGGACGCCGTAGGTCAGAAAGTTGACTGTGACGCTCTTGGGCCGCGACAGGCGGAACAGCACCGGATAGTGGCTCCGGCCGCCGGTGCCGACGACGAAGGTCCGGATGCCCTCGAACGGGGCGAACCGCTCGTAGTGGTGGTCGTGGCCGGCGAGGACGATGTCGGCACCACCGCGGCTGAGCGTCGTCCACAGCGCGCCGAGGGTGGTGTCCGAGCCGTGGAGGCCGGAGCTGAAGCGCGGGTGATGCATGTACGCAACGGTGCAAGAGGCCGGATTCGCAGCGAGGTCCGCGGCGAGCCAGCGTTGCTGCGGCGATCCGCGCCCGCAGCCGCCCGCGGGGCGGCAGTTGGAGTTGAGGACGACGACGTGCCAGTCGCCGAGGTCGTAGGAGTAGTAGCCCGAGCGCGGGAGGTGGAAGTAGGCGATCGCAGCCTTCGCGTCGCCGGAGCCGTACTCGTGATTGCCGAGTGCGGCGCGCGTCCGGCCGCGGAAACGGCCCCACGAGTAGCAGTCGCGGAACTCCTGTGCGGTTCCGCGTTCGTACACCGCGTCGCCGAGGACAGCGACGGTTCCGGGGATCCGGGCGACGAGCGCCGCGGTCCGCTCGTCGCCCGACGAGCGGCAGGAGGCGATGTCGCCGGCGGCGATCAGCGTGGTGGGTTGTGCGGGTGCGAGCAGCGAGAGCGCCGTCGCGATCGTCGCGAGAATCAAGCCGCGACGCGCTGCTGTGCCAGCAGAAGCTCGGCGATCTGGATTGCGTTCAGCGCCGCGCCCTTGCGCAGGTTGTCGCCGACGATGAACAGTGCGAGCCCGTTCTCGATCGTCGGGTCCTTGCGGATGCGGCCGACGAGGACGTCGTCGCCGCCTGCAGCGCCGCCCGGAGTGGGGAACTGCTCGAGCCGGAGACCCGGCGCGCCGCCGAGGATCGATGTCGCCTGCTCGGCGGAGAGCGGCTCCTTCGTCTCGATCCACACGGCCTCGGCGTGCCCGACGAGGATCGGCACGCGCACGCAGGTCGCGCTCACCGGCAGCGCCGGCAGCTCGAGGATCTTCCGTGTCTCCTCTCGCAGCTTCTCTTCCTCGTCGAACTCGACGCCGTCGAAGCTCCAGTCCATGCGCAGGTCGTTCTCCTCCGGCGTTTGCGCCCGCAGGCGCTCCATCGCCTGCGCGCCTGCCCCGGAGACCGACTGGTAGGTGGCGACACGGATGCGTTCGAGCCCGACAGCGTCGTGCAGCGGCTTGAGCGCACACGTGAGCGGGATCGCGCAGCAGTTCGGGTTCGCGACGATCCCCTGGTGCTCGGCTGCGCGAATCCCGTTCACTTCGGGCACGACGAGCGGAATCCCGGGCTGGAGCCGGTAGGCAGCTGACTTGTCGACGCACACGGCCCCACCGTGGACGGCGTGTGGAACCAGCTCGAGGCTCGCCGAGGTGCCGACCGAGAAGAGACAGAGATCGAGATCGCCGGCGGAGAGCACCTCCGGCGTCGCCTCCTCGACGGTCGTCCCGCCCAGCTGCTTCCCCGCGGAGCGCGCGGAGGCGAAGAGGCGCACGTCGCGGTAGCCGCGCTCGCGCAGAAGCTCCAGCGTGATCGTCCCGACCGCGCCGGTGGCGCCGACGACGCCGATACGCGGGTTGCTAGCCAAGCTCGAACGCCTCATGGAGGGCCTGGACGGCCCGGTCGACGTCGGTGGAGGGGACGTGGCACGCGATCTTGATCGGCGAGGTGGAGACGATCGACGCCTCGATTCCGGCCTGCTCGAGCGTGGCGAACGTCTTCGCGGCGACTCCTGGGTGGCTCTTCATTCCGGCCCCGACGAGGCTGACCTTGCCGAGGTCGTCACGCGAGGTCCAGCTGACGCCGAGCGCGTCGAGCGTGCGTGAGGCGTCGGCGCGATCCTCGACCGGGGCGGAGAAGACGATCTCGGCGTTCGTCTGCACGATCGTGTCGACGTTCACGGAAGCCTCGGCGAGCGCGCCGAAGAGCTGCGCGGCCGTGGTGCCCTCGACGCGGTAGACGGTCTCCTCGCGCTGGTGCACGACGCCGGAGATCAGTGCCTTTTCGAGCATCTCCTTCTCCTCCTGCTGGATCCACGTGCCGTCTCCTTCTTCGAAGGACGAACGGACGTGGAGACGCACATTGTGACTACGCGCGACCTCGATCGAGCGCGTGGCCATCACGCCGGCCCCGGAGGAGGCCATCTCGAGCATCTCGTCGAAGCTGACGTGGGTCAGCTGGCGGGCGTTGGACACGACCCGCGGGTCGGCGGAGTAGACGCCGAGGACGTCGGTGTAGATCTCGCAGTGATCGGCGCCGAGTGCCGCCGCGAGGGCGACCGCGGTCGTGTCGGAGCCGCCGCGGCCGAGCGTCGTCACCTCGAATGCGGTCGAGACGCCCTGGAAGCCGGCGACGAGGACGATCGTCCCCTCGTCGAGCGCCTCGTGGATCCGGCGCGCGCGCACCTCGACGATCTTTGCCTTTCCATGCACGGTGTCGGTGACGATCCCCGCCTGCGAGCCGGTGAGCGAGATCGCCTCGTGCCCGAGATCGTGGATCACCATCGCCGCCAGCGCACAGGAGATCCGCTCCCCGACCGAGACGAGCATGTCGAGCTCACGGGGATGTGGCGCGTCCGAGATCTGGTGGGCGAGATCGAGCAGCTCGTCGGTCGTGTGCCCCATCGCCGAGAGGACGCCGACGACGCGGTGCCCTTCGTCACGGGCGGCGACGAGACGAGCGGCGACGCGCTTCAGCTTCTCCGGGTCGCCGACGGAGGTGCCGCCGAACTTCATCACGACCGTGCCGAGGTGGGCGGCCTCCGCGTCGGCATCGACCGCCGGGACGGCTTCGTACTCGGTCGCGGCCATGCCGATGAGTGTAGACACGAGCCCGGAACCGGCCCCTGAAACGGAAAAGGCCCCCGACAGGAGGCCATAAAAAACACTGAACCGACGAACCCGAAGGCCCGTCGGTTCAGATGGGAGGAATGTAGAAAACCGGGTGGGCGTCGTCAAGCAAGCCGGAGGCGAAAAGTCGCTCTTTGCAAGAAAATCGTGAGAGCCGAGAGCCGCGATCGGTGCCGTGTACGCCGATGAGCGATCCGAGCGGACTAGAGCGGTGAACGAGCCCCGAGTCCGACGCACGCAGCTTCAGGGGTCTTGGCGCGAACCAGAATCTGCTTCCGCAGATTCTGGTTCAAGGTTGCGCCACGAATTAGATCGCGCGCCTGCCGGCCAGTGCCCGGCCGAGAGTCACCTCGTCGGCGTACTCCAGGTCGCCGCCCACGGGCAGCCCGCTCGCGAGCCGGGTCACGGTGACCCCGTCGCGCAGCCGGTCTGCGAGGTAGGCGGCCGTCGCCTCGCCGGTCATGTTCGGGTTGGTGGCGAGCACGACCTCCGTGATCTCCCCGTCTGCGACCCGGCGCAGCAGCTCGCTGATCCGCAGGTGCTCGGGCTCGACTCCATCGAGGGGCGAGAGCGAGCCGCCGAGCACGTGGTAGAGGCCGCGGTATTCGTGCGTGCGCTCGAGCGAGATGACGTCCACGGGCTGCTCGACGACACATACGACCGTTCGGTCGCGGCGGCTGTCGAGGCAGATCGAGCAGACCTCCTCCTCGGTCAGGTTGCCGCAGTCACGACAGAACCGAACGCGCTCCTTGACCTCCTCGATCGCCGCTGCGAGCGCGCTCGCTTCCTCCTTTCCGGCTGATAGAATGTGGAACGCCAGGCGCTGCGCCGTACGTGATCCGATCCCCGGTAGGCGGGTCAACTGCGCAACGAGATTGTCCACCGACGGGCTCAGCACGACCTGAGCGTACCCGTCGGTTTCGGACGTCCCGAGGTTGCGTTTTCGTGAACTGGCGTAAGGGTTGTGTACGGATTGGTGTTTTTGGGCAGAAACTTGGCACTGTTTGACGTTGTCATCTCTGAGCAGCGCGAAAACCGCGCGGCTCTCTGACACGAACAGCCTTCGAGAGGAACTTTTTGATGAGTACGGATGTTGCTTTGGGCACGGATGCCCTGAATACGAATGCGGCTGTGACCGGCTTCCTCCATGAGGCCGGCGACCGCGGCGTGGTCGCAGCTACCGAGCTCGAGGCACTGCAGCTCGAGCACGAGCTCGACGACGACACCCTCGACGAGGTGCGGGCCGCGCTTGCCGCGGCCGACGTCGAGATCGAGGAGGCCGTCGACGCCGGGGATGCCCCCGTCGAGCTCGACCTGCGCCCGTCCGGTGTGGTCACCGACAGCCTGCAGCTCTTCCTGAACCAGATCGGCCAGCACCCGCTCCTGAACGCTGCCGAGGAGGTCGCGCTCGCGAAGCGGATCGAGCGTGGCGACGCCGCGGCGAAGGAGAAGATGGTCAACTCGAACCTCCGCCTGGTCGTCTCGATCGCCAAGCGCTACCAGGGCCACGGCCTGCCCGCTGCTCGACCTGATCCAGGACGGCACGATCGGGCTGAACCGCGCGGTCGAGAAGTTCGACTACCGCAAGGGCTTCAAGTTCTCGACCTACGCCACGTGGTGGATCCGCCAGTCCTGCCAGCGCGCGGTCGCGAACCAGTCGGACACGATCCGCATCCCGGTGCACGTGCAGGAGCGCCGGCTGAAGCTGAAGCGCGCGCGCCAGAAGCTCGAGGCGACGCACGGCCGCCCGCCGACGCTCGCCGAGCTGGTCGCGGAGACCGAGCTGAAGCCGCACCACGTCGAGGAGGCTCTCGACGCCGTCGAGGCGTCGGTGTCGCTCAACCAGACCATCGGCGACGGGGACGGCGAGCTCGGCGATCTCTTCGCCGACCGCACCGTCGAGGAGCCGATCGACCTGGTGGAGATCTCGCTCGAGCAGGAGCGCGTGCGCGAAGCCCTCGAGCGGCTGCCCGAGCGCGAGCGTCAGGTGATGGAGATGCGCTTCGGCTTCACGGGCCGCGAGGCGGTCAGCCTCGAGGAGATCGGCCGCGAGCTCGGCGTCACGCGGCAGCGCGTCCGCCAGCTGGAGACGAGCGCGTTCGCGCGTCTCGCGCAGCTGCTCGGCACCAGGCCGCTGCCGTCGGACGAAGCGCTCGCAAGCGTCGCGTAGTAGCCGCTAACCCTCGGCTCCGATGTGATCCCGGCGTAGAGGACGCCCTCGCCGAACTCGGCGAGGCGCCTCTCCGCCAGGTCGAGGAAGGCGCGAGCGGCCGGGGAGACCGGCGCGCCGCGCCGCGCGATGAACGCAAACGTGTCGTAGAGCGGCTCGGCGAACGAGATCGAGCCGAGCGATCGGAAGCGGCGGCGGTGCGTGAGCGCCGCCCGCGGCGCGATCGTGTCCCCGAGCCCGCTCGCCGCCAGCTCGAGAGCGGCTTCCATGTCCTCGATTTCGATCACCGGCTTGAGCTGGACGCCTGCCTGCTGCGCCCGCTCCTGGAGCTGGCGGCGGGTCGGGTCGCTCCAGCCGTAGTGGGCGTCGTAGAGGATCAGCGGCGACTCGGCGAGCCGCTCGATCGTGATCGGCTCGTGCACGCGCTCCGGCTCGCGGCTGATGTACACGACTTCCTCGCGCCGCGCGGGCCGGACCTCGAGGCCCTCGTCGTCGACCGGCAGGACGACGAGCGCCGCCTCGAGCCGACCGCGGCGCACATCCTCGGCGACCTCTGAGGAGTTCTGACCGACGAGCCGCAGCGAAACGCTCGGGTGCTGCGAGCGGAAGTCGGCGACGAGGCGCGAGAGCAGGAAGCCGGACGCCGTTCCGAACATTCCGATGCTGAGCGTGCCGCCGCGCAGCTCACGCACGTCGACTACGGCCTCGCGGGCCGCTGTGAGCGCTGCGAGCACGCGCTCTGCCTCGGGCCGGAACGCCCGCCCGGCCTCGGTGAGGACGACGCCGCGGCCGGCCCGCGCGAAGAGCGCAACGCCGAGCTCCGATTCGAGGGCGCGCACCTGCTCGGAGAGCGAGGGCTGCGCGAGGTAGAGCGCGCGGGCGGCCCGGCTGAACGAGCCGTGCTCCGCGGCGGCGAGGAAGTAGGTGAGTTGCTGGAGAGTCATAGGTTCATCCTATCGATCTTGAAGATATCTCAGTCTTTCCTTCCGCTCAGTCTCCCTTACCGTGGGAAACATGGGTTTCGACTGGACGCAGGAGCGGATCGGAGCGGCTCTTTGCCTGTTGGCGGCTGCGTCCTTCGCGGTGCAGCCGCTCCTGGCCAAGGTGGCCTTCGACAGCGGGGCGAGCATTGCGTCCGTCGGCACGCTGCGATTTGCGCTCGCGGCGGCTCTCCTCGCCGCGCTCGCGCGGCGCACCCTGGCCGTCGCTCCCCTGCGCGTCCTGCTCCCCCCGTTCGTGCTCGGATTGACCCTCTACGGTCTCGAGACCGGGCTCTTCTTCGCCTCGCTCGATCGGATCGACGTCTCGCTCGCTTCGCTCCTGGTGTGCAGCTATCCGGCGCTCGTCGTTGCCGGCGCCGTCCTGCTCGGGCGCGAACGGGCGTCGAAGAGGCGGGTGGTGGCGCTCGTCGTCGCGCTCGCCGGCGTGGCGCTGGCGCTCCTCGGCGGGGTCGGCGGCGCGCTCGATCCAATCGGGATCGCGCTCGCGCTTGCGGCTGCGGTCGTCTATGCGTCGTACGTGCTCGTCTCCGACCGCTTGCTGGGAACCACGGAGCCGCTGGTGCTCGCAACGATGCTCTGCGCGGGCGCTGCGACCGCCTTTGCGCTCGGCGGCGCGGCGACGGGGTCGCTCGTCGTCGCGCAGCCTTCGCGCACGTTGCTCCTGATAGCGGCGATCGCGCTCGCGGCAACCGTGCTCCCGATCGCGGCCTTCCTGGGTGGGGTGCGCCGCCTCGGCCCGTCTCGCGCGACGATCCTCGGCACGGTCGAGCCGCCGTTGACGATCGGCCTCTCCGCGCTCGTCTTCGGCGAGCGGCTGACCCCGGTCCAGCTCCTCGGTGCGGTGCTCGTGGTCTCGGCCGTCGTGATCGTCCAGGCCCGGGCGCGGACGAGGCCACGACCGGTTCTCGTCACCGCTGCCGGCCCCGCGCCGGGGCCTGAGCCCGAGCTCCTCGCGGCCTAGTCCCCACGCGACGAAAAACCCTGGACTTTCGGTCATTACGCGGTAGCTCACTCCGAGCCAAGGTGAGTGCACACGAACGGTGATCGCTCTGGGAGAGGGGTATCGCCATGAAGGTCCGGGTCAGTCATCCTGCGCTCGTCAAGGATCTCGTCGAGTTCCTCGGTCGAGCGCGCTGCGAGACGGCGGACGTCCACGGTGCGGTGTTCGACGTGGTCGTGCCGGGCGTCTTCGACACGTCGATCATGCGGCGGGATTTGAACCTCTATCTGGCGGCGTGGGGAGGTCTGCATCCGCCCGCCGAGGCGCGGATCCTCGACATCGACTAGCTGTCAGAGGGCGTGTCGCTCCTCGAGATAGCGGGCGACCGGCCACGCTCCATCGGACGTGTTCGAGATCACGGTCTCCGTCCGGGCGGAGTGGGGGTCGTGCGTTGACCGGAACGACACGCCTGCGTCGTAGCCCTCCAGGATCACGGCGTCGGTCGATGCATGCAGCCAGAAGCCGAGGCCGTACCGCTTCGACTCCGACGGCACGTCGTGTCGCGGGCGCACCATCTTGGCCACCCATTCCGCCGACACGATCCGGCCGGCGAGGAACGCGCTCCAGAGGGCGCTGATGTCGGCGGCGGTGGAGTAGACCCCGCCGTCCCCGCTGCCGCGCACCGGCAGGTGGAACACGTTGCTCCGCCAGCTGCCGTCGATGAGGAGGTAGCCGGCAGCGGCACGCGCGGGAAGCTCGTCGGAGCGGAGGAACGCCGTGTCGCCCATCCCGGCCGGCTCGCAGACACGCCGGTGCACGAGGTCGTAGAACGGCAGTCCACTCGCTCGCTCCGCGATCAGGGCAAGCACGACGAAGCCGCCGTTGCAGTACGAAAAGCGCTCACCGGCAGCGAACTTCGCCGGGTAGCCGCCGAGCACCGTCACGTATTGCTCGGTCGTGGCGAGCTCGTGCACCGGCACCGGCAGCACGTAGTCGCTGATCTCGCGCCCCTCGTCCTCGTCGACGTAGTCGCCGATGCCGGACGTGTGTGACAGGAGGTGCTCGATCGTCACGTCGTCGCCGATCAGCGGGAGATCGGGTCCGAGCAGCGAGCGCGCGGTCGTGTCGAGATCGAGCGTGCCGTCCTCGATCAGACTCACGACCGCAAGCGCCGTCAGGCCCTTCGCGCCGCTCGCGAGCCCGAACTGCGTGTCGGGCGCGTTCGGAATGCCGTAGCCGCGGTGCGCAAGCCCGTACGCCCTCGTCAGCTCGAGCCCATCTCCGTCCTCGACCCGGACCACGCCGGAGAACGTCGTCTCGGACGCGATCGCATCGAGCTCGTCAGTGAGCATGCGGGTGGGTCTAGAGACCGGGCAAGCCGAGGCCGCCAAGTCCGCCGGGAAGCATTCCCTGCATCTTCGACTCCATCAGCGCGCTCGCGGAGCGAAGCGCTTCGTTGACCGCCGCGAGCACGAGGTCGGCCAGCATCTCCGGGTCGTCCGGGTCGATCGCCCTGGGGTCGATCGTGATTCCGACGATCTCGCCGCCGCCCGTCGCCTTCACGATCACCATGCCGCCGCCGGCGGAGGCCTCGACGACCTCGTTGGCGGCCTCCTCCTGCGCCTGCTGCATCTGCGACTGCATCTGCTGGGCCTGTTGCATCAGCTTGTTCATGTCCATCTTGCTCATAGCGTCTCCTCGACTTCCTTGGCGTCGAACGTGTCCTTGAACATCGAGATCAGCGCGTCCTCGGTCAGCTCCTCGTCCTCGTCCTCGGCAAGCTCGTCGTCGTCGGCCGCGCCGAGGGCGAGCGTGACGGCCAGTCGGTGGCCGGTGACCTCGTAGAGCGCGTCGCGGATCACGCCGACGTTCTTCGGCTCCTCCGCCTGGCGGCGGTGGAAGTCGGCGCTCGCCGGGAACTCGAGCGTGAGCATCTCTGCCTCGAGGGCCGCCGGCCGGGCCTCGCCGAGAAGCGACGCGACGGGGATCGAGCGTGACTGAACCGCGGGGAGGACGGTGCGCTGCCATGCGTCCTGGAGCTGCTCGAGCGCGAGCGGTGGTGTCTCGGCTGCGGTCGCCGGTCTCGGCTGGTGGCTGCGGCGCCACGGGCGTCGGCTCCTCGGATCTCGCCGCGGGTACCGGCGCCGAGGCCGGCCGCGGGGGCCGGTGCACCGCCGGCGCGCTGCTCGAGTTGCTCGACCCGGAACGCGAGCGACTCACGCGAGAGATCGGAGGCGGGACTCGTCACCTTGACCAGCGCGAGCTCGAGTGGCAGCCGCGGATCGGCGCCCTGGCGCGAGTCCTCGACCGCGACGGCGAGCAGGTCGCACAGCCGCAGCACCGTCGGCGACGGCAGCTGGTTCGCCTGCTCCCGCAGCCGCTCGCGCGTCTCGTCGGTGACGGGCAGCGAGTCCGGCACGTGACCCATGTGCTGGACGAGCAGGAGATGGCGTAGGTGCTCGAGCAGGTCGGTGACGAGGCGGCCGAGATCCTGCCCCTGCTCCGCGAGCTCCTCGAGGAAGACGAGCGCGCCGGCCGTGTCGCGGTCGACGATCGCGTCGCAGAGCCGGAAGAGCGCGTCCTCCTCGACGGCGCCGAGAAGCTGGAGCACGGACTGGACGTCGATCGTGTTCCCGGTCGCGGAGGCGAGCTGGTCGAGTGTGGAGACGGCGTCGCGGAACGAGCCGCGCGCACCGCGCGCGATCAGCGCCAGCGCTGCGTCGGGCGCCTCGATCTTCTCGGCATCGGCGATCCGCCGCAGCACGCGGACGAGCTCCGGCAGCCGCGGACGGGCGAAGACGAACGTCTGGCAGCGCGACCGGACGGTCTGAAGGACCTTGGCGAGGTCGGTCGTGCAGAAGACGAAGACGAGGTGGGGAGGCGGTTCCTCGATCAGCTTCAGGAGCGCGTTCCAGGCGGCGTCCGTGAGCTGGTGCGCCTCGTCGAGGATGTAGACCTTGTAACGGCCCTCGGCCGGCTGGAGGATGACCCGGTCGCGGATCTCGCGGATGTCGTCGATCCCGCGCTGCGAGGCGGCATCCATCTCGACGACGTCCAGCGACGTGCCGGCGGCAATCGAGACACACGCGTGGCAGACCTTGTCCGGCGTCGCCGTCGGTCCCGTCTCGCAGTTGAGCGCCTTGGCGAGGATCCGCGCCATCGAGGTCTTGCCCGTGCCGCGCGGGCCGGCGAAGAGGTAGGCCTGCCGGAGCTGGCCGAGCTCGATCGCGTTCCGCAGCGTCCGGACGACCGCCTCCTGGCCGACGACGTCGTCGAAGTCCTGCGGCCGGTATTTGCGGTAGAGCGCAGTCACGCTTCGATTGAATCAGGAATCGTGGCGGCTGCGCGATCGGCGTTTGCGGTTCTTCGCTCTAAGCGCGGAATGGTCTTTCCCGTGCCCTATCGTCCGGGTCATGAGCAAGGCCTTGCGTCTCGACCATTGCGTGATCGCGGTCTCCGACTGGGAGACGTCGAACGCGTTCTACCGTGACGTCGTCGGCGCCGAGATCCTCGACGTTGGAGCCGGCCGGTTCGCGTATCGCCTCGGCGACACGCAGCTGAACGTGCACGGCCCTGGTGTCGACGTCGGCAGCCTTGTCGGGCGGCTTCCCGTCCAGCCGGGTAACAGCGACCTCTGCTTCGTCTGGGCGGGGTCGATCGAGGAGGCAGTCGCGCATCTCAGGGTGCAGGGCGTCGCGGTCGAGTCGGGCCCGATGGACACCTTCGGCGCGGCTGGTCCCGGTACCAGCGTCTACTTCCGCGACCCGGACGGCAGCCTGCTCGAGTTCATCTCGTATGGCTAGCGAGCGCGTCCTGAGCCGGCGCGAGCTGAATCGCGCGCTGCTGGAACGGCAGCTGCTCCTGGAACGGAAGCCGCTCAGTCCGGTGAAGGCGGTGGAGCGGCTCGGTGGCCTGCAGGCGCAGTCCACGACGAGCCCGTACCTCTCGCTCTGGGCGCGCCTCGAGGGCTTCGAGCGCGAGCAGCTCGTGCGGGCGCTCAAGGGACGCCGGCTGGTAAAGGCGATCATCCAGCGCGGGACCCTGCACATCGTCACGCCGTCGGACTTCTGGGCGTTCGCGACCGCGCGCCGCGAGCTGGGAGGGATTCTCTGGCCGCCCTCGTACGCGGCACGCCTACCGACGGCCCGGCTCGCCGAGCTCGCGGCCTCGGTCGCAGCCACGCTCGAAGGAGTCGAGCTGACGTTCAAGGAGGTGCGCGCCCTGCTCGAGCCGTACGAGAAGCCGGGGCTCTCCCCGACGTTCATCTGGCGCCGCATCCAGGGTCACGCCTACATCGTCCACGTCCCGCCGTCGGGGATCTGGGGCTACGGCGGCCACGGTGTGTACACGGCCGCCGAGGGAACGCTGGCCGGCGGTCCGCCACCACCCGAGGAGGCATTCGACCGGCTCGTCCGCAGCTATCTCGCGGCCTACGGGCCGGCGACCAAGCAGGACATCGGGCAGTGGGCCGGCATCCCGCGCGTGGCGCCGATCACCGCCTCGCTCGAGCGGCAGTCGCTGCGAATGTTCCGCGACGAGCAGGGACGCGTCCTCTACGACCTACCGCGGGCGCCGCTGCCGGACGCCGGGGCGGTCGCCCCCGTGCGGCTGATTCCCCGCTTCGACAATCTCGTGCTCTCGCACGCCGACCGGTCGCGAATCCTGGGCGACGTGCCTCCGTCGCGCATCGTCACGAACAACGGGATCGTGCACGCGACGATTCTCGTCGACGGCTTCGTGGCGGGAACGTGGCAGCTCGAGCAGGGTCGCGTTGCGCTCGAGCCGTTCGCACCGCTCGCTCGGAGCTCGCAGCTCGCGCTGAAGGACGAGATCGAGCGCCTCGAGACATTTGTTGAGTAGCGAGATTTGGCTTGTTTATGCGGAAAAACCGTGCTAGAGTCTCGTTTGTCGCGTGCCAAAGCGAGTGGCGCCGCGTGAATCGACCGCCCTCAGCAAAGCAGGTCGGGTTCCAGGGCCGGTGGAGCCGTGCCGCCGGCGATGACCGCAGGCTGGGGTTGAAGGGTCGAGAGAATGACATGGCAGACGCGATTGAGCGGAACGCCGAGACGCAGAACCTCTACCGCGAGGTGAACGAGCGCGTGGCCGAGGTGTACAGCCAGTTTGGCGGTGTCACGGGTGACCGAATGTCTGAGCTGATCGAGCTCTTTTGCGAGTGCGGGCAGCAGGCTCCCTGCGAGGAGCGAGTCAACATCACGGCGGCGACGTACGAACGAGTCCGCGCGGACCCGACGACGTTCATCCTCCTGCCTGGGCACGGAATTGCGATCGTCGAAGAAGTGATCGAGCGGGGCGACGGCTTCCTCATCGCCCGGAACATCGGGCGCGCTGCCGACATTGCTCGCGCTGCAGATCCCCGCCGCGATGACGTCGACCCGGGAGCTCCACCGGCCGCTGCCTAGAAGCGACCACGCTCAGGAGGTCTGCCCCGACCGGCGGCTAGACGAGAGTCGTCAGGTACTCCTCCAGGCCGCCGCTCTGTGCGAACGACTCGAAGGTACCGGCGTACGCCATGTCGGGGTGGGCGACGTCCGAGAAGGCTGTCGAGATCCGAGTCGCGGCCTCGAGGGCCGACACGCCCTCGTGGTTGACGGCGAAGAGCGAGCGGATCGAGTTGCCTGAGCTGGCGAGAAGCTGGAGGAGCCCCGAGTCGAGCCCGCTGTATCCGACCGAGAGAATGTTGAGTCCATCTGTCGCGCCCAGCCGGTTGCGGATGAAGTCCAGGTGACTCTCGGGGCAGTTGAACTCGTCGTCGGGTCCGAGAGGCACGGAGATCGCGGGGTAGTAGAGATGAGGCGGGTCGCGGCGCAGAAGCTCGACGCTCGTCCGACGCAGCTCGATCTCGTCCGAGAGCTCCGGCACGTCGTCGAGGCTCGCCACGAACTCGCTCAGATAGAGGTCGGACTTGTCGACGGCTGCGTGATCGACGCCGACGATCCGGCGCGCCCAGTCCACCGACCCGTGGAGCTTGATCAGCGACCACGCGAAATCCGGACGGATGTAGTCGCTCAGCGACCGAACGTGAGCGTGCTGTTCGAGCCGGCTGTCGAGGATCGTGTCGTAGTTCAGCGTGAGGAAGATCACCTCGTTCGCCGAGCGCAGCACGCCGTTGATCAGGCGGTCGTAGTTCACGGGATGGGTGGTGTAGTGCTCGCTCACCTCGTGCAGCAGGTGCTGCAGGTAGAGCGGGATCGCGCGGTAGCGCCGGCGGTCGTAGGCCGCGGGTGAGCGCAGGACCTGATCGCGCAGATACGTCTCGAGGCCGACCGAGCCGGTACGGGTCGCCACGCGGAGGTCGGGTGCGAGCGTCTGGGCGTCCGGGTAGAAGTCGAGGATCGGGTGGAACGCGGTTCGCTCGGCGAAGAGCTCCTTCACGAGCGGCGGCTGCCAGTTCAGATCGCGCGGCTCGATCCCCGTCGAGTCGTACGAGGCCCCGGCGCCTGTGATCACGATCAGCTGCTCAGTCACCTACAGACCATAGGCGACTATTGCCACTTGTGTTGACAATCGGCGGACGTGATGGGCGTGATGCTCAGACGGTGCGGGGTCGCCATGGCTCGTGCTCGTGCGCGAGCCAGACAAGCTCGGGGTCGAGCGCGCGCACCCGCAGCTGGCCTTCGGTGTGCGGCTCGTCGAGCTCGCCGAACCAAACCGCCACGTCGCCGCCGACGACGACCGGACGCCCGCCAGTCTCGACGACGACCACCTGCATGCCGCGTGTGTGGCCCGGCGCCGGGACGAGCCGGAGCCCGGGAAGCAGCTCGAGCTCGCCGTCGACCGGCACGTACCGCACGCCGGGCGCCTCGACCCACTCGCGAATGGTGTAGTCGTCCTCGCTGCGCGCGTCGTCGAGCTCCCGACGCTGGACGTAGATCGGCCTGCCGGTGAAGAGGTGGTTGCCGCCGCAGTGGTCGAAGTGCAGGTGTGTGTTGACGACGATGTCGATGCCGGCGAGGTCGAAGTCCTGCTTGCTCAGTGGACGGAGGCGGGGATCGAGATCGGCCACCGCCGGGTGCAGCTCCGTCATGCCGGTGTCGACCAGCACACGCGCATCGGGATGGTCGATGACGTGCACGTTGACCGGCATCCGCTCGCCCTCGGCGAGCAGGTCGGCAACGCGGACCGGCGTGATGGTGACTCGAGAGCGGGGGCGCTCACTGTGTACGGACCGCCGCGGTGGCGGTTGCTCCTCGAAGGCAGTCGACAGGTCGGTGAGCGACTCTGGGCTACCGGCAGACGCCGGTATGCTGGCGGATCCCGCGTTCGGAACGATCGTCGGCCAGTCATTGTCCTCGCTGTTCATCAGCGGTGCGAGTGCAAAGACCGCGCGAACCAGGCGGTGTTGCCGGCGTGCAGTCGCGATCTGGCGTGAGTGGGCGCACCTGGGATTGAACCAGGGACCTCTCGCGTGTGAAGCGAGCGCTCTCCCGCTGAGCTATGCGCCCGGGAGTCAGGACAGGATAGCGCCGGTGCTACGCTGCGTTTGCCCGGTCGCGCTAGGTGGGGAGTTAGCGGTTCCTTGAACCCGAAATCCGCTCCAGCGGGGCCGAACGCCGTCCGAGGGCGGCTTCAACGGGATCAGGTCTCGCGCACGTGGCGTCGATGGTCGGGTTCCGCGCACTGAGAGCATCCGAACCGCGTCAGGTCCGGAAGGAAGCAGCGCTAAGGATTCCCTCTCAGGTGCCGCGGTCTCGCCTGGCCGGAGCCGGCGACGTGAGCGCCCCCCGCGGAAGCAACTCGAAGACGGAGCGCGTGACCGGGCATTACGTTCGGCCTTCCGGGTAACGCGGCAGGCCGTCGTCCGGGATCTCCTCCCAGGACGCGGCGTAGGCGACGTACTGCCGCCACTGCGGCCGGATACCTGGATCGGAGTCGAGCGACCCGAACCGCACGCCGATCGCGGGCGGATCACCGGCGCTGCGGCTGAAGACGGCCGAGCCGCACAGCCCGCAGAAGACCTTCTCCGCGCCGCCCTCCGGCGCCCACGCCTGGAGGTGCTCCTCGCCGGAAAGGAGCTCGAACGAGCCCGGGGCCGTTCGCCCGTTGGCAGACGCCGCGGTGCCGGTTCGCCGCTGGCAGCGCGTGCAATGGCAGTAGTTGGCCGAGGCGAACGGCTCGCGGATCTCGAAGCGCACGGCACCGCAGCCGCAGCCTCCGGTCAGTGGGAAGGAAGGCTCACCCATGGCCTAGGTGAGCTGCCAGACGTCGCCGCGGAGGATCGGCACGGCAGTGCCGCCCGTCTCGATCCCGTCGACCTCGACCTCGGGACCGCCGATCATGAAGTCGGTGTGGATCGACGAGTTGTTGAAGCCGAGCTCGTCGAGCTCGGCCTCGGAGAGGTCGGTCCCGTTCGGGATCGCCTCGAGGATGCCGGCGCCGTACGCGATGTGGCACGTCGCGTTCTCGTCGAAGAGCGTGTTCAGGAACGTGAGGCCCGAGCGGCCGACGCGCGAGTCGCCGTCGACGAGCGCGACTTCGCCGAGCATCGTCGCGCCGTCGTCCGCGCGCAACTGCTCGCGCACGACGTCCTCGCCGGAGCTCGCGTTGGCCTCGACCGCGCGGCCGCCCTCGAAACGAATCTCGAGGTCGCGAATGACGGTGCCGGCGAGTGCGAGCGGCTTCGTCGAGCGCACGGTTCCCTCGGTGCGCCGCTTGCTCGGGCTCGTGAAGACCTCCTCGGTCGGCATGTTCGCCACGTAGCGGCGTCCGTCGACCGTCTCCTCGAGCGCCGTGCACCACTGCGCGCCGGGAATCAGGCCGACCGTCAGGTCCGTCCCCGGGCCGCGGAAGTGAAGGCTGTCGAAGCCGCGGTCGTTCAGGATCCGTGCGCGCTCGACCAGCTTCTCGATGTGGAGCCGCCAGGCCTCGACCGGGTCGGGCTCGTCCAGCCGGACTGCCGACGCGACTGCATCCCAGAGCCGTTCGACGTCCGGCTCGCCGAAGACGGTCCGCGCCCAACCTTCGTTCGGGTACGCCACGATCGACCAGTTGAGCAGGCGCTGGTTCAGGACCTCCACGTATCGCTCGGCGAGCTGGCGCATCCGCGTCTTGCCGACACGCGTGCCGTCGAGGTCGGCGAGCAACTCGGGCTCCGGGTCGCCGACGATCTGGATCAGCGCACCGCGCTCGCCGGCGACATAGGCCATCTTCTCCAGGACCCACGGAGGGGTCCAGTCGAGCGTGTCTTCCTCGGCGAGCTGGATCCGAGCGCGCCGGACGTGCTGGTCCGAGTAGTCGACGTCCACGTAGCGTGCGCCACGCTCGTAGGCGCACCGCGCGACCGCACGTGCGAGCGGAGCGTGCTCCGGCAGGGCGGAGAGCCACAGGACCTGACCCTCGCCGACATTGGAGCCCACCTCGACCGCGAGGCGTGCGTAGCGATCGAGCCGTTCCTCGGGTGACATTGGAGAAGCCTAACCGGCGGCGTTGGTAGCGTCCGAGCGATGAGCCCGGCCACCGAAACGCCCGTCCGCAAGCCGCGGATCGACGACCCCGGCGCAGACCGCGACGCGCCCTGGCAGGTGATCGTGATGAACGACGACCACAACACGTTCGACGGCGTCGCCCACGCGCTCGCGACAGTGCTGCCCGGAGTCGGCTTCGAGCAGGGCATGGCGTTCGCGAACCGGATCCACTCGAGCGGCCGGGCGGTCGTCTGGTCGGGCCACAAGGAACAGGCCGAGCATTACTGGAGCCAGCTCAAGGATCATGGTCTGACGATGGCCCCCCTCGACCGCGTGTAGTCCTGTTAGGTTCCGGCGCGTGCTGCTGGCGATCACGAGTAACGGGAAAATCGGGCTTGGGATACTCGCCGGGCTCCTGATCGTCTTCGCGATCCTCTCCGCGTTCTACTTCCCGCGCCGCAACCCGGACTTCCCGGGGAACCGGCTCGGGCTCTTCATCCTTGTCTCGGTGGTGCTCTTTGCCGGGACGATGGTTGGGGTCGTCGTCTTCGCCGCCGAGGAGGGGGAACCGCACAGCGAAGAGGCAACCCAGCCCCAAGGCGGCGAGGAGCCGCCTGCGAGCACCGAGCAGGCGACGACCGGGACGAGCGAGGCGGCGGGCGACCCTGCCGCCGGCGAGGCGGTCTTCGCATCGGCCGGGTGCGTCTCGTGTCACACGCTCAAGGCGGCGGGGGCGTCGGGAACCGTCGGGCCGAACCTGGACGAGGCAAAGCCCGACGTCGAGCTCGTCGTCGACCGGGTGACGAACGGAAAAGGCGTGATGCCGTCGTTCAAGGGGCAGCTCGACGAGAAGCAGATCCAGGACGTTGCGGCCTACGTGGTCGCGTCCACGCACGGCTAGTCCGCGCGCTCCTCGGATACCCTGTGCCCGCCCGGAGAGGTGTCCGAGCGGCCGAAGGAGCGCGACTGGAAATCGCGTAAGCGTCGAAAGGCGTTTCGCGGGTTCAAATCCCGCCCTCTCCGTCGACCAAAGACTCCGCCACGCGGGGTCTTTGGTGTCTTTCAGCCCGGTCGCGCCCGAGCGGAGCCTTCGCTAGACGACGATCGACGCGCTGGCGTCCGTGTTCGACGCACGCCACACCTGCAGCATGAGATCGAGCTCCAGGCGCCGCCCGCGCGCGTTCATCGAGCCGAGCTGGGAGATCTCGACCTCCCGCGGCCCGACCTGCTCCGCGTTCACGTGCACGTGCCCGGTGAGGAACGCGAGCAGGCTCGGAACGAGCTGTGGATCACTGACTTCGATACGCATGTCTGCCGCAGGGCTGACCGCATCCGTTGCTCAGGTGGGGCAGGCACCTCGCCGCCCGAGGTGCCCGCCCCGTGAGCTGGCTGCAGGCCTACTGCTTCACGAGCCTCAGCCAGACGAGGTAACCGAAGAAATTGCTGGACGCGGCGTTCTTCGCGTCGGTGCGCACGCGGAGCGTGTGCATGCCGGACGTCGCCACGGCGATGCTCGGGAGCGTGGCCTGATCGTTCTGCTCGATCGCCGCGCGATACGCATCGACCGTCCGATGGTCGGCTCGCGTCGAGCGAGAAGGTCAGATCGCCGGCATCGTCGGAGACTTGACGTACGTGACCTCGAGGGCCCACGTTCCCGGCTGCGAGCGGCACGCTGCCACTCGAGGAAGCTCGTCTCGTCTCCGGTCGGGTACGACGAGCGATACGCCGTGGTTCCATGCGACTCCGCCGTTGACGATGACGTCGTCCCAGACCTGTGCGACGCGCTGGCGGCGGAACCGGGTTGACGTCGACGAGTGCGGGATAGACCGACGCCGCCCGCAGGCCCCTGTCACCTTGGCTCGCCCGTTGCGTCGCCGTTGGTCGCCCTTGTCGCCCTTGTCGCCGGCGGCTCCGTTGGTTCCGTTGGTTCCATCGGTGCCCGGGCTCGCCCTTGTCGCCCTGGTCGCCCGGCGGCTCCGTTGGTTCCGTCGGTTCCGGCTCGCTTGCCCGGGTCGCCCTTGGCCCAATCGCACCGTCGGCGCCTGTGCAGGCCCTTGGCCCTTGCGCGCCAGTTGCCCCATTGGCGCCTGAGGCGCCAGGAGCGCCCTGGAGTCCCTGCGGCCCCTGCGGTACCTGCCGGGCCGGCCAGGCCGACGGCCTGACGGCTCGCCGGAATCACTGCGGCCGGGAACTTCCCGTTCGCATTGAGCGGGACGAGCATGCCGGCTCGCGGCGTCTTGGACGCCCCGATCTTGTTGACGGTGTTCGCATTTCCTGCGGACTTGGCAAAGGCCACAACCTGTGCCGCGACTGCTGGGCTGCCTGCGGCAACAGCGCCAACGATGGCTGCGACGACGATCGTGCCGCCGCGCTTTCTCAATGAACCGAACATGGACTCCTCTCCCACTTGTAACCCCCTGGCGATGAGTCGCAGCCGTACTTCCAGCTACCGACTCCTGAGATCACCGTAGGTCGGGATCGGCGTTCGCGACAGTCCGGAGTCAGGGACTGAATCGCACCTAGCTGAACGGTTAGGAGGTGATGCAAATGGGCCTGGCGCCTCCGGTGAGGATCACCGGGCCTGCTTGGCGACTACGAGTTTTGCGCTCACAGTTGGCTTGGCCGACTGCTGCTTTGTGCGCTTGGAAATCATCCACACGTACCAGCGGTAGCTTCCAGGGAGAAGCGCGTGCGGGCGTCCGTCCTGCCGCCATCGGCCGGGCAACTCGAGGCGGGCTTCCTGTACGCGCGCGCGATAGACGCGCTCCCCGCCCTGGAACAGCTGGAACTCGTACGCAGCTGCATCCGGGGCTGCGACCCAGACGAACGTTTGCCCGGGAACTGCGGTCGCGTGGGACGGCGGCCGACGTCGCAGGCGTCGGTGACGTGCCGGCCGGCTTCGCCGGTCTGACGGGCGTGGGTGTTGTGCGCTCCGGCTCGGTGACCGTGTCCTTCGGCGGGGAGACCGCGGGCGCGACCGACTGAGTCTGCTGCGCGTCTCGGGCGGGTCGTCCCTCGCGACCGACGACCAGCGTGAGCAGCACCCCGAGCGCAATGACTCCCGCAGCGGACGCGAGCAGGGCGAGTCGGACGCGGCGGCGACGCGGTGCGGGCTCGAGCACCGGAACCGGTGCGAGACTGGTGCGCACGGGGCTCGATGCGCACGGGTTGTTCGGCGAGCGGAACCGGCCGAGGTGGGTCGGGCAGCCGTTCCCGCGCGGCGCGAGCAAGCTCGGGATCGATGAGAGCGAGCTCCGGGCTGACAGGCCCGAGTTCCGGTGCCGCCGACGTAGAGGGCTGGACTTGCCCTACCGGGGGCGATCCGTGGTGGAGCGGGATGACGCTACCGCCGGCCGCGATCTCATCGGGCGACGGCATGCGCGCGATGCCCTCCATCGCGGACATGCCATTCCCGTTCGCCCGACTGCGCGTGATCCCTCTGCTTATCCGCATTTCCAAAGCTCTCTCTCCGCCATACGTCCATTCTCTAGGTGTGCGCGGCCGGTGCCACCGGCAAACCCACAGGTTTCTGGGTGAAGGTTCGTCGTTTCCATGGTCTACTGGCAAAGAGTCGTTGTCGACAGGGGTACCCGTGATTACGTCTTGGGCTCGACTGAAATCGCTTTTCCGCGCGGGTTCGCCCGTGCTCGTGGCAGCGCTCGTCGCGTGCGTTCTACCCGCGACCACAGGTGGAGCGGACGGGAGCGCCAAGGCAGATGGGCTGCAGCACGTGACGCTGATCGGCGACTCTGTCGCGACCGCGCTTCCCATCGACGACGTCGCGCTGCAGACGCTCCGCTCGGGGGTCGACCTGGATCTGGAGGTGGCGCCGTGCCGGCGGCTTGTGAACCCGAGCTGTCCTCCGAGCCCGCCCAACACGATGGAACTGATTCGGCAGCGCGGCGCGGCGCTCGGTCCGAACATCGTGATGGTGGTGGGCTACAACGAGTACGCGGATGAGTGGGCCGACTCGGTCGACACGACGCTGGACGCGTTCGAGCACATCGGCGTCGAGCACGTCTTCTGGCTCACGATGATCGGCCACGTTCCGTATCTGAAGATGAACGACGAGCTGAAGGCCGCGGCAGAGAAGCACCCGAAGCTGACCGTCATCGACTGGTACGTGTACTCGCGCAATCACCCTGATTGGTTCCAGGACGACGGGTTGCACCTGGGCGGCATCGGTCCTCAGGCGATGGCGAAGCTGATCCGCAAGAAGCTCGTTGACGCCGGCGTGGCGGTGCCGCCGGTCGTCGTGAAGACGCAGACGCTGCCCGACGCGCGGCATGGAAAGTCATACACGGCTCGGCTCCAGGCCGTATCCGGACGCCGTCCGTACTCGTGGTCAGCCGTCGGACGGCTCCCGCTCGGACTTCACCTGCGTCCGTCCGGCGTCGTCTGGGGGGTCGCCCGCGCGCGTCCCGGCCGGTTCGTCTTGACCGTGCGGGCGAAGGATGCGGTCGGTCAGGTCGACACTCGCAAGCTCGTGCTTCGCCTTCGCTAGAGCGCCGGGAGCGTGCTCTTTCCGACAGTCACCTTCGCGATCTTCTTCCTGATCGTTCTGCCACTGTCGTGGGCGCTGATGCCGCACCGGCGGGCGTGGCAGGCATGGATCCTGCTCGCGAGCTATGTCTTCTACGCGTGGTGGGACTGGCGGTTCGTCCTCCTGCTCGGCGCCTCGACGGTCGTCAACCATGTCCTCGCCGTCGCGATCTTCCGAACGAAGCCGATTCGGACGCGGAAGACCCTGCTCGCGTCGGCGGTGACGTTCGACCTCGCCCTGCTCGGCTACTTCAAGTACGCGGGCTTCTTCGTCACCTCCGCCGAGAACACCCTCAGCAACCTCGGCCTCGCGGACGCGACCTGGATCGTGAGCGTGACGCTGCCGGTAGGGATCTCCTTCTACACGTTCATGGCGCTCTCGTACGTCATCGACACCTATCGCGGCGAGCTCGTCCCGGCCTCGTTCATGCGCTTTGCCGTCTTTCAGGCCTTCTTCCCTCACCTCGTTGCCGGTCCGATCGTGCGCGCCAGCGAATTGCTGCCTCAGCTCGAGTCGCCGCGCGATCCTCGCCGGGTCGACTCGGGGCGAGCGTTCCTCCTCATTCTCAGCGGCCTCTTCCTGAAGGTGGTGATTGCGAACCACCTCGCGACCGCCATCGTCGACGACGTCTTCGCCGCGCCGGAAGCGCACTCGTCGCTCGAGGTCCTCGTCGGGGTCTACGCCTACGCCGTCCAGATCTTCGCCGACTTCTGCGGCTACACGAACATCGCCATCGGAGTCGCGCTGCTGCTGGGGTTCCGGTTTCCGCAGAACTTTGCCTCGCCGTACACGGCGGTTTCGCTGCAGGACTTCTGGCGCCGTTGGCACATGACGCTGTCCCGCTGGCTCCGCGACTACCTCTACATCCCACTCGGGGGCAGCCGGAAGGGTCGGTTGGTGACGTACCGGAACCTGATGATCACGATGCTGCTCGGCGGTCTCTGGCACGGGGCCGCGTGGACGTTCGTCATCTGGGGCGGCATCCACGGTGTGGGGCTCGCGTGCGAGCGTTTCGTCCGCGACCGCCGCGCGGCTCGGGGCCTCCCCGAGCCGCCGGACACCGCCCGTCGCCGGTGGGTCGGCCGGATCGTCACGTTCCACGTCGTCTGCTTCGCGTGGATCTTCTTCCGCGCGAGCTCGTTCGAACGCGCCGGTGAGGTGATCACGCAGCTGTTCACCGCGTGGGGCCGGCCTTCACCGCTCGTCACGACATCCGTCCTGGTTGCGATCCTGGTCGGTATCGGCGGCCAGTACGTCCGGCCGACGACGTTCGCCCGGGTCATGCAGGGATTCCAACGCCTGCCGGCCGTGGCGCAGGCAGCTTCTCTCGCCGTCGGGCTGATGGTCATCGACACGCTCGGTCCGCAGGGCGTCGCCCCCTTCATCTACTTCCGGTTCTGAGCGATGAACATCCGCCTCAACGCTGCCAGTCGTGCCATCGTCGTCTACGTGCTCGCGCTCGCGTTCGCGTCGCTGCTGAACGCGGAAGGGATTCGCAAGACGGCCCAAACCCAACCCGACGGGGCCCGTCGCGATCTGGCACTCCGCGCCACGTCTCCACTCGTCCAGGTCAGCCGCTTTCTCCACGTGACGACGCCGCGCCACGAGCTGAATGCGGCGATCGGTCGTGAGCACGAGGATGAGATCGATACGGACGTCCACTTCGCGGCGCCTCCCGTCCCGATCGCGCCACACGATCGCGTTCCCGTCGACCGGGCGCCGAGCCGGCCCGGGAAGACCGCTCCGGCCGCCAATGCCCCAACCCCCCAAAGACCGGTGTTCGATGCGACGCGGCCGCTGCGGGTGTGGATCGCCGGCGACTCGCTGATCGAGGTGCCTGGACAGGCGATCCAACGGGCGGCAGGGCCGGAGACAGCGGTCAAGGTGCTCGGCGTGGAGAGCCGTCTCTCCACGGGGCTCAGCCGCCCCGACCTCTACAACTGGTTCGGGCGTTTCGGCGAGGCGATCTCGGAGTTGCGCCCGTCTGTGGTGGTCTTCTCCTTCGGCGCCGACGACGCCCACGATTTCATGGCCGGCGTGCCCGGGGGGCGCAAGCTCGGGCCGCTCGGCAGCCCGAGCTGGAACGCCGAATACCGACGTCGTGTCGACGGCGTCACCCGGGAGTTCGGAGCGTCGGGGATCTCGACCGTGTGGCTCGGGCTCCCGATCCCCTCCGGCAGCGGCTACGCGCGGAGCTTCCCGGTCGTCAATGCGATCCTGCGGTCCGTCGCCAGGGCGCATCCGAAGACGTCGAGGTACGTCGACACCTGGCACCTGCTCGACAGCCCGAGCGGGAAGTACACGCAATATCTCCGTCTCGGCGGTAAGGTCACCCTCTTGCGGTCGGCGGACGGCATCCACTTCACGGACGCTGCGGGGGATCTGATCGCCGTGGAGGTGATGGAGGCATTTCGGGAGCTCTATGACCTTCCCCGGCCGTAGCTCGCTGATCGCTCTCGGCGCGTGCATCGCGATCAGCCTTGCGTTCGCACCGACGGCAACGGTCGCCGCCGATCAGGTGGTGCCGCGGCCGAACCACGTCACGCTGATCACCGACTCGGTCGGCGGCATTCTCTTCTGGGCGACCGGGCCGCGCGAGCAGCTGGCCGAAGACATCGATCTCGATCTTCAGGTGAAGACGTGCCGCAAGCTTGCGAGCCCGGGCTGTCCCGCCCTCGGGGACGCCGCGCCCGAGAGCGCGCTCGCGACGATCCGCCGGCTGGGAACGAGCCTGGGTCGGACCGTCTTCGTCGACGTCGGTTACAACGACTTCTCCTCCACCTACGCCGACGGCCTCGACGAGGTCATGGCGGCACTGGTCGCCGCGGGCGTCGAGCGTGTCGGTTGGATCACGCTCGAAGAGTTCCAGGGGACGTGGAAGGAGATCAATGACGTGATTCGCGCCGCGCCCCAGCGCTGGCCACAGCTGACGGTGGTCGACTGGGCAGCCGCCTCAGCAGGGAAGCCGTGGTTCGTCGACATCGCGCACATGAACTACGACGGGGCCATCGGCTTCGCCTCGTTCCTGCGTCCGTACGTGGTCGGCGCCTGCGGTCCGCCGTGCGCCGCGCCGCGGTTCTGTGGACTCGTTCGCAGCGCGCAGGTGTTCGTGCCGGCGAGCGCCACGGGCGAGATCGCCTGCAGCGAGACCCTGAGCGCGGCCGCGGCGATCAAGCGGGGAGAGCCGGGGGAATGGGACTGCTCGCCCGTCGGAATCGGGTCCGAGCTCGACTGCTGGCGCGGAGCCGTGAAGGTTCGTCTGCACGAGCGCGCACCGGTCGCGGCCGTCCGTCAAGGCGGTGTCGTCAAACTCGCGAACTGGTCGTTTCGCGTGTCGCGCGACGTGCTCCAGGGCCGGCGCGACGGGCGGAGCTGGATCGTGCTGGGGCATCGGCCCTTCTGTGTGCCCGTCGCGCCGCGCGGGGTGCTCGCGGCACTTCGACTCAAGGCGCTGCGAGCGAACGCCAACTGCTTCGTCCCGCGCGGCTGACGCCGGCGGAAACCCGCCGGGCGGACGTTGAGCACCGCAGCAGTCCGCCTGAGGAGCCCTGAAACCCGGAACTCGCCAGCCGACGCCAGCGCCGGCTGACGTTCAGTCCGCCCCGGGCTCAGACCTGGCCGAATTCCCTGCGAGAACAGTCAGGACAGTAGAACGCGAGCGCGGCAGGCTCGAAGGAGCTTGCAGATACGCAAAAAGCCTCCGCGTCACCTCCGCTGCCACCGTCTGAACGGCCGGTATCTACGTGCGGCCGCGACGCGCGTAGCCGGCGACGGCCAGCATCAGCAGCAGCGCGACACCGACGAGGAAAAGGTTTCGGGCGAGCAGAGCCCACGAGACGGGCTCGAGCCCGACGAGGTCGCCGTAGCGATCTTGCGACCAAATCTGGGTCGCCACGCAGGCGAGGAGCAGCAGGAGGGCAGCCGCGAGGCCGCGCCGTCCACGCGCGAGGGGAACCAGCGGTATCAGCCAGATCAGATACTGAGGCGAAAGGACCCGGCCGAAGGCGACGTACGCGGCCAGCGCGGCCGCAGAGGCGGTGAGGAACTCGGCCGGACCGCGTCGGCTCCGCGCGAAACACGCCCAGATCACGCAGAGAGCGACGAGCGCGACGAGCGAGCTGACCGCGGCGAGCGCGGCGGCACTGGGTCCGGCGAGATTGTGAGAGCTGTGACTTGAGAACACGCGCGGCTGGTAGAGACCGAGTTCTCCGAGCGCGAGCAAGACGGAGCTGCCGAGACTCTCGATCTGTGGGGGCCGCCGTAGCTGGGACGTGAGCGAGAACCACAGGCCTCCGGCGCCGACGACCGCCAGTGGGACGAGAATCGCTGCCAGCACCGCTGTGAAAACGCCGAGGGACTGGAGCGCAGCTCGACGACCGCCGTCGCGAGCCGCTCGAAGGAGGAAGATCGGCAGCAGCACGACCGGGTAGACCTTGGCCGCGGTGGCCGCCGCTAACGTCGCCGACCCGAAACGGTCGCGTCCGCGCATGGCGAGGACCACGGCGGCCAACGTCAATACGGCCGGCCAGAAGTCGTAGCGGGCGAACGTGATCCGACCGAGCAAGACGGGCGTGACGGCGAAGAGCAGTGCGGCGACGTAGAGATCACGCGGTCGGCGGGCGACTGCCGTTGCGGCGACGACGACGAGGACGAGACAGATCGCGCCGAGCACCAGCTGAAGAACCTTCGAGTTGCGCGAATAGTCGCGCCGATCACCCACCGTCGGCGCGACGAAGACGGGTGCGGCCCCGGGCGGGTACTCCATGTAGAAGTCGGCGTAGGGGATCAGTCCGTCCCTCATGTTCTCCCCGTACCGCTGGTACAGGGGCGTGTCGCCGAGGTTGGCTGAACGTCCGAGCTGGGCATTCGGCGATGCCGACGCGAGGGCGAACACGAGTAGGCCCACGAGAACGGCGTAGACGCTATGTCGGCGAAATCTCAATCGTCGGTACCTTCCCCGAGACGGCGATCCAGACGTGGTCGAACACCCGGCCGAGGCTACCGCTGCCGGCATGCTCGGGTGGATCAAGGCCGAGTCCAAGCGCGCGTGTTGGCACGCGCCAAACGGCTAGCTTCGGCGCCCGCCGTCCGTCAAGTCGTCCTGGAGATCGCAACGCCAGCGAACGCTCGCAAACCCATGTCAGGCTGTCGGTGTCCAGGGTAATGTCCTTGAGTCCCCGCAGCAGAGCCGCAGGTGAGACCTTCCCGGCTTCCCCGACCAGCCCCGTTCGAGCACCATCCGCGTCGAGTGGTCGTGGGATCAGAAGGATGGGCGAGCGTCGTCATAGATAGCGCGTCTGATTCGAGGAGCAGTCCCCGTAAAGGCTCCCGAGCCGTGCCAAAGGTCGCCCCCAGCAGCTCGGCCGTTTCCGCGAGTGGGACTTCCTCTCCCCAGCGCTCAACGACAGATTGCAGTTCGCCTTCGTTCTCATCACGTTCTCGACCTGGATGGGCACGGCGCAGATCGAGTAGGCCTCGGCGTTGAACGTCTCGTCGACGTATGCGACCCGGCTCCACGGTTCTTCGACGTCGGCCACGAACGCATTGTCGCGGCGGAAAGCCAGCGTCGTGTGCGCGACAATCGCGCGACAGTCGATCACCCCGCCGAGCTCGATTCCAGCGGGTCTAGGCGGATAGTCAGGACGCAGTCTTTCTCACCCAAGAGCGGCCGAATCCCGCCTGATTGAGCGGGATTCGGCTTGCAGAGCGGAGAGGGAGGGATTTGAACCCTCGAGGAGCCTAACGACCCCTAATGGTTTTCGAGACCACCGCATTCGACCGCTCTGCCACCTCTCCGAGCGCTCGAAAGAGTAGCTACGTGAGTTGGGCACGACTTTTCAAGTCGCTGCTCGGACGTTAGGCTCGGCGCGACGTTTGCTGCGGCGATTGCCCCGAAGCGCGACAAGGAGGCATCGTGCCCAAGCCGAGGACGGCCCCGAAAGCGAAGACGAAACCACGCGTCCAGCGCGCGAAGGCCCCGGTCGCTCCGGGGAAGACCCCGCTGAAGTTGAAGGTGGTACCGACCGGACCCCAGGCCGCGGAGCTCGCGAAGGTTGCGAAGCGCGTGCTCAGCCACGCGTCGGTTCAGAAGAGCCTTGGCAGTGCGCGGCATCGACTGCTCACGGTCGAGCCCGTGGAGGAGGAGGAGGGAAAGGGAAGCCGTCGACTCGCGGCGGCAGAGCCGGTCGTCTACCGGGCGACGATCTACGACTACAAGAAGAACCAGGCGCTGGTCGTCAAAGCTGAGGTCGACGGTCGACGGAGCCCCGAGGTCGTCGAGAGCGGCGAGCAGCCTCCGCCGACGCGAGACGAATTCAACGAGGCAGTGCGATTGCTCTCGAAGGATCCCGATCTCGGCCCGCAGCTTCGCGACGAGCGGGTGCGTCCGTACCCGCCGATGCCGCCCCTCGTCGAAGCCGAAGGCGATCTGGCACGGGCGGAGCGGACGATCGCAGTCGGCTTGCTGCCGTCGGAGAAGCGCGGACGGCACGAGATCGTGGGTGTCAATCTCGTCAGCCGCACGGTCGTTCGCTTCACCGACAACGCAGCCGACACAGCGATGGCGCACGACACGATCTGCGGCATCCCGTACACGCAGCAGGACACGACCGGGAGGGTGTACGTCCCCGGCCAGGTCGTGGTGACGGTGAGCCAGGGCGGCACGGTGCTCTGGAAGTTTCTTGCCATCCGGCCTGCAGCGACGAGAGTCCCAGTCGCTCGACGAACGGCACCGGTATCGAGCTCCGGTCCGTCAGCTACCGCGGCAAGAAGCTCTTCCACCGCGCGCACGTGCCGATCCTCAATGTCAAGTACGACCCGGGCGGCTGCGGGCCTTACCGGGACTGGCAGAACGAGGAAGGGAAGATCCACGCCCAGGGCACCGACGTCGCGCCCGGCTTCCGCCTCTGCCCGCAGCCCGCGAAGACGATCCTCGACACGGGCTCGGAAACCGCCGGCAACTTCCTCGGCGTGGGGGTCTACGTCAAGGGGCAGGAGGTCGTGCTCGTCAGTGAGATGGAGGCGGGTGGTACCGCTACATCAGCGAGTGGCGGTTCCACGCCGACGGGACGATCCGACCGCGTTTCATGTTCACCGGGGTCCAGAACTCGTGTGTCTGCAACGTGCACCACCACCACGCCTACTGGCGATTCGACTTCGACCTGCGAACGCCGGGCAACAACGTTGTGAAGGAGTTCAACGACCCACCGCTGCCGGGGATGGGTACGGCGAAGTGGCACACCAAGTCGTACGAGATCCAGCGTCCGCGAGCACCGAAGCGCAAGCGGAAGTGGCGCGTGAGGACAGTGTACGGGTGAGGCCTACGACATCATCCCGGGACATGACGACGGCGTCGCCACGGCGATGCCCGACTGGCCCTTCGCGCGCGGGGACGTGTGGCTGCTCCGCTACCACCCGGGCGAGATCGACGACGGCGTCGCCGCGATCGGGCCGCCATACGCGGCGAACATCGGCGCATGGGTCAACGGCGAGTCGATCCGGAACCAGGACGTCGTCGTCTGGTACGCCGCGCACTTCACGCACGACGTCCACGAGACGGGCGCCCACCACGGACACGTCGTCGGCCCGACCCTGAAACCGGTGCGCTGGTAGGCGTCGATCGTGATGGTGAAGCGGAGAAGGAGGGATTCGAACCCTCGATGGACACTGAGTAGCGAGAATCGTCGAACAGGCGGATCGCCACGGATGTTGGGGAGTGCTTAGGCTTTCGTCAGTCTCGACAAGATCTGCTGCGCGAGGGACGAGCGTTCGGTGTCCGGTCTGATGTAGGCCGCGTTGCCGGGCTGTGTGGTCACCATCGCTTCTAGCTCGCGCCGTTGAACTGCCGTTAGAGCCGGCGGCATTACTCGCCAAGCTTACGCCGATATCGCACCTGAGCCGGACCGGTTCGCAAGCGTGGCGTGATTGTGGGTGGCCGGCCTGATCGGCGGCGCGACGACCGGTGCGGCTGCGGGCGTGGCGTCGGGCGCGGCCCCCGTCGCGGTGCGTCAGATCGAGCTCGACTCGCTGAAACAACTGCCTCGCTCTTCGAGATGGAGTCGATCCGCCAGCGGCTCGTCACAGCTAGCTAGCTGCGGAGGTAGAACTCTAGGCCGGGCGCGACCATCCGCAGCTCGCGGAGGGCGCGTGACTCGAGCTGGCGGACGCGCTCGCGGGTGATGCCGAGTCCTGCCCCCACCTCGTCGAGCGTTTGCGGGGTCTGGCCGTCGAGGCCGAACCGCTGGGTGAGCACGTGGCGCATGCGTGGCTTGAGCTGGTCGAGCGCAGCCGCGAGCTCGGTCGAGCGCAGCCGGTCGGCGGTCTCGACGTCGGGGCCTGCGATCTTGGTGTCCTCGACCATGTCGCCGTAGAGGTTCTCGCCGTCACCGACGGGGGTCTCGAGGCTGACGGGATCCTGAACGAGCTCCCGCAGCTCCTGGACGCGCTCGGGGGTGAACCCGGCCTCGGCTGCGATCTCGTCGGTGGTCGGGTCGCGGCTCAGTTTCTGAGCGAGGACGCGGCGGCTGCGCATCACGCGGCGCGCCTGCTCCGCAACATGCACGGGTAGGCGGATCGTCCTGCCCTGCTCTGCGAGCGCGCGGGTGACCGCCTGGCGGATCCACCACGTCGCGTAGGTCGAAAGCTTGAACCCGAGCTTGTAGTCGAACTTTTCCACCGCCCGGATCAGGCCGAGGTTGCCCTCCTGGATCAGGTCGAGGAGCGGCACGCCGGCCTTCGTGTAGGTGCGCGTGATCGACATCACGAGCCGAAGATTCGACTCGATCAGCTTGTTTTTGGCTGCCTCGTCGCCCTCGTCCTTGCGCCGCGCGAGCTCGCGCTCCTCAGCGGCCGTCAACAGCCGGCCGTCGCCGATCGCGCGCACGTAGAGCTTGAGAGGATCCTGGGTCGCCTCCGACGCCGCCTCCCCGGGCTCCTCCACCGCCTCCTCGGGCGTGGGTAGGAGCGCGAGACGCGGCTCGGGGGCGGGCTCGAAGACGGGCTCGGCAGCGTTCGGTTCCATGTGCCAGGCCCCGGCCGCTACGCCAACACCGCAGCTGGAGCCGCCTGAACCGAGACGAGCACAACGAGCAGGCCAGCGACGCCGACGGTCACGGCCGACAGCTTCCTGGGCGTACTCAGCTTCCTGGGCGTACGCATCGCGAACACGGTACGGCCGATCGGTGGCGACGGGATCGCCCGGATGGGTGGTGGACGGGTGGTCCTGAACCGCGCGCCACCTGACCCTCGCGGGCTCGTACCTGGTGCGGCATGAAGCGGCAGAGCTCGAACCCGCGTAACGTTCCTGCCGCGGCTCTGCCCTGCACGGCGCTGGGATCCGTCGCGTCCATCCGAGGGTTACGGCCCAGGTGTATT
>CAVXQE010000003.1:0-325825 GCA_963763755.1 uncultured Gaiellaceae bacterium
GGGCGTCGCCCCCTTCATCTACTTCCGCTTCTGAGTGATGAACATTCGCCTCAACGCCGCCCGTCGCGCCATCGTCGTCTACGCCCTCACGCTCGTGTTCGCATCGATGCTGAACGCGGAAGGGATTCGCAAGACCGCCCAGACCCAGCCGGACGGAGTCCGTCGCGAGCTGGCTCTCCACGCGACCCGTCCACTTGTCGCGTTCAGTCGATTCCTCCACCTGACGACGCCACGCCACGAGTTGCTTGCGGCGATCGGGCGTGAGCATGAGGACGAGATCGACACGGATGTCCATTTCGCAGCGCCGACCGTCCCGATCGCGCCGCACGATCGCGTTCCCGTCGGCAAGGCGCCGAGCCGGCCCGGGAAGACCGCTCCGCCCAAAGCAACCCCCGCAAGCCTTCGTTCGATGCGGCGCGACCGCTGAAGGTGTGGATCGCCGGCGACTCGCTGGTGCAGGTGCCGGGACAGGCGATCCAACGGGCCTCAGGGCCGGCCACGGCGGTCGAGGTGCTCGGCGTGGAGAGCCGTCTCTCCACCGGTCTGACCCGCCCCGACCTCTACAACTGGTTCGTTCGCTTCGGCGAGGCGATCAGACAGCTGCGCCCGACCGTGGTCGTCTTCTCGTTCGGTGCCGACGATGCCCACGACTTCATGGCGGGCGTGCCCGGAGGACGCAAGCTCGGGCCGCTCGGCAGCCCGAGCTGGAATGCCGAGTACAGACGCCGCGTCGACGGCGTGACCCGAGAGTTCAATGCTGCCGGGATCGCGACCGTGTGGCTCGGGCTCCCGATCCCCTCCGGAACCGGCTACGCGCGGAGCTTCCCGGTCGTCAATTCGATCCTGCGGTCCGTCGCCAAGGCGCATCCGAAGACGTCGAGGTATGTCGACACCTGGCACCTGCTCGACAACCCACATGGGAAGTACACGCCGTATCTCCGCATCGGCGGTAAGGTGACGCTGTTGCGGTCGGCGGACGGCATCCACTTCACGGACGCTGCAGGGGATCTGATTGCCCTTGAGGTGTTGGAAGCGCTTCGGGAGCTCTATGACCTTCCGCGGCCGTAGCTCGACCGTCGCTCTCGGCGCGGTCGTTGCGATCGGCCTCGCGTTCGCACCGACGGCAACGGACGCTGCCGATCAGGCGCCGCGGGCGAACCACGTCACGTTGATCACCGACTCGGTCGGCGGGCGTCCTCTTCTGGGCGACCGGGCCGCGCGAGCAAATGGCGCAGGACATCGACCTCGACCTCGAGAGTGAAGACGTGCCGGAAGCTCACCACTCCAGGATGTCCCGCCTATCGGAGACGATGCGCCCGAGAGCGCGCTGGCAATCGTCCGCCGACTCGGACCGAGCCTGGGTCGGACGGTGTTCGTCAACGTCGGCTACAACGACCCCTCCGCCGGCTACGCCGAGGGCCTCGACCAGGTCATGACGGCGCTGGTTGCCGCCGGCGTCGAGCATGTCGGCTGGGTCACCCTCGAAGAGGCCCAGGGCACGTGGAAGGAGATCAACGACGTGATTCGCGCGCGCCTCGCGACGCTGGCCGCAGTTGACCGTGGCCGACTGGGCGGCTGTCTCCGAAGGGAAGCCGTGGTTCGTCGACACCGTGCACATGAACTACGACGGCGCGGTTGCCTTCGCGCAGTTCCTGCGTCCGTACCTGCTCAGTGCCTGCGGGCCGTCATGTGGCCCGCCGCGGTTCTGCGGGCTCGTTCGAAGCTCCCAGGTTTTCGTTCCGGTGAGCGCCACAGGCGAGATCACCTGCAACGAGGCTCTAGCTGCGGGCGCGGCGATCAAGCGGGGCGAGCCGGGGGAGTGGGGATGCTCGCCGGTGGGCGCCGGGCCCGATCTCGACTGCTGGCGCGGAGCCGTGAAGGTGCGCGTGCTCGACCGCGTACCGGTCTGCCCGTCCGTCGTAACGGCGTCGTCAGGCTCGCGAACTGGTCGTTTCGCGTGTCGCACGACGTGCTGCAGGGCCGGCGTGACGACCGGAAGAGCTGGATCGTGCTCGGGCGTCGGCCCTTCTGCGTGCCGGTCGCGCCGCGCGGGGTGCTCGTCGCTCTGCGGCTCAGGCCGCTGCGAGCGAACGGCAACTGCTTCGTCCCGCGCCGCTGAGAGCGCCGCTAAGCGGTTGGCGTCTCGGTCCGCTCGAGCACGACCACCGGGATCTCTCGGTCGGTCCTCGTCTGTACTCGTCGTAGGCGGGCCACTGCTGTGCCGCAAGCTTCCAGAGCTGTTCGCGCTCGTCGCCGCTCGCGTACGGGCGCGTGCCGGGAAGACCTCGCCCTTCACCTGTAGCTCGACCTCCGGCTCCTTGGCGAGGTTCCGGTACCAGCCAGGATGCTCCGGTGCGCCGCCCTTCGACGCGATGATCACGTACCGATCGCCGGCCTCCTCATAGATCAGGGGCGCGGTGCGTGGCTCGCCGGTCTTCCTGCCCTTCGTGGTGAGCAGGAGGATCTTCGCCCCGCGCTTCCAGATGTGACCGACCTCGCCGTCCGTCTCCCGGTAGCGCCGGATGTGCTCTTCGCCGAACAGGTTTTCCGCTTCGCTCACTCGAACATCTCCTCGGTCGCGGATCTACGGAACGGAGAGGGAGGGATTTGAACCCTCGAGGAGCCTAACGACCCCTAATGGTTTTCGAGACCACCGCATTCGACCGCTCTGCCACCTCTCCGAGCGCTCGAAAGAGTAGCTACGCGAGCTGGATGCGACTTTTCAAGCTGCTGCTCTCGCGTTAGGCTCGCCGCGACGTTTGCTGCGGCGATTGCCCCGAAAGCGCGACAAGGAGGCATCGTGCCCAAACCCAGGACCGCCCCGAAACCGAAGACGAAACCGCGCGTCCAGCGCGCGAAGGCCCCGGTCGCTCCGGCGAAGACGCCGCTGAAGTTGAAGGTGGTGCCGACCGGCCCCAGGCGGCGGAGCTCGCGAAGGTTGCGAAGCCGCGTGCTCAGCCACGCGTCGGTTCAGAAGAGCCTCGGCAGTGCGCGGCATCGACTGCTCAACGGTCGAGCCCGTCGAGGACGAGGAGGGAAAGGGCAGCCGTCGCCTCGCGGCGGCGGAGCCGGTCGTCTACCGGGCGACGATCTACGACTACAAGAAGAACCAGGCGCTCGTCGTCAACACGTCAGTCGACGGTCGCGGAGTCCCGAGGTCGTCGAGAGCGGCGAGCAGCCTCCGCCGACGCGAGACGAGTTCGACGAGGCGGTGCGATTGCTCTCGAAGGATCCCAAGCTCGGTCCCGCAGCTTCGCGACGAGCGGGTACGTCCGTACCCGCCGATGCCGCCGCTCGTCGAAGCCGGAAGGCGATCACGGCACGGGCGGAGCGGACGATCGCAGTCGGCCTGCTGCCGTCGGAGAAGCGCGGACGGCACGAGATCGTGGGTGTCAATCTCGTCAGCCGCACGGTCGTTCGCTTCACCGACAACGCAGCCGACACAGCGATGGCGCACGACACGATCTGCGGCATCCCGTACACGCAGCAGGACACGACCGGGAGGGTGTACGTCCCCGGCCAGGTCGTCGTGACGGTGAGCCAGGGCGGCACGGTGCTCTGGAAGTTCGTTGCCATCCGGCCCGCGGCGACGCAGGGTCCCGGCCGCTCGACGAACGGCACCGGCATCGAGCTCCGGTCCGTCAGCTACCGCGGCAAGAAGCTCTTCCACCGCGCGCACGTGCCGATCCTCAATGTCAAGTACGACCCGGGCGGCTGCGGGCCCTACCGGGACTGGCAGAACGAGGAAGGGAAGATCAACGCGCACGGCACCGACGTCGCGCCCGGCTTCCGCCTCTGCCCGCAGCCCGCGAAGACGATCCTCGACACGGGCTCGGACGCCGGCAACTTCCTCGGCGTGGGGATCTACGTCAAGGGGCAGGAGGTCGTGCTCGTCAGTGAGATGGAGGCCGGCTGGTACCGGTACATCAGCGAGTGGCGGCTCCACGCCGACGGGACGATCCGACCGCGCTTCATGTTCACCGGTGTCCAGAACTCGTGTGTCTGCAACGTGCACCACCACCATGCCTACTGGCGATTCGACTTCGACCTGCGAACGCCGGGCAACAACATCGTGAAGGAGTTCAACGACCCACCGCTGCCGGGGTTGGGCACGGCGAAGTGGCACACCAAGTCGTACGAGATCCAGCGTCCGCGAGCACCGAAGCGCAAGCGGAAGTGGCGCGTCGAGAACAGTGTCACCGGCGAGGCCTACGACATCATCCCGGGACATGACGACGGCGTCGCGACGGCGATGCCCGACTGGCCGTTCGCGCGCGGGGACGTGTGGCTGCTCCGCTACCACCCGGGCGAGATCGACGACGGCGTCGCCGCGATCGGGCCGCCCTACGCGGCGAACATCGGCGCGTGGGTCAACGGCGAGTCGATCCGGAACCAGGACGTCGTCGTCTGGTACGCCGCGCACTTCACGCACGACGTCCACGAGACGGGCGCCCACCACGGACACGTCGTCGGCCCGACCCTGAAGCCGGTGCGCTGGTAGGCGTCGATCGTGATGGTGAAGCTACGCGGCTACAGTCACGATCCTCCAGCATTCTGGGCCGTTTCGGGCAGGGTTAGCCGCGACGATTTCCGGCTGCGCTCGGCGTCGCGGCTCAGCGCTTCGGCCGCACGGTGATGCCGACCGGGCTGCTGGTCGTGGTCGCGCCCGCGTTGTCGGTAGCGCGTGCAGTCAGGACGTGGTTCCCGGGCGGGACGTTCCTCCACGTGTAGGAGTACGGCGCGCTCGTGTCCTGGCCGATCACGGTCGATCCGTCGCGGAACTCGACCCTCGTCGACGCTGCCGCCGGGATCGCTCGCCGTCGCCGTGATCGTGATCGTCGGCTTCCAGGCGAAGATCGCGCCGTCGGCCGGTGAGGTGATGCTCGCGGTCGGCGCCGTGTTCGCGGCGCTGACGGTGATCGTGGACGGTGCGCTGGTCGTACTCGCGCCGAGGTCGTCGGTGGCACGTGCGGTGACCGTGTACGTCCCAGCCGCCACGCCACCCCAGGTGAAGCTGTACGGCGCCGTCGTGTCCTCGCCGAGCTTCGCCGCGCCGTTGAAGAACTCGACTCTCGTCGACCGTGCCGTCGGCGTCGGACGCCGTCGCCGCCAGACTCACCGTTGCCGGGGCTGTGAAGCTCGCGCCGTTGGCCGGCTGCGTGAGCGTGACGGTCGGCGGCGAGCCATCACTCTGGACGCTGACCATGCGGGCGACTGAAGGCACGCCGTTCGCGTCGACGAGGAAGAGCATGTAGGGCCCCGGCGGCGCGACGTTGGCATTGATCGGCGCGGTGGCGGTGAGGCCCGTCGCGCCCGTGGTGAAGGACAGCGGGATGTAGCGCTGCTCCATGTTGTCCGAGTGCGTAACCGCGCCGAGTCGGACGAGGGCGACCTTGGCGATCGACGCCGGGTTACCGGTCGCGATCTGGATCGGCGCGCCGTAGCCGGCAGACGCCGGCGCCGCGTCGATCGCGGGGCGTGACGCGAGCGTCCCGTCGGCCTTGAAGAGATAGGGCGGCGAGAAGACCTCCGCGTTCTTGCCCAGGTAGCCGACCTGGTCGCACGTGCCGCAGATCCCTCCGCCGGAGGACAGTACGCGCCCGTCGGCCAGCAGGAGCGCGGTCGAGTGGTACTGCCGCGTGATCTGCATCGCTGCCAGAGTCCGCCACTGCCCAGTGGCGGGGCTCCACAGTTCGGCCGGGTAGACCCCGGCGTTGAGGTCGACGAGTCCTGCGCCAGAAGAATTGCCGCCCTGTCGCGAGGACCGAGCCGTCGGCGAGCACGGTCAGGTTGTGCTGCCGGCGTCCGAACGCCATCGGCGCGGTCGTCGACACCTGCGGCGAGGTCCCGTTGACGTCGACGACCCGCGCGTCCTTGCTCGAGGGACCGCCGCCGGCGACGAGCATCTTCCCAACGTCGAAGAGCGCATGACCGCCGTAGTCGCGATTGATCGTGTCGCGCTGCCCGAGCGACTGCCACGCGCCGGTGCCAGAGGTATCGAGCGCGCGAAGTGTCTGATCGGGACCGGAGTAGAAGGCTCGACCGTCCGGGGCGACGTCCATCCACGGGTACAGCGGCAGGCTGAGTGAGGCGGTAGTGAGCGCCCGCAGGCCGCCGGCGAGCGTCCTGACCTCAGGCGTATCGACGCGACCCGACGTGATCAGCATCTCGCCGTTGTGCAGCGGCGTCACGGTCGGATACCAGCGCCCAGCCGCCATGTTCGGCCCGAGGCTCCACGTGTACCCGGCAGGGTCGAAGATGTGTGTCTGAACGATGCCGTTGAGCTGGGCGTCCTTGTTCCCGCCCGCGAGGAACACCCGGCCGTCGAGGAGGTGTGCCAGGCCGCTACAGAAGACGTTGAAGCCGGTGTCGACGTTGACCGGCGTCTGGATGCCGGTCTGCGGATCCCAGACGGTCGCGCGTGTGTGGTCGTGCACGGGGTAGGTCTCTGTGGCGTTGTCGCCGATCGAGTCGTACGCCAGGACCTTGCCGTCCGACAACAGTGCGACATGCACGCCCACGACCGGCCAGTCGACGACGGGCCCCCACTCGCCCACGTCCTGAGGGGACCCAGCGGTGGCTGCCGCTGCCGCGCTTGCAGCAAACGCCGTGACGGCGCGCGTGTGTGCGTCCAGCGCACGCTCCTGTGCAGCGGTGTGCGTGACCGCGTCCTCGGAGGAGTGGCCCGGAGCTGTCTCGACGCCATGGGCTCCGGCACCCGACGCGGCGAGCGCGGTCAAGGCGAGCGATGCGGCAAGCGTGACACCCAGTCGGGACAACGAGCGCTCCTCCTCCTCAGCTAGACCGGATCCAAATCTAGGCGCCCTCGGAGGCCCTTTCTACTGGCCAAACGTGGGGCATTTCGGCACGCTCGGCGACGAGCGCGACAAAACGACGGGTAAAGCGCGCGTCGTCATGCGGCGCAACGGCTACTCCCGCGACGACACGCCCGCAACTATTTGAAGTACCGCGTCTAGCCGTGGAGATGTGCAGCTAGGCGGTGCGGCTTAGCGGCACCCAATGAGCTCGCAAGGGCAGCAGGTCGTTGATGTCCTGATCGCTGCTGGGCTCCCTCTGTTGGGGGAGAGCAGGTACTCCGATTTGGTCGAAGAGTCTGCGAATGGCGTGTGGCCAACGAAGATCTGGAAAGGACGACTGACTTGCTGACTCTTAAGATTTCTCGAAAGGTGCTTGTGTTCGTGGCAGCGGCTGTGGCTGTGGTTGCCACGGGCGTCGGTATTGCGGCTTGGAACACGAGCGGGAGCGGGAACGGCTATGCGAAGGCTTCGACCGCTTCGGCGCTGACGCTGAGCGATGCTTCCGCCTCGACCAGCGCCGACCTGTATCCCGGTGCGACCAGCGACGTGAAGCTGGAGGTCACCAACCCGAACCCGTTTCCGGTCAAGGTCACATCAGTGACTCTGCAGGCGGCGGGTGTTGTCACCTCCGACAAGGGAGCGGCTTGCAACGCGGCGACAGGGGTTACGTTCACCGATAAGACCGGGCTCTCCTTGAGCGTGGCAGCCGGCGCGACGACGACCCTGACGGTTCCCGCGGCGGCGGCGATGAGCAATGCTTCCGACAACTCCTGCCAGGGCGCGATCTTCACGATTCCGGTCAACGTCACGGCGATCAGCGACGCGGCGTAACTGCCTCTGCAGGCAGCCGTCATGAGGGTCAGAACCACAAGCAGCGCGGCGGCACTGGTTGTCGTCGCGCTGCTTGCGGCTGCATCGGCACAGGCAGCCTGGACGCCGACCCGCAGCGGCGCTGCCTTCGGTCGCGCGACGTCTGTCGGACAGGGGAACGCCCCAAGCGGAGCCAAAACCATGGGCAAAGACGTTCGCCTCACGTGGACGGCCACGACCCTCACAAACGGTGCAGCTGTCGGCGGCTATCTCGTCCGCCGCTACAACGCTCTTACCAGCGCGGAAGCCACCGTCGCGACAACCTGCTCCGGCACAGTCGCCGCCCTGACCTGCACCGAAAACAACGTTGCCAAAGGCAGCTGGCAGTACACGATCACGCCGACCCGCGGAAACTGGCGCGGGACGGAAAGCGCGAAGAGCACGGCCGTCGACGTCTAGAACCGGCTCCCCAGAACCTCGACCGGCTCGACTACCCGCCGGACGGGCTCGCCGAGCTCCGCGCTGTGCTCGTGAACGAGCACCAGTGGAGGCGCAGCGAGGGGCTGGACTGATCGTTAATGGGGCGGCTGCGTCCGGTGGCAGTGGCGGGAGCACGCCGGCTCGCCGTCGGATTGTGTTTCTGCTGCGGAGATGAAAGGATCCACCTCCCTTGTACTCTGCGGCACAAGGGAGAAGGGGTTTCGGTTTTCCTCCAGTGTGATGAGGCCGATTGCGGCGGCACGACCTATTCCTCTCCGGACACTAGTCGGGGGCCACCAGTCCGCTGCCAGTCGGATAGCCAAGTGTCCTCCAATTCGAAAGGATTCAACATGCGGCTGAAGATGGTTCTTGTGGCGGCGGTTCTCGCCCTAGCGGTTTTCGTCCCCGTTGCCTCGGCGGAGAAGCCGATCAAAGTGCCGGCACCCTCGCCGGCCATGTTCACGGGGCAGTTCTGCGGCGATTTCATGGTGCAGCTAAACGTCCTCGTAAGCGAAAACTTCGCCATCATTTTCGCCAACGGCAGAGAGTTCATCGCCGGCCCGTTGATCGTCGAAGCGGTCAATCTGGAAACGGGGACGTCCGTTACCGTGAACGTCTCCGGGCCAGTCTTCATCGGCTCAGGTGGTGACCCGTTCATTCTCCGCGGCAACTCGCTTCTGTTCGCCGAAGCGGGCGACTTTGGGCCAGGTACGTCCGCAACACTGGTTGTCGCCTCGGGCACCGTCACGTTTCGGGCGAATGTGCCGGGCTACACGCTGCAAGGTCGAAGCCGAGACCTCTGCGCTGAACTGGCGTAGGGCGATCCATCAACGCCGCTGTTGCGGTGTGGGCATCGGAGTGACAGCGAAGGGCGTCTTGCCAGGCGCCCTTCGCACTCCGTAACGGGATGTCTCCCAAGGAGTCGTAGCCAGCTCGAGGATCCCCGCCCGAAGGGCTCACCGAACCGCCACGCCTGCGGCGAAACCACCCAGGTCTAACGGAGAAGGAGGGATTCGAACCCTCGATGGAGGCATTCACCCCCATAACGCCTTAGCAGGGCGCCGCCTTCAGCCACTCGGCCACTTCTCCGTGAGCCGGGATGGTATCGCACGCTCCCGACCGCATCCGGCCAAAAAAGAAGCGCCCGCTACCTGGTTGCCGCAGGGAACGGGCGCCGCAGATGCCGGAGGAAAAGGGGGGAACCGGCTTACCCATGTTCATGCGCTCCGGTCGGGCGGGCATGCCTCTGACGGGTGATTTCCGGTCCAGATGTGCGAAAGGCCGCGAGTCGGCGCTCGATGGAGCGCGACTCGCGGCCTCTCGGGCTCGAGTCAGTGGGCTGCGGCTCCCACTGCGCTGAGCTTGATCGCAGAGAACATCGACTCTTGGAGGCAATCGCCGGATCCCTCGATCAAGTGAAGTGCGGCGGTGAACCCAGGACGAGTGATTGCGTGAAGCGGCAGCGAGCGACGAGGATGTGCACATCACGTTCGAAGCCCCGGGCGGCGGGGCGTCGAGCTTCGGGGCGAGTGCTTGATCCATGCGGCGGATCGCACTCGCCCCGTCTTTTGTTTCGGGCTCAGTCGTGGATGCGGGCGATCAGCTCGCCGCGGCGGAGCACCTTGACCTCGCCTCCGTGCAGTCGAACCTCGAAGCCGGCGTCCTTCGGGAAGAGCACCTTGTCGCCCGGCTCGAGGCCACCGGCCTCGGCGCCGACGGCGGTGACGATCCCGGTCTGGCAGACGGCTTCCGCCGAGGCCGGGATGATCAGCCCGGTCTTGGTCTCCGCTTCGTCCTCGGTCGGCTGGATCACGACGTAGTCGTCGAGCGGCTCGAGCGTGAGGTCGATGCGCTGCGGGTCCTGGACCATGCGTCGAATTCTAGAGCCTTCCGGCGGCGATGATGCGATCCAGAAACTGGCGGGTACGCGGCTCCGTCGGAGCGCTGAAGATCGCCTCCGGCGGGCCTTGCTCGAGGATCACGCCCGCGTCCAGGAAGCAGACGCGGTTCGCGATGTCGCGGGCGAAGCCCATCTCGTGCGTCGCGATCAGCATCGTCATCCCGCCCTCGGCGAGCTCGCGGATCACGCTCAGGACCTCGGCGACGAGCTCGGGGTCGAGCGCGCTCGTGACCTCGTCGAGGAGCATCACCCGCGGGCGCAGCGCGAGCGCTCGCACGATCGCGACGCGCTGCTGCTGGCCGCCCGAGAGCCGGTCGGGGTAGTCGTCGCGCTTGTCGGAGAGCCCGAAGCGGTCGAGCAGCTCCGTCGCCTGCGCCTCGGCCTCCCGCCGCCCCGTGCCGAGCGCCTTGCGCGGCCCGAGCGTCACGTTCTCGAGCACGCTCATGTGCGGGAAGAGGTTGTAGGCCTGGAAGACGATCCCGATCCCGCGGCGGATGCGGTTCACGTCGACACCGCGTGCGGTGATCTCCTCGCCGTGGATCACGACGCGGCCCTCGTCGACCGGCTCGAGCAGGTTGACGCAGCGGAGCAGGGTCGACTTGCCGGAGCCGGAGGCGCCGATCAGGCAGACGACCTCGTGCTCGGCGACCTCGAGATCGATCCCGCGCAGCACCTCGTTCTTGCCGAACGACTTGTGCAGGTTCTCGATCAAGACGGCGCTCACGCGAGCCTCCCGCGACGCGGCGGCGCCGGTCGCGCGCCACGAGCCAGTCGGTGAAGCGCGCGAGCGGGATCGTGATCGCCACGAAGAGCGTCGCCGCGACGAGGTAGTAGGTGAAGTTGAAGTCGGCGGAGACCTCGATCTGCGACTGCTTGAACGCCTCGACCGAGCCGAGGATCCCGACGAGGGCCGTGTCCTTCTGCAGCCCGATGAAGTCGTTCAGGAGCGGCGGGATCACGCGGCGCACCGCCTGCGGCAGGACGACGGCCGTGAGCGCCTGGCTCCGCGTCAGACCGAGCGAGCGCGCCGCCGCCTCCTGGCTCGGATGCACCGACTCGATTCCGGCGCGGTAGACCTCGGAGACGTAGGCCGTGTAGATGAGGACGAGCGAGACGATTCCCCAGAAGGTCGTCGAGGTCGGGACCCCCTCGATCGCGAGCGCGGGGGCGCCGAACCCGAGCAGCGCGATCACGAGGATCGTCGGTACGCCGCGGAAGAAGTCGGCGTAGGCGATCGCGAGCGCGCGGATCGGGAAGAAGACCGGGCCGGGCAGGCTGCGCAGGACGGCGAGCAGGAGCGCGAAGACGAGGATGAAGACCTCGGCGATCATGAAGATCTTCACGTTCAGGAGGAAGGCGCGCGCGATGATCGGGAACGACTCGCGGTACTTGTCCCAGTCGAAGAACGCCGCCTTGACCTCGGGCCAGTTCGGAGCGTGTGTGACGCCGTAGACGAGCGCGACGAAGAGGACGAGCGTCGAGAGCAGCGCGAGGGTGACGGCACGACCGGCGCCGCCACCCCCGAGGATCTTCGATTGCCGGCTCAGTTACTTGAGGACAGGTGCGCCGGTGACCTTGGCGAGCCAGATCTGCTGGATCCGCTTCAGCACGCCCGTCCGCTTCATGTTCGCGAGGGCGTTGTTCACGCAGGCAACGAGCGAGTTGCCCTTCTGGAAGACCATCCCGAAGCGCTCCTGGTTTCCCTTCGCCGCGAACTGGCCGATGATCTTGCCGTTCGGCACCTGCACCGCGGTGACGTAGAACGCGGTCGGCAGGTCGACGACGAGACCGTCGATCTGGCCGTTCTTGAGCGCCGCGACCGCCGCGTCGTTCGTGTCGTAGACGGCGACCGACGGGCCCGGGCTTGATGTTCTCGACGATGTACTGGTAGCTCGTCGTTCCGAGCTGCGCGCCGAGCTTGTACTTCTTCAGGCCGGCGACCGAGCGCACCGACGCGATCGGCTTGCCCTTGAGGCCGACGATCGACTGGTTGACGTTGTAGTACGACGCGCTGAAGCGCGAGCACCTTCGCCCGCTCGGGCGTGTACGAGATCTGGTTGATGTCGAAGTCGAACGACTTCTTGCCCGGGGCGATCGCCTTGTTGAAGGGCGTGTAGACCCAGACGACCTGGTTCTCGGTGAAGCCGAGCCGCTTCGCGACCGCGTACGCGACCGCCGACTCGAAGCCCTTGCCCTTGGCCGGGTCGTTGATCTTCCACGGCCGGCCCTTCGTCTCGCCGCCGGCGAACCACGGCGGGAAGGCCGGGTTGTCGGTGCCGATCGAGAGCTGCCCGTCCTTGACGAGGTTGAGGTTCGCCTTGGCGCAGCTGCCCGCTCGCCGCCGCCGCCGCCTCCTCGCTCCGACCTCCGATGGCGGCCGCTGCGATCGCAAGCGCGATCACCGCGACCGGAATCAGAACCTTGCGCATGCCCATCTCCTCTGGTTACCCGGTTGGCGAAAGAGGACTCGAACCTAGCACGCCGCGATACGGTCTCCGCTATGGCGTCGCCGTTCGTCGAGCTCGAGGTCGGCAGCCGGATCGTGAAGGTGACGAATCCGGACAAGGTGCTCTTTCCTGCGCGGCAGGAGACGAAGCTCGACCTCGTCGACTACTACCTCTCGGTCGGCGAGGGGATCGTCCGCGCGCTCTACGAGCGGCCGACGCAGCTCCGCCGCTTTCCGGACGGCGTCGAGGGCGAGATGATCTACCAGAAGCGCGTGCCGGAGAAGCGGCCCGAGTGGGTCGAGGCGGCCCGCGTCACGTTCCCTTCCGGCCGGCACGCGGACGAGCTCTGCGTCACCGAGGTCGCGCAGGTCGCGTGGGCGGCGAACCTCGCCGTCGTCGACTTCCACCCGTGGCCGTCGCGGCGCGCCGACGTCGACAAGCCGGACGAGCTGCGGATCGACATCGACCCGCAGCCGGGGACGACCTTCGCGGACGGAAAGCGCGTCGCGGCGGTCGTGCGGGAGACGCTCGCCGAGATGGGGTGGACCGGCTGGCCGAAGACCTCCGGCAACCGCGGCATCCACGTCGCCTGCCGGATCGAGCCGAAGTGGGAGTTCCCGGTCGTGCGCCGCTGCGCGCTCGCCTTCGCGCGCGAGGTCGAGCGGCGGCTGCCGAAGAAGGTCACGACCGCGTGGTGGAAGGAGGAGCGCGGCAAGCGCGTCTTCATCGACTACAACCAGAACGCGCGCGACCGGACGATCGCCTCGGCGTACTCGGTGCGCGGCCGGCCGGACGCGACCGTCTCCGCGCCGGTGACCTGGGACGAGCTTCCCGACGTCGAGACCGAGGACTTCACGCTCGCGTCGATGCCGGAGCGGTTCGCCAAGCTCGGCGACGTCCAGGCCGCGATCGACGACACCGTCTGCGATCTGAACGTCCTGCTCGAGTGGGTCGAGCGCGAGGAGGCCGCCGGCGAGGGCGAGGCGCCGTACCCGCCGCAGTTCCCGAAGATGCCGGGCGAGCCGAAGCGCGTCCAGCCGTCGCGGGCCAAGAAGGACGTGGACTGAACGGACAGCTGGTGTCAGAGACGACTCTGGCACGTGCCAGAGACGAGTCTGACACCGGTCTTCAGATCAGGCGGCGCTCGGCCGCCCAGCGCGTCAGCTCGTGCCGGTTCGAGAGCTGCAGCTTGCGCAGCACGGCCGAGACGTGCGTCTCGACGGTCTTGACGGACAGGTGCAGCCGCGCGGCGATCTCCTTGTAGCGGTAGCCGCGCGCGATCAGCTGCAGCACCTCCCGCTCGCGCGTCGTCAGGACGTCGAGCTCCGGGTCGACCGGCGGCGCGCCCGAGCGGAACGCGTCGAGCACGAAGCCGGCGAGACGCGGCGAGAAGACGGCGTCGCCGTCGGCGGTGCGCTTCACCGCGTCGATCAGATCCGCGCCGGAGATCGACTTCGTCACGTAGCCGCGCGCGCCGGCCCGGATCACGTCGATCACGTCCTCGGCGGCGTCCGAGACGGAGAGCGCGAGGAACCGCACGCCGGGCCGCTCGGGCGCGACCTGCGCGATCACGGCGTGACCGCCGCCGTCGGGAAGGTGGACGTCGAGGAGGACGACGTCGGGGTCGAGCTCGCGGATCAACGGCACCGCCTCGGTCACCGAGGCGGCTTCGCCGACGATGTCGACGGCTTCGCCGAGCTCGCTGCGCACGCCCGCGCGGAAGAGGTCGTGGTCGTCGACGAGCACGACGCGGCGACGGCTCATGTCTGCCTCCCCAGACGCAACTCGACCTCGGTTCCCTCGGGGGACGAGGTGAGCGATGCAGTTCCGCCGGCGCGCGTCATGCGGCCGCGGATCGACTCGGCGATCCCGTGCGCCTCGGCAGGCAGGGCTTCCGGATCGAAGCCGCTGCCCCGGTCGCGGACGAAGATCGCGATCTCGTCCTCGCCGACGTCGACGAACGTCGAGACCTGGTCCGCACCGGAGTGCTGCGCCGCGTTCGACATCGCCTCGCGGGCGGCGAGGACGATTGCTTCCACGCGGTCGTCCACCGGCACGTCGCCGGTGCGGACGAGCTCGACCGGGACGCCGTAGAGCTCCTCGACCTCGGCCGCGGCGGCGTCCATGGCCGCGGCGAGCCCGCCGGCGTCGGCTGCGCCTGGATCGGGGTAGAGCCAGGAACGCAGCTCGCGCTCCTGCCGTCGCGCGAGCGCGGCCACGCGGCGCGGATCGCCCGCCTCGCGCTGGACGAGCGCGAGCGTCTGCAGGACGGAATCGTGGACGCGAGCGGCCATCTCGGCACGTTCCTGCGAGCGGATGCGGCCGGTGCGCTCGGCGTCCCGCTCGGCGGCGAGCCGCCAGGCCCAGGGCCCGAGGACGAGCAGGAGTGCGATCGCGACGGCGCTCGACTCGAACGCCGCGTCGCGGCCGTGCGACGTCGCGTTCTGGTCGACGAAGAGGATCACGCCGACGGCGACGAGTGAGAGGCCGACCACGACCGGAGCACCGCTGCGGCCCCGGGCCAGCAGGATCCCCGCTCCGCACAGCGCGGCAGGCCAGATCAGGGAGTCGGAGAATCCGAAGCCGCGGAGCGCGATCGCGCCGGCGATCGCGAGCGCCGCGTAGCCGAGCAGCCGCCTGCGCGGCGAGGGCGCCGGGCCGCTCTCCGGCGCAAGCGCAAGCCAGGCACCGCCATACGCAGCGATCCCGGCGCCGCCGGCGAAAGCGAGGAGAGCGAACGTCAGCCGGACGAGCGTGGGATCGACGCGCAGGCTCTTGGCGATGCCGGCGCAGACGCCCGCGAGCGCCCCCTCGCCTTCCGCGCGCCGGAGGCGCGGGAGACCGAGCGGCAGCCGATACGGCGTGGAGCTCAACCGCGCCGCACTTCGATGTTGCCCATGCCGATGTCGGCCTCGACGTTGAGCACGGCTCCGTTCGGGCTCGACCCGTCGACGCTGATGGTCTTCTGCGCGTCCACGCCGTCGTCGCGCCGGCCGAGGACGTCGACCTCACCGACTCCGGCGTGAGCGTCGATCTCGAGCGCGACGCCTCGCGGCACTGTGATCACGAGATTCCCGATGCCGACGTTGGCGTCGACGGAGGTGGTGCCTGGCGACAGCGAGACCGCGCTGAGATCGAGCTTGAGCTCGCCGATGCCGAGCTCGTAGCTCGGGTCGAGCGCCGAGACGCTCTCGGGGCGCTCGGTCTTCTCGCCGACGCCCGAGGACACGGACACCGGAGTCGCGGCGGCGACGCCGAACGCAGCCAGCAGAATCAGCCCGAGGAAGACGAGCCCGCCGACGCGCCGCTGCGTCATCGCGCCGACTGCGATCGCGGCGCCGACGATCAGCACGCCTGCGGCAAGACCCACGGCGACGTCGATGTCGTAGATGTCGAGCACGGCGAGGAGGCCGAAGAGGCCCGCGGCGGCGAGGAGGGCGCCGAGCACCGGCGCGAAGAGCGACGGCTTCCGCGGCGGCTTCGGGGTCCGCGGGACGCTCGGCGCCCGTGCCGGCGCCTGCACCGGCGGCGCGCCGGCCACGGTCTCAGCGGTCGACGCAGCCTCGGCGGTTGGTGCAGCCTCGACGGTGGCTGCGGCCTGGCGCGGAGCACGATCGCGATTCGAGACGTGCCACCAGACGATCGCTCCGCCCCCGAGCGTCGCTGCGAGCCAGAGGTTGCCGGTGCCGGGCCAGAAGCGCGCCTCGGAGAGCAGGAAGAGCGCGCCGAAGCTGAGTAGGCCGACCCCGACCAGGAGCCACGGATGCTCGCGGTGCCCCTGCAGGGCCTCGACCGCGATCGACTCCTCGGCGTCCTCAGCCGGAATCACGAGGTAGGCAGCGAGATAGAGCAGCAGGCCGGTTCCACCGGCGAGGGCGAGTGCCGCGAACGCGATCCGGTACACCAGCGGGTTGATGTCGAAGTAGCGGCCGAGCCCGGCGCAGACGCCGCCGAGCCAGCGGCCCTCGTCGGCGCGGACGAGGCGCCGCGGGGGCGCCTCGTCGAGAGTGGGGGTGTCAGTGATCGTGTCGGACATGGTGTGTCTCCTTTGGATGATGCTCACAGCATCGAGACCGCCGGGCCTCGGCGGTATCGGGCATCACCCTGAACCGACCCTGATCTTGTCTGTAGGCGTGGGCCGGACTAGTCCGACCACCATCCCGGGACCATCTCGGCGTCGGTGGGGTCGTCGCCAGCCCCGAAGGCGATGTACTCGACGCCTTCCGGCCCGGCCTCGACGTCCCGCATCGTGTCCTTGTCGAAGCGGATCGCGTCCCACTCGCCCAGCTCGACGATCTCGTCCTCGACCTTGATCCGCGCCGAGCCTCGGACGATGACGTAGACCTCTTCCTGTCCCTCGTGCTTGTGCCCGAACGGAATGCGGAAGTTCGGGTCGAGCTTCATGTGGCTGAGGCCGAGGCTCTCTCCCTCGATCGCCCGGCGGGCGAAACGCGCCTCCATCTCCGCCGGCATGTCGAACTTCGGCGCCGAGTTCTCCACGTCTTGCTTGAGGTTTTTCTTCGTATATCCAGGCATGCCGGCGAGTCTACCCGCCCTCATGTAAAGCAAACTTGACACTGAAGCGATGTCAAGCTAACTTGACATCGATGAAGAACGCGATTCGAGAGCTGCGGGCGCGAGAGAGCCTGTCGCAGGCCGAGTTGGCGAAGGCCCTGCACGTCTCGCGGCAGACGATCAATGCGATCGAGACCGAGCGCTACACCCCGTCGCTGCCGCTCGCCCTCGCTCTCGCCCGCTATTTCAACTCGACAGTGGAGGAGGTATTCGATGACGGCGCTCCATAAGACGAAATGGTTCCTGCCACTGTTCTCGGTCGCGCTGGGGTTCGTGTTCCTCGGCGCGATGTGGGTGGGCGGCGAACGGCGAACCGGGTTCGAGTCGCTCGCTGTGATGACGGCGCTCGGCCTCCTGATACTCCTCGGCGGCCGCAGCGAGCTGATTCGCGGCCTGCGCGGGGACGGGCGGGACGAGTACTGGCAGCGACTCGACATCCACGCGACCGTGCTCGCAGGAAATGTCGCGATCGGCCTGATCATCGGGATGTGCGTGTGGGAGTGGGCGCATGGCCGGGACGGCACGCCGTACGCCCAACTCGGCGCGATCACCGGCGTCGCCTACGTCGTTGCACTCGGTGTGCTCAGGTGGCGGAGCTGAGGAGCGTCTCGACCGTCGGGTCGTCCGCACGCCGCACGGGTCGCACCTCACGCCACGTGCATTGCGCAGGATCCTTGTCCGGCCGGAAGCGGATCAGCTTCGTGCCGTGGCGAAAGCGGTTCCCCTGCACCTTGTCGTAGCGCACTTCGGCAACGAGCTCGCGGCGAAGGGGTGTCTCCTCGAGACCGTTGGTGCCCCAGCGGTTCGGCTCCGAGAAGCGCCGTTCGGAGCTTTCGTCGAGCAGCGGCAGAACAAGCGCGGCGATCTCGTCGTGGTTGCGGGCGCCGATCGCGGCGGAGCCGACGTAGTCGATCTCGCCGTCGTCGCGGTAGAGGCCGAGCAGCAGCGTCGCGAGCTTCTCCGGGCGTTCTTTCCAACGCACGCCGATCACCACGCAGTCGGCGGTCTTGTGCTCCTTGACCTTGACCACCGCCTCGCGCGAGCCGGGCATGTACGGAACGCCGAGCCTCTTTGCGATCACCCCGTCCAGCCCGGCGGCCTCGAAGCGGTCGAGCCAGGCTGTGGCCGCGTCGAGCTCGGTCGTCGCGGGAGAGATCCAGAACCCCTTGCCGCGCTTCAGCAGCTCGGCGCGGCGCTGCTCGAGCGGGCGCTCGTGCACCGGGTCGCCGTCCCAGAGCAGCAGGTCGAAGGCGATGAAGATCGCCGGGATCTCGGCCGAGAGCTTCTTCACGCGGCTCTCGGCCGGGTGGAGCCGCGTCGACATCGAGTCGAAGTCGAGCACGCCGTCGCGCGCGATCACGATCTCGCCGTCGAGCGCGGAGTGGGGCGGGAGCAGGTCGCCGAGCGGCCGCAGCTCCGGGAAGTAGCGAAGAAGCGGACGCTCGTTGCGCGACCAGAGCGCGAGCTCGCCGCCGTCGTTCTCGAGCACGCCCCGAAAGCCGTCCCACTTGGGCTCGTACTGCCAGCCGTCGCCGGCAGGGAGCTCGCGGACGAGCTCGGCCTCCATCGGCGGGAAGGGGACGTTAGGGCCGGGCACGTTCTGCAAGGCTACTGCGATGAGGGATCTCGACGGCGAGTGGAACGTCCGGCGCGTGAGCGGTGTCTTGCCGCCGCTCTACGGCGTCCGCAAGCGCATCGACGGCCTGCAGGGTGTCACGCTGCCGCCGGTGCCCGTACCGCTCCCGTTCGACGTCGCCGGACGCGAGCTCCGTTACCGAGGCTTGCTCTCGGGCCTCGTCGATCACCTCGAGCCGGACGGTGACGGCTGGCGCGGTGTGGCGCGGTATCGCGGGCGCACGCTCGGCCGCTTCGCGATGACTCGCCGCTGACCGGCTCAGCGCAGCCAGGGACTGAGCAGCTGCTCGATCTCGCGGCAGCCGCGCGGCGTGGTCGAGCCGCGCGCGCACGGTGCGTTCCTCGACGACGACGAGCGTCGGGAAGTCCGTCGACGCCGAAGCGCTCGACCAGGTCGGGATGCTCATCCTCGTCGACGAAGAGGACGCGGAACGTGCCGTGGTTCCGGCGTCGCTGCAGCACCTGGGCGAGGAATCCCTCCACGCGGCGGCACTGGCCCGAGAGCGACGAGGTGAAGAAGATCAGCCGCGGGCGGGTCGCGCTGAGTGGACCGACCGGGGAAACGGTCGCCATACGCTTCCCCTTCCCATGCGGCTCGGATCGCTAACTAGGATTGCGCGATGAGAAGGGTCGCCGTCACCGGACTGGGTGCGATCACGCCGATCGGCCTCGACGCGCCGTCGACGTGGCGGGCGGCGGTCGCCGGCGAGAGCGGCGTCGACTTCATCCAGGCCTTCGACGCGAGCGAGTTCCCGGTCCGGATCGCGGGCGAGGTGAAGGGCTTCGACCCGACCTCGGTCGCCCCTCACAAGGAGGCACGACGGATGGGCCGGAACGTCCTCCTCGCGCTCGGGGCGGCACAGGAGGCCTGGCGCGATTCCGGGATCAACGGGATGGATCCGGCTCGTGTCGGCGTCGTCGTCGGCTCGGCGATCGGCGACCTGCCGGGGATCGTGGAGCAGACGGACGTCCTGCGGGAGCGCGGAGCCGACCGTGTGTCGCCGTTCTTCATCCCGAGCGTGCTCGTCGACTCCGCGAGCGGTCAGATCGCGATCTCGCTCGGCCTCCGCGGCCCGAACTACGCGCCGGTGTCAGCGTGCGCGACGGGCTCGCACGCGGTCGGGGAGGCCGCCGAGATCATCAAGCGCGGCGACGCGGACGCGGTGCTCGCCGGCGGCACCGAGTCGTGCATCCACCCGCTGATCCTGGCCGGCTTCTGCGCGATGCGCGGGCTCGTCGCGGAGGACGAGGATCCCTCGAAGGCGTCGCGCCCGTTCGACGCGACGCGGGCGGGCTTCGTGATGTCGGAAGCAGCGTGCATCCTCGCGCTCGAGGAGCTCGATGCGGCAAAGGCCCGCGGAGCGACGATCTACGCCGAGGTGCTCGGCTACGGCGCCTCGAACGACGCGCACCACATGGCGCAACCCGATCCGGAGTCGGTCGGCGTTGCCGAGATGATGAAGGCGGCGCTCGAGCGGTCCAATGTCGAGCCGAAGCGGGTCGGCTACATCAATGCGCACGGAACCTCGACGCCGCTCGGCGACGCGGCGGAGACGCGCGCGATCAAGCAGGTCTTCGGCGACCACGCACGCGAGCTCGCCATCTCGTCGACGAAGTCGGTGACCGGGCACTGCTTCGGGGCGGCGGGTGCGATCGAGGCGATGATGTGCGTGCTCGCGCTCCACAACCAGCTGCTTCCGCCGACGATCAACTACCGGAATCCGGATCCGGACTGCGACCTCGACTACGTGCCGAACGAGGCGCGCGAGGTCGAGCTCGACGTCGCCCTCTCGAATGCGATGGGCCTCGGCGGCCACAACGGCTGCGTGCTGCTAGGCCGCGCGGACTAGCTCCGGCGTCAGCTCCTCCAGCGACGTCGAGGACGACGTCGGCGAGCGCGAGCGCGTCGGGCGCCGGCGGGTAGTGCGCGTTCGGGAAGGCGATCACGCGCATCCCGGCTGCGTGCGCGGCCCGCAGGCCGTTCGACGAGTCTTCGACGGCGGCGCACTGCGCGGGCTCGACGCCCGAGCCGCCGAACCGCCTCGAGGTACACGTCCGGCGCCGGCTTCCCGCGCGCGACCTCCTCGGACGAGACGACCACCGCGAAGCGCTGCGCGATCCCGGCGCCCTCCAGGACCGCTTCGATCAGCGGGCGGTTCGACGAGGAGGCAACGCCGAGCGTGAACGCGTCCGCCAGGCGGCGCACGGCGTCGACCGCGCCGTCGATCAGCGGCAGCGCTCCGCGGTAGCGGTCGAGCATCTGCCGGACGACCTCGTCGTTGATCTCCGCCGGCGACTCGGGAAGGCCCGAGCTCGTCGTGCATGTACCGCGACCACTCGGGCGAGCTCATGCCCATCATCGCCGCCTGCGCGCCTTCGTGCCAGCGACCGCCGCGCTCGCGGACGAGCTGCTTCGCGCACGTCGTCCCAGACCTGCTCGGAATCGACGATCACGCCGTCGAGATCGAAGACCACGCAGTCGATCACGCCGATTGGTACTCGCCGCCGAGCCGCAGGAGCGGCGGGCCGTCTGCGCCGTGCTCGGCGCGCTCGACGCGACCGACGAAGAGCGTGTGGTCGCCTGCCTCGTGCTCGGCGTCGAGCCCGCATTCGAGCCAGCCGACGGCGCCGGCGAGCAGCGGGCCGCGCGACTCCGTCCAGGATCTCGATCCCGTGCCAGAGCGCGATCGGCGGCACTCCGCGCGCGAAGTGCTGCGCAAGCTGCGACCTGATCGGCTCCGAGCAGCGAGACGCCGAAGCCGCCCGCAGCGCGCAGCAGCTCGTGCAGCGCCGCCTGGCGGCTGATCGAGATCCCGACGAGCGGCGGCTCGAGCGCGACCGACACGAGCGAGGCGACTGTGAGCCCGAGGCGCTCGCCTTCGCGGTCGACGGTGACGACGCTGACCCCGACCGGGTAGCGACGCATCACCTCGCGGAGCTCGTCGCCGCTCGTCACGGCGACGATCTTACGGACAGGAGGCTAGACGGCCTTGCAGAGCGAGTCGCCGGCGAAGAACTCCTTCTGCAAAGCGTGCTGCTGCAGATCGAATTCCTTGTCGTACGCCGTGAGCGCGTCGGCTTCCCAGTAGATGTCGGGCGTGACGCCCGGGCCGATGATCGTCGCGCGGTAGCGCTCGCCTGCTCCGACCGGGCGGCTGCCGTGGCTGTAGAAGCCGTAGCAGAACTTGCCGGTGCCCTTGTGCATCAGGAAGCTGTTCTCGCGCTTCCAGCCCGCGCCGTACGCCGAGTTGAACGTGTCGAGGTAGAGGTTGCGGCCGAACGTGTCGAGCGGGTTGCCGCCCGGCGGTCGACTTGAAGCCGTGGACCGGCTTCCCGAGGTACGTGAACTCCCCGAAGATGTGCTGGAACGACTTGTAGGCCCAGTTCAGGTTGACGGTCAGCTGCGGCAGCTCGCCGCTTCCAGTGCGAGAGCCGAAGCTCCCAGACAGCCGACGCGCCGGAGGCCGGCAGGCCGTAGTTGGGCAGCGCCCTCTGCCAGGACTGAAGCGCCCAGTAGGAGCCGTCGGGAGCCTTGCAACCGGCCACGAACCACTGCAGCTCGGGGCCGTCGTATGCCCCGCAGGCGTTCTTGAAGGTCTTCCAGACGTCGCGCTTGTAGGTTCCGTACCCGCCCGAGTAGTCGAGCTTGAACTCGACCTGCTTGCGGGTCGTCGTCGGCGGATCGCGTTCAGCGCGCCCCAGGCGAGGACGTTCCAGCGCTTGCCGCGCGCGTTGAAGCTGACGAGCGCCTGCCCGTTGCCCGCGACCTTCAGCGACGACGTCGCTCACGTTGCGGTCGATGATCTCGGACGCCGACGCCGTCGCGGGAACTCCGACGCGGTCAGCACGGCGATGACAGCAGCAAGGCGAAACCGCATGGAAGAACCCCGTTCGTAGACGACACCTGCTGAGGTAGTCGGCAGCGGCGGGGAAAGTCGCACCACTCTGATGAGTGATTCGAAAGGTTTACAACCCGGAAACGACCGAAGGGGCGATTCTCGCCCCCTTCGCCGATCATGCGGTGCGCCTACGCGGTCGTCGTGACCCTCCGCTCGCGCGTCAGCGCGACTCCGACAGCGATCATCGCGCCGCCGAGGGCCAGGTGCAGCCAGTCGTCGGCGGAGTTGGACGGGATCCAGTCCGCGCCGCCGATGAGCCCGAGCAGCCAGAGCACGATGTAGATCGCGCCGCCGCCGATCAGGAACGTGCGGGCGCCGCTCGCGGTCTTCGCCAGCGCCAGGCCGGCGATGCCGAAGAGGCCGTGCACGATGTTGTGCAGGACGCTCACCGAGAAGATGCCGAGGAGCTCCGCGTTGCCGTCGTTGCCGGCGAACTCGAGCCCGTCGTAGAGATTGGTGGTGATGCCGGGAATGAACCCGAGGATCCCGACCAGGAGGAAGACGATTCCCACCAGCCGGGCGACGTTTTGAACGGGTGTCCGATCCATGACCAGTCCTCCCTGGGTCGAATGTGGCCGAGCCGTGTTCCGCGCGGCTCGCGCGTTTCCTCCGTGCTTCGTCGCGCCTGGCCGACCGGTTCGAATCAGTCGTGCGGGAGCTCGGCGCGAAGCGCGGTGCCCCGCTCGGGAACACTCGAGACGGCGAGCGCGCCACCGAGGGCAGCGACCCGGTCGGCAAGGCCGCGCAGCCCGGTTCCCGCATCGGGATCGGCCCCACCGACGCCGTTGTCGACGACCTCGACCACCGTCGTCCGTGTCGCCCCCGCAGATGCTCACGGTCACGAGCGACGCGCGGCTGTGCTTCGCCGCGTTCGCGAGTGCTTCCGCGGTGATGTAGTACGCCGCGGCCTCGACGGCAGCGGGCAGCCGGCCGGATGGCATGTCCACGATCTCCACCGGGAGTACGGCTCGCTCCGCGAGCGCCGCAAGCGCGGGGCCGAGCCCGCGGTCGCCGAGCAGTCGCGGGTGCAAGCCGCGGACGAGCTCGCGAATCTCCTCCAGCGCGAGCGTCAGCTCGTTCTGGGCCGCTTCGACCAATATCGGCACCTCGCTGGGGTCGGTCTCGAGCCGCCGCCGGATCAGCTGGAGGTGGAGCGCGACGGTGACGAGTCGCTGCTGCGCCCCGTCGTGCAGGTTGCGCTCGACGCGCCTCCGCTCGGCGTCTCCCGCCGCCACGAGCCTGGCGCGCGACTCCTTCAGCTCGCGCGTTACTTCGTGCAGATCCGTGACGTCGCGGACGATCGCGACGACTTCGTCCTCGGAGGCGGGCGCGATTCGAACCTCGAAGTCCCGATCCTCGCCGAGATGGGTCCGGAGCCGGTACTCGACCGTCGCGAGCCGGCCGGACTCGAGCGCCGCGCGGACGCACGACATCAGCTGCTCCGCGATCTCCGGCGGGAGCAGGTCGCCGACCGTCGAGCCGATGACCACGTTCGGCGGATTCGCGAGGCGCGAGACGTCACCGGCGACCTCGAGGTAGGTGCCGTCCGCCCGCAGCCGCAGCAGCAGATCGGGAAGCGCGTCGAGCAGCGCCTGGAGGCGCGCCTCAACCGCGGAGGAGACCGCGTCCATTCGTTCATCGTAGACGGCGAATGACGCCGTGAACGCTACGTTGGGGCGATGGCTCAGGAGAAGAAGAAGTCGCTGCAGGACGTGCTGCGGGAGCGCCGGGCGGCCACGCCGCTCCTGAGCGCCCGCGCGCTGCGGGAGCGCGAGGCCGAGCGCCGACGGGAGGAGGTCGAGCGGGAAGCCGCCGGCCTCGTGGCGCGCTGGCGATCGGAGCGCACTGCGGTCGACGCGGACGGAAAGCTCGACCCGGCCGTCTACGCCGCCGTCTTCGCGTCGAGCCGGCCCGCGTATCTCGCGAGCAAGCACTGGTCGCGCCGCTCCTCGGCGCAGCGCAGGGCGACGCCTGTCTGCGAGGTCGCACGCTGCGGGAAATCAGAGGGACTGCGGGCGCACCTCCTCAAGCACGACGCGCTCGGCGAAGAAGTCGTCGGCCGCGATCTCGATGACGCTCTGCGAGGGTTGCGCGCGCCGTGCGGTGAAGCTCGAGCAGGAGCGCGGCCGCACCGCGACCCGCGAGGAGCTGAAGGCGCTCGATCCCGAGCGGCTGCTCTTCACCCCAGCGGAGATCGCTGCCCTGAAGGAGAGGAACAACCGCGCTCGGCCCAGTCCCTCGATCGAGGGATAGTCGCTTTCAAGCCGAACGCCAACTCCTCCGATTACGCATCCAGCGGCACAGACCTGAAGCGGCACAGAGGAGGACAGCTTGTCGACCAGTCCCTCGGGGCAGTATCTGCCTCGTCTCGATCACTCATATTTCGACGAGGAGACCCGGCCGCACCTTGGCGCGGTCCTTCTCAAGTCCAAGCTGCTCCAACCCGACCAGCTCGACGACGCTCTGAGCCAGCAGGCAGGGAGCGGCAGGCGCCTCGGCGAGATCCTGATCGAGCGCGGCTGGATCTTCCCGCAGGACCTGGCGCGCGGGCTCGCCACCCAGTTCGGCATCGACTACGTCAACATCCAGCACGTCTCCGTCGACGTGCGCGCGGCGGCGCGCCTCGACCCCAACATCGGGCTGCGGCTATCGGCGATCCCCGTCCGCTACCTGAACGATGGAGGCCTGCTGGTCGCGGTCGCCGACCCGACGAGCGAGGCGCTTGCCGAGGTTCAGGCGGCGATCACGGGCAGCGTCGCGTTCGCGGTGACAGAGCTCGTCGACATCCAGCAGGCCTGGCGCATGATCATGCTCGGCCGTCAGCCCTGACGAGCGAGCCCAGCGTCAGCTGAACGCTTGACAGCGGGTGCGCCGCGAGCGTTTGCAACCCATGTTTGGCGTGGGTTATCGTCACGGCTGAGCCCAGTCAGGCAGGAGGTCTTTATGGCAGCAGACATTTTCGCAAAGATCGGCGACATCAAGGGTGAGTCTCTCGACTCCAAGCACAAGAGCGAAGTCGAGGTGCTGAGCTGGTCCTGGGGCGTGACGAACTCCGGCACGATCGGGAGGGGAAGCGGAGGCGGGAGCGGGTAAGGCGACGTTCCACGATTTCAACTTCACTCATCACATCGACAAGGCGTCGCCGATTCTGATGAAGGCGTGCGCGACCGGTCAGCACATCAAGGAAGCGACCATCACGGTGCGCAAGGCCGGCAAGGGGCAGCAGGAGTTCCTGATCATCAAGATGAACGACGTGATCATCACGAGTGTCAGTCCGAGCGGTGACGAGCGGCGGATTCCAGCGCGGAGCACGTGGCGCTGCAGTTCGCCAAGGTCGATCTGGAGTACAAGCCGCAGAAGGCCGACGGATCGCTGGATGCCGGACTTCATTTCAAGTACGACATCAAGGGCAACAAGGAAGGGTAAGCGGGACGAGCCGCGCGCGTGCGCGGTTGACATATGGAGCAGCTCGCCGACAACGACCGCGCTCTCAGCCTGGACGAAGCGCTCTCGATCGCCATCCTGCTGCAGCAGAACGAGCAGTGGGCGGCGGCGGCGGACATCTACCGCACCATCCTCGACGTCGCGCCCGACTACGCCGATGCGTTGCACTTCTCAGGAGTGCTCGCGCATCAGCAGGCGCGGAGCGAGGAGGCAGTCGCGCTGATCGAGAGGAGTCTCGAGCTCGAGCCCGATCGCGCGGACTGGTACAGCAATCTCGGGATCGTCCTGCAGGATCGACTCCAGCTGGACGATGCGATCGTCGCGTATCAACGCGCGGTTGCGCTCGATCCGGACCATGCCAACGCGCACAACAATCTCGGCGTTGTCCTGAGAGCCAAGGACAAGCCGGTCGAAGCCGAAGCGGCATATCGAGCCGCCATCCGCATCGATCCCGAGCACTCGGACGCGTACAACAACCTGGGCGTCCTGCTGACCGGCCAGAAGCGGTCGCACGAAGCGGCCGTCTGCTTCTCGAAGGTCATCACGTTGAGGCCGAAGGATCCCGAAGCGCGCAGACTGCTGGCGATAGCGCACTGCACGCTCGGTGAAGTCGACAAGGCGGTCGAAGTCTTCGAAGAGTGGCTGGAAGAGGAGCCGGACAATCCCATCGCCCGGCACATGCTGGCGGCCTGCTCCGGCCTGGATGTACCGTCGCGGGCGTCGGACGCGTACGTCGAGGAGACGTTCGACAGCTTCGCCGCCAGCTTCGACTCCAAGCTCGCCCAGCTGTCGTACCGCGCGCCGGCGCTGGTCGCGGAGATGCTGGCGGACTCGGGTGTCGAGGCGTCGAAGAGCCTCGATGTGCTCGATGCCGGCTGCGGCACCGGCCTGTGCGGACCGCTCGTCGCGCCGTATGCGCGCCGACTGGTGGGAGTCGACCTGTCCGCACCGATGATCGCTCAGGCGCGGGCCAGGAATGTCTACGACGAACTGGTCAAACGTGAATTGACGGCCTACCTGCGCGACTCCACCGCGGAGTTCGACGTGATCGTGTCGGCAGACACCCTCGTCTACTTCGGGCTGCTCGAGGACGTTGTTGCGGCTGCTGCGAACGCGCTGCGCCCCGGCGGACGGCTGATCTTCACCGTCGAGGAGTTGAACGGTGCCGGGTCCGACGCGGGGCACGCCATCAGCCCGACCGGGCGCTACCGGCACGCACGAGCGTATGTCGATCGCGTACTGGCAGGTGCGAGTCTGCGGCCGGAGATCGAGTCCGCGGAACTACGCCTCGAAGCCGGCGAGCCGGTCGCGGGGTTGGTGGTGCGAGGGACGAAACCCGCCAACTAGCACTGCATTGGGGCTTCCCAGGTGCCCGACAGGACGGTGGTATCGTGCGGTCATGCACGGAGGTCGCCTTGTTGGCGCCACCGGCTGTGTTCTGCTCGTCGTCTCGGTGCTCGCTGTTACCGGGTCGGCTGCGCCGCCGGAGCTTCGTTGGCGCCCCTTGCTGCACGTGCCGACAATCGTCGACGTGGTCGGCCCGCGAACGGACGGGCAGCTCGTGCTCTCGACGCGCCGCGGCCTCTTGCTCGCCCGGCCGGGCCGGCCCGCGACTGAGTTCGCACGTGGCCCGGCAGGGTACGTTGCTGCCGGCGGCGAGCCGTACATCGCCCTCGCGCCCGCGCGGCGATTGCCGAACGCCAGGTGCTCCTTCAAGCGAGACGATGTCTTCGCGCTCGATGCCGACTCGACGCCGGGTGTTGTTCGGATCGGTCGGACCGGACAGGCAGTGCGACTCGTCGACTTCCCTGCTGACGCCTTCCCTTCCGGTATCGCCTTCGACCTTCTCGGCCGGTTCGGCTATCGCCTCCTCGTCACAGCGGTTGTCGCCGGCAAGACCACTCTCTACGCAATCGACTGCCTCGGCGGCCGTACGGTGGTGGCACGAGACGCACCACGTGTCGAAGGGGGCATAGCCGTCGCCCCAGCCTCGTTCGGTCGGTTCGGCGGCGACCTCATCGCCCCCGACGAGAACAGCGGGCGCATCCTCGCCTTCAGTCCGACCGGAGCCGTCCAGCTAGTTGCCAAGCCACGCGTTGTCGCGGGCGCCGACATCGGCGTCGAAGGAGTCGGGTTCGTCCCCAGCGGGTTCAGCCGTACCGGCTCTGCCTACTTCTCCGATCTCGGAGCCCCCGGATCACCGACAGAGGGAACCGACAGCCTGCTGGCGCTGCGCGGAACCGATCTCGTGCGAGCCGGCGTCCGAGCCGGCGACCTCGTTGCAGCGACCGAGGCCGGGGCAATAACGATCTCGGTTCACTGTGCACGCCGCTGCACCGTGCGCCGCATTGGAGAAGGCCCCGTCGCTACGCACGGCGAGGGGCACATCACCTTCGTGCCGGGAGTGCCACGAAGCTGAGAGGGTGCCGTCAAGCAGCGGCGGGGGTGGGATTTGAACCCACGGGACGCTTGCACGCCCAGCGGTTTTCAAGACCGCCCGATTCGACCGCTCTCGCACCCCGCCGAGCCGTGAGTTTATGCCTCTCCTCCATGACTGCATCGCGCGCCGTGCCTCGCCCGTGGCGAGTAAGGTGCGCACATGAGCGTGAGCGGCCGGCGCTGCACCTTCTGCCAGGCTCCGGCCTCCCCGACCGGTAATGCCCGGCTGCTCAGGCAGTACCGCGAGTACCGCTGCGAGCGTGGCCACACCTTCTGGAGCTGGTCGGTGCCGACGCCGCCTCCGCGGAAGCGTGCCCCTTAACCACCACGCCCGGCCTCGCCACAGCTGAGACGCATTTCGATCCGCCGTAGGCCGAGCGTAGAGGCAGGTAGCGTCTCGCCATGGGTCTCGTCGTCCAGAAGTTCGGCGGCACATCCGTCGCCGGGCCGGAACGGTTGCAGGCGGTCGCGCGGCGGCTCGTGGCGGCGCGCGACGCGGGAAACGACGTCGTCGGCGTCCTCTCGGCGATGGGCGGGGCGACCGACGACCTCATCGACCTGGCGCATCAGATCTCGCCTGCCCCGCACCCGCGCGAGCTCGACATGCTGCTCTCGGTCGGTGAACGGATCTCGTGCGCGCTCGCCGCGATGGCGATCCACGACCTCGGGCACACCGCGATCTCGCTCACGGGCTCGCAGGCGGGCGTCGTCACCGACACCGAGCACACGCGCGCGAAGGTGCTCGAGATCCGCCCGCAGCGGATCCACGAGGCGCTTGCGCGGGGCGCGATCGTGCTCGTCGCCGGCTTCCAGGGCGTCTCGACCGAGTTCGAGGTGACGACGCTCGGCCGTGGCGGGTCGGACACGACGGCCGTCGCGCTCGCAGCCGCACTCGACGCCGACGCCTGCGAGATCTACACCGATGTCGAGGGGGTCTTCACGGCCGATCCGCGCATCGTTCCCGAGGCACGCAAGCTCGACGCCGTCTCGTACGAGGAGATGCTGGAGCTGGCCGCGTCCGGCGCCAAGGTCCTGATGCTGCGCTCGGTCGAGTTCGCCCGCAACCATGGAGTCCGCATCCACGTCCGCTCCTCGCTCTCGGGGAACGAAGGGACGTGGGTCGTCAGTCAGGAGGAGTTGATGGAGCAGCCGATCATCTCGGGAATCGCGCACGACACCTCGGAGGCGGAGGTGACGATCCTCGGCGTGCCCGACCGGCCCGGGATCGCGGCGCGCGTCTTCCGCACGCTGGCGGACGTCGGCATGAACGTGGACATGATCGTCCAGAACGTCTCGGCCGAAGGGCATACGGACATCTCGTTCACGCTGCCGAGGACGGAGATGCGGCGGGCCGTGGACGCGCTCGAGCCGCTCGCGGCCGAGATCCAGGCGCGCGGACTCGCGCACGACCCGGAGATCGCAAAGATCTCGCTCGTCGGTGCGGGGATGCGCACGCACCCCGGCGTCGCGGCCGACATGTTCGATGCGCTGGCCGCGGCCGGCATCAACATCGGGATCATCTCGACCTCGCCCGTCCGGATCTCGTGTGTCGTCCCCGCCGCGCAGGTCGAGCGTGCCGTGCAGGCGGTGCACGAGTGCTTCCAGCTGCACGAGCCGGTGGTGTCCGCCGAGGCCTAGGGACGTCTAGCGCGAGACGCGTTCGGGCGCGCCGTACGCGCGGAGGACTTCCGGTACCTCGCCCTGGAAGTTCTCCAGGATCGCGAGCGCCATGCGGTCGACGACGGCGGTCCCGTTCAGCGTGTGCACCGGCTCGACGCCGCGATCGCCGCGGTACCGGATCCCCAGCCGTCGCGCCTGGAAGTCCGTCGTGTTCGAGATCGAGGCCGTCTCGCGGTACCGGTCCTGGCTCGGGAACCAGATCTCGACGTCGTAGGTCTTCGCCGCCGCAGCCGAGATGTCCCCGGCCGGGAGGACGACGACGCGATAGGGCAGGCCGAGCTCCTGCACCAGCCCCTCGGTGTTCGCGAGAAGCAACTCGTGCTCGGCCGGCGAGTCCTCCGGACGTGTGAGCGAGAACTGCTCGACCTTGTTGAACTGGTGGACGCGGATCATCCCGCGTGTGTCGCGCCCTGCCGCACCGGCTTCGCGGCGGAAGCACGGTGAGAAGGCGACGTACCGGAGCGGCAGCTCGTCCGCCGACAGGATCTCGCCCGCGTGGAGGCTCGCCAGCGGGATCTCGGCCGTGCCGGCGAGGTAGAGCCCGTCAGCTTCCAGCTCGTAGACGTTCGCCTCGTCGGACGGGAAGGCGCCGGTCCCGATCAGCGCGTCCTCGCGGACGAGCACGGGCGGGAGGACGGTCACGAAGCCCTTGTCGGCAAGGCGGTCGAGTGCCAGCCGGTACAGCGCCAGAGCGAGGCGCGCCGTGTCGCCCACCCAGTAGCCGAAGCGAGCTCCGGACATCCGGGCCGCGCGTTCCATCTCGAAGTTGCCGATGTCGAGGTGCTCGCGCGCCTCGTCCAACGTGCGCGGCTCGCCCACGCGCCGGATCTCCTCGACGTCGTCCTCGGTTGAGCCGTCGGGCACGTCGCCGCTCGGAAGATTGGGAACTCGCAGCGCGAGACTGTCGCGGTCGGCCTCGGCCGCGGCGAGCTCCTCCTCCGCTGTCTTGAGCTCCTCCTTCACCTGCTGCAGCTCCTGCTGCTGCTCGGGCGTCGGCTTGCCCTTCAGCTTCGTCTTCCCCCGCAGCTCGTCGATCCGCGGCACCAGTGCGCGCCACCGCTCGTCGGCCTCGAGCGCCGCGTCGAACGCTTCGGCGGCTCCCTTGCGGGCGAGCGCGGCCCGGTAGGTGTCGGGATCGTTGCGGGCTGCTTTGAGATCGATCACGGAAGTGAGTCTAGGTAGGCCTCGATCGTTTGCGCGACTCCCTGCTCCTCCGGGCCGGGGCAGAGCCAGTCGGCCTGCGCCTTGAGCAATTCGTTGCCGTTCTCGACGCAGACCCCGTAGCCCGCCCACCCGAGCAGCTCCAGGTCGTTTTCGCCGTCGCCGAAGGCGACCGTCTCGACCGCCGTGAAGCCCAGATGCTCCGCCACGAATCCAAGCCCGCTCCCCTTCGAGATGCGCGGGCTCGCCAGCTCGAGGAAGTAAGGCAGGGACTTGGCGATGAACAGCCGGTCGCCGAACTGCTCGACGAGGGTCGGCCGGAAGGCGTCGAGCGCATCCGGGTCGTCCACCACGACGAGCTTGGTCGGCGGCCGCTCGAGCCACCCGAGCAGGTCGCCGACCTCGGTGATCGAGAGGCTCTGGAACGTGGCGTATCGGCGGGCGTTCTCCGTGATGTTGGCGACGTAGAGCTCGTCGTCGACGTAGCAGTTGAGAGTGAAGCCGTGGCCTGCACGGCCGCGATCGCCTCGCGCGCGAGCTCGAGCGGGATCGGCTCGTGCAGCAGCCATTCGCGCGACACCGGGTCGACGACGGCGGCTCCCTGGTAGCAGACCAGCGGATCCTCGATCCCGGCCGCCTGAGCGTATGGGAGCGCCGAGCGGAACATCCGCCCGGTCGCGATCACGACGTGGATCCCGGCTGCCGCGTGCGGCCTGGATCGCTGCGATCGTGCGCGGGGGAAGGACGCCGTCGTGCGTGAGCAGCGTGCGATCGAGGTCGGTCGCGAACGCGGCGACCTCACGGGGGAAGTCGGGTGGGAGGTTCAGCCCTGCGTCGACTCGACGACGTACGCGGCGACGTCGGCGATCTCCTGATCGCTGAGCTGCCCCTTGAACGACGGCATTGCGCCCGAGCCGTTCGTGACCCGGTTGACTGCGAGCGCGAGGTCGGGCTTCGCGTCGTCGAGGTTGGGGCCGACGTTGCCGGACGAGCCCGCTGCATCGAGCGTGTGGCAACCGCCGCAGCCGGCCGAGGCGAAGACCTTCTCCCCATTCGCCGCGTCACCCTTCAGCTCCGAGCCCGACCCCTCTGTCGTCGTCTGCTTCGGTCGTTGCCGCCGGAAGGCTGCCGACGACGGTCTCGGGAGTCGGCGAGACCTCCTCGCCGCCGCCACAGCCGGCAACCACGACCGGGAAGGCGATCAGGGCGAGCAGAGCGAGCAACGTGGCGGCGCGACGCATCGACGGAGAGCTTAACGCGCCCTGCAGGGGCGAGTGCCGGGCAAGTGCAATCGCGATCGCTGCGCCCATCCCGAGCACGTCGCCGGGCGTGTCGTTGACCACGAGCGAGACCGCAATGGCGACGAGGAACGCGTCGAGCACGGGGTCTCGCTTGGCCCGGAGAGCCACGAGGACGAGAGTCGCGAGCGAGCCCAGCACGACGATCGTCGCACCGAGGCCGGCCGCCGTTCGGCGCACCGACAATTCGATTCGGTCGGCGACGTCGCCCGCGAGCGCGAACGGGCCGTCGCCGACGGCATCCGTGACGTGACTGGAGCCCCCGGTCGCCGCGTCGACTGCGAGCAGCAAGAGCGCGAAGGCGACGGCGCCCGCCGCAACCGCGGCGACCAGTTGCGGAGTCGGTCGGCTGCCTCGGAGGCGCAGGAAGAGGACGAGGTAGGCGGCGGCGAGCACGACGATCCCGCCGCCGTCGGCGCCGAAGCGGGCGCCGCCGATCGTCACGAAAGCGAGGGCCGCGACGGCGACTCCGGCGCGCCCGAGCCGAGCCGCGCCGACGAGCGCCGGCACCAGCAGCATCGTCTCGAGCAGGTTGTTCACCCCGTAGAACCGGCCCGACTGTGAAGGACCGAAGGGTGAGAGCGCGACCGTCTCGGCGTCCAGTCCCATCGAGACGAGGTACGCCGCGAGGATCGCAGTGCAGGCAAGCCCGAGCGGTAGCGCGACCGCTGCGATGCCGGCAGCGATCGCGATGGTCGGAGCGAGCCACAGGTTGGCGGCGAGCGCGACGAGAAGCGCCCGCACTGCAAGTTGCGGACGCACGACCGCGAGCCCGATCAGGAGGGCCGCGAGCGCGATTGTCAGCGGCAGCCGGAGGCGGTCGTTGCGGTCGATCCGGCTGTCCAGCGTCTCGAGTGCCTCCACCGGGTCGTCGTTCGGCACGACCCGCAGCCGGCCGGTGGCGACGTCCGTGATCGAGACGAGCCCGTCGATCCGGGTGGAGTCGGACGTGAGCAGCCCGCGCTCGCCCAGAAGGGCGATCGGATAGCGCGTGTCGTTCTCGCTGCGCCCCGGAGGCGGCAGCGAGACGAGGATCGTCGGCCCCGCCGCGGCACCGAGCTCGATCCGGGGCTCACCGTGCGCGATCCCGCCAAGGAGGTCGTGCTCGAGCTTTCCTCGCAGGAGCGCGTCGAGCGCCGACTCGCGGGTGACGGTCGGTCCCGCTCCGGGCACGAGCAGCCCGACGGCGGCTCGGTCGGCGTAGTCCGCCGGGTCGAACGGCGCCACGACGCGTACCCCCGCCTGGGCGGGAGCGACGTGACGACGAGCGCGAGCAGGACGAGGGCGAGCCGCATCCGCGGGATTCTCGCTTCTGCGCGACGCCCGAGCCCGTATCGCGAGCGGCGGCTCCGCTCGTTGTCAACCCATGGCACCGCGCGAACCGCGACCGGATTTCGAGCGTCTGTATCGCAGCCATCGCAACGAGGTGTATCGCGCCGCGCTACGGAAGCTCGGCGACCACCACGAGGCCGAGGACGTGACGCAGGCCGCGTTCCTGGATGCCTACAGGGCGATTCTGCGTGGCTCCAAACCGGATCTACCGCGCGCGTGGCTCCTGGCAATCGCCGAGAACGTCAGGCGGCGCCGTTTCCGCACGGCGCTCCGGCGGCCGCGCGAGGAGCCGCTCGGGGATGAGAGTCTGCCGTCGGCCGAGCCGCCGTGGCGCGCCCAGACCGAGGAGATCAGGGCTGCGCTCGCGACGCTGGCCGAGAACCAGCGGAAGGTGTTCCTGCTGCGCGAGCTCGGCGGGTTCTCGTACAGCGAGATCGCAGCTCAGCTCGATCTGTCCGTGCCGGCCGTGCAGATGCTGCTCTTCCGCGCCCGCCAGAAGCTGCGCGCAGAGCTCGGGCCCGGGATCGGCTCGCGTCGGCGGTCTCATCCCGATCCCGCACTGGCTCCTCGGTCTCGCCGACCGGTTTCCCGCTGGGCTCGCCGGTCCGCGTGTCGGCGGGAATCGCCGCCGCGGGTGTCATCGCCACGAGCATCGGCGTCGTGTCGGACGTATCGGTTGCCGAGCCGAAGCGGCAACCGGCCGGGCATGCGCCACTCGTAGTCTCGAAGCCGGTGCGTCGTCATCTCGCGGCACCTGTCGTCAGCGCCGCGCAAAGCTCCCGTGCGCCAGACAGTGGGCGCCGTGGTCGTCGTCAAACGCCAAGTCAAGGGCGTACCGCCGAAGCGCCCGCGCCGCGGACGCGCGGCCGGAGCCGGAGCTTCCGGCCGTCGCAGTCGTCGAGGGTGGAGGCGCGGAGCCCGCCGCCCCTGTCGCACCGAGCGCGACCCTGGGGATAGACGACGGAGCTCCTGCGCCTGCCCTCGTCCCTGCTGTGCCGTCCGTTTCCCAAGCGCCGATCGTTCCGGTAGTCACGACCCACCTCCCACCGTTGCCCGAGCCGCCGGTCGACGTTGTCGTGCCGGCGCTTCCAGATCTGCCGATCGTGCAGCCGCCGCTGCCTCCTGCGCTTCCGGGCGGCGCCGAGGTCACGATCCCCGAGGTCGCGAGCCTCCGAATCGGCCCGTGAGCACGAGGTACCTGCCCTCGACATGAGATAAGAGGCCTCGACCGCGCCGATCCTTTCGGTTTGGTTACGGTGCGGTCGTGCTGATCGAACGGAGCATGCACCCGGAGTGGCTCTCGAACGCCTACCTGCTCGCTGACGGGCCCGGCGGGACGGCCGTCTTCATCGACAGCGGCGCGCCGCTCGAGCCTCTGCACGAGGCAGTCGAGCGCGAAGGACTCCAGGTCACGCACCTGCTCACGACGCACTCCCATTCGGACCACGTCGCCGGTGACAGGGAACTCGTCGAGCGCTACGGGCTCGAGATCGTCAAGGGCCCACTCGAGACAGGTGGCGCTTCGCATCCAGGCTCTCGAGACGCCCGGCCACGCCGACGATCACCTCGCTTTCATCGCGAACGACACCGTCGCGTTCACCGCAGACATCCTCTTCAAGGACGCCGTCGGCGGCGGGCCGGACGCGGCGCCGATCCGGCGGTCGGTGATGGACGTCCTGATGACGCTCCCGCCCGAGGTGCGCGTGCTCCCGGGTCACACCGAGGAGACGACGATCGGCCGCGAGTGGGAGGAGAATCCTTTCGTCACCTACTGGCGCGGCGAGTCGGAGTCGATCGAAGAGGCGGTGCGCGTCGGCGGCGAGGCGGCGACGCTCGTCGTCTGGTCGCCGGACTACGACGGCAAGGGCAAGGCGATGGTGCGCTTCGCGGACGGGCGCGAGGCGATCATCGGCGGTTCGCGCGTCGAACGATGAGCTTCCTCGTCGACGAGCGGATCGAGGAGTACGCGGAGGCGCACACGACGCCGCACGACGCGCTTCTGGCCGAGCTCGCCGAGGAGACGGTCGCGACGATGAGCGACGCCGCAGATGCTCGCCGGGCCGGTCCAGGGCCGCTTCTTCGAGTTGCTCGTCCACGCGTCCGGCGCCAAGCGCATCCTCGAGATCGGCACGTTCACCGGCTACTCGACGCTCTCGATGGCGGCTGCGCTGCCCGAGGACGGCCGCATCGACACGCTCGAGATCGCAGCCGCAGAAACGCCGAGGTCGCGCAGCGGTACTTCGACCGCAGTCCGCACGGTTCCAAGATCACACTTCACCTCGGTCCCGCGATCGAGACGATCGAGAAGCTCGAGGGCGAGTTCGACTTCGTCTTCATCGACGCGGACAAGCCGAGTCAGGACGCGCTACTACGAGGCCGTCCTTCCCCGGCTTTCCGCGCGCGGCCTGATCGCGATCGACAACACACTCTGGAGCGGCAAGGTCCTCGATCCGCAGGATGAGCGGACGAAGTGGATCGCGCGCTGAACGACAAGATCGCCGTCGACGAGCCGCGTCGTCGCCGTCATGCTGACGGTCCGCGACGGCATCACTCTCATCCGCCGCCGCTGACCGGACCCGTCCGAAAAGGACAGTAGGTTGCCGGGGTGCGCCTGCTCGTCGCCCGCTGCGAGGTCTCCTACACCGGACGCCTGGACGCCTTCCTGCCGGAGGCCGTGCGGCTGCTGCTGCTGAAGTCCGACGGATCCGTGCTCGTGCACGCCGACAGCGGCGGCTACAAACCCTTGAACTGGATGACGCCGCCGACGGTGATCGAGGAAGGCGACGGCCTGATCGTCGTCCGCAAGCGAGCCGGCAAGACGGAGGACAAGCTGGAGATCAGGATCGCCGAGGTGCTCTCCGATCTCGACGTGCCGATGGACGAGGTGGCCGGGCTCGAGAAGGACGGCGTCGAGAAGCACCTGCAGGAGGCGCTCGCCGAACGGCCCGAATGCCTGGAGGGCGAGCTCAGGCTCGTCCGGCGCGAGTGGATGACCGAGGTCGGCCCCGTCGATCTGATGTGCCGCGACTGCGACGACGGCTGGGTTGCCGTCGAGATCAAGCGGGTCGGGACGATCGAGGCGGTCGAGCAGCTGACGCGCTACCTCGGCTTCATCCGAGTCGATCCGGCGAAGGAGCGCTGTCGCGGCATCCTCGCTGCGCAGTCGTTCAAGCCGCAGGCGGTCACGCTCGCCGAGTCGCGAGGGATCCGCTGCGTCGAGGTCGACCTGGCGTTGCTGCGCGGCGAGCGCGAGCCCGACCTGACGCTCTTCGGCTAGCGGGACGACGGCAGCCTTCGAGGTAGTCGCGCGGCGGGTCGGCGAGCAGCGCCGCGACACCTTCGAGCCCGACCTGGTGCGTGACGAGCCGCTCCCACGGATACGCGCCGCTCGCGAGAAACGCGAGCGCGGCGCGGACGTGCCGCGGTGCGTGGTGGAAGGCGCCGCGCAGCGTCAGCTCCTCGTAGTGGAGGCGATAGGCGTCGACGCGCAACGCCGCATTCGCCTCGCGCCCGCCGAAGTAGACGACGGTGCCGCCGGGACGGACCAGATCGATCGCGCTCTGCCACGCCTCCTCGGTGCCTGCCGCTTCGATCACGACGTCCGCGCTTTCGCCCTCGCCCGTCTCGCCGCCGAAGAGCGGCACGAGCTCGCGCCGCTCGGGCCGGCCGCCGACGACCTCGGGAGTGCCGCCGGCGTCGGCGACGCAGGCGCAGAGCATCAGGCCGATCGGGCCGGCGCCGACGATCGTGACGCGGTCGCCCCGCTCGATCTCGGCCCGTTCGACACCGCGCAGGCAGCACGCGAGCGGCTCGACCATCGCGGCCACCTCGGGCGCGAGACCCCGCGGGACCGGCAGCAGGTTGGCGCTCGCGATCGCGGCCGGAACGAGCAGATACTCGGCGTACGCGCCGTTGAGGAGCTCGAGCGGCTCGCCGCGCTCGTCGCCGGCGGCCGAGTTCGCCGCGACGACTCGCTTGCCCGTCGCGACGTCGATCCCGCAGAACTCGTGGCCGAACGGGCTCGGGAACTCGCGCAGGAGGACGGGGTGACCGCGCCGGAAGGTTTTCAGGTCGGTGCCGTCTGTCAGCGCCACCTCGACCTGGACGAGTACGTCGCCCGGGCCGGGCTCGGGACGTGGGATCTCTTCGAGCCGCAGATCCCCGACGCCGTGGAAGCGCAGCGCTCTCACGGCGTGAAGACCACCTTCAGCGCGGCGCCGGAGCGATAGAGCTCGAGGCCCTCGTCGAAGCGCTCGAGCGGGAGGACGGTCGGCGCTGGTACCTCGAGCTCTGAGAGGAGCTCAGCCGCCTCGTGCATGTGCCGCGGCGTCGCCGAGCGCGAGCCGGTCAGCGTCAGCTCGCGGCGGTAGACCTCGTCCAGGTCGACGGTCGCGGCGGGGGAGAAGACGAGGACGGTGCCGCCGGGGACGACGGTCTCGAGCGGAGCGGCGGGCGCGCAGAGAACGGCGGCATCGACCGGGCCGTCGGGAGCACGTCCGGCGCGCTCAGGGTTCGCATCGACGGCGAAGACGTCGTCGCCGCGGCGGCGGAGCACCTCGGCGAAGAGGCGCCCGACGAAGCCCTGGCCGACGACGAGTACGCGCCCACGCGGCACGCGCTCGGCGCCGCGCAGCACACACGCGAGCGGCTCGACGTAGGTGCCGGTCGCGTCGTCGATTCCATCCGGAATCGGGACGCCGTCTGCGACTGCCACCGCAGCCGCGAATCCGCCGGGAACGATGGTCGCCGCCGCGAAGGCAGCACAGGTCGACTCGTGACCGGCTCGGCAGCGCTCGCAGTCGCCGCACGGCAGGTGGTGAACGAGCGCGACACGGGTGCCGTCCTGCGCGCTCCGCGACGACCTCGTGTCCGAGCACCGTGCCTGCCGGGGCGTTCCCGATCTTCTCGACGTCCGAACCGCAGAGGCCCGACGCGATGACGCGCATCGGCTCGCCGGGCGCCGGCACGTCGGCGAGCCTTGGCTGTCCCTCCGCGTCGAGCACGACGGCGCGCACGGAGGCATCGTAGGGATACCCTCGCCGTCCGATGAGGCAGCGTCTGCCCGCAGCTCTGCGCGAGCGCGATTACGCGCGGCTCGTCGCTGCGATCATCGCGATGGGCTTCGCGCGCGAGATGGTGCTGGTCGCGGTCGGCTGGCAGGTCTACAACATCAACCGGAACCCGCTCGATCTCGGCCTCGTCGGGCTTGCGGAGTTCCTACCGCTGCCGCTGCTCGCACTGCCGGCGGGCGCGATCGCCGACCGGCTCTCCCGGAAGCTCGTCTTCATCGCGTCGCTCGCCTTCGACGCGTCGATCACGGCGTTGCTGATCCTCGTCAGCCTCAGTGGCGCCAACTCGCTCTGGCCGTTCCTCGGGCTCGCGTTCGCGAGCGGCGTCGCCGCAGCGCTCGGCAATCCGGCCGCACGCTCGATGCCGCCGACCCTCGTCCCGCGCGAGCTGCTGACCAGCGCACTCGCGATCCGCTCGACCGTGGGCCAGGCGACCGTGGTGACCGGGCCGGCGTTGGGCGGGTTGCTCTTCGCGATCAGCCCGGAGCTCGTCTACGGGACCGGGGTCGTCCTCTTCCTCGTGGCGATCGCCGTCGGTCGCGACGATCAGGCCGCGGACCGTCGAGCAGGAGCCGATGCTGATGGCCGGCTCGCGTCTTGTCGCCCTGCTCGCCGGACTGCGGTTCGTCCGCCGGACGCCGGTGCTGCTCGGCGCGATCTCGCTCGATCTCGTCGCGGTGCTGTTCGGCGGCGCCGTCGCGCTGCTGCCGCTCTTCGCCCGCGATGTCCTCGAGGTGGGGCCTGTCGGGCTCGGCATCCTGCGCAGCGGTCCGGCGATCGGCGCTCTGGCCGCGGGCATCATGCTGACACGCCGGCCTCTCGGGCGCCTTGCCGGCCGGAAGCTGTTGATCGTCGTTGCCGTCTTCGGCGTGAGCATGATCGTCTTCGGCCTGTCGAACTCCTTCGCGCTGTCGATGGTCGCCCTCGCGGTCAGCGGCTTCGCGGACATGATCAGCATGAACATCCGCGCCACGATCACCGCGCTCGCCACGCCGGACATGCTCCGCGGACGCGTCAACGCGGTCGAGATGGTCTTCATCAGCGCGTCGAACGAGCTCGGCGCCTTCGAGTCGGGCGCCGCGGCGGCGCTGGTCGGAGCAGTGCCTGCGGTCGTGATCGGCGGCACGCTTGACGGTCGCCGCAGCGCTGATCTGGCCCCGCCTGTTCCCGGCAATCGCCAAGATCGACCGGCTCGAATCGCTGCAGCCGAATGTCGCGACCTAGCGGCGAGGCTCGCTACAATGCGCGATCGAGGGGCTATAGCTCAGCTGGGAGAGCGCCTGGATCGCACCCAGGAGGTCGGCGGTTCGAGCCCGCCTAGCTCCACCTCGAGGGCCCGCACAGTCGTCGCGGGCCCAGCAAGTGCTCAGACCCAGATGAACGCGATGCTCAGGGTCAGGAGGAGACGCGAGTGCGCCGTTGAGCGCGCGGTGCGTTCGCCGGCTCGTGGTGAGCCGGTGCAGCGCCGTCCCGCCTGCGGCCCAGATCGCCGCGGTCGGGATCACGACGAGGACCATCGTCAGGATGACGATCGCGCTCCCGACCGCGACCGGGAGATCGTCGGGCCGAAACGTGCTGACCGCGGCGAGCGCGAAGAGCCAGGCCTTCGGGTTGAGAGACTGAAACGCCGCAGCCTCGTGGAACCGCAGCGGCCGCGCCATCTGCGTGCGCTGGATGGCGGCGCCGCCGGCGAGCTGAAACGCGAGGAAGAGCAGGTACGCGGATCCCGACGAGCTTGAGAGCGAGCTCGACCTCCGGAAGCCCCGTCACGACGACGCCGAGACCGGCGGCAACCGCGAGCGCGAGGACACCGATGCCCGCCGACGTCCCCAGGACCTGGGGAACGGTGGCGCGGAACCCGAACTGGAGCCCCGACGCCCACAGCAGAGCATTGTTCGGCCCGGGTGTGCCGGAGCTGACGAACGCAAACAGGACGAGAGCCGGGAGATCTCTCATGCCACCGGCCGGCTCGACATGGCGTCAGTACAGTCGGCCGCGCTGCGGCGCGTCTTGTACGTTCTTTGCATGTCAGGCGCTGCCGTGACGGAGCAGGTTCAAGCCTGGAGGCCGCCGGTGCCGGGCATCAGCGAGGTGCTGCACGCCGAGTTTCACGAGCACGCCTACCCGCCTCACACGCATGACACCTGGACGGTCTTCGTCGTCGACGACGGTCAGATCCGGTACGACCTCGACCGGCACCATCGCGGCGCCGGGCGTTCGACGGTCGGCGTGCTTCCACCGCACGTCGTTCACGACGGCCGCCCCGCAACCAGTCGTGGCTATCGCAAGCGCGTCGTCTACCTCGAGACGAGCGTCCTGAGCGAGAGACCTGATCGGTCGCGCCGTCGACGAGCCGTGCATCGAGGATGTTCCGCTGCGCCGTCGCCTCCACGTTCTGCACGAAGCGGTTCGTCACCCCGATCAGGCGCTCGAGGCGGAGACCCACCTCGCATTCGTCGCCGAGCGCCTGCGGGCGCACCTCGCCGATCAGTGCGACGAGGACGATCCCGGCCGTGTCGACGAGATCGCCGAGCGGTTGCGCGACCTCCTCGAAGCAGAGGAGCCCGAGGTCGTGACGCTTGCCGCGGCCGGCGAGATCCTCGGAGCCAGCCCCGCACATCTCGTTCGCTGCTTCACCCGCACGTTCGGGATCGCCCCGCACGCGTACGTCCTCGGTCGGAGGATCGAGGCGGCGCGGCGGCTTCTCCTCGAGGGAGAGCCAATCGCGCAGGTCGCCGCACACGTCGGTTTCTGCGACCAGTCGCACCTCACCCGGCACTTCAAGCGCCATGTCGGGACGACTCCGGGCCAGTACGGACACCGCGCCGCTTCTCCGTTTCAGATTCTTCGGACCTAGACTTCCGCGTCGAGCGGCGGATCGCGGCGGGGGATCGGCGAGGCGTTGATCAGCGACGTCGTCGTGTCGCCGTAGACGAGGAAGCGGTCGAGGAGTGCGCCGAGCTCGTCGATCGAGCGAAGGAAGACCTTGAGGTAGAAGCAATCCTCGCCGGTGATTCGATGGCATTCGCCGATCTCGGGGATCGCGGCCGCGAGCTCGGGGATTCGCGGCAGCTGGCCCGGCGCAGGCTTGATGCGGACGATCGCGGTCAGCTGGTAGCCGAGCATGCGCGGGTCGATCTCGGCGCGGTAGCCGGTGATCACGCCCGACCGCTCGAGCCGCTGGACGCGCTCCGCGACGGCCGGGGAGGACAGGCTGACCCGCCGGCCGAGCTCCGCGAAGCGACACACGTCCGTCGGTCGGTCAGCTCACCGATGATTTTACGGTCGGTTGCGTCCAAGTCGTGGAAGACCAGCGGCTCCGTGCGGAGAAAGTCCGTTCTTCATGACGTAAGAAGCACCATAACACCTTCGATTATGGATGTCGATCTACGCCGCCGGGCGGCGAGACTACGTCCATCATCGCTCTGGCCGACCACGTCGACGCGCGTCGCGCGTGCCGCAGAGGCGTACTTCGTCGGCAGCGCGATCTTCCACTACCTCGGGCCGTCCTTCGCGGTGCTGCTCTTCGCCCGGGTCGACGTCCTCGGCGTCGCGTGGCTGCGGATCGCGTCGGCCGCCGCGATCTTCGCCGTCTGGCGGCGGCCGTGGCGGACGTTTCTCGAGCTCGATCGGGGCGGACGGACACTGATCGTCGCGCTGGGAGCCGTCTTTGCCGCGATGAACGTCTGCTTCTACGTCTCGATCGACCGGCTGCCGCTGGCCACGGTCGCGGCGATCGAGTTCATCGGCCCGATCGTGCTGGCGGCGATCGGTGCGCGCACGGCGCGCAACGTCGCCGCGGTCGGGACAGCGGCCGCGGGCGTCTACCTGCTGACGCACGTGCAGCTTCGAGGGCGAGCCGGTCGGAGTCGCGTTCGCCTTCGCCAACGCCGCGCTGTTCACCGCCTACATCGTCCTTGCGCACCGTGTTGCGCGGCGCTCGGGGCTGAGCGGGATCGACGGCCTCGCGGCGGCGATGCTGCTCGCCTTCCTCTTCGTCTGTCCGATCGGGCTCTCGAGCGCCGCCGAGGCCTTCTCGGACCCGGTTGCGATCGCGGCCGGGATCGCGGTCGGCGTGACCTCGTCGGTCATCCCGTACGTCTTCGACCAGCTCGCCATGGCCCGCCTCGCTCGCGCGACGTACGCACTGTTCGTCGCGCTCCTACCGGCGACCGCGACCGTCATCGGCGTCATCGTGCTGCAGCAGCTGCCCTCCCTCGTCGACCTGGCCGGGATCGCGCTCGTGATGGCCGGAATCGTGCTTCATCAGGAGTCGGCCGCAGACTCCTGAGCGCGCTCCATCTCCTTCGTCGCGCGCTCGACCTCTCGCTGCGCGGTCTCGGCACGCCGCTCCGCCTCCCGCTTCTCGGCCTCCGCCTTCTTGGCGACGCGTTTCGCCTCGGTCAGGGCAGCCCGTGCTGCCTGCAGGCGTTCGCGTGCCTTCTCCCTTCGCTTGTCCTGGGCGGCCCGGTCGGGCGCCTTCCGCGCGCCGGACTCGCGCTTTTGCCCCGTCGGGACGATCCCCGGGTCGAGACCGAACCCGGAGGCGGTCAGGTCTTCGTACAGCGTGCCTCGTTCGAGCAGCGGCTGCAGGTCCGGGTCGACCGACGCGACGCGGAGCGTCTTCGCCGCCTTGTCCACCGTCGCTCCGCTCAGCTTGCGCCGGCGCAGGTCGCGCTGCATGCGGTCGAGAGCGGCGCGGTGCTCGGCGATCGCCTTCGTCAGGTCGGCCCCGCGCTTCCCCGCGACGGCCGCTTCCTGTGCCTCGCGCAGCCGTTTCCCGGACTGGATCAACGCCCGGGCCTCTGACGGGTCCTCGCGTACCAGCTCGTTGAGCGCGGCGGCTGCGGCGGTCGGCTTCGGCAGGGCAGCGACCGTCGCCGCGAGCTCCGGGTCGTCCTTTCGCAGTTCCTTCGCGCGTGCGTTCCGTGCTGCGGTGAACTCCGCCTGCGGGAGACCGTAGAGCTTGAGCTGCTCGCGAGCGAGGGTATCGGCCACGTCCTCCGAAGATTGACAGGCCCGGGGGGCCGTGCAACCCTCGAACCGCCTTCGCGAAGGCCGAAACGGACTCCTTCGAGCGCTAGCTCTGCAGAGATCGAAGCGCGGGGTAGAGCACGCGGTAGCGGGTGTATCCCTCTTCGTAGACCGCCTGCCAGCCGGGGTCGGGCTCGATCCGGTCGGAGACGCGGACGCAGGCCTCGACCGCCGCGTGCGCGTCGGCGAAGACGCCCTCCCGGACGCCGCCGAGCAGCGCAGCGCCGTAGGCGGCGCCCTCGTCCACCGTGGTGCGCTCGAGCGGCAGTCCGAGCACCGAGGCGACGATCTTCAGCCAGAGCTCGCTGCGGGCGCCGCCGCCGGAAACGCGGCCGACTTCCGCTTCGACACCGATCTCGCCCAGGAGCTCGAGCGAGTCGCGCAGCCCGTACGCGACGCCCTCGAGCACCGCACGCGTGAGCGCGCCGCGATCGTGGCGGAGCGTGAGGCCGACGAAGGCGCCGCGCGCGTCCGGGTCGGCGTGGGGCGTGCGCTCGCCCTGCAGGTACGGCTGGAAGAGAAGGCCCTCCGTCCCGGGCTCCCAGCGCTCCGCCTCGGCGAGTAGATCCTCGTACGGTGGCCCGCCGAGGGTCTGGTGCAACCACTGCAGCGAGCCGGCGGCCGAGAGCATCACGCCCATCGCGTGCCACATTCCGGGGACGGCGTGGCAGAAGACGTGCAGCCGCGCTTCGGGCTCTGGCCGGTATTCGGGCAGCGCTGCGAAGACGACGCCGGAGGTGCCGAGGACGACCGAGAGCGGGCCGGGACCGTCGACGCCGACGCCCAGCGCTCCCGCAGCCTGGTCGCCCGCTGCGCCGATCGCCGTGCACTCATGTGCGGGCGGCAACCACTCGGCCTGAAGCTCCAACGCCTCGAGCACCTCGCCGCTCCAGCAACGGTTCGCGACGTCGAAGAGGAGCGTGCCGGAGGCGTCCGCGACGTCGATCCCGTGCTCGCCCGTCAACCGCAGCCGGACGTAGTCCTTCGGCAGCAGGATGTGCGCGATCCGGGCATACGTCTCGGGCTCGTGGTTTCGCAGCCAGAGGAGCTTCGGCGCCGTGAAGCCGGTCAGCGCCCGGTTGCCCGTCAGCTCGATCAGCCGCTCCAGCCCGACGCGCGCCTCGATCTCGGCGCACTCGGCTGCCGTGCGCTGGTCGTTCCAGAGGATCGCCGGACGCAGGACCTGGTCGCGCTCGTCGAGCGTGACGAGGCCGTGCATCTGGCCTGAGAAGCCGATCGACGCCGGTTCGACGTCGAGGTCGGCGAGGGCGGCCTCGGTCGCGCGCCACCAGTCCTCGGGGTCCTGCTCGGCCCAGCCGGGTCTCGGGATCGAGAGCGGGTACTCGCGCTCAGCCCGACCGATGATCTCGCCCTCGGGTGTCAGCGCGAGTGCCTTGACGCCGCTCGTGCCGACGTCGATCCCGACGAGCGCGGTCACTCCTCGGGAAGCTCTGTCAGTTCGACGAGGTTCCCGAACGGGTCGCGGCACATGAAGCGCGGCCGGCCGATGATCTCGGTCGGCGTGCGCGTCTCGATCCCGGCCGACTCGATCCGGGCTCGCAGGTCGTCGAGGCCGGAGTCGACAGCGAGACAGAAGTGCGCGTTCGGCGGCGGGTCGTCGCCCGTCCGCATCAGGTGAAGCTCCAGATCGCCGCCGACGCGGAACCAGACGAGCTCGTTGGGATCGAGCTTCGGCGGCACCGGCTTCTCCTCCAGGCCGAGGAGTTCCCCGTAGAACGCCCGGGCGGCGTCGGCCCCATCCGTCGCGATCGCGACAGAGACGTGTTGCAGCCTCATGCGCACCACCTCATGCGCCCATCGCGGCGTAGACGAGCTCGTAGGCCCGCACCGCGTCCTTCTCGTGCTGTGCCGCACGCAGCGCCGCGTCGTCGATCCGGGACGCGATGCCGTCGATGAACCGCCACTGCAGCACGCTCCGCTTGACCGACGCGACCGCGTCCTCGGTGTACGGGTAGAGGTCGAAGCCGAGCCGCTCGCCGTTGTCGCCGTAGCCCGCGCGGCGCAGCTCGACAGCGAGCTCGATCGTCTCCATGAACCGGATCGTCCCGACCATGTTGTCGTCGTCGAAGGTGCCCCAGCCGTCGTTCGCGTGCAGGTGGCCGAGCAAGCCCTCGGACGCGAGCAGCGCCGCGTATTCGGCGAGGCTCTCGCCGTTCATGATCAGGTGCTGCCAGTCCATGTTGACGGTCACGTTGTCGATCCCCTGCCGGCGCAGCGTGTGGATCACGTGCAGCGTCATACCGATGTTCCGCATCAGGATCTTCATCGCGGGCTCGGAGTTCTTGTGCTCGAGGAAGACGGCGACGCCCTGCTCCTTCGCGTGCTGGGCCGCCTGGCCGACCCCGTCGACGAACCTGGCCCAGGACTCCTTGTACGGCGTCTGGAACGGGTAGTTGTAGCCCTCGATCCCGGGCCAGATGATCATCTGGGCGCCGGTCTCGCCCGCGAGGTCGATCGCCTCCCGGGTCAGGCGAAGGGCTTCCTCTCGCGTCGCGTCGTCAGGCGAGCAGAGCGCTCCCTTGGCGAAGCGCGGATCGAGGTGGAGCCCGCTCGCAACGCAGTAGATGCCGTGACCGTCGAGCGCCTCGCGCACCTCGTCCAGGTTCTCCGGCGAGAGCTCCTGCGGGTAGTGGAACTCGTAGTCGTCGATCAGGTCGCCGAGCCCTGCAACCGCCGTCCGAACCCGGTCGGTTGTCGTCTGGCCGGCGAGCTCGGGCTTGTAGCCGCCGGGGTTGAACCTGGTCGCCATGTTGCCGAACGCCCAGATTCCGAGTGACGTCTTCATTGTCCAGCTCCTCTCTTGATCCAGGCTGCGGTGTTCGGAGGCAAGGCCGTGGTGATGCCGGGCTCGCTCGCGAGCAGGATCTCACCCCGGGGCAGTTGCAGCGCGTCGCCATCGACGTTGACGGCGCAAACGAGATCGCCGCGCTCGAAGACCATCGTCCCGGGCGGGCTCTCACGCCACGCGAAGCTGTCGTCGCGCGGCCGCAGCCTCAGCGCCGAGCGGAACAGCTCGAGCATCGAGTCCGCCCGGCCCTCCTGGGCCTCGACGCTGACCGCATCCCAGTCCTGTGGCATCGGCAGCCAGGGGTCGCCGTCGGTGAAGCCGAATGCAGGCGGCTCCTTCGTCCACGGGATCGGCACGCGGCAGCCGTCGCGCCCCTTCCGGACGCCGTTCGTGTGGATGAAGACCGGGTCCTGACGGAGTTCGTCCGGGAGATCGACCTCCTCGAGGCCGAGCTCCTGGCCCTGGTAGGTGAACGAGGTGCCCGGCAAGCCGAAGAGCAGCAGGGCCGCAGCCCGCGCTCGCTGTTCCCCGACCTCCCCGCCGCCGTAGCGGGTCCGCAGCCGGGGGACGTCGTGGTTCTCGAACACCCAGGTCGCCGGTGCGCCGACCGCTCCGAGTGCGCGCAGCGTGCGATCGATCGTCTCGCGCATGTGGTCGGCGTCCCACGGCGCGTGGAGGAGCGCGAAGTTGAAGGACAGGTGAAGTTCGTCTGGACCGACGTAGCTCGCGATCTTCTCCTGGCTTTCGATCACGATCTCGGCGACGTACATGCGGTCGCCGGGATACTCGTCGGCCACCCGCCGCCAGCGTCGGTAGAGGGGGTGCAGCTCGGGCTGCATCAGCGCCGAGAGCCAGTCGCCGAACTGCGGCTTCGGGACCGGCTCGACCATCTCGTGCAGGTCCTGCGCCTTGAAGAGCGCGTGCGCCACGTCGATCCGGAAGCCGTCGACCCCGCGGTCGAGCCAGAAGCGGAGGATCCGGTCGAACTCGTCGTGCAGCGCCTCGTTGTGCCAGTCGAGGTCGGGCTGCTCGGGCGTGAAGAAGTGGAGGTAGTACTCGCCGGTGGCGTCGTCTCGCGTCCAGGCCGGCCCGCCGAAAGCCGAGGTCCACTCGTTCGGGCGCCCTCCGGCTTTGCCGGGGCGGAAGAAGTAGTACGCCCGGTGGGGGTGATTCGGGTCGGCGATCGCGTTCCGGAACCACTCGTGCTGGTCGGACGTGTGGTTCGGGACGATGTCGATCGTGACCCTGAGCCCAAGCTCGTGCGCGTCCGCGACGAGCGCGTCGAAGTCGTCGAGCGTGCCGAACTGTGGGTCGACGTCGACGTAGTCGGCGACGTCATAGCCGTGGTCAGCCTGTGGTGAGGGATAGAACGGCGTCAGCCAGAGCGCATCGACGCCGAGCTCTCTCAGATACGGCAGGCGCGAGCGGATTCCGGGCAGGTCGCCGATCCCATCACCGTTCGAGTCCTGAAAGCTGCGGACGTAGATCTGGTAGAAGGCGGCGCTCCGCCACCACTCCGACACGGACATGACCCTCCTGACGATGCAACGACTACGCGGACGATCTCACTTCGGGAGCACTGGACCGTATGGTCTCCGGATGGGCTTGCAGACCACCGAGAGCTCCGTCGTGCCTGAGCGTACGTATCGCGCTCCCGGGCGTGTCAACCTGATCGGCGACCACACCGACTACAACGAGGGGTTCGTCCTCCCGCTGGCGGTCGATTTCGACTGCCTCGTGCGGGCTCAGCCGCGTGATGACGGACGGGTCGTCCTCCGCTCGCTCGATCGGGCCGGCGAGTGCGAGATCGCCGCGGACGGAAGCACGGACCCCGCGACGGTCGATCCCTCGTGGGGGCGCTACGCCGCCGGGGTCGTGAGCACGCTTGCGGAACGGGGCCGTGATGCGGTCGGGATCGAGGCGACGGTCACCTCGACGATCCCGCTCGGCGGCGGGCTCTCCTCCAGCGCCGCCTTCGAGGTCGCGGTCGGCCTCGCGCTCTGCGACGCGGCCGGCTTCTCGCTGCCGATGCTCGAGCTTGCGCGTGCCTGCCAGGAAGCGGAGCTCGTCGCCACCGGCGTGCCGTGCGGGATCATGGACCAGCTCTCCTCGCTCGCCGGAAGTCGCGACCGGGCGTTGCTGATCGACTGCCGTAGCCTCGAGATCGAGCACATCCCGCTGCCGCCGAGGCTTGCCGTGCTCGTGATCAACTCGGGCATGCCGCGCCAGCTCGTCGACAGCGCCTACGCCGAGCGGCGGCGCGTCTGCGAGATGGCCGCGGCGCGACTGGGCCTGTCCGCGCTCCGCGACGCGACGCCCGAGCAGGTCGCCGACGAGCCGCGTGCCCGCCACGTCGTCTCGGAGAACGCGCGCGTGCTCGCGGCCGCCGAGGCGCTCGCCGCCGGCGACCTCGCGACGCTCGGGCGGCTGCTGTCGGAGAGCCACGCGAGCCTGCGCGACGACTTCGAGGTCTCCACGCCCGAGCTCGACGTGCTCGTCGAGAAGCTCGTCGAGGCCGGCGCGCTCGGCGCCCGGCTCACAGGCGCGGGGTTCGGAGGCTGCGTCGTCGGCATCGCAAACCGCGAGGGGGCGGCGGCGGTCGTCGAGTCCGCCGCCGGTCGCTACTGGGCCGAGACGGGTCATCTGCCGCACGCGTTCGTCTGCCGTGCCGTGGACGGGGCCGGGAGGGTCGAATGATCACCAGGGACGAGTTGCGCGACGCTCAGGCCTACGCAGCGGAGCAGCTCGAGGCGGCCGGGATGGTGCTCACCGAGGCCGAGCGCGCAGCGATCGAGGTCGCAGACTTCGGTCTCTCCCGCCTGCGCGAGTTCGGCCTACTCGTGCTGGTCTACGTGAACACCGACCGCTACTGCGCGAAGGAGCTCGTCCTCTATCCAGGCCAGATGTGCCCTGAGCACCGGCATCCGCCCTTCGACGGCACGCCGGGAAAGGAGGAGACGTTCCGCTGCCGCACCGGGCTCGTTCAGCTCTGGGTCGACGGCGAGGAGATCGTCCTCCGGCCCGGCGAGCAGCACACGATCCCACCGGACACGCTGCATTCGTTTCGAGCGGGACCCGAGGGCGCGATCGTGTCCGAGTTCTCGAGCGCGAGCCGCGACGACCTCGACGTCTTCACCGACCCGGCAGTGGAGCGGGCAACGGTCGTCGTCTGACCGCCCGGAGCTGCAGCGGCAGGAGCGCGATGCACACCGCCTCGCGACCGAGCAGCAAGGGCCGGCGCGTGCGCGTGGGGGAGATCAGCTCGAGCTTGACATCCGGGCCGAGTGCGGCGCGCAGCAGGAGGCGGGCGCGCAGCTGGTGCCACGACGAGGTGACGACGACGACCTCGTCGGCGCCGAGCTCCCGGGCGGCCTGCGCCACCGCCCTCGCATTGCCGACGGTCGTGCGGGCATCGTCGTCCGCGAGCAGCGGCACGCCCGGCCCGCGCCAGGCGGCCTGCATCAGCGCCGCCTCGGTCTCGCGGCCCGGCAGGCGCGCCCAGCCGCTCAGCAGCACCGCATCGGCTCCCGCTGCGGCACGCTCACCGGCCTCGAGCCGCGCGGCACAGACGGGATGAAGGCTCCGGTGCCGCCAGTCGGAGTAGCCGAGGACGGCGACGAGCCTAGGCACGGCGTCGACCCAGGAGCCGCTTGGCTCCCAGCAGCGTCCCGATCACCGTGAGGACGAGCAGGAACGCCTTCTTTCCCTTCAGCTTCGACTCGCCGCCCGCGCGGGCACGCATGTCGACCGGAACCTCTGCCACGCGCAGGCCTTCGTCGTGGAGTCGGAGGAGCGCCTGAACCTCCGGTGCTCCGGTCGTGTAGGGCTTGGCGAGTGCCGGCAGGGCCTTCGCAGAGACCGCGTAGAGACCGCTCGTCGCGTCGTTGAAAGGCCGTCCGAGGGCGACACGCATCCCCCGGCGAAGAAGACCCGTTCCGAGCTTGCGGACGCCTTCGGGCTCGTAGCGGTACGGCGCGTATCCCTCGCCGCTGACGAATCGCGAGCCGACGGCGACGTCGGTCTCACCGGAGCGGACGAGCTCCAGCAGCCGCCGTAGCTCGACGACGGGATGCTGGCCGTCCGCGTCGACGCGGCCGCAGAAGGCGTAGTCGTGCTCGAGCGCCCAGGCATAGCCGGCGGCGATGCCGGCCTGGAGACCGCGGTTCTCGCCGAACGACAGCACCTCGGCGCCGTGCTCGCGGGCGACGTCTGCGGTCCCGTCGGTCGAGCCGTCGTCGACGACGAGGACGTCGACGTCCGGCAGTTCCAGGTGGAGCTCGTCGAGCACTGCCGGGAGATTGCCCTCCTCGTTCCAGGCGGGGATGAAGACCAGTGTGTCGCTCATCCCACGAGGGTAGCCGCCGTGCTAGAAGGCGGCGTGGCCTCTTTCCCTCACGTCCACCGCGACCGCGTGCGCTTCCGCGACTGCGACGCCATGGGGCACGTCAACAACGCGGTCTTCTCGACGTACCTCGAGGAGTCCCGGATCGGCGTGCTCGGCGGTCTGAACGCGTTCATTCTCGCCCGCGTGGAGATCGACTTCCGCTCGGAGCTCCGCATGGGCGAGGAGGTCGAGGTGCGGACTCGGTGTTCCCGGATCGGGACCAAGAGCTTCGACCTCGAGCACGTGATCGCGGCCGGCGGCCGCGTCGTGGCCGAGGCGAAGAGCGTCCTCGTCTCGTACGACTACGAGCGCGGCGAGAGCGTCCCGGTGCCGGACAACCTGAGGAAACGCCTGACGAGCTAGAGCTAGGTGCCGGGGTAGTGCAGGCCGCGGTGGGGGCAGCGGCCGTCGTGGAGCTTCTGCTGCACCGTCGTGGGCGTCGTCGCCGGAGGTTTCAGCGAGGCAGGCACCTCGCCGTCGGCGAGTCGGGGGAGCACGAGCGCCCCGAAGGCGCTCGCGGCCACCGCGAGGCCGGCCAGGAAGGCTGCGAAGCGTCGACCCGAGGGACGCTGCGGGCTCACGCCCTTACGGTAGCGCGCCGGGCGCTCTCTTGGCGACCGCGACGGTGACGAGCCTGGGCCCAGCTGTGTCGAGCACCTCCAGGTCGAGCTCGTCTCCCGGGTCGCGGCTGGCGATCACCGCGCTCAGGTCGGCGGCCGAGTCGACCGGACGGTCGTCGGCGGCGATGACGACGTCGCCGACCGCCAGATCCGCCTTCTCTGCGGGGCCGCCGGGATAGACGACCGTGACAGCGGCGCCGCGCACGCTCCCGTCGAGGCCGAGCTGCACGGCGGCGGACTCCGAATCGACCGAGGAATACGCGATCCCGAGCCAGACGTCCGAGTCGGGCGGTGCCTTGCGGATCTTCGCGATCACGGGCAGCGCCTCGTCGATCGCGATCGCGAAGCTCACGTTCTCGGCTTCGGCGAGCCGGATGCCTGCGGTGTTGACTCCGAGCAGCCGGCCGGAACGGTCGACGAGCGGGCCGCCGGAGTTGCCGGGATTGATCGCCGCGTCGGTCTGGAGCAGGCCGGTCAGCTTCCCGTTCTCCCCGTCGATCGTGCGATGGAGCCCGGAGATGATCCCCGAGGTCACCGTCGCTCCGAGACCGAGGGGAAAGCCGACGGCGAAGACCGCATCGCCGAGCCGGAGCGACGAGGAGCGGGCGAGCGGGAGCGGAACGAGGTCGGTCGCCCGGACGCGGATGACGGCGAGGTCCTTCTCCGGCGCGGTTCCGATCACCGTCCCGGCCATCGGCCGCTTGTGCACGTCGTCGTTGAACACGACGGTGACGCGTGTCGTGCCCTCGACGACGTGGTTGTTCGTGAGGATGATCCCGCTCCGGTCGAGCACGATCCCCGAGCCCTCGCCCCGCCCGCCTCCGAACGTCTGGGTGCGCACGTTGACGACCGACGGGAGGACGCGCGCGACGGCATCGGCGAGCGAGCCGGCGCGATCCGGTGCCGGCGCGGCGGTCGTCTCGGTCGAGGTGGGCTCGGTGACGGTGACCGTCTGCGCAGCCGTCGATGCCGGCGCGGCTCCCTTGTCGTCCCCGCTGCAGCCGGCGAGCGCTGCCGCCGCGAACACGGCGAGCAAATACCTCACGGCAGCCTCGGGAACGTCACGACCGCGATCCCGGCCGCGGCGAGCAGGAGGACGAGTCCGCCGGCGAGAAACACGAACGTGACCTCCTGCTTGCGCTTCACCTGGCTCACGAGTGACCCCATCTTGTCGTACGCGTCACGCAGGTCGCCCACGCTCTCGGCCTCGTAGAAGCGGCCGCCCGTCGTCGCAGCGATCTGTCGCAGCGTCGGCTTGTCGGGCGGCACGGGAATGATCCTCGTGCCGCCGAAGCGGCTGAACTCGACGACACCTTCAGGCGTGCCGAGAGCGATCGTGTAGACGGGGATCTTGAAGGACTTCGCCCGCGCGGCTCCCTCTTGCGGGAGGAGCACCCCTTCGGTCTGCGAGCCGTCCGAGAGAAGCAGGATCGCGGCAGGACGTTCCACCCCGCCGCGGCCCGCCTCTGCGGCCCGGGCGACCTCGACTCCTCGCGCGAGCCCGTCTCCGATCGCCGTCCCGCGCTGCGGGTAGAGGTAGTCGATCGCGTCGATCGCCAGCTGCCGGTCCGAGGTCGCCGGTGCGGCGACCTCAGCAGTCTCCGAGAACGAGACGACCCCGACCTGGAACCGCTCGGGCAGCCCCTTCATGAAGTCGCGCACGACATTCTGCGCGGCCGCGAGGCGCGTCGGCTTGACGTCCTTCGCCTGCATCGAGCCGGAGACGTCGATCACGAGCACGATCGTCGCTTCCTCGCGGTCGGCGAGGCGGTTCACGCTCGGACGGGCGAAGCCGACGAGGAGCGCAGCGAGCGCGAGCAGGAAGAGTGCGAGCCCGGCGTGGCGGCGCCAGGAGCGGGTGCTGTCGACGACCGTCGCGAGCACGTCGAGGTTCGTGTAGCGCACGGCGTAGCGGTTCGGCCTGCGCTGCAGATACCGGTAGCCGAGGACGATCAGCGGCAGCAGCAGCAGTCCGAGCAGCAGCAGCGGCGACGCGAAGCTCAACGAGATCGCCTCAACTTGGCCCCCGCACGCAGATCGCGTGGATCTGAACCTCGATCCGGGTGCCCACCGGCCGCGTGATCCTGGAGCGGACGTCGACGACGACACCCCGTCCGGCGCGGTGTGGAGTCGCGCGGACGGAGCCGAGCGCGGCGAGCGACGGCGGCTGCCGCGTGCGCAAGGCAACGGCCGTCGAGAACGCGAGCAGCCGCTCGCCCTGGAGGCAGGAGTGCGAGAGCCGCTCGGTCTGCTGGTCCTTCAGCCGCACGTTCTTGACCCGGAGAATCGTCGCGTCGACGACCGGCGGCGCCGCCGCGGTCAACTTCCGCTTCGGCTCGTACGACGTCTGCCCGCGGCCGCCACCGCCGCCCGCCGGTATGCAGCCGAGCAAGGGTCTGAAGCCCGAGAGCGCGCGCGTCGTTCGCGCGACGAAGACCGCGGCTCGCTGGGTCGTGACGCCGGGGCTGATCGGGCCGCCGAGATTGCCGAGGAACGTGATCTCGAGCGGGCCGGCGCGGTCGGCGTCGACGCCTCCGATCACCTGGCCGCGGCCGGGGCACGAGAGCTGGTAGTAGGTCGGCGTCGCACCGCCGTTCACCGCCACCCAGGGGCCGGCGACTGGGATGCAGACGAGCAGCCCGTCGCACTCCCGTCCGGCTTCGGCGCCCGGCGAGGCCACGCCCGAGGCGGCGGCGGCGAGGAGCAGGACGAGCAGCAGACGCTTCACGGCAGCCGCCCGAAGAAGAAGGCCGAGACGGCGCCTGCGGCGAGCAGCAGGAAGGCGCCGGTCGCGGCGAACGCCGCGGTGATCTCGCGGTCCTTCGTTTCGTGACCGAGGCGCGACCCGAGCTCCTCGTAGACGGCGTTCAGCCGCGCGCCGTCGGGAGCCGCGTAGAAGCGTCCGCCGGTCGCCTGCGAGATCTGGCGCAGCGTGGGCGGGTCGGGCGGCACGGTCACGCGCTGGGTGAAGCCGTTGTCGTCGACCACCTCGACGACGCCCTGCGCGGTGCCGAAGGCGACCGTGTAGACCGGGATCTTGAGCCGCTTCGCTCGCTGCGCTGCCTGCAGCGGCTCGAGCACGCCCTGCGTCTGGGCGCCGTCCGAGAGCACGAGGATCGAGGCGGGCGGCCGGCGGGTTCCGTCCACCCGGACGCGTTGCGCGACCTGGACCGCGCGGGCGATGCCCTCGCCGAGCGCCGTGCCGTCACCGGTGCGCAGGGCGGCGAGCGCGCGCTTCGCGGCATCCCGGTTCGACGTCGCCGGCAGCACCGTCGAGGCGGCCTGCGCGAACGAGACCATGCCGACGCGGTACCCCTTCGGCAGGCTGTCGAGGAAGCGGCGCGTCGTGCGCTGCGCGACCGCGAGGCGGCTCGGCGGGACGTCGGTCGCGACCATCGAGCGGGAGGTGTCGATCGCCAGCACCACGGTCGCTTCCTCGCGTTCCACCGAGACCTTCGCGTGCGGGCGGGCGAGACCGGTCGCGAGCGCCGCCAGCGCGAGCAGCGCCAGTGCAGGCGCCACGTGACGCAGCCGGCCGGGGTTGTGACCGACGAGATTCGGGACGAGAGCCGGGTTCGCGAAGGCCGCTGCCTTGCGCTGCCGTCTTCGCTCGAGCAGCAGATAGCCGCCGACGGCGAGCGGGACGAGGACGAGTGCCAGCAGCATCAGCGGCCACTGGAAGCTCACCTGCGGCCTCCGCGCTGCCGCAGGTGGAGTGCGAACGGCCGGAGCCAGTCGCCCTCGGTCGAGAGCACGACGTGGCCGACGCCGAGTGACTGGAGCTCGCGTGCGACCTCGGCGCGCTCGGCGGCGGCGGCGGCCTTGAAGCGCTCGCGCAGCTTCGCGCTCGCAGTGTCGACGCGGAGCTGCCGACCGGTCTCGGGATCGACGAGGCGGAGCTCGCCCACGTTCGGCAGCGTCTCCTCGCGCGGGTCGCGGATCTCGACGGCGAGGACGTCATGCCCGCCTGCGAGCTGGAGCAGCGGCAGGCGCCAGTCGCGCGGGCCGCGAAAGTCCGAGACGATGGCGACGAGCGAGCGCTGCCTCGCCATCCGGGAGACGAGCCCGAGCGCGGCTCCGAGCGAGGTCGCGCCGCCTCCCTCGAGCACGGGCTCGCGCCGCAGCGAGAGCAGGAGGCCCAGCATCCCGGCCCGGCCGGCCCGTGGTGGGATGACCTGTGACTGTTCGTCGCCGAACCCGACGAGCCCGAGCCGGTTGCCCCGACGGCTCGCGAGATGGCCGAGCGCGAGCGCGACGCCCTCCGCAACGTCGGCCTTCCTTCGCTCGGCCGTCCCGAACGACATCGAGGCGGAGACGTCGAGTGCGAGCCACGTCACGAGCACGCGTTCCGCGAGGTCGATGCGAACGTGCGTCTCACCGGTCCGCGCGGTCACGTTCCATTCGATCCGGCGCACGTCGTCGCCGGGGATGTACGGCCGCACCTGCGCGAGCTCGCTGCCCGCGCCGAGCACCGACGAGCGGTGGTCGCCGGCGAGCATCCCTTCGATTCGCCTCCCGATCGTCAGGTCGAGCGCGCGCAGCAGCGTCTCGGGCAGCGCGCCCGGCCCGGGCCGGTCCGGCCTGCGGGCGAACTCGGTCGTCTCGGGAGCGATCGTCAAGCCGCGGTCACCCGCTTGCTCAGGTCGAGCTCCGGCGCGATCACCTTCTCGATCACCGCGTCGAGGATCTTGTCGGCGTCCACCTGCTCGGCGAGGGCCTGGTAGCTGAGCACGAGCCGGTGGCGGAGCGCGTCCTTCGCGAGCGACTCGACGTCCTGGACGACGACGTAGTCGCGGCCGCGGATGAATGCGAGCGCACGGGCCGACTGGACGAGGCTGATCGGCCCGCGCGGGCTCGCGCCGTAGGAGATGTACGGCGCCATCTCGTCGAGCCCGTACTTGCCCGGCTCGCGCGTCGCGGTCGCGAGCTGCACCGTGTAGCTGACGATGCCCGGATCGACGTAGACGCCGGCGGCTTGGCTCTGCAGGTCGCGCAGCCGCTCGAGCTCGAGCACGCGGCGCAGCTCGGGCGGGGCGGTGAGCGATCGCTGCACGACGGTCAGCTCCTCGTCGTGCTCGGGGTAGCCCACCAGGATCTTGAGCATGAAGCGGTCGACCTGGGCCTCCGGCAGCGGGTACGTGCCCTCGGACTCGATCGGGTTCTGCGTCGCCATCACGAGGAACGGCTCGGGTACGAGGTGCGTTTCGTGGCCGATCGTGACCTGGTGCTCCTGCATCACCTCGAGCAGCGCGGACTGCACCTTCGCCGGCGCGCGGTTGATCTCGTCGGCGAGCAGGAAGTTGCAGAAGACGGGTCCGAGCTCGGTGTCGAACGAGCCGGAGTCGGGCCGGTAGACACGGGTGCCGACGAGGTCGGACGGGACGAGGTCCGGCGTGAACTGGACACGCTGGAAGCTGCCGCCGAGCACCTGGGCGGTCGTCTTGATCGTCAGCGTCTTCGCCAGGCCCGGCACGCCTTCGATCAGGAGGTGGCCACCGGCCAGCAGGCAGACGAGCACGCGCTCGAGCATCGCGTCCTGCCCGGCGATCACCCGCTTGATCTCGAAGAGGGCCTGTTCGAGGAGCTCCCGTTGCTCCTCAACGGTCATCGTCTCGCTCACGGAACGCTCCTTGCTCGCGGTTTTCGGCAAGTCAAGCAATCCGGCGGTAAAGCCGGGATAAAGGGCCGGATGAGGGGGAGTACCATGGTTCGACGATGCGTGTGCTTGTCGTCGAGGACGAGCAAGACCTGGCCGAGGCGATCGCGACGGGCCTGCGCCGCGAGGGGTACGCGGTCGATCTGGCCCACGCGGGCGACGAGGCCCTCGTCAAGGCGCGTGTCTACCCCTACGACCTGATCTGCCTCGACCTCAGCCTGCCCGGGACGGGCGGACGCGAGGTCTGCCGCACGCTCAGGGCGGAGGTGCGTGCCGACGGCGCGCCGCAGCCTCGGATCCTGATGCTGACCGCGCGCGGCGGCGTCGACGACCGGATCGCGGGCCTCGACGACGGCGCGGACGACTACCTCGTGAAGCCGTTCGAGCTCGGCGAGCTCGCGGCGCGCGCCCGTGCGCTCCTGCGCCGGAACGGGGACGGCGGCAGAGCGCCGCTGCGCGTCGGCTCGCTCGAGCTCGACGCGGCACGGCACGAGGCGACCCAGAACGGCAACCCGCTCGCGCTGACGCCGAAGGAGTTCGCGCTCCTCCGCTACCTGATGTCGAGGCCGGGCGAGGCGCTCTCCGAGTTCGAGCTGCTGACGCATGTCTGGGACGAGAACGCGAACCCGCTGACGAGGACGGTGCGCGTGACCGTGATGACGTTGCGGCGCAAGCTCGACGGCAACCCGATCGAGACCGTCCCCGGCGTCGGCTACCGGCTGCGGGACGACACGTGAGCCGCGTTCCGCGCTCGATCAGGTTCCGCCTGACGCTCCTCTACTCCGGCGTTCTCTTCGTCGTCGCGGCGCTCCTCGTCGCCGGCCTCTACATCGGCCTCTCGCTCAGCCTGCGCGACCAGCCGCTGTCCCAGGGCGGGGCGATTCGCGCGACCGTGCCGATCAACGACGGCAGCCAGACCGAGGAGCGGACCTTCGTCGACGCGCAGGCCTTCGAGCGGCAGGTGAACCAGCGCACGCTTCGCAACCTGCGCAACTTCTCGCTCGGCGCGCTCGCCGCGCTCTTCGTCGCGAGCCTCGCGGTCGGCTGGGTGATCGCCGGGAGAGTGCTGGCGCCGATCGCGCACATCACGCAGGTCGCGCGCGAGATCCAGGCGGCGGAGCTGTCGCGCCGGATCGAGCTCGACGGGCCGGACGACGAGCTGAAGCGGCTCGCGGACACGTTCGACTCGATGCTCGCGCGACTGGACGTCGCCTTCGCGTCGCAGCGCCGCTTCGTTGCCGACGCGTCGCACGAGCTGCGGACGCCGCTCGCGATCATCAAGACGAACCTCGAGCTGGCGCTGACGGACAAGGAGGGGACGGACGAGAGCCGCGCCAGGGCGGCGGCGGTGATCGAGCGCGCGATCGACCGGATGGCGCGCCTCACCGACGACCTGCTCGCGCTGGCGCGCCTCGATGCGCCGGCCGCCGGGAACGAGCCCGTGCCGCTCGAGCAGATCGTCGCCGACGCGCGGGACGAGTTCGCGGCCGCTGCGGCGGCGCGCAACGTCGCGCTCGAGGCCGCGGACGGTCCCGGCTGGGTCGTTTCCGGCGACCGCGACGTGCTGAAGCGTGCCGTCGTCAACCTGCTCGACAATGCAGTCCGGGTCGCACCGCCCGGGTCGAGCGTCAGGCTCGACCACGGCGAGGAGGACGGCTGGGCGTGGCTCGCGGTCAGCGACGAGGGGCCGGGGATCGCACCGGAGCATCTGGAGTCGATCTTCGACCGCTTCTGGCGTGCGGACGAGGCGCGGACGCGCCCGGACGGCGGCAGCGGGCTGGGTCTCGCCATCGTCCGGCAGATCGCCGAGGCGCACGGCGGCTCGATCGAAGTGCGCTCGCAGGCCGGTGAGGGGGCGACGTTCGTGCTGCGCCTGCCGCTGCGCGCGAAGCAGCCCGTTCCGGTCTAGGCGCGAACGAGTGCGCCGAGGACGGCGCCGAAGATCGCGTGCGCTGCGACCTCCTGCCCGAACACGCGCGGGTTGCGGAGCAGCGGCGGCCACGCGCCGCTGCGACGGTCGGGGTGATAGCGGTCGACGACGGCCATCCCGGGCCAGAGCACAGCGCTCTCGATCTGCGCCGCAGCGACGCCGGCTTTCCAGCCGCGGAGCCCGAGCCGTCGGAAGGCGACGCCCGCGGCGGCGCCGTTCAGCAGGTGAATGGTCGTCCCGGCGAGGCGCCAGTGCCGCCGCGAGAGCGGCGCGCCGATCAGGCGGACGTCGGTGTACGGCGTGCCGAAGACGCGCCGGAGTGCGGGCTCGGCGGCCGCCCACACGGCCGCCGCCGTCGCGCCCGCGAACGCGGCGCGCACATCCCCCTCGATCGTCGTCATGCCGCCTTCTCCCTCGGTCGCTTCAGTCTTTGTCTACCCTTTGTCCAGAGATGAGCAAACATCCGCTCAGAGACTGGGAGACGAGCGAGCGCCTGCTCGAATCGGGTGGCTTCGAGTCCAGGCAGCGGGTGCTCGTGGCCGAGCCGGCGGTCGAGGCGTCCGACTCCGGCGCCCGCTGGCTCGGCGTCACGTACTGGCAGGCCGTCGCCGGCTTCACGCGCGGCGTCGTCCGGGCGACCTGGAGCGCCGACGGCGGCCGCCTGCGGCTGCTCGGCGGCGCCAATCTGCTCACGTTCGGGCCGCCGGCGATTGCCGTCGACGGCGACATCGGTCTCGTGCCGGTACCCGATCGAGGGCGGGCTGCTCGCCCTGCGGCCGGGCGGCTCGGTCACGCTCGCCCAGCGGGCCGTCGACGGCGAGTTCGAGCTCAGCGTCACCGTCGAGGAGTATCTGCCGCGGCTCGCCGCGACGGGTCGGCGCGCCGTGGTGGACAGGCGCGCTCTACGCGAAGGGCCAGAGCCCGTTCCACGCCGCCGTGAGCCGCCGCTACTTCGAGCTCCTCGTGCGGGGGCGCGCGGCATGAGGGCGACGGTCTTCGGCGCCACGGGCGTCATCGGCCAGGCGCTCCTGCCGCTGCTGGCCGGCGAGCACGAGGTGGTCGCGGCCTCTCGCGGCGCCGCATGAGGCCGAGGAGGGAATCGCGTGGGTCGAGGCCGATGTCGCCTCCGGCGACGGCGTCGCGGCTGCACTCGAGGGAGCGGATGTCGCCTACTACCTCGTCCACTCGCTCGGCGCGCGCGACTTCGAGCGGCAGGACCGGGAGGCGGCGCGAAACGTCTCGCGTGCGGCGAGACGATGCGGGTGTGAGGCAGATCGTCTACCTCGGCGGCCTGGGCGGCGACGACCCCGATGCGTCCGCGCACCTGCGCAGCCGTCGCGAGACCGGCGAGCACCTCGCCTCGGACGGCGTGCCGGTGACGACGCTTCGCGCGGCGATGGTGGTCGGGAAGGGCAGCGCTGCGTTCGAGACGATCCTCGGCCTCGTCAAGCGGCTGCCGGTGATGATCACGCCGAGCTGGGTGAGCACGCCGACGCAGCCGATCGCGCTCGACGACGTCGCGCGCTATCTCGCCGGGGTGGCCGGGAACGAGGCGGCGATCGGCGAGGCGTTCGACGCCGGCGGGCCGGAGGTGATGACCTACAGGCAGATGATCGAGCGGATCGCCGCGCTTGCTCGGCAGGCGCCCGCGCATCATCGAGGTGCCGGTGCTCACACCTGCGCTCTCGGCGCTGTGGCTCGAGCTGGTCACGCCGGTCAACGCGTCGGTCGCTCGCCCTCTCGTCGAGGGACTGCGCAATCCGACGATCGCGCGCGAGGAGCGCCTGCGGCAGCTGCTCCCGTTCGAGCTCACGCCGTTCGACGTGGCCGCGCGGCAGGCGCTCGAGGCCTGAGCAGCCGCTCACCCGCGCTGGTCGCGTGCCCACGCCGCGAGCAGGCCGCGGTAGTGGGCGACGAAGTGCTCGTGCTCGTGCTCCGGGAAGGTGGACTGGACCGTGTCGACGAGCACGCGGTCGAAGTCCGGCCCCTCGACCCACTCGACCAGCGCCTCGTCGAGATGCGGCAGCTTCTTCGCGCAGAACTCGTCGTACTCGTCGATCTGGAAGTAGGCGTCGGCGAGCTTCCGGTACTCGGCGAGCTTCTCCTCGTACGAGAGGTCCTCGCGGTCGCCGATCTCGAAGTAGTCGCGCGTCGTCTGGTTGATCCGCATCTGCCGCCCGGTCGCGGAGCAGAACGCCGACCAGCGGACGAGCGCGCGGATCGCCCACGGGAAGTAGTAGTGCAGGCTCGTCAGCGCGACGTCCGGAGACGCGTTCGCGTAGTCGATCGGCGACGCGACGCCGTCCTTGACGATCGTCTCGCAGGAGTTGAACTCCCAGCGGAAGAAGGCGTTGACGAGCCGGCTGATCGTCACGACCTCGTCGCCGGTCTCGGGCGAGAGGAAGTCGTGGTCGACCTGGTAGCGGTCGTGCATCGGCCGGTCCGGCTCGAAGTTCATGACCATCGTCTCGGCGCCGATCGAGAGGCTGCGCGCGAAGACGTCGAAGTCCTCGACCGAGGCCTGCAGGTGCATCAGCCGCTCGCCCGAGGTGTCGTAGACGGCCTGCAGCTCGGTCGCGTCGCGGATGCGCGTCACGCCGACCCACTGGCCGCCGTCGAACGGCTTCATGTAGAGCGGGTAGCCGATCTTCGCCGCGATCTCCTCCAGGTCGAACGGGAGGTTGTAGCGCTCGGCGGTGGGCTGGAAGCGCTCGTTCGCCGGCGGGCTCTTGTGCGGGATCAGCCACGTCTCCGGCACCTTCAGCCCGAGCCGCATCATCGCGCAGTAGGCGGAGTGCTTCTCCATCGCCTGGAACGTGAACGGGTTGTTGAGCAGGTAGACGTCGTCCATCAGCGAGACCTTCTTCAGCCACTCGCGCGGCACCGTGTACCACCAGCCGAGCCGGTCGATCACGAGCGAGTAGCGCGGGCTGTAGCGGAGGTCGAACGGCTCGTTCGTGATCCGCTCGCACGTGAGCTCGTGCGTCGTCGCCGTCGTGCTCGATCGGCCCGACGCGCGAGAGGAGGTGCTCGAAGGCGCGGGGCCAGTCCTCCTCGGTGCCGAGCAGGAGTCCGATCAGGTGCGGGTGCGCTCACTCATACGAAGCGGGGGAGATGATGCGCGATCTGAGCGCGCCACGCGGGCCAGTCGTGCGGGACGTCGTGTCCCCAGACGTCGAGCTCGTGCCGGATGCCCTTCTCGCCGAGCTGTGCGGCGAAGCGCCTCGTGCTCTCGAGCGCGCCCGTCGAGTCCTCCCAGGGGCCCTGCCCGCAGATCAGCAGCAGGTTGACCTGGCCGCGCAGCCAGTCGAGGTGGTCGCCGCCGAGGTGCGAGACGTAGTCGGCGGGGTTGTTGAAGTAGACGGCGTCGCCGCGTTCGCCGCCGGCGACGACGGAGACGTCGTAGACGCCGCTGTGGCAGATCGCGAGCGGGAAGAGATCGGCGTGCCGGAGCGCGAAGTTGGCGGCGTGGTAGGCGCCGAAGCTGACGCCGGTGACGGCGATCTCGACGTCGTCGCCCGAGTCGGCGCGGATGAACGGCACGACCTGGTTCACGATCCAGTCCTCGTAGCGGCCGTGCTGCTGCGCGCGCTCCTCCAGCGAGAGCCCTTCGCGGTACCAGCTGCCCGAGTCGTAGCTGTCGACGGCGTAGACCTTCACGCGCCCGCCCTCGATCAGGTCGCCGATCGCGTCGATCATCCCGTTCTCCTCGTACTGCCACGCCGGGCCCTGCTGCGACGGGAAGGCGAGCAGCGGCCGGCCCCAGTGGCCGTAGGCGAGGACGCTGGCCTCGGCGCCGATCGCCGGCGACCAGAGTGAGTGGTGGCGTCCGTTCATGTCAGGTCACTCTCTCAAGCAGCTGCTGCAGGTGGGGCTGGAAGGAGTCGCGCCACGCGACCCAGTTGTGCCCGTCGCGGAACTCGTGCAAGCGGACGTCGTAGCCGTGCGTGGCGAGCGACTCCTCGAGCGCCCGGTTCGCCGGGAGGTTCTCCTCGACCGTGCCGCAGCCGAGCACGACCGGGATCGCGCGCTCGGGCCGGTTGCGATGGATGCCGCCGACGAAGCGCGCGATCCGCTCGTAGCGCGGGAAGTTGCGCTCGTACGACTCGGCGCGGCGGAAGAAGCTGCCCGACTGGAGAAAGAGCGCGTCGAAGGTGTCCGGATAGCGGCGGTGCGCATGGAAGAGCGCGAGCGCGCCGAGGCTCGCGCCGAGGCCGATGCGAACGGGCGCCGAGGGGAGCGCGGGCAGGATCTCGTCGGCGAGCGCGCGGGCGTAGCGGGCGCACGCCGAGTACGATCTCGTTGCGGTCGACCGGGCCGATCAGCGTCGCGCGGAGCGGCGGCAGCCCGCCGAGCAGCGTCAGGAGCGAGGAGTGCTCGGCGTACTCCGGCCCGTCGTGCGCGACGAGCATCGGGCTGCTCTCGGTCGCGTCGGGATGCGCCCAGACGAGGGCGGGCAGCTCGGCCTTCAGGATGCGGCTCGGGATCGTCACGGTCTCGGCCTTGCCGAGCGGCTCGGCGTCGAGCCAGGCCGGCGGCTCGTAGCCGGGCTCCTCCCACACCGACTTGTCGCCCCACGGCCCGCTCGCCGTCTTCGGGTTGTCGGGGTCGACCACCCACTCGCTGCGGCCGCGCCGTCGATCAGCTCGAACTGGTACTCGAAGCGGGCGACGTCGGGCGCCGGCGCGGTCAGCTCCCAGGACTGTGCCGCGCCGCGTGAGCTCGTGCGGCAGCCGGTCGCGGAGCTCGTGCGCGAGGCGGACGGCGGCGAGGCGGCGTCGTGGATCGGGGAACTGGAAGCGGATTTCGATCACGGGAGTGTGTCGATTGCGTGCCAATTGACGCGCAGAACCGTCCTTTCGGGCCGGTTCGGGCCGTTTCGGACACTAGGCGCCGCGCGCGGGCGGCAGGTACCACGACTCCTCCAAGCTCACGAGGAGGATCGATGAAGGCAGCACTTCCGCGGCGGCTCGCGCCGCATCGTCGCGATCGCCGTCGCATTCCTCGCGCTCGCGGCCGGTGCTGCGGGCGCCCAGCGCCAGCCGGGCAACGCCGGGTCGTCCCTGCACGACCGCTTCCGGGCTGCCCGGGACGATCGTCGTCTGGACCGACTCGAGCGGCGTCGTCAGGTCCTGGTGCCAGTACGCGCCGCCTTCGGAGGCGCTGCCGGTCCTCGTCCTGAACGAGATCGACTACGACCAGGTCGGCGCCGATGCCGGCGGCTTCGTCGAGCTGTACAACGCCGGGCTCGGCCCGGCCGACCTCGAGGGGCTCGCGCTCGTCTTCGTCGACGGCGCGGACGGGAGCGAGTACCTGCGCAGGCCGCTGAGCGGCACGCTCGCCGCCGGCGCCTACCTGGTCGTCCCGGTCGATGCTCAGAACGGCTCGCCCGACGGCGTCGCGCTCTACGACACGCGCTACGAAGGCGTGATCGACGCGCTCTCCTACGAGGGCGCGATCGAGCGGGCCTTCATCGGCGCCGTTCGCGCACACGCTCGTCGAGGGAACGGCGCTGCCGCCGACGTGGCCGACTCGAACACGCGTCACGGGCTCGCTCGCGCGGAGTCCCGAACGGCAGCGACACGGACGACGCCGCGACCGACTGGGCGCTTCACGACGACGGTGACGCCCGGGGCGGCGAATGTCGCTAGCTCCTAGCGCCGCCCCTTCGCTCGCATGTTCGCGCGGCCCTGCCGCGCCGACCTTGGCCCAGCGCTTCCTCTCCTCGGCCTGGAGGCGCTTGTCGAGCCGCCGCTCGAGGTGGGCGAGCTCGCGCTGCAGCTTCTTGTAGCTCTTCCAGCGCTCGAGCGGCGAGCGTCCCGTCGCGAGCGCCGCCTGCACTGCGCAGCCGGGCTCGGTCTCGTGGGCGCAGTCCGAGAAGCGGCACTGCGCGGCGAGGTCCTCGACGTCGCCGAACGTCTCGGAGAGCCCGTCCGACGACTCCCAGAGCTGGAGCTCGCGCATCCCGGGCGAGTCGAGCACGAGCCCGCCGCCGGGCAGGAGCACGAGCTGCCGGTGCGTGGTCGTGTGCCGGCCTTCGCCGTCGTCCTCGCGGATCGGCTGCGTCGCGAGGAGCTCCTCGCCGGCGAGCGTGTTCACGAGCGTCGACTTGCCGACGCCGGAGGAGCCGAGCAGCGCGATCGTCCGGCCCGGCAGCGAGGTGCGCGCGAACGAGCTCGAGCCCGTCGCCGGTCAGGCTCGAGATCGCGTGCACGGGCACGCCGAACGCGATCGCCTCGACCTCGAGCACGCGCAGCGCGAAGTCGGGGCAGAGGTCGGTCTTCGTCAGGACGATCACGGGCTGCGCGCCGCTCTCCCAGGCCATCGTGATGTAGCGCTCGAGGCGGCGCAGGTTGAAGTCCTCGTTCAGCGACATGAGCAGGAAGACGGCGTCGACGTTCGCGGCGAGCACCTGCTCCTCGGAGGCGTTGCCGCGCGACCTTGCGCGAGAACTTCGTCCGGCGAGGCAGGACGGCGTGGATCGTCGCTGCGCCCTCGTCGGGGCGCGCAGCGATCGCGACCCAGTCGCCGACGGCCGGCATCCCGTCAGCGTCGGCTTCGTGCTCGAGCCGGCCGGCGGCCTCGGCGCGAAGCTCGCCGAGCTCGGTGAAGAGGATGTAGGCGCCGCGATGCTGCGCGGCGACGCGCGCCGGGAGGTAGCCCTCGACGGCGTGCGGTTCGAAATCGGTTGTGTGGCTGTCAGTCCAGCCGAGGTCCTGCAGTGCGTACAAGCGAGTCTCCTTGAGCGAGAGTGGTATGGGCAGGCGCGCGGAATCAGCGCGCGCTGCGCGGCTCAGGAGCTGCCGGAGGTGTCGACCGACGGCCTTAGAGCCGCGGAGCTCTAGAGGGCGAAGGGGGCAAGCTCGGTCATGAGTTCGAACCTCCTTCGTCGTCGGGACATCTCAAAGTATGCATGCGACTGGTTGCGGATGTCGAATCCGGCCTTGGCGTTCCGAGAGCCACGGAGTAGAGTCCCGGCCGGAACGGGGAGCGCGTACGCCGTCATTGATCTGAGGAGCAGGACCAACCTAGGGGAGGGGAACGGGTGTCTCATCTTCGTCTGCGCCTGGCCATCGTGGTCGGGGCGCTGCTGGCGCTGGCCGGGTCGACGAGCGGTCTTGCCGCCAGCGACGGCGTCGTCATCAGCCAGGTCTACGGCGGCGGCGGCAACGCCGGCGCATCGTTCACGCACGACTTCATCGAGCTCTTCAACCGCGGCACGACACCCGTCGTTCTGGACGGCATGTCCGTCCAGTACGCGAGCGCCACCGGCACGGGAACGCTCGGCGCCAACGCCGGACAGCTCACCGAGCTCTCCGGCACGATCCAGCCCGGCAAGTACCTCCTCATCCACGAGTCCTCGGCGCGCGGTCGGCGCAGCTCCGCCGGCGACCGACATCGTCGACGCGACACCGATCGCGATGGCCGCGGGCGCCGGCAAGGTCGCGCTGGCCACCGGCACGACCACGCTCGGCTGCAACACCGCCGCCACCTGCACCGCGGCCGGACGCTCGGACGCATCGTCGACCTCGTCGGCTACGGGAACGCGACCTTCTTCGAGGGGACGGCCGCAGCTCCGACCCTCAACGCCACCTCGTCGGCCGTCAGGGCCGGCAGCGGCTGCACGGAGACCGACGACAACGCGGCCGACTTCGCCGCGCTCTCGCCGCCTGCTCCTCGCAACTCCGCGACGACCGCATTCGTCTGCGGCGGGACGCCCACGCCGACCGACCCGACCGCCGTCGGCTCGGCCACACCCGGCTTCGGTTCTCGCCGGCGGGAGCACGCTCCTCACCGTCACCGTCACGCCGGGCGCGAACCCGACGAGCACCGACATCACCGTCATCGGCGACCTGAGCGAGATCGGCGGCTCGGACACCCAGGCCTTCTTCGACGACGGCACGAACGGCGACGCGGTCGCCGGCAACAACGTCTTCTCCTACAGCGCCACCGTCGCCGCCGGCCACCACCCCGGGCGCGAAGAGCCTGCCGGCCGTGGTCACGGACGCCCAGGAGCGGATGGCCGGCGCCACGATCGCGCTCACCGTCGCGGAGCCGCCGGCTGCCGCCGATCGAGATCAGCGAGATCCAGGGTGCCGCGCACCTCTCGCCCCACAACGGCGAGACGGTCACCACGACGGGCATCGTGATCGGGAAGATCGGCAGCAGCTTCTACATCCAGGATCCGACGCCGGACGCCAATCCGGACACCTCGGAAGGGCTCCAGGTCTTCGGCGTCGGCCGCCACGGCCGGCGTCAGCGTCGGCGACGAGGTCAGCGTCCTCGGCCGGGTGAGCGAGTTCCGCGCGAGCGCGACGAGCCTCACGCTGACCGAGCTCACCGAGCCCGGTCGTCACCGTTCTCTCGCAGCGGCAACGCGCTGCCGGCGCCGACGGTGATCGGCGACGGCGGGCGCATCCCGCCGAACACGGTGATCGAGGACGACGCGACCGGCAACGTCGAGGCGCCCGGCGTGCTCTTCGACCCGGCCGAGGACGGCCTCGACTTCTACGAGAGCCTCGAGGGGATGCTCGTCCAGATGAACGACCTCGTCGCGACGAGCTTCACGTTCACGAACTTCGGCGAGATCTTCGTCGTCGGCGACAACGGCGCGAACGCGACGACGATGACGCCGCGCGGCGGCGTCGTGATCAGCCCGGGCGACCTGAACCCGGAGCGGATGGTGATCGACGACGAGTGGTTCAAGACCGGGCCGCCCGCGATGCCGGCCGTGAACGTCGGCGGCACCTTCCCCGGCCCGCACGTCGGGATCATGGACTGGGCCTTCGGCGAGTACCGGATCCAGCTGCGCGCGCAGCCCGTTGTCGGCTCGACCGGCGTCTCCGTCCGCGAGTCGCGCGGTCGCCGCCGGCACCGACAAGGTCTCGATCGCGACGTTCAACGTCGAGAACCTCGCCGGCAACGAGCCCGACGCGAAGTACAACACGCTCGCCGGGATGATCGTGAACAACCTCGCGGCGCCGGACATCGTCGGCCTCGAGGAGATCCAGGACAACAACGGCGCGACGGGCGGCACCGGCAGCCCGGTCGTCGACGCGAACGTGACGCTCGACCGTCTCGTCGCCGCGATCCAGGCGGCGGGCGGCCCGACCTACAGCTACCGGCAGATCAACCCGGTCGCCCACCAGGACGGCGGGGAGCCGGGCGGCAACATCCGCGTCGGCTTCATCTTCCGAACCGATCGCGGCCTCGCGTTCGTCGACCGCCCGGGTGGCGACTCGACGACGCCGGTCTCGGTCGTCGCCGGCCCGAACGGCCCGCGAGCTGTCCGCCAGCCCGGGACGCGTCGCGCCGGGGGACGCGGCGTGGAACGCGAGCCGGAAGCCGCTCGCGGCCGAGTTCACCTACAACGGCCACAAGCTGTTCGTGATCGTGAACCACTTCAACTCGAAGGGCGGCGACCAGGGGCTCTTCGGTCCCCAGCAGCCGCCGGTCCTCAGCTCCGAGGTGCAGCGGATCCAGCAGGCGACGCTGCTCGCCGGCGTTCGTCGGCGACATCCTCGCGGCTGATCCGACGCGCGAACATCGCGGTCATCGGCGACCTGAACGACTTCCAGTTCTCGCCGCCGGTGCAGAAGCTGAAGGACGCGGGCCTGATCGCGATGATCGAGACCCTGCCGCCGAGCGAGCGCTACAGCTACGTCTTCGACGGCAACAGCCAGGCGCTCGACCACATCATGGTCAGCAGCAACCTGCTGAACCACGCGCGCGGCTGCGGCGGGCTACGACATCGTGCACGTGAACTCCGAGTTCATCGACCAGGCGTCCGACCACGATCCGCAGCTCGTGCAGCTGACGATGCCGGCGCCGACGATCTCGGCCTCCGCCTCGCCGGCCGCGAACGCCGCCGGGTGGAACAACACCGCGGTGACGGTCAGCTTCACCTGCGTCGACCCGCTGTCGGCGATCGTCGGCGGTTGCCCGGCACCGGTGACGCTCGACACCGAGGGTGCCGACCAGTCGGTCTCGCGGATCGGTCGACGACCGAGGGCGGCTCTCGCTCTCGGCCGGTGTCACGAACATCGACATCGACCTCACGAACCCGACGGTGACCTACACCGGCGGCAAGGCGAGCTACCAGGTCGACGAGCAGGTCTCGATCACGTGCACGGCCGACCGACGCCCTGTCGGGCATCGCGTCGACGACGTGCGCGAACGTGAGCGGCCCGGCGTACTCGTTCGGTCTGGGCTCGCACACGTTCACCGCGACCGCGATCGACCAGGCCGGGAACACCGGCAGCGGCTCGGTGACGTTCACGGTCGTCGTCACGTACACGAGCCTCTGCAACCTGTCGCAGCGGTTCGCCGACAGCAGGGCGGTCGGAACCGCGCTCTGCGCGCTGCTCCGGCTCGCCGAGGCTGCCGACGCGCACAACAACTCGATCGTCAAGAAGCTGAGCCTGCAGGCGTACGTCCTGCTCGTGCGGGCTCAGACCGGAAAGACACTGACTGCGACCGAGGCGGCAACGCTGATCAGCCTCTCGCGGAGCTTGTAATCCAATGACGTCACACAGAAGGAGACAGCGGTCACATGAAACGAAGACAGTCGTGACGCTCGCGGCGGTCGCACTGGCGATCGTCGCGGCGCCGTCGGCGCTCGCCGACCCGCCGGCGAAGCCGACGAAGCAGAAGCTGACGCACGTCAAGCTGCTCGCGTTCAACGACTTCCACGGCCATCTCGAGGCCGGAACACCGGGCACGATCGTCAATCCGGCCACCGGGCTCGCCGTGCCTTCCGGCGGCGCCGAGTACTTCGCCACACACATGAAGGCACTCGGCTCAGAGAATGTCGACACGTACGTCGTCAGCGCGGGCGACCTGATCGGCGCGAGCCCGCTCGCGTCCGGTCTGATGCACGACGAGCCCACGATCGACGTCATGAACTACATCGGGCTCGACACGATCGGTGTCGGAAACCACGAGTTCGACGAGGGCAAGGGCGAGCTGCTGCGGATGCAGTACGGCAACCAGACGCACGAGGGTGGCGGCGCCAATACCGGCACCGCGTACACGCCGCTTCGCCCAGACGGCTGCCACCCGGTCGACGGCTGCCAGGACGGGACGCCGTTCGCTGGTTCCGTCTTCCAGTACCTCGCGGCGAACGTGACCGACACAGACACCGACAACCCGCTGCTGCCGGCCTACCGGATCGTCAACACGTCGGAGGGCGAGAAGATCGCCTTCGTCGGCGAGACCCTCCAGGGCACGCCGCTGATCGTCACGCCGACGGGCGTCGCGGGACTCAGCTTCCTCGACGAGGCCGACACGATCAATGCGCTCGTGCCGCGGCTGAAGCAGCGCCAGGTAAGCACGATCGTGCTGCTCCTCCACGAGGGCGGAACCCAGAATGCGCCGTTCTCGCGCGGCTTCATGGACGTGAACAAGTGCGAGAACTTCACCGGTCCCGACCTGCTCGACATCGTCAACCGGCTCGATCCGGCCGTCGATCTCGTCGTCAGCGCCCACACGCATCAGCCGTATGTGTGCCGGTTCAACAACCGGCTCGTGACGTCCGCGGCCTCGTTCGGCCGCCTGATCACGTCGATCGACGTCACCATCGACCGGCGTGCCGGCAAGATGGTCGACGCGACCGCCGAAAACCACGTCGTGACGCAGACGGTCGCGAAGGATGCGGGCGCAACGGAGATCCTCGCGCGGTACAAGACGATCTCCGACCCGATCGGGAACCGCGTCATCGGCCGGATCACCGCGGACATCCACTCGGCGCGCGGCACGGTCAACGGGACCAACGCCGCCGGCGAGCAGCCGATGGGCGACGTGATCGCCGATGCGATGTACGAGGCAGCGCATCCGAGCGACTTCGGTGGTGCGGTCGCCGCGTTCATGAACGTCGGTGGCGTCCGTGCGAGCCTGCTCTTCAACCAGATCAGCGGTGGCGAGCAGCCCGGCGAGGTCACATACGCCGAGGCCTTCGCCGTGCAGCCGTTCGGCAACACGCTGGTCGTCAAGACGTGCACCGGCCAGCAGCTCTACGACGTCCTCGAGCAGCAGTTCGAGAATCCGGCCGCCGGGCAGCAGCGCGTGATGGCGGTCTCGCAGGTGACGTACTCCTACACCCGCGTCGTCCCGGCCGGGCAGAAGCGCGTCCTGGACGGTTCGCTGAAGATCGGCGGCGCCACCGTCGACAAGGCGGCCGGCTACCGGGTCGTGCTGAACAACTTCATCGCGGACGGGGGAGACGGATTCACGGTCTTCAGGTCCTGCACCGCACCGCTCGGCGGCGACGTGGACGTCGACGCCTTCGGGCGCTATCTGGGGGCGCACTCACCTCTCGCCCCGCCGCCGCTGAACCGGATCACGCGGCTCGACTGAGGCACACGACTAGGGAGGGGCAGCCGCGCGACTGCCCCTCCCTCTCTCTGTAGCGTCAGGACGATGGAGACCGCCCGCCGCCGCGACGGCGTCCGCGCAGGCCTGCCGCTCGCAATTGCGCCACTTCTGTTCGGCGCGTCGTTCGGGCTTCTCGCTGTCGACGCGGGTATCGGCCGTCTCGGCGCGGTGGTCATGTCGGCGACGACGTTCGCCGGTTCGGCTCAGTTCGCAGCCGCCTCGATCCTCCAGGACGGAGGCGGTGCGGCCGCCGCGATCGTCGCCGCGGTCCTCCTCAACGCCCGCTACGTGCCGTTGAGCCTCGCCGTCGCCTCGATCTTCCCCGGCTCGCGCAAGCGCCGGTTTCTGGAGGCGCAGCTGATCGTCGACGAGTCGTGGGCCCTCTCCGGGCGCAGCGGGCGCTTCGACCACGGAATCCTCGTCGGCGTCGGGATCCTCCTCTACGGCCTCTGGGTCGGCGGCACCGCGCTCGGAACCGTCATCGGTGACCTGCTCGACCCGGAGGCGATCGGGCTCGACGCTGCGTTCGCAGCGCTCTTCCTCGCCCTCCTGGCGCCGTACCTGCGCAGCCGCCGTGCCCTCGCCACGGCTCTCGTTGCCGGCACGATCACGTTCGTGCTCCTGCCGTTCGCGCCTCCCGGTGTGCCGATCGTCGCTGCGAGTCTCGCCTGCCTGATCGGTCTTCGCCGGTGACCTGGCTCGTGATCGCGGTCGTCGGCGTGGTGACGATCCTGTTCAAGGCGTCGGGCCCGGTTCTGCTCGGCGGGCGAGAGTTGCCGCCTCGCGCGCTCTCCCTCGTGGAGGTGCTCGCGCCGGCGATGCTGGCGGCGCTCGTCGTCACACAGACGGTCGGGGGAGACGGCGAGCTCGTCTTCGACGAGCGGCTCGCCGGGGTCGCAGCCGGGGCGGTCGCTATCCGGCTCCGTGCGCCGCTGATCGTGGTGATGGCCGTCGCGGCAGGCACCGCAGCACTCATCCGGCTCCTTTAGCCCAGACGGGTCAATGCTGGTCCCGAACGAACGGGCTGATGGCGCCGGGCCACTACCATCGCCCGACCATGCGGGTCGAGGAGATCATGGAGAGGATCTGGCCAGGTGCCCGCCCGCATGTTGAAGTCCTCGGCGGCGGGATCACCAATCGGAACTTCAAGGTCACCTTCGACGACGGCGCCTACGTGCTTCGTGTCGGCGGCAAGGACACGGAGCTCCTCGGCATCGACCGCCGCGTCGAATACGAGGCATCGCTCGCTGCGGCCGCCGTTGGCGTGGGGCCTGACGTGGTCGCGTTCATCGAGCCGGAGGGGTATCTCGTCACCCGGTTCGTCGGCGGAAAGGTCGTGGGATCAGACGCGCTTCGCGAGCCGGAGGCGCTCCGCCGGATCGCAAAGTCGCTTCGTGCGGTCCACAACGGGCCGCCGATCCCGGCGCGGTTCGACCCGTTCCGCGTCGTCGAGGCCTACGCCGCCACGGCAGCGACGCACGGCGTGACGGTCCCGTCGGGTACGACCTGCGCGCTCGCGACGGCCGCTCGTGTCGAGCGCGCCCGCGGTCCCGCTGCCGAGCGCCCATGTCACAACGACCTGCTCACCGCCAACTTCATCGACGACGGCACGCGGATCCGGATCGTGGACTGGGAGTACGCGGGTATGGGCGACGTCTTCTTCGACCTGGCGAACTTCGCCGTCAACAACGCCCTGTCGAAGGACGAGACCGTCGCGCTGTTGGGTGCCTACTTCGGTGACGTGCGTCCGGAGCACGAGCGGGCGTTGGCGCTGATGCGTTACATGTCCGACTTCCGCGAAGCGATGTGGGGCGTCGTCCAGCAGGCACTTTCGGACCTCGACTTCGACTACCGCGGCTACGCCGACGAGCACTTCGACCGGCTCGCGCGAACTGCTTCGGAGCGCGCGTTCCGACGGGCCCTGGGCTAGCCGTCTCGGCTACGAGGTCTGGCGCTGCGGGAAGAGCAGTGCCGCAGCGGCGGCCGCGTGCGCGAGCACGGAGACCGCCGCCACGATCTTGAGCGTCGTGTTCATTGCCACATGAACGATGATCGGCAACGCGCGGATACGGCTTTAGCCGACGGTGAAGCTCCCGTTCATCTGACTGGCGTGCGGGTCGCAGACGAACTTGTATTCGCCGGCCTGCAGCTCGATGTCGAAGCTCTTCTCGCCCGTCTCCTCCACGCTGGTCGACACGTCGACGCCACCGGGCCGGTGAGGTGGAAGTTGTGGGCGGAAGACTGGTCGTTCACGACGAGCGTGTAGCTCCCGGCGGTTAGGCCGTCCGTGCCGTCGAGGCTGATGTCGAAGCCGGGACCGACGCTCCCGTTCAGCGTCGTGCCGCCGCCGGAGCCACTCGACTCGCTCGTCGTCTCGGTCGCCGCTGTTGTCGCGCTCCCCTCGTCGTCGCCCCCGCCGCAGCCGGCGACCGCCAGACCAAGCAGGACGAACAGCATCAGCAATGCGGCGCGTGAGCGGGTCACGGCATCCCCCTCTCCTCGGTTGGTTTAGGAGACCTTACGCCCGGCATCGCCGAACGGTTCGCGGGAGCCGGTTAGGTTCTCCGTACGATGAGGAGCCCGGGCGAGAGCGGTGGTGATCGGCGGCGGCGTCGGCGGCTGCTCGATCCTGTACTGGCTCGCGCGGCTCGGCTGGGACGACGTGGTCCTCGTCGAGCGCGCCGATCTGACGTCGGGCTCGACGTTTCACTCGGCAGGGCTCGTCGGCCAGCTGCGCGGCTCCCTCTCGCTGACGAAGATGATGATGGCGAGCGTCGACCTCTATCGCGCGATCGGGGAAGAGGTCGGGCTCGAGACCGGCTGGCGTGAGGTGGGATCGCTTCGGCTCGCGTCGTCGGCGGAGCGGATGGAGGAGATCTCGCGACAGGCCGGCTGGGCGAAGACCTTCGGATTGCCGCTCGACCTGATCTCGCCCTCGGAAGCGCAGGAGCTCTTCCCGCCGATGTCCACCGACGGTGTTCTGGGCGCCGCATATCTCCCCACCGACGGGTACGTCGACCCCTCCCAGCTCACATTCGCCCTCGCCGCGGGTGCGCGGCAGCGTGGCGCCGAGATCGCGACGAACACCCGCGTGACCGCGATCCACGTCGAGGGAGGCCGCGTTACGGGCATCGCCACCGACAAGGGCGAGATCGAGACGGACGTGGTCGTCAACGCGGGCGGGATCTTCGCGCAGGAGCTCGGCGCGCTCGCCGGCGTCAACGTTCCGATCGTGCCGATGGCGCACGAGTACCTCGTCACACGCCCGGCAGGGCTACCGCTCGACATGCCGACGATGCGCGACCCCTCGCTGCTCGTCTACTTCCGGCCGGAGTCGGGCGGGCTCGTGATGGGCGGTTACGAGCGCGACCCCGCGCCGTGGTCGCTCGACGGCATCCCGCCCGATTTCAACAGCCGGCTGCTCGAGGAGGACTGGCCGCGCTTCGAGCCGTTGCTGGAGAACGCCGTCCGCCGCGTCCCCAGCCTCGAGGAGATGGAGGTCGTGCGGCTGATCAACGGCCCCGAGGCGTTCACACCCGACGGCGAGTTCATCCTCGGGCCGACGGACGTGCGCGGCTTCTGGGTCGCGGCCGGGTTCTGCGCCCACGGGCTGGCCGGCGCAGGCGGCATGGGGAAGCTGGTCGCGGAATGGATCGTCGAGGAGACGCCAAGTCTCGATGTGTGGCACATGGACTCGCGGCGGTTCGGCGCGGCGTACCGGACTCGCGAATACACCGTCGCTCGCACGACCGAGATCTATTCGACCTACTACGACGTCAAGTACCCGGGCCACGAGCGCGAGGCGGGACGCCCTCTGCGCCTCTCGCCCGCCTATCCGCGTCTCGAGGAGCTCGGAGCGTCGTTCGGCGAGAAGTCCGGCTGGGAGCGCGCGAACTGGTTCGAGCCGAACGGCGAGAACGGGGACGAGAGCCTGCGCCCCCACGGCTGGGCCGGCCGGCACTGGTCGCCCGCCATCGCTGTCGAGCACCGTGCGTGCCGCGAGGCGGCGGCCCTCTTCGACGAGTCGTCGTTCGCGAAGATCGAGGTGTCCGGCGAGGGCGCCGCCGAGCTGCTCGAGTGGCTCTGTGACAACCGGGTCGCGCGGGACGTCGGTGCGATCACCTACACGCAGATGCTGAACGCGCGGGGCGGGATCGAGTGCGACTTCACGGTCACCCGGCTGGCTGCGGAGCGCTTCAGGATCGTGACCGGCACTGCCTTCGGCCGGCACGATCTCGCCTGGATCCGGCAGCACGCTCCCGACGACGGCTCGGTCACCGTGACCGACGTCACCTCCGCGTATGCGTGTCTCGGGCTCTGGGGCCCGAAGGCGCGCGAGATCCTCGCGCCGCTCACCACCGATCCGCTCGACTTCCCGTACATGCGGGCGCGCGAGCTCGCTGTGGGTCCCGTCCCGTGCCTGGCGCTCCGGGTGACCTACGTGGGCGAGCTCGGCTGGGAGCTCTACTGCCCGTCGGAGTTCGGGCTCCGGCTCTGGGACACGCTCTGGGAGGCCGGCCGCGAGCACGGGCTGGCGGCGGGCGGCTACAAGGCGATCGACTCGCTCCGGCTCGAGAAGGGCTATCGCGTCTGGGGCTCCGACATCACGGCGGGGGACACGCCGTACGAGGCGGGACTCGGGTTTGCGGTCAAGCTCGACAAGGACTTCCACGGGAAGGACGCTCTGCTTGCGGCCGGAGAGCCGGAGCGTCGGCTTGCGTGCGTCACGCTCTCCGACTCACACGCCGTGGCGCTCGGGTCGGAGCCGGTTCGCGTCGCAGGTGAGGTCGTTGGGCGCGTCACGAGCGGCGGCTACGGCTACACCGTGGGACGCTCGATCGCGTACGCCTACCTGCCCGAGGCGCGCGTCGAGCCAGGGACGCTCGTCGAGGTCGAGATCTTCGGCGAGTGGGTCGGCGGCGAGGTCGCGGCCGAGCCGTTGTACGACCCGAGCGGGGAGCGACTCCGCGCCTAGTCGCTTTCGAGCGCGGTCGCGACGGCCTCGTTCAGCTCGGCGTGTGAGAACGGCTTGTAGAGCAGGCCGACCGCGCCGAGCTCCACCGCCTTCGTCGTGCGCTCCGGCTCTTCGGAGCCGCCCGTCATCAGGATCACCCGCAGGTCAGGCTGGCGCCGGCGGAGCTCGTCGAGGAGCTCGACTCCGGTCATCTCCGGCATCATCACGTCGCTGACGATGAGGTCGAAGCGCTCCTCGTCGAGCAGGTCGAGTGCCTGGCGGGCTGTCGGCACGCCGTGCGGCTCGTATCCGCTTCGGCGCAGGATCTCGACCGTCAGATTGCGGACCGACGGTTCGTCGTCCACGACCAGGATCCTCACAGGCGCACTTCTCCGCCGCCGGCGGTCACGACGTTGTCGTGCACCTCGAGTGCGATCGTGGTGCCCCGCTCTGCGCGGCCGATCTCTGCGACAAGCAGTTCCACCAGCAGGCGCTGAGTCTCGCCCGGCCTGGCGACGACGGTCGCATCGCCGCTGACGCTGAACTCCGTGTCGTGCACGGGAAGCACCTTCGAGACGAGCGCAACCGCATCTGCCGCTGCTGCGCCGAGCGACAGCTCGCGTTCCGGCTCGTCCTGCAGCCGGATGAACGCCTGCAGCGCCCGAACGATCTCCGCGATTTCGAGTCCCGTGCGGTGCGTGAGCGTCGATCCGGGCATTGAGCTTCGTGCCCGGTTCGGTATCGGCGAGCGCGAGCTCTGCGGAGCCGAGGAGGCCGACGAGTGGATTCGAGATCTGGTGCAGAGCGCCTCGGGTCAAGAGCCCGAGAGTCTGGAGCGCTCGCGCCGCGTCGGCGTCGGTTGCCACGCGCTCTATGATCCCCACGCGGATCTGTGTCCGGTCCGGACAACTGTCATGCAAACCCCCACCACTCGACACCCCGAACCCGGCATCCTAGAGCCCCGTGTCTGAGCGGGCGGCGGTGACGACTTGCCTTGTCGCCGATGACCATCCTGCGGTCGTCGAAGCGGTGGCAGACGTGCTGGGCGAGCACGGGATCGAGATCGCCGGCCGGGCGCGGGACGGGAGAGACGCGGTCGAGCAGATCGAGCTCCGCAAGCCGCGGGTCGCCATCCTCGATTTGCGCATGCCGGGCATGTCCGGCATCGAGGTCGCACGGCACGTGGCGCGGACCGTGCCGGAGACGGCCGTCATCCTCTACACGGCGTTCGGTGACAGAGCCCTCCTGACCGAGGCGCTCGACGCAGGTGCGCGGGGGTTCGTGCTCAAGGAGGCGCCGCTGGCAGAGGTCGTCCGTGCCGTCGAGCTCGTCGCAGCGGGGCGGACGTACGTCGACCCGGTCCTCGCGGGCGTCCTCTCGAGCTCAGCCGCGACGGAGAAGATGAAGAACCTGACGCAGCGCGAGCGCGACGTGCTTCGCCTGCTGGCGGACGGGATGTCGAACGAAGAGATCGGGAAGGCCCTGTTCATCTCTCCGGAGACAGTGCGTACGCACGTGCGGAAGGCGATGGCCAAGCTCGAAGCCGACACGCGGACCCAGGCGGTCGCGACGGCGTTGCGGCAGAGCCTCATCGCCTAGCGAAGGCTCTAACGGGAGAACGTGAGCGCGGTCGGCTGGCCGACCAGCGACTGCGACAGCAAGGATGAGAAGTCTGCGGAGCATCTGCTCTGTTCGTCGTCCGCAGGCGCCTGCCCATGCATTCCCGGTCACGCTTTGAGGTGGACCGATACCGCGGGGCATCCGTCACCCGAATCGGGGATCGCCTACCCAGGCGGGCGCAGGGTTGCGAAGGGATCGGTGATCTCGAGCGCCCGAACCCGGAATCGGTACACCTCGGCAGGGCGCCCACCGGTGCGTCCGGACTCGCGGCGCGACCCCGTCGCTTCGAGCACGTTGCGCCGCAGAAGGACACGTTTCAGGTTCGTGGCCGAGACGTCGTGCCCGAGGGCGGCCGTGTAGAGATCGCGCAGCTCGGAGAGCGTGAACGTCGGCGGCGCGAGTGCGAAGCCAACGTTCGTGTAGGAGAGCTTGCCACGCAGCCGTTCGCGGCCGGCGAGGACGATTTCGCTGTGATCGAAGGCGAGCGCCGGCAGGCTGTCGATGGGCTGCCAGGCAGTGTCCTCGGGCAGCTGGGGGTCGACGCCGGCCGGGACGATGCCGACGAACGCGGTCGCGAGCTCACGGTGCGCGGGATTGCGGTCGGGCTCGCTCCACGAGCCGAGTTGCTCCAGGTGCGCGAGCTCTCTGACGTCGACCTTCGCCGCGAGGTGGCGCCGGATCGACGCCTCGAGCGTCTCGTCCGGTTCGAGCGTGCCGCCGGGGAGCGACCAGGCGCCTGCGTCGGGCTGGCGGGCTCGCTGCCACAGAAGCGTTTGCAGGCGGCCTTCGCGTACCTGGAGCACGACCGCGAGCGTGACCTGGCCCAGGGCGGTGAGAGGGGGTGTGGTAGGATCGTCCTCAGGTTTGTGCCTCACAGTCTAAAACCTAACGGAAAGGCTCTCCTCATGCGTCGTCTGCTCCCGCTCGCATTGCTCCTCTCGCTCGTCGTCCTCGCCGGCTGCGGCGGCTCCGATGACGAAGCCGGCCAGACGACGGCAGCCACCACATCCGCAGCGGCGGAGCAGCCGATCCGCGTCGGCCTGATCACCGACCAGGGCCAGCTCGACGACAACGGCTTCAACGAGCTCGCGTTCCGCGGGCTCACGCGGGCCGAGAAGGAGCTCGGGATCAAGGGACGCGTGGTCGAATCGGCCTCGGCTGCCGACTACATCCCGAACATGACGCGGCTGGCGCGCGACGGCTACGACCTCGTGATCGGGGTCGGTTTCGCGCAGGGCGACGCGATCGGGAAGGTGGCGCAGAAGTTCCCGAAGGTCGGCTTCGCGATCATCGACGTCGACCACGCATTCGTCCCCGGCAAGCCTGCGAACGTCCAGGGACTGCTCTTCCGGGAGCAGGAGGTCGGCTACCTCGTCGGCTATCTCGCCGGGCTCGAGGAGAAGCGGCGCACCGGCGACGATGTGATCAGCGCCGTCGGCGGCATGAAGGAGCCGCCGGTCGACCGGTTCGTCGCCGGCTACTTCGCCGGCGCCGCGAAGGCCGACCCCGGGATCAAGACGATGCTCGACTACTCACAGGACTGGGACGACCAGGCGAAGTGCAAGGAGCTGGCGCTGAACCAGATCGCCCGCGGCTCCAACGTCGTCTTCCAGGTCGCCGGCGGCTGCGGTCTCGGTGCGCTGAACGCGGCCGGCGAGCGCGAGCGCTGGGGCATCGGCGTCGACGCCGACCAGTCGTTCCTCGGCCCGCACATCCTCACGAGCGCTCAGAAGGGCGTCGACGCGGCGGTCTTCCTGACGATCAAGGCCGTGCAGGACGGCACCTGGAAGGGCGGCGGCAACGCGACCTTCGGCCTCAAGGAGCAAGGAGTCGGGCTCGGCAAGGTGAGCCCGAAGGTGCCGCAGGCCGACCTCGACAAAGTCGACGCGATCGAGCAGGAGATCGCGACCGGCAAGATCGCGGACATCCCGACGACGGTGGGCAAGAGCTAGCAGACCACCGTCCCGTTCAGCCATGACGGGGTCTGACCCCCGGCAGCACGCCCACGGGGACGATCCCTACTTCAGATCGGCCAGGATCTCTCCCGCTGCACGCTGGCCGGTGTCGACCGCTCCGTTCAGATAGCCCTGAAAGTCGATCGACGTGTGCTCGCCCGCGAAGAGGCAGTTGCCCTGGCGTCGGCCTTCCATGCCGGCGAAGCGCTGGTATTGCCCGACCTTCCAGTACGAGTAGGAGCCCTTCGTCCACTCGTATCCTGGCCAGAAGTCGATGGTTGCCTTCCCGTTCCAGGCCTTCGTCGCGCCCGGCAGCACCGGTTCGACCTGCTCGAGGAACTTGGCCGCCCGCGACGCAGGAGTGCCTGAGCCGAAGCTGGCGCCGATCTTTCCGCCGGTGTAGTCGACGAGGATGCCGCTCTTGCCGGGCTGAGCGCGCGTGACCTCCCACGTGTTCTGGTAGCCAGTGTCCGAGAACGTCTCCCCGTTCAACCCCTGCGGGCGCCAGAAGCGGCTGGAGAACTGGAGGTGCAGTTTCGAGTTGGTGCCCATGCCCAGCTCCTTGATCGCCACCATCTTCAGCGGTTCGAACCCCGCCTGGGAGAGGTCGACCGAGGAGGAGCGGAGAATCGAGAACGGGAGCGCAAGGACGACCTTGTCGGCAGTGACGTTCTTCCTCCCAGATGCCTGCGCGAACGTGAGCGTGTACGTGCCGGTGGCGTTGCGTTTCACCGCAACGAGCTCGGAGCCGGTCGTGATCTGGCCCGCGAGGCGGGCGGCAAGTCGATCGGTGATCTGGTCGTTCCCCCCGGCGACGTGGTACTTCTCGTCCGAGGCGCCGAAGACCCGAAACTGGCCCTGGCCACGGTAGCCGAGCAGGTAGACCAGGTTGAGCGCGCTCTGCTCGGATGACTCCGCGCCGTACTCGATGTTGTACGCGACGTCGAGGAGTTGCCCGATTCGCGAGCTGATCCCGTCCTCGAAGGTCTCCTCGATCCAGTCGACGATCGACATCTTGTCGAGCTCTCTGCCGCGCTCGGTGGAGGTCTCGAACGTCGTCGGATAGCTCGCGGCCGAGACGTCGGCGTGGATCTTCTGCCACGCGGCCTTGATGTCGCCGGTGATCTCGGCGAATCGGTACGGGGCACGGTCGAAGTATCCGATCAGCTCCGTCCCGTTCTGCTCGGCCTGGAGCAGGTTGTCCAGCTTCAGGCCGAGACTCGATGCGAGCTGCCGGATCGCGGTGTGGCCCTGGTCGATCAGCTCGCCGCCGTGCTCGGCGATCTGACCGTCCGCGAACGCGTCGCGCAGCGTCCAGCAGCGTCCGCCGATGCGGTCAGATGCCTCGTGGATCTCGGCGATGTAGCCCGCGTTGCGCAGGGTGTAGGCGGCGCTGAGCCCCGCCAGTCCCGCGCCGACGACGACGATCTTCGGCGCGCCGGCACCGCGTGCCGGCGAGGCGAACCGGCCGAGCGCGGTGAGCCCGAGCGCTGCGACTCCTGCTTCCTTGACGAGGGTCTTGCGCGTGGTCCGGCGAGAATCCGCGTCTGCGGCAGCGGCCGCGTCCTGAACGACCTGAGCGAGCGGCGTCCTTGCCATGGCCCGGACGATAGCCCGTTCCCGCTGCTTGGCAATGTCCCGATCGGCAGATTGCACGCCCGCCCTGTGGACACGATGTCCTACGAACCGCCTCTTGGAGGCTTCGAGCTTGTCCACGCGGTCGAATGCGAGCTAGGCTCGCGGCGAGATCCCCCCGAACGGAGGCTGCAGCGTGAGCGTGTCGGTGACCAAGTACAAGAACTTCGTCGGCGGCGAGTGGGCCGATTCCTCCTCCGGCGAGACGATGGAAGTGCTGAACCCGTCGACCGGCGAGACGATCGCCGAGGTGCCGAAGTCGACCGCCGAGGACGTCGAACGGGCCGTCCAGGCAGCAATGAAGGCGCTGCCGGACTGGCTCGACAAGACGCCGAAGGACCGGATGGAGCTCTTGCTGAAGCTCGCCGACGTGATCGACGACAACGCGGACGAGCTGACGCAGCTCGAATCGCAGAACGTCGGCAAGCCGATGTCGATCGCCGGCGACGAGATGCCGTTCTCCGCCGACAACCTCCGCTTCTTCGCCGGCGCCGCGAGAACGCTCGAGGGCAAGGCCGCAGGCGAGTACGTCGAGGGCTACACGTCGATCATCCGCCGCGAGCCGCTCGGGATCGTGGCTGGGATCACTCCCTGGAACTACCCGCTGATGATGGCGATCTGGAAGATGGGCCCGGCGCTCGCCGCCGGCAACGTCCAGATCCTCAAGCCGGCCGAGCAGACGCCGCTGACGACGCTGCGCTTCGTCGAGCTCGCCCAGGAGTTCCTGCCACCGGGCGTGCTCCAGGTGATCACCGGGGACGGCGTGCCCGCCGGCGACGCGCTCGTGCGCCACCCGGAGATCCGGCTCGATCTCGCTCACCGGCGACGGTCGAGACCGGCAGGCTGATCGCGAAGAATGCTGCGCGAGAGCAACCTCAAGCGAGTCCATCTCGAGCTCGGCGGCAAGGCGCCGATGGTCGTGCTCGACGACGCCGATCCGGCGCAGGTCGCCGAGGCGATCAAGATCGGCGGCTACTGGAACTCCGGCCAGGACTGCACCGCTTCCTCGCGGATCCTCGTCCACGAGCGCATCTACGACGACGTGCTGTCCGAGACGGTCAAGGCGCTCGAGGCGATGAAGGTCGCCGACCCCGCCGACGGTGAGGACGTCGACATGGGGCCGGTCATCTCGCGCGAGCAGCAGGAGCGCGTGCTCGGCTTCGTCGAGCGCGCCGTCGAGGCGAAGGCGACCGTCGTCACCGGGGGCGAGGCGATCGGTGACCGCGGGTTCTTCGTCAAGCCGACCGTCGTCGTGGACGTCGAGCAGGACTCCGAGATCGTCCAGAACGAGGTGTTCGGGCCGGTCGTGACCGTGCAGCGCTTCGGCTCGGACGACGAGGCGATCGCGATGGCGAACGGCGTCCGCTACGGCCTCGCCGCGTCGGTCTTCAGCCGGGACGTCGGCCGCGCGCTGTCGGCGGCCAGGAAGCTCGAGTTCGGCACCGTCTGGGTGAACGAGCACCTCTTCCCGCTCGCCTCGGAGATGCCGCACGGCGGCTTCAAGGAGTCCGGCTACGGCAAGGACATGTCGCTCTACTCCATGGAGGAGTACACCCGCATCAAGCATGTCGCGGTGAAGCTCTCCTGACCGTGGACGCGTCTGCGGCGATGCGCTCGGCACCGGCTGTCGACCGATCACGGCTCGAAGGACTGCTGGCGCGCGAGCTCGAGCGCTTCGCCGAGTCGAACCCGCAGTCGCGACAGCTCTTCGAGCAGGCGAAGGGCTCGCTGCTCGGCGGCGTGCCGATGAGCTGGATGGCGAAGTGGGCCGGAGGCTTCCCGCTCTTCCTCCGCGAGGCGACCGGCGCCCGGGTCGTCGACGCCGACGGCCACGAGTACGTGGACTTCTGCCTCGGCGACACCGGTGCCATGGCCGGGCATGCGCCGCCGGCGACGGTCGCGGCCGTCGCCGCCCAGGCGGCCCGTGGCGCCACGACGATGCTCCCGAGCGAGGACGCGATCGGTGCGGCCGAGGAGCTGTCGCGCCGCTTCGGGCTGAACGCGTGGCAGTTCACGCTCTCCGCAACGGACGCCAACCGTTTTGCGCTCCGGCTGGCGCGCGAGATCACGCAGCGTCCGAAGATCCTCGTCTTCGACTACTGCTACCACGGCACGGTCGACGAGACGTTCGCGACGCTGGACGGCGACCGGGTCGTTGCGCGCGCAGGCAACGTCGGTCCGCCTGTCGACCCGGCGCTGACCACGAAGGTCGTCCAGTGGAACGACGTCGAGGCACTCGAGCAGGCGCTCGCGCCCGGGGACGTCGCGTGCGTGCTCGCCGAGCCGGCGCTGACGAACATCGGCATCGTGCTGCCGGAGCCCGGTTTCCACGACGCCCTGCGTGATCTGACGCGCCGGACCGGCACGCTCCTCGTCATCGACGAGACGCACACGTTCAGCGCGGGACCGGGCGGCTGCACAGCGGTCTGGGGGCTCGAGCCGGACGTGCTCACGATCGGGAAGGCGATCGGCGGCGGCGTCCCCGCGGGCGCCTACGGCGTCTCTGCCGATGTGGCCGCGCGGATCGAGGCGCGCGAGGAGGCCGACTACGAGGACGTCGGCGGCATCGGCGGCACGCTCGCCGGCAACGCACTCTCGCTCGCGGCCGTCCGCGCGACGCTGGCCGAGGTGCTCACCGAGGAGGCATTCGCGCGGATGATCCACCTCGCGGCCCGGTTCGCCGCGGGCGTGGCCGACGTGATCGAGGAGGCCGGGCTTCCCTGGCACGTGACCGAGCTCGGCTGTCGCGCCGAGTACCGCTTCTCAGCCGTACCGCCGAGGAACGGCGCCGAGTCCGCCGCAGCCGGCGACGACGATCTCGAACGCTTTCTGCACGTCTACGCTCTCAACCGCGGGATCCTGATGACGCCCTTCCACAACATGGCCCTCATGTCGCCTGCGACCAGCGAGGCCGACGTCGACCTCCACACGCGTGTCTTCACGGAGGCGGTGAACGATGTCGTCGGCTAGCGACGTGCAGCTCGAGTCGGTCGTCAAGACGTTCGACGGCGTCACGGCCGTGAACGGCATCTCGCTCGAGATTCCGGCCGGCTCCTTCTTCGCGCTGCTCGGCCCGTCCGGGTGCGGCAAGACGACGACGCTGCGCATGATCGGAGGCTTCGAGGAGCCCGATGAGGGCTCGATCCTGCTCGGCGGCAAGGACGTCGTCGGCCTCCCGCCGCACAAGCGCGACGTGAACACGGTCTTCCAGAGCTACGCCCTCTTCCCGCACCTGTCGATCCACGAGAACGTGGCGTTCGGGCTGCGGCGAAAGGGGATCAAGGGCTCCGAGCTGCAGCGCCGGGTCGCGGAGATCCTGCGTCGCGTCGGTCTCGAGGACTTCGGGTCGCGCAAGCCGCGCCAGCTGTCCGGCGGGCAGCAGCAGCGGGTCGCGCTCGCGCGGGCGCTCGTCAACGGGCCGCAGGTGCTGCTCCTCGACGAGCCGCTCGGCGCTCTCGACCTGAAGCTGCGCAAGCAGCTCCAGCTCGAGCTGAAGGCCCTCCAGCACGACCTGGGGATCACCTTCGTGCACGTCACGCACGATCAGGAGGAGGCGATGACGATGGCCGACACGATCGCGGTGATGAACGGCGGCCGGGTCGAGCAGCTGGGCGAGCCGGCCGAGCTCTACGACCGGCCGCGGACGGAGTTCGTCGCCGGCTTCCTCGGCGTCTCGAACCTGCTCCGCGGCACAGTCACCGGTCCGGATCGCGTCCGGATCGAGGCGGGCGACGAGCTGAGCGTCCCGCTCGCCGGCCGCACCGGCGACGTCGCGATCGGCGTTCGGCCGGAGAAGTTTCGCCTCGGCCCGCCGCTGGAGGGCGAGAACACGCTGTCCGGCACGGTCAAGGAGACCGCCTACGTCGGCGTCGCAACCCAGTACATCGTCACGACCGGGGCCGGCGACATCGTCGTCTACGCCCAGAACCGCGACGGCGGCCGGCCGCTTCGCGCCCGGGTCCGTCGCGCAGCTCAGCTGGAGCCCCGAATCGACGTTCGTCCTCGACCCCCCTCAGCAGAAGGAGACTGCGGCATGAATCGTTCCCTGACCCGCAAGCAGTTGCTCGAGCGCGCTGCGCTCGGCGGTGCGGCCCTGACCCTGCCCGGCTTCCTCGCCGCCTGCGGAGGCGGCGGGGGCGAGACGGCGGCGGCGACGACGGCCGCAGGCGGCACGCAAGCAGCTCGCCGACGCGCTCCGGTTCTCGAACTGGCAGCTCTACATCGACGTCGACGAGAAGACGAAGAAGCGGCCGACGCTCGAGCAGTTCACGAAGGAGACGGGCGTCAAGGTCGACTACTTCGAGGACATCAACGACAACGCCTCGTACTTCGGCAAGATCCAGCGCCCGCTCGTCGCAGGGCCAGTCGATCGACCGCGACATCATCGTCCTCACCGACAACTCGCGCTTCCCCGGGCTCCTGATCGACAAGGGCTGGGCCGAGCCGCTCGACAAGAGCGCGATTCCGAACATCAAGAACCTGCAGGACTCGCTCGCGCACCCGAGCTTCGACCCCGACCGCGAGTACAGCCTGCCCTGGCAGTCCGGCATGACCGGGATCGCGACGAACACGAAGCTGACCGGCGGCAAGCCGGTGACGACGATCGACCAGCTGCTCGAGGACACCGCATTGAAGGGAAAGGTGACGCTTCTCACCGAGATGGCCGACTCGATCGCGCTCGTGATGCGCGCGAACGGCGACGATCCGACCAAGGTCGACGACGCCTCCTTCGGGCGCGCGATCGACCGGATCCAGAAGGCGGTCGACGCCGGACAGATCCGACAGTTCACCGGCAACGACTACTCGGGCCCGCTGACGAAGGGCGACCTCTCCGCGGCGATGTCCTGGTCGGGCGATGTCGTGCAGCTGACGCTCGACAACAAGAACCTGCAGTGGCATCTGCCCGAGTCGGGCGGCGCGATCTGGACGGACAACATGCTGATCCCGAAGGGCGGCGACGCGTTCACCGCCTCGACGTACATGAACTTCGTCTACCGGCCGGAGATCGCGGCCAGATCGCCGCCTACATCAACTACGTCTCGCCGGTGAAAGGCGCGAAGGAAGCGATGGAGAAGATCGATCCGGAGCTCGCGGCCAACCCGCTCGTCTTCCCCGACGCCGAGACGCTGGCGAACGTCTCGATCTTCGACTCGAAGGCGCTCCAGAACCAGGACTACAACGAGCGATGGCAGGCGCTGATCGGGAGCTAGTCGCTTGGCATTCCTGCACCGTCACCGAGGGCTCGTTCCCTATCTGCTGCTCGCTCCGGGCCTGCTGTGGCTCGCGATCTTCTTCGTCGCCCCGCTCGGGTTCCTCGGCTACCAGTCGCTCCAGAGCGGCTCGTTCGACTTCGGCTACATCTTCGACTGGAACTTCGGCAACTACTGGGATGCGATCGACCGCTACCACGAGCACCTGATCCGGTCGCTGGTCTATGCGGGGCTGGCGACGGTCATCGCGCTGCTCATCAGCTACCCGCTCGTGTACTGGATCGCCTTCCGCGGCGGCCGCTGGAAGAACCTCTACCTGCTGGCGATCATCGCACCGTTCTTCGTCACGTACCTGATCCGGACGCTGGCCTGGCAGTCGATCCTCGCCGACTCGGGCTTCGTGGTCAACGTGCTGCGGACGCTCGGGATCCTCCCGGACGACGGCCGGCTCCTGGCGACTCCCGTGGCCGTCGTCGCGGGCCTGACCTACAACTTCCTCCCGTTCATGGCGCTGCCGCTCTACGTCGCGCTCGAGGGGATCGACCCGCGGCTGCTGGAGGCGGCGCAGGACCTCTATGCGAGCAAGGTGCGTGCGTTCCTGCGCGTGACCCTGCCGCTCTCGCTGCCCGGCGTCTTCGCCGGCACGCTGCTCACCTTCATTCCGGCCGCCGGCGACTTCATCAATGCGCAGCTGCTCGGCACCCCGCGCCAGCACATGATCGGGAACGTGATCCAGTCGAAGTTCCTCGAGCTGATCGACTATCCGGCGGCGGCGTCGCTCTCGTTCGTCCTGATGGCCGCGATCATCGTCCTGGTCGCGATCTACGCCCGGTCGCTCGGCACGGAGAAGCTGACCGGATGACGGCCGTGATCCGCCGCCACGCGCTCACCGCGTACGCGATCTGCGCGTTCATCTATCTGCTGCTCCCGATCGCGGTCGTGATCGCGTTCTCGTTCAACGACCCGGCGGGGCGCTTCAACTACACCTGGCAGGGCTTCACCCTCGACAACTGGATCAACTGGAACGCCGTGCCCGGCCTCGCGGACTCGATGGTGCTCTCCATCGAGATCGCGGCGATCTCGAGCATCGTGGCGACGGCTCTCGGAACGCTGATCGCGCTCGCGCTCGTCCGTCACCGCTTCCACGGGCGGGGAGGAACCAACCTGCTCGTCTTCGTGCCGATGGCCACGCCCGAGATCGTGCTCGGCGCCGCGCTGCTGACGCTCTTCCTGCAGCTGAAGATCCCGACCGGCTTCCTCACGATCGCGATCGCGCACATCATGTTCATCATCAGCTACGCGGTCGTGACCGTGAAGGCGCGGCTGATCAGCTTCGACCGGCATCTCGAGGAGGCGGCGATGGACCTCGGCGCCGACGAGTGGACGACCTTCCGGAAGGTGACGTTGCCGCTGATCGCGCCCGCGATCTTCTCGGCGCTGCTGCTCGGGTTCGCGCTCTCGATCGACGACTTCGTGATCACCTACTTCAACTCGGGTGCGGAGACCACGTTCCCGCTGTTCGTCTGGGGTGCGGCGCGCGTCGGCGCGCCCCCGCAGGTCAATGTCCTCGCGACCGCGATCTTCGTGCTCGCGTTCACGATCGCCGTCACCAACGTCGTCGTCCAGAACCGCCGAGGGAAGGGAGCCGCATGACCGTCGACCTCCAGCAGGCCGCGAGAGACCACCTGTGGCTGCACTTCACCCGCATGGGTGGCTACCGCGACGCGGAGATCCCGGTGATCGTCAGCGGCGACGGCTGCTATCTGACCGACTCGAACGGCAAGCGGTATCTCGATGCGCTCGCGGGCCTCTTCTCGGTCAACATCGGCTACGGCTTCGGCGAGGAGGTCGGCCAGGCGGCGCTCGCGCAGATGCGGGAGCTGCCCTTCTACACCAACTGGTCGTACGCCCATCCGCGCGCGATCGAGCTCGCGAGCGAGCTCGCCTCGCTGGCGCCCGGCGACCTGAACCGCGTCTTCTTCGTCAACGGCGGCTCGGAGGCGGTCGAGTCGGCGTGGAAGCTCGCGCGCCAGTACTACCTCGCCCGCGGCGGCAAGAAGTCGACTCGGACGAGACCAGGCACGACGAGCACGTCGGGGCGCCGCTGCCGCGCAAGTACAAGGCGATCGCGCGCCAGGTCGCCTACCACGGGACGACGATGGGCGCGCTCTCGATCAACGGCATCCCGGCGCTGCGCACGAGCTTCGAGCCGCTGGTGCCCGAGGTGCGGCACGTGATGAACACGAACCGCTGCCACCGGCCGAAGGACGAGACGGAGGAGCAGTTCACGGCGGTGCTGCTCGCCGATCTCGAGCAGGCGATCCTCGCGCTGGGGCCGGAGACCATCTGCCTCGTGCACATGGAGCCCGTCCAGAACGCCGGCGGGGCCTTCACGCCGCCGGAGGGCTACTGGCGCGGCGTCCGCGAGCTCTGCGACCGCTACGACATCCTGCTCTCGGCCGACGAGGTGATCACCGCCTTCGGCAGGCTCGGGCACTGGTTCGGCTCGGAGCGGTACGACATCCGTCCCGACATCGTCTGCTGCGCGAAGGGGCTCTCGTCCTCCTATGCGGCGATCGGCGCGGTGATCGCGACCGACGCGGTGATGGAGCCGTTCCTCGATGGCGCCTCGATGTACTCGCACGGGATCACGTTCGGCGGCCATCCGGTGATGTCCGCGATCGCGCTCAAGAACATCGAGATCATGAAGCGCGAGCAGATCAACGAGCGGGTGCTCGAGAACGAGGGGGCCTTCCGCGCGACGCTGGAGCAGCTGCTCGACCTGCCGATCGTCGGCGACGTGCGCGGCACCGGCTACTTCTACGCAATCGAGCTGATGAAGAACACCGAGACGCGCGAGGCGTTCTCGGCCGAGGAGTGCGAGACGCTCCTGCGCGGCTTCCTCTCGCCGGCGCTGTTCGAGCGCGGGCTGATCTGCCGCGCCGACGACCGAGGCGACCCGGTGATCCAGATCTCGCCGCCGCTCGTCGCCGGCCAGGCGGAGTTCGACGAGATCGTCGGCATCCTCGGCGACGTGCTCGAAGAGGCCGGCAACCGGATGGTGACGGAGTCGGCGACTGCATAAAGGTGTGGTTAACCGCCCCTCCGGCGGCCTCGATCTATCGGTAGGGTCGAGAAACCGTCCAGGGAGGTCAGATGGAGAACGGAAACTCGGGCGCGGTCGTCGTCGCCCACGACGTCACGCGCAGGTACGGCGAAGGCGACACCGCGGTCGACGCGCTCCGCGGCGTCTCGCTCGACGTGGCGAAGGGCAATCTGACCGCCGTCATGGGGCCTTCGGGCTCCGGCAAGTCGACGCTGATGCACATCCTCGCCGGCCTCGACAAGCCGACGTCCGGCACTGTCACGGTCTCGGGTACCGAGATCACGACACTGAAGGACTCCGATCTGACGAAGCTGCGCCGCCGCCACATCGGGTTCGTCTTCCAGTTCTTCAACCTGCTGCCGATGCTGACGGCGGAGGAGAACATCACGCTGCCGCTCTCGATCGCCGGCGAGAAGGCCGATCCCGAGTTCTTCCGCGACCTGATCGAGAAGGTCGGTCTGGCCGATCGCCTCCATCACCGGCCCTCCGAGCTCTCCGGCGGCCAGCAGCAACGCGTCGCGATCGCGCGCGCGCTCGTCTCGAAGCCGACCGTCCTCTTCGCCGACGAGCCGACCGGGAACCTCGACTCAGCCACCGGGACCGAGATCCTCGCGCTGATGCGCGACTCGGTCGACTCCTACGGGCAGACGACCGTGATGGTCACGCACGAGCCGCGCGCCGCCGCGATCGCCGACCGGATCCTCTTCCTCGCCGACGGCGTGATCGTCCGCGACCTCCCGGGCGCGAGCCAGGCGGAAGTGCTCGCGACCCTGACGGAGATCGCCGCCGCTTGACCAAGTTCGCTCTGAAGGGTCTGCTCGGCCGGAAGCTCCGGACGGCGCTGACGGCGTTCGCGATCGTGCTCGGCGTCGCGATGGTCAGCGGCACCTTCGTCCTCACGGACTCGATCGACAAGGCGTTCGACTCGATCTTCACCGAGTCGCGCGCCGGCTCGACCGCCGTGATCACCGGCAAGTCGGCCTTCGACATCTCGGAAGGGGAGCGGGGCCTCGCAGCCCGCTGCTCGACGAGTCGCTGCTCGCGGAGGTGCGCCAGGTCCCCGGCGTCGCCGCGGCCGAAGGCAGCGTCGACGGCGAGGCGCAGCTGATCGGGAAGGACGGCAAGGCGATCGTCTACGGCGGTGCGCCCAACCTCGGCTTCTCGATCGCCAACGGCGACTCCGTCTTCAACCCGCTCACGCTCGTCGACGGGCCAGTGGCCGGGGTCGGGCGAGGTCGTGATCGACGAGGCGACCGTCGACAAGGAGAACTTCGACGATCGGCCAGACGGTCGGCGTCCAGGGCGACGGGCCGGTCGAGCGTCTCCGCATCTCCGGCTTCGTCCGGTTCGGCTCGGTCTCGACGATCGGCGGCGCCACGCTCGCCGGCTTCGACCTGCCGACGGCACAGCGGATCTTCGACAAGGAAGGCAAGCTCGACGAGATCGCGGTGGCCGCCGCAGCCGGGTGTCTCGCGAGACGGAGCTCGTCGAGGAGATCGAGAAGATCCTGCCGCCCACCGCGGAGGTCAAGCTCGCCTCCGAGCAGGCGAAGGAGGACGCGTCCGACACGAACGAGTTCATCACCTTCCTCCAGGGCTTCCTGCTCGCCTTCGCCGGCATCGCGCTCTTCGTCGGCAGCTTCGTGATCGCGAACTCGCTCTCGATCACGATCGCGCAGCGCACGCGCGAGTTCGCGACGATCCGGACGCTCGGCGGCTCGCGCCGGCAGGTGCTCGGCTCGATCGTGATCGAGGCGCTCGTCGTCGGAACGCTCGCGTCGATCGTCGGCCTGATCTCCGGCCTCGCGCTCGCGAAGGGGCTCTTCAAGCTCTTCGACGCGGTCGGCTTCACGCTGCCGAACCAGGGGCTCCTGCTCGAGACGCGGACGATCGTCGTCTCGCTGCTCGTCGGCATCCTCGTCACGCTCCTCGCCAGCCTCAGGCCCGCGATCAGGGCGACGCGCGTGCCGCCGATCGCGGCCGTCCGCGAAGGCGCGACCCTGCCGGAGTCTCGCTTCGCCCGCTTCCGGACGGTCGGCTCGCTCGGGCTGACCGCTCTCGGCTTCGCCGCGCTCGCCTACGGGCTGTTCGGGAGCGACCTCGGTACGACGCAGATCCTGCTCTGGATGGGCATCGGGGCGCTTCTGATCTTCATCGGCGTCGCGCTCTTCTCCGCGCGGCTCGTGCGGCCGCTCGCAGCCGTGCTCGGTGCGCCCGCGGCACAGTTCGGCGGCGCCGCAGGACGGCTCGCGAAGGACAACGCCCGCCGGAACCCGCAGCGAACGGCCTCCACGGCCGCTGCGCTGATGATCGGGCTCGCGCTCGTCACGCTCGTCGCGACGCTCGCGGCCGGGATCACGAGCACCTTCCGCGGCGCCGTCAACGACCTCTTCACCTCCGACTACGCGATCACGGCCCAGAACAACTTCTCGCCGATCCCGACCGACGCCGCCGAGGCCGCTGCGAAGGCGCCGGGTGTCGAGGCGATCGCGAGCACCCGCACCGGCGAGGCGCGCATCTTCGACAAGACGGAGTTCGTGACCGCGGTCGACGAGGACGCGGACAAGGTGCTGACCCTGGAGTGGACGGAGGGCTCGCAGCGAGACGCTCGCCACGCTCGGAGCGGACGGCGCCTTCGTGGACGACGACTACGCCAAGGACCACGACCTGCGCGTCGGCTCGCCGATCACCGTGCAGGTTCCCTCGGGCAAGAAGCTGCAGCTCGAAGGTGAAGGGGATCTTCGACCCACCCGCGGGAGGCTCACCGTTCGGTCACGTCACGTTCTCGAGCAAGACCTTCGACCGCGAGTACGAGTCGCCGAAGAACCTCTACACGTTCGTGCTGATGCACGGCGGCGTCACGCCCGAGAACACGCAGGCGCTCGAGACCGCGCTGAAGGACTTCCCCAACGCGAAGGCGCAGACGCGCGACGAGTTCGTCGACAACCAGATCAGCGGGTTGAACAACATCCTCAACATCCTCTACGTGCTGCTCGCCCTCTCGGTGATCGTCAGCCTGTTCGGGATCGTCAACACGCTCGTCCTGACGGTCTTCGAGCGGACACGCGAGCTCGGGATGCTGCGCGCGATCGGGATGACGCGGCGCCAGGTGCGGCGGATGATCCGGCACGAGAGCGTGATCACCGCGCTGATCGGCGGCGTGCTCGGGATCATGCTCGGGCATCGTCCTCGGGGCCCTGCTGATCGCCCGGGTCGACTTCATCGAGTTCTCGCTTCCGACCGGCGCAGATCATCGTCTTCGCGATCGCGACGATCGTGGTCGGGATCCTCGCTGCGATCTTCCCGGCGCGCCGTGCGGCCAAGCTCGATCCGCTCAAAGCCCTCCAGTACGAGTAGCCTCGACGCGTGCGCGTCACGCTCTGCGACGTCGGCCCCCGCGACGGGCTTCAGAACGAGCCGGAGACGCTCGCTCCCGACGTCCGGGCCGAGCTCGTTCGACGCCTCGCGGCCGCCGGCCTGCCTCGGGTCGAGGCGGTCAGCTTCGTCAGCGACGAGCGCGTGCCGCAGATGGCCGGTGCGGAGGAGGTCGTCGCGGCGGTCGGCGACGTTCAGGCCGAGCTCTCCGGGCTCGTGCTGAACGAGCGCGGCTGGGAGCGGCTCGCCGCGACGCCGCTCGACCGCGTCAACGTGACGCTCGCGGCCACCGAGTCCTTCAACCAGCGCAACGGCAACGCGTCGCTGGCGGAGGCCACGGCCCGGGTCGAGCGGATCCTGGCGGTCGCCGACCGGCCGTCGACGGCGACGATCAGCGTCGCGTTCGGCTGCCCGTTCGAGGGCGAGGTCGACCCGGGTGTCGTCGCAGATCTCGCAGAGCGGCTCGTCGTCGCCGGCGCCGACGAGGTCGTCCTCGCGGACACGATCGGGGTCGCGACGCCGCGGCCGGTGCGACGGCTCGTCGAGCGGACGTCGATTCTCGGGGTTCCCATCGGCGGCCACTTCCACGACACGCGCCACACCGGCGTCGCCAACGCCTGGGCGGCGGTCGAGGCGGGGGCGACCGTGCTCGACGCGTCGGTCGGCGGCCTCGGCGGCTGCCCGTTCGCGCCGCGCGCGACCGGCAACGTCGCGACCGAGGACGTCCTCTATCTCCTCGACCGCGAGCGCGTCGAGACGGGCGTCGACCTCGAGGCGCTGATCGGCGTGGCGAGGTGGCTCGAGGAGCTGCTCGGCCGCGAGCTACCCGGCCGCGTCTACCGCGCCGGCCCCTTTCCGGCCATGGTGGGACGCGACGATGCCGGCTGCGGCCAGCTCGGCGATCTCCTCGTCGGCGTAGCCGGCCTCGCGCAGGATCTCGGCGGTGTGCTCGCCGAGGAGCGGCGGCGGGCTTCGGTGCAGGACGCGCTCGCCGTCGAGCGACAGCGGCAGCGCCGGCAATCGGAGATCCGGGATCGCCGGGTGGGGGAGGTCCTGCATGAGCTCGAGCGCCTCGGTCTGCGGAGAGGCGAGGATGTCGGCGACGTCCGCGACCGGTGCTGCAGGAACGCCGGCGCCGGTGAGCCGCTCGTGCCAGGAGGCGGTGTCGTCCTGCGCGAAGTACGGCTCGAGGAGCGCGATCAGCGCCTCACGGTTCGCGACGCGGTCGGGGTTCGTGCGGAAGCGTGGGTCGATCGGCGAGGTCGTCCGCGCCGAGCTCGCCGCAGAGAAGCGCGAACAGGCGATCGTTCCCGGCCGCCACCATCAGCTCGCCGTCCCGGTGCGGATCACCTCGTAGGGCGCGATCGTCGGGAAGCCGGTTCCGTGACCGCGCGGCACCGTCCCGTCCGCGAGGTAGCCGGCGAGGTGGTAGCCGATGTAGCCGAGCGAGGTCTCGTAGAGCGAGACGTCGACGAGACGACCCGCACCGGTCGTCTCGCGCTCGAGCAGCGCGGCGAGGATCCCGAGAGCCGCCCAGGTGCCGGTGCCCTGATCGATCAGGGAGGAGCCGACGCGCACACCCGGCCGTCCGGGCTCGCCGGTCATCGAGATCAGGCCGCCCGCCGCCTGCATCAGCGCGTCGTAGCCCGGCTCGTCCCGCTGCGGGCCAACGCGGCCGTAGGCGCCGATCGAGCAGTAGACGAGTCGCGGGTTCCGCTCTCGCAGCTCGATCGGGCCCGAGCCCGAGGCTCTCGGCGAGCCCGGGGCGGAGGCTCTGCAGGAAGACGTCTGCGCCGTCCACCAGCCGCAGCAGCGCCTCGCGTCCGCGCGGGTCGCGCAGCGAGCACGCCAGCGAACGCTTCGACGCGTTCGCCGAGAGGAACATCGTTCCCTCGCCGTTCCAGAACGGCGGCCCCCAGGCGCGGCCGTCGTCGCCCGTGTCCGGCCGCTCGACCTTGATCACGTCTGCGCCGAGCGCGCCGAGGATCTCTGCGCAGTACGGGCCGGCGATCGACGTCGTCACGTCGAGCACGCGCATCCCTGCGAGCGGCGAGAAGGACATCGACTCATCATCGCCACTCGACTCTCTGCGAGGATGCCGCAAGTGTTCCAGTCGATCGTAGATGCCGTCTCCGGCTCGAACTGGAGCTACCTGATCGTCTTCGCGATCGCGATGATCGACGCGTTCTTCCCCCTCGTGCCGAGCGAGGCGACGGCGATCGCCGCTGGAGTGGTCGCGGGAACAGGGGGTCTGCGAGTCGAGTTCGTGATCCTCGCCGCTGCACTCGGGGCGATCGCCGGCGACAACATCTGCTTCTTCGCCGGGCACTTTCTGGGCGAGCGGCTGAATCAGCGCTTCTTCCAGGGCGAGAAGAACAAGAAACGGGTCCTCTGGGCAAGGAAGACGCTCGACGAACGAGGCGGTTACATCATCGTCGTCGCGCGCTTCATACCGGGCGGCAGGACCGTGGTCACCTTCACGGCCGGCTTCGTCGACGGGATGCCGTGGCGGCGGTTCATCCGCTACGACGTCATCGCCGGCCTGATCTGGGGCACCTACACGGTGATGCTCGGCTACGTCGGCGGCAAGACGTTCGAGGAGCAGCCGTGGAAGGGGCTCATCCTCGCATTCGTCGTTGCTCTCGCCGTGACCGGGACGGTCGAGCTGGTGCGGCACCTCCGCAGCCGCCGCTCCCACGCATGAAGCTGCACGTCACCGGCGCGACCGGCTACCTCGGCTCGGAGCTCGTCCGGCGCGTGCCGGATGCGTCGACCGAGCGCGTCGAGGTCCGCGACGCCGTCGCAGTCGAGGAGCTTCTCCGGCGCGTTCGCCCCGAGATCGTGATCCACACGGCCTACCTGCAGGACGGACCGGGCGCGCACGAGATCACGGTCGACGGAGCCGAGAACGTCGCGCGGGCAGCGGCGGCCGTCGGGGCGAGGCTGGTGCACCTCTCCACCGACGTCGTGTTCGACGGACGCAAGGGCACGCCGTACGTCGAGGACGATCCGCTCTCGCCGGTGACCGAGTACGGCCGCGCGAAGGCGGAGGCCGAGAGCCGGGTCGCCCGGGCGCATCCGCAGGCGCTGATCGTCCGCACCTCGCTGATCTACGGCGGCGCCGAGCCGTCCAAGCACGAGGCCACGGCTCGCGATCCCTCGTTCACCTTCTTCACGAACGAGATCCGCAACCCGGTCCAGGCCGGCGACCTCGCCGACGCCCTGCTCGAGCTTGCGGAGCTCGACGTGTCCGGCCCGCTCCACGTCGCCGGCGCGGACGCCGTCTCGCGCGCCGAGTTCGCCGAGCTGATCACGGGCGGCCCCGTCGCCGGCGCGCCTGCGCCGCCGACTCGCCCGCTCGACTGCTCGCTCGACTCGTCGCGCGCGCAGGCGCTGATCCACACCCGCCTGCGAGGCGTGCGGGAGGTTCTCTAGCGCTCGCGCTCGATCCGCTCGGCGATCTCGTCGGGACGCTTCGCCGCCCGGTCCGCGAGCGCGTCCACGTCCGACATCACTCGCTCGAGCGACGCCTCGACCGAGCGCTTGACACGCGCGTTGATCCGCGCCGCCATTCGCTTGCCGAAGTCGCTCTCCCAGGCCTCTTCGTCGCCGGCGGGAGCGTCGGTCACGGTCGCTTCGGGAACAGGCGCCTCGGGCGGCGCGGCGCCGTCGATCTCGAGCTCGAAGACCCGTTCAGGCTCGTCGATGTCCTTCAGCCGACGCTCGCCGAGCGGGAAGATCGAGACGCCGTCGGGCAGCGAGGAGCCGACGAGCGCGCGCGTGGTCTCGGAGAGCAGCACGTGGCCGCCGCTCCCGGCCGTGCAGAGCCGCGCCGCCCGCACGACGTCGAGCCCCAGGTAGCCCTCGCTGCCGAGCGCCGGTTCCCCGGTGTGGAGTCCCATCCGGACGCGGACGTCGACGCCGTCGGGCCACTCGTGCGCGGCGTGCGCGCGCTGTGCCTCGACGGCGGCGGTGACCGCATCGCGGGCGCGCGAAAAGGCGAAGAAGAACGCGTCACCCTGCGTGTCGATCTCGACGCCGCCGTGCTCTGCGAACCCCTCGCGCATCAGCCGCCGGTGCTGCGGACAGGACCTCGTCGAAGCGCTCGCCGAGCTGCTTGAGGAGCGCCGTCGACCCCTCGACATCACTGAAGACGAAGGTCACGGTGCCGCTGGGAAGAGGAGGCATCGACCGAGTATTGCGAGCGCGTGGCAAGCTCGGGGGTATGAACCGTCTCGCCGGTGAGACCAGCCCCTACCTCCTCCAGCACGCCGACAACCCGGTCAGCTGGTACCCGTGGGGCGACGAGGCGCTCGCCCGGGCGCGGGAAGAGGACCGGCCGATCCTCCTCTCGATCGGGTACGCGGCCTGCCACTGGTGTCACGTGATGGAGCACGAGTCGTTCGAGGACCCTGCGACCGCGGCGGTCATGAACGAGCACTTCGTGAGCGTGAAGGTCGATCGCGAGGAGCGTCCCGACCTCGACGCCGTCTACATGGAGGCGGTCGTGGCGATGTCCGGCCACGGCGGCTGGCCGATGACGGTCTTCCTGACGCCGGCCGGCGAGCCGTTCTACGGCGGCACCTACTACCCGCCGGAGCCGCGGCACGGGATGCCGAGCTTCCGGCAGGTGCTCGAGGCGATCGCCGAGGCATGGCGCGAACGGCGCGACGACGTTGCGCGCTCGGCCGGCCAGCTCGTCGAGGCGGTCCGTCAGTCGGCGTTGCTCCGCCCATCGCTCGAGCCGCTGACGCGACGATCTTCTCGCCGGAGCCGCGCGCGCGGCCGGTGCGGCGTTCGAGCCGGCGTACGGCGGCTGGGGTCGGGCACCGAAGTTCCCCAATGCTCCCGTGCTCGAGTTCCTGCTTCGCCGTGGTGACGACACGAGCCTCGCGATGGCCGTCAAGACACTCGACGAGATGGCGGCCGGGGGGATGTACGACCTGCTCGGCGGAGGCTTCCACCGCTACTCGGTCGACGACCGTTGGCTCGTGCCGCACTTCGAGAAGATGCTGTACGACAACGCGCTGCTCGCACCGGCGTACCTGCACGCCTGGCTCGTCACCGGAGAAGACCGGTACCGCGCGATCGCAGAATCGACGATCGAGTACCTGCTCCGCGAGTTGCTGCTCCCGGAGGGTGGCTTCGCCTCGGCACAGGATGCGGACACGGACGGCGTCGAAGGCCTGACGTTCACCTGGACCGAGGACGAGGGTGTCCCGGCCGCGCTGCTGCAGCCTTTCGAGCACGGACGCTCGATCATCCGCGGCGAGCTCGACGAGGGTCTGCGCGTACGGCTCCTCGAGCTTCGAGAGCAGCGGCCGAAGCCGCTCCGTGACGACAAGGCGATCGCGTCGTGGAACGGGCTTGCGCTCGCGGCTCTCGCAGAAGCCGGGCGCCGTCTCGAGAGGCCCGGACTGGGTCGACGCCGCCCGAACGCTCGGCGAGTTCCTGCTCGGCCCACTCTCCGACGACACCGGCAGGCTCCGGCGCAGCTATCGCGAGGGCCGCACGAGCGGGGCCGGCTATCTCGACGACTACGCGAACGTCGCGCACGGGCTGCTCGAGCTCCACGTCGCGACCGGAGAGCCTCGCTGGCTCCACGAGGCGAACCGGCTCGGCCGGCTCGCGATCGAGCTCTTCGCCGACGAGGAGCACGGCGGCTTCTTTCTCTCCCCGGCCGACGGCGAGCGTCTCGTTGCGCGCACGAAGGAGCTCGACGATCACCCCGCTTCCGTCCGGTAACTCGATGCTCGCGCACGTGCTGATCCGGCTCGCACGGATCTACGGGGACGACGAGCTCGAGCGCCAGGCGGTCTCCGTGCTGCGCCTCGTGCGGCCCGCGCTCGAGCGCGCTCCGACCGCCTTCGGGTGGGCGCTCTGCGCGCTCGACCTCCACCTGAGCACTCCGCGGGAGCTCGCCATCCTGGGCCAGGTCGACTCCGAGGTCGCCCGCGCGGCGCTTCGGCCGTGGCAGCCGACCACCGTCGTCGCGGTCGGCCCGGACGACGAGGTGCCGTTGCTGGCTGGGAAGACGCTCGTCGACGGCGCCTCCGCCGTGTACCTCTGCGAGCGGTTCGCATGCCAGGCTCCGATCACGGATCCCGCACTGATCTGAAGCCTTCTTCGCGCGGGTTCTAACTTCCCCGGCCGCCCGTTGTCTAAGTTCACCAGAAGGAGTAATCTCGCCTTCCAGCGGGCCTTTTTTGACTATCAAGGGGAGAGTTTCTATGCGTAGGGTCTCACTTGCCGGGGCGGCGATCATTGGAGCCTTGCTCCTTGCTATTCCGGCGTTTGCCAAGACCGATCTGAAGGCGGCAGATCCGGGCATCACCGCAAGCACGATCACGATCGGCGGGACGTTCCCGCTGACAGGACCGGCCTCCAGCTATGCGCCGATCCCGGCCGGGATGAAGGCGTACTTCAGCTACATCAACGCTCGCCGCGGTCCCGACGGGAAGCGTGGCGTCGGTGGCCGTCAGATCGTCTTCAAGTACTACGACGACGGCTACAACCCCGTCAACTCGGTGCAGTTGCAGCGGAGGCTCGTCGAGCAGGACAAGGTCTTCGCCGTCGTGGGCACGCTCGGAACCGAGGTCAACGAGGCGGTGCAGCCCTATCTGAACGCTCAGAAGGTGCCGCACGTTCTCGTCTCGACGGGTGCCAGCGAGTTCGGCACGGCGTACAAGAAGTACCCGTGGACGATCGGCTGGCAGCCTGACTACATCGCCGAGGCGCGGCTCTACGGCCTCGACATCAGGAAGAACCATCCGAATGCCAAGATCGCGATCCTGTACCAGAACGACAGCTACGGGAAGGACTACCTGTACGGCTTCAAGTCGGCGCTCGGCAAGGCGAACGCCGACAAGATGGTCGTCGGCGAGCAGGCGTACGACGTGCTCGGCGGCGCCACTCCGTCCTCCCAGCTCGCACGGCTGAAGGCCACCGGAGCGGACACGCTGATGATCTTCGTCACGCCGACCCCGACGATCCAGACCTACGCGATCATCCGGGGACTCGCCTGGCAGCCGGCGAACATCTACGTGAACTCGGTCTCGGCGACCGACGTGTTCATGAGCATCGCGGTCGCACGCTCCAGCGCGGCCACCGTGAACGGCTCGATCAGCGCTGCGTATCTGAAGGATCCAGCCTCGCCGGTCTGGGCAAACGACAAGACGATGCAGCAGTACAAGTCGCTCATGGGGAAGTATCTGCCGGGTTCGAATGCGAACAACGGGCTCTACTTCTACGGCTTCGCCAAGGCGGACACGTTCGTCCAGGCGATGTACAAGGCGGGGAAGAATCCGACCCGTCAGGGCTTGATGGCCGCCCTGCTGTCTCTCAACCAGACCAGTCCGTTCGCCCTGCCGGGCGTGCGGCTGAAGACCTCAGCGCGCGACCATTACATCATCAGCCACCAGCAGCCGATGCGCTTCAACAACGGCCTCTGGACGCTGTTCGGCCAGTTGGTCGACGGACGGCCGCGCGGGTAGCGAACACGCGGAAATGAAAGGATCGTGGGGGCCGGCGACGGCCCCCACGTCGTTCTCCCATGGACTTCACGCTCACCCCCGAACAGGAGCTGATCCGCGCCTCGGCGCGCGAGCTCTGCGACCGCGAGCTCGTGCCGCACGCCCGCGCCTGGGACGAGGCCGAGGAGTTGCCTCGCTCACTCGTCGCGACGCTTGCCGAGGCCGGGTTCCTCGCTGCCGGCCTGCCGGAGGAGCTCGACGGCGGCGGGCTCGACTCGGTTTCGTACTGCCTGCTCTGCGAGGAGCTCGGCCGCGCCGACTCGTCGGTGCGCGGGATCGTCTCGGTCTCGAACGGGCTCTTCGGCAAGACCGTTGCGAAGTGGGGGAGCGACGACCAGCGGCAGGCGTTGTTGCCCCGGCTGGCAAGCGGCGAGGGACTCGGCTGCTATGCGCTCACCGAGCCGGGCTGCGGCTCCGACGCGGCTGCGCTGGCCACCCGAGCCGAACGCGACGGCGACGAATGGGTGCTGACGGGCTCGAAGGTCTTCATCACGCTTGGCTCGTGGGCCGAGACGGCGATCGTCTTCGCCCGGACGGGTGGCGAGGGGCCGAAGGGGATCAGCGCCTTTCTCGTCCCGACGGAGTCCTCCGGATTCGAGGCGCGGCCGCTGAAGGGGAAGCTCGGCCTGCGCGCGCAGGACACCGCCGAGCTCTCGCTCGACGGCGTCCGCGTGCCCGCCGGCGCTCTGCTGGGCGCAGAGGGCGAGGGGTTCAAGGTCGCGATGTCGGCGCTCGACAACGGGCGCATCTCGCTGGCTGCGGGCTGCGTCGGCATCGCGCAGGGCTGTCTCGACGCCTCCGTCGGCTACGCCACCGAGCGGGAGGCGTTCAAGAAGAAGATCGCCGCCTTCCAGCTCGTCCAGCAGCTCCTCGCCGAGATGCACGTCGAGACGGAGGCCGCGCGCCTGCTGACGTGGAGGGCCGCAGCGCTCGCGGATGCGGGCAAGCCGTACACGGTCGAAGCCGCAGTCGCCAAGTGGTACGCGAGCGAGGCCGCGGTGCGCGCCGCGAACGCGGCGGTGCAGGTGCTCGGCGGCTACGGCTATGTGGACGAATACCCTGTGGCGAAATACCTTCGTGACGCGCGCGTGACCACGCTGTACGAAGGGACGAGCCAGATTCAGACGCTGATCGTCGGCCGTGCCCTGACCGGCGAGAGCGCTTTCACCTAAGGAGACTTGATGCCCGAAGCCGTCATCGTCAGCGCCGTCCGCACCCCGATCGGGCGCGCCGGCAAGGGATCGCTCACCGACGTCCGCCCGGACGACCTGCTCGCGTTCGCGATCAGGGAAGCGGTCGGGCAGGTCGACGGCCTCGACCCGAACGACATCGTCGACGTGATGGTCGGCTGCGGCTTCCCGCAGGAGAAGCAGGGCATGAACCTGGCCCGCCGCGCTGCGCTTCTGGCCGGTCTGCCGAAGCGCGTGCCGGGGACGACGGTGAATCGCTTCTGCGCGTCGTCCCTGCAGACCGCGCGGATGGCGTTCCACGCGATCAAGGCGGGCGAGGGTGACGTCTACGTCGCGGCCGGGGTGGAGTCGATCTCGCAGGTCGACGGGTATCCCAAGGACTCGGAGGAGCTGCATCCCAAGCTGGTCGGCGAGGGCGCGATCGCGAATGTCTACATCCCGATGGGCCTCACGGCCGAGAACGTCGCGGAGCGGTATGACGTCTCCCGTGAGGACATGGACCGCTTTGCACAGCGCTCGCAGGAGCGCGCGGTGGCGGCGCAGGCGTCCGGGTTCTTCGAGCGCGAGCTGACGCCCTACGTGAAAGAGGACGGCACCGTTGTCTCGGCCGACGACGGACCTCGCCCGAGCTCGACGTACGAGAAGCTCCAGGAGCTGCAGCCGGCGTTCAAGCCGGACGGCCGGGTGACGGCCGGCAACGCGTGTCCGCTGAACGACGGTGCCGCGGCGCTCGTGATCATGTCCGATGAGCGGGCGGCGGAGATCGGCGTCACTCCCAGGGCGCGAATCATCTCGAGTGCCGTGACCGGGCTCGATCCGGAGATCATGGGCGTCGGGCCGATCGACGCGGTGACGGTCGCCCTCGGCCGCGCGGGGATGACGATCGACGACATCGACGTGATGGAGCTGAACGAGGCGTTTGCCGCACAGGTCATCCCGGTCTGCCGCGAGCTCGGCGTCGACCCGTTCGGCGAGAAGCTCAATCCGCACGGCGGCGCGATCGCGCTCGGACATCCGTACGGGATGACCGGTGCGCGGATCATGTGCACCCTGCTCAACGATCTCGACGAGGTCGACGGCACGATCGGCCTCGAGACGATGTGCGTCGGCGGCGGCCAGGGCATGGCGATGGTCGTCGAGCGGCTGAGCTGAGCGAGCGGCCGGACATCGCCGCGCTCGAGGGAGTCGCGCGCGAAGTCGCGGCGGAGTGGGGAGTCGAGCTCGGGCCACGGTTCCCGCTCGCATTTCACGGCTACGTCGCGCCCGCCGGGCGATGGCGCGGTGCTGAAGGTCACGCCCGAGGTCTACTGGGAGAACCACCTCGAGCCCGACGCGCTCGCGCACTGGGACGGCGATGGGGCCGTCCGGCTCCTCCGCCACGACCGCCGGCGGCGCGCATACCTGCTCGAGCGCGCGTGCCCCGGCACCGACGTCGCGGCGCTGCCGGACGCCGAGGCGACCGCGATCGCGGTCGAGGTTGGGCTGAAGCTCTGGCGACCGGCCGCTGCAGCCGTTCCCCTGGATCGGCGACCACGTCCCCGGCTGGCTCGACGAGGAGCCCAACGAGCTGACCCCGCTCGCGCGGGAGCTCTTCGCGTCGCTCGACATCGGCCGGGCGACGCTCGTGCACGGCGACTTCCACCACCAGAACATCCTCGATGCCGGCGCGGCGCTATGTGGCGATCGACCCGCAGCCGTTTCTCGGCGAGCCGGAGTTCGACGTGCCGCCCTGGCTCTGGAATCCGCTCTCCGATCCAGCTCCGGCGTCGACCTGACTCGAGCGCCGCCTCGCCGCCTTCGTCGCGGCGGGGCTGGATGAGGAGCGGATGCGGATCTGGACCGTGATCCGTGGCGCGTACCTTCTGCAGGAGGACGCCGAGGCGCTACGCGCGCTCGTCTAGCGGTCGAAGTACCCGCGGAGCTCCTCCCAGAGGTGCTCCATGGTCGTCGTCCTGGCGGGGTGGAGCGGGTCGTAGGGCACGTAGTTGACGGTGCGTACGATCCAGCCGTCGTCGCCGAGGTCGAGGAGGTTGATGCACGCCGGCGCCTGCTCGAAGGTGCCGAAGTACGTCCGGTCGCCCGAGAGAGCGTAGGAGACGATGATCCGGTTCACGCCGCCGTGGAAGACGGCGAGGGCGGTGCTCCATTCGCGCGCCACGAGCCGGTCGAGAGCCGGATGGACACGGTCGAGCGCCTCGCCGAGCGACTCGCCGCCGAGGAAGCGGGCGTCCTCGTCGGTGACGCGCAGTGCACCGATGAAGAGAGGCTCGAGCTCCTCGGGCGGGAGCGCGTCGAGGCGGCCGCCGCGCCATTCCGAGAACTCCGGCCACCGCTCGACCTCGTGCCCGGGAGCGACGATCGCCGCCGTCTCGGCGGTGCGCGGCAGGTCGCTCGAAACGACGAGGTCGAACTCGACGCCGGCGAACGCGTTGCGCGCCGCCTCGGCCTGCGTGAGGCCGCGTTCGGTGAGCGGGACGTGCTCCGGGCTCACCGGCCGGCCCGTCTCGTCCACGTACGAGACCTCGGCGTGCCGCATCAGATAGAGGCGGCGCCTCACTCGTACTTCGCGAGATGCCGTGGGTTCGAGACGCGGAGCTTCTCTGCCACCTGCTCCTTCAGGAGCGCGACCGCGTTCTCGGGCACGTCGCCGGCCCGGATCCGGCGCGCCAGCTCCCAGTCCTGCTCGCGTGGCGGTGTCGTCGCCCACAGCTCGCGTTCGGCGATTCCGAGCCCGTTGATCGCGACGAGCGTCCGGAACTTCAGCCGGTGGTCGTCGAGGATCGGCAGGATCTCCGCCTGCAAGAACTCGCGGACGGCTTCCGCGAGCTCCTGCGGTGTCGGGCGGTCATGCTGCATGTTCGATCAGGTCCAGCAGCTCGTACTCCATCTCGGCGGCGAGGCGGCCGAGAACCGCGAGCTCGACCGAGCGCTCCTGACCGTTGAAGTGGCGGCGCGACTGGGTGAGGCAGCCCGTTGCCCACTTGACGTTGCCGAACACCTCCCAGACGAGCAGCTCCTCCCGCGTCACCTCGGTGCCGGTCAGCTCGGTGTATCGGTCGAGGTAGCGATCGAGATCGCCGATCCCGCCGAGGTGCTTGTCGTCTGCGCCGAAACGCCAGGCCCGCACGAGTGGCCAGGCGAGATCCTCGACCGGGTCTGCGAGGTGCGAGAACTCCCAGTCGAGCACGGCGACGATCCCGTTCTCGTCGACGGCGATGTTGCCGATCCGCCAGTCGCCGTGCACGACGACCGGCTCACGGTGCCGGGGCAGGCGGTCCTTGACCCAGTACAGGCCGAGCTCGATTGCGGGATGCGGCTCGCCGACCGAGTCGAGCTCGTCGTAGAAGCGCGCCACCTGGTCGCCCGTCTCGAGGAAGGGCAGCCGCTCCCGCGGGATCGCGTGGATCTTCGCGAGCTCCTCCGCGAGCTGGAGGTCGAGTCCAGGCGGCGGGTTCTTGACGATCCGACGGCCGATCGTCTCGCCCTTGATCCGTTCCATCACGAACGCCTCGCGCCCCTCGACCTCGCCGAGGTACGCGATCGGCTCGGGCACCTTCACGCCGGCCTCGTGCGCGGCGCGCAGCACCTCGAACTCGTGCTCGAGCGTCAGCGTGCCCTGGTGGATGACTCCACCCGCGGCGCGCCGGATCAGGAGCTCGCGACCGTCGGAGTCGACTGCCCAGGCCTCCTTCGACGCGCCGCCGGCGAGGAGCACGGCCCGCTCGACCGGCGAGTCGAGCGCAGCCGCGAAGGCGTCTTTCACAGCAGCAGCTCCGCCATCACCGCGAGCGCCTCCTTCTGGCGCGTCTGGATCAGGAGGGACGAGACGCCGGCCTCGCGCCAGGCCTCGAGCCGCTCGGCGATGCGCTCTTTCGGGCCGACGAGTGCGATCTCGTCCACGAGCTCGTCCGGGACGGCCATCGCCGCCTCGCCCTTCATGCCGGAGAGGTACAGCTCCTGGATCTTCGCGGCGGCCTCCTCGAACCCGTAGCGCTGGGCGAGCGAGTTGTAGAAGTTCTTGCCGCGTGCGCCCATGCCGCCGATGTAGAGCGCGAGCATCGGTTTCATCATGTCCCGGCAGGCCTGGACGTCGTCGTCCACGAGCACCGGGCAGAGCGGCGCGATCTGGAAGTCCTCGGACGCGTTCTCGAGCGAGGGCCCATGGATCTCGCGAAAGCGGTACGGCGAGAAGAAGATCGGCAGCCAGCCGTCGGCGATCTCGACCGCGAGCGCGACGTTCTTCGGGCCGAGGGCCGCGAGGTAGATCGGCACCTCGCGCCGGAGCGGCTTCAGGATCAGCTTCAGCGGCTTGCCGAGGCCAGTCGCGTCCTCGCCGGTGTACGGGATGTCGTAGTGGGGGCCGTGATGCTCGATCGTCTCGCGGCGGAGTGCGGCGCGCACGATCTCGACGTACTCCCGCGTCCGCCCGAGCGGCTTGCCCCAGGGGACGCCGTGCCAGCCCTCGACCACCTGCGGGCCGGAGGTGCCGAGGCCGAGCAGGACGCGTCCACCCGAGAGCTGGTCGAGCGTTGCGACCGTCATCGCCGTGGTCGCGGGCGTGCGTGCCGGCATCTGCATGATCGCCGTCCCGATCCCGATCTGCTCCGTCGTCGCGGCGATCCAGGAGGCGACCGTGACCGCGTCGGCGCCCCAGGCCTCGGAGGTCCACACGGAGTGGAAGCCGAGCCGGTCGGCCTCTTGCGCCATGGCGACCGACCCGATCGGGTCGTCGTAGCCGAGCTGCATCCCGAGCTTCATCTGCTGCCGATCCTACGAGACATGCCCCAGCGAGACATGTCGCAGCGAGACCCGTCTGGGGACTGTCCCCGGACCGGTCCCGGAGGGACGGTTGGGGAAGAAGAGTTGCGCAATTGATTCAAAGGTCATGTCCGTTGCGGGCGGGGAGACCCGCTCAGAGCTGCGGGACCATGCCCTCGGCGCCCTCGACCCGCGGCCCGGGGACGTTCGGGAACTTGAACGGCAGCGGCTCGCGGCCGGGCTGGCACACCCACGCCTGGCCCGTCTCCTCGCTGCGCGCGGCGACGAGCACGGCGTCCGCGATCTGCTCCGGCTCCATCAGCGGAAAGCCCGCTGCGTCGAGATCGGCCTGCGCCGGCTCGGTCATCGGTGTCCGCACGATCCCAGGGCAGATCAGGTTGATCCGGATCCCGCGGGGCGCGAGCAGCGGCGCCATCGAACGCGCATAGCCGACGATCGCGTGCTTGGTGAGCACGTAGAGCGGATCGGACTCCATCGGGATCAGCCCTGCGAGCGAGGCCGTGACGACGAAGACACTCCCCTCGCGCATCCGCGGCGTCAGCGCCTGGACGCCGAAGACGACGCCGTCGACGTTCACGGCGAGGATCCGGCGATAGTCGTCGACCGTCCCGTCGCCCTTCGCGAGCACGCCGGCGTTCAGGCACACGACGTCGGCCGGCTCGACGTCGAGCCAGGCCTGCGGGTCGGACACGTCGAAGCCGTCGACGAGATCGAGTCCGCGCACCTCGGCGCCTTCGGCTTCGAGCTTCGCAACGATCGCACGCCCGATTCCGCCGGACGCGCCCGTCACGAGAGCGGTCTCAGGGAACAAGAACGACCTTGCCGGTCGACTTGCGGGACGCGATCAGCTCCTGCGCCTCGTTCACCTGCTCGAGCGGGAACTCGGCGCCGACCACGGGCCGGAGGGCACCGCGGCGCCACAGCGCGAGCAGTTCAGCGACCTCCTGCTGGACGAGGTCGGCCCGGAAGCCCATCAGCCGGCCGAGGTAGAACCCGAGCACGCCGACGTTGCGGCCCACGAGCCGTGCCGGGTCGACGGGCTCCCACGCGCCGCCGGCGAAGCCGATCCCGATCGCGGCGCCGAGCGGGCGGAGCGACTTGATGCACGCGGAGAAGACCGGCCCACCCACCGGGTCGAACGCCACGTCGATGTCGTCCAGCTCGCCGATCTCCTCGTAGGACACCGTGCGGGTGGCGCCGAGCCGGCGTGCGAGCTCGAGCTTCTCCTCGGAGCCCGCTGCGGCCGTGACATTCGCGCCGGCGAAGACAGCGACCTGGATCGCCGCTGTCCCGACGCCTCCCGCCGCCGCGGTCACGAGCACGTTCGAGTCGGGATGGAGGCGAACCTGCCGCGTCAACGGGATCCACGCGGTCAGATAGGTCGTCAGAAACGACGCGCCTTCCTCGTAGCTGGCCGCGTCGGGAAGGTCGAAGATCCACTCGTCGTCCACCACGGCCTTCTCCGCGTAGCCGCCTCCACTGCCGCGGACGAACGCCAGGACGCGCCGGCCGTCCACGTCGCCGGCCACCTCGTTGCCGAGGATCACCGGCAGCGGCGGTGGCTGCGGATACTGGCCGTTCCGGATCAGGACGTCGGCGAAGTTGATCCCCGCCGCCTTGACGTCGACGACGGACTGTCCTTCGCCGGCCTCAGGGTCCGGTGACGTCCTCCACCGAGAGCGGCTGGCCGACCTCGTGGAGGACAGCCGCCTTCACTTGCCCGTGAACTCCGGCTTGCGCTTCTCCAGGAACGCGACCACGCCCTCGGCGCCGTCGGCGCTGCCGATGCAGCGGATGAAGCCCTGCGCCTCGCGGCGCATGCCTTCGGAGAGCGACAGGTCGCGCGTCTCGGCCGCCAGCTCCTTGATCACGCCCATCGCGAACGGCGACCGCTCGGAGAGCGTGCGTGCGACCTCGAGCGCCGCCTCCATCAGCCCATCACGCGGCACGGCCTTCTCGACGAGACCCCAGTCGTAGGCCTGCGACGCCGGAGATCGGATCCCCGTCAGGTTGAGGTAGAGCGCACGGCCGTGGCCGACGAGCCGCGGCAGCCGCTGCGTGCCGCCGCCGCCGGGGATCAGACCGAGCTTGATCTCCGGCTGGCCGAGCTGAGCGTCCTCTGCGGCAATCCGGATGTCGCAGGCCATCGCCAGCTCGAGCCCGCCGCCCAGGCAGTAGCCGTGGATCGCGGCAACGACCGGCGTGCGACCGGCGTCCATCCGCGCGGCCAGCTTCTGGATCCCGCGCGCCGACCCGGACTCGGCCGCCTCCTCGATCGCCTCCCGCATCGCCGGGAACTCGGTGATGTCGGCGCCGGCGACGAAGGCCTTCTCGCCTTCGCCGCGGATGACGATCGCGCGCGTCTCGTCCGAGCGGTCGAGCTCGTCGTAGGCCTCCTCGAGCTCCTCGAGCAGGCGCGCCGAGAGCGCGTTCACGGGCGGATGGTCGAGGGTGACGATCGCGACGCGGCCGTCGTGCTCGACCTTGACGTACTCAGCCATCATCTCCTTTGTCAGCGGGGGCCCATGCGCAAGGCGCCGTCGAGACGGATCACCTCGCCGTTCAGGTACTCGTTCTCGATGATGTGCTTTACCAGAGCGGCGAAGTCCTCTGCGCGCCCCAGCCGCTTCGGGAAAGGGATCTGGGAGGTCAGGCTCTCGCGAATGTCGTCGCGCATCGGGCCGAGCATCGGCGTGTCCGAAGGGCCGGGGGCGATCGTGACGACGCGGATCCCCTTCGAGGCCAGATCGCGCGCGATCGGCAGCGTCATCCCGGCCACGCCTGCCTTGGAGGCCGAGTAGGCGGCCTGGCCGATCTGGCCGTCGAAGGCCGCGTTGGAGGCCGTGTTGACGATCACCCCGCGTGTTCCCTCCTCGTCGGGCTCGCCTTCGGCCATCTTCGCGGCGGCGACCGAGAGAACGTTGAAGGTCCCGATCAGGTTGACCTCGATCACCTTCCGGAAGCGGTCGAGCGGGAACCCGATCACGCGCGCACCGCCGCCGATCCCGGCGCAGTTGACGGCGCCGTGGAGCTCCGCGAGCGGCTCGATCAGCGCACGCACGGCCGCCTCGTCGGTGACGTCCGTCTCCGGCAGGTCGGCGATCACCACGTTGGCGCCCTCGGCCTCGAGCATCGCGGCGGTCGCCTCGCCGAGGCCGGAGAGGCCACCGGTGACGACGAATGTCTTCCCGGCGATCTGCATTACGGGGAGACCGGCTCGTTGGCGAATTGCTCCCGCAACGCCGTCTTGCGGAACTTGCCGACGGCCGTCTTCGGGATCTCGTCGACGAACTCGAACGCGTCCGGCAGCCAGAACTTGGCGAAGTTCGGTGCGAGGAACTCGCGCAGCTCGTCCGGTGTCGCCGACTGCCCCTCCCGCAGGACGCACACCGCGAGCGGCCGTTCGTCCCACTTCTCGTGCGGGATCGCGATCACGGCCGCCTCGGCGATGGCCGGGTGCGCCATCAACGCGTTCTCGAGGTCGACGGACGAGATCCACTCGCCACCCGACTTGATCACGTCCTTCGAGCGGTCCTTGATCATCACGTAGCCCAGCGGGTGGAAGGATGCGATGTCGCCGGTCTTGAACCAGCCGTCGTCCGTCCAGCGCTCGGCCTGCTCGGGCGTCTCGTAGTAGCCGGCGGCGACCCACGGGCCCCGCACCTGGAGCTCGCCCATCGCTTCGGTGTCCCAGGGGATCTCCTTGCCCTCGTCGTCGATTCCCCGCAGCTCCACGAACGGGAGCGGCAGACCCTGCATGGCGACGACGTCGAGCTGCGTCTCCTCGTCCGCGGTGCGGAGGTCGCCCACATAGTCGGAGGTGGTCGCGAGCGGTGACGTCTCCGTCATACCCCAGCCGTGCACGACGGTCTTGCCGTGCCGCTGCCGGAAGCCGGCGATCATCGCGCGCGGCGCCGCCGACCCGCCGACGAGCATCGAGTGCAGCTTCGAGAGATCCCACCGCTCGGGCTCCTTGTCGAGCATCCCGAGGATCCCCATCCAGATCGTGGGCACGCCGGCGGTGATCGTCACGCCGTGCTGCTCGAAGTCGTCGAGCAGCGACTCGGGGTCGAGGAACGGCCCAGGGAAGACGAGCTTCGCTCCGACCATCAGGCACGTGTACGGGTAGCCCCAGGCATTCGCGTGGAACATCGGCACGACCGGGAGGAGCGTCTCGCCTTCGGTGACGTGCAGGCCGAGCGGAGCCGCGAGCGCCTGTCCGAGCGTGTGCAGGACGGTCGAGCGGTGCGAGTAGAGGACGCCCTTGGGCAGCCCGGTCGTGCCGCTCGTGTAACACATCGCTGCGGCCGTGTCCTCGTCCAGCTTCGGATCCTCGTAGTCGTCCGGGTCGGAGCCGGCGAGCAGCTCCTCGTACGAGTCCTCGACGACGAAGACGTGCTCGATCTCGGTCTTGTCCTTGACCTGCTCCCACAGCGGCAGCAGCGACTTGTCGACGATCACTGCCTTGTCGCCCGCGTGCGTCGCGATGTAGCCGATGTCGTTCGGGTGCAGCCGGAGGTTGAGCGTGTGGAGGACGAAGCCGCCGCACGGGATCCCGAGGTAGGCCTCGAGGTGCTGGTAGTGGTTCCAGCAGAGCGTCGCAACGCGGTCTCCCGGCTCGAGGCCGAGTCCCTGCAGAGCGACGGAGAGCTGCCGCGCCCGCTTGCCGAAGTCGGCGAACGAGTAGGTGTGGAAGCTCTTGTCCGGCATGCGCGTGACGATCTGCTGGTGCGGGAAGTACGTCTCCGCCCGCTTGAGGATCGTCGGCAGCGTCAGCTGGAAGTCCATCATCAGGCCCTTCACGACTGCTCCTTTCCGAGGCCGATCCGCCGTTCGAGGTCTTCGTCGCTCGTCACGTGCCCGTCCCGCTCGACGTAGCCGTCCTTGCCGCCGATCACCAGCATCACGAGCTCCTCGTCGCCGATGCTCTCGATCCGCCTCGGCGTCGTCGACTCGACGTGGAACAGGCCACCCGGGCCGAGAATCCGCTCCTCGCCGTCGACGTGCACCTTGGCCGTCCCCTTGTGGACGAAGTAGAGCTCGTCCTGCGTGTCGTGGTAGTGGCTGATGCCGGGGTAGCCCGGCGGGTAGACGACGCCGTTGACGCCGAATGCCGTCACACCGAGCGGCTTCCGGACCTTGCGAAACCCGGGGCCTTCGCCGAGCTCGTCGAGCGAACAGAACGCGTACGCCATCAGGCCGACCTCCTCGGTGCATCGGTGTAGACCCGCTCGCCCTTGAAGCGGCGCGACTCCCGGTCCCAGGGGAAGAAGATCGCGTTCCGCCAGGTCATCTTCTCGCCGGTCGGCTCGTTGCCGAGCCACTTCGCGCTGTGCGTGCCGGTGACGATCGCCTCCTCGACGACGCCCTGCGGCCCGATCACGATGTTCTGCAGCTCGAAGACGATGTCCGGGAACGCAGTCAGGAGCTCCGTGTAGAAGCGGGCGGCACCCTCGTGGCCGTGCCACGAGACGTCGTCCGGATAGACGGTGTAGACGCAGTCGTCGGAGAGCGTCGCGAGCAGGCCCTCGATCGAGCGGTTGTCCTCCGCCTTCGAGTGCTCCTTCCAGAGCTCGCGGATCTCCGCGACCTCGTCCGGGTCGACGTCCATTCGCATCAGCTCCAGCACTTCCGCTTTCGGGACGGGCATGGGCCTCCTCAGTCGAGTCGCATTGTCAGTCGAGCAAAGCCGCGGCGACGACCTCGCGCTGCTTGGCGGCGTGGCCGCCGAACGCGTCGATCCACTGCGCGCGCTTGTAGTAGCGGTGCAGGACGTGCTCCCAGGTGAAGCCGATGCCGCCGTGCACCTGGATCGACCGCTCGCACGCGGCGACTGCCGTCTCGGCCGCCTGCGCTTTGGCGGCGGCGACCGCAACCGGCGCCTGCTCGTCGTCCACCGAGACGCACCACGCGGCCCAGTAGGCGAGCGAGCGGGCAAGCTCGGTCTCCACGTACGTGTCGGCGAGCGGATGCGAGACGGCCTGGTAGGTGCCGATCTTCTTCCCGAACTGCTCGCGGTCGGAGACATAGGCGACGCCGAGCTCGAGCGCCTTCTGGGCCACCCCGACCGCCTCGACTGCGAGTGCCGCGAGCAGCCGGAGGCGCACGGGCTCGAACTCGCCGTCCACCGGTTGTCCGGCCGACGCATCGAGTCGGCCGAGCGGGCGAGTTTCGTCGACGGTGGCGAGCGTCTCGCCCTCGGCCGGAACGGCCGTCATGTCCTCGCGCAGGACCTGATCGACGGTGTCGAGGTGGGGCACGAGCCCGTCGACCTCGACCGACCACGCCTTCTCGTCGACCTCCGGCAGAGCGGGGAGGACGACCGCGGTCGTCAGGAAGGGGCCGGAGTAGAGCGCGCGACCGGCCTCCTCGAACAGGATCGCCTCGTCGACGAACGAGAGGCCACCGCCGCCGCGATCCTCCGGGACCGAGACGCCGAGCCAGCCGAGCTCGCGGAGCTCCGAGAGCGGGGCGTCCGGGTTCGCCTCGAGGAACGAGCGCGCCTCGCGCCGCAGCTCCTCCTGCTCCTGGCTGAATGCGAACTCCATCAGCGCGGTCTTTCATCGGCTTCGGGGCAGCCCGAGCACGCGCTCGGCGATGATGTTGCGGAGGATCTCGGAGGTGCCGGCCTCGATCGTGTTGCCGCGCGAGCGCAGCTGCTGGTGCTGCCAGTAGCCCGGCTGCACGTTCCCGTTGGCGTTCAGGAGCTGCGCTTCGGGGCCGAGCAGCTCGAGCCCGAGCTTCGTCACGCGCTGGTTCGCCTCCGACCACCAGAGCTTCGCGCCCGAGCCTTCGGGGCCGGGGATGCCGGTCTTCATCAGCGTCGTCAGCGAGCGGTAGTTGGTGTAGCGCACGGCCTGAAGCCCGATCCACTCGCGCGCGATCGCGTCGCGCTGCACCTCGGTCGCGCCCTTCTCCTTCGCGAGGGTGATCAGCTTCCGGATCTGGCTCTCGAGCCCGGCGACGAGCGCGAAGCCGAGCGTGCCGCGCTCGTGCAGCAGCGTCGTCATCGCGACCTGCCAGCCGGCGCCGATGTCGCCCACGGCGTTCTCGACGGGCACCTCGACGTCCGTGAAGAAGATCTCGTTGAACTCCGCCTCGCCGGTGATCTGGCGCAGCGGCCGCACGTCGACGCCCGGCGCGTGCATGTCGACGAGCAGATACGTCAGGCCCGCGTGCCGCTCGCTCTCCGGGTCGCTGCGGGTCACGAGGATGCACCAGTCGGCGATGTGCGCGAACGACGACCAGACCTTCTGGCCGTTGACGATGAAGTTCCCGTTCTCGCGGCGGGCGCTCGTGCGGACCGCGGAGAGGTCGGAGCCGGCGCCGGGCTCGGAGAAGCCCTGGCACCAGATCTCCTCGGTGGAGAGGATCTTCTCCAGGTGCTTCTGCTTCTGGGCGTCGGTGCCGTGCGCGATGATCGTCGGCCCGGCCATGCCGAGGCCGATGACGCCGAGATGCGGCGGCGCCTCGGCGCGCGCCATCTCCTCGAGGAAGATCGCCTGGTGGCTGTACGGGGCGGAGGCGCCGCCGTACTCCTTGGGCCAGGTCAGGCCGGCGTAGCCCGCCTCGTGCAGCTTGCGGCTCCAGTCGCGACCCGCCTCCTCGAAGCGGCCGCGGCGAACCTCGTCCGTGAGGTTGGTCTCGATCCACGCCCGCAGCTCGCTGCGGAACGCGGCCTCCTCGGGCGTGTCGCGGAGATCCATGGAACGACTCTAGTCTCTCGCGGCGGGCGTGACCATCGAGCTGTCGACGTCCCGCACCGACCGGACTCCGGCCAGCGCCATCGTCAGGTCGAGCTCCGCGGCGAGCTGCCTGATCACCGCTTCGACTCCCGCGGCGCCTCCCACCGCGAGGCCGTACGCGTAGAGCCGGCCGAGGAGGACGGCGTCGGCGCCGAGCGCGAGCGCCTTGAGGATGTCCGCGCCGCGCCGGATCCCGCCGTCCATCAACACGGTCGCGTCGGGGCCGACCTCGTCCCGCACCTCGACGAGCGCGTCGAGCGAGGCGATCGAGCCGTCGACCTGGCGGCCGCCGTGGTTCGAGACGACGATCCCGTCGACACCGTGCTCCAGCGCCAGCCGGGCATCGTCGCCCCGGAGGACGCCCTTCACGAGGATCGGCAGGTCGGTGCGAGCGCGCAGCCAGTCCAGGTCGGACCAGGTGAGCGCGAGGTTCGGGAACGCGGCCAGCGCCATCAGCGACGCGGTCTGGATGTCGTCCTCCGGCGGCACGTCCAGCCGCGCGCGGAAGAGCGGGTCGCTGAAGAACTGCGCGAGCCCTTCGCCCTGGAGGAAGGGCAGGTAACCGTTTCCGAGGTCGCGCTCGCGCCAGCCGAGCGTCAGCGTGTCGAGCGTGACGACGATGGCGCCGTACCCGGCTGCGGCGGCGCGGTCGACGAGGCTGCCCGCGAGCTCGCGGTCCGACCACCAGTAGAGCTGGAACCACCGCTGCGCGTCCCCGAGCTCGGTTGCGACGTCCTCGAGCGCGGTCGACGCGGCGCTGGAGAGGATCATCGGCACGCCGGTCGCCTTCGAGGCACGGGCGACGCCGAGCTCCTTCTCCTCGTTGACGATCGAGAGGACGCCGACGGGAGCGAGGAGGAACGGCGCCGGCGAGCGCAGCCCGAGCACCTCGACCGACAGGTCGCGCTCCGCGGTTCCGACGAGCATCCGCGGCCGCAGCCGGCGGCGTTCGAACGCCTCGCGGTTCGCACGGACCGTCGACTCCGACCCGGCGCCGCCGGCGACGTAGTCGAACGGTCCCTGCTCGAGCAGCTCGCGTGCGCGGGCCTCCCACTCGTCGGGGGACACCGGCCACTGCGTGCCGCCGGCGAGGTAGATCGCGTTCTGGACCTGGCTTCCGGGCTCCAACACGTGCAGACTCTCTCGCATGACCGAGCTCGCTATCAAGCCGGAGGTCGATGAGCGCCGCGCGCAGGTGCGGGCGTTCATGGAGGAGCACGTCTATCCGAACGAGTCTGCGCTGGCCCGCGAGGACGAGTCGTCCGACGCATTGATCGCTGAGCTGCGCGCAAAGGCAAAGGCAGCCGGGATCTGGGCTCCGCACCTCCCGCCCGAGGCGGGCGGCACGGGCTCCGGCTTCATCGAGTACGCGCTGCTGAACGAGGAGATCGGCCGCAGCATGTGGGCCCAGCTCGTCTTCAACTGCCAGGCGCCCGACGCCGGCAACGGCGAGATCCTCCACATGTTCGGCACCGACGAGCAGAAGGATCGCTTCCTGCGCCCGCTCGTCGAGGGCACCGCGCGCTCGTTCTTCTCGATGACCGAGCCAGAGGTGTCCGGGGCCGATCCGACCGAGCTGCGGACGACCGCGGTGCAGGACGGAGACGAGTGGGTGATCAACGGCCACAAGTGGTTCTCGTCCTCCGCCGAGGGCGCCGCCTTCGGGATCGTGATGGCGGTGACCGACCCGGACGCGCCGCCGCACCGGCGGATGAGCCAGATCCTCGTCCCGACCGAGACACCGGGCTACGAGCTGATCCGGCCGATCCCGGTGATGGGGCACGCCGGCCGCGGCTGGTCGACGCACTGCGAGGTGCGCTACACGGACGTTCGCGTCCCGGTCGAGAACGTGCTCGGCGAGCCTGGCGACGGCTTCCGGATCGCGCAGAAGCGACTCGGACCGGGACGGATCCACCACGTCATGCGGTGGCTCGGGCAGATGCAGCGGGCCTTCGAGCTGATGTGCGCCTACGCGCTCGAGCGCCAGGTCGGCGGCGTGCCGCTCGCCGAGAAGCAGACCGTCCAGAACTGGATCGCCGACTCAGCCGCCGAGATCCAGGCGTGCCGGCTCCTGACGCTCGACGCGGCCCGCAAGCTCGACGAGGGAGGCGAGGCGCGGGTCGAGGTCTCGCTGATCAAGTTCTACGCCGCGCGCGTCCTGAACGAGGTGATCGACCGCGCGATCCAGGTGCACGGGGCACGCGGCCTCACCGACGAGACCCCGCTCGGCGGCGATGTACGAGCAGGCGCGCGCCGCCCGGATCTACGACGGCCCGGACGAGGTGCACCGAATGGTCGTCAGCCGCCGGATCCTGAAGGAGTTCCGGGACGGCGGCACGTACACGTTCGACTAGCCGAGCTCGATCTCGATCGCGCGCGCGAGCTCCTCGGGCTGGAAGCCGTCCGGCCCGGGCTCTCCCTGGAACGCGACCCGGCCGTCGCGCCCGATCAGGTAGAGCCGGTCGGGCCAGCCGCCGTAGGCGAGTGCCACCGCGTCGTCGACGTCGTCCAGCAGGATCGGGATTCGCGTCTGCAGACGCACCGCGCACGCTCCGGCCACTTCCGCCCGCTCGTCGAGGGAGGTCGGATCGACGACCGCGATCTCCTGGCGCCGGTTGTCGGCGAGCACCCAGCCGTCTTCCGGATGCGCCTCGCGGATGTAGACGATGAAGAATGCGACCTCGTCGCCGTGGCGGTGGTGCAGCTCCTCCAGCTCGCCCAACTGGCGGCGGAAGGGCGGTCAGGTGTACGAGCCGAAGACGAGCGCCACGGGCTGCACGCCCGCGAAGTCGCCGAGGCGGACTCGCTCGCCGCTCGGACGGTGTGTCTCGCCGTCGAGGCGCGGTAGGTCGAATCCGAAGGCGGCCGCGCCCGGGGCCACGGTCGGCGTCATCAGCGTCCGGTAGACCGGGGAGGACATCACGTCCTCGAGGGTCAGCGGCGAGTCGGGGGGCGTCTCCGGCCCCAACCTGGGCTCGGTCATCTCAGTCCGAGAGGAGCTCGCGGCGGCGGTTCTGCATCTCGACCGTCGGCACATTGACCTTCCAGACGAGCCCGAGCCGTCGCATCAGCCGGATCACGAGGCCGCCGACGTCGAGCTCCCAGGGCTTCAGGCCATGGAACGCCGACGAGGGGAAGGCGTGATGGTTGTGATGCCACGACTCGCCGAACGAGATCCAGGAGAGCCACCAGACGTTCCGTGACTCGTCTTTCACCCGGAAGCGGCGCGTCCCGACGAAGTGGCAGACCGAGTTGACCGACCACGTGATGTGGTGGAGCAGGAAGATCCGGATCAGTCCGCCCCAGAACATGGCCTGCAGGGCCGCGCCGAACGTGCCGCCCCAGAGCCAGCCGGCTGCGAACGGCAGCAGCAGCGACAGGGCGACCCAGAGCCCGAACGTGCGCGAGACGAAGACCATGCCCCGGTCGGCGAGCAGATCCTTCGCGTACTTCGTCCACTCGGCGCGCCCGACATTGCGGAAGAGCCAGCCGACGTGGGCGTGCCAGAGGCCCGCGACCTTGCCTCGGATCCCGGGGCCGAAGCCGGCGTGCGGCGAGTGCGGATCGCCCTCGCGGTCGGCGAAGCTGTGGTGCTTGCGGTGGTCCGAGACCCAGCGGATCACCGGCCCCTGCACGGCCATCGAGCCGAGCACGGCCAGGCTGTAGCGGATCGGCCGAAAGGTCTCGTACGAGCGGTGGGTGAACAGCCGATGGAAGCCGATCGAGATGCCGAGCGTCGTCAGCGCATACCCGACCGCGAAGATCGTCAGGTCGCGCCAGGTGACGTAGCTGCCCCAGAGAAAGAAGATCGACGCGAGGAACCCGACGAACGGAACCGTGACCCCGATGAGGTTGGTGATTTTCTGACCCCGCGACATGTGGGTCTCGGCTGCAAGTTCGCTCAAGTTGCGGAAGAGAGTAGCCGCCATTGCGGAGGGTGCGCTGTTCTTTTGCCATTTGGGATCCGACCTGCATAAGCTGCCCCGGTCGATGGCCCTGCTTTCGCTGCGGAATGTCACTCGCCGGTTCGGCGGGATCGTCGCCCTCGACGGGATCTCGTTCGACGTCCTGGACGGCCAGATCGTCGGGTTGATCGGGCCGAACGGGGCCGGCAAGACGACGGCGTTCAACGTGATCACCCGGCTCTACACGCCCAACGAGGGCGAGGTCGAGTTCGACGGCGAGACGCTGCTGAAGACGCCGGTGCACGGCATCGTGCGGCGCGGGATCGCGCGCACCTTCCAGAACGTCGAGCTCTTCAAGACGATGACCGTGCTGGACAACGTGCTCGTCGGCGCCCACACGCGCGGCCGTCACGTCGACGCCGAGGCGCTCGAGGTGATCGACTACGTCGGGTTGGGAGCCATCGCGCAGCGGCCGGTCGCGGGCCTTCCCTTCGGAACGCTGAAGCGCGTCGAGCTCGCCCGCGCGCTCGTCTCGCAACCCAAGCTGCTGCTGCTCGACGAGCCGGCCGGAGGGCTCAACCACGAGGAGGTCGCGGATCTCGGTCGCTTCATCCAGAAGATCCGCGACGACCGGAAGTTGACCGTGCTTCTGGTCGAGCACCACATGAACCTCGTGATGGGGATCTCGGACCACGTGAGCGTGATGAACTTCGGCAAGAAGATCGCCGAAGGACCACCGGCCGAGGTGCGTGCCAACCCGGCCGTGATCGAGGCCTACCTCGGCACCGACGATTCTGCGGTTCACAGCGATAAGCCCGAGCAGCACGACGCCGAGGACCCCAGTGGCGCTGCTTGAGCTCCGCGACGTCGAGGCGCGCTACGGGCAGGTCCGCGCCCTGGAGAGCGTCTCGCTCGCGGTCGAGGAAGGGCAGATCGTGGCAGTCCTCGGCGCGAACGGCGCCGGCAAGACGACGACGCTGCGGGCGATCTCGGGCACGGTCAAGCGGAACGGCGAGATCATGTTCGACGGCAAGGCGCTCGGCCGGCGCGGGCCGGAGGCGGTCGCGAAGTTCGGTGTGGCGCACGTCCCGGAGGGCCGCGGCACCTTCTCCGAGCTCTCCGTCGAGGAAAACCTCCGGCTCGGCGCCTACACGCGCCGCGGCTCGCTCGGCGCCGATATCGAGCGGATGGGCGGCTACTTCCCGTGGATCGGGGAGCGGCTCGACCAGCATGCGGGCACCCTCTCCGGCGGCGAGCAGCAGATGCTCGCTCTCGCCCGGGCGCTGATGAGCCGTCCGCGCCTGCTTCTGCTCGACGAGCCGTCGCTCGGCCTCGCACCGCTCGTCACCCGCGAGATCTTCCGGATCGTGCGCGAGTTGAACGAGAACGAAGGCCTCACGGTGCTCGTCGTCGAGCAGAACGCAGCAATCGCCCTCGAGGTGGCCTCGCACGCGTACGTCCTCGAGGTCGGCAAGGTCGCCGTGTCCGGGACGAGCGAAGAGCTCGCCCGCGACGAATCCGTCCGCAAGAGCTACCTGGGGTACTGACGGCGGATGTCTGAATTCTTCCAGCAGGTCGTCGCAGGGCTCGGGTCGGGGGCGATCTACGGTGCGCTCGCGCTCGCCCTCGTCCTGATCCACCGCGCGACGGGCGTGATCAACTTCGCGCAGGGCGAGATGGCGATGTTCACGACGTACATCGCCTGGACGCTGATCGAGAACCACGGCTGGTCGTACTGGCCCGCGTTCGTCGTGACGCTCGCCTTCGCCTTCGCGCTCGGCCTCGGCGTGCAGCGAGTGGTGATCGCTCCCGTCTCCAACACGTCCGTCCTGACGGTCGTGATCATGACGATCGGGCTCGTCCTGACGTTCAACGGCCTCGCGAGCCTGATCTGGTCGGCGGAGATCCGGTCGTTCCCGAGCCCCTTCCCGAACGAGACGTGGCAGGTCGGCGGCGTCTCGATCTCGCAGCAGGACGTCGGCACGTTCGCCGTCGTGCTCGTGCTGGTGGCGCTCCTGTGGGCGTTCTTCCAGTTCACGAAGGTCGGCCTCGCCCTGCGCGCCTCCGCGCTCAACCCGGACGCCAGCCGGCTCGTCGGCGTGCGCGTGGGGTGGATGCTCGCCATCGGCTGGGGTCTCGCAGCGATGCTCGGCGCGGTCGCGGGGATGCTCGCCGCCCCCACTGTCCTCCTCGACCCGAACATGATGCAGGCGATCCTGATCTACGCCTTTGCGGCGGCCGTGCTCGGCGGGATCGACTCGCCTCCGGGCGCCGTCGCCGGGGGCCTGATCCTCGGCGTCGGCCTGAACCTGATCGGGACCTACAGCGACTTCGTCGGCGCCGACCTCAAGCTTCCGGTCGCGCTTCTTGATCATCCTGATCGTTCTGCTCGTCCGTCCGGCCGGCCTCTTCGGCAAGCCGGTCACGAGGCGCGTGTGAGGCGCCGCGAGCTCATCTGGATTCTCGGATTCTTCGTCGCGGCGGCCGCGATCTTTCTGCTGCCGCGCTTCGTCAGCGACTTTCGCGCGCAGCAGTTCGCCTACGTCGGCATCTACTTCATCGCCTTGCTCGGCCTCAACCTGCTGACGGGCATCACCGGCCAGATCTCGCTCGGGCACGGGGCCTTCATGCTGATCGGCGGCTACACGACCGCGATCCTGATCTCGGACCAGGGGCTGAAGCTCGGCTCGCACACCTTCTCGAGCGACATGACGGACCTCTGGACGATCCCGATCGCCGGGCTCGTGGCCGGGCTTGCCGGCTTCCTCTTCGGTTTTCCGGCCCTCCGCCTCTCCGGCATCTACCTCGCGCTCGCCACGTTCGCGATCGCGGTTGCGACACCCGCGATCGTGCGGAAGTTCGAGGAGTTCACCGGCGGTGGCGGCGGCATCAACATGTTCGGCCTGCCCGGCCTGACCGGCGTCGTCGAGCCCGTCTCGATTCCGATCATCGACAGGACGCTGTCGTTCAACGAGTGGCTCTACTACCTGAGCTGGACGCTCGCGCTCGTGATGTTGGCCGGCGCGTGGCTGATGCTGCGCGGCCGGTTCGGGCGTTCGCTCCGCGCCGTGCGCGACAGCGAGCTCGCGGCCGCCTCCTCCGGGGTCAACCTCGCCCGCTACAAGACACTGGCCTTCGGGATCAGCGCCTTCTACGCCGGCGTTGCGGGCTCGCTGCTGGCGATCGCGACGACGTTCGTCAACCCGGACACCTTCCCGGTCGCGCTCTCCATCTTCCTGCTCGTCGGCGTCGTCGTCGGCGGCCTCGGCTCGTTCTGGCCGCTCGTCTTCGGGGCGATCTTCATCCACTTCATGCAGATCGAGTGGGCGCAGCAAGTGGAGTCGGTGATCCCGAACTGGCTGCCGCTCCTCGGCGACATCGACACCGACGCTGCCGGGCGCTCCGGCGGTGGCCTTCGGCGTCATTCTGATCCTGATCATGCTGGTCGCACCAGGTGGCGCGGCGGGCCTCCTTGCACCCTCAAGGCGCGTGCGACCCGCGGCTACCATCGCGTTCGCTAGGTCGGTCCTGCTGCTCGTGGTCGCGGGTGCGCTCGCAACGGGTGCCGCGGCCAGAACGACCGGTGATCCGGGGGTCACGCCGACAGACGATCGTGCTCGGCGCGACCGCACCGCTCTCCGGCCCGGAGTCGGCTGCCGCCCGTGGCGCGGGCGCGTACTTCCGCTACGTGAACGCGCGCGGCGGCGTCAACGGTCGCTCGATCGTCTACAAGGTCGTCGACGACGCCTCGGATCCCGCCCAGGCGTTGCAGGCGACGCAGCAGCTCGTCGAGCAGGACGAGGTCTTCGCGATCGTGAATGCCGCCGGGACCGAGCAGAACCTGGCAGTGCGCGACTACCTGAACGCGGCGAAGGTGCCGCAGCTCTTCGTCGACTCGGGAGCGACGACGTTCGGGGCCGACTACAGGCGGTATCCGTGGACGATCGGCTTCCGGCCGAGCGCCACGCGGAGGGCTGGATCTACGGCAGCTACGTCTCCCGCACGCGACCCGGCGCGAAGATCGCAGTCCTGTACGGAAGCGATGTTACGGGCACGGAGCTGCTCGCCGGGCTTCGGGAGGGTCTCGCCCGCTCGAAGGCGCGGGTGGTTGCGGCGCAAGTCGTCGATGCGGCCGTCCCCGACTTGCCGGCGGCTCAGGTCGCGAGCCTGAAGGCCTCCGGCGCGAACGTGCTCGCGCTCTTCGTGGCGCAGCCCCACGCGGCTCAGGGCTACGCGCTCGCGAACCGGCTCGGCTGGCGGCCGCTGATCGTCACCGGCGCCGGTTCGACGGTCGAGGGCGCGGTCTCGATCGCCTTCCTCAAGGATCCGAGCGACGCCAAGTGGCGCAACGACGCGGCGATGAAGCTCTACCGCGCGATCATGCGCGAAGTACGCGAAGGGCGCGAACGCGAAGGACGTCAACCACGTCTACGGCATGGCGGTCGCCTACGAGACGGTGAAGCTGCTGAAGGCGACCGGGAAGACGCCGACGCGGGCTGCCGTCGTCGCGCAGCTGGGGAAGCTGAACGACGCGTCGAACCCGTTCCTGCTGCCCGGGATCGCGATCAGGACGAGCGCGACGGAGCGATTCCCGATCGAGCAGGCGCTGCTGCAGCGCTGGTCGAAGGGAAGCTGGAAGAGCTTCGGCGGCCTCTGGGGGTACCGGGCGGGTCGTTAAGGTCTGCTCATGGATGCGCTGCTCGAGGCGCCGCTCGACGAACTGCTCGCGGCGGCGCGCGAGCGGCGGCGCGGCAGCGGGCTCGTCACCTACTCGCCGAAGGTCTTCATCCCGCTGACGACGCTCTGCCGCGACGTCTGCGGCTACTGCACGTTCGCGCGGCCGCCGCGCCGCGGCGAGCGGGCGTTCCTGACCGAGGAGGAGGTGCTCGCGATCGCGCGCGCGGGCGCGGCGGCAGGGTGCACCGAGGCGCTCTTCACGCTCGGCGACAAGCCCGAGCTCCGCTACAAGGTCGCGCGCGCCGAGCTCGCGGCGCTCGGCTGCGAGACGACGCTCGAGTACCTCGGCCGGGTCGCGAAGCTCGTGCTGGAGGAGACCGGGTTGCTGCCGCACCTGAATCCGGGCGTGATGAGCCGCGAGGATCTCGTCGCGCTGCGGCCGGTCTCGGCGTCGATGGGGATCATGCTCGAGACGACGCCGAACGGCTCTCGGCGAGGGGCGGTCCGCACTGGGCCTCGCCGGACAAGGAGCCGTCGCGCCGGCTGGAGACGATCGACCTCGCCGGCGAGCTGCGGATTCCCTTCACGAGCGGGATCCTGATCGGGATCGGCGAGACGCGCGCCGAGCGGATCGATGCGCTCGAGGAGCTGCGAGCGCTGCACGAGCGCCACGGCCACCTGCAGGAGGTGATCGTCCAGAACTTCCGGGCCAAGCCGGGCACGCGGATGGCCTCACACCCCGAGCCGAGCCTCGACGACCATCTCTGGACGATCGCGGTGGCACGGCTGCTGCTGCCGGAGGACGTCGCCGTGCAGGCGCCGCCGAATCTCGCCTACGACGACTTTCCGCGCCTCCTCGACGCCGGGATCGACGACTGGGGCGGCGTCTCGCCCGTGACGATCGACCACGTCAACCCCGAGGCACCGTGGCCCGACCGCGACCGGCTCGCCGAGGCGACGCGGTCGCGCGGGCTCGAGCTCGCGCCGCGCCTGCCGGTGTACCCGCGCTACCTCTCCGGCGGGTGGGTCGATCCGGCCGTCCTGCCGACGGCGCTACGCGCGTCCGACGCGCTCGGGCTCGCGCGCGAGGACGGCTGGCACCCGGGCGAGCTGCGCGGCGCTCCGTTCGTGGTTCGCCGCGATGCGCTGCCCGGTGGACACCGCCGCCGAGCTGGGCGAGGAGGAGCTCGTGCGCCTCTTCCAGGCCCGCGGCGAGGAGCGCCAGCGCGTGTTCGCGGCGGCCGACCGGCTGCGGCGCGAGGTGTGCGGCGACGAGGTCAGCTACGTCGTCACCCGGAACATCCAGTACACGAACGTCTGCTACTTCCGCTGCGGCTTCTGCGCCTTCTCGAAGGGCCGCCTGGCGGCGAACCTGCGCGGCGCGCCCTACCTCGTCCCGCTCGACGAGATCGTCCGGCGCGCGCGCGAGGCCTGGGATCGCGGCGCGACCGAGGTCTGCCTCCAGGGCGGCATCCACCCGGCCTTCACCGGCGACTACTACGCCTCGGTGGTCGAGGCGATCCGGGCCGAGCTGCCCGACCTGCACATCCACGCCTTCTCGGCGCTCGAGGTGTGGCAGGGAGCCGAGACGCTCGGGCTCTCGCTCGAGGACTACCTGGCGCGGCTCCGCGCGCTCGGTCTCGGCTCGCTTCCCGGGACCGCCGCGGAGATCCTGGACGACGAGGTGCGGGCGGTCATCTGCCCGGACAAGGTCTCGACCGATCAGTGGCTCTCCGTGCACGCAGCCGCGCACCGCGTCGGGCTGCGCTCGAACGTGACGATCATGTTCGGGCACGTCGAGGCGCCCGAGCACTGGGCTCGCCACCTGCTGCGGGCGCGGGCGCAGCAGGAGCAGTCCAGGCGGTTTCACGGAGTTCGTGCCGCTGCCGTTCGTGCACATGGAGGCGCCGATGTGGCTGAAGGGCCGGGCGCGTTCGGGGCCGACCTTCGGCGAGTCGCTGCTCCTGCACGCCGTCGCGCGGCTCGCGCTCCATCCCGCGATCACGAACATCCAGGCGTCGTGGGTCAAGCTCGGCCCGGAAGGAGTGGCGGCTGCGCTCGCGCGGGCGTGAACGATCTCGGCGGCACGCTGATGAACGAGTCGATCTCTCGCTCGGCAGGCTCTGAGCACGGGCAGGAGATGCCGCCGGAGTCGATGGAGGCGTTGATCCTCGCGAACGGCCGACGGCCGCGGCAGCGGACGACGCTCTACGCCGACGCGCCCGCCGAGCGGCGCGCAGCCTCGTTCGCGGCCGCGCCGCTCGCCGAGCCGCTCAACCCGCCGGTCCGCGACGCGGGGCTGAAGGCGCCGCCGCGGCTCGTCCGGCCGGGGCTGCTCGCCCGCGCGCGCTAGCGCGCCTCTCGCACGCTCCGCGGTAGTCCTACGAGCCAGCGCGGGATCCGCCGTCGCGCCGTTCGCAGCGCGCTCTCGAGCGCCGCCGGATGCTGGTGGATCCCCTCGCCGTGTCCCACGAGCAGATGGTCGGGCTCGAGGCCGCGCAGCGAGCGCGGCGGCCACGGCCGAAGAAACGGGTGGACGCCGGCCGGCTCCTCGCCTGCGCAGAAGAACGGAATCGTGCCGATCGCGTCGGCGACGAGCAGCAGGCGACGCTCCTCCCACCAGAGCGCGACCTCGCGCCACCAGCGGAACCGCACGACCGGGCCGGAGCTCGAACGGCGTCCCCGGCAGCTGCCGGGGCACGACGAGGTGCGGAACCCCGAGCCGCTGCGCGACGGCGGCGCAGTCGCGGCGGTGCCGGTCGAGCAGCTGCACGACGCCGCCGGCTCGCCGAGCTCGCGCACCCGCGCGTCGAGGTCCGGCCAGTCGACCACGTCGAAGAGCCAGACGCGCCCTTCGACCTCGAGGGCGTGCGACGTGCGCGCGCTCGGCTGTTCCTCGATCCAGCCGGTTGCGTTCGCGATCTCGTCGACGATCTTCATTGCTCCTCCTCGAGCTGCGCGAAGGCCGCTCGAAGACGGCTCGTCCGGCTGCGCGCCGAGCACGAGCAGCCGCTGGTCGAGCACGAAGGCGGGCACGGCGTTCGCACCGACACCCACGGCCTGACGTGTGGAGTCGACGACGCGGTCGCGGTAGCGCTCGCTCTCCAGCACGTCGTCGACCTCGTCCGCCGGCAGCCCGGCCTCGCCGGCGAGCGTCCGCAGCACGTCTGCGTCGCCGATGTTCTGCGCCTCGGCCCAGTAGGCGTCCATGAGCCGGTCGTGCACCTCTGCGTGCTTGCCGAGGTCGCGCGCGAGCTCGGTCAGGCGCAGCGCGCTCATCGTGTTCGGGACGACGTCGGGATGCGGGTTGTAGTCGAGCCCCCGCGCGGCGAAGAACTCACGCATCCGTTCCGTCATCCCGGGGCCGTAGCGCTCGATCAGCGCCTGCCGCGGCAGACCTTCCGGTGGGTACTCGGGATGGAGGTCGAACGGCAGCCAGGTCACCTGGGCGCCGAACCGGCGCTCGAGCGACGCAGCCGTCGGCTGCGCCGCGCGGCAGAAGGGTCAGATGTAGTCGCTCCAGATCGCAACGGCGTGCTCGCTCACGGCACGAGGCTACCCCGCCGCCGCCATGCGCAACCGCGGCGGCGGGGCTGTCGCTCTGCTCTCCCTAGGCAGCGGGCGGGATCAGGACGCGATCGATCACGTGGACGACGCCGTTCGATGCCTTGACGTCGGCGGTCGTGACGCGCGCGTCGTTGATCCGGACGGTCATGCCGGTGACACGGATGCGCACCGACGGACCGGCGAGGGTCTTGGCCGACTTCAGCTTCACGACCTTCGCTGCGGTCACCTTGCCCGCGACGACGTGGTAGAGCAGGACGCGCTTCAGCGCGGCGGGGTTCTTCGCCAGCGAGTTCAGCGTCGCCTTCGGCACCTTCGCGAACGCCGCGTTGGTCGGCGCGAAGACGGTCAGCGCGCCCGGCGCCGACAGCTCGTCGGCGAGGCCGGCCTTCTTCACGAGCGACAGCAGCGTCGAGAGCTGCGGCGTCTTGGCGGCGAGCGCGGCGATCGTCGGCGACGCCTCCTTCTGTGCGGGCGCGGCCGTCGCGGCCGGGACTGCGATCGCCAGTGCGGCGACGACGAGCAGGGCGATGCGGTTCATCTGCGTCTCTCCTTCTCTTGGTTAGGCGGTGACGGTGCGAGACCAGCGGCGGCGGATCGCGGCCTGCTGGGCGATCTGGTAGACGGCGGCGAGGCCGACGAGGCCGTAGACGAGCCGGCTCGCGGCGTTCGTCTCGCCGAAGTCGAGGCCGACGAGAGTGGCGACGAGGTCGAACTCGGCGAGCGCGACCAGGCCCCAGTTGAGGCCGCCGACGATGAGAGTGCGGCGGCGAGCACATCGAGCTTCTTCATGGGACACCTCCTTGTTGTTCAGGGTTTGTTCAAGGAAAGTACAAGGTCGATCAGACGGCTTGTCAAATCTTTGTCCAAACTCTGTACACTCTGGCGATGAGCGAGGTCTCGCAGCTGCGGATCGGCGAGCTCGCGCGCCGGACCGGCGTCGCGACCGACCTGCTGCGGGCCTGGGAGCGCCGCTACGGCCTGCTCGCTCCGACGCGGACCGAGAGCGGCTATCGGCTCTACTCGACCGCGGACGTGCGCCGGGTCGGGACGGATGCGCGAGCTGCTTGCGACCGGCGTCTCCGCGGCCGAGGCGGCACGCGAGGCGCTCTCGGAGCCGGCCGGTGGCCGAGCCGGCCGACCTGGAGGGAGTGCCGGTCGAGCTGGGCGAGGCGATCCGGCGGCTCGACGACGCGGCGGCGCACGCCGCCTTCGACCGGCTGCTCGCCGACTTCTCGCTCGACGCCGTGCTCGACGGCGCGGTGCTGCCGCTGCTGCGCGAGCTCGGAGAAGGCTGGGAGAGGGCGAGGTCTCGATCGCCCAGGAGCACTTCGCCTCACACCTCGTGCGAGGCCGTCTCCTCGGGCTCGCACGCGGCTGGGACCGCGGCAGCGGGCCGCGTGCGGTGCTGGCGAGCCCGCCGCGAGGAGCGGCACGATCTCGGCCTTCTGATCTTCGGCCTCGCGCTGCGCGAGCACGGCTGGCGGATCACGTTCCTCGGCGGCGACACGCCGCTGGAGACGCTGGCTGAGACCGTCCACCAGCTCGCGCCGGACGCGGTCGTGCTGGCCGCCACCGACGCAGACCGGTTCGACGCGGTCGCCGCGCCGCTCCGCGCTCTCTCCGGTGAGACGACGATCTGGCTCGCCGGATCCGGCGCCGATTCGGACGTCGCCGAGCGGGCCGGCGCCGGGCTGCTCGACCTGCCACCGGTCGCCGCGGCGGCGGTCGTCGCGGCGAAGCCGGTCTAGGGCTCGCGCGCGAGCAGGTCGTCGACCGTCTCGCGGCGGAGGATCAGCCGCGCCTCGCCGCACCGCTGACGAGGACGGCGGCCGGCCGCGGGACGCCGTTGTAGTTCGAGCTCATCGAGAGCGTGTAGCCGCCGGTGGCCGGCACCGCGATCAGATCGCCGCGGCGGGGCTCGGGCAGCACGGCCTGCTCGATCAGCTCGTCGCCGGACTCGCAGTGCTTTCCCGCGATCGTGAAGTGCCCGTCCGCCGGCTCCTCCTCCGCGCGGTTCGCGAGCAGCGCCGAGTAGCGGGCGTCGTAGAGCTGTGGCCGCGGGTTGTCGGACATGCCGCCGTCGATCGCGACGTAGCGCGTGTCGCCTGCCTGCTTGACCGCGCCGACGCGGTAGAGCGTGAACGCGGCCGGTCCGACGAGCGAGCGGCCCGGGCTCGAAGACGAGACGCGGCGCCGGGAATCCCCTCGTGGCCCACTCGCTCGCGACCGCGTCCGCGATCGAGCGGACGAGCTCCTCCACCGGCGGTTCCGACTCTTCCTCGACGTGGCGGATCCCGAAGCCGCCGCCGACGTCGACGAGCGCCGGTGTCCAGTCGAGCTCGTCGCGGCAGCGCGTGGCGAACTCGCCGAGCTGCGCGACGGCCTCGAGGTGCGCGCGGCCGTCCGCGAGCTGGGAGCCGACGTGCACGTGCAGCGCCTTCGACCTCGAGCCCGGCCGCGCGTGCGGCGGCGATCGCGACGAGCGCCTCGTCGGCGTCGAGGCCGAACTTCGAGCCGCGATGCCCGGTCCGGATCGCCTCGTGGGTCTCGGTCTCGACGCCGGGCGTGACGCGGACGAGCACCCGGCGGACGCCCGCCTCGGCTGCGCGCGCCGGCTCGTCGAGCGCGTCGATCGCGACGAGCGCGCCGGCCTCGGCCGCGGCACGCAGCTCCTCGTCCGACTTGTTGTTCCCGTGCACGATGAGACGGTCGCCCTCGATCCCCGCCCGCCGCGCGAACGCGAGCTCGCCGAGCGAGGCCACGTCGGCGCCGAGGCCTTCCTCGGCGAGCAGCCGCATCACGGCGACGTTCGGGAACGCCTTCGTCCCGTAGACGACGAGCGCATCGGGCACGGCGCGACGGAACATCCGCGCCCGCTCCCGCAGCGCTCCTTCGGAGTAGACGACGAGCGGGGTTCCGAAGCGCTCGGCGAGCTCCGTCGCTGCGAGCCCGTCCAGGTGGAGGACGCCGCTCTCGATGCGAGAGCCGGTGGGGAAGAGCTCGATCATCCGAGCAGATCCGAGACGGTCACCAGCTCGTAGCCGTCCCTCCGCAGGCCCTGCACGATCGCGGGCAGAGCGGCCACCGTGGCCTCCCGGGTGACGGCCGCGTCCTTTCCATCTCCGTCGTGCAGGCAGATGATCGCCCCGGGATGCGCCTCGGCTAGGGCGCGCCCGGCGATCGCGTCCGCCTCCGCACCTTCCTCCCAGTCGAAGCACACCACGGTCCAGAGCACGACCGGACCGAGCCCGAGCTTCGCCGCAGCGCGCGCGGTTCGGCCTGCGTCGCCTCCGTACGGCGGCCGGACGAGCCGCGGTCGTTCGCCGAGCGCCCGTTCGAGCTCGTCGGCGCAGGCGCGCAGCTCATGCGACAACGTCTCGGGCTCCCGCATGTTCATGGCGTTGAAGTGGTTCCAGCCGTGGACGCCGAGCTCGTGTCCCGCGGCGCTCGCCCTCTGCAGCGTCGACTCCCGGCCGGCCACAAAGCCGCCGACGATAAAGAACGTGGCGCGGGCATTCTCGGCGGCGAGGACGTCGAGGACGGCCTCGGTCGAGGCCGCAGGGCCGTCGTCGAAGGTCAGCGCGACGCGCCGATCACGGCCTGGTCCGGCTGCGCAAATGGAGGCGGCTGGCAATTCCACTTGCTAGATTGTGCTGCAATGACACGAGCGGAGCTTCTTCCGTAAGACAGGAGGCGAACGCGGCGGCGCCGCGAGAGCTTCCCCTGGGCCTCTCGCATGAGAGGCTTTTTTGTACCCGGATCGAATGTGGCAGCCGAGATGACCGAGAAGTACCAGCCGAAGGAGATCGAGCAGCGCTGGCAGCGCGTCTGGGAGGACGCGGGTGCGTTCCACACGCCCAATCCCGAGCCCGGCCAGGTCGAGGGCGACAAGACCTACGTCGTCGAGATGCTGCCGTACCCCTCGGGCGAGCTGCACATGGGGCACGTCCTCAACTACACGATCGGCGACGTCGTCGCCCACCTGCGCCGTCGGCGCGGCTACCGCGTGCTGCGGCCGATGGGCTACGACGCGTTCGGCCTGCCCGCGGAGAACGCGGCGATCCGGGACGGCGTGCATCCGCGCATCTCCACCGAGCGCAACATCGTCGCGATCCGGGAGCAGATGCGCCGCATGGGCTGGGCGATGGACTGGGACGCGCGAGATCTCGACGCACGAGCCCGAGTACTACCGCTGGACGCAATGGCTCTTCCTGCGCTTCTACGAACGGGGACTCGCGTATCGCAAGGAGGGACTGGTCAACTGGTGCCCGGTCGACCAGACGGTGCTCGCGAACGAGCAGGTGATCGACGGCCACTGCGAGCGCTGCGGCGCCGAGGTCGAGGCCAAGACCCTGACCCAGTGGTACTTCAAGATCACCGACTACGCCGACGTCGCTGCTCGACGAGATGGACCTGCTCGAGCAGTGGCCGGAGCGCGTCCTGACGATGCAGCGCAACTGGATCGGTCGCTCCGAGGGCGCGCGCGTGATCTTCCGTGTCGCCGGCTCCGGTGAGGAGCTGCCCGTCTTCACGACCCGGCCGGACACGCTCTTCGGCGCCACCTTCTTCGTGCTGGCGCCCGAGCACCCGCTCGTCTCGCAGCTGACCGACTCCGAGGAGGTGCGCGAGTACGTTCGCCATGCCGGCTCGCGCTCGGCGGTCGAGCGCGAGAAGAAGGAGAAGGACGGCGTCTTCACCGGCCGCTACGCGATCAACCCGGTGAACGGCGAGGAGATCCCGATCTGGGTCGCCGACTACGTGCTGATGGGGTACGGGACAGGCGCGATCATGGCCGTTCCCGCCCACGACGAGCGCGACTACGACTTCGCGGTCAAGTACGGGTTGCCGATCCGGACGGTCGTGGAGCCCGCCGACGGCGAGGCGCCCGAAGCCGGCGCGTACTCCGCCCACACCGAGAACGAGGTGCTCGTCAACTCGGACGGCTTCGACGGCCTGCCGGCACCGGAGGCGAAGAAGGCGATCGTCGACGTGGCTCGCCGAGCGCGGGCTGGGCGGAGGCGACGATCGGCTACCGCCTGCGCGACTGGCTGCTCTCGCGCCAGCGCTACTGGGGCGCGCCGATCCCGATCATCCACTGCGAGCGCTGCGGTCTCGTGCCCGTGCCCGACGACCAGCTGCCGGTGGTGCTGCCCGAGGTCGAGGAGTTCCTGCCGAAGGGCCGCTCGCCGCTGGCGGCGGCCGAGGACTGGGTCAACGTCGACTGCCCGAGCTGCGGCGGCCCGGCGAAGCGCGAGACGGACACGATGGACACGTTCGTCGACTCCTCCTGGTACTTCATCCGCTACACGGATCCGAGGAACGACAAGGAGCCGTTCTCGCGCGAGATCGCCGACTACTGGCTGCCCGTCAACCAGTACATCGGCGGCGTCGAGCACGCGATCCTGCACCTGCTCTACGCGCGCTTCTTCACGAAGGTGATGCAGGAGATGGGCCTCGTCGGCTTCCGCGAGCCGTTCGCGCGCCTCTTCAACCAGGGGATGATCCACAAGGACGGCGCGAAGATGTCCAAGTCGAAGGGCAACATCGTCGATCCCCTCGTCTTCGCCGACCGCTACGGCGCCGACGCGGTCCGGACGTTCACGCTCTTCCTCGGCCCGGCCGACCAGGACATGGAGTGGCACGACTCCGGGATCGAGGGTGTCTGGCGGTTCCTGAACAAGCTCTGGCGTGTCGCGCTCGAGCAGGCGGAGAAGCCGCGGGTCGAGCAGCCGGCCGGCCCGCTGGCGCAGAAGGCGCACGAGACGATCGCGAAGGTGACCGACGACATCGACCGGCGCTTCGCCTTCAACACGCCGATCGCGGCCGTGATGGAGCTGGTGAACGAGATCGCCCGCACCCCGGACGATCCGGCCGCCCGTTTCGCCGCCGAGACGGCCGTCTCGCTGATCCAGCCGTATGCGCCGCATGTCGCCGAGGAGCTGTGGGAGCGCTTCGGCGGCGAGCGGTTGTGGGAGGCGCCCTGGCCGGAGGCCGACCCGGCGCTGCTGGAGCGCGACACGGTCGAGGTCGTGCTGCAGGTGAACGGCAAGCTTCGTGACCGTCTGCAGGTGCCGGCGTCGATCGGCGAGGACGAGCTCGTCGCGCTCGCGCGGGCCTCCGAGCGCGTGCAGGCGCACCTGAACGGCGGCGAGCCCCGGAAGACGATCGTCGTCCCGGGCAAGCTCGTCAATTTCGTCGTCTAGAAACTGACACAGAATTGGCACGGAGGCGTTAGCCCTCCGTGACGGTTCTCCCGGCACGCTCGAGACATGCCCTCCCTGCCCGTGTCGCGCCAGCGGGCGCTCGTTCTCGCCGCGGTCGCGCTCGCGCTCCTCGCGGTCGCCGGGCGCACGCTGGCCGGTGCGGGCACTGCCACGGTTCAGCCGGCCGCCACGCTCGTTCCCGAGCAGACCGCTGCGCCCAAGCTCGTCGTCCACGTCGCAGGCGCGGTTCGGCGGCCCGGGCTGTACCGGCTGGCCGAGGGCAAACGAGTCGCTGACGCGGTCGCCCGTGCGGGCGGAGCGACCGCGTCGGCCGACACCGCCGCGATCAATCTCGCCGCGCCGCTTGCCGACGGGATGCAGGTGCTCGTGCCGCGCCGCGTCTCCGGCGGTGTCGGGACAGTCGCCGGCGGCTCGTCCGAGCCTGAGCTCGGCGACTCGGTCGAGGAGCTCGACGCGCTTCCGGGCATCGGGCCCGTGACGGCCCAGAAGATCGTCGATTACCGCACCGCCCACGGTGGCTTCCGCTCGGTCGAGGATCTCGACGCGATTCCGGGCATCGGGCCGGCGCGGGTCGAGCAGCTGCGGGACCTCGTCTCGCCGTGATCGCGGCATCGTCGAGCGCGGCTGGCCGACGCTGCTCGTCCTCGCCGCCTGCCTCGGGATCGCGCTCGCCAATGCCGTGCGCGCGCCCGCGATCGTCCCTGTTCGTCGTCGTAGTCGTCGCCGGAGTCGCTGCTCTCGCAGCTGACGTACGCCTTCCCGCCTGTGCGCTCGCCCTGCTCCTCGTCGGTTGGTGGTGGGGGAGCGTGCGACTCGAGGCGCTCGATCGCAGCGTGCTCGCGCCGGAGATCGGCCGCTCCGCTGCGGCGACAGTCGTCGTGACCGGTCCAGCGCGAAAGACGCCGTTCGCGATTCGCGTACCAGCCGAGGTGCGTCAGTTCGGTTCGCGCACGCTCCGCGAGCGAGTCCTGCTCGAGCTCCCCGTCGGCCGCTCACCGCCGCAGGGCGCCATCCTCGCCCTGCGGGTCACGATCGGCGCCCCTCGCGGAGCGGAGGACGGCTTCGACGAACGCGGCTGGCTGGCCCGCCGCGGCGTCCATGTCGTGCTCCACGGCGGCGACTGGCGGATCGTCGGCAGGCGCGGCGGGATCGGCGGCGTCTCCGACCGGCTCCGTGCGCATGTTGCGCGCGCGATCGCCCCTGGGCTCGAGCGGCGAGCGACGCGCGGTGCTCGCGGGAATCGTGCTCGGCGAGGACGAGGGGCTCACGGACGAGCTCCGCAGCAACTTCAAGGCCTCCGGGCTCTACCACCTGCTGGCCGTCTCGGGGCAGAACGTCGCGTTCCTCGCGATCGGCGTGCTCGGGCTCGCCTGGTTGCTCGGGATCCACCGGCTGGCCGCCGAGGTCGCGGCGATCGGCGCGATCGGCGCCTACGTCCTCGCGGTCGGCTGGCAACCGTCCGTCGTGCGCGCCGGGGTCGCCGGCGGTCTGGCCTCGCTCGCGTGGCTGCTCTCCCGCCCGCGCGATCGGTGGCACTTCCTCGCCCTCGGCGCGGCGGTTCTGCTCGCGTGGACGCCGGCCTGCCTGTTCGAGCCGGGCTTCCAGCTCTCCTTCGCCGCTGTCGGTGCGATCTTCCTGCTGCTGCCGAGGCTCCAACTCGCGCTCGAGGGCTATCCGATGCCGGCCTGGCTGCGCGATGCGCTCGCGGTGTCGACGGCCTGCGGAGCGGCAACCGCACCGATCCTCTGGCTGCAGTTCGGGAGCGTTCCCGTCTACTCGTTGCTGGCGAACGCGCTCGTCGCGCTTGCGATCGGACCGCTCCTCGGGCTCGCTCTGGTCGGCTCGCTGATCGAGCCGGTGCTGCCGTCGGCTGCGCTCGCGCTCGCCTGGGTGAACGGGTGGCTTGCCGCGTACATCGCCGCGTGCGCTGAGCTCGTCGCCCGACTGCCGCTGGCCCAGATCGGTTCGGGCAAGGCCGTAGCCGTGCTGCTCGGCATCCCGCTCGCCATGCTCGCGCTTCAGCGGCTACCGCGCTGGCGGCGGCCGCGGCGCTCGCCTGCGCTGCGACCGTCGTTCCCGCGCTGCTCGTCTGGCAACTTCTGCCGTCCGCAACGCTGCCGCCGCCGAAGGGGCTCCGCATCACGGTCCTCGACGTCGGCCAGGGCGACTCGATTCTCCTGCAGGTGGCCGGAGGGGGCGGTACTCGTCGACGAAGGCCCGCCGGAGGCGAACGTCGCACAGCAGCTCGCGAACGCTCGGGGTGCGGAGGCTGGCCGCGGTCGTCCTCACGCATCAACAGCGCGACCACATCGGCGGCGCGGAGGCCGTGCTGCGCCGGATTGCGGTCGACCGCGTGCTCGATCCGTACCTGGCGAGATCGAGTGTGTACCGGCACTTCGCTCTGGCCGAGGCAGAGAAACACGGCGTCGAGGTCATCAAGACGCGGGCGGGGGACACATTCCGGCTTGGCCGGCTCCGCCTGCGCGTGCTCTGGCCGAACCGGCCAGGAACGGAGAGCGAGGATCCGAACCGGCTCGCGATGGTCATCCTCGCAACCTACGGTGACGTCGACGCGCTCCTGACGGCCGACGCCGAGACCGATGTCACCGCGCCGCTCCTCTCACGGCACATCGAGATTCTCAAGGTTGCGCACCACGGCTCCGCCGACGCCGGGCTCGAGAGCGAGCTGCGAGAGCTGCGGCCGGACGTTGCCGTGATCTCGTGCGGTCGAGACAACGACTACGGTCATCCACGCCCCTCGACCGTCGCCGCACTGCGCGCGAGCCCAGGGCTCAGCCTCTACCGCACCGACGAGGACGGGCGCGTCGTCCTCGAGTCGGACGGGAAGCGGATCAGAGTCCGGACGGGTCGTTGAGTAGGGTGGAGGAGATGGCCGCCGCCCCGGACCTGAAGCCCGTCTACCTCCTCACCGGCAGCGATCGTCCCAAGATCGAGACTGCGCTCGCGCGCCTCCGGCGCCACTTCGAGCCGGAGGCAGTCGAGCTCGTGACGGCGCAGGAGGTATCCGGTGCGGACGCTGCGGCGCTGTGCAACGTCGGCAGCCTGTTCGGCGACGCGCGGCTCGTTGTGATCGAGGGCGTCGACGGTCGCCGGAACGCCGACGGCCGCCTCGCGAACGGCTGGAAGGTCGCCGACGTGAAGGCGGTCGAGGAATACCTCGTCCTCGCCCGCCCCGGGCACGGTGCTGGCACTCGTCGCCGAGGAGCTGAAGAAGGACGCGCCGTTGACGAAGGCGTGCGCCAAGGCAGGCGACGTCCTGGCGTTCGAGGTGGCGAAGCGCAACGTCGCCAACTGGGTCGCCGAGCGCTTCAAGCAGGCCGGCGCGCGCGCCGAGCCCGATGCCTGCGCAGCGCTCGTGCACCTGGTCGGGGAGGACTTCCACCAGCTCGCGAACGAGATCGACAAGCTGGCGCTCTGGGCCGGAGACGAGCCGATCGGCCAGAACGAGGTGGAGCTCCTCGTCGCCGCCGTGGCAGAGACGCCGACGTTCGCCCTCACCGACGCCTGGGCGCAGCGCGACGGCGGCAGGACGCTCGCCGCGAGCGAGACGATCTTCGAGCGCGAAGGTCGCCCGCGCCGTGACACCGCCCCGCGGATGGCCGGCGCGCTCACCAACCACCTCGCCTTCATGCGCCGCTGCCAGCACCTCGCGGCCGAGGGTGTTCGGCCGCGCGACGCGGCGTCGACCCTGAAGCGGCATCCGTTCTACGTCGAGAAGGTGTTCGCCCAGGCCGCGAACTTCTCCGAGGACGAGCTGCGCGAGGCAGTCGTCCGCCTCGCCGAGCTCGACCACGCGCTCAAGGGAGGCAGCAAGCTGGCGCCCGACCTCGAGCTGCAGCGGGCGCTGATCGATCTCAGCGCAGAGGGCTAGCTAGGAGCTAGGCGCTGCGCCGGCGACGAGGCGGGCAGCACGGGACTTCTTGCGCGCGGCCGTGTTCTTGTGCAACGCCCCGCGGGCGGCGCCCTTGTCGATCGTGCGCACGAGCTCGAGGTGCTCGGCGGCGAGCGTGTCCTTGTCGCCCGCGGCAGCGGCAGCCTCGAGCCGCTTCGTCAGGGTCTTGACCGTGGAGCGGTAGCGGAGGTTCTCGTCGTGCTGACGCTCGGCGATTCGGACGCGCTTTTTCTGTTGCTGAATGTTCGGCATCTCGAAGAAAGGCCCGCACTCGGCGGGCGCGCAGGATCCTAGCAGACAGGTATCGGCGGCTGGCCGCCCCGGCTGACCGCATTCCTATACTCGCAGCGTGGACGAGCGAGCCAAGGGACGGAGGCTCGCGTGGTCGACAGCGATCTTCTCGGCCGCGACCGGGCTCTCGCGCGTGCTCGGGCTCTTCCGCGAGGTCGTCGCCGCGAACTACTTCGGCGCCCGCGGCCCGATCAACGCCTTCACGGTCGCGTTCCAGATCCCGAATCTCGTCCGCGCGCTCGTCGCGGACGCCGCGCTCTCGTCCGCGTTCGTGCCGGTCTTCAGCGAGCTGCTCGAGAAAGGGGAGAAGGCGCGTGCGTGGCGCGTCGCGTCGACCGTGTTCTGGCTCTTCCTGCTGGTCGTGGGAGGCATCACCGCCCTCTTCATCCTCGCGGCGCCGGTCCTCATCCCGCCTCTCAACGGCGCCTACGACGACCTGGCCGTCACGCTCTCGCAGATCCTCTTCCCGATCGTCGTCCTGATCGGGCTGTTCGGGATCGTCACCGGCATCCTGAACAGCTACGAGCAGTTCACGATCCCGGCCCTGACGCCGGTGTTCTGGAACCTGGCGATCATCATCGGGCTCGTCATCGGCGTGCCGCGCGCCGATACCGAGAGCGGCAAGCTCTACGTCTACGCCGGCTCGATCGTCGTCGGGACGGTGATCCAGTTCCTGCTCCCGCTGCCCTGGCTCCGTGGGCTCGACGGCCGCCTCCGCCTCGCGCTGGACATCCGCGATCCGGCCGTGAAGCAGGTCTTCAAGCTGATGGTGCCGGTGATGCTCGGCCTCGGCCTGATCAACGTGAACGCCGTGATCGGCACGGTGGTCGCCTCGAAGCTGATCGATCCGAGACTCGCTCCGACCGCGATCGACAAGGCGTTCCGCATCTACATGCTGCCGCAGGGGATGTTCTCGGTCGCGGTCGCGACCATCCTCTACCCGTCGCTGGCGCGGCTCTCGACGCGCGGCGATCTCGCCGGCTTCCGGGCCACCGTCTCCAGCGGGCTGCGGCAGATCAACTTCATGCTCATCCCGTCGGCGGTCGTCTGCGCCGTGCTCGCCGAGCCGATCGTCCGCCTGCTCTACGAGCGGGGCGCGTTCGGGCCCGGCCAGACGCAGGTCGTCGCCGGCGCGCTCGCGGCCTTCTCGCTCGGGCTCACCTTCAACGGGATGATGCTGATGCTCAACCGCGCCTTCTTCAGCCTGCAGGCGCCGTGGGTTCCCACCCTCGTCGCGCTCAGCGTGCTCGTGCTGAACACCGCGCTCTACGCGGTCTTCTACCGCGTCGGAACCTGGGGAATCCCGCTCGCGATCTCGCTGGCCAACATCGCCGGTGTCGCGCTGCTCTTCGTCACGCTGCGCCGCCGCGTCGGCCGTCTCGACCTGCACCGGATCGCCCGGTCCTTCGGGCTCGTCACAGTCGCGGCGGCCGTGCTCGGCGTCGTCGCCTACGGCATCTGGTACGTGCTCGACAGCGTGCTCGGCCGCTCGTTTGCGGCACAGCTCATCTCTCTCGGTGTCGCGCTCGGCGTCGGCGGCGCCGCGTACCTCGCGGTCTGTACCGCGCTGCGGGTACGCGAGATGGCGGCGCTACTATCGCTGCGAGACCGCTTCCGCCGGGACTGATCACGCATGGACCAAGCAAAAATCCGCAACTTCTCGATCATCGCGCACATCGACCATGGCAAGTCGACGCTCGCCGATCGCATCCTTCAGGTGACGGACACGGTCGCGGACCGGGACATGAAGGAGCAGCTCCTCGACTCGATGGACCTCGAGCGCGAGCGGGGGATCACGATCAAGGCGCAGGCGGTGCGCGTGCTCTGGAAGGGCCACCAGCTGAACCTGATCGACACGCCCGGGCACGTGGACTTCACGTACGAGGTGTCGCGCTCGCTGCAGGCCTGCGAAGGCGCGCTGCTCGTCGTCGATGCGGCGCAGGGAATCGAGGCGCAGACGCTCGCGAACGCCTACCTGGCGATCGAGAACAACCTCGAGATCGTCCCGATCGTGAACAAGATCGACCTCCCGCAGGCCGACCCGGACGGCGCCGCCGCGGAGGTCGCCGACCTGATCGGGGACGATCCCGATCGCGTGCTGCGCATCTCGGCGAAGACCGGCCACGGTGTCGAGGACGTCCTCGACGCGATCATCGAGCGGATTCCGCCGCCGAGCGGCGACCCGACGGCCCCGGCGCGGGCGCTGATCTTCGACTCCTCGTACGACCAGTACCGGGGCGTCGTGGCCTTCGTCCGCGTCGTCGACGGTCGCTTCGAGACCGGCGAGCCACTACGGGCGATGGCACAGGGCACGCGCTTCGAGGCCGAGGAGCTCGGCTTCCTCACGCCCGACCGCCGTCCCGTCAAGACACTCGAGGCGGGCGAGGTCGGCTACGTGATCACGGGCCTGAAGGACGTGTCCAAGCTCGGGGTCGGCGACACGCTCACGAGCGAGAAGCGGCCGGCGAAGGAGCCGCTGCCGGGCTACAAAGAGGTCAAGCCGATGGTCTTCGCGGGGCTCTTCCCGACGGACTCGGACGCCTACCCGGAGCTGCGCGACGCGCTCGAGCGGCTGAAGCTGAACGACGGCGCGCTCTTCTACGAGCCGGAGACCTCGCAGGCGCTGGGCTTCGGCTTCCGCTGCGGCTTCCTCGGCCTGCTGCACATGGAGATCGTGCGCGAGCGCCTCGAGCGCGAGTTCGACCTCGACCTGATCGTGACCGCGCCGAACGTCGCCTACCGCGTCCGGCCCCGGCCCGGCGCCGACTGGATCGAGGTGCACAACCCGTCGGACATGCCGGTCGAGATCGACGAGGTCGAGGAGCCGTACATCAAGGCCTCGGTCATCGTCCCGAAGGAGTACGTCGGCGCCGTGATGGAGCTCTGCAACGACCGCCGCGGCAGCTTCGACCACATGGAGTACCTGTCCGAGGACCGCGTGCACCTCGTCTACGAGCTGCCGCTCGGCGAGATCGTGCTCGACTTCTACGACCAGCTGAAGTCGCGCACCCGCGGCTACGCGAGCTTCGACTACGACATGGCCGGCTTCAAGCCTGGGCAGCTGGTGCGGGTCGACGTCCTCGTCGCCGGCGAGCCGGTCGACGCGCTCTCGCTGATCATCCATCGCGAGTTCGCCTACGACCGCGGCAAGCTGCTCGTCGAGCGGCTCAGGAAGGAGATCCCGCGCCAGTTCTTCGACGTCGCGATCCAGGCCGCAATCGGGGCCCGGATCATCGCCCGCGAGACGGTCAAGGCGAAGCGGAAGGACGTGCTCGCGAAGTGCTACGGCGGCGACATCAGCCGCAAGCGGAAGCTGCTCGAGAAGCAGAAGAAGGGCAAGAAGCGGATGAAGCAGGTCGGCGGCGTCGAGGTGCCGCAGGAGGCGTTCCTGGCCGTGCTCAACCTGGACGACCGCAAATGAGCGCCCGCCACCTCTACGTGCACCTGCCGTTCTGCTCGCACCGGTGCGGCTACTGCGACTTCGTCACCGTCACCGGACACGACGGCGAGCACGGCGGCTACGTCGATGCGCTGCTCGCCGAGCTGGAGCTCGAGCGCGGCCACCTCGCGGGCGAGGTCGACACCGTCTTCCTCGGCGGCGGCACGCCGACCTTCACCGAGCCGGCTGCCCTCGCACGCCTTCTCTCCGGCCTGCCGGCGGCGGCGGAGACGACGGTCGAGGCGAATCCGGAGACCGTGACGCCGGGCCTCGCCGCGCTGCTGCGCGAGCACGGCGTCGACCGCGTCTCGCTCGGCGCCCAGAGCTTCCAGCCTCACCTGCTGGAGACGCTCGAGCGGCGCGCCCGCCCGGAGGACGTCCGCGGCGCGGTGCACACGCTCCGGGACGCGGGCTTCGACAACGTCTCGCTCGACCTGATCTACGGGATCCCGGGCCAGAGCGCCGGCGATCTGGAGCGCGACCTCGCCGAGGCGCTCGCACTGGAGCCGGAGCACCTGTCCTGCTACGAGCTGGAGGCGAAGCCCGGAACGCGCTTCACGCACGCGCACGGCGACGAGCTGGCGCGTCAGGCCGACGCGATGGAGGACTACTTCGAGCGGGTCGTCGAGACGCTGACCGGGGCCGGCTACCGCTGGTACGAGACAGCCAACTTCTGCCGCCTCGACGGTGATCGCGACCTCCGTTCGCGCCACAACCTCGGCTACTGGCTCGGTCGCGACTATCTCGGAATCGGCGTCGGCGCAGTCTCGACGGTCGGAGGGCTGCGGTGGCGGAACGCGCCGAGCCTCCCGCGCTACCTGGCCGCGCTGGGACGGGGCGAGCGCCCCATGCGAGAGCTCGAGCCTCTCGACTCCGGCGTCCAGGCGCGGGAGCGCGTGCTGCTCGGGCTCCGACTCGACGAGCCGCTCTTGACTGCCGGTCTCGACGCGGCCCTCGACCACGACGCCCTTGCACGGCTCGAGCGGCTCGGGCTCGCGGAGGTGCGCGAGGACGGGACGGTGCTCGCGCTCACCCGGCGAGGCCGCTTCCTCGGCGGCGGCGTCACGGCAGAGTTGCTCGTTTGACGAACGCTAGAATTACCTGCAAATGAGCGGGATCAGCGATCGAAAGCGCAACATCCTCCGGGGCGTCGTCGAGGAGCACGTGGCGACCGGCGAGCCGGTCGGCTCGAAGACGCTCGTCGAGCGCTCCGGACTCTCGGTGTCGCCGTCGACAGTGCGGAGCGAGCTCGCGGAGCTCGAGTCGCTCGGGCTGCTCTCGCACCCGCACACGTCGGCCGGCCGGATCCCGACCGGAGCCGGCTATCGCTTCTACGCCGAGGAAGTCCTCGAACGGCAGGAATCCCGGCCGCCGCGCTTCCCGCTCGACCTGACCTCGATGAAGAGCGAGGTGGAGGCGGCGCTGCAGTCGACGACCGAGATGCTGAGCCAGGTGACGCAGCTGCTGGCGCTCGTCTCGGCTCCGGGTCTCGAGACCGCGACCGTGCGCCACGTCGAAGCGCTCCTGCTCCAGCCGTCGGTCGTGATGGTCGTGACCATCACCTCCACCGGGGGCGTCGCGAAGAAGCTCGTGACGTTCGACAAGCCGGTCGATCCGGGTCTCGCCTCCTGGGCGAACGAGTATCTGAACGAGCGGCTCGCCGGGGTCGGCCTCGGCACTCACCTGCTGCGCAGGCGGATCGACGATCCGAGCCTCTCCGCGCGGGAGCTCGCCTTCCTCGACGCACTGCGACCGTCCTTTCTCGAGCTGGCCGCCCCGACTGCGCAATCGCTCTACGTCGGCGGAGCCGCATCGCTCCTCGACAGCGCCCGCGCCGACGAGCTGCAGGCGTGCCGAAGCCTCCTCTCGGTGCTCGAGAAGCGCGCGGCCGTGCTCGAGCTGATGACCGACGCGTTCGACGTGCGCCGCCCGTTCATCCGGGTCGGCCTCGACCATCCGGGGCTGCACGCCGTCTCGCTCGTCGGCGCGACCTACGGTCTTCCGACCCGGATGCTCGGGACCGTCGGTCTGCTCGGCCCGGTGCGAATGGACTACGACAAGGCCGTTCGCACCGTGCGGGCAGCCGCCCACGAGCTCTCCCGCCTGGTCGAAGCCACGTACGACGACAGCTAGGGCGAAGGCTAGGCTTGCCTGATGGCCACGGCGGAACGCGACTACTACGAGCTGCTCGGCGTCGAGCGGACGGCGACCGAGGCCGAGATCAAGAAGGCCTTCCGGAAGCTGGCGCGCGAGCTGCATCCCGACGTCTCGCAGGAACCTGACGCCCAGGCGCGCTTTCGCGCCGTCGCCGAGGCGTACGAGGTGCTTTCGAAACCAGAGACGCGCCAGCTGTACGACCGCTACGGCCACGCGGGCCTCAAGCGCGGCGGCTATGCGCCGAGCGACTTCGACTTCTCGAATCTGACGGACATCTTCTCGGCCTTCTTCGGCGACGATCTGTTCGCCCGCAACCGAGGCGGCCGCGCACGCGGTGGCGATGTCGGAGTCGCCGTCCAGCTGGAGCTCGCCGAGGCGTACGCGGGCGTGAAGCGAACCGTCGAGGTGCAGGTCGCTCAGACGTGCGAGCGCTGCGACGGTGAGGGCGCGGAGCCCGGGACACAGCTGGTCACGTGCGCGACCTGCGGCGGCCAGGGTCAGCTGCAGCAGGTGTCTCGCAGCGTCTTCGGTGAGTTCGTGCGGACGCAGTCGTGCCCGACCTGCGGCGGCGCCGGTCGCGTCGCAGAGTCTCCGTGCAGTGCCTGCGAGGGTCAGGGCCGCACGATCCAGACCAAGGACCTCGAAGTCGAGATCCCGGCCGGGATTCACGACGGCCAGCGGATTCGGATTCGCGGCGCCGGGCACGCCGGGGCGAACGGCGGTCTCCCCGGCGACGCGTACGTGGAGGTGCGTGTCTCCCGCGATCCGCGCTTCGAGCGCGACGGCGACGACATCCTCTCTCAGATCGACCTGACGATCGTCCAGGCTGCACGCGGCGCGAAGCTCTCCGTCCCCACGCTTCAGGGCGAGCTCGAGCTGGACTTCGAGGCGGGAACGCAGCCCGGAGAAGTGCGCGTGCTGCGCGGCAAGGGGATGCCCTCGCTCGAGCGCTCCGGTCGCGGCGATCACCGCGTGCTCGTCAACGTCGCCGTCCCGCGACACCTGACCGACGAGCAGCGCGAGCTCCTGGACCGCTTCGAGACGCTCTCGGACGAAGACACCTACCGGCGCGACGAGGGCTTCTTCGAGAAGCTCAGAAACGCCATTCGCTGAATGCCCGGGTCGGCGTGACGCTCCTGCGCCGCGTCTCGGTGACCGTCCCCGACGCTCGCGCGGAGCAGGCGCGTGCCGTGATGATCGAGCTCTTTCCGGAAGGCTTCGAGGAGATCGACGGCGAGGGTGGGCTCGAGCTCGCCGCCTACACCAATGCCGCCGGCGAGGAGCGGATCTGGCAGGCGTTCGGAGGGGCCGCCGCGTCCGACGTCGAGGACGACTGGGAAGACCGCTGGCGGCAGTTCCACAAGCCGGTTCGCGTCGGCTCGCTCTGGATCGGGCCGCCGTGGGAGGAGCCCGACGACGGGGCGATCGCCGTCGTGATCGATCCGGGCCGCGCGTTCGGGACGGGCGGGCACCCGACGACGCAGCTCTGCTTGGAGTTGCTGGCGGGCGAGGAGCGGGGGAGCGTGCTCGACATCGGCTGCGGCTCCGGCGTCCTCTCGATTGCGGCGGCGAAGCTCGGCTTCGAGCCCGTGGTGGCGTTCGACTTCGATCCGCAGGCGGTCGAGGCGACGGAGCGCAACGCCGCCGACAACGGCGTCTCGATCGACGTCAGGCAAGCCGATCTCCGGAACGACGACCTCCCGGATGCAGACCTCGCGCTCGCCAACATCGCCGCGGAGGCGGTGCTTGCGCTCTCGCCCCGGCTGCGAACCGGGCGGGCGATCACCTCCGGCTACCTCGTCTCCGACGATCCGCACCTCGACGGCTACCGGATCGAGCGGCGAGTCCAGGACGGTGGCTGGGCGGCCGATCTGCACGTGCGCGAGTAGATTTTCCGGGCAATGGCGAGCTTCTCCGTCCGTTTCCTCGGCTGCAAGGTCTCGCAGACCGACGCGCAGGCGCTGCGCGAGCGGTTGCTCCGCGACGGGCACCGCGAGGTGGAGGGAAGCGGCGACGTCGCGGTGGTGAACACGTGCTGCGTCACGAACGAGGGTCTCGCCAAGTCACGGCAGGCCGCCTCACGGGCGGCTCGTTCGCACGCCCGTGTGTACGTGACGGGCTGCGGTGCGCGGCTCTCCGAGCACGCTTTCGCCGGGCTGCCGCCCAACGTCACCGTCGTTCAGGGTCAGATCGAGCAGGCGGTCGAGACCGTTGCCGGCGACGTCGGCGCAATCGGCTGCGTGCAGGCGGACGCGAGGCTCGACCGCGTTCGCGCCTTCGTGAAGATCCAGGACGGCTGCTCGTTCTCGTGCGCGTTCTGCGTGATTCCGCTCGTACGCGGCGCAACCCGCTCGCGGAGCGCCGAGGCCGTGCTCGGCGAGATCCGGAAGCGGGTGGCGCAGGGCCACCGGGAGATCGTCCTCACCGGCGTCAACCTCGGCTGCTTCCGCGATCGCGGCGCCGGCATGAAGCTCGCCGACCTGATCCGAGCGGCAGGCGCGATCGAGGGCGTCGAGCGGCTGCGTCTCTCGTCGATCGAGATCAACCATGTCGACGACGAGCTCGTTGCCGCGCTGCGAGAGACGCCCGTGGTCGGGCCGCACCTGCACGTTCCGCTCCAGTCCGGCGACGACGAGGTCCTGAAGGCGATGGCGCGCCGCTACTCCGTCGACACCTATCTGCGGAAGGTCGAGCCGCTCGCCGACTTCAATCTCACCGCCGACGTGATCGTCGGCTTCCCGGCCGAGGACGACGCCGCGTTCGAGCGCACGCTCGAGACCGTGCGCGCCGCGCGGCTGACGAAGGTGCACGTCTTCCCGTACTCGCCGCGACCGGGCACGAGGACCGCCGACGACGACCGCGTTCCGCCCGAGGTGAAGAAGGAGCGCAGCGCACGGCTGCGGGCGCTCTCCGACGAGGCGTGCCGCGCCCGCTGGGAGCAGAAGGTCGGCGAGACGGACGTCGTCCTGATCGACCGGCCCGGCCGTGGCTACGGCGCCGACTACTCGCCGTGGCTCGTCGACGGCAAGGTCGGCGAGCTCGTGCCCGTTCGCGGCGCCGCCGTCACGCAGGAGGGGATCCTCGCTGCCTGACGATTGCCTCTTCTGCCAGCTGGTGAAGGACGGCGACCACGTCGCGAAGGCCGACGGCTTCGTCGCCATCCGGGACATCAACCCGCAGGCGGAGACGCACCTGCTCGTCCTGCCCGAGCGGCACGTCGACACGTTCCGCGACGTCTCCGCGTTCCCCGCGGACGAGGCGAAGCGGATGCTCGACTTCGTCGCGGAGGTCGCCCACGACGCCGGGCTCGACGACTACCGCGTGCTCGTCAACGTCGGTCCAGGGGGCGGTCAGACCGTCTTCCACCTACATTGGCACGTGCTGGGTGGGAGGATCCGCGGGTTGCCGGCTTGAAGAGGACGCAGTGAGTCTGATCGCAGAGATCAAGGAACAGCTCGAAAGCGCGATGCGCGAGGGGGATGCCGCGCGCCGCGACGCGCTGCGCCTGATCCTCGCCAGCCTCCAGGGAGCCGAGAAGGAGCTGCAGCGCCCCCTGCACGACGACGAGGAGCTGCAGGTGCTGCAGCGCGAGCGGAAGAAGCGGCTCGAGGCGGCCGAGGCCTTTCGCTCCGGCGGCCGGGAGGAGCAGGCCGAGAAGGAGGAGGACGAGCTCGACGTGCTCGAGGAGTTCATGCCCGAGCCGATCGCCGAGGACGACCTGGAGGCGATCATCGACGACGTGATCGCCGAGGTCGGCGCCACGAGCATGCGCGACATCGGCCGCGTGATGGCCGACGTGATGCCGCAGGTCGCGGGCCGCGCGGACGGCTCGGCCGTGAGCCAGCTCGTGCGCGAGAAGCTCGCGTAGCCGCTAGTCGGGCGGCGCGTCTGCGAGCAGGTCGAAGTCGCCTGCGAGCACGCGGTCGATCCGGCCGGTGCGCAGCCCGGAGGCGTAGCGGACGAGCGGTGAGGGCTCGTGGCGGTATCGCCGCACGATCGCCGGCTCTCGCCGATCCGGCGGTTGCGGACCGTCCCCGCCGTGCCCGTCGGGCTCGACATCGACGAGCACGGTGACGCGGTCGAACGAGCGGTCGTCGTCGTGCGGTAGCTCGAGCACGTGCAGCCCACTCTCCGGCTTCAGCAGCGTGTAGGCGCCGAGCCCGGCGACCTCGAGCACGACGACGCCGTCTCTGCCGCTGCTGCGAACCCGCATCCCGCGGCCATCCGCCCAGCCGACGTACATCGCCGCGAGATCCTCCACGAACCGGCCGCAGGCGGCCGAGTCCTCCGCTTTGCCCGCGCGCACGCTGACGGTGGCGTCGCTCGCCTCGCGCGCGTCGAGGCCGGCGAGCGCGGCCGCAAGCACGTGCAGGCGCGTGGCCAACAACTCGAGGAGCTCTCGCGAGTGGGCGTCGCGCGCCGAGGAGAGGCGCGCAGCGAGCCGCTCGGCCGTGGCAGTCGCGGCGCCGAGACGGTCGAGGTACTCGATCAGGCCAAGCACCTGGTGCCGCTCGTCGGATTGCCAGAAGGCAGGCTCGCGCGCCGCAGCGAGTGCGTCCTGCTTCGGCTCGTCCCACGAGCGGACGCGCTCGGACGAGGGACACGAGCTCGCTCCGGAGGAAGGCGGCCTCCGCCTCGGTGCCCTCCGGCTCGAGCGCGACCCGCCCGAGGGTGAGGTCGCTCCGACCGGCCGGTGCTTCCGCCGGCACAAGCTCCGGCTCCGCCCGCGTCCGGATCGACGAACGCGACGTCGAGGCCGGTCTCGTCGCGCGCCGTGATGAAGAGGAACTGGTCGCCCGCGGGGAACTGCCGCTCGACGATCGCGGTCGCGATTCGCGTCAGCAGGTGCCGCTCCACCGCCCGCTTGAGCGGGCGGGCGCCGAACTCGGCGCTGAACCCCTGCTCGATCAGGAAGTCGACCGCAGCTTCGTCCCACTCGACCGCCCACGGCCGCATCCGGAAGCCGCGGCGATCGAGCACCTCGTTGAGCTCCTTCTCGAGCAGGCATGCGCATCACCTCGCGGCCGAGCGGGCGGAAGACGACGACGCGATCGAGCCGGTTCAGGAACTCGGGTCGGAACGAGCGGTCGACGGACTTGAGCACGGACGCGGCGTCGAACTCGCCCGACCTGCCGACGAAGCCGACGCCCGGGCCGACCGGGATCGCGGAGCCGAGGTTGGAGGTGAGGATGATCACGCAGTGGCGCAGGTCGACCGTGCGTCCGTTGCGATCGGTCAGCCGGCCGTCGTCGAAGACCTGGAGGAAGAGGTCCCAGATCTGCGGATGCGCCTTCTCGAACTCGTCGAGGAGGAGGACCGAGAAGGGCTGCTTGCGGACCTGGGCGATCAGCGGCGAGGCCTGCTCCTGGGGCGTGTTCGCGTCGCCGAGGAGGCGGTCGAGGCTCTCCGGCGTCTGGTACTCGCTCATGTCGAGCCGGACGAGCCGGTCCTCGGAGCCAAAGACGAAGGCGCTGAAGGCCTTCGCGATCTCGGTCTTCCCGGTCCCGGTCGGGCCGACGAAGAGGAAGACGCCGAGCGGGCTGCGTCGGATCGGTGAGGCCGGCCTTCACGAGCGCGATCCGGTCGACGAGGCACTCGACCGCCTCCGGCTGCCCGAGGACGCGAGCGTCGAAGTAGGCGCGCACCCGCTCGAGGCTCAGCGGCGCCCGTGGATCGAGGACGTGGAGCGGTAGGCCGGTGGCGTCGCTGAGCGTGGCGATGACCGTCTCCGGGTCGACCGCGCTCGCGACGCCGCGCGCGATCCGGTCGCGGACGAGCTCGAGCACGCGTAGCACGTTTCCCGGAGCACGCCGCCGCCGGCAGATAGTGGGTGGCGAGGTCGAGCGCCTCGGCGAGGGTCTCGTCGTCGACGTCGAGGTCATGCTGGTCCGCCCAGCCCCGGGCGACCGCGATCGCGTCCGCGCCGGTTGCGGGCGCGAGTCTGACGACCTCGAACAGCCGCGCGAGACGCGGGCGGTGCTGGAGCACGAGCTCGTAGGCTCGCGGATCGATCTCGCCGACGACGACGGCGTCGCCCGCCTCGACGTGAGGGAGGAGCGCGTCGAGCACGCCGCGCGGACTCTGCATGTGCTGGCCGGACCAGAGCGCCTCCTCGAAGGCTCGGGAAGACCCAGACGATCGGCCGCTGCGAGACGCGGTCGACGATCTCCTGCACCCTCGCTTCGAGCATCCCGATGAACGCCTGTCCGGCGTTGACGTCGTTCGCGCCGGCCTGGAACGCGAACCGTTCGTCTCCGAGCCGTCGGAGCGCCTCGACGATCAGCGTCGTCTTGCCGACACCCGGCTCGCCGACGACCAGGACCGACCGGGGCGCGATGAGGAGAGGGCGCCGACGAGCGCATCGACCGCCGCGATCCGGCTGCCGACGAGCGTCGCCGGTGGCCGCTGCGCCCGGATCGACGACACGCCCGAGCGCGCGGAAGAAGTCGACGTCGATCGTCGTCGACTGCCACTGCTCGAGCGCGGGCCGGAGCGCAGCCCTCGTCGCGACGTCGGCCGGTCGATCAGCTCGCGGACGAGCGGCTGCAGGCTGGCGTCGAGCGTCTCGAGCTCGGCGACCGTCCAGCTCTCGCCCGGCTGCGACACGCGCGTCAGGAAGCGCGAGACCTCCCGCGCGAGCGGGCTGCCCGCCCAGTCCTCCTCTGCTGCGGCGAGCACCGGCGGGAATCACCTTCCCGTCGCTGCCGGCGAGCGCGCGGAGGAGCAGCTGCCGTTCGCCCCACTCGCCGCGCTCGAAGCGACCCTCGGCGGTCTCCGTCCAGCCGGGCGGCGGCGGGCGACCGGCGGCGATCGCGGCCATGGCGCCGGCGCGAAGGAACTTCGCCCCCCGGAGCGCGACATCCGCGAACGTCTCGTCGTCGATGCTCGCGGGATCGGCGAGCAGTTCGACGAGCCGTTCGAATTCATCGTCGAGGTCGAGCTCGTCGACGTCGACCCACTGGTACGTCGACGCGAGCTCCTGCCCGAGCGTCGATCACCTCCTGGATCGGGCTCTTCCTTCCGCCTGCGCACCTTGTGGGGGATTCTGCCTCCTACACTGAGTCGGGTGCAGGAAGTCCTCTCCGTCCCGAATGAAGTCGCCGCCGAGCTCGGTGGAATCGGCGACGGCGTGCTCAACACGCTTCGCGACCGGCTGCACTGCACGCTCCGCCTGCGCGGGAACCAGCTGACGATCGAGGGGGCCGACGACCGGGTCGCCGCCGCGCGCGCGGTCGTGGACGAGCTCGTGGAGCTCGTCGAGGGCGGGCACGAGATCGGGCCGGACACCGTCGGCGCAGTCGTCGCGGCACTCGACCAGACAGACGACCTCCGCGAGGTCTTCGAGGACGTGGTCTGGCGCCACCGCGGCAAGAAGATCGCGCCCAAGACCATGGGCCAGAAGCGCTACGTCGATGCGATCCGCGAGTGCACCGTGACCTTCGGGATCGGTCCGGCCGGTACCGGCAAGACATACCTCGCGATGGCGCTCGCCGTCGCGGCGCTCGCCGAGAAGCAGGTCGCCCGGATCATCCTCACGCGCCCGGCGGTCGAAGCCGGCGAGCGGCTCGGCTTCCTCCCCGGCGACATGCTCGCGAAGGTCGACCCGTACCTGCGGCCGCTCTTCGATGCTCTCTACGACATGCTCGACGCCGACAAGCTGACCGCGCACATGGAGCGCGGCGTGATCGAGGTCGCGCCGCTCGCGTTCATGCGCGGCCGCACGCTGAACGACTCGTTCATCATCCTCGACGAGGCGCAGAACACCTCACCGGAGCAGATGCAGATGTTCCTGACGCGGCTCGGCTTCGGCTCGAAGGTCGTGATCACGGGTGACGTGACGCAGGTCGATCTCCCGCGCGACCAGGCTTCGGGGCTGATCCAGGTGCGCGACATCCTCGACTCGATCGACGGGATCGCCTTCGTCGAGTTCACCCACCAGGACGTCGTCCGGCACAAGCTCGTCCAGCGGATCGTCGAGGCGTACAAGCAACACGCCGAAGAAACCGGCACCGCGCGCAAGCGGTGAACATGGTCGGAGTCGAGGTCGAGAACCGGAGCGGCGCCGAGGTCGACGAAGCCGCCGCCGTCGAGCTCGCGCAGCGCGTTCTCGGCGCCGAGGGGATCGAGGACGGCGAGCTCGGACTGGCGTTCGCCGGCCCGGAGGAGATCCGCGCGTTGAAGCGCGACCACCTCGGGATCGACGAGGCCACGGACGTTCTCTCGTTTCCGCTCGACGGGCGGGAGGAGATCCCCGACGGGCTCCCGCGCGCGCTCGGCGACGTCGTGATCTGCCCGCAGGTCGTGGGCGAGGAGTGGCGCCGCCCGCTCGTGCACGGGCTGCTCCACCTGCTCGGCTACGACCACGGCGCCGAGATGGAGGCCAGGGAGGCGATGCACGCATGAGAGCTCGCCGGCCGCCGTCGATCATCGAGTCGTTCAACTTCGCGTTCGAGGGGATCATCCACGTGCTTCGCACGCAGCGGAACATGCGGATCCACTTCCTGATCGCGGCGCTCGTGCTGGTCGCCGCGCTCGTCTCGGGCGTCGACAAGATGGAGCTGATCGCGCTCCTGCTCGCGATCGCGTTCGTCCTGATCGCGGAGATGCTGAACACGGCGGTCGAGGCCGCGGTCGACGTCGCGACGACCTCGTTCGACCCGATGGCGAAGCTCGCGAAGGACATCGCCGCCGGCGCCGTTCTGATCGCGACCGCCGTCGCCGTCGCGGTCGGCTACCTCGTCTTCTCCGGCCAGGTCGCCGACCGGAGCTCGAAGCTGCTCGACCGGCTCACGAACGTGCCGGCCGAGCTGACACTGATCGCGCTCGTGCTGACCTCGATCCTCGTGATCGGGACGAAGGCGCTCACCGGGCGCGGCTCGCCCTTGCGCGGCGGCCTCCCGTCCGGCCACGCCGCAATCGCCTTCTCGGGCTGGATGGCGGCCACGCTGATCCTCGACGACTCGCGCAACCACTTCCTGATCTCGTCGTTGACGTTCATCATGGCGTTGCTCGTGGCCCAGACACGCGTCGAATCCGGAGTGCACTCGTCGCTGGAGGTCGCCTATGGCGGCCTCCTCGGCGCGCTCGTCACGCTCGCCGTCTTCCAGGTGGCGAAGTGACCGACCAGGAGCTCCTCGCCCGGGCCGACTGCGATCGCGGCTCGCGCCTACTCGCCGTACTCGAAGTTCCAGGTGGGCTGTGCGGTTCTCACGCGCGACGGCACGGTGTTCGACGGAGTCAACGTCGAGAACGCTGCCTACCCGCTCGGGATCTGCGCCGAGAAGAACGGGATCGGCACCGCGGTCATCGAGGGCTACGGCGTCGGCGACCTCGAGGCGATCGCGATCACGCACTCGCCGTGCGGCGGCTGCCGCCAGTGGCTCTGGGAGTTCCGCCTCGACCGCGTCGTCTTCCGCAATCAGGGAAACGTGGTGACGATGACGCCGGCGGAGCTCTTGCCCGAGACGTTCGACGACCTGTGAAGTCCGGCTTCGTCGCCGTCGCGGGCCGGCCGAATGTCGGCAAGTCCACGCTGGTGAACGCGCTCGTGGGGGAGAAGATCGCGATCACCTCGACCGTGCCGAACACGACCCGTCGCCGGATCTACGGCGTCGCGAACGGCGAGGACTACCAGCTCGTGCTTGCCGACCTGCCGGGCTTCCAGAAGCCGATGGACAAGCTCACGACCCGGATGCAGAACACGGTCGACGCGGCCTTCGAGGACATCGACGTCGTCCTCTTCGTCGTTTCGGCGCGCGACCGGATCGGTGCCGGAGACCGCTTCATCGCCCGACGGATCTACGCGCTCGGCAAGCCGGTGATCGTCGCCGTCAACAAGGTCGACAACCTCAAGCCGAGCCACATCATCACGCAGATGAAAGCCGCGGCCCAGCTCGGCGACTTCCATGCGCTCCATCCGGTGAGCGCGAAGACGAAGGACGGGATCGACGAGCTGCGCGGCGACCTGCTGCACCTGCTGCCCGAGGGCCAGCCGCTGTTCGAGCGCGAGTCGGCGACCGACCAGACGAGCGAGCAGCGCATCACCGAGCTGATCCGCGAGAAGGCATTGCAGCTGACGCGCGACGAGGTCCCGCACTCGATCTCGGTCGAGATCGACGAGCTGGACGAGAAGCTCCTGCGCGCGTTCGTGCTCGTCGAGACCGAGTCGCAGAAGCAGATCCTGGTCGGCAAGAAGGGGGCCATGATCCGCGAGATCGGCACGCGTGCCCGACCCGAGATCGAGGCGCTCCTCGATCACAGGATCTTTCTCGAGCTCGTGGTCAAGGTCCGGCCGAAGTGGCGCCGCGACGACGCGACGCTGGAACGTCTCGGCCTCTGAGGTAGTCCATACTCCGGGGTGGATCGCGAAGGGAGGAGGGCGACTGGCGACGAGGCCAGATGAGAGGAAGGCGGCGCTCCTCGAGGCCGCGGTCGCGCGCGTGCACGAGCACGTCGAGAGCGACCAGGCGGAAGACGTCGAGCGGTTCGTCCGCGCGTACTACGCGCACGTCGCTCCCGACGACCTGACCGACCGGAGCGACCTCGATCTCTACGGTGCGGCGGTCGCGCACTGGAACCTCGCGCGCGTCCGGCGACCCGGCGAGTTGAAGGTGCACGTCTACACGCCCAACGTCGAGGAGCACGGGTGGGAGTCGCGGCACACCGTCGTCGAGACGGTCGTCGACGACATGCCTTTCCTCGTCGACTCGGTCTCGATGGCGGTGACGCGGAGCGGGGGAGCGATCCACCTCGTGATCCGGCCGATCATGCGCGTCCGGCGGGACGACGAGGGCCGGCTGCTCGAGGTCGGCGGCGAGGAAGGGCTGCCCGAGTCGCTGATCCATGTGGAGATCGACCGGCAGACGAGTCCCGAGGCGCTCGAGCGGATGCGCGCCGGCCTGTGCAGCGTCCTCGAGGACGTGCGCGCTGCGGTCGACGACTGGCCGACGATGCGCGAGCGCGTCCGTGGTCTGCTCGGGGCTCTCGACGAGTCGGTGCCGCCTGTCGCGCCGGACGAGCTCGCGGAGGCGCGTGACCTGCTCGAGTGGATCCACGACGACCACTTCACCTTCCTCGGCTATCGCGAGTACGACATCCTCACCGAGGACGGGGAGGACGTGCTGCGCGCCGTGTCCGGCTCGGGCCTCGGCATCCTTCGCGCCGGCGACGAGCGGCCGGTCTCCGTCAGCTTCGCGGAGTTGTCGCCGGAGGTGCGACGGCTCGCGCGCGAGAAGAGCCTGCTCACCCTGACGAAGGCGAACTCGCGGGCGACCGTGCACCGGCCCGCGTACCTCGACTACGTCGGCGTGAAGCGCTTCGACGCCTCCGGCGAGGTCGCCGGCGAGCGGCGGTTCCTCGGGCTCTACACGCACACCGCCTACAGCGAGAGCCCGTGGGAGATCCCCGTTCTCCGCCGCAAGGCTCAGCGCGTCGTCGAGCGATCGGGGCTCTCGAAGGGCAGTCACGACTACAAGGCGCTGGTCGAGATCCTCGAGACGTACCCGCGCGACGAGCTGTTCCAGATCTCGGAGGACGAGCTGTTCGAGACCGCGCTCGGCATCCTCCACCTCGACGAGCGCCGGCGCGTGCGGCTCTTCGTCCGCCGAGACGCGTTCGCCCGCTTCTTCTCGTGTCTCGTCTACCTGCCGCGCGAGCGCTTCGACACGAGGAATCGCCGGCGAATCGAGGAGATCCTCAGGCAGGCCTTGGGCGGCGTCGGCGTCGACTACACGACGCAGCTCTCCGAGTCGGTGCTCGCGCGTGTCCACTTCGTCGTCTACACGGAGCCGGGCGCGGCTCCGGAGTACGACGTCGCCGAGATCGAGGCCCGCCTCGCGGCGGCGACGCGAGCCTGGACCGACGACCTCCGCGACGCGCTCGCGGAGCAACTCGGCGAGGAGCGCGCCGGGCCTCTCTTCGAGCGCTACGGCGAGGCGTTCCCCGGCGCCTATCGCGAGGACTTCACAGCTCGCCAGGCAGTCCCGGACATCGAGCGGATCGAGCGGCTCGACCCCGACGGCGACCTCGGGATGAGCCTCTACGTTCCGCTCGAGTCGACGCTCGACCACCTCGCGTTCAAGCTGCTTCGCTCAGGGCAGCCGCTCCTCCTCTCCGACGTGCTGCCGCTGCTCGAGAACATGGGCGTCCGGGTCAGCGACGAGCGGCCGTACGAGATCAAGCCCGCAGGCGGCCCGCCGGTCTGGATCTACGACTTCGGGCTCCGCCACGACGAAGGAGCCGAGTTCCAGGCGGACGATGTCCGGGCAACGTTCCAGGACGCGTTCGCTCGCACCTGGAGCGGCGAGGCGGAGAACGACGGCTTCAACCGTCTCGTCCTCGCGGCGAGGCTGACCGCGCGCGAGATCACGATCCTCCGGGCGATCGCGAAGTACCTCCGCCAGGCGGGAAGCACGTTCAGCCAGACCTACATGGAGGACGCGCTGTCCGCGCACCCCGACGTCGCCCGCCGGCTCGTCGAGCTCTTCCGGCTGCGGCTCGACCCGATGCGGTTCGAGGACACCGACGCGAAGGCGAGGGCGCTCGAGCGGGAGCTGAAGGCCACGATCGACGCGGTCGAGAGCCTCGACGAGGATCGGATCCTGCGCGGCTTCCTGCGCGTCGTCCGCGCAGTCCTGCGGACGAACTACTTCCAGACGGACGCCGGTGGCGGCGCGAAGCCGTACCTCTCGCTGAAGCTGGATCCCGAGCTCGTCCCGGATCTGCCCGAGCCGCGGCCGATGTTCGAGGTCTTCGTCTACTCGCCCCGCGTCGAGGCCGTGCACCTCCGCGGCGGGCGGGTCGCGCGCGGAGGCATCCGCTGGTCGGACCGCCGCGAGGACTTCCGCACCGAGGTGCTCGGGCTGATGAAGGCCCAGACGGTCAAGAACGCCGTGATCGTCCCGGTCGGCGCGAAGGGCGGCTTCGTCGTCAAGCGGCCTCCTGCCGGTGGCGACCGCGCTGCGCTGCTCGAGGAGGTCGTCGAGTGCTACCGGACGTTCATGCGCGGCCTGCTCGACGTGACGGACACGATCGCCGGCGGCAAGATCGTGCCGCCGCCGGATGTCGTTCGCCACGACGAGGACGACCCGTACCTCGTCGTCGCCGCCGACAAGGGAACGGCGACCTTCTCGGACATCGCGAACGCCATCGCGATCGACTACGGCTTCTGGCTCGGCGACGCCTTCGCCTCCGGCGGCTCCGCCGGCTACGACCACAAGGAGATGGCGATCACGGCCCGCGGGGCGTGGGAGTCGGTCAAGCGTCACTTCCGCGAGCTGGGAACGGACATCGAGACCACCGACTTCACTGTTGTCGGGATCGGCGACATGTCCGGCGACGTGTTCGGCAACGGCATGCTGCTTTCCCGTCACATCCAGCTGATCGGCGCGTTCGACCACCGGCACGTCTTCCTCGATCCGAATCCGGACGCGGCGGCGAGCTTCGCCGAGCGCCAGCGGCTCTTCCAGCTGCCGGGCTCCTCCTGGGCGGACTACGACCCCGGCGTTGATCTCGGCCGGCGGCGGCGTCTTCCCGCGCACGGCGAAGGCGGTCCCGCTCTCGCCCGAGGCACGGGCGGCGCTCGGCGTCGAGCCCGAGTCGCTGACGCCGAGCGAGCTCATCCACGCCCTGCTCCACGCTCCGGTCGACCTGCTCTGGAACGGCGGCATCGGCACCTACGTGAAGGCGAAGGACGAGCGGCACGCGGAGGTCGGCGACCGTGCGAACGACGCCGTCCGGGTCAACGCCGAGGAGCTGCGCTGCCGCGTCGTCGGCGAGGGCGGGAACCTCGGCTTCACGCAGCGAGCACGTGTGGCGTACGCGCGCGGCGGCGGCCGGATCTACATGGACGCGATCGACAACTCGGCCGGCGTCGACTGCTCCGACCACGAGGTGAACATCAAGATCCTGCTCGACACGATCGTCGCCGACGGCGATCTGACCGGGAAGCAGCGGAACGCGATCCTCGCCGAGATGGGGGACGAGGTCGCGGCGCTCGTGCTGCGCGACAACTACGAGCAGACGCAGGCCATCTCGAGCTCGACGGCGCAGGCGGGGTCGATGGTCGAGGTGCACGAGCGCTACGTCCGGAGCCTCGAGCAGGACGGCACTCTGAACCGCGAGCTCGAGGTCCTCCCGACCGACGAGGGGTTCGACGAGCGCCAGGCGGTTGGCGGCGGGCTGACCGCGCCCGAGTTCGCAATCCTGCTCTCGCACACGAAGATCGCGCTCGGCCAGGCGCTGCTCGCCTCCGACCTGCCGGAAGACCCGTACCTCTCGAGTGAGCTCGAGCGCTACTTCCCGGCGCGTCTCGGCGAGGAGTTCGGGACGCAGTTGCAGCGGCACCCGCTGCGGCGGGAGATCATCGCCTCACGGGTCGTCAACGACCTCGTCAACCGCGCCGGAACGACCTTCGCCTTCCGCCTCGGTGACGAGACCGGTGCCGGCGCGGACGACATCGCCCGCGCGTACGCCGTGGCCCGTGAGGTCTTCGGGCTCCGCGGCCTCTGGGCGGAGATCGAGGCGCTCGACGGGCGCGTGCCCGCGGCGACGCAGACCGCAATGCTGCTGAGAGCGCGCATCCTGCTCGAGCGCGCGACCCGCTGGCTCCTGCGCAACCGGCGCAGGCCGATCGACATCGCGGCGGCGGTCGCGCGCTACGCCGCCGGCGCGGCGGTGCTCGCCGAGGCGCTGCCCACGTTGCTCGGCCCGTCCGAGGTCGAGGCCGCGCGGGCCAGGGCCGCCAGATTCGAGGAGGTCGGCGTTCCGTCCGAGCTGGCGCAGCGTGTCGCTCACCTCGAGTTACTCGTCCCGACCCTCGATCTCGTCGAGATCGCAGCGGCGGCCGAGGTCGACGTGGCGGCCGCGGCCGCCGTCTACTTCGCGCTCGGCGCGCGGCTCGAGCTGCACTGGCTGCGCGACCGGATCGTCGACCTGCCCCGGGAGACGCGCTGGGAGGCGATGGCGCGCGCAGCGCTCCGGGACGACGTGTACTCCGAGCAGGCCGGCCTGACCGCCGAGGTGCTGCGGGCCGGTGCGGACGTCGAGCGCTGGCAGGCCGAGAACGCGAGCGCGATCGAGAGATCGCTGCAGGTGCTCGCCGACATCAGGAGCGGCGGCGCCCTCGACCTCGCTCGGCTGTCCGTCGCAGTGCGCGAGATCCGCAACCTGATCCACTCGAGCGGAACGCAGGAGCCGGCCGCTCAGCCGGCATCCCGCCCGTAGAGCGCTTACTCGATCTCGAGTCCCTCGTGTGCGAGCTCGAGAGTCTCGATCGCGACCTCGTTGCCGCTCGCGTTCAGCGTCGGGCCTTCGATCTTCACGGGCCACGCGTTGCGGAGCAGCCAGCGATACACGGCCTGCCGCTGCTCGTCGAGCAGGGTGATCGTCACGTTGCGCCGCACCACCTGGCCGTCTCGAACCGACTTCCACCACTCGAAGAGGTCGGTGCTCCCGGTGATCCCACGCTTGAGAGTGACGTTCGGGTACTTGGCGAGGCCCGGAAGCTTGCGCGCGGTGTTGACCCTGTCGGCGCCCTCCCGGTACTCGATCACCTCGATCTCGCCCGACGGCACCTCGGCCTCGCTGAAGCCCAGCTCGTCCCCGATGCCGATGTCGACGATGAAGTTGAAGTTCAAGTACGGGTTGTCACGCTTGACGGCCACTGTCGGGAACCTCCCTCTCGATGAAGCCGAGATCGCGGTAGATCTCGAGGTCGTGGTTGATCGTGCACGATCGCCGCTCGCCCGCGGACGTCCGCCAGGAGACCGCGGCAGTGAGCTGCGTCGGCTCTTCGCGGGCGAAGTACGACGCGCTGCGGTCGAGGAAGACGGAGATCGACTTGCGTGGCGCGAGGAATTCGAGCCGCCGAAAGAGCGCGAGCCGCTGCATCTTCTTCGTGCCGCCGACGCCGCCGAACGGCTTGTCGAACTTGATCCGCACGCTGTGCGCCGGCCGGTCGCCCGTGTTGGCGACGACGAGGAAGAGGAGGCCGCGGTCGAACACGACGTCGAGGATCACGTCGGCGTCGCAGCGCTCGTCCGGCATGGCCGGAGTCTACGCATCGTGTCGCTACGCTCAGAGTGATGGCTAGGCTCGCCGTCGAGCTCGACCGCGTCCCGGAGACGCTGCTCTGGACGCTGTACCACCGTGCGATCGAAGCGCGCCGACCCGACCCTGTCCTCCTCGATCCGCTCGCCGTCGATCTCGTCGAGCAGATCGAGTTTCCGTTCGAGGAGCGGTTCGGTTCGGGCGCGGCGTTCTCGCAATGGCAGGCGTTGCGGGCGCGTTGCTTCGACGGCGCCGTCAATGCGTTTCCTCGCCGAGAAGCCGGGAGGGACGGTGGTCGCGCTCGGAGAGGGCCTCGAGACGCAGTTCTGGCGCGTCGACAACGGCCGTGTCCGCTGGCTGACCGTCGAGCTGCCCGAGGTCGTCGATCTCCGGCATCGCCTCCTTCCAGAAGAGCCGCGGGTCCGCGCGATCGGCTGCTCCGCGCTCGATCCGCGCTGGCTCGCCGAGGTGCAGGACGAGGCGGGTGTGCTCGTCACCGCCCAGGGGCTGCTGATGTACCTGGCTCCTGAAGAGGCGCGTGGGCTCGTGGCCCGTTGTGCCGAGCGGTTCGGCAGCGGCGGCGGTCTCGTCTTCGACGTCGTGCCGCGCTGGCTCGTCGAGCGAAGCCGACGTGGTCTCCTGAAGACGTCGACCGGCTACGAGCCGCCGCCGTGGTCCTGGGGGTTCGACCGGGACGAGGAGCAGCGGCTGCGGGCGCTACCGCACGTCGCCGGCCTGCAGGCGCTCCGCCTCCCGCGCGGACGCGGTCTCCTCCACGGCGTGGTGCTCCCGGCAGCCGGCAGAGTGGGCGTACTGCGGCGGGGGCTGCTGTCAGTGCTCGCCGTTCGTTTCGCGCCGCGCTAGACGTCGCCGGCGAAGGTGTCGCAGGCGGTCGGGTCGCCACTGTCGAAGCCGGCGCGGAACCACTTGACGCGCTGCTCGGAGGTGCCGTGCGTGAACGAGTCGGGATCGACACCTCGGCCGGATTGCTTCTGGAGCCGGTCGTCGCCGACGGCAGCCGCGGCGTTGAGCCCTTCCTCGAGGTCTCCGCTTTCCAGCAGATCGCCCTTCGCGAAGGCCGAGTGCGCCCAGATGCCGGCCAGGCAGTCGGCCTGGAGCTCGAGCCGGACCGAGAGCTCGTTCCGGTCGTCAGGGTTTTCCTGCGTGGCCTGATCGACATCGTTCATCACACCGAGCAGGTTCTGCACGTGGTGGCCGATCTCGTGCGCGATCACGTAGGCCCGCGCGAAGTCCCCGTTCGCCCCGAGCTGCTTCTGCAGCTGGTCGAGGAACGTCAGGTCGAGATAGACCTTGCGGTCGTTCGGACAGTAGAACGGCCCGACCGAGGAAGGCGCGTTGCCGCAGCCGGTGCTGACCCCGTTGTCGAAGAGGACGATCGTCTCCGGCTCGTACGTCTTGCTGCTCTCGGCGAAGATCTTCTTCCAGGTGGCGTCGACGTCGCCGGCGACGAAGTCGACGAACTTCGCGGGATCGTCGGCCGGCGCCTTGTCCAGATCGGACGAACCGGCGCCGGGGGCCGGCTGGAACTGTCCCGTGCCTGGGTCGACGCCGAGTCCGCCACCACCACCGCCCGGCAGGCCGCCGAAGAGGAGGTAGACGACGAGCAGGATGATCAGGCCGATCCCGCCTCCGCCGGCTTTGCCCATCGGAAAGGGGATGCCGCCGCCACCGAGGCCGCCGCCGGCTCCGCGGCGATCCTCGATTCGACCCGCTCCTCCACGTCCGCGCCACTTCATTGGTGGGTCGTGATTCCCACTCGGCTGGGTTCTACTCCCTCGGCGTACACTTTCCGCATGGCCCAGGCGCCCGCACTCCCGCGTGGCTTCGAGCTGCCGCTCGAGCCTCGCCTACCCCGGATCGGCTCGGTGGACGCCGTCGCGCTCGAGGAGCGCGCCGCCACGCTGGCGAAGCGGTCGATCAAGAAGGACTCGAAGCTGCAGGCGTTCGAGCTCGCCGTCCGGATGATGGATCTGACCACGCTGGAGGGGGCAGACACGCCCGGCAAGGTCGCCGCGCTCTGCTCGAAGGCGATGCGGCCCGATCCGAGCGATCCGTCGGTGCCGTCGGTCGCGGCCGTATGCGTCTACCCGAATCTCGTGCCGGTCGCCGTCGCGCGTCTCCGCGGCTCGAGCGTCAAGGTCGCTTCCGTCGCCACGGCATTCCCCTCCGGCCAGTCCCCGCTCGCGGTGAAGCTCGCCGACGTCCGCGAGGCGGTCGCGCTCGGCGCCGACGAGATCGACATGGTGATCGACCGCGGCGCCTTCCTCTCGGGCCGCTACGCGAAGGTCTACGACGAGATCGTCAAGGTGAAGGAAGCCTGTGGCGACGCGCACCTGAAGGTGATCCTGGAGACAGGCGAGCTCGGGACGTACGACAACGTGCGCCGGGCGTCGCTGCTCGCGATGGCCGCCGGCGGCGACTTCATCAAGACCTCGACCGGCAAGGTGAACCCAGCGGCGACTCTGCCGGTGACGCTCTGCATGCTCGAGGCGATCCGGGACGTGCACGAAGAGACGGGACGCGTCGTGGGGATGAAGCCGGCCGGCGGAATCCGCACCGCGAAGCAGGCGGTCCAGTACCTCGTCGTCCTGCACGAGACGCTCGGCCTCGAGTGGATGACGCCCGACCTGTTCCGCTTCGGCGCCTCGTCGCTCCTCAACGACGTGCTGATGCAGATCCGCAAGCAGAAGACGGGCCAGTACCAGTCCCCCGACTACTTCACCCTTGACTGAGCTCGAACGCAGGCACGCCGCCGTTCCGGCACTGACCGAGTGGGACTACGCGCCCGCGCCCGAGGCCCGCGAGATCGTCCAGCTCGAGAAGCGCTACGGCCTCTTCATCGGCGGAAAGTTCGTCAAGCCGAAGTCCGGCGAGTGGTTCCCTCGATCTCGCCGTCCAGCGAGGAGAAGCTCGCCGAGGTCGCGCAGGCGAACGAGCAGGACGTGAACCTCGCGGTCAAGGCGGCGCGTGCTGCCTTCAGCGACGGCTGGTCGAAGCTCGCGCCCTCCGAGCGCGCGAAGTACCTCTACCGCATCGCCCGCATCATCCAGGAGCGCTCGCGCGAGCTTGCGGTGCTCGAGAGCCTCGACGGCGGCAAGCCGATCCGCGAGAGCCGTGACGTCGATCTCCCGCTCGCGGCGGCGCACTTCTTCTACTACGCGGGCTGGGCAGACAAGCTGGAGTACGCGTTCCCGAACCGCAAGCCGAAGCCCCTCGGCGTCGCCGGCCAGATCATCCCCTGGAACTTCCCGCTGCTGATGCTCGCGTGGAAGATCGCGCCCGCGCTCGCGGCCGGGAACACCGTCGTGCTGAAGCCGGCGGAGACGACGCCGCTGACCGCGCTCCTCTTCGCCGACGTGTGCCGCCAGGCCGAGCTTCCGCCCGGCGTCGTGAACATCGTCACCGGCGACGGCCGCGCGGGCGCCGCGCTCGTCAAGCACGCGGGCGTGGACAAGATCGCCTTCACCGGCTCGACCGAGGTCGGGAAGGCGATTCAGCGCGAGCTCGCCGGCACCGGCAAGAAGCTGACGCTCGAGCTCGGCGGCAAGGCCGCGAACATCATCTTCGACGACGCGGCGCTCGACCAGGCGGTCGAGGGGATCGTGAACGGGATCTACTTCAACCAGGGCCACGTCTGCTGCGCCGGCTCTCGCCTGCTCGTGCAGGAGTCGATCTACGAGTCGACGATTGCGAAGCTGAAGCGCCGGCTCGAGACCCTGCGCCTCGGGGATCCGCTCGACAAGAACACCGACATCGGCGCCATCAACTCGAAGATGCAGCTCGACCGGATCACCGAGCTCGTCGAGGCCGGGAAGGAGGAGGGCGCTGAGATCTACCAGCCGCCGTGCCGCCTGCCGGAGAAGGGCTACTGGTTCGCGCCGACCGTGTTCACGAACGTCGCGCAGAGCTACCGGATCGCGCAGGAGGAGATCTTCGGCCCGGTCCTCAGCGTGCTCACGTTCCGGACGCCCGAAGAGGCGGTCGAGAAGGCGAACAACACGCCGTACGGTCTCTCCGCCGGGGTCTGGACCGAGAAGGGGTCGCGGATCCTCTGGATGGCGGAGCGGCTGCGCGCCGGCGTCGTCTGGGCGAACACGTTCAACCGCTTCGACCCGGCGTCGCCGTTCGGCGGCTACAAGGAGTCCGGCTTCGGCCGCGAGGGCGGCAGGCACGGCCTCGAGCCGTATCTGAGGTTCGACGAGTGAGGCGCTTCCGGCTCCCGTTGCTGTTGCTCGGCGGCATCGTTGCTCTGGTGGTCGGCGATCGCCGCTTCGGGAGTACGCGGTGAGCCGGCTGCCCGTCAAGAAGACCTACAAGCTCTTCATCGGCGGCGGCTTTCCGCGCTCCGAGTCGGGGCGAACGTACGAGGCCGAGGGCCAGAACGTCGCCAGGGCCTCCCGCAAGGACGCGCGCGACGCGGTCGTCGCGGCACGCAAGGCCCAGCCCGGTTGGGCGAGCGCGACCGCCTACAACCGCGGCCAGGTGCTCTACCGGCTCGCGGAGATGATGGAGACCCGCACCGCCGATCTCGCCGCGGTCTGCTCCGGCAAGAAGGAGGTCGAGGCCGCGATCGACCGTATCGTCTGGTACGCGGGCTGGGCCGACAAGCTCGCGCAGGTGATCGGATCCTCGAACCCGGTCTCGGGGCCGTACTTCAACTTCTCCGTGCCCGAGCCGACCGGCGTCGTCGCAGTCCTGGCTCCCGAGGAGCCCGCGCTCGGCGGCCTCGTCGCACGGCTCGCACCGGTGATCGTCAGCGGCAACGCAGCCGTCGTCGTCGCCTCCGAGACGCACCCGCTCGCCGCGATCGAGCTCGCGGAGGCGATCGCCACCTCGGATCTCCCCGGCGGCATCGTCAACATCCTCACCGGCCTCGGCGAGGAGCTGGCGCCGATCCTGGCCGGGCACATGGACGTGAACGCGATCGACCTCACCGGCGCCGACGGTCAGGCGCCCGAGCTCGAACGGCTCGCCGCCGACAACGTCAAACGGGTCGTGCACGGAACCGCGGACGAGCAGAGCCCCTGGACGATCGCGAGCTTCCTCGAGCTCAAGACCGTCTGGCATCCGATCGGCCAGTAGACGTAACCCCAGTCACGAGGGTCAGACCCCGGTGACGCGCGTTACCAGGGTCAGACCCGGGTGACCATCGTTACGTCAGCCGCGGGCGGCGTAGATCGCCTGGCGCAGCTTTCCGTTCCGCGGCGGCGACGCGAGCGCGTAGACGACCAGCGGCCGGCCGCGCGACCACGTGACGCCGATGTAGTCGGCCAGCATGCGGCCGAGCGTCGTGTCCGGCATCCAGGTGAGCGACATTCGCCGCGGATTCAGTCGCTGCGGGGAGCTCCAGCTCGAGCCGTCCGCGCGACGTCACGAGCTCCGCGTCGACGCCGTTCGGCCGGAGCGCGTAGTAGGCGATTGCAAGCCGCCCGGTCCCGGGCTCCACGCCGATCGTCGGCATGACCGCGTTGCCGTCGCGGGTGACACGCACGGGTGGAGACCACGTCGCCCCGTCTGTCGACCGACTGACGACGATGTCATTCGCCTGACAGTCCGGGCGAAAGCGACAGTCCTGCCACACCGCCATCACGCGGCCCGCGCCGTCGACGTCGGCCGCGGGGATCGGGGGCGCGCGGAACGGCCTCGCAGGCTTGGCCTGGATGGGCGCGATCGTCACCGGATCGCCCAGCGTCACGCCTCCATCGGTCGAGCGCACGGCGACCATGCTCGAGGCCCGCTGCGACCAGAAGACGAGTGTGAGCGTCGCCGTTCGGCTGGACGACCGGGATCACGCCGGTCACCGGAATGCGAACCGTCGCCGCCGCCGACCAGGTGACGCCGCCGTCGTTCGAATGCTGCACCGCCACGTCGTCCTCGCCCTCCTGCTCGCCGACCAGCGTGTACGCGAGGTAGCAGCGGCCGCGGAAAGGGCTGGCCGGGCCGTTGTCGCACGCCGAGCCAGTTCTTGTCGTACGCGATGTCGACGGCGGGCGCGCGAGCCGCGTCGATCGGCCCGGTCCAGACCAGGCCGTCGCGGGAGCGGTGGATGGTGAGCCGCGTCGAGTCTGGCGCGATCGCGAGCGTGTTCGCCAGCCAGACACCGTGCAGGCTGTCATAGGCGACGGTCGGATCGCTCGCCCGCGTCGCCGTCCCGGGCGGCGCCGAGGTCGAGTGTCAGCCCCGGAAGGATCCCCTCGCGCCACGTCCTCCCGCCGTCCTTCGAGGTCGAGAAGGCGATGCTCGCGGCGCCGCCCGTGCGGTTGCGGCCGTTCTGGAAGAGCGCGACCGTGGTGGTCCCGACGGTGTAGGAGTCCGGCTCGACCTGCGACTCGTGCTGGCTGTCCGCGTTCGACTGCCGGTCGCGGTGGAGGCGGGTGCTCACGACCTCGCAGTCACCGTCGACGCGGTCGCGGGCGTCGGCGGCGACGACGTCGCGCCCCGGCCCGCACGAGATCCGGTCGATGCCGCCGTCGTACTCGGCGGAGATCCGGTCGTCGCCTGCTCGCGCGACGATGCGATCGGAGCCGTCTCTGCCGGCCAGGAAGTCCGCGCGGGCGGTCCCGAGGATCGGCGGGCGCGCGGCGGCCAGCGCGACGGCTGGGCAGCACCGCGAGGAGAAGGACGATCGCGACGCGCACGCGCACGCCTGAAACCGTAGCCACGATGGGTAATGTTGCGGACGCGTGACCGGCCCCAGACGTCTGAGCCAAGCCATCTCCGAGGGCGACGGGATCTCGCTGATCGTCGCCGTGGCGAGTCCGGAGGAGGCGCGTCAGGCCGAGGCCGACGGGGCGGAGGCGCTTCTCGCCGACGACCACCTCGACGCGATTCGCGCTGCGACCAGCCTGCCGATCCTGACTGCGGCCGGTTCGGCGGGCGACGCGCGCATCGTGCGCCCCGGTGACGACGACGTCGAGCTGGGTGACTCGGTCGAGGTCGTCGTCCAGGTGGCACGTGAGGAAGAGCTGGAGGAGGCGCTCGAGCGACTCGATCCCGAGTTGTTCGTGCTCGCCGCCCGCGACGTCGACGATCCGCTCGAGCACGTGCTCGACCTGCTCTCCGACCTTCCGGCCGGCAAGCTCGCAATCGCAGACGTCGGCAACGTGACGAAGGAGCAGCTGACCGAGTTGGAGCGCGCAGGCGTCGACGCCGTCCTTGTCCGCGAGCTCCCCTAGATGATCCGCGAGCAGCGCAGCTCGCTCGCGATCGGCGTCGCCGTCTTCATCGCCGGCGGCGTGCTGCTCGGGCTCGAGATCGCGTCGAGCCGCGTCTGGCGCCGTTCTTCGGCAACTCCCTGTACGTCTGGGGCTCGCTGATCGGGATCGTGCTCGCCGGGCTCTCGACCGGATACTGGCTCGGCGGCATCATGGCCGACCGGTATCCGACGCCGCGACTGCTCGTCGGGCTGCTCGGTACCGCCGCGCTGCTCGTGCTCGCGATTCCGTTCGTCGACGGGTGGGTGCTGGACCGCGTCGTTGCCTGGGATCCAGGCCCGCGCCTGAACCCCGTGGTCGCCACCATCCTCCTCTTCGGCCTGCCGAGCCTCGTCCTCGGCAGCGTCTCGCCGGTCGCCGTGCGCCTGAAGGCCAGCTCGATCGAGGAGCTCGGCCGCACGGCCGGGCGGCTCTTCGCTCTTTCGACGGCGGGCTCGATCGCCGGCACCTTCCTGACCTCTTTCTGGCTGATCCCGGAGCTCGGCACCGACCAGGTGCTGGCGTCCGCGGCCATTGCCCTCATGCTGGCGGCCGCCGCCGTGGCGCTCGTCGAGAGGCTCGCGATTGCGTTCGCGCTTGCGCTGGTGCTCGCCGGTGCGAGTGTTGGAGCGGTCGTCTCGCTGGCGCCCGACAAGGGTGGAACGGTGGCCGCCTCGCAGCTCCGGAACTGGTCGCCGGTGTACCGGCAGCGGTCTGTCGAGGATCGCAGCGGCGGGATCGAGGAGTCCCAGAGCGGCTACAAGATCGTCGCCACCAAGGACTCTCAGTACCACCGCATCGCCGTCGTCGACGACGACACGAGTCGCTACCTCCGCTTCGACAGCTCGTTCCAGAGCGGGATGTACCTCGACGACCCGTACCGGACGCGCTTCAGCTACTCCGACTATCTCCAACTGCCGTTCGCCTACCGAGCGCAGACTCGCCGGATGCTCTACGTCGGGCTCGGCGGGGGCTCGGCGCCCAAGCGAACCTGGCGCGACTTCCCCGGCGTGCGAATCGACGTCGTCGAGCTCGACCCGGAGGTCGTCGACATGGCCTACAAGTACTTCGAGCTGCCTCGCGATCCCCGGCTGACCGTCGCGGTCGAGGACGGCCGCCGCTACGTGTCCGGCCACGAAGGCCGCTGGGACGTGATCGTCATCGACGCGTTCTACTCCGACGCGATCCCGTTCCACCTCGCGACGCGGGAGTTCCTCGAGCTCGCCCGCTCGCGGCTCACTCCGGGCGGGCTCGTCGTCACGAACATCATCGGCGCCGTCACGGGCCCGGACTCGCGTCTCTTCCGCTCCATGCTTCGCACCTACCGCGCCGTCTTCCCGACCGTCGCGATTCACCCCGTCCTCGACGCCGGGGGCAACGATCTCAGTCTGGTCCGCAACATCATCGTCGTGGCCGGTGAGGGGGCCGCGCCGTCGAAGCAGTTCCTGCTCGATCGCTGGCGCGAGGTGCGCCGCCGCGCGCCGGGCGCGCCCGATCTCGCCGAGGCGATCAGAGGTCGCGTGGATGCCCCCATCTCGACCCAGGACGTGCCGGTGCTGACCGACGACTACGCACCGACCGACGCTCTGTTGCTCCTGTTCGGCTAGTTCGCCTGGCCCTCGAGGCCGTCGACGACTCTGAGCTTCCTGTTCGGGACAGCGTGCGCGAGCAGCCTGTGGATGAACGAGCTGATGACGCGGGGGTCGAAGGGCTTCGTGATGAAGCCGTGCGCGCCGTTCTCGAACGCCTTCGCCTTGATCACCGGATCCGATCTCTGCCGTCACGAAGATGAGCGGCAGGTCCCGCGTGCGCTCGTCCGCACGGAGAGCCGCCGCGAGACCGAAGCCGTCGAGCACGGGCATGCTGATGTCGAGGAGCACGACGTCGGGCACATGGTCGAGGGCCAACTCCAGGCCTTCCTGACCGTTCGTGGCCTCGAGCACGTGGTAGCCCTCGCGCTGCAGGACCGTCGAACAGAGCACCCTCGTCGCGTGGTCGTCGTCCACGACGAGCACGCGGGGCGGGCCGGAACGGCTGCTCGAACGGGAAGGTGACTCAGGGGGCTGCACTCGATCCTCCTCAACGCTCAACCTTCGACGTCGGCAGCGTGCTGCCGGCGTCTCCAGCCCGGTTTGCTGAGGGCGGATCAGGGCGGGACCGGTTCTTGTGACCCCGCGATGCACGCACACGGCCAGCTTCTATGGCCGTGCTAGAGCGCAGAGTAACTCGAAAATCCTCAATTGTCAGGTCCCGCTCGACCGCGCTAATCTGAGCACACGCGTGCAGTTCCTCGCCCGCCACTCGACCCCCGTTCAGCGATGACAGAGCACCGCCTGCTACGCATTCTGATTGCGAACGAGCGCAAGGATCGGCTCGAGCGAATCGCCGAGATCGTCACCGGGCTCGGCCACACGGTGATCTCGAGGGAGCTCGAAGTAGCGGACGTCGCGGCGGCGACCGAGCGCGAGCACCCGGATCTGGCGTTTGTCGGGCTCGGCATCAGCGGCGAGCACGCCCTCGACATGATCTCCGAGATCGTGCGCGAGGCGTCTTGCCCGGTGATCGCGCTGCTCGAGTCGGACGATCCGGTCTGGGTCAACGAGGCGGCGAAGCGCGGCATCTTCGCCTACATCGTCGACGGCAGGGCCGATGAGATGCAGAGCACGATCGACATCACCCTCCGCCGCTACGCCGAGTACTCCAATCTGGAGGGGGCGTTCGCCCGGCGCGCGGTGATCGAGCGCGCGAAGGGGATCATGATGGCGAGGCAGTCGATCGACGAGAACAAGGCGTTCGAGTTGATGCGGTCACAGTCACAGCGGAGCGGCCAGAAGCTCTTCGACATCGCGCAGGCCGTCGTCGACAGCCACCTCCTGCTCGTCCCGCCCGAGCGCAGCGCGCCGTAGGACGCTAGCCGGCGAAGGCCTGGGCGACGGCCCACCAGTCGGGCGGAACGATCTTCAGCTCCTTCGTCGCTTCTACGAGCGAGACATCGACGATCGAGTCGCCGTGGAGCGCGGCCATGCGGCCGAACGTCCCGGCGTCGACGAGGTCGGCGGCCTTGAGCCCGTACCGGGTCGCCAGAACGCGGTCGCGTGGGGTGGGCGTGCCGCCGCGCTGGACATGGCCGAGCACGGTGACGCGCGTCTCGTAACCCGTTCGATCCTCGATCTCGCGGGCGAGCTCTCCGCCGACGCCGCCGAGAACGACGTGGCCGAACTGGTCCGTGGCACGCGCATCGCCGGCGACGAGCGTCTTCTCGCCTGAGGCGTACGTGAGCTCGTAGCCCTCGCTGACGACGACGATCGAGAAGTCCTTGCCGGTCTCGTGCCGCTTCTCGAGCCGCGCACAGGCATCCTCGACGGTCATCGGCTGCTCCGGAATCAGGATCACATCCGCGCCGCCGGCGATCCCGGAGTGGACTGCGATCCAGCCGGTGTGGCGGCCCATCACCTCGACGACCATCACGCGGTTGTGCGACTCGGCCGTCGTGTGCAGGCGGTCGATCGCCTCGGTCGCGATCGTGACCGCGGTGTCGAAGCCGAAGGTGTAGTCCGTCGCGTTCAGGTCGTTGTCGATCGTCTTCGGGACGCCCACGACCGGAAAGTCGTGCTCGGCGTGGAGCCGGGCGGCGACGCCGAGCGTGTCTTCGCCGCCGATCGCCACGAGCGCGTCGAGTCCCTCGCGCTCGAACGTGGCGAGCACCTTGTCGACACCGCCTTCGACCTTGTACGGGTTCGTCCGCGACGTGCCGAGGATCGTGCCGCCCCGGGGCAGGATCCCGGAGACCTCGCGCAGGCCGAGTGGCCCGACGATCCCGTCGATCAGTCCGCGCCAGCCCTCGCGCACCGCTGCGACCTCCCAGCCGCGGTCGATCGACCGCCGCGTGGTCGCGCGGATGACGGCGTTCAGACCTGGACAGTCACCGCCGCCTGTGAGGATCCCGACCCGAGCCACAGCGCCAGTCTAAGGAGAGGCGCGTGCTTCGCGAGCGTGGAACCAGGTAATGTCATGGGTCAGCGTCTCGACCCCCGACGTTGCTCACCGTCCTCCAGCCAGCGTGGGACGAAAACCGTCGGCAGGGCCTATGGGCCGGGAGAGACGACCATGACGCGCACGCACAAGCTGGTCAACCTGACCGGGATCATCCTGCCGCTGGTCGGGCTGGTGATCGCGATCGTCGTTCTCTGGGAGCGGATGGTCGGCCCGACCGAGCTCGCGATCCTCGCCGTGGGCTACGTGCTCACGGGCGCCGGAATCACCGTCGGGTATCACCGCCTCTTCACGCACCGGTCCTTCGAGACGTATCGCGGTGTCCGTTACACCTTCGCCGTCCTCGGTGAGATGGCCGTCGAGGGCGACGTCGTGGCCTGGGTCTCGGACCATCGGAAGCACCACCAGTTCTCCGATGTGGAGGGCGATCCGCACAGCCCGCACGTCGGGTACGGCGAGGGCCTCGTGGCCGCGGCGCGCGGGCTCTGGCACGCCCACACGGGCTGGCTCTTCTCAGCCGCGGGCCGCGCCGATCAGACGCGCTACGCGAAGGACCTGCTGCGGGATCGCGGGCTTCGCGTGATCGCGAAGCTCTTCCTGCCGCTCGTGCTCTTCTCGCTCGCTTTGCCGGCGGTCGCGGGCTGGCTCTTGATCGGAGGCTGGTACGGCTTCTTCGCCGGGCTCTTCTGGGGCGGCGCCGTTCGGATCTTCCTGCTCCAGCACGTGACGTTCTCCATCAACTCCATCTGCCACGTGTGGGGCCGCCGCCGCTTCGCGTCGCGCGACGAGTCGCGCAACGTGTGGTGGCTCTCCTGGCTCTCGTTCGGCGAGTCGTGGCACAACAACCACCACGCGTTCCCCACCTCGGCCTTCCACGGCCTCCGCCGCGGCGAGATCGACCCGGGCGGCTGGTTGATCTGGCTGCTCGAGCGCGCCGGCCTCGCGTGGAACGTCGTCCGCGTCCCGCCCGACAAGCAGGCCCGCAAGCTCGCCACTCACTGACCGATCGAGATCAGCCGCGCGGACTGCGCACGGCGATCACTGTCTGCTCGATCAGCCACGCGGCAAGGAGTGCAAGCACGAAGGTCAGGGCGGCCAGACCATCGTCGAACCTCGAGATCGCCGCGAGCGTCAGGGCCAGCACGCCCACGACGCCGCAGGCGCGTACCCACCAGGGAACGAGGAGCCGGCGAAGATGCCGTCTCGGGGCCGGCGATCCCTTGGCCTGTGCGAGCTCGCACGACGTGCCGGGCCTCGTTGTCGGCCATCTTCCCGAAGAGCACGAACCATCCCGCCAGGAAGACCAGAGCGAAGACGGTGCCGGGCGTCCCCTCGATGCCGGCCGCGGCCACGATCATCAGACACCCGGCGGCGGTCAGCCCTAACGAGGCTTTCCAGGTGAACCTCGACCTCCAGACCCGCGCAAGCATGTCCTGATCATGCCGAAGGGCGCAAGAGAGCGAGATCGCGCGCATGCAGCAGCTGCTCTCCGAGCGCGACTAGGGCTCGGCGAGGAACGCCTCCAGACGCCCTGCCTCGTCCTCGATCTCGCGCCGCGCCGCGGCTGAAAGAGGCTCGAACGGCTCCAGCACGACACGGCCGTCGTCGACGCGCCAGATCCCGGCGACGAAGCCGTCGACGAGGAACGTCTGTGCGACGTCGCCGTTCACCTTGATCACCGTCTTCCGGTAGGCCTCCGGGAGCACGCGCGTGCGGTCGGCCCACGCGAGCAGGACGTTGTCCCACTTCGGCAGGAAGCGTACGGGCGCCGGGGTCTCGGCGTCCGGCAGCGGCGCTCGTGGAATGTCGAGGAGCTCGCGGCCCTGCTCGTCGCGGAAGCGGCGCAGCGGCTCGAGCAGCTCCAGCGCAGCGTCGATCTCGGCCACGCGGATCATGCTCCAGGCTCCGATGTCGCGGCGCGTCGAAGGGCCGAAGGCCGCGAGGTAGCGGCGGAAGATCTCGGCGCGCGCCTCGACCGGGACGTGCACCTCCGGTTCCTCGATTGCGACAAACCGTCCCTCGTTGCGCGGCTGCCAGAGGGCCGTCTCGTGGTGCTGGACGATGTGCGCTGCGAGGCGCGCCGTCTGCCAGGCGCGGCGTGCATCGACGCCGGCGAGGCCGTACTCGCTCTCCAGGTGGGCGAGCGCCTCCGCCGACGTGACGGGTCCCCGGGCTGCGAGTGCGCGCACCGACGGGGCGAGCTGCTTCGCCTGTTTCGTCTCCCAGGGGAAGGCCGCCCGGAGGAGCGCATAGTCGCGCCGCGTGACGAGGTGCAGCGTCTGCCGCGTCGCCGTCGCCCTGACGATCGCGGACTGCCGGAGAAGTCGCTCGAGCGACCCGCGCCGGAACCCCGTCGTGCGCGTCCAGATACCGACGTACGGAGCCTGCGGCGACTGCGCCTGCATCCCGACGAGGCGCTCGATCACCGCCGTTGGCGAGAGTCGCGTGCGGTGGAGGAGGAGCTGCCGCGCGAGTGTCGCGCGGTTCAGTTCTCGCAGCGTGAGGACTCGTTCGGCCACAGGCCCAGGCACTCTAATCCGCCGACGGAGCGGCGAATCCGGTCGCGCGGATCGTTCGTAGTCCCGGGGACATTGCCGCCAATGCTTTCAGGGGACATTCGCAGGCAGTCCCGCCCTTTGAGCCAAGGTTCTACGATCGGTCGCGTGGAGGAGTTCGTCCCGCGCGACTTCGACGTCCCTCGGCGGCTCCAGACGCCGCAGGTCGTGCTCGAGCCTCTCGACCCGGAGCACAACGACCAGGACTACGACGCGTGGACCTCGTCGAGGGAGCACATCCACGCGACGCCCGGATGGGAGGACAGCAGCTGGCCGCGGGAGATGACGCCGGACGAGAACCGGGCAGACCTGCAGCGCCATGCCGACGACTTTCGCAACCGGACGGGGTTCACGTACACGGTGCTCGATCCGACGAGCCGTGACGTGATCGGGTGCGTTTACATCTACCCGTTGCCCGACAGCGACTACGACGCCCGTGCGCTCTCCTGGGTACGGGCGAGCCACGCGCAGCTAGACACGCCGCTCTGGCGCGTCGTGAGTGAGTGGCTCGCGTCCGACTGGCCGTTCGGCAGCGTCGAGTACGCGCCGCGCACCTAGGCGCCCCCAAGCAGCCGTGCAGCTCGATTCGAGTCGGGCGATCCTTGCGATCCGCGACAATGGCCGCGTGGCGCTTCAACGGATGGACAACGTCGGCATCGTGGTGGAGTCGCTTGATGCCGCTATCTCTTTTTTCGCCGAGCTGGGCCTCGAGCTCGAAGGGCGAGCCATGATCGAAGGAGACTGGTCAGGGCGTGTCACGGGACTGCGCGACCAGCGCGTCGAGATGGCCATGATGCGTATGCCGGACGGCCACGGCAGGATCGAACTCTCGCGCTTTCTCACGCCGCCTCCGGTCGCCGATCACCGGAACGCACCGGTGAACGCCCTCGGCTACCTCCGTGTCATGTTCGCCGTGGATGACCTCGACGATACGCTGGCCCGGCTCCGCGAGCACGGCGCGCAGCTCGTCGACGAAGTGGTCCAGTACAAAGACGTGTATCGGCTCTGCTACGTCCGAGGCCCCGAGGGCATTCTCATCGGGCTGGCCGAGCAAATCGGCTGACCCCAAACGCGCTCGGGGTCCCGCTCAGCAAGCCGGCAATCGAACAGCCATGCCACGGCTGCTCAGCTGCATCCAACCTGCCACGAGACGCCGTGACGGTCTGTGCACCAGCCGAAGCGTGGGCTGAATCCGTAGTCGTCGAGTGGCATCAGAACCGATCCGTCGGTGCTGAGTTGGCCGAACAGATCGTCGACTTCGTCTGGCGTGTCACACGTCACGAAGATTGACATCGAGGGCGTGAAGCCGAACTCGTGGGCTATCGGACTGTTGAAGGCGATGAACGGCCGGTTCGCCAGCGTGAACCTGATCGTTTGACCGGGGCCGTCCGGACCGGTGACATCGGTGATCGTCGAGCTCGGAATCAGCTCGACGTATCGCTCGACGGCCTCGCGGGCGGAGCCGTCCTGAAACATGAGGTGAGTGGATACGTCGGTCATCGATGGAGTCTCGCAAAGTCGCGTAGCGCGACCGGCCAGTTGACGGTGCACCGATGATTTCCGGTCGCAAGCACGGTCCCCAGACGACTCGAGACCAAGGAGTTCGATCATGCGGAAGCTGATAGCGACGGTGTTCAACTACTCGCTCGACGGCCTTCTGGCCGACGAGGGCACGGAGTTCTGGAAGTTCTGCTTCGACCTGCCCGAAAACCGTGAGCCCGACGACCCGGCCCAACTCGACTTTCTCCAGAGCGCGTACGCGCACATCATGGGCCGCACCGCCTACGAGGGCATCTCCGGGGCCATGACAACGTCCACCGACCACCCCTTCGCCCCAATCCTGAACGCGGCGCGCAAGGTCGTCTTCTCCCGGACCCTGACGACAGCCGACTGGGCCAACACCACCATCGCGGCTGGTGACACGGCAGAAGAGATCGGCAAGCTCAGGCAGGGCGGCGACGGCCACATCGTGGTCTGGGGCGGCGTCAGCTTCTGGCGGTCGCTCATGCGGCTCGACCTGATCGACGAGCTCCAGGTGAGCTTGTTCCCCTACGTTGCGGGCGAGGGTACCCGGCTGTTCGACGGCGTCCCCGAGTCCTACCGGCTCGACCTGGTCTCCAGCACCGCCTCCAGCAACGGGATCGTCGAGCTGCAGTACCGGCGGCACCGCTGACCCAGCCTCCGTTCCGCTTTTTGGCAGGGACTAGGTCGGTCCGACATGATCGGGATCCTGATAGCGACCGGGGGTGTGAACATGGAACGCGCGAAGTTGCTTCGGCTCGGCGGCTACGCCGCAGGGGTGGTCCTGATGGTGTTCGGGGTAGGGACGATCGCGATCGGGATCGTCGGGAAGAACACGGTGGAGGACGAGCTTTCGCAGGAGAAGATCGTCGGCTCGCCGGATATGAGTCCGGAAGGGATCGCGCCGGGGATCGAGGAGGCGAAGCTGACGGTGGATGCGCCCGACTGCGACGTGGCGGAGGAGCCGATCACGACGGGATCCGAGGCTCGCTGCTTCGCGAAGTACATGCGGATCCACGCGCTGGAGTCCTCCGGTGGGCTGACTTACGCCGAGATGGGACGGTTCGTCTCCGAAGCGGATCCGAGCAATCCAGCGGGCACCAACGACGAGGCGGCCGCGTTGAAGGATGAGAGCGGGAAGCCGGTCTCGAACGCTGCCCGCAATACCTGGGTGACGGAGACGGCCCTCTCGACCGCGCTCAATGTGTCCTATATGGCGACCGGGGTCGCCGTCTTCAGCATCGTGGTTGGGGTTGCGCTGATCCTCGCCGGCGTCGGGTTCCTGCTTCTCGCGTCCGCCGTCTTCCGAGGAGCAAGCCCAGAAGCGAAGCCGACGTAGGGCTCGCTGGAGAGACCCGGTTTGCAAATGCCCACGGGCACGGGTTTACTCTGCGGCTATGTTCGGCGTCCTGACACGGGCCAAGACGGTAAAAAAGCGCACGCTGTCCCTCGCGCGGCTGAACGTCGAGCTTGCGAAGCTCGAGGCGAAACAGAAGGCGACGGCGATCGGGACCGGCGCAGGCCTCGCGGCCGGCGCGGGGGTTCTGCTCGTCTACGCAATCGGCTTCGCCTTTGCCGCGCTCGCGGCGGGGCTCAGCGAGGCCATCTCGCTCTGGCTGTCACTACTGATCGTGGCGGGAATCCTGTTCCTCGCCGCGGCAATCGCCGCATTCCTGGCGGTGCGCTTCGTTCGCAAGGCGTCGCCGCCGACGCCCGCGCAGGCACTCGAGGAGGCCGCCCGGACGATGGAGACATTCGAGGGCCGTGTCTGAGAAGCCCGATATCGCGGGGGTCCGGAAAGAGATCGCCGCCGAGCGGCAGCGCCTCGACGAGGATCTCAACGCGCTGCAAGGCGAGCTCCGCTCGCTCGTCCCGTTGGTCGCAGCCTCTCTCGCCGTGGTGGCGGTCGTGACGTTTCGCAAGAGCGCGAGTGCGGGCCTCCGGATGATGTGGAGACTCCTCTAGCCTCGGAAGACTTGCAAGCCGTCGGGCAGAGCGGCGCACGCCACGACGCGGCTGTGAAACCATGGCGAACTTGGATGCGCCAGGCAGGCGTTCCTGTGCCATCGACACTTCGGCGCAGCGACCGCGCTCTCGTCAAGAAAGGAGAGTGAGATGGACTCGTCGACAATCGGTCTGCGCCTCGGAGCGGAGGCGCTCGGGACGTTTTTGTTCTTTTTCCTCGGCTTCAATGCAATCGCCGTTTCCGTTGACATCGGCAGCGGGGCAATAAGCACCCTTGGGATTGCGTTTGCGTTCGGACTAGGTCTCGCGCTGGCGATCGCGGCGCTCGGACACCTGTCGGGTGGACACTTCAACCCAGCTGTGTCCCTCGGTCTCGCTGTGGCGCGGAAGTTCCCAGTCAAGGAGGTCGTCCCTTACTGGATTGCGCAGCTCGTCGGAGGCTTCGTCGCCGTTCTCGCAGTAGCCGCGGTGTACTCCGGGAATGCAGTCGACGCGCTCGACACTGCTCCGGGACTCGGCATCTCGAACGGAGGGGCGCTCGTCTTGGAGCTGATTGCCACCGCCCTCTTCGTCATGGTGATCTGCACTGTCGCGACGGACGACCGTGCACCCTGGAAAGGCGTCATGGCGCCTCTGTTGATCGGGCTCTTCATCTTCACCGCCGCGGACGCGATCGGTCCCGCGTCTGGTGGCTCTTTCAACCCCGCGCGATCACTCGACCCGGTGATCTACAACGGGGACTTCGGTGATGTCTGGATCTACCTCGTCGGGCCGCTCATTGGGGCCATGCTCGGAGGAGCGCTTTGGCTGCTGTTCGGCCCCGCCCGCGAAGACGAACCGGAGACGATCCGCTCAACAGGCGGCCTGCCTCAAACCGACGCGTCGACGTCCTCGGAGAGCAGCGGGACCTCTGGAACGCCGAGCCGCTAGAGACGCGATTGGAGTCGGCATGAGCGGAAAGGTGGAAATCGTCCGGGCGCTCGATGCCTCGACCTGGGATGCTTTCGCCCGCCTCGCTGAGAAGCACAACGGCATGGGGTTCGGCGGCTGCTGGTGCACGTGGTTCCATTCGCGGGTCGGCAGGCCCGAGGGAGAAATGGGCCGCCCTTGGAAGGAGCGTCTCGTTCGCGAGGGCAACGCTCACGCGGCCCTCGTCTTCGACGGCGAGGCCGCGGTGGCCTGGGCCCAGTACGGCTCTCCCGACGAGCTTCCGAACATCCACCACCGGAAGGATTACGAGGCGACCCGTACGGAGGAGTTGCCCGACTATCGCATCACGTGCATCTTCGTCGACAGGGACTATCGACGGAAAGGCGTCGCAGGTGTCGCCCTCGGTGGTGCCCTCGACCTGATCGCGAAGGCGGGCGGGGGCGTGGTGGAGGGCTATCCCCAGGATCTACCGCAGGGCAAGAAGATTTCGTCCTCGTTTCTCTACAACGTCACGCGCAGCCTCTACGAGCAGACCGGCTTCAGCTACGACCGGCCCAAGGGCAAGAACCATTGCGTGATGCGCAGAACGGTCTCCCCTGCCTCACGCGACGTAGCATCTGTTGCGTGGTTCACGTCCGCCTGATCCTTCACGCGCCGATGGCCTTCGTTCACCCATCGGGGCACGCTGACCGCTGGTGGAAGGTGCGGTGCTCTCGGCATCGAGCAGCGGCGCGACGCGTTCTCGAAACAGCTCGAGCTGCGCGCGCTCGTCCTGGAGCGGCCACAGGAAGACACGTTGCGCGCCGGCTCGCGCGTACGCCGTCAGCTTCTGTGCGCATTCCTCCGCCGGACCGATCGGCAGTATCGCCCGCAGCTGCTCCGGCGGACGATTGAGCATCGGCGCCAGCACCTCCCGCAGCACCGCTTCGGCGCGCGCCCTGTCCTCCGTGACGTAGCACCACATCGTTGCGATGCCGTTCGGAAACCGTGCGCTATCGCGCCCTCGTGACGTCAGCTCGGCCTGGACGTCGACCCAGGCCTGGGCGAACAGTTCCGGGGTCGTGTTGTAGCCCGAGGCGAGCCAGCCGTCCGCCAGGCGCGCGACGCGTCTCAGCCCTGCCGGGGATCCCCAGCTCCCGATCCAGATCGGAGGGCCGGGACGCTGCACCGGTGTTGGGGCGAGCGTGAAACCGGCGGTCGAGTAGAACGCACCCTCGAACGCGACGTCGTCGGCTCGCCAATGCGCGCGCAGCGTCTGCACCGCCTCGTCGAGCCGCTTCCAGCGCTCCTCGAAATTCACGCCGACGAGCTCGTAGTCTCGCGCGGACGAGCCGGGCCCGAGCCCGACGAGCAATCTGCCGCCCGACAGCAGGTCGATCGCCGCGAGGATCTTCGCGGTTGCCGCCGGTCCCCGCAGCACCGGTACGGCCACGGTCGTGGCGAGCGTCATCTCGCCGCTGTGCGCGAGCACGGCGGCCAGCGCTGTCGGCCCATCGAGCCACGGACGCGAGAACACCAGATGGTCGTTCGCGCAGAGGTGCGTGTAACCGAGATCGCGAGCGGCGTCGGTGAACGCGAGCAGATCGTTGAGCGAGCGTTGCTCGCCTTGGAACGAGATCAGAGGGAGGTGTACACCGAATTCCATTCAGCCACTCAGCACGCGAGCGTATAGACGGCCGACGCAGGAAGCTCGCGGACGGGGACTCTCACCTCGGATCGGGAGCCACCTGCTGCCCCTGAGTGCCGAAGGGGGGAATCGAACCCCCACTCCCCGGAGGGAACCGGATTTTGAGTCCGGCGCGTCTGCCAGTTCCGCCACTTCGGCCTGGGACGAGTGTAGTCCGACGTCACAAAGTTGAATGTCGGGCGACTTGTCTGGATACTTCCGGCTTCGCCCGCCCCAAGGCCTGCGCAAGCGTGTGCAGAGCCGGTCGGGTCCATCAGTACGGAGGAGGAGAGCAGTTGAATTCCAGAAAGCGTGGTTTGTTGGGCGTTCTGGCGCTGCTCGTCGCGGTGCTTGCACTGGCCGCGGCGGGTTGCGGAGGCGACGACGAATCGAGTAGCAGTGGGTCGACCACCGAGGCTTCCGGCAGCAGCGGAGGAAACATCGAGGCGTTGCCGTCCTCGTCGTGCACTGCGGTCGAGTACGAAGGTGAAGGCGATCCGGACGTGCTCCTCGCATCCGACTTCCCGCTCCAGGGGTCGTCGCGCACCCAGACCATCCAGATCGTGGAGGCGATTCGCTACCTCCTGGAGAAGTCAGAACTTCAAGGCCGGTGACCACAACGTCGCGTACCAGTCGTGCGACGACGCGACCGCTCAGGCCGGCAAGTGGGACTCCGGTAAGTGCTCGACGAACGCCCAGGCGTATGCCGGCAACGAAAAGGTCGTCGCCGTCATCGGGACGTTCAACTCGGGTTGTGCCGCGATCGAGATTCCGGTGCTGAACCAGGCTCCGGGCGGCGGCGTGGCGATGATCTCGCCTGCGAACACGTACGTCTGTCTCACCGAGGGTGGGCCTGGCTGCGATGCAACCGAGCCGGATAAGTACTACCCGGGCGGCACGCGTAACTACGCACGTGTCGTCGCAAACGACGCGTACCAGGGCGCAGCGGTGGCGGAGTTCGCCAAGGCCCAGGGCGTGAAGAGCGTCTACATCCTGAACGACAAGGAGGCTTACGGTCTCGGCGTCGCGACGAACTTCAAGAACGCTGCTGCGAACGTCGGCATCAAGGTCGCCGGCTTCGCGGCGTGGGATCCGAAGGCGTCGAGCTACGAGGCTCTGTTCAACAAGATCAAGGGCACCGGCGCGGACGCAGTGTTCCTCGGCGGCCTGATCGACGAGAACGGCGCCCAGGTGATCAAGGACAAGGTCGCCGTGCTCGGCCCGAACGACGGCAAGGTCAAGCTGTTCGTGCCGGACGGCTTCACGACGCAGCAGACGATCGACGAGGCCCCCGAGGCCGCTCCGGGCATGTTCCTGAGCGTCGCCGGCGTGCCGATCGATCAGTTCAAGGGCGCGGGCGCCGAGTTCATCAAGGACTTCAAGCCGCGTCTCGGCGGCAAGCCCGTCGACCCGTACGCCATCTACGGCGGACAGGCCGCGCAGGTCATGCTCAACGCGATCGCAGCGTCGGACGGCTCGCGAGCCGACGTGATCGCGAAGCTGTTCGAGCAGAAGATCAACGATGGCCTTCTCGGCACGTTCGGGATCAACGAGAACGGCGATCCCAGCGGAGCCGAAGGCGCTGTGGTCGGCTTCACGATCTACAAGGCCACCGACAAGCTGACAACGGTGACGACGATCTCGCCGAAGCCGGAGGTTGTCGAGGCGGCCCGCGGCTAGCGGGACGCACCAAGCGCGACAAAAGTCGGGGGAGGGCCTTTGCTCTCCCCCGACTTTCCTTTAGGTTCTTCCCCTCATGGCGGCACAGGTCCTGACGACCACACTCGACAGGCTGCGGAAGGCGGGGGTCGTGAACCTCATCGGCCTCGCGCTGCTCGTTCTCGTCGGGGTCTGGCTGGTCGGCAACTTCGTGCAGGACCCCACCGAGTTCATCAACGTGGGCCTGATCGGGCTGACGAACGGCACGATCTACGGGCTCGTCGCGCTCGGCTACACGCTCATCTACGGGATCCTGCAGCTGATCAACTTCGCGCACGGCGACGTCTTCGCGCTCTCGGGGCTCGTCGCGTGGTCGCTGATCGTCTCGGTGCTCGGCCTGGACAAGGATTCGTCCGTCCCGGTGATCATCGGCGGCATGCTCCTGACGCTCGTCGTGATCATGGTGCTGTTCTCGGTCGTGAACGCCGGGATCGAGTTCGTCGCCTACCGGCGGCTCCGCCGTGCGCCGCGCCTCGCCGCGCTGATCACGGCGGTCGGCATGTCCTTCATCATCCAGAACATCTCGCTCGCGTTCTACGGCGTCAACTTCCATTCGGTGCCGTCGTTCATCCCGCGCACGGAGGCGATCGGGATCGGTGACATCACCTACTCGTGGAACAAGCTCTCCGCGCTCTTGATCACGATCCCGGTCCTGATCATGCTCAGCTGGTTCGTCCGGTCGACGAAGCAGGGGAAGGCGATGCGCGCCGTCGCGCAGGACACCGAGGCGTCGGCGATGATGGGGATCAACGTGAACCGGACGATCTCCGTCGCGTTCGCAATCGCCGGCGCTCTCGCCGGCGCGGCCGGCATCGTCTACCTCCTCCAGTTCAACATGCGCTACGACACCGGCTTCGAGCTCGGGCTGATCGCGTTCACGGCGGCGGTGCTCGGCGGGATCGGCAACCTCACCGGCGCCGTCCTCGGCGCGCTCATCATCGGATTCATCCAGGCCTTCAACGAGGGGCTCACCTGGTTCGCCCCCGGCTCGGACTGGACCCGGACGATCGTGTTCGGGATCCTGATCCTGATCCTCGTCTTCCGGCCGGAGGGCATCCTCGGCGAGCAGACGCCGGAGGGCGCGTGACCGCCGTCCAGGACCGGTGGCGGAGCTATGGTCCCGGCGCGCTGATCGCCGCCGCGCTGATCGTCCTCGGCTTTCTCTATCCGAAGTACGTCGAGTCGCTCGCGGACCTGCCGCTGCTCGGCGACTTCGTCCCTGCGCTCTCGTCGATGGTGATCATGATCGTCTTCACGATGATGGCCGTCGGCCTGAACATCGTCGTCGGCTACGCGGGGCTCCTCGACCTCGGCTACGTCGCGTTCTACGCCGTCGGCGCGTACACGGCGGCCTGGTTCGCGTCGCAGCAGTTCGACCAGTGGACCTTCCACTTCGGCGCGGTCGGGATCGCGGACAGCGTTCCGGGCATCCACCTCTCGATCTGGATCGTCCTCGTCATGGCCGGGGCGCTGACCGCGCTCGCGGGAATCCTGATCGGCCTGCCGACCCTCCGCCTGCGGGGCGACTACCTGGCGATCGTCACCCTCGGCTTCGGCGAGATCATCCCCCAGGTCGTGCGCAACAGCGACAACGTCTTCGGCTTCGACCTCACGCACGGCACCTTCGGGATCAGTCCGATCGACTCGCCCGGCTTCGGCAGCATCGGCGAGAAGTTGGGCCTGCCGGCCAGCTACCAGCAGTCGTTCCAGCGCGAGCAATGGTTCTACTGGACGGCGCTCGCACTGCTCCTGTTCACGGTCTTCTGCTCCATGCGGCTCCGCGACTCGCGGCTGGGCCGCGCCTGGATCGCGATCCGCGAGGACGAGACCGCAGCCGCCGCGATGGGCGTGCCGCTGATGCGGACGAAGACGTGGTCGTACGCGATCGGGGCGTTTTTCGGCGGCGTCGCCGGCGCCTTCTACTCGAGCTTCCGGAGCGGCGCCTTCCCGGCGGACTTCTACTTCAACATCTCCGTCTTCCTGCTCTGCATGGTCATTCTCGGTGGGATGGGCTCGATCTGGGGCGTGATCCTCGGCGGGATGATCCTCGGCTACCTCAACGTCGCAGGCCTCGCGACCTTCGGCTCCAAGCTTCAGGAAGGCGGGGTCGACTTCGACCCGACGAAGTACCAGTTCGGCTTCTACGGGATCATCATCGTGGTGATGATGCTCTTCCGGCCCGAAGGGCTGATCCCCGAACGACGGCACAAGCGCGAGCTCGAGCTCGGTGTCCACGACACGCCGTTCTACGACGTGATGCACGAAGGTGCCGACACGGATCGCGACATGAGCAATGACTGATCAGCAGCCTGACCTGCTCGTCGCCGAGACCGTCCGCAAGGAGTTCGGCGGCCTCGTCGCGACGAACAACATCGACTTCACGATCCCGCAGGGCTCGATCGTCTCGCTGATCGGCCCGAACGGGGCCGGCAAGACGACCTTCTTCAACATGCTCACCGGCGTCTACCGGGCGACGTCGGGACGGATCGTCTTCGACGGCACGGACGTGACGGAGAAGCCTCCGCATGCGATCACCGCACTCGGCGTCGGCCGAACGTTCCAGAACATCCGGCTCTTCCAGCACATGACCGCGCTCGAGAACGTGCTCGTCGGGATGCACTGCCGCACCAGCGGCGGCATCTTCGGCTCGATCCTGCGCACCCCGCGAGTGCGCCGGGAGGAGCGCGACTCCGCCGCGCGCGGACGCGAGCTGCTCACCTACTCGGGGCTCCCGGGGCGCCACAACGAGATGGCGCGAAACCTCCCCTACGGCGACCAGCGGCGGCTCGAGGTGGCGCGCGCGCTCGCGACGGAGCCGAAGCTGCTGCTGCTCGACGAGCCGACCGCGGGCATGAACCCGCAGGAGACGGCGGCGTTCACGACGTTCGTCCGCAAGCTCCGGGACGAACGCGGTCTGACGGTCCTGATGATCGAGCACGACATGAAGGTCGTGATGGGCATCTCCGACCGCGTCACCGTGCTCGATTACGGCGAGAAGATCGCCGAGGGCACGCCGGGCGACGTCCAGAAGGACGAGCGCGTGATCGAGGCGTACCTCGGGAAGGGCGCGACGAGTCATGGCTGAGGTTGGAGAGGGCGTCGTCCTCGAGCTCGACGACGTCCACACCTACTACGGCGCGATTCATGCGCTCAAGGGGATCTCGCTCAAGGTGCACGAGGGAGAGGTCGTGACGCTGATCGGCGCGAACGGCGCCGGCAAGTCGACGACGCTCCGCTCGATCAACGGCGTCAACCACCCTCGGGAGGGGGCGATCCGCTTCCAGGGCACGGACATCACGAACGCGCCCGCACACGCGATCGTGAAGATGGGCATCTCACAGTCGCCCGAGGGCCGTCGCCTCTTCCCGCGCATGACCGTGCTGGAGAACCTGGAGATGGGAGCGTTCCAGCGCACGGACCGCGCCAACTTCCCGGAGGATCTCGACCGTGTCTTCGACCTCTTCCCCCGCCTTGCCGAGCGGAAGCAGCAGAAGGCGGGGACGATGTCGGGCGGCGAGCAACAGATGGTGGCGATGGGCCGCGCGCTGATGGCGCGGCCGAAGCTCCTGCTCCTCGACGAGCCGTCGATGGGGCTGGCGCCGATCTTCGTCGAGCGGATCTTCGACATCGTGCGGGAGATCAACGCGCAGGGCACTCCGATCCTGCTCGTCGAGCAGAACGCCCTGATGGCGCTCGACGCCGCCAACCGCGGCTACGTGCTCGAGACCGGCGTGATCGCACTCGAGGGACCGGCCAAGGAGCTGCGCGAGAACGAGCGCGTTCAAAAGGCCTATCTCGGCATCGACTAGCCGTTCGCAGCTGCTAGCGCGAGCCGACCTCGAGCGGGAAGAAGGGCGGGCTCAGCAGGACGCCGATCCGGGCCTCGCCGCCGGCGCGTCCGTGGGCCATCTCGAGAGCGCTGGAGATTCCGTGCGTCGGCACGAAGCCGAGCGTGCGGGCGGCCTGGTGGTCGCGGCAGCCGGCGACGAGAACCGCGCCGAGCCGCTCGAGCGCGGGCCGGCAGCCGTCCCAGTCGACATAGGGGAGGAGGGGATGGCAGGCGCGGCCGGCGCGGTAGGCGGCAAGCGCGCGTTCATCCGAGGCCGCCGCCAGCTCGCCCGCCGCGAGCTCGGCCCCCGTGCGGCCGTCGCGGAGCGCGTGGAAGAGCGCGCGGTACGGATCCTGTGTGCCGTGGGCGAAGTGACGCGAGAGCCGGTGGAGCACGATCGCCGTTCCGCCGTCGACGACGGGAAACGAGTCGCGCCACAGCCTGAGCGCCAGCCCGAGTGCGACTGTCGCCACCGTCAGCGGGTTCAGCCGCTCGCGCGGGGAGTGGTGGTGCTCCCAGGGGATCCCGATCACGATCGCGTCGAGCGGCTGCTCGAGCCGAATCGAGCGTCTGGCGATCCCCCGCAGAAGAGCCTCCGCGTGTGCGACCGAGGGAGGTCCCGCGAAGGCGGCGACGACGGTCAGCTCTCGCGCGAGATCGTGGAGGATCTTGCGGCGCAGACCGGGCGGGAGGAGCGAGATACCGGCGCAGAGGCGAGGAGACGAGGTGGCGAGACGACGCCTCCTCGTAGGGATAGCCGCGAAAGCGACCGAGCAGTCGCGGCGGATTGAGCACGAGCGACGTCCCCATCACCGGCACGCGGGCGGCGAGCATCCGCTCGAGCGCCAGTCCCAGCTGCCAGCCGCGCGCCGCAGCCGTCTCGAGCAGCGAGTACGCCGTGGCGCCCCGAAGCGTCTCCGGCCCGCACGCGCCGAGGAGTGCACCCGGGCCTCCGTGCAGCACGCTCTCTGCGGCAGTTACGCACACGACGAGGTCGGTTTCGAGCAGCCTTCGATTGACGCGCATGGGTGTGCGTCCGGCATCGCCGAGATGGACGAGATCCGGCGCTTCCGCGTCGTGCACCTCGACCACGCCGTGGAAGCGGCGGGCGGAGACCGGTGGAAGGAGCGCCTCCTTCTCGCGGTCTCCCGCTCGGCGGTTGAGCCCTCCCGCGATCAGGATCGTCTGCTGCTGCGACCGCACGCCAAGCCGCTCGAGCTCGGCGAGCGTCGCCGCGAGTGCCTCGCGCCGCGGGTCGTTCGGAGCGGCAGGTAGTGGCAGCTCGGGCGGCTCGACGACGATCGTCACGCTGCCGCCCCGCTTGACGAGTGCTTCGAGCGGCGCACCGGAGAGCGGAAAGCGGAGCGCATCGCGAACGGCGGCGCCGACGTCGGCAATCCCCTCGGACGGTGTTCGGGGCCTCAGCACGAGCGCGTCGTCGGGGGCGTTGACGATCGCGATGCGAGAGCCCGACAGCAGCGGGATCCTCGGCATGACGCGCGACCATACCTGCGACACTCGGTGGGTGAAGCAGCGGTGGGACACCGACGAACGTGGCCGCGGGATCGCCTCGGCGGCCGCCTTCGCGCCCGCGCTGGAGCGGTTGCTCGACGCTGCTCGCCGGCCGGACTGGGTGGCGGAGGAACCCGAGCACCATTTGCTGCCTCACGTTCACCGGCTCTGCGAGGAGCGCGGCTGGACGGTCTCAGCCGAGATCGAGGATGCAGTGCTCGTGCTCGGCGTCGTGCTGCCGCCCGGCACGGATCGGCGTGAGCTCCGGGCAGCGGGCTACGCGCTCGTCGGCACCTTCTCGGAGGAGTGCACGCACGTCGAGCAGCGACAGTCGGATGGCGGGGTCGAGCTCGACGTCGTCACCGGCATGCCCGACGGCTCGGAGCACTTCGCGCCGCACGGCCACACGGTTCGCCTGCGGCTGAGCGCCTCCTAGGGAATCCGCCGGTAGAGCCGGAGGAAGCTCTCCCGGAACCCGCGCGCGGGCCAGAAGCGCGACGCGAGCAGGTTGGTCACCCGCCAGTCGGTGACCATCGTCTCGTAGCCGCGCTCGCGCGCCCAGGCGAAGCGCGGCCTCGGTCAAGCGCCACACCGGCTCCCGATGCCGCGTACGTCAGGACGGGTCGCCGCCCAGCCGAGGAAGGCGGCGCCGTCGGGGCGCGCCAGGCCGACATGCATCGCTCGACAGCTCGACGGGGACGATCTGGAACGCGCCGACGATCCGGCCGTCCCGCTCCGCGACGAGGTCGCCGATCTCGTCCTTGGCGAGGTCTTCGAGGAGGCCTGCGCGCAACTCTTCCTCGGTCTCCTGCGGCAGCCCGCCGCCGAAGACCGGCGCCAGCGACTGGTGGTTCTGGAGCAGCGGCGCCAGCTCGACCAGGGCATCGAGATCGCGCTCCTCCGCGCGACGGACGCTCTCGGGCCAGGCGACGTCGGGTACCTCGCGGATCCCGTACGCGTGCTGCTGCCCGAAGCTCACGCGCGACCAGGCCTCGAGCAGAGCGGGATCCGTCGCCGGGACGAGAGCGTAGTGGCGGTCGCGGCCCTCCTCGAACCACCGCGCGGCCGCTGCGCCGTACAGGTCGCGCAGATCCTCGGCGGCCTCGACTGCGTGTCCGGCGGTCTCGACCCAGACGTTCGCGCCCCAGATCTCGTCGCGCCTGCGCACGCCGAGCAGGAAGCCGACAACGCGTGAGCCGCGAAGAGCGACGGCGCCCGAAGCCCCCTCGCTCCTCGTGAGCGCGTCCACCTCGGCAGCCGCCGCCTCGGCGCTTTCGTACCTCGCCGGGAGGAGCGGCTCGGCCGCCCGCTGAGCTCGGTGGCGCGTGGCGAGGAGCTCGCCCGCGTGGGGGAGGAACTCGTCGGAAAATGGACGAATCTCGAGACGCGTCATCGGTGCGAGACGATAGCTTGGGCCTGTGCCGAAGACGCTCACCGGACAGGAGCTGCAGCTCGACGACGGTCCCGCGCGGGACTCCGAGCTCTTCCTCGTCGACGGCAACAACCTCGCGTACCGAGCCTTCTTTGCGCTGCCCGAGGAGCTCGCGACGAGCGACGGCTTCCCGACGAACGCTCTCCTGGGCTTCGCCAACATGCTCTTCAAGCTGCTGTCGGACTACCGGCCGAAGGGCGTCGCGGTCGCCTGGGACTCGAGCCCCACGCACCGGGCCGCGGTCGCCCAGGCCGCCGACGTCGTCTACAAGGAGGGCCGGCGGGCGATGCCCGATCTCCTGCGCGAGCAGTTCCCGCACTTCCGGCCGATCGTCGAGGCGTTCGGCTACCGCAACCTGGAGTTCGAGGGCTGGGAAGCGGACGACGTGATCGCGACGCTCGCCACCCGCGCGGACGAGGCCGGCGTCAAGACGACGGTCGTCTCCACCGACCGCGACGCCTTCCAGCTGTGCTCCGCGAACATCACGCTGATGATGACGCCGCGCGGCGTCGCCGACGTGAACGTCTACACACCGGAGCGGGTCGAGCTGCGCTACGGCATCCGGCCCGACCAGGTTCCGGACTTCATCGGGCTCAAGGGCGACACGTCGGACAACATCCCGGGCGTCCCCGGGATCGGGGACAAGACCGCCGGCCAGCTGATCGCGCAGTACGGCTCGCTCGAGGAGGTGATCGCGCACGCGGACGAGCTCTCGCCGGCGCGGCGGAAGAACATCACCGAGTTCGCGGATCAGGCGCGCGTCTCGAAGGAGCTCGCGACGATGCGGCGCGACCTCGACCTCGACTTCGACCCGACCGGAATCGTGCTCGAGCCGCCCGACCGCTCGCAGCTGCGCGAGATGTTCCGCCGGTTCGAGTTCCGCGCCCTGCTGAACCGGATCGACGACCTCGAGGACGCGATCCCCGCAGCCGTACCCATCCCGGTCGCCGGCACCGTCGTCCCCTGGCGGGAGGGTGAGCTGCCGCAGGTGCGCGGCCGCGCCGGGCTCGCGATCGTCGACGGCCGCTTCGCGCTCGCGCAGGACGACGGCGTGACGGTCGGCGCCTGGGACGAGACCCTGATCCCGCGCCTACGCGACGCGCAGCTCGTGGCGCACGACTTCAAGTCGCTGCCGCGGCTGACGATGGCGCCGGCCGACGACACGCTGATCGAGGCCTATCTGATCGAGCCCGGCCGCTCCGAGTATCTGATCGAGGACCTGCAAAGGGAGTACGGGCTCGAGGTGATCCCCGAGCCGGCCACGGAGGAGGAGACCGCTGCGCTGATCACGCGTGCCGAGGCGGCACGGCGGCTCGCCGGACCGATGCGCGAGCGCGTCGCCGAGCGCGGCTCGGAGCGGCTCTACGACGAGATCGAGCTGCCGCTCACCGCCGTCCTCGCCTCGATGGAGGACGCGGGCGTGAAGATCGACACCTACCGGATGGGCGAGATCACGGCCCGCCTCGCCGACCGGGTCGAGGAGCTCGAGGCGAACGCGTACGAGCTCGCGGGCGAGGAGTTCATGATCGGCTCGACCCAGCAGGTGGCGCGGATCCTCTTCGAGGTGCTCGGCCTGACGCCCGGCCGCAAGGGCAAGACCGGGTACTCGACCGACACCCGCGTGCTGCGCTCGATTCGCGGCGAGCACGAGATCGTCAACGTGATCGAGGAGTGGCGCGAGCTCTCGAAGCTCGTCAACACCTACCTCAAGCCGCTTCCATTGCTGATCTCGGAGCGCGACGGCCGGCTGCACACGACGTTCAACCAGGCCGCCGCCTCGACCGGTCGCCTCTCGACGACGAATCCCAATCTGCAGGCGATCCCGATCCGCACCGAGCTCGGGCGTGAGATCCGGTCGGCGTTCGTCGCCGAGCAGGGGTACCGCCTGATCTCGGCCGACTACAGCCAGGTCGAACTGCGCATCCTTGCGCACGTCTCCGGCGAGCCGCGGCTGCGCGAGGCGTTCGCGCGGAACGAGGACATCCACACGGCGACGGCCGCGGAGGTGCTCGGCAAGGACCCGGCGACGCTGACCAAGGACGAGCGCAACGTCGCCAAGATGGTCAACTTCGGGATCATCTACGGCATCTCGTCGTTCGGCCTCTCCGAGAACCTCGAGATTCCGCGCGAGCAGGCGCAGGAGTACATCGACACCTATCTCGCTCGCTTCCCGCACGTGCAGGACTTCATCCAGCGCACGATCGAACAGGCGGAGCGCGACGGGTACGTGACGACGCTGCTCGGCCGGCGCCGCCCGGTCCCCGAGATCCGAGTCCGCAACCGCCAGACGCGCGCGCTCGGCGAGCGCCTCGCCGTCAACTCGGTGATGCAGGGAACCGCAGCGGACGTGATCAAGGTGGCGATGATCCGGATCCACGACCGGCTCCGCGAGGAGGGGAGAGGCGCACGCCTCGTCCTGCAGGTGCACGACGAGCTGCTGCTGGAGGCGCCCGAGACCGAGACGAGCGCGATCAAGGACCTGCGTCCGCGAGGAGATGTGCGGCGCGTATCCGCTCGACCCGCCGCTGGCCGTCGACGTCGGCGTCGGCGACGACTGGAACGACGCGAAGAGCTAGGCGGTAAGGAGGCAGACGTGAGCGAAGGCAGTGCGGCGCAGGCCGATGCGCGCGCGGGTGAGACCGAGGCCCAGATGACGGACGAGGAGCGGTTCTCGCTGCTGGTCAGCGTGATGGGGGCAAATTCCTGGCTTCCAGTCCGCGATGCGCGCATTCCGGACGATGTCCCGATGAGCGCGGGCTATGTCCCGGGCGTGCCGCGCCTCGGTGTCCCGGCGCTGTTGATGAGCGACGCCAGCCTGGGTGTTACCAATCCCGGCTACCGGGAAGGGGACACCGCGACCGCGCTCCCGGCGGGCATCGCGCTGGGCGCGAGCTTCAACCCGGCGCTCGCGCGCAGCGCCGGCGCGATGCTGGGTCGCGAGGCGCGAAGCAGGGGTTTCAACGTGCTGCTGGCCGGCGGGATCAACCTCGCGCGCGATCCGCGCAACGGCCGCAACTTCGAGTATCTGTCCGAGGATCCGCTGCTGAGCGCCGTGCTTGCCGGCGAGTCGATCAACGGGATCCAGGCCGAGGGCGTGATCTCGACCACCAAGCACTTCTCGCTCAACTGCAACGAGACGAACCGCCACTGGCTGGACGCGATCATCGACCCGGCTGCACATCGCGAGTCCGACCTGCTGGCGTTCGAGATCGCGATCGAACGCTCGCAGCCCGGGTCGGTCATGACGGGGTACAACAAGATCAACGGCGACTACGCCGGCGGCAACAGGGTCCTGATCGAGGAGGTACTCAAGGGCGCCTGGGGGTATCCGGGCTGGGTGATGTCCGACTGGGGCGCCACGCCGAGCTGGGAGTTCGCCCTCGAGGGGCTCGACCAGGAATCCGGCGCTCAGATCGACGCGATGCTGTGGCAAGCCGAGTCGTTCACGGAGCCGCTGCAGACGGCGCACGCGGAGGGCAAGCTGCCGAAGGAGCGCCTCTCCGAGATGGTGCGCCGGATTCTGCGCTCGATGTACGCAGTCGGGGTCGACGCGTGGGGGCCGGCATCGGAGGTCGACATGGCGGCCCACAACCAGATCACGCTCGAGGCGGCCCGCCAGGGGATCGTGCTCCTGAAGAACGACGGCGCGTTGCCGCTCGACCCCGGCACGACTGCGCGGATCGCGGTGATCGGCGGGCACGCGCAAGTTGGCGTGCCGACCGGCTGCGGCTCGAGCGCGGTCGTCCCACCGGGTGGGTATGCGGAGGTGATCAAGATCGGCGGCCCCGGCATCATGGGAAGCGGGCGCAATCTCTACCTCTTCCCGTCCTCGCCTCTCTCCGAGCTGACGCGGCTGCTTCCGAAGGCGCAGATCGAGTTCGACCCGGGGATGAGCCCGGCCGAGTCGGCGCTGCTCGCTCGCCACTCGGACGTCGCGGTCGTGTTCGGGATCCGCATCGAGAGCGAAGGGTTCGACAGCCCCGACCTGTCGCTGCCGTGGGGGCAAGACGCCGTGATCGAGGCGGTCGCCGCCGCCAACCCCAACACGATCGTCGTGCTGGAGACAGGCAACCCGATCACCATGCCGTGGCGCGACAACGTCAGGGCAATCGTGGAGGCGTGGTACCCCGGCCAGGCCGGCGGGCAGGCGATCGCCGAGATCCTCACAGGCGCCGTCAACCCCTCGGGCCGCCTGCCGATCACCTTCCCGGCGGATCTCGCCCAGACGCCGCGGCCGGAGCTCCCCGGCCTGGGCGCGCCGTGGGGCACGCCAACCACCATCGACTACGACGAGGGTGCCGAGATCGGCTACCGCTGGTTCGCCAAGACGGGCGAAACGCCGCTCTACGCCTTCGGCCACGGCCTGACCTACACGAGCTTCGCCTACAGCGATCTCGAGGTCGGCGGCGGCGAGACGATCACCGCAAGCTTCACGGTGACGAACACCGGTCAACGCGAGGGCGCCGACGTCCCGCAGGTCTACATGACCGAGGCAGCGGGTGAGCAGCGCATGCGCCTGCTCGGCTTCGAGCGGGTCGAGCTGAGACCGGGAGAGTCACACACTGTGACCGTGATCGCCGACCCGCGGCTGCTCGCGCGGTACGACGGAGACGCGGGCCAGTGGCATATCGCCGAAGGCACCTACCGGATCGCGCTGGCCACATCCGCCGACGAGCTCGAGCTCACCGCGGAGGCGGAGCTGACGAAGCGCCTGTTCGGACTCTAGGAGGAAGTCGGCCCTAAACGGGCTCGCCTTCGAAGACGGCGTGCGTGCCGGCCGTCGGTGTCGCGCCGACCAGGCGGAAGCCCGTTGACTCGAAGAGGGATGCGTATTCGTCCTGCGTTCGTTCGCGCCCACCCGGGCCGACGAGCATGTTCAGGTCGGAGAACTTCGACGGAGCATCCTCGTTCGGTGCGCCAAGGTCGCGCTCGACGACGAGCAGGGTCGCACCCTCCGACATCGCGGCTCGAACCACCCGCAGGATCGCCCTCGAGTCCTCGTCCTCCCAGTCGTGGATGATGCTCTTGAGCAGGTACGCGTCGCCGCCTTCGGGCACGGCCTCGAAGAAGTTGCCGCTCTCGATCCGGCACCGATCCGCGACACCGGCGGCTTCGAGCACCTGATCCGCGCCCGCGACGACGTGCGCCTGGTCGAAGAGGACTCCCCGTAGCGCGGGATTCGAGGCGAGTACGTCTGCGAGCAGGGCGCCATTCCCGCCGCCGACATCGACAAGCGTTCCGAAGCGGGAGAAGTCGAACGCGTCGATGAGCGCGGCATTCGAAGCCCCTGTGAGCGCCTTCATCGCCGCGTCGAAGAGCACGCTCTCCTCGGGCCGGTCGGCCCGATAGCTCCACACGTCCTGGCCGTGCACATGGCGGAACGCGTTCTCACCGGTACGGACGCTGTGGAGGAGGTCCGCCCACGCCGCCCAGAAGTACGGTCGGCCGGCATAGGCCGCCCAGCCGTGGAGCGAGCCGGGAACGTCCGAACGAAGAAGCTCCCCGACGGGGGTCAGTGAAAAGAGCCGGCCATCGCCCTCATGCAGGACGCCGACGCTCGCGAGTGCGCGCAGGAGTCGGTAGAGCGTCTCCGGATCGGCGCCTGCCTCATTCGCGAGCTCGTCGCTCGTCCGCGTCCCGTCCGCGAGCAGGTCCGCGATTCCGAGCGACGCCGCGACGTGGATCGCCTGCGAAACGTAATAACCGTTGACAAGCCGGAGGAGTGTGGCGGTGTTCTCGCGCGCGTCCATTGAGTGCGAGACGGTCTCACTTGTGACGCTCAAACACAAGCCGGGCCGCGATCGGTGTCCGCACGTTGGACCTGGCTATACTGCGCACCTCGTAATGGCGAACGAGACGATAGAAAAGCCGCAGCAGGCCGAAGAAGGTGTCTGGGTCGAAGGCCCGGACGGCGACCTGATCCCCGACTACGAGTCGACTTTCCCGACGATCAACGAGGGGGAAGTCGTGCACGGCACGGTCGTGCGCGTCGACAAGGACGAGGTCCTCGTCGACATCGGCTACAAGTCCGAGGGCGTCATCCCGGTCGCCGAGCTTTCGATCCGCCGCTCGGTCAACCCGGCCGACGAGGTCTCGGTCGGTGAGGAGATCGACGCACTCGTGCTCACGAAGGAGGACGCCGAAGGGCGCCTGATCCTCTCGAAGAAGCGCGCGCGGTTCGAGCTCGCCTGGAAGAAGATCGAGGCGGCCGCCGAATCCGGCGAGCCGGTCGTCGGTCGCGTGATCGAGGTCGTCAAGGGCGGCCTGATCCTCGACCTCGGCGTCCGCGGCTTCCTGCCCGCCTCGCTCGTCGACATCCGCCGCGTCCAGGACCTCGACGAGTTCATGGCGACCGAGCTTCGCTGCAAGGTGATCGAGCTGAACCGGTCGCGGAACAACGTCGTGCTCTCCCGTCGCGCCGTCCTGGAGGACGAGCGCAAGGACCAGCGCCAGCAGATTCTCGACCGGCTCAACCCGGGCGACGTGGTCGAGGGGACGATCTCGAACATCGTCGACTTCGGCGCGTTCGTCGACCTGAACGGGATGGACGGACTGATCCACATCTCCGAGCTGTCGTGGAGCCACGTCAACCATCCGTCGGAGGTGCTCGAGATCGGTCAGGAGGTCAAGGTCAAGGTGCTCGACATCGACCGCGACCGCCAGCGCATCTCGCTCGGCCTCAAGCAGACGCAGTCGGATCCGTGGCAGCAGGTGCTCGAGAGCTATTCCGAGAACGACGTCGTCGAGGGACGCGTCACCAAGGTCGTCACCTTCGGCGCCTTCGTCGAGATCCTTCCTGGTGTCGAGGGGCTCGTGCACATCTCCGAGCTGGCCCAGCACCATGTCGAGAACCCGCGCGAGGTCGTCTCGCAGGGCGACGCGGTCAACGTGCTGATCCTCGAGGTCGACGCCGAGCGCCGGCGCCTCTCGCTCTCGCTGAAGCGGGTCGAGGAAGGCGTGGAGCCGCTCCCGCGCGCCGACGGCGGCGAGTCCGTGCACCTGACACCGAACCTCAATCTTTCCGAGGACGTCTTCCCGGCCGGTTCCGCTTCGGCCGACGAGGCGCCCCCGCTGGCGCTCGACGACGACGCTGCGCCCGAGCTCGTGACCGACGAGGCCGAGGCAGCCGCTGAGCCCGAGGCCGAGGCTGCCGAGCCCGAGGCCGAGGCCGCCGCGGAACCAGAGATCGAGGCCGCTGCGGAGCCGGAGCCGGAGATTGTTGCCGAGGCGGAGCCGGAGTCCGAGCCCGAGGCTGCTGTTGAGCCCGAGGCCGCTGCCGAGCCGGAGCTCGAGGACGCCCCGGCGCCCGAGACTGATGCCGCAGCCGAGGTCGAGCTCGAAGCCGAGTCGACTGCCGACGCCGAGGCGGCCGCAGGCGACGAGCCCGAGACGCCTCCAACCGCGTAAGCCGTGCCGCGGCCGATCGCGGTCGCGATCACCGGCGGCATCGGCGCCGGGAAGAGCGAGGCTCTGTACGCATTCCAGCGCGCGGGTGCCGCGACCGTCTCGAGTGACGAGATCGTCCACCATCTGCTGAGGACCGACGCCGATGTTCGCAAGGCGATCGTGGCCGAACTGGGGGAGGGGGTGCTCGCCGCGGACGGCTCCATCGACCGCGCGCGCGTCGCAGACGTCGTCTTCGCCGACCGCTCGAAGCTCGACTTCCTCGAGCAGCTTCTGCATCCGCGCGTCGCTCTGGAGTACCTGACCTGGCGCGATCAGCTCGGCGAGCTACCGAACCCACCGCGGGTCTCGGTCACCGAGGTGCCGCTCCTCTACGAGACAGGCGGCGACGAGCGATTCGACAAGGTGGTCGTGATCACCGCGCCGGCGAAGTTGCGTGAGCAGCGACGGCGGGTCGCGCCCGACGACCGCGAGACCCGTCTCCTGCCGGACGAGGAGAAGGTGCAGCGAGCCGACTACTCCTACGTCAACACCGGGACCCTGGCGGAGCTCGATGCCTGGGTCGAGCAGGTGATGACCGAGTTGACGGCATGAGCCGCCTCGGCAGCCTCGCGCTGGTCGTGCTCATCCTCGGCGGCTTCGCGCTCTACGTGTTCGAGACCGAGCCGCGGTGGTACGAGCGCCTTCGCTATCCCCTCCGCTACGAGCAGATCGTGACCGGTCATGCCGAGAACTACGATCTCGATCCGCAACTCGTCGCTGCGGTGATCTACCAGGAGTCGAAGTTCGACGCGAACGCGGTCTCGTCGTCCGGCGCCGTCGGGCTGATGCAGCTTCTCCCCGAGACGGCGCAGGGGATCGCCGATCGCACGGGCGGCCACGGCTGGCACGAATCGGATCTCGTCAACCCGGAGCTGAATATCCGCTACGGGTCGTGGTACCTGCGCCATCTGCTGGACAAGTACGGCAACGAGGAGCTGGCGCTTGCCGCGTACAACGCCGGCCAGGCCAACGTCGACCGGTGGCGCGACGAAGGGCTGGGGATCCAGTTCGCCGAGACGCGGCACTACATCGACCGCGTGCAGAAGCTGAAGAGGATCTACGCCGACGCCTACCGTTCGGAGCTCGGGCTGTCTTAACGACGCCCGACGCCGGACTCGACGAGCTCGTTCAGCAGGTCGAGATCGGGAAGGTCGTCGCCGAGCGTCCGCGCGATCGCGAGCCCGTTTGCGACGAAGCTGAGGAACTGCACCGTCACCTCGATCGGGACGTCCTCGCGGACGGTCGGATGGACGCGCTCGAAGCGCGACGGGCGCTTCTTCCTTGCTTCGGCGTCCAGGTGCGCGATCTGCTCGCGGAAGCGCTCCTCGGTCCGGACGCGCCGGGTGGCCTCGATCTGGACCGCGAGCCACTCGGGATCCTCGTGCGCGATCGCCTCCAGCAACGCCCGGAAGCCCCGCTCGAGCCAGATCTCGACCAGGCGCTCCGAGGAGCGGCCGACGACACCGATGAAGAGGGCCTCCTTGTTCTCGAAGTAGCTGAAGATCGCGCCCCGCGAAAGGCCCGTCTCCTCCTCGAGGCGCGCGACGGTCGCCCCTTCGTAGCCGTGGCGCGCAAATGCGCGCTGTGCGCCCTCGAGGATCTCCTCACGGCGGCGCTGCTTGTGCTCGGGCGAGACCTTCGGCATGGTTCTACTTTACAAAAACGTACGGACGTATTATATTCTCGCAATGAACATCCTTCGGAACCGGTCTCTCGCCGCGCTGATCGTGGCCGAGATCGTCTCGTCGCTGGGCTCACGGATCACGTTCCTCGCTCTGCCGTGGTTCGTGCTCGTCACCACGGGTTCCGCCGCGAAGATGGGGATCGTCCTTGCGGTGGAGTTGGCGCCGGTCGCCTTGCTCGGGATCCCGAGCGGAGCCGTCGTCGCCAGGCTCGGTGCGCGCCGCACGATGCAGCTCTCGGATCTCGCTCGAGTGCCGCTGATGTGCTCGATCCCCCTCCTGCACTCGGCGGGGATGCTCAGCTTTCCGGTTCTGCTCGCGATCGTCTTCGCGATCGGCTGCTTCCTGGCGCCGTTCTTCGCCTCGCAGCGCGTGATCCTGCCGGAGCTCGTCGGCGAGGACGAGACGACCGTGGCGCAGGCGAATGCCGTGATCGAAGGAGCGACGACGCTGACGAACCTGCTCGGACCCGTCGTCGCCGGCCTGCTGATCGCCGCCGTCGGCGCGACGAGCGTGCTCTACATCGACGCCGCGACCTTCCTCTTCTCCTTCCTGACGCTGACGCTCTTCGTCCCCTCGCGCCCGCCGCAGCCGCAGACGGACGACGCGCGCGGCGTCTTCGCGGGCCTCCGCTACCTGCTCCGCGACCCGCTGCTCTGGCGGATCGGGCTCGCCGCGATCTTCCTGAACATGTTCGGCTCCATGATGTCCGCGGCGTTGCCGGTGCTTGCGTTCGACGACTTCGATGAGAGCTCCCGGGTGGCGGGTGCGCTGTTCGCCTCCCTCGGAGCAGGTGCGCTCGTCGGCATGGTCCTGGCCGTGAAGCTGATGCCGCGCTTCAAGCCGTTGAAGCTCGCGGCGATCGGGATCGTCGCGCTGTCGTTGCCGATCTGGCTCCTGGGGCTCGACCTGCCGCTCTGGGCGACGCTGGCCGCGTTGTTCGCCTCCACGATCCCGCAGCCGCTCGTGAACGCACCCGTGATCGGCCTGATGACCACCCGAACGCCCGAAGCGCTCCGACCGAAGTTGATGACAGCGGTCTTGACGATCGCGATGCTCGCCGGGCCGATCGGGCTCGTCGCCGCCGGCCCGCTGCTCGAGGCCTATGGCACGCGCACGGTGTTCGTGATCATCGCGGCCGGGATGACGGTCTTCGCGCTCTACTTCGCCTCGGTCGCGCTCCGCTTCGGGCCGCGCGACGTCCCCGAGGCGTCTGTGGTTCCGGCCTGAAGTCCTAGCGGGCTACGGCGTCGCCAGGCGTGCCCATAGGTTTTCGAGCATCCGACGGACGCCGGTGATCATCGCGCTGCCGCCGAAGTCGATCGCGCCGCCGGCGAAGACCTTCGCGCCCGCCGGCGTCTCGTAGTACGTCATCTGCGCCGTCAGGCCCGGGCCGTAGAGGTCGGGAATGTCGGCGAGGACGATCGTCCCGGCCGGCGTGACAGGCGTCGTCTGGTCGATCTCGATCCCGTAGCCGCCGAGCTCCTGGCCGAAGACGGCACCGTCGCCGAGCCCGGTGCCGGCCCAGAGCCACGGTGCCGTCGTGGCGGAGCGGACGACGAAGGGGCGTTGGATCCGGCCGTCGTCGTTCGCCCGGTACTGCACGCCGATGATCGCGGACTCGGGCCTGTTGATGCTCCGCCAGAGCCTTGTGCGTCTCAGCGTGCGGCCCTCGAGGCGCACCTCCCAGAAGAAGTTGTTCGCGGAGAGGAAGGCGAGGTTGCCGCCGAGGTTGCGAAAGTTCTCGATCAGATCGACCTCGTGGCGGGTCACGTACTCGGTGTGGCCGGGGAAGATGATGAAGTCATAGAGCGCGGCCAGGTCCTCGCCGGTGAGAACCGTTTCGAGGTCGGTCTCGGTGATGAACTCCGGCTGCTTCCCCGTGGCGTGGATCCAGCGGAGAAAGCCGACGTCGTACTTCCGCCACTGCGGCGGCACGCCGCGGCGAAGGAACATCCGGCCGAGCTGCGCCGTGCTCTGCGCGCCCTTCGCATACCAGGTGTCGCCCCAGCCGTTCCCGTCGGCGTCGCGGAAGTTGTAGGCCTGCCACGTGTTCGTCGGGATCACGACCGCGATCCGGCTCGTCGAGCCGAGCGTGGTCGGCCGGATGGTGAACGGCGCGTAGCCGATGCGGCCGTCGTTCGCCGTCAGCTTCACGAAGTAGACGCCCGTCGGCCACGGGCCGATCGCGAAGTTGAGCGTCGCCCGGCGACTCCGGGCCGCCCACGGGATCGTCACCGGCTGGTTCACCGGCACGCCGTTCATGACCGAGTCGCTGCTCGTCGGGCCCTCCTCCGGCCCGGCGCGAAAGGTCTGGAGGGTGAGCCCCTCGGCATCGGTCTCGATCGCCAGGCGCGCCGAGCTTGGCGCGACGTAGCTCTCGGCGGTGAAGCCCGCATCGACGCCGAGGACACGCACGACCGCCGACTTGAGCTTCCGGCCTCGGCGTGCGGTGTCGTCGCCGTACGTGCGCCGGTTGCCGGCCGCGTCGGTGGTCGTGATCCGCACGAGGTAGGTGCGCGCGCCGACCGACCAGTGCGGGAACCAGGTGAATGTGTTTCGGCCGGCCTTGAGGTTTGCGGTCAGCTCGTAGATCGTCTTCGGGCTGCTGATCGTGGTCGTGACCTCGAAGTGCACGATCGCGCGCTCGCTGAGGGTGAACGAGATCTTGGCGGACTCGCGCAGGCGGTCGCCGTTCGGCGAGATCGTCGTGACGCGAGCCTTGTCGCCCTGGAACGGCTGGAAACCTCGGTTGTGGGCGGTGATGTTCATCGCCCGGGGGGCGAGTCGGTCGATCGTGACGGGTGTCTCGGCCAGGACGCGCAGGCCCTCGACGAGCCGGATCTTGTACTGGCCGTCGGGCACCTTGCCGCCGGCGAGCCGGCCGTTCCAGCGCAGCGTCAGGAAGCGGCGTCGCTGCGGCTCGGCGATCCAGCCGACCGGCTTGCCGCCGGCCGTCGCAAGCTCGACGCCGACTCGCTGAGCTTTGGGGAGCTCGGCGTGCACGCTCAGCCGCTTCTCGTCGGGCGAGAAGTCGTGCGGGACCGCGGTCAGGTCGGCCGCGTGGGCGGCGGAGGGGAGCGCGAGTGCGATCAGGACGAGTGCGAGGCGGCGTTTCACCGCGGGAATGCTAGTTGGCACCCCTGCCGGACTCCACCGTGAGCGAGTTGCTGGGAAGGGAGCTGAGCACCCGCCGCCGTCGCCGCGCGCGAACGTGCTCGGCCGCGAGGTAGCTGCCGACGACGAAGGTCGCGGCACCGATCTGCCCGAGTACTCCCTGCCAGGTCGGGTAGATGCCGAGCCACGTCCCGGCCCAGTAGGGCAGCTGCACGCCGTCGATCGGCGCCACCGGCAGCCACCCGACGACCTGGAAGGTCTGAACGGTCGTGCCCACGAGAATCACGAGCACCCAGGTCATGAGGACGCCGGTCACGATCAGCATCTTGCGGTGCGGCAGCTTTCGCTCCAGCAGAATCGTCACTACCCCGACGGCGAACGTCGCCCCGAGGCCGAGCAGGACACCGGGCAGGACGGCGAGCACTCCGGCCTCGAGCGTCAGCGCCTGCAGGAAGAGAACCGTCTCGAACCCCTCGCGGTAGACGCTCGAGAATCCGAGCGCGGCGAGCCCGAGCGCCTGCGCAGCGACGAGTCCGACGCCGGCGCCGCGGAGCAGGCGCTGCTTGCGCTGGTGGAAGCCGGCCAGGTGCTCGGCCCAGTAGACGCGGTGGTAGAACCAGTTGAGGATCAGCAGCAGCACGGCGATCGCGATCACAGACACGACGGCCTCGAGCCGCTCGCCGTACTGCGCGAGCGAGCCGAGCACGGTCTGGGCGACGACCCAGGTCAGAGCAGAGGCCACGAAGGCGACGGCGACACCGATCAGCAACGGCCGCCGGTACTTGCGGTTGGCGCCGACCATGCTGGCCATCAGGGCGGCGAGGATCAGCACCGCCTCGAGCCCTTCGCGGAAGACGACGATCGCGCTGTTCGAGACGACGGACGCCGTCGAGTTGGCGCCGGTCCCCACCCGCTGGGATGCGTCGACGAGCTCGGCGTCGAGAGCGACGAGCGTCGCGTCGAGCTCCGCGCCCGCGTCCTTCCGCTTCACGAGCTGGACGAGGCCGGCGTGATCGCCGTCGCCGTACCAGAACAATCCTTCGATGCGCTGGAAGAGCGAAGGGGCGATCCCGCGCAGCCGCTGCTCGGGACCGAGCTCGAAGATGCCGTAGGCCTCCAGGCGCGCTTGCTCCGCGCGGCTCCAGCTTCCGGCGCGCGCCGCATTCGCAAGCCGGTCGAGCGACGCCGCGATCACGTCGAAGTCAGCACCTGCGGCTGCGTCCTTCCACGCTGGGGGATAGAGCGAGTCGATCAGGTCGAGCGAGCGTTCGGTCTCGGCCGAGACGTGTTCGGCGGGAGCGACTGCACGGCCGCTGCCGGCCGCGTCCAGCGCGGTCGCGAGCGAGGCGAGAATCGCCGTCAGCTCACGCGTGGCACTCGCGTCGCGCTGGAGCAGGGTGGGGGCGACGTCCGCGAGGGCGGCTGCGGCTGCGTCGCGGAAGCTGATCGCCTCCTGGATCTCGAACGCGAGCGTGACACGATTGGCCTCGACCCCGCGGTCGTACTCGATCGGCACGAGCCGCAGGAAGCGGTCGAGCTGGCCGGCGCGGCGGGCCTGCTCGGCCGGCGCGAGCGGGGCGGCGCGGAACCCCTCGAGCTCGTGCTCGACCACTCCGACTGCGGCTTCGACGTCCGCGCCTTCGAGACGCGCCAGGGACGATTCCAACCGCTCGTACGCTGCGACGCCGCGCTGCGACCGGTAGCTGTCCGCGAGGATGCGGACGTAGCCGCGGGCCAGCGCAACCTCCTCGGCGAGGCGCACGTCGAACCCGCGCCTGGCTGCGGCGCGCGCGCTCTCGAGCGTCGCGTGAAGCCGCGCGTCGTACGTGTCGAGCAGGTCTGCGCGAACCGCGCGTGCCGTCGCTGCCGGGGTGACGTCGCCGCGAGCCAGTCCAGCGAGTGCGACGGTGGCGTCCGTGCCGGCGCGAGTGAACCTCGTGGGGGTACGGAACTCGCGGACGAGCAGCCAGCGCCGGGCTGCGGCGGCGTCTCCGCGCCGTGCGTCCATCACTGCCCCGACCAGCCCGGTGTGGAGCAGTGCTGTCCAGGCGCGTGCCCGGGCCGACGCGAAGGCGATGTTGTCGCCGTGCTCGGCGGCGCGCTCGAGGTCGGCGATCGCGTCTCGGTCCCCAGCCGGGAGGTTCCGGCCCGCCCGCTCGACGAGCGCGAGCGCTCGCTCACGGTCGCCGCCCATCAAGGCCGCCTGCGCCAGCCCGAGATCGCGCCGCGCGTCCACCGCGGTCTCCCAGCCCGGCGGAGCCTGCGCTCCTGCCGCCGTGGCGGCCAGGCCGGCGACCACGACGGCGACGAGAGCCGCGAGCAGCGCCGACCGCATCGCTACTGCTGGATGTCGACAGCGAGTTGGGCGGCGTGCTGCGTGACCTGGCCGGCGACGGCACTGCCGCGCTCCTGCGCCTCGACGCCGAGCTGGTCTGCCTGCTCGGGCGGGAAGCGGTGGCCGGACGACTCCTGTGCGCGCAGGTCGGCGATGAACGAGGCGAGGCCGGAGAGCTCGCTGCGCGTCTGGGCGGCACCTGCCGCGTCGACCTCGGCGATCGCCGGGCTGGACCCCGTCGAAGACGACTTCGAGCCCGGCGATGATGTCGCCGATGTCCGACAGCCGGGAGACGACGTTGAACGAGTCGCCGGTCGACGCGTCGCCGCGGACGAAGCGCGACTCCTTCCACTGGCCGAAGTACTCGCTCATGGTGGGCACCATCACGACCAGCGCCGTGAACGCGTCCGACGGGGTCGGCTGCCAGGCCTGCGCCTTGGTGGAGAGCTCGCGCGCGTAGCGGTCGAACGCAGCCGCGGCGGCTGTGAAGACGCGCGCGTCCGGCAGAGCCTCGCCGAACGCGACCTTCCCGTCCGCGTCGAGATCGGCCTTGACGTCGGCGGTGTACTCGGGCCGCGTGCCCCAGAGCATCCCCTCCGTCAGGTTGTAGAGGTTGCCCGGCTGTTCGAGCACCCGTCCGTCGGCGAGCTCCAGGTCGAAGGGGACAGCGCTCTCGGGATCCTCGGCCTTGCTCGAGCCGGCGTCGATGATGATGTCGTACTCGGCGAGCGAGGGTGTGCCGGCCACGATGCCTTCCATGCGCTCGTAGTACGGATTGCCCTCCGTCCAGAGATCCTTCGCCTTGGCGAGTAGCGGCACGACCTCGCCGCGATGCTCGCTCAGGAGCCGGGCGTGGTCGTAATCGACGCCGGCAGCGAGCCTGTCGTAGTCCTGGGAGAGGGAGCGGAAGCGCTCCGTGAAGTCGACGAGCTGAGCCGTGTGCTCTGTCAGGTAGGACTTGACGCCCGTGAGGTCGGCGGCCGCGAGTGGCCCCGAGACCTCTGCAGGAGCCGTCGTGGTCGTCCCCGCCTCGTCGGCGGCGTCGTTGCCGCCGCAGCCCGCGGCGAGACAGACAATCAAGATAAGGGCCAACAGACGCGCCATGTAAGGCGCACCTTACACAGCAGTGAAGCGAGGTGCTCGCCGACTAGCTCGTCATGTGACGCCAGAGGTTGTCGAGCATCCGCCAGACCGGCTGGAAGGTGATCGAGCCGCTGAAGTCGAGTGCGCCGGCACAGAAGACGCGCGCCCCCTGCTCGGTCTCGTAGTAGGTCATCTCGCCGGTCAGCCCCGGGCCGAAGAGGTTCGGGATCTGGGCGAGCACCTTCGTTCCGGGAGGCGAGAACGGTGTCGTCGAATCGATCTCGATTCCGTAACCGCCGACCATCTCACCGAGAGTGCTGCCGTTGACGAGGCCCGTCCCCTCGAAGAGCCACGGCGCGGCCGCGGTGTCGAGGATGTTGTAGACACCCTGCTTCGTCCCGTTGTCGTTCGCCCGGTACTGGGCGCCGATGAGCGCGGCCTCCGGCCGGCCGAGGTTGCGCCAGAGCTTGATCCGTGTCATCCACTGGCCGTTCTTCTCGACCTTCCAGAAGAAGTTGTTCGCCGTCAGGAAGATCAGGCGGCCGCCGAGGTCGCGGAACCGCTGGACGACGTCGTACGTGTGCTCGGTGACGTACTCCGTGTGGCCCGGGAAGACCACGAGGTCGTACAGGCGCCGCAGCTCGTCGCCGCTCGGGAAAGCCTCGAGATCGTCGTCGGCGAGCACGTCCGGCGTCCGCCCGGTCTGGCGAAGGAACTTGAGAAACGGCACGTCCGAGCGGCGAAACCACGGCGGCGTGCCGCGCTGCCGGTACGGTCGATTGAGGCGAACCGGCGGGTTTCCACCCGCATACCAGGTGTCCCCCCAACCGTCGCCGTCCGAGTCGTCGAAGTTGTAGGCCTGCCAGGTGTTCGTCGGCATCACGACTGCCTGGCGCACGGTGCCGAGCACGGCCGGGCGGAGGATCAGGGGCGCGAAGCCGACTCTCCCGTCGTCGGTGGTCACCTTGGCGGTGTAGACGCCGCTGACCCAATCGCCGATGTCGACCACGATCGTCTGCGGCGACGACCGCTTCCTGGACCAGGCGTGGGAGATGGGCGGCCCGACTGGCTCGCCTCGCATCTCGTCGGTGCGGTCCGTGTACTCCGTCTCCGTGCCGCAGGCCAGGAACTGGAGCGTGACGCGCTCCGCGTCGGCGCTGATCGTCAGCTGGGCCGGCTCGAGCGGTGCGTAGCTGCGCTGCTCGAATGCCGCCTCGACGCCGAGGATCCGCACGACCGGAGTCCTCGAACGGGAGGCCGTTGCCGGCCGGCTGCCGCCGTACGTCTTCCGGTTGCCGCTCTCGTCCTCCACCGTCAGCCGCATCACGTAGGAGCCGACCGGCGTCTCCCGGCTCGGTCGCCACCACAGCCGGTGATAGCCCACGTCGAAGAACCGCTCCGTCTGCCAGACCGTGGTGCGCTTCCGCAGCGCGGTGCGAACGGCCTCGAGCTTGACCGTTGCGGGACGGTCGAGCGAGAACGCGACCGAGGCAGTGTCGCGGCCGGCGACGCCGGGGCTCACGCTGGCGAAGAGCCGCCGGTCGCCGACGTATCGCGGGCCGCGATTGCGGACCGAAAGCCGCGCGAGCGAGGGCGCACGCAGCTGTGCGAGCGCGGCCCGCGGGGAAACGAGCAGCGCACCGGCGGCGGCGAGCCCAAGCTGCAGCAGGCGAGCGCGAGAGACGGCGGCGTTCATCGCGGCCGCATCCTAGACGCGACCCGTGACGGAACTGTTAGCTGCGGCCAGCCGTGCGCTCGAGGTCGTTCGCCTTCGCGGTGAGCGCGTTGAACCCCGCCAGCAGGAAGTCGTTGACCGCTCCGGCCGCCAGCACGGCGGTCAGCAGGCGGCCCGTGCGTGGGGCGAGGATCTGCGTCGACGCGAGACCGGCTCCGATCCACGTCCCAATGCACCGGGTGCACGTGACGAGCTCACCGATCGCCTGCTTCATCTCGGTCTCGTGCGTCGGCTTCTCGCCCTCGCCGTCGTACGCCTCGCCCTCGACGAAGGGCTCGCGAACGAAGCTGGTGACCTTGTCGCGGGCGACCGTCCGCGAGGCCTTGAAGGTCGCGAGACCGAGGAGCGCGAGGTCGATGGCCGTCAGCTCCTGGAGCGGCCGCTTCCGCGCCGCCGCGAGCCCGCTGACCGCTCCGAGAGAGGCCACGAACGCTCCGGCAATCGTCGCGTACGCGCGATATGGAGGCTGTTCCGGCATCGCTAGGCTGTACCCAGATGGCGGATCTCAAGACATCGGCGTCGTACATCCCCACCGGCGACCAGCCGCGGGCGATCGACGAGATCACGCGTTCCCTCCAGGGAGGTGAGCGCTATCAGACCCTGCTCGGCGCCACCGGCACCGGCAAGACGGCGACGATGGCCTGGATCATCGAGAAGCTGCAGAAGCCGTCGCTCGTGATCGCCCACAACAAGACGCTTGCCGCGCAGCTCTGCAACGAGTTCCGCGAGTTCTTCCCGCACAACGCCGTCGAGTACTTCGTCTCCTACTACGACTACTACCAGCCGGAGGCGTACGTCCCGCAGGCCGACCTCTACATCGAGAAGGACAGCTCGCGGAACGACGACATCGACCGGCTCCGCCACGCAGCGACCTCGAACCTCCTCCAGCGCCGCGACACGGTGATCGTCGCGTCCGTCTCCTGCATCTACGGCCTGGGCTCGCCGGAGGAGTACGAGAAGCGCGTCGTCTTCCTCACGGTCGGCGAGGAGACCGACCGCGACGTGATGCTGCGGAAGCTGATCGACATTCAGTACGTCCGGAACGACACCCTGCTCGGCCGCGGCCGCTTCCGGGTCAAGGGCGACGTGATCGAGATCCAGCCGGCGTACGCCGAGACCGCCTACCGCGTCTCGATGTTCGGGGACGAGGTGGAGCAGATCACGCACTTCGACCCGCTCACCGGCGAGGTCTTCGCGAAGCTCGACACGATCACCGTCTTCCCGGCCACGCAGTACGTCACCTCGAAGCCGACGATCGAGCGCGCGCAGGACGAGATCCGGCACGAGCTGGAGCAGCAGGTGGCGCTCTTCGAGAGCCAGGGCCGCATGCTCGAGGCGCACCGGATCCGGCAGCGCACGGAGTACGACATGGAGATGATGCGCGAGCTCGGCTTCTGCAACGGGATCGAGAACTACTCGCGGATCCTGGACGGACGTCCCGCGGGCTCGGCGCCGCACACGCTCCTCGACTACTTCCCGTCCGACTACGTCGTCTTCGTCGACGAGTCGCACCAGACGGTCCCGCAGATCGGCGGCATGTACGAGGGCGACCGCTCGCGCAAGCAGACGCTCGTCGACCACGGCTTCCGGCTCCCGTCCGCGCTCGACAACCGGCCGCTCCGCTTCGACGAGTTCCTGGACAAGGTCAATCAGCTCGTCTTCGTCTCGGCAACACCGGGCGCATTCGAGCTTCGCCACTCGACGGTCGTCGCCGAGCAGCTGATCCGGCCGACCTACCTCGTCGATCCCGAGGTCGAGCTGCGCCCGACGAAGAACCAGATCGACGACCTCCTGAACGAGATTCGCAAGCGCGAGGAGGCGGGCGAGCGGGTGCTCGTGACGACGCTGACGAAGAAGATGTCCGAGGACCTGACCGACTACCTGCTCGAGGCCGGCGTCCGGGCGCGCTACCTGCACTCCGAGATCGACACGCTGGAGCGGATCCAGATCATCCGCGAGCTGCGCCTCGGCGAGTACGACGTGCTCGTCGGGATCAACCTGCTGCGCGAGGGGCTCGACCTGCCCGAGGTGTCGCTCGTGGCGATCCTGGACGCCGACAAGGAGGGCTTCCTCCGCGGCAAGACGGCGCTCGTGCAGACGATCGGCCGCGCCGCGCGGAACCTCAACGGCCGGGTGCTGCTCTACGCCGACAAGATGACCGAGGCGATCAAGGGCGCGATGGAGGAGACCGAGCGCCGGCGGAACGTCCAGCTCGCGTACAACGAGGAGCACGGGACGACGCCGATCACGATCACCAAGGGCGTCTCCGACATCGCCGAGTTCCTGTCGCTCGAGAACCCGAACGTCCCCGGCCGCCGGCGTCGCGGCGCGCGGGCCGACGTCGAAGGGCTGTCGCGCGAGGAGCTCGAGAAGCTCGCCGTCACGCTCGAGGAAGAGATGTTCGTCGCGGCGGAGGAGCTCCGCTTCGAGTACGCCGCGAAGCTGCGCGACGAGATCAAGGAGCTGCGCCGGGAGCTGCTCGCCCTGGCGGAGCCCGTTACCTAGGAGGTCAGCCCATGTGCAGAAACATCCGAGTGCTTCACAACTTCGAGCCCGCCCGCGACGCCCGAGGAGATCGAGGCCGCCGCCGATGCAGTACGTCCGCAAGATCAGCGGTGCGTCGAAGCCGTCGAAGGCGAACGAGGCCGCCTTCGAGCGGGCCGTCGCCGAGGTCACAGCTGCGTCGAAGCGCCTGCTCGCGTCGCTCGTCACCAACGCGCCGCCGCGCGACCGTGAGGTCGAGGCCGCCAAGGCCAGAGCCCGCGCCGCAGCCCGCTTCGCCTAGGGCGCGTCGCGTCCTGGTCCGAACCAGGTAGTCAGCGCGTCGCGCAATCCGGTCTCTGTGCCGTCCCCCACCCAGGCGACGTAGCCATCGGGTCTGATCAGCACGGCAGCGGGAGCGGCCACCTGGCCCAGGGCCGGAAGCTCCCATTCGCCGGCATATTCGGCGTCGATCAACCGAACGCGATCTGCCCACGGTGTGACGTCGACGCCGCCGGGCTCGACCGAGGTTGAGTAGCACCGGCCGGGCATCGTGCAACAGGGTGAAGACCCGCATCGAGCCGTCGGCGGTGGCCAGGTCGAGATCGGGCATGCGGCGTCCGAGCAGCGGGTGTCCCTCGCCGAGGTCGTAGTGAATATCCAGCCCGGACATCATCGCGGCGAATCGTTGCCGCGGCTCGTCCATGCTCAGCAGCTCGGACACGGTGTCGCGCAACGCCTCGATGCGATCGTCGACGCGCATGAGCGCGACTTGCGCCATCGTGGTGCGCAGCACGCGGGCAGCGACCGGGTGGCGCTCGGCATGGTAGGTCTCCAGCAGGCTCTCCGGCGCTGTCTGGTGGACCACCTGGGCCAGCTTCCAGCCCAGATTCACCGCATCCTGCACACCGGTGTTGAGGCCCTGTCCACCGACCGGGGAATGCACGTGCGCCGCGTCGCCGGCCAGCAGGATCCGTCTGTCGCGGTAGGCGGCGGCCTGCCGGGTCGTGTCGGTGAACCTGGTGATCCAGGTGGGACTGTGGATCCCGTAGTCGGTCCCGTAGACGGCGATGAGGCCCTCGCTGAGATCGCGCAGGGTGGGCTCGCTCGTGCCGACCTCGGACTCGGTCAGCATGACCCCGACCGTTCCTCCCTTCTGGTAGACCACCTCGCCGTCCTCGATCTCGTACTCGACCTTGCCCAGGGCATGCATGCCCGAGGGAGTGCGGCGGAGGCCCAATTCGGGCTCCTCGGCCATCTCGACCTCAGCGAGCAAGCTGCTGGTCGTCGGATCCCAGCCGGGGAACTCGATGCCGGCTGCTTTCACGGACCAGGCTGCGTCCTCCGTCACAGCCGACGAGATATTCGGCTCGCAGCGGCTGGCCGTCGGACAGCTCGACGTCGACGCCGGTGTCGTCCTGCGCGAAGCCCGTCACCTCACGTCCGCGATAGGTCGTCACCGGCAGCTCGTCGACCCAGCCGGCCAGGATGCGCTCGATGTGGTTCTGCCACAGCCCGAGCCCGTAGGGATGCCGTGTCGGGAAGTCGCTGATGTCCAAACGGACGCTGGCGAACCCCGCGACCTGGGCCACTTGTCCCTCCGAGAGGAACCGATCCGCGATTCCACGCTGATCGAGGACCTCGATCGTGCGTGAGTGCAGGCCGCCTGCGCGCGAGCCGGGGCGGGGCTCCTGGCCGGCGCGCCGCTCGACAACGGCAACGTCGACCTCCGCCAACGCCAACTCGCCCGCCAGCATCAGCCCCGTCGGGCCACCTCCGGCTATCACCACCGCATGTTCAGTCATACGCGACGTAGAGTCGGGCGATGCTCGGCGCGCTGCTCTCCCTGCTCGTCTCCGGCCTGATCATCGGGCTGCTCGCGCGCTTCGCCGTGCCCGGCAAGGATCCGCTGAAGCTCTGGCAGACGATCCTGCTCGGGGTCAGCGGCTCCGTGCTCGGAGGTCTCGTCGCACGCCTCCTCGGCTTCATCGACGGCGACGACACGATCACGGGCGACGAGGCGTTCGCCTCGCTGGCGTTCTCGCTCGGCGGCGCGATCGTGCTGCTGATCCTCTACCGCAAGTTCGTGCAGAAGCGGCCCATCACCGGCCCGGACGCTCGCTAGTCCTAGGCGGCGGCGAGCGCTCCGAGCTTGTCCTTCAGGTAGCGCACGTACGGCGCCGCGTCGATCGGGCCGCCGACGACTCGTTCGAGCGTCTCCTGCGGCGTGAACTTCCGCCCGAGGACGTAGAGCCGGTCGCGCAGCCAGTCGTGCAGCTGGCCGAACTCGCCCTGCTCGAACTGCTCCGGCAGGTCCGGGATCTCGGAGAGCACCTTCTCCCAGATCTGGACGGAGATGATGTTCCCGAGCGAGTAGGTGGGGAAGTAGCCGAAGCCGCCGCCCGACCAGTGGACGTCCTGCAGCACGCCGAGCGTGTCGTTCGGCACCGGAATCCCCAGGTACTCCTCGAAGCGGGCGTTCCAGATCGCCGGCAGCTCCTTCAGGTCGATCGTGCCGGCCATGATCTCCTGCTCCAGCTCGAAGCGAAGGATGATGTGCAGGTTGTAGGTCGCCTCGTCCGCGTCGACCCGGATGAACGACGGCTTCACGCGGTTGATCGCCCGGTAGAAGCGCTCCTGGTCGACGTCGCCGACCGCTTCGGGGAAGGCCGCCTGGAACGACGGGTAGAAGTGGTTCCAGAAGGACCGGCTGCGGCCGACGATGTTCTCCCACATCCGGCTCTGCGACTCGTGCAGCGCCGAGGAGACGCCGTGGCAGAGCGGGGTGCGTTCCAGCGACGGCGAGACGCCGTGCTCGTAGAGCCCGTGCCCGCACTCGTGCATCGCCGTGAAGATCGACGTGATGTCGTCCTCCTTGTAGCGCGTCGTCAGGCGGATGTCCTGCGTGCCCGAGCTGGCCGCGAACGGGTGCACGGTGAGGTCGAGCCGGGCGAACGACTCGTCGAAGCCGAAGCGCCTGATGATCTTCAGCGAGTAGTCGCTCTGCGCCTCGATCGGCCAGGGGCCGTCCATGAACGCGTCGTCGCCCTCGACCGAGCCGATGTCGGCGATCAGCGGCACGAGCTCTGCCTTCAGGTCGTCGAAGACCTGGCGCACCTCGGCCGTCTTCATCCCCGGCTCGTAGTCGTCGAGGAGGACGTCGTACGGCTCGTCGTAGCCCTCGAAGCAGTCCACGTAGCGGCGCTTCAGCTCGACCGCGCGCTCGAGGTGGGGGAGGAAGAGCGCGTAGTCGTTCTCGGCCCGCGCTTTCGCCCAGACGTCGTGGGCATCCGCGGCCGCGCCCGTCATCTCGGCGGCGAGGTCCGCGGGGACGCGGTGCGCCTTCTCCCAGTCGCGGCGCGTCGTGCGGATCAGGCTCGCGTCGTCGGAGTCGTAGTCCAGCTCCTGCTCGTAGCCGGCGAGCGCATCGAGCAGCGTCCCGATCTCGTCCGAGATGAACTTCTCGTGCGCGATCCGGTCGAGCGTCGTGACCTGCGCGCCGCGCACGGCGCCGCCGCCGGGCGGCATCATCACGGTCTGGTCCCAGAACAGGATCTCCTGCGCGCGGCGCAGGTCGTGGATCTCGGCCAGGCGTGACTTCAGGTCGTCGAAGCGCGGCTGCATCGTCTCTCCTCCGGATCGGGTGTCGGCCGGGACTCTAGCCGCTACGCATGACGGTTGTCCAGCGGGGGAAAGTCAAGCGAAATCCGACTAGGGGGTTCGATTGGGAATGATCGCTTTCATCATCTCGGCGCTCTCGCCGGGGCGATCGCCAAGGCACTGCTGCCCGGCGACGACCCGGGCGGCTTCATCATCACGACACTGATCGGGATCGTCGGAGCGCTCCTCGGCGGCTTTCTCGCCGCCGCGCTCTTCGACGCCCATCCGCTCGACGAGTTCTTCGACATCAGCACCTGGCTGACGGCGATCGTGGGGTCGATCGTCCTCCTGTTGATCTACCGCGCCGTTGCGGGTCGCGGCGGTAGGCGAGCGACCGTCTGGGGGACGTTGCGCTTCGTCGCGGCGGCCGGTGCCGGACTCTCTCGGCCCGGCTGCCGCCCTGAGCGTCTCTCCAGGTAGCATCACGGCGTCGGGCACGGACGAACGTGACCGTCGAGGCGCAGCTGCCTCCGGTGCTCTCTCTCGAGCACGCGGGGGCTATTTGATGGTCCGAGATGGAGGAGCCGGATGCGAGTGATGGCTGCCGAAGACGAAACGCTGATCAGGCTCGATCTGCAGACGCTGCTCGAAGCGGGAGGCTTCGAGGTCTGCGCTGCCGCGCACGACGGGGAGGAGGCGGTCGAGCCTGCGCGCTCCGAGCAGCCGGGTCCTGGCGATCCTCGACGTGAAGATGCCGCGACTCGACGGCATCGACGCGACCCGGCTGATCCTGGACGAACGCACGATCCCGATCGTGATGCGGACGACTTACGACGAGGACGAGCTCGTCACGCGCGCGCTCGAAGCGGGAGTCTTCGCCAACCTCGCGAAGCCGTTTCGCGAGCAGGACGTGCTGACCGCGGTCCAGACCGCTCGCGCGCGGTTCGCCGACCTCGACGCCGTGCGGGAGGAGGCCGACTCCCTCGCCGCTGCGCTGGAGGCGCGCAAGGCGATCGAGCGCGCCAAGGGCATCCTGATGGAGAAGGAGGGGCTGACCGAGCACGAAGCCTTCCTGCGTCTGCGTACGGCGAGCCAGACGTCGGGCCGCACCATGAAGCTGATCTCCGAGGCGTTGATCCAGGCGTTCGACGTCTAGCCGCCGGCGGGCTCGAAGACAAGCGGCTCACGGCCGCGCGGGAACGTGCGCACGGCCGTGAGCCCCCAGCCGTCCTCGCGCCAGATGTACGTGAGGATGCGCAGCGCCTTCTCGCCGATCTCGTAGATGTGGAGGCCACGCGCCTCGCCGCGCCGGTTCGGGCGCGGCTGGCCGAAGCCGGGAGCGATCGAGACCACGACCGCGTGCTCGCCGCGCGGCGTCGCGAGCTCGAACTCGCGCCGCTCGGCGACCGTGCTCTGGTGGATGTGGCCGGCGAGGACGAGGTCGGCGCCGGCCTCGACGAGTCCCGGCGAGGACGCGGTTCCGCTTCGCGACGGGCTTCTTGCGCGAGCGCCACGGCGCCCCGAGCAGGTGGTGGTGGAAGGCGACGATCCGGTAGGCACTCGCGGGAACCTCCCGGAAGACCTCCGAGGCCTGTCGCACCTGCTCGTCGCGCAGACGCCCCGACTGGTGCCGCCACGGCCGAACCGAGTTGAGCCCGGCGACGACGAGCGTGTCCGAGCGGTACACCGGCTCGGTCGTCTCCCACTGCCGCTCGAACTCCGCCCAGGGCCGGGTGAACCGCCGCGGAAACGAGTACGGGATGTCGTGGTTGCCGGGGATCGCCAGCAGCGGCAGCTCGAGACTGCGGAGGAAGGCCGACGCCCGCTCGTGCTGGCTGCGCAAGCCCTCGGTGGGTCAGATCGCCGCTCGCGATCACGAGGTCCGGGCGCGCTTCCTCGACCAGCCTGCCGAGCGCCTCGATCGATTCCGGCCTGTCGTTTCTGCCGAAATGCAGGTCGGAAAGGTGGAGAACACGTGTCGGCACAGCCGCTTGAGGCTATACAGTCCTGCACATGGCGGCCGAACCTGAGTCTCCCGAGATCTTCGACGACCTCTACCTCGGGTTGAGGGCGGGTGGCGCACTCCGAAAGCAGCGCCGCGGCGAGCCACTCACCACCGAGGAGCAGGAGGCGCTCGGCCGCTGGCAGCGGCTCTCGATCGGCCGCAAGGCACTCGCGGTCGGCGCGTTCTCGCTCGGCACGTTCGGTCTCGGCTTCACCCTCGGCGGCCTGATCTTCGGCCGCTGGCGCAAGGCCTGACGAGCTAGCCGCCGGTCTCGGCTTCCTTGGCGGAGAAGATCACCGCCGGAACGTCCTCCTCCGCCGGATCCTTGTCGCGAACGATCACGTCGATCAAGGTTGCCACCACCGCCGCGAGCGGGATCGCGAGGATCACGGCGAAGCCTCCGAAGAGGAGTCCCGTCGCGGTCACCGCCACGAGGACGACGAGCGGCGTGAGACCGACGGCGTCGCCGAGGACGCGTGGGATCACCAGATAGTCCTCCGCGATGCGTACGCCCACGACGGCGAGGCCCGCGGCGAGCGCCGTCTGCCAGGACACGGTCAAGCCGACGCCGACGGCGAGCGCGCCCGCCACGAAGGGGCCAATGACCGGAACGATCTCGACCAGGCCGGCGAACGTGCCGATCAGGATCCAGTAGGGCAGCCCGATCGCCCAGAAGGCGAGTGACAGCACGATCCCGACGAGCACGATCAGCAGCGCTTGCCCACGGACGTACGCGCCCAGCTTCGCGTCGATCAGATTCCACGTGTCCCGCACCTTCTTCCTGCGCCGCCGCGGCAGGAGCGAGCAGAGGAGATCCTCGGCACGATCGCGCTCGAAGATCCAGTAGGCAGCGCTCGCGAGCACGAAGAAGATCCCGAGCATCACCTCGAGGACGGTTCTCGTCACCTGGAGGGCCGGGTCGACCAGACTCCCGGCTGTCGGCAGATCGACGAGCCGCTTCTGGATGTTCGCGAGCACGTCGTGCTTGATCCCGGTCGAGTTCCGCGTCTGCTCGCCGAGGTCCGAGCGCGTCTGCGGAATACCGCCGAGGGCGGAGTCCACCTGGTCGATCGCGCGCGGCACGACGAGCCACAGGAAGCCTGCGATCAGGCCGAGCAGGACGAGGTAGTGCAATGCGATCCCCGCCGCCCGCGGGACACCATGCTTGGCGAGCGCCTCGACCGCCGGGCGCATCGCGGCGGCGAGGATGAAGGCGAGGAAGAGAAGAGCGACGAGGAGCCGGAGTTGCCACACGGCGAGCGCGAGCACGACGATGGCGCCGACGACGAGGGTGATGAGGGCGGCCCTCTTTGCTGTCTCCGACATCGTCAGCCGATCATCCCCTGTGGCGAGCATTCGTACCCTTTACGAACACGTGTTCGCTCGCTAGAATAGCGCGGACATGGCCACCGACGAGCTGATCGTCCACGGGGCCCGCGAGCACAACCTCAAGGACATCGACGTCCGGCTGCCGCGGAACTCCCTTGTCTGTATCACCGGGCTGTCCGGATCGGGCAAGTCCTCCCTGGCGTTCGACACGATCTACGCCGAGGGCCAGCGCCGCTACGTGGAGAGCCTCTCCGCCTACGCGCGCCAGTTCCTGCAGATGATGGAGAAGCCCGACGTCGACTCGATCGAGGGGCTTTCGCCGGCGATTTCGATCGACCAGAAGACGACCTCCCGGAACCCGCGCTCGACCGTCGGGACGGTGACGGAGATCTACGACTACCTCCGCCTCCTCTACGCGCGGGTCGGTCGGCCGCACTGCCCGGTCTGCGGCAGGCCGATCGCGGGGCAGAGCCTCGACCAGATCGTGGAGCAGATCCTGGCGCTGCCCGAGGGGACGCGGTTCACGGTGAACGCGCCCATCGTTCGCGACCGAAAGGGCGAGTTCCGCGACGTGCTCGAGGAGCTGCGGGCCGACGGCTTCACCCGCGTCAAGGTCGACGGCGAGGTGCGCCTGCTCGAGGAGGAGATCGTCCTCGACAAGAAGTTCAAGCACGAGATCGACGTGGTCGTCGACCGGCTCGTGCTGAAGCCCGACCTGCGCCAGCGCCTGACCCAGTCGGTCGAGACGGCCGCGTCGCTCGCCGACGGGCTCGTTGCGGTCGATGTCGTGGACGGAGACTCGATGCTGTTCTCCGAGAAGTTCGCGTGTCCCGAGCACGGCGTCTCGCTGCCCGAGCTCCAGCCGCGGATCTTCTCCTTCAACTCACCGCACGGAGCGTGCCCGCGCTGCACCGGGCTCGGCTCGCAGCTCGAGATCGATCCCGACCTGATCGTTCCGGACACGAGCGTGTCGGTCGGCGACGGCGCCCTCGTTCCCTGGTCGGTCGGCAACGGAGGGTTCTACGACTCCGTCGTCCAGGCGATCTGCGACCGGTACGAGATCGACCCCGACACGGCCTGGCGCGACCTGACGACCGAGCAGCAGGACCTCTTCCTCCACGGCACGAAGGGCGACAAGCTCTACGTCCAGTACCGGAACCGGATGGGTCGCCGACGGTCGTACACGATGGCCTTCGAGGGGATCGTCTCCTCGCTCGAGCGCCGCTACAGGGAGACGGATTCGGCGCAGCAGCGCGAGCGGATCGAGGAGTACATGAGCTTCCGCCCGTGCGGCACCTGCAACGGGGCGCGGCTCAAGCCCGAGGTGCTCGCAGTCACGATCGGCGGGCTGTCGATCAACGAGTTCACCCGCATGTCGGTGACACGCTCGCTGGGCTTCCTCGACGAGCTCGGCCTGACGCCGACCGAGGAGCTGATCGGCCATCGGATCGTCAAGGAGATCCGCGAGCGGCTCACCTTCCTGGACAACGTCGGCGTCGGCTACCTCCAGCTCGACCGTGCCGCGAAGACGCTCTCCGGCGGCGAAGCGCAGCGGCTTCGGCTCGCGACCCAGATCGGTTCGCAGCTGGTCGGGGTGCTCTACATCCTCGACGAGCCGTCGATCGGACTGCACCAGCGCGACAACGGCAGGCTGATCGCGACGCTCCAGCGGCTCAAGGATCTGGGCAACACCGTTCTCGTCGTCGAGCACGACGAGCAGATGATGCGCACCGCGGACTGGCTCGTCGACATGGGGCCGGGCGCGGGCGAGCACGGCGGCTGGGTCGTCGCGGAGGGCACGGCGAAGGATGTGATGGAGAACAAGAAGTCCGTCACCGGTCAGTTCCTCTCGGGCCGGCGGACGATCGCGATCCCGCCGCGGCGCGAGGACGACCTGCGGCCACTTCACGGTCCGCGGTGCGTCGATGCACAACCTGAAAGGCATCGACGTCGAGTTCCCGGTCGGGAAGTTCGTGACGGTGACGGGCGTCTCCGGCTCGGGCAAGTCGACGCTCGTGAACGAGATCGTCTACAAGGCGCTCGCGAACCGGCTGAACAAGATGCGCGTGAAGCCGGGCGACCACCACTCGGTCGATGGGATCGACGTCTTCGACAAGGTGATCGACATCGACCAGAAGCCGATCGGGCGCACGCCGCGGTCGAACCCGGCGACGTACATCGATCTCTTCACGCACATCCGCGAGCTCTACTCGCTCACACCCGAGTCCAAGGTGCGCGGCTACAAGCCGGGCCGCTTCTCCTTCAACGTGCGCGGCGGCCGCTGCGAGACCTGCAAGGGCGACGGGACGATCAAGATCGAGATGCACTTCCTGCCGGACGTCTACGTGCAGTGCGAGACGTGCCACGGGCACCGGTACAACAAGGAGACGCTCGAGGTGCGCTTCAAGGGCAAGTCGATCGCCGACGTCCTCGAGATGTCGGTCGAGGAGGCGCTGACCTTCTTCGCGAAGATCCCGAAGCTGCGCCGGCGGCTCCAGACGCTGCACGACGTCGGGCTCGACTACGTCAAGCTCGGCCAGCCGGCGACGACGCTCTCGGGCGGTGAGGCACAGCGCGTCAAGCTCGCGGCGGAGCTCTGCAAGGTCGCCACGGGCCGAACGCTCTACATCCTCGACGAGCCCACGACCGGCCTCCACTTCGCCGACATCGAGAAGCTGCTCGAGGTGCTGCAGCGGCTCGTGGACGCCGGCAACACGGTGCTCGTGATCGAGCACAACCTCGACGTGATCAAGCAGGCCGACTGGGTCGTCGACCTCGGCCCCGAGGGCGGGGAGGCCGGTGGCGAGCTGATCGCGGCCGGCACGCCCGAGCAGATCGCGGAGACCGAAGGGTCGGCCACCGGGGAATTCCTCCGCAACGTGCTCGCACCCCACGGGGAGCCGGTCGCTGCCTGACGTGCAGGAGATCGCCCCCGGCCTCCGCCGCTGGACCGCCTGGCACGACCACTGGGAGGAGCAGGTCGGCTCGGTCGCGGTCGACACGGCCGACGGCCTCGTGTTGATCGACCCGCTCGATCCGCCCGCCGAACTCCCGAGCCCGAAGCACGTGCTCCTGACGCTCTACTACCACGCACGGGCGGCAGCCGGGCTGAAGGCTCGCGTCTGGGCGCCGGCCCGTTCGCAGGGGCCGCTCCGGAACCGCGGCGTCGAGGCGGAGGACGCGGCGGCCGGAGAGCTGCCGGGCGGGATCGTCCCGTTTCCGACCGCTCGCCCGTCCGAGGCCGTGTACTGGCTGCCGGAGCACCGCGCCGTCGTCGTCGGCGACGTCCTGCTCGGTGCGGGCGCGAAGCCGCGCGCCACGGACGAGCCGCTCCGCCTCTGTCCCCAGCGGTGGCTCGGGAAGGCGACGCACGAGGACCTGCGGAGGTCGCTGCTGCCCCTGCTCGACCTGCCCGTGGAGCACGTGCTCGTCTCGCACGGGGTCCCCGTGGTGGAGAACGGGAAGCGCGAGCTCGCGCGGGCGTTGACATGACGACGGTCGCCGAGCGCCGCGAACGCTTCAGAGCGCTGCACGCCGCCGACGCGCTGTTCGTGATGCCGAATCCGTGGGACGTCGGCTCGGCCCGGCTTCTCGCCACGTGCGGCTTCGAGGCGCTCGCGACGACGAGTGCCGGCTTCGCCTGGGCTCTCGGCAAGCACGACCAGACCGTCACGCGCGACGAGCTCGTCGCTCATGTGGCGGAGCTCGCCGCCGCGACCGAGCTGCCCCTCAACGTCGACAGCGAGCGGTGCTATCCGGACGATCCAGGCGGCGTCGCCGAGACGGTGGCGCTGCTGGCCGAGGCAGGAGCCGCGGGCTTCTCGATCGAGGACTACGACCCGGCCGCCGGCGGCATGGACGAGATCGCCGTCGCCGCAGAGCGTGTGACAGTCGCCGCCGAAGCTGCGCACCGCCTGCCCGAGCCGCTATTGCTGACCGCCCGCGCCGAGAACCACATTCGCGGTGTCGACGACCTCGACGACACGATCGCCAGGCTGATCGCCTATCGCGAGGCCGGCGCCGACGCGCTGTACGCGCCCGGCCTCACGGACCTGCAGCAGATCGCGACCGTCGTGACGGCCGTCGAGATCCCCCTCAACGTCCTCATCCTGCCGGGCGGACCGACGGTCGGCGAGCTCGCCGGGATCGGCGTGCGCCGCGTCTCGACGGGAAGCCTCCTCGCGGCGAGGGCCTACGGCGCTCTCGTGGAGGCAGCGGACGTGCTGCGCGACGCAGGGGACTCCGCCGCCGTCGGCTGCACTCGTCTCGCGCGCCGCGCTCGGCTCCGCGTTCGACTAGAGGACGGCCTGCGTCTGCGTGACGCGCGCAACGTGCTTGCCGCCCTCGTCGAAGAGATCGGTCTCGACGACGATCGTGCGGCTGCCGCGGTGCAGCGGCCGCGAGCGCGCCTCGACCCGCCCCGAGCGAACGGCCGAGAAGAAGTTCGTCTTCGACTCGATCGTCGCCGTGCGCCGTCGAGCCCTCGGGCAGATTGAGGAACGCGCAGTAGGCGCCGGCCGTGTCGGCGAGGCCCATCAGGACGCCGCCGTGCAGGATCCCCGCCGCCGTCGTCAGCCGCTCGTCCCACTCGAGCGCCGCGTGCACCTCGTCCTTCGAGGCGGAGATCAGCTCGAGCCCGAGTGTTGCGGCGTAGGGCATCGCCGTCCGCACCTGCTCGGTGAGCGCGTCGTCCACTCGCTGAACGTACCAAGTGAGGGATGCAGGACTCTCGGACCGGTGCCGATGCCCGCACCGTGATCCGGCTCCTCGCCATCGCCGCGGCCGCCGCGTTCCTCCTCTCGGGTTGCAGCACCGAGGAGGGCAACCGCGCCCAAGATCTGCTGCAGCAGGCGGAGCAGGCGCAGGCCGATCTTCATTCGGCGACGTTCGAAGCCGAGCGTCGGCTTCCAGATGCGACGGGAAGCAGGTCGACCTGACCCTGAAGGGCGCGGCGTCGAAAGAGGGCGCGATCGTTCTCGATGCACGCGACCGGCATCCCCGAGGCTGCCGGCAAGGACTTTCGGATGGTCGTCCGCGGCAACCGCGCCTGGATGAGCACCACCAACGGCAAGTGGGCGTCGATGCCCGTGCCGAAGGAGATGAACGGCATGAGCGGCTCGATGGGAGCCGACGCGTTCCAGCAGCTCGCCCGCTACGTCCGGGACGTGCGCGTTGCCGAGCACCAGCAGATCGGCGGCAAGCCGGTGACGACCATCGCCGGCGAGATCGACACGACCGGGATGATCAAGGCGATGGCGAAGCTCGGCTCGCTCTCCGGGCTCCGGCAGCGAGAAGCCGGCGTTCTCCTTCGACCTCGACGACCTCGGCGTGAAGTTCGGATGACATCAAGGCGGTGCTCTCGATCGACGAGAGCACGCACCTGCTGAGCACGGCCCTCGTCACGCTCGGCATGGAGGCACAGGGCAAGAAGCTCGAGCTTCGAGATCCACTACCGGCTCACCAGCTCGAACGAGCCGGTCAAGTTCCCGTCCGTCTCCGGCTAGCCACTAGCATTCGGGGCGTGGACCCCGACCGCCAGTGGTGGCTGCGAGTGCCGGCCGTCTTCCTCTCCCCGACGTCGGTGTTCGTCGCGATGCGGAACGAGTCGCGCGAGGACGTCGACGCCCGGTCCGAGCCGGTGCTCGCGCTCACGGTGCTCGCCGGGATCGCGACCGCCCTGGCCTCGAGCACCGCACGCACGCTCTACGACGACCCGGAGTACGACGCCCTGCTCGTCGCCGTCTGGGCGGTCATCGCCGGCGGGGTCATCGCCTTCGCGGGCTACTTCATCGTCGGCGGTGCTCTCTACCTCGGCACACGCGGCTTGGGGAGCGTCGGCACGTTCCGGCGCGCCCGGCACATCCTCGGCTTTCGCGGTGGCGCCGATCGCGCTCTCCCTGGTGCTCGTCTGGCCGCTCCAGCTCGCGTTCTACGGCAGCGACGTCTTCCGTCGCGGCGGCTCCGACCACGGGGCGGGGGCGCGTTTCTTCGACCTGCTCGAGCTGGGCTTCGCCGCCTGGGCAGCCGTGCTGCTTCTCGTCGGCGTCCGGGCCGTGCACGGCTGGACCTGGTCGCGCTCCCTCGCCGCGCTCGGGCTCGTTGCCCTCTTCCTAGCGGCGTTCGCGAGCCTCCGCTCGGTCTTCTAGGGCTTCCTCGAAGAGCTCGAGCTCGTCGGCCGGCATCGCGTACGTGTGCTGCTCCTCGGGGAAGCGGCGTTCGCGAACCTCGTCCACGTAGGTGCCGACGGCGGTCTTGATCACCGCTGAGAGGTCCGCGTACTGCTTGACGAAGCGCGGCGCGTGGCCCTCGTACAGCCCGAGCAGGTCGTGCCAGACGAGGACCTGCCCGTCGCAGTGGACGCCTGCGCCGATCCCGATCGTCGGCACGGTCAGCGCCTCGGTGATCCGCGCCGCAACGGGCGCGGGCACTGCCTCGAGCACGATCGCGAAGCAGCCCGCAGCCTCGAGGGCGAGTGCGTCCTCGAACAGCTGCACTGCCTTCTCGGCGGTCCGGCCCTGAGCCTTGAAGCCGCCGAGCATCGTCGCCGACTGCGGGGTCAGGCCGAGGTGCCCCATCACCGGGATGCCGGCGCCGACGATCTTCTGCACGCGGGAGAGGGTTTGCCCGCCGCCCTCGAGCTTGACCGCGTCGGCGCCCGCCTCCTTGACGAAGCGGATCGCGTTGTTGAGTGCATCCTCGTCGGAGACCTGGAACGACCCGAACGGCATGTCTGCGACGACGAGCGGCCGGCGTGCGCCGCGGTTGGTCGCCCGCGTGAGGACGATCATCTCGTCCATCGTCGCCGGGACCGTGGAGTCGTGTCCGAGCACCGTCATCGCGGCGGAGTCCCCGACGAGGATCACGTCGGCGCCGGCAGCGTCCGCGAGCCGTCCCGACGGGGCGTCGTACGCGGTCACCATGGCGATCGGCTGTCGGCGCGCCTTCAGCTCTGCGAGCTCCGTCAGAGCGAGCTTTCCCGGTGCCGGCGTGCCGGGTGCGGGCTTGCGTGGGCGAGTGGTCATCGTTCCTCCTCGTTCAGGATCACGTTGTCGATCAATCGGGTCGAGCCGACGCGCACTGCGGCGGCCAGGACCGGGGGGTCGAAGTCGGCGACCTCGACGTAGTCCACGTCGAGCCCGTCGAGTGCGGCGCGGGCGGCGGCGGGGTCGCGTGTCTCGAGGGCGCGGGGAAGAGCCAGCGCAGCCGTACGCTCGGCCTCTGAGAGGAGGACGTTCCGCGACGAGATGGCGAGTCCGTCGGGATCGCGCACGGTCGGGATCGACCTCACCGTCAAGTCGAGGTCGAGGTCGCGAACCATGCGGCGAACGACCGCGATCTGCTGCGCGTCCTTCTGCCCGAAGTAGGCGAACTGGGGCCGGACGATGTTGAAGAGCTTCAGGCAGACGGTGGCCACGCCCCGGAAGTGTCCGGGCCGGTACGCGCCCTCGAGGCCGCGCGAGAGCTGCTCGACGTCGACCCAGGTCTGAAAGCCGGCGGGGTAGATCTCGGCGGGCTCCGGCGCGAAGAGGATGTCGGCTCCGGCGTCGGCTGCCAGCGCGACGTCGCGTTCCCCGTCGCGGGGATACGAGGCGAGGTCGGCGGCCTCGTCGAACTGAGCCGGGTTGACGAAGAGGCTGACGACGACGGTGTCGCACTCCGCCCGCGCGGCGTCGATCAGCGCCCGATGACCGGCGTGGAGCGCGCCCATCGTCGGGACGAGGCCGATCCGGCCGCTCCGGAACGCCTGTAGCTCCTGCCGTGCTTCGTCGATGGTGCGCAGCGTCCTCACAGAAGCGCCTTCGTCGTCTCCGCCATGGTCACGTACATCGCCTCGAGCTCCGGCCGCTCGGCCTGGATCGCGGCGACGTGTGCGTCGACGGTCGCCCAGTCGCCGCGGGCGATCGGCCCGGTCAGCTCGAAGTCGTTCTCGATCGTGCGTCGCATCAGCGGGTCGAGCGCCTCGGGCGGGGCACCCGCGGCCTCCAGGAGCGAGCCGGCGGCACGGCGCAACGTGACCAGATAGCTCGAGGCGATCGCTGCGCCGGCGTGATAGGCCACCCGCTTCGAGTCGGCGAGCGTGAACGGCTCGAGCCCGAGTGTCCGCGCGAGCCACAGCGCGACCTCGCGCGCCTCGTCCGTCTCGGCGCTGACCGCGGCGAATGCGCCGTCGAGCTGCTCGGCGCCTCGCGCGCGTGTGAAGGTCTGGAGTGGGTGCACGCTGAAGCGGCGCACGTGCGGGTCGAGTGCGGCAAGCGGGGTGGCGCCGCTGACATGCGCGACCCACGGCCCCTGGAGACGGTCGCGGCTGCGACCTCGGCGATTGCCCGGTCCGGCACGCAGAGCAGCACGAGCTCCGGATGGTCTTCGGACAGCTCGAGCCCGCGCTCGCGCAGCCGCGCGGCGATCGCCGACCCGGCGCGTCCGGCGCCGATCACGTGTGCTCTCTCGATCATCTGGTTGGCTCCAGTTCCGTTGCCGGATACCGGGCAAAAGTAGTGTAGCTCCATGCGTGTGCAGGTAGGCGATGTGCGCCTGTTCTTCGACGTCGATGGCGCGAAGCTCGTTCCCGACGGACCTTGGATGCGGGAGCGTCCGACCGTGCTCCTACTCCATCCGGGGCCCGGGTTCGACCACGGCCTCTTCAAGGTGCAGATCGGCCCCTGGCTCGCAGCGGGGACGCAGGTCGTCTACCTCGACATGCGCGGCGCTGGCCGCAGCGACGCGGGCCCGCCCGAGGAGCACCGGCTCGAGCGCTGGGCGGACGACGTGCGCGACCTGTGCGCTGCGCTTCGGATCGAGCGCCCTGTCGTCCTCGGCATCGGGTTCGGCTCCCTCGTCGCGCTTCAGTACGCCGCCCGCCACCCGTCCCATCCCGCCGCGCTCGTCCTCGCAGCGCCAGTCGCGCGGCTCGTGCCCGAGCGCTCGATCGCGGTCTACGAGCGGCTCGGTGGTGCTGAGGCGCGCGCGGTCGCGGAGCGCTACTACGACGAGATGGACGAGCAAGCCTTCGCGGACTTCCTCCGGGTGTGCTTCCCGCTGCTCTCGACCTACGCGTTCACGAGCGACGTGATCGCCCGGGCCGACTGGAACCCCGAGGTGCTGATGCGCTGGATGGCCGGCGAGGCCAAGGTGGTCGACCTGCGCGGCGAGCTCGGCGCGATCGAGACGCCGGCGCTCGTGCTGGCCGGGGAGGATGACGCGTGGGCGCCGCTCGAGCTCGTGCGGGAGGCGGCCGATCTGCTCGCCGGGCCGACCCGCTTCCGGAGCTTCCCGGGCGCACGCCACTCGGCCTTCCGCGACGCGCCGGAGGCGTACGAAGAGCTCCGGCTGTTCCTCGACGACCTCCAAGCGGGAGCGAACGAGCCATGAAGGTTGCCGTCCGGGGGGTCGATCTCTTCTTCGACGTCGACGGCGCCAAGGTCACGCCGGACGGGCCGTGGATGCGCGACCGGCCGACGGTCGTGCTGATCCATACCGGGCCGGGCGCCGATCACTCGCTCTACAAGGAACACATCGGTCCTGCGCTCACCGACGTCGCCCAGGTCGTCTATCTCGACCTCCGCGGGACAGGCCGGAGCGACTGGAGCTCGCCCGAGCACTGGACGGTCGACACCTGGGTCGACGACCTCGAAGCCTTCTTCGACGCGCTGGAGATCGACCGGCCGGTGCTGCTCGGGACGTCCACGGGCGGTGTGATCGCAATTGCCCACGCCACGCGGTATCCGGACCGGGTCGAGAGGCTCGTCCTCGTGAGCACCGTCGCGCGCTACGTGCATACGCGCTCGATCGCCGAGTTCGACCGGCTCGCAGGGCCGGAGGCGGGAGAGGTTGCCGCGCGTTACTTTGCCGACCCGACCGAAGCGCGCTTCGCCGAGTTCCTGCGGGTATGCGTGCCGTTCTACACCCGCAAGCCGATCTCTCCGGACACCGTTGCGCGGATGGAGATGAACATCGCGTTGACCGCTCACTGGGACCGCACGGAGGCTCGGAGCTTCGACGTGCGGGAGCAGGCGGCGGGGATCCGGTGCCCAACGCTGGTGCTGGCGGGTGACGACGATCCGTCGACGACGATCAGCGGAGTCGAGGAGCTGGTGGAGGCGCTCCCGCCCGCGCTCGTCCGCTACGAGCACTTCGCCGATACGGGATACGGCGTCTTCCGCGACCACCCCGAGGCGATCGAGATCGTGCGGGAGTTTCTACTGGCCCCGCCCGAGTCTGCGTAGGAGGTTCGCCCGGACCGCGGGCCATTCGTCGTCGATGACGCTGTACCAGGCCGAGTCGCGCCGGCGTCCGTCCAGAACCAGCATCTGCTTGCGGTGCACGCCCTCGAACTGCGCGGGCAGCGCGGCCATCGCGCCGCGCGAGCGCTCGTTGCGGGCGTCGGTCTTCAGCTCCACCCGCAGACAGCCGAGCCGCTCGAAGGCATCGCCCAGCATCAGCAGCTTGGCCTCGATGTTGACGCCGGTCCCCCAGGCCTCGGGAGTCAGCCACGTCCAGCCGATCTCGATGCTGCGGTGCTCCGGCCGGAGCGCGAGGTAACGGGTGCTCCCGAGCACGCGGCCGTCGTCCTGCCGGATCGTCGTGAACGGCATCTCCGTTCCCGCCGCCTGGTTCGCGAGCGCGATCTCGACGTAGTCGTGCATCTCCTCCCGGGTTTGCGGCTGGAAGACCGAGAGCCACCGCCAGGTCTCGGGGTCGCGCGACGCCTCCCAGAGCCCCTCCTCGTGCGCGGCCGTCATCGGCTCGAGCCGCACGAGCTCGCCCTCCAGGATCGTCGCGCTCCAGGGCATGGGTAATAGAGTGCCGATCGTGCCGTTCGACCAGTACCACGAACCGCCCGACGAGCTCTCGGAGGAGGTTCGCACGTTCGCCCGCATCTGCGCCTCGTTGATCGAGGAGGCGGAGGCGATCGGCTGGTACGAGCAGCGACTCGACGTCGAGCGCGACCCCGATGCCCGGGCGATCATGGAGAACGCACAGGGCGAGGAGTTCAAGCACTTCGCGATGAACCTCGAATTCCTCGGCCGCCGCAAGCCCGAGTGGGCGGCCGTCTTGAAGCGCGTCCTCTTCCAGCCGGGTGACATCGTCGAGCACGGTGAGGAAGCCGAGGAAGAGCTCGACGCGGGTTAGACTGAGCGCATGCCGATCTACGAATACGCATGCATGGAGTGCGAGTCGCACTTCGAGGAGCTCGTCCGCAGCACCGAGCAGGCGATCGCGTGCCCCGAGTGCGGTGCCGGCAACGTGCTGAAGCAGTTCTCGACCTTCGCGGTCGCCGGCGTCTCGTCGCAGCCGAAGTTCGGAAGCAGCGCCGGCGGCGGTTGCTGCGGCGGTAGCTGCGGCTGCGGATAAGCGTCCGCGCTAGCCATCCGAAACGGGCGTAGACTCACCCTCGATGAGCGAACTGCTCACCGCGTACAAGGACGAGACGCTCGGCTGCACGCGCTGCCCGCTCGCTTCGACGAGGACGCAGGTCGTCTTTGGCTCCGGCGACGCGAACGCCGAGCTGATGTTCGTCGGCGAGGCGCCCGGCTACCACGAGGATCAGCAGGGCGTGCCCTTCGTCGGCCAGGCCGGCCAGCTGCTCGAGAAGCTCCTGAACGGGATCGGGCTGACGCGCGCGGACGTCTACATCGCGAACGTGCTCAAGTGCCGCCCGCCGGGCAACCGCGACCCCCAGCCGGAGGAGATCGAGGCCTGCGAGTCGCACCTCTTCCGGCAGATCGAGTTGATCCGGCCCACCCTCGTTGCCACGCTAGGCAACTTCGCCACGAAGCTGCTCTCCGGCAAGCCGACGGGGATCACCCGTGTGCACGGCGTCCCACAGCAGGTGACGCTCGGCGGCAACGACGTGACGCTCTACCCGCTCTACCATCCGGCGGCCGCGCTCTACACGCGCTCGATGCTCGGAGTGCTCGAGCAGGACTTCCAGCGCATTCCGGAGCTGCTCGGACGGGCCAAGTCCCGGCTGAGAGCCCGTTCGCACTGGACGCGGAGCCGGAGCCGGAGCCCGTCGCGGAGCGAGTGCACGAGCCGGCCGTCCAGCTCGGGCTCTTCTAGCTCTCCCATGGAGCTGCGCTCGTCCTCGCCCGGCGAGACCGAGGAGATCGCCGGACGGCTCGCCGCGGGCCTTGTCCCGGGCGACGTCGTCACCGTCTCCGGCGAGCTCGGCGCCGGCAAGACGACCTTCGTCCGCGGCGCCTGCCGCGCGCTCGGAGTCACCGCGCCCGTGACCAGCCCGACGTACACAGTCGGCCACCGCTACGAGGGTGACCCGGACGTCTCGCACCTCGACCTCTACCGCTTCACAGGCGTGTCCGCCGCCGAGTGGGCGGACCTGGAGCCGTACTTCGACGACGCGGTGGTCTTCGTCGAGTGGCCCGAGGCAGGTGCGGCCGGACTGCCCGAGATTCGCGCCGCGGTCCGGCTCGAGCACGACACCCCGACGAGCCGCGTCCTCCGGATCGAGGCGAAGCCGGAGCTCCTCGCCCGGATCGCGACGTAGACTTGCGGAGGATGAGACGCGCGATCGTGACCTCGACGTAGGCAGGGGCCGGGTGTTGATCCTGGCCTTCGACACGGCGACCGAGCGGGCCACGAGCGCGCTCGTCGACGACGGAGAGGTCCTCGGTGAACGTGTGTCACGCGCCTCGACGCTGCTCGCGGACGTCGACGCGCTGCTCCGGCAGGCGGGCGCCCACCCGCGCGACCTCGATGCGCTCGCCGTGGGCACGGGGCCGGGCAGCTTCACCGGCATCCGGATCGGGCTCGCTGCCGCGCGCGGTCTCGGGCTCGCGCTCGGTGTGACCGCAGCGGGAGTCTCGACGCTGGACGCGTTGGCCGCAGGTGCGCCCGGCGCCACGCCGGTGATCGACGGCAAGCGGCGCGAGGTCTTCGTTCCCGGTCCGAGCGCTGTGGCTCCCGCAGAGCTCGCGCTCGAGTCCGGTGCGCTCTACGTCGGCGACGGCGCCGTGCGCTACCGCGACGTCTTCGAGCAGGGTGGGGCGGAGGTGCCTCCGGACGACGACGAACGTCATCTGCCGCGGGCGCGCTTCCATGCGGAGCTCGCGCGCGATTTCGGGCCGGTCGAGCTGGTCGAGCCGCTCTACGTCCGGCTCCCGGACGCAGTCGAGGCGGCCCGGTGAACGTGGAGCTCCGCAAGCTCGAGCTGCGCGATCTCAGCGCGATCGAGAAGATCGAGCGCGAGTCGTACCCGACTCCGTGGTCACGCTCGATGTTCGCCGGCGAGCTCGCCAAGCCGAGCTCGCTCTCCCTGGGAGCGTTCGAGCCGGAGGGAGGGGCGCTTGATCGGCTACCTCGTCATCTCCCGCTACGTCGACGCGTGGCACGTCATGAACCTCGCAGTCACGCCCCCGTATCGTCGCCACGGAGTCGCACGGGCGCTCCTCGACCGGCTCTTCGAGGTGACCGCGTCCGACGAGCGCCGCGGCTACACGCTCGAGGTGCGGGTCTCGAACGAAGGTGCGATCAAGCTCTACGAGCGGATGGGCTTCGTCACACGGGGCGTCCGGCGCGGCTACTACACGGACAACCGTGAGGACGCACTGATCATGTGGCGCGACCCCGTCGCCGACGAGCACGCCGAGGCAGGATGATTCTCGGGATCGAGACGTCCTGTGACGAGACCGCTGCGGCGCTCGTCAGCGGGGACGGCGAGATCCGCTCGAACGTCGTCGCCTCGCAGGCCGAGCTGCACGCCCGCTATGGCGGAGTCGTCCCCGAAGTCGCGTCGCGCCGGCATCTCGAGCTCGTCTCCCCGGTCGTGCAGGAGGCGCTCGCGGAGGCCGGTGCAGGTCTGGACGACGTGGAGTCCGTTGCGGTCACCCAGGGGCCCGGGCTCGTCGGGGCGCTGCTCGTCGGACTCTCTGCGGCGAAGGCGCTCGCCTGGGCGCGCGGCCTCCCGCTCGTGCCCGTCGACCATCTCCACGGCCACGTCGCCTCGCTCTACCTCGGTCCCGACCCGGTCGAGCCGCCGTTTCTCTGTCTGTTGGCGAGTGGCGGTCACACGCTGTTGCTCGAGGTGCGCGACCACGCGGGCTATCGCGTTCTCGGCACCTCCATCGACGACGCCGCCGGTGAGGCGTTCGACAAGGGGGCGCGCCTGCTCGGCCTCGGCTACCCCGGCGGCGCGGCGATCGACCGGCTCGCGCAAGAGGGGGACTCGGGGGCGTTCTCGTTCCCGGTCGCGCGACTGGAGGGCCTCGACTTCTCCTTCTCCGGCCTGAAGACCGCGCTGCTGTACAAGGTGCGGGATCTCGGCGACGGGGCCGAATCGCTCAAGGCTGATCTCGCCGCGTCCTACCAGCACGCGATCGTCCGGGCGCTCGTCGAGCAGACGGGTCGAGCCGCGGAGCAGGTGGGTCTGCAGACGATCGCCGTGGTCGGCGGGGTCGCCGCCAACTCGGGACTGCGGGCGGCGCTCCCGGACGCCCGTTTCGCGCCGCTCGCTCTGTGCACCGACAACGCGGCGATGATCGCGTCCGCAGGCAGGTACGGCAGGAGCCTTCCCTATCCTCGTTACCTTGATCTCGACGCATATGCATCGCGGGCCTGACCGCCGCCGGCTTGCAGCCGCGCTTGTCGTCGCTGTGGCGCTGCTCGCCGCAGGCGGCGGCCAGGGTGCCCAGCCGGTCGGCCCGGTCGAAGGGGGTGCGGCGGCCTGGCGCGGATTCGTCGACGGCGAACGGAGCGCCATCGCGGTCGGCCAGCGGATGATCGTCGTCCTCAAGAATCCTTCGCTCGCCGATCGCATGGCCAAGGCGGGCGGCCATGCAACCGAGTCGGCGATGCGCGGCTGGACGGCGGCCGCCCTCGCAGGCCAGAAGCAAATCGCGGCGCGGCTGTCGCGCGAGGGGATCCAACTCGTCCCCGACTTCGTCTACACGCGCACCTTCAACGGCTTCGCGGCCCCGATCGACGGCAGGGCGCTCGCGCTGCTCGAGCGCGACCGTGACGTGGCGGGCGTGTATCCCGTCCGTGCGGCCTATCCCGCCTCGCTCTCGGCGAATGAGCTGCGCAGCCAGGCGTTCGAGCCGGGCGCCGGGCGGCGACCGGAGCAGGCCGGGATCCCCGGCTTCGACGGGAGCGGGATCACGGTCGCGCTGCTCGACACCGGCATCGACATCACCCACCCCTACATCCGGGACAGGCTTCTCGACGGAGCCGACATGCTCAACCCGGACGGCCGCGCCATTGCTCGGCCGCATCCCGACGATTCGACGCGGCTCGAGCGCCACGGCACGCAGATGGCGGGACTGATCGTCGGTCGAGGCGGCCCGGGCGGTATCCAGGGTGTCGCGCCCGGGGCGTCGATCCTGCCGATCAGAGTCGCCGGCTGGCAGCCGAGCGCCGACGGCGGCTTCGCCGTCTACGGCCGCACGGACCAGTTGCTCGCCGGCCTGGAGCGGGCGGTCGACCCGGACGCCGACGGCGACGTCCTGGACGCCGCGCGTATTGCGGTCGTCGGCGTCACCGAGCCGTTCGCCTCATTCGCGGACGGGCCTGTGGCTCTTGCCGTCGCGGGCGCCGCCGAGCTCGACACGCTCGTCGTCGCGCCGGCCGGGAACGAAGGGCCTGCAGGCCCCGACTACGGCAGCATCGGCGGCCCCGGCGGAGCTCCGGCGGCGCTCACCGTTGGCGCGGCAGACCTGCGCCGGGAGACCGCGACGGTTCGGGTGGTCGTGCGCTCCGGCCTCGGTGTGCTTCTCGATCGAGAGCTCCCGCTCGCAGGCGCGGCCACTCCGCGCGCGACGCTGACGCTCACCGTGGCGAGGCCTCGTCGTGACGCCGGGACGGGACCGCGCGGGCCTCTGCTCGCACGCTACTTCGACAATCGCGGGTACAGCCTCGTCGCCGGCCGCGCCGCGCTGCTCGCACGCGCGACCGGCCCTTCCGACGAGGCTCGCGATGCAGTGCTGGCCGGGGCAGCGGCGATTCTCGTCGACGGGCTCGTGCCGGCTGGAGCACTCGGCCTCGACGACCGCCTCGACGTCCCAGTCGTCGGGCCTGCCGCCGGCGGTCGCGGCATCGGTGCGCTCGGCTCTCGCCCGAGGCTTGGATGTGACGGTGTCGCTCGGGGCGCCCGGCTGGCGGGCGAACGAGCGGCTCACCCGCGTTGCCCCGTTCTCCTCGCACGGACTGTCCTTCGGCGGCGGCGTCAAGCCCGAGGTGGCGATTGCCGGCGTCGAGCTGGTGACCGCCGATCCGGGGAGGAACGACAGACCAGACGGCCCGGTACGGGACGATCAGCGGCACGAGCGCTGCGGCAGCACTCGCCGGCGGAGCCGCTGCGGTGCTCGCACAGATCCGTCCCGGGCTCGATGCGGTTGCGCTGAAGGGCGTTCTCGTCGGCACCGCGGCACGGACGCCGCTCAGCTCCACCGCGGCGCAGGGTGCGGGCGTCGTCGACGCCGAGGCGGCGAGTGCCGCCGAGGTGATCGCGGATCCGGCGGCGGTCAGCTTCGGCACTGCAGACAAGCCGGGCTGGAAGGCCGTTCGCCGGGTCACCGTCCGAAACGTCTCCACCAGGCGAGTCACGGTCGAGGTGGCGGCCGCTGTCGAGGGGATCGCCGGGGTCTCGGTCGTCGCGAAGCCGACGCGACTCCGCCTTCCTCCAGGTGCGCAGAGCTTCGTGACGCTCACGGCGCGCGTGTCCTTCGTCCCGCGCAGGCTCGGCGCAGTGGCGGGGCGGACACGGCTCAACGTCTCGGGCGGCGGCCTGATCTTCGTGCCGTGGGCGGTGACTCTCCCCGCGAAGGGCTCGGCGCTGATCGGCGCGCTCACGCTTTCAGACAAGAGCTTCCGTGCGTCCGACCGCGCGCCCGCCGTCCTCACCGTCCAGGCAGGCCAGGTCCAGGACCGTGGCGGACGCCGCCAGGTGCGCCCGCTGTCGCAGCTGGACGTCGAGCTCTGGCGAAGCGGCGAGCGGATCGGCCTGCTCGCCCGCCTGCGCGACGTGCTGCCGGGTCGGTACGCCTTCGGAATCACCGGCCGCGGGCCTCGCGGCGGCCCGCTCGCTCGCGGCCTGTACCGCCTGCGCGTGGTCGGACGGCCCCCGGACGGTCCGGCCGAAGCGAAGAGCGTCGGCTTCCGGATCAAGTAGCTCGCACCGGGGTAGACTCCCGCCCGCATGACGACGGCCGAGGCGCCAACCCACCTGCGCGAGAACCCGTACGAGCTCGCGTGCCAGCAGCTGCGGAACGTGGGGAAGACGTTCGGAATCGACCCGAATCTGATCAACGTCCTCGAGCGCTGCAAGAAGTCGGTCGAGGTCTCGATCCCGGTGACGATGGACGACGGCACGGTGACCGTCTACGAGGGCTATCGAGTCACGCACAACATCGCCCGCGGCCCTTCCAAGGGCGGGATTCGCTACCACCCGGACGTCACGCTCGACGAGGTCAAGGCGCTCGCGATGTGGATGACCTGGAAGTGCGCGCTGATGGGTCTCCCGTTCGGAGGCGCCAAGGGTGGCGTGATCTGCGATCCGAAGCGGCTTTCGCGGCGGGAGCTCGAGGGGATGACCCGTCGCTTTACGAGCGAGATCATCAACGAGATCGGACCGGAGAAGGACATTCCGGCACCCGACGTCGGCACCGACGCGAGCGTGATGGCCTGGATCTTCGACACGTACTCGATGAACAAGGGGCACTCGGTGCTCGGCGTCGTCACGGGCAAGCCGCTCTCGATCGGTGGTTCGCTCGGACGCGAAGAGGCGACGGCGCGCGGCTCGCTCTACGTGATCACCGACGCGCTCGAGGAGGAGAACAAGGGGCTCGAGGGGCTTCGCGTCGCCGTGCAGGGGTTCGGCAACGTCGGGCGCCATCTCGCTCGGATGCTCGCGGAGGAGGGGGCGATCGTGGTCGCGGTCTCCGACTCGAGCGGCGGGATCCACGCGCCGAAGGGGCTCGAGATGCCGTTGGTGCTCGCGCACAAGGCGGAGCACGGAACGCTGGCGGGCTTTGCCGGCGCGGACGCGATCACGAACGACGAGCTGCTGGCGCTCGAGTGCGACGTGCTCGCGCCCTGTGCGCTCGAGCAGGTGATCCATGCGGAGAACGCAGCCGAGGTGAAGGCTCGGATCATCTGCGAGGGAGCGAACGGGCCGGTGACTCCGGCCGCGGACGAGATCCTCGACGACCGCGGTGTGCTCGTCCTCCCGGACGTGCTCGCGAATGCCGGCGGGGTGGTCGTCTCCTACTTCGAGTGGGTGCAGGGCCTGCAGGAGTACTTCTGGAAGGAAGAGCAGGTGAATGCCCGCCTGAACGACATCGTCACCCGGGCGTTCCGTGAGACGTCGGAGGCCATGGCCGCTCACAAGACGAGCATGCGCACAGCCGCCTACGGCCTCGCCGTGCGGCGCGTCGCCGAGGCGACCATCACGCGTGGGCTCTATCCCTAGAGTCGTCGTCTACAGCGCCGAGGGTTGTCATCTCTGCGAACGCGCGCTCGAGGTGGTGGCCCAGGTGTGCGCGGGCGACTTCGAACGCGTTGACATCGACGGGGATCCAGAGCTCGAGGCTGCGTACCGCACGTCGATCCCCGTCGTGGAGATCGACGGCGAGCGCGCCTTCACCTTTTTCGTCCAGCCGGAAGCGCTACGGCGGCGGTTGAAGGCCTGCTGACGGTTCCCGACGCCCTGCACAGGCGTCGTCGGCACAATGTGCGCTGTTGTTACAAACCGAAGGAAGGTTGCACGTTGGCTGATCGGTTGACGGTGGGTGTTGCTGCGCGTCTCTCCCGCTACCTGCAGGTTCTGACGCAGGCCAAGAAGATGGGCAAGGACCGGATTTCCTCTCAGGAGATCTCGGACTACACGAACATCAACGCCACCCAGATCCGCCGCGACCTCTCGGCCTTCGGCAAGTTCGGCAAGCGCGGCGTCGGCTACAACATCGACTCGCTGCTCGGCGAGATCCGCAAGATCCTGCGCACGCAGGGGCAGCACAACATCGCGCTCGTCGGCGCGGGCCGGCTCGGCCAGGCGATCGCCAGCTCGCCGATCTTCGCCGAGCACGGGATCAACATCGCCGTCGTTCTCGACACGGATCCCGACAAGGCCGGCCACTCGGTCGGTGGCATCGGGGGGCTCACGGTTCAGCCCTACGGCAAGCTGCGCGAGGCGGTCCGGGAGAACAACATCATCGTCGGCGTGCTCGCCGTGCCCGCCGAGAACGCCCAGCAGGCCGCGGACGACCTGATCGACGCCGGCGTCAAGATCGTCTTCAACTACTCCGAAGCGCTTCTCGACGTCCCGAGCGATGTGGCCGTGCACGCCTCGAACCCGGCCGTCGAGCTCCTCTACGCCCTGTATTTCCACCTGACCTAGTCCCTGCGAGACATGTCCGGGGTCAGACCCCGGCGTGTCCGCCCCGGTCAGTGGTGGTGTTTCTTGACGAGCTTCTTCGGCGCTGTGCTTCGCCTTCGCCTTGGCTTCCTGCTTGTCCGAGACGCCATCGTTGTCGTCGTCGGCATCGGGGCCGTCGGCGAGGCCGTCGTTGTCGTCGTCCAGGTCCCTGGCGTCTGCAATGCCGTCGCCGTCGTCGTCCTTGTCCCGGGCGGCGGGTGAGCCGTCGTTGTCGAAGTCGAGATCCTTGAGGTCCGGCACCGAGTCGTTGTCGTCGTCGGAGTCGCGGAGGTCTGCGACACCGTCGTTGTCGTTGTCCGGGTCGGAGCGGTCGCCGACATCGTCGTTGTCGTCGTCGAAGTCGCTGCGGTCGGCGATCGCGTCGTTGTCGTCGTCGTAGTCCGTGGCGTCTGCGATGCCGTCGCCGTCGTCGTCGCCGTCGCGCGAGTCGACAACGCCGTCGTTGTCGCGGTCGAAGTCCTTGGCATCCGCAACGCCGTCGTCGTCATCGTCCTCGTCCGTCGCGCTCGGATCGCCGTCGCCGTCCTCGTCGCCGAAGTCGACGAAGTCGTCGTCGCCGGCAACGTCCTCGTCGCCGAGCTCCTCGTCGTCGCCGTAGCCCTCGTCGTCGACGTAGCCCTCGTCCTCGACGCCTTCGTCGTCGAAGTCCTCGAGATCCCCGTCGTCCTCGACCACGCAGTCCGCGTCCTCGATGTCGCAGGCAGCGGGTGGGTCGGCAGGATTCGGTGACGAGCCCGCGGCCACGCCGGCGAGTGCGAGCGCGAGCACGAGGTGAAGGACCAAGATGAGGGACTTGAAAGAGGACATGGAAGCTCCTGGGTCGGGTACCGCAACCGGACGTTCCCGATCTATCGGCAGGATGGAGCCGATCGTGCTCCCTCAATCGAGAGATCGGGCCGGATGAGGATCCTGCTTTGGCACGGATATCTGCTGGGAGGCACGGGCTCGAACGTCTACACGCGCGCACTCGCGCGAGAGTGGACGCGCGCCGGCCACGACGTCACCGTGCTCAGCCAGGAGCCGCACCCCGAACGCTACGACCTCGGCGGGGCGCAGTCCGTGCGGCCCGACGTCGGCGGGCTCCTGCCGGTCTTCGTGCTCGACCGCTACGAGGGTTACGAGGTGAAGCTCGTCCAGGAGTGTTCTCGCGCCGAGCTCGACGACTGGGTCGAGCGGAATGCGGCGGCGGTGCGCGAGCTGCTGCCGGCCGATCTCGTCTTCGCCAATCACGTGCTCCTCGGCGGGCCGGTGGGTGCGGCGACGGGTGCGCGCTTCGGCGTCAAGGCTCACGGCTCGGAGCTCGAGTACTCGATGCGGGGGAATGCGGCGCTGTCGGCCTGGGGGAGAGAGACGCTCGAACGGGCGGAGGCCGTCTTCGTCGGCTCCGCACACATCCGCGAGGTGCTCGAAGACGTCGTCGGTCACGTCGATCGCGTGCACGAGGTGCCGCCCGGCGTCGACATCGACGATTGGCGCCCTCGGCCCCGCGACGAGGCGCTCGCCGGGCTGCTCGAGGAAGCGCGGCGCGACGCGGCGAACCCCGGGAACGCGAGCGAGCGCCTACCCGACGAGAACAACGCCGAACGCCTCGCCGAGTTTCTCGCGGGCGATCGCCCGACGGTCGTCTACTTCGGAAAGCTCCTCTACAACAAGGGCGTCCACGTGCTGCTGGAGGCACTCCGCGAGCTCGATGCCCGTGCGGTGATCGTCGGCTTCGGCGACTACCGCGAGGAGCTCGAGCAGCTCGCAGGCCCGAACACGCTCTTCACCGGCCCGTTCGAGCACCGGCACCTGGTGCACCTGCTGGCGCTCGCGGACGCAACGGTCGTCCCCTCGATCTTCCCGGAGGCCTTCGGCATGGTCGCCGCCGAGGCGGCCGCCGCCGGATCCCCGCCCCTCGTCGCACGCCACTCCGGGCTGGCTGAGATCGCAGAGGGTCTGGAGCAGGAGTATCCGCCGCACCTGCGGCACCTCGCGAGCTTCGCCACGGGCGACGCGGCGGATCTCGCGCAGCAAGCTGGAGGAGCTGCTGGCGCTCGACGGAGCCCGATCGGAGCGCGGTGCGCGCGGCGGCCCGGAACGCGACCGTCACGCGCTGGAGCTGGGCCGGCGTCGCGCGCCGGTTGCTGGAACCGTTCGTCGATCCTTTACCCTCCGCGCATGGGTGACGAGCAAACGGTCGGCTACGAGGAGCTTCTCGCTGCGTCGCGCGAGGGGTTCGAAACCGGCACCGACTTCACCGTCGCGGTGGAGGAGGAGTTCGCGCTCCTCGACCCCGCGACGCTGGGCCTCGTCAACCGCTTCGAGGAGGTTCAGGCCGCTTCGAAGGGGACGCCGCTCGAACCGCACGTGGTCGGAGAGCTGATCGCGTCGGAGGTCGAGGTCAAGACCGGGCGCTGTCAGACGTTCGCCGACATCCCCGCGGCGATGGCGGAGCGCCGGGCGCAGCTGCTAGCCGTCGTCGATCCGCTCGGAATCGCACTCGGCGCGACCGGCACGCATCCCTGGTCACCGTGGCAGGAGCAGCGGATCATCGACACGCCGCACTACCGGCGCAACGACGAGCTGCTCCGGTACGTCGTCTGGCGCAACAACTCCTTCGGCCTGCACGTCCACGTCGGAATCCAAGGCGCAGACCGGGCGATCGCGGTCACGAACGGGCTGCGGAACCTGCTGCCGGAGATCCTCGCGCTGTCCGCGAGCTCCCCGTTCCACGAGAACGTGAACACGGGCCTCCACTCCGCCCGCACGCAGATCTTCACTCGCTTCTTCCCGCGCTGCGGCGTGCCGGATGCGTTCTCGTCGTGGCAGCAGTACGAGGACTACGTTCGCTTTCTCTACGAGACGGGCTCTGTCACCGAGCACACGCAGATGTGGTGGAGCGTCAGGCCGCACCTTGCGTTCCCAACCGTCGAGGTCCGGATCGCCGACGGACAGCCGGATCTGGCGGAGTCCCAGGCGCTGGCTGCGTTCATCACCGCCCTCGCCGCGCGGATCGCGCGGGCCATCGACGAGGGAGAGCCGCTCGCCGATCAGCCCCACCGGCTGATCGAGGAGAACATGTGGCGTGCGATCCGCTGGGGTCTCTCAGGTGACTTCCTCGACCTTCAGCGCGGCGACGTTCTGCCGACGCGCGCGCGGCTCGAGCGGCTGCTCGAGTGGATCGGCGCCGGTCGGGGACGAGATCGGCGCCGCTTCCTACCTCGCACTGCCCGAGAAGAATGCCGCCGAGCGGCAGATCGCCCGCTTCGAAGAGGGCGCATCGCTCGAGGAGATCTACGCCGAGCAGGTCGTCGGGGTCCCGGTCCGTGGCTGACGAAGAGCAGATCAGCGAGGAGGCGCTGCTCCAGGCGCTCCAGCAGCTCAAGGTCTCCGACCTGCTCGTGCAGACGCTGTCGACGGTCTCGTCGCTCGCGTATCACCGGCTGTCCGAGGAGCATCGCGATCTCGAGCAGGCGCGGCTCGCGATCGATGCCCTGCGCGCACTCGTGCCCGTGCTCGCCGGCTCGGTGCCCGCCGACCTCGTCCGCGACTTCGAGCAGGTGACGACGAACCTGCAACTGGCCTACGCCACTGCTGTCGCACCCGCCCCGTGAAACCGGGCACGGCCGCCGCTTGTGATACATAATCCGCCGCGCCGAGTCACCTCGGCGTTCACTTTGTGACGGGGTATCAAACGGAGGGTTGATGGATTTTTTCAATGACCACGCGGTTGCCTTCGCGCTGATCTGCGCGGGTGTCGCGGTCGGATTCGGGCTCTACTTCACCTGGTGGCTGCTGAAGCAGCCGGCGGGGAGCGAGCGGATGCAGGAGATCTCGCGCGCGGTGCAGGAGGGCGCGGCCGCCTACCTGCGCCGGCAGTACACGACGATCGCGGCGGTCGCCATCGTCCCGTTCCTGCTGCTCGGCTTCTACAACAAGCTCGGCTGGGGAACGGCGATCGGGTTCGCGATCGGCGCGATTCTCTCGGCCGCAGCGGGTTTCATCGGCATGAACGTCGCCGTCCGCTCGAACGTCCGCACCGCGGAGGCCGCGAAGTCGGGACTGCGTCCCGCGTTCAACGTCGCCTTCCGCGCCGGCTCTGTCGCCGGTCTCCTCGTCGTCGGCCTCGGCCTGCTCGGGGTCGCCGGGTACTACGGCTTCCTCACGATCGTGCTGGACAACTAGCCAGGACTCGGCGATCGACGACCTGATCGGCCTGGCCTTCGGCGGCTCGTTGATCTCCGTCTTCGCCCGTCTCGGCGGCGGCATCTTCACGAAGGCGGCCGATGTCGGCGCCGACCTCGTCGGCAAGATCGAAGCCGGGATCCCCGAGGACGACCCGCGCAACCCGGCCGTGATCGCCGACAACGTGGGCGACAACGTCGGCGACTGCGCCGGCATGGCCGCCGACCTGTTCGAGACGTACGCGGTCACCGCGGTCGCCGTGATGCTGCTCGGGACGGCGTTCCCGCTCGGGAACCTGCCGGTCTACCCGCTGGCGCTCGGCGGCGTCTCGATCCTCGCCTCCGTGATCGGGATCTTCTTCGCCCGGATCGGCAAGAGCGGCTCGATCATCAACGCGCTCTACAAGAGCGTCATCGTCGCCACGGTGCTCTCGGCGATCGGCTTCATCCCCGTCACGATGGCGTTCGACGACGGCCGTTTCAGCTTCGGCGAGCTCTACGGCTCGGCGCTCGTCGGCCTCGCGATCACCTTCCTGCTGGTCGCGATCACCGAGTTCTACACCGGCTCGCGCTGGAATCCCGTCAAGTCGATCGCCAAGGCGTCACAGACGGGCCACGCCACGAACATCATCGAGGGCCTGGCCGTCGGGATGCGTGCCACCGCGGCCCCGGTGCTCGTGATCGCGGCCGGAATCATCGCCGCCTACGAGATCGCCGGCCTCTACGGGATCGGCGTCGCCGTCATGGCGCAGCTCTCGATGTGCGGACTGATCGTCGCGCTCGATGCGTTCGGGCCGGTGACGGACAACGCCGGCGGGATCGCCGAGATGGCCGGCCTGGACGAGTCCGTGCGCGCGATCACGGACCCGCTCGACGCCGTCGGAAACACGACGAAGGCGGTCACGAAGGGCTACGCGATCGGCTCGGCCGGGCTGGCCGCCCTCGTGCTCTTCGACGAGTACACGCGCGGGCTGGACGAGGCTCAACTGAAATCGACGTTCGCCCTCGGCGACCCGTACGTGATCGCCGGCCTCTTCATCGGCGGGATGATGCCCTTCCTCTTCGCGGCGCTCGCGATGACGGCGGTCGGCCGCGTCGGCGGCGAGGTCGTGCTCGAGGTGCGCCGGCAGTTCAAGGAGATGCCGGGGATCATGGAGGGGACGCAGCGGCCCGACTACAGCCGGGCCGTCGACATCGTCGCCAAGTCGGCGATCAACAAGATGATGCTGCCGGCGTTGATTCCGGTGGCGATTCCGATCGCGGTCGGGATCATCAGCGCCGGAGATGCTCGGAGGCCTGCTGATCGGCACGATCGTCACCGGTCTGTTCCTGGCGATCTCGATGACCTCGGGCGGAGGCGCCTGGGACAACGCGAAGAAGCTGATCGAGGACGGCCTGTACGGCGGCAAGGGCTCCGAGGCGCACGCTGCCTCGGTCACCGGCGACACCGTCGGCGACCCGTACAAGGACACCGCGGGCCCGGCGATCAACCCGATGATCAAGATCGCGAACATCGTCGCGATCCTGATCATCCCGCTCCTCGTCTCGATCCACGGCTAGACGCATGCCTTGGGGGAGCTACGGCTCCCCCAAGCACGGTCGCGAGTCGTGCCAACAGTGTTTGCGATCCCACTTGTGGTCGCGTACGAGAGCTACTACGATCCGTCAGCTTGGGCAGGGCCGTCCCTCGGGCGGCCAGTGAATCTCTAGGGGAGAGACATATATGCGAATTACCACGTGGGGCGCGCCTCGCGCTCTCGGCGCTTTGCTCGTCCTGTCAGTGCTGGCGATGATGGTCGCGGCCGGCGGATCGGCCGCCCGCACGCCTCAGGCTGCTGACACGGAAGGGCTGGTCAAGGCGGAATGGACACCGCTTGGCCTGCGCAACGACACCACCACAGTGATGGTTCAGGTAGCGGGCGACCCGTCGGCACTTGTCGAGGGCAACGCGAACCGCGAGCTGAGCGACGCTGAGAAGGCCTCGATCGAGGCCAAGCTCAAGGTCACGCAGGCGGGCGTCGAGAAGGCCGTCGAGCAGCTGGGCGGCACCGTCGTGGCCGACTACCAGGCTGCGTACAACGGCCTCAAGGTCCGCATCAACCGCAACAAGACCGACGAGGTCGCGCAGGTTGCGAACGTCGTCGCGGTGCGGCCGCTCGCGGTGGTGCAGCCCGACAACGTGAGGGGCGTCAGCTTGATCGGTGCTCCCGCAGTCTGGGACGGCGTCAACGGCTTGCACGGCGAGAAGATCAAGATCGCCGTGATCGACACCGGCATCGACTACACGCACGCGAACTTCGGCGGCCCCGGCACGATTGCCGCCTACAACGCAGCCAACGCCACGGACACGCTTCCGGCCAACGCTGCGCTGTTCGGTCCTGCCGCGCCGCGCGTCAAGGGCGGCATCGACCTCGTCGGCGACGACTACAACGCCGACCGGACCGACCCGGCCTACCAGCCGGTTCCGCATCCGGACCCGAACCCGCTCGACTGCAACGGGCACGGCTCGCACGTCGCCGGCACCGCCGCAGGCTCGGGCGTGCTCGCGAACGGCACGCACCTACACGGGCCCGTACAACGCGACGACGATCTCGGGCAACTCGTGGACGATCGGTCCGGGCGTCGCTCCGAAGGCCGACATCTACGGCATTCGCGTCTTCGGTTGCGAAGGCTCGACCGACGTCACGGTCGACGCGATCGAGTGGGCTGTCGACCACGACATGGACGTCATCAACATGTCGCTCGGCTCCTCGTTCGGCACCGCCGACGACCCGTCGGCAGTTGCCTCGACGAACGCCGCGAAGGCCGGCGTCATCGTCGTCACCTCGGCCGGCAACAGCGGCCCGAACCAGTACATCACGGGCTCGCCAGGCACCGCCGACGGCGCGCTCTCGACCGCGGCCAACGACTCGTCACCGAGCTTCCCGGGCGCCGCGATCACGCTGTCGAACGGTGTGACGATGGACGCGATGAACGCGAACGGCTACGCCGTTCACCGGGCCGTTCACGGGCCAGATCGCGGTCATCACCGACAACCCGGCGACGACTGCCGCGACGAGTCCCTCGGCTGCGCCGTCTCCGACTACGCACCCGCAGCGGGCAAGATCGCGGTCGTGAACCGCGGCACGTGCGCCCGCGTCGCGCGCGCGTCTTCGGCCAGCAGGCCGGAGCGCATCGCCGTGATCATGGTCAACAACGCCACGACCCTGCCCGCCGTTCGAGGGCAAGATCACCGGCAACCCGGACACGGGCGAGCCGTCTACGACGTCACGATCCCGTTCCTCGGGGTCAAGGGCCTCCCGACGACGCCCACGTCCGACGGCGGCAAGCTCCGCGCGTCGAACGGGGCGAACGGCGAGCTATCGTTGCCAAGCTGCTCGCGAACACCAACTTCAAGGGCTTCGCGGACTTCTCGTCCGGCGGCCCGCGGACTGGTGACAGCGGCCTGAAGCCGGACATCACGGCTCCGGGCGTGAGCATCGTCTCCACCGGCAACGGCACCGGCAACGGTGCGGCGACGATCTCCGGTACGTCGATGGCGTCTCCGCACGCCGCCGGCGTCGCGGCGCTGACCAAGCAGGCCCATCCGCGGAAGTCGAGCAAGCGCTGCAGGTGGAAGGTCCGGGAGTGGAAGGCCGCGATCATCAACACCGCTGATCCGGCAGGCGTGCTCGGTTACCGGACGAGCCGTGGCGGATCCGGGCTCGTGCAGCCCGCGCTGTCGACGAAGACGCAGGCTGGTCGCGTTCCGCAACAAGGGCCTGGGCGTCTCGCTCAACTTCGGCTACGCCGAGCTCAAGGAGGACTACTCGAAGACGCTGACGATGAGGGTCGAGAACCTCGTCGCCGCACGCGGGGACGTTCAACATCTCCGCGGCGCTGCCGAGCGGGTCTCCTCACTCGATCAGCATTCGACGAGCCGTCCTTCGTCGTCGCCGGTGCGAGCGACCACTTCGTCGACGTCACGCTGAACGTGCCTGCCGCCACGGCGGGTGTCTCGAACGGTGCCGGCCTCTCGTTCAACGAGGTCGCCGGGCTGATCGAGGTGACGCCGGCAACGGCTCGGAGCTCAACAGCGGCATCAAGGCCCGCGTCCCGTACTACTTCGTCCCGCGTGCCCTCTCGGACATCAAGACGAAGCTGGGGAGCAAGCTGAAGCCGTCGAACCCGACGACGACAGCGAACGTCACCAACGAAGACGGTGTGATCGCGGGAGACGCGGACTTCTACGCGTGGGGTCTCTCGGACGGCAAGGAGGCCGGTAAGGCGGTCAACGACGTCCGGGCGATCGGCGTGCAGTCGTTCCCGTTCAACGCGACGAACCAGTTCATCGGGTTCTCGGTGAACACGTACGACCGCTGGTCGAACGCGTCGACGAACGAGTACGACATCTACGTCGACGTGAACAACGACGGCATCGACGACTACATCGTCATCGGCGTCGACCAGGGGGCGGTCCAGACCGGCACGTTCAACGGCCGGATGGGCTCGTTCGTCTTCAGCACCAGAAGCGCAGGCGCGAGCATCAACTTCTTCGCGCAGGCGCCGACGGACAGCGCGGCGGCGAACATCTTCGTCCTCTCGTCGCAGCTCTGTCGTGCAAGGCGAGCCGTGCCTGAACGCGGCGAACCCGCGCTTCACGTACCACGCGATCTCGTTCGACGTGAACGGAGACCAATCCCCCGGACGAGGTCGAGGGCTCGGCGAAGTACAACGCCTGGGCGCCCGCCATCTCGACCGGTGGGTTCCAGACGGTCGCTCCGGGCGGTACCGCTCAGGAGACGATCTCCGTCAACGCAGCCGAGTGGGCACTCACGCCCGCGCTCGGTCTGATGATCACCACCGTGGACAACAAGAGCAAGAACGGTGGAGAGGCACAGACGATCCCGGTGGACTTCAAGTAGAAGCCTGACCGGATCGATCGACGCGAGGGGCCGGCATCGCCGGCCCCTCGCTGTTTCTCCAGGCGCGCCGGTACAGGGTGCCGCTTGCAGCGCGAGAGGATGCCTACTACGATCCCCGTCGCTTGAGCCGGCTGTGGCGGCTCTCAACGGAGAGGGGAGAAACTTCATGAGACGTGTCACGACGCGCGCTTTCGGTGCGCTGACTCTTGCTGCGGTGACGGTGGCCGCGCTCACAGGAGCGGCGGCGTTCGCCGTCAGCAGCGCGAACGGCGGCGGAGGGCTCTCGAAGCACGACCGCGAGCTGCTCGCGCAGGCAACGGCGAGCGGGAAGGACAGTGTCATCCTGATCATCGCCGCGAAAGGCGGCGCGAACCGCGACGTCGTCAAGGGTGTCGAGGCTCAGGGCGGTTCGATCTTGAACAAGGACGACAGCCTCGGCTACGTGCTCGCCCGCGTGGCGACCGACAAGGTCCAGGCGGTCGCCGCCCTCGGCGGCGTTCAGGCGCTCGACCTCGATGAGGTCATTCCGCTCGAGGATCCGCGGCCGACGGGACAGGTAAATCCGACCCCGCAGCCGCCGCCGGGCGCGGCGACCCCGCGGTCGAACCCGTACATGCCGGTGCAGGACACAGGCTCGGCCGCCTTCACGGCCGCCAACCCGACCTGGGACGGCCGCGGGGTCACGATCGGCATCGTCGACACGGGCATCGACCTCGATCACCCGAGCCTGAACGTCACGAGCACGGGCGAGGCGAAGATCATCGACTGGGTCACGGGCACGCTCCCGAATGAGCTCTCAGGCGATCCGACCTGGATCGACATGTCGAGCCAGGTCAGCGTCTCCGGCGGCTCGTTCACCGTCGGCACGACGGCGTATACGGGCGTTGCAGCCGACGGCACGTACCGCTTCGGCGTCTTCAACGAGCGCGATCCGCGTCTCGGCGGCGAGCTCGGCAGCGACGTCAATCGCGACGGTAACCCGGCCGGCTCGAACGGCACGTTCGCCGTCCTCTGGCGGACGTCCGACAACAAGGTCTTCGTCGACGACAACGCCGACCGCAGCTTCGCCGGCGAGCCCGCGATGACCGACTACAAGGTCAACCGCGACAAGGGCTACTTCGGCACGGACAACCCGGCGACGCCGGTCAAGGAAGCCGTTCCGTTCGTCGTCCAGACGGACGGCAAGAACAAGATGGTCAACATCGGCATCGTCTCCGGCGCACACGGCTCACACGTCGCCGGCATCGCGGCAGGCAACGCGCTCTTCGGCGGAGCGATGAGCGGTCAGGCCCCGGGAGCGAAGATCGTCTCCCTTCGCGCCTGCCTGTTCATCACCGGCTGCACCGCCGCGGCGCTCACCGACGGCATGATCTACGTCGCCAAGCAGTCGAACGTCGACGTGATCAACATGTCGATCGGTGGCCTCCCGGCGCTGAACGACGGCAACAACGCGCGGGCGCTGCTCTATGGCCGCCTGATCGACCAGACCAACGTCCAGATGTTCATCTCGGCCGGCAACGACGGCTCGGGTGCGAACACGATCGGCGACCCGGGGCTCGCGGACAAGGTGATGGGCATCGGCTCGTACATCTCGAAGGCGAGCTGGCAGAGCAATTACGGCTCCGACTCCCAGTTCACCGACAACCTGCACGGCTTCAGCTCGCGCGGCCCGCGGGAGGACGGCGGCTTCGCGCCGCAGCTCGTTGCTCCGGGCTCGGCGATCTCGACGGTTCCGACCTGGCAGGAGGGCCAGCCCGTCGCCGGCACGTACACGCTTCCGCCCGGCTACGGAATGTTCAACGGCACCTCGATGGCGTCCCCGGAGGCAGCCGGCTCGGCCGCGCTGCTGATCAGCGCCGCCAAACAGGCTGGGGTGCAGAAGCAGCCCGATCAGATCCGTGAGGCGCTCAAGTCGAGTGCCCGGCTAGCTCGATCCGGGCCGCATCGGCACGTACGAGCAGGGCGTCGGCATCATCGACGTCCCCGCCGCGTGGAACCTGCTGAAGACGAACCTCAAGACGGACACGATCACGTCGTCCGTTCCGGTGAACACGGTGCTCTCCGGCTTCCTCGCCACGCCCGGCATCGGCCAGGGCATCTACGACCGCGAGGGCGTGACGGCCGGCCAGAGCTACACGCGGACGTACACCTTCACCCGTACCTCGGGCGGGGGCGGCGCCGTCAACGTACAACCTGTCGTGGCTCGGAAACGACGGGACGTTCAGCGCGCCTGCGACGATCTCGCTGGCGAAGAACGCGCCGACGCAGCTCGTGGTCACGATCAACCCGACCGCGACCGGGATCCACTCGGCGGTGCTTCGCCTGGACGATCCCAGCAGGCTCGGGATCGAATACGAGACGTCGAACGTCGTGATCGCAGCGGACCAGTTCACCGCGGGAAACAACTTCTCGGTGACGAAGTCGGGCACGATCGGCCGGAACCAGACACGGAGCTTCTTCTTCCGCGTCCCCGCCGGCACCCCGGCCTTCAAGGTCGACTTCAGCGGTCCGTCCGCGACTCCCGGTACGGGGCAGGCGCGCTTCCTGCGCTTCCATCCGTACGGCGTCGCGATCGACTCGAACGCGAGCAACGAACTGCTACAGCCCGCCCGTCGCCGGGCGGACCAGCTGTGCAATCCGAACAGCCGCACGACCTCGAATCCGCAGGCGGGCGTCTGGGAGGTCACGATCGAGGGCAGGCGCACGTCCGATGCGGCGGACATCCCGTTCACGCTGACGGCAGCGATCCTCGGCGCGACGGTCTCGCCGAATCCGGACACGATCGCGTCAGCGTCGATCGGCGTTCCGATTGCCCGTTCGTACACGCTGACGAACGTGTTCGGGACCTTCACGGGCAGGGCGGTGGGCACGTCGCTCGGTAGCGCCCGGCTCGGCCCGTTCTCGATCGCGCACCTCGCGCAGCAGCAGTACCAGACGGTCGTCACGGCGGGGTCGACGTCGCTACGCGCGACGATCGGCAGTCCGTCGGACCCGGCTGCCGACCTCGATCTCTTCGTCTTCAACTGCACCACCGGCACCTGCGTGCTGGCTGGACAGAGCGCGGACGGAGACTCCGAGGAGTCGGTCACGATCGCCAACCCGGCAGCGGGCACCTGGGTGATCCTGGTCGACGGCTTCAACGTCCCGGCCGGGACGACGACGTACAACTACGTCGACGTCTTCGCCAACCCGGCGTTCGGAGCGGTCTCGGTGACCGACGCCAACGCCCTGCGTCCGTCCGGTTCCTCGTGGACGGTGCCGGGCAGCGTCACCGCGAACTCGGCGCCGGCGAGCGGTCGCGTGCTCCTGGGCAACGTCCAGGTGCGCACGGACACGAACGTGCTCGTCGGTTCTGGTGACGTGATCGTCCAGAGCGTCACTCCGTAACACCGCCTCACCGGTTCGGTCCAGCGGCCCCGCCTCGGCGGGGCCGCTGGACATCTTCGACAGATCACCTGCGCTCAGTCTCCGGCCTCTCGTTTCTCTAGAGTGCGCCGGTGCCCAGCCGCAGACGTCGGCAGGTGGAGCTCGAGCGGGTACTCGGCACGCCCGCGCTCTTTGCCACCGCCTACGGGAACGTCGGCTCCTCGATCTATTACGCGCTCGGCCTCACCGCCGTCTTCGCGCTCGGCCTGACGCCGCTCGTCTTCGTGATCGCGGGAGTGATCTTCGCCGCGACCGCCGCGACCTACGCCGAGGGAACGGTGCGCTATCCGGAGGCCGGCGGCTCTTCGAGCTTCGCCCGTCACGCCTACAACGAGCTCGTCTCCTTCGGTGCCGCCTGGGCGCAGATGCTCGTCTACATCGTCACGGTCGCGACCTCCGCCTTCTTCGTCCCTCACTACCTGTCGATCTTCTGGGGGCCGCTGCGCGAGAACCCGTGGGACATCGTCGGCGGCACGATCGTGATCGTGATCCTCGTCGTCCTGAACATCGTCGGCGTCCAGGAGGCGGCGCGGCTCTCGATCACGCTCGCGGTGATCGACTTCGCGACGCAAATCATGCTGGTCGCGATCGGCTTCGTGCTCGTGTTCAGCCCGGAGATCCTCCGAGCGAACGTCCACTGGGGCACGGCGCCGACGTGGTCGAACCTCGCCATCGCCGTGCCGGTGGCGATGCTCGCCTACACGGGGGTGGAAACCGTCTCGAACCTCGCCGAGGAGGTGCGGGATCCCGTCCGGAACGTGCCGAGCGCGTACAGGCTCGTGGCGTATGCGGTTTTCGCGATCTACTTCACGCTGCCGCTGATCGCGCTCTCCGCGTTGCCGGTGCACCTGATCGACGGTGAGTGGACGACGCTGCTCGCCCTGCCGCCCGAGGAGGGCGGCTACGCGAACGACCCGATCCTGGGCGTCGTCCAGAACCTGGGCCTCGAGGGCGGCGTGCTGGACGCGGCCAAGATCTACGTCGGCGTCCTCGCAGCCACGATCCTCTTCATCGCGACGAACGCGGGGGTGATCGGCGCATCGCGGATCACCTACTCGATGGCGACGTATCGCCAGATCCCCGAGATCTTTCGGCGGCTGCATCCAAAGTTCAAGACGCCCTGGCTCTCGATCCTCATCTTCGCCGGGATCCTGCCGATCCTCGTGATCCTCCCGGGCGACGTCAAGTTCGTCGGCACGCTCTACTCGCTCGGGGCGACGCTCTCGTTCACCGTCGCGCACGCCTCGATCGTCCGGATGCGAATGCGCCCGGGCCCGGAGGAGCTGCGGTACCGGGCCCGGCCGAATCTCCGATTCCGGGGCGTCGACTGGCCCCTCTTCGCGATCTTCGGCGGGATCGCCACCGGGATCTCCTTCGGAGTGATCCTCGTCCAGAACGCCACCACGCGCTGGGTGGGCCTCGGCTGGATCGTCGGCGGGATGCTGTTCTACGCGGTCTACCGCCGCCGTGTCGTCCGCGAGCCCTTGCTGGCGACCGTCAAGGCGCCGCCGGCCTACGGCCCGGCCCTGGCGCTCGAGTACCGGCGCCTGCTCGTCCCGGTGGTGCCCGGGCGCGGCTCGGACGATGCGCTCGACCTCGCCGCGAGCATGGCTGCCGAGCGCGGCGCGCGGATCGCGGCGGTGACGGTACTCGAGATCCCGCTCGACCTGCCGCTGAGCGCAGAGCTGCCGGAGGAGGAAGCGCTCGCGAACCGCGAGCTCGACGAGGCTCGCGCCATCGGCGACTCCTACGGCATCTCGGTGATCCCCCGGCTCGTGCGGGGGCGGAACGCCGGTGCCGAGATCGTTCGGGAGGCGGAGCGCCGCGGGACCGAGATCATCGTCATCGGCGCACCGCGAAGGGTTGTCGGCCGTCGCAAGCGTGCGGTTTTCGGGCACACAGTCGACTACGTGCTGAAGAACGCGCCCTGCCGGGTGATGGTGACAGCGATCGACGAGGCGGCATGACGCTCTACAAGGCGGTCGTCGGCGTGCTCGCGTTGGTCTTCGTCGGGATCGGGATCGCGCTGCTCGCCGTCACCGCGGCCAACGGCGGCGGCGTGCTCGGCTTCCTCCTCGGCGCGATGTTCATCGCCCTCGGCGGCGGACGCCTGACGCTGCTCCGCAGGGGTGGCCGCTAATGGCCAGGAAGCTGCGGGGCTTTCAGCGCGCGCTCGATGCGCCGGCGCTCTTCTCGATCGCCTACGGGGAGATCGCCTCCTCGATCTATTTCGCGCTCGGCATCGTCGCGGGCTACGCGCTCGGGTTCACGCCGCTCGTGCTGCTGATCGCGGGGGTCATCTTCCTGATCGTCGCGCTCTCCTACGCCGAAGGGACGGCAGCGATTCCCGAGACCGGCGGTGCGGCGACGTTCGTCCGCCGGGCCTTCAACGACCTGCTCGGCTTCCTCACCGGCTGGGCGCTGTTCCTGGATTACCTGATCGTGATTTCGCTCTCGGCTCTGTTCCTGCCGCACTACCTGGGGACGGCCCTCAGCGTGGATGTCCTGCGCGACTCGCCCTGGGATGCAGTGATTGCGGTCCTCGTGATCGCGACCATCGCGGCCGTCCGGCTCGTGCGCCGGTCGCGGCTCCACACCGGCGGCCTCGCAGTCGCGGGACTCGACCTCGCCACACAGCTGCTGCTCGTGATCCTGGGGCTCGCGCTGCTCTACTCACCGGATCTGCTGACCCAGGGGATGTCGCTCGGACATACGCCCGCGTGGTCCGACCTCGCGTTCGCGCTGCCGCTCGCGATGCTTGCCTACACCGGCCTCGAGACGGTGGCCAACCTCGCCGAGGAGACCCGCGAGCCGGGACGAACCCTGCCGCGCAGTCTCTTCTCCGCGATCGGTCTCGTCGTCGTGCTGACGGTGCTGATCGCGGTCGTCGGGCTTTCCGCCTTCCCGGTCGAGAACGGGGAGACGGCGCTGGCCGACGAGTGGCTGAGAGCACCGCTCGCAGGGATCGTCCAGGCCCTTCAGCCGTCGCTCCCCGGCTGGCTCGGCGACGCGCTGCGCGTGTACGTCGGGCTGACCGGTGCGCTCGTCCTGCTGGCGGCGGCGACGACCTCGATCTCGGGTTTCACGAGGCTCGCCTACTCGCTCGGCGAGCACCGGCAGCTGCCGCGAAGCTTTGGGCGCCTGAACCGGCGTACGCTCGTCTCACCCCAGGCGATCCTGGCTGCGGCGGGGATCTCGATCACGCTCGTGATCGTCTCCAGCGCGCTGGCCGACGACGTGATCTTCCTGGCCAGCCTCTATTCGTTCGGTGTGCTGCTCGCGTTCGCTGCGGCGCAGCTTGCCGTGCTCAAGCTGCGGATGACGGAGCCCGATCTGGCACGTCCCTTCCGCGCACCGCTGGCGGCTCCGCTCATCGGCGCGCCACTCGTGATCGGGGTCTGGGTTCTCGCAATCGTCACGCACCCCGGAGCGCGCTACGCCGGGCCGGCATGGCTTGCCGTCGGCGTCGTCGTCTACCTGCTCGTGCGCCGGCGAGAGCGCACGGGACTCTTCCACGAGGTCAACGTGTTCGAGGAGCTTCCGCCCGGTGTCCAGTTCCGCCGTCTGCTGGTGCCGATGAAGCTCGGCCCGATCGGAGAGGAGATGGTGGCAACCGCCGTCGCGCTCGCCAAGGATCGAGACGCCAGAGTCGACGCGCTCTTCGTCATCGTCGTGCCGCTCGAGTACCCCATCGATGCGCCTCTGTGGGATCTGGAGGAACAGGCGGCGGCGTCGCTCGCCGAGGCCGCGTTGCTCGGAGAGGAGAATGATGTGTCCGTCGACGCGATCGCCGTGCGTGCACGGTCGATCGGCCAGGCGATTCTGGAACAGGCGGGCGCGCGCAAGTCCGATCTGATCGTGCTCGGCTCCTCGCCGCGCTGGCGCCGCCAGTCCCAGTTCTTCTCGCCGACGGTCGACTACGTTCTCCGCAGCGCGCCGTGTGAGGTGCTCGTCGTCGCGTTTCCCCAGGGTGTGCTCGAGGACGTACTCTGAACGCGTGAAACTTGTAGTGATCGGTTGCGGCAGAGTCGGCGCGGCCGTGGCGCGCGATCTGGCCGAGGACGGCTGGGACGTGACCGCGGTGGACGAGCAGGAGGAGGCGCTTGCGCGTCTGGGATCGCGGTGGTCCGGCGGCTTTGTCGTCGGGCACGGGATGGATGCTGAGATCCTGCGGAAGGCCGGCGTGCCGGATGCGGATGCTGTCGTCGTCGCAACCTCGGGCGACAACACGAATCTCGTCATCGGCCAGGTGGTCGAGAAGCGCTACGCCGTCCCGTGCGTCATCGTCCGCGTGCTCGACCCCGCGCGTGCGGACTTCTACGCGGCCCGCGGCCTGCGCACGATCTGCCCGACCCAGACCGCGATCTCGGCGCTCGGCGCGGCCGTCCGCAAGGCCGTGCCTGCCGTGCTGGAGCAGAGCTGATGTACGCGATCGTCGCCGGCGGCGGCAAGGTCGGCTCCAACGTCGCGCGCTCACTGCTCGCGATGGGGCACGAGGTGACCTTGATCGAGCAGCGCCCGTACCGCTTCGAGCAGCTGCAGGAGGAGTTCGAGCACCAGGTGCTGCTCGGCGACGCGACCGAGCTGCACGTGCTCGAGCGCGCCGGCATCGCCCGCCCGCCGGAGCTCGTGCTCGGCGTCACGGGTGACGACGAGGACAATCTGATCATCTGCCAGATCGCGAGTGAGGGCTACCGCGTGCCGAAAGTGATCGCGAGAGTCAACGATCCTCGCAACCAGGAGCACTTCGACCTGCTCGGGATCTCACAGACGGTCTGCGCCACCTCGAACGTGCTCGGGCTGGTGGAGCACGAAGTGCCGGAGCACGGGATCGTGCACCTGCTCGAGCTGCGGAAGGAGAACCTCGAGATCGTCGAGCTCCAGATCGACCGCGATTCGCCTGCGGCCGGCAAGCGTGTGGCGGGGCTCAGGCTCCCGGAGGGCACACGGCTCGTCGCCGTCGTCCGGAACGGCCGCTCCGAGCTCGCGGAGGAAGCGACCGTCCTTCGACCCGGCGATCAGGTGCTGGCGGTGCTCGAGCCCGGCAAGGAAGACGAGCTGCGCAAGGTGCTCTTCAAGACGAAGGCTTAGCACGTTTGCGCCAGTAGTGGCGTGAGAGCAGGACGACGATTGGAACGATCTCCAGACGGCCGAGCCACATCAGGCCGGTCATCACGAGCGTCGAGACGTCGCTGAACGGCTCGAACGAGCCGAGCGGTCCGCCGATTCCGAACGCGGGCCCGACGTTCGAGAGCATGCTCGCGGAGACCGAGACCGCGTCGAGCACCGAGAGATCGAGGCCGGTGCGTGCGGCGTCGATCGCGAGCACGCTCGCCCCGATCACGAAGATCCCGATGTAGAGCAGGACGAACGACGAGACAGCGCGCAACGTCCGCTCCTCGACGACGCGGCGGTTGAGGCGCACGGGCAGAACGATCTCAGGGTGCAGTGTCTGGTCGATCTCGCGCCGCAGCAGCTTCCCCACGAGCAGGTGCCGCACGACCTTGACCGATCCTGTCGTCGAGCCGGCGGAGCCGCCGACGAACATCAGGCCGACGATCGTCATCAGCGCGAGCGTCGGCCAGGTGTTGTAGTCCGCGACGGAGAAGCCGGTGGTCGTCATCGTCGAGATCGCGGTGAAGACTCCGGCCCGAAAAGCGTCCGACGCTGGCAGCACGTTCTCCGTCCAGATCTCGGTCACGACGATGACCGCGCCCACGGCGAGCAAGGTGACGTACAGCCTGAACTCCTCGTCGCGGGCCGCCGCGCGCGGCTGGCGCCGCACGATTGCGCGGTACATGAGCGCGAAGTTGATCCCGCCGAGGACCATGAAGAGCGCGATCACCCATTGGGTTACTGCGGCGAACCCCTCGATCGAGTCGGCTTTCGTCGAGAAGCCTCCGGTGGGGATCGTCGACAGGGTGTTCGCGAAAGCCTCGAACGGCGTCAGCTGATCGTCGGCGCCGGAGACGCCGAGTCCGAGCAGGATCAGGAACAGGAGGGCGGTGAGCGCGATGTAGAGGATCCAGACTCGCCGCGCCGTGTCGCGGATGCGCGTGCTCAGGGACTCGATCTCGGGACCGGGCATCTCGTGCTCGAGCAGCTGCCGCCCACCGACGCGCAGCCGCGGAAGGACGGCGAGTGCGAGCACGATGATCCCGATGCCGCCGACCCACTGCGTCAGCTGCCGCCAGATCGCGATGCTGCGCGGCAGCTCCTCGACGTGGGCGGCGACGCTCCCACCCGTCGTGCTGAAGCCGGACATCCCTTCGAAGTACGCGTCGAGCGGCCGGCCGAGCTGGGGATCGCCTGCGAGGATGTAGGGCAGCGCGCCGAGGGCGGCCGCCGCAAGCCAGGTGAGCGCGACGACGAGAAAACCCTCTCGAACGCCCAGCCGCCGGTCGCCGCGAGTCGCTCGGGCGACCACGAGGCCGGTCGCGCCGACGATTGCCCCCGCCGCGAGGAACGGCCAGAACGGCTCGCCGTAGCCGATCGCGAAGGCCGCCGGGACGAGCGTGGACACGCTCAGGTAGGCGACGAGCATCCCGACGATGTTCAGCGCTCCGAGGATGTCGACGGCGAGGAGCGGCTGCCGGCGGCTCCGGCTCGTCACAGGGCTTTCTCGACCTCGTGCACGCGCCGCGACTCGGTGAAGACGATCACACGGTCGCCGATTCGCAGCACGTCGTCGCTGCGCGGGAAGACAGCAGCTCCGTCGCGCACGATCGCGCCGATCACGGCGCCGCGAATCGGCATCTCCCGGAAGCTCAGCCCGACGTACTCGCTCCCCGGCTTGGTCGTGATGTCCAGCACCTCGAAGCGGTCGCCCTCGAGCATCACGACCTGCTGCGTGCGCGGGTCGTGGGCGAAGCGCACGATTTCCTCCGCGGTGATCTGGCGCGGGTTGACCGTGACGTCGACCCCGGCGTGCTCGAAGACCCCGACCGACGCGGCCTCGTGAACGATCGCGACGGTGAACCGCGCGCCGTGCACTTTCGCGAGCGTGGCCGCGAAGTGGTTCTTCAGGTCGTCGCGCATCGCGAACACGGCCACCTGTGCATCGGCGATCCGCTCGCGTTCGAGAAAGTCGGGATCGAATCCGGTCGCGTTGTAGACGCGAGCCCCGGGCAGTTCCGCGGCAACGACGCGCGAGCGCTCCCGCGAAGCTTCGATCAGCCGCACGCCGATCCCCTGTTCGAGCAGCAGCCGCGCGACGGCGGTGCCGGCGCGCCCGGCGCCGAAGATGACGACGTCCCTGACCTTTCCTGTGCCGGGGGCGATCAGCTCGGCCCAGGCCTGCGCCGCCGGCGGCGATCCGATCACGACGATCCGGTCGTCCGCCTGGATCGATTCGTCTCCCCGCGGAATCACGACCTTGTCACCGCGAATGATCGCGGCCACGCGGGAGTCGGGCGGCAGACTCGCCTCGCGAAGCGGGGCGTTGAGCAGGCTCGGATCGGACGTCTCCCGAACGTCGAACTCGACCATCTGCACCTGGCCTTCCGCGAAGACATCCGTCTGTCTCGCTGCAGGTACACCGATCGTCCGCGAGATCGCGTACGCCGTCTCGACCTCGGAGGAGACGATGAAGTCGACGTCCAGCTGTCCTTCCCGCCAGACCTCCAGGTACTCCGGGTTCGTCGTCCGGACGATGGTGGTCGTCCTGGTGGAGGAGGCCTTCGAGATCATCGCCGAGACGATGTTCGTCTCGTCGCGCGACGTGCAGGCGATCAGGAGGTCGGCCTCCTTGATCCCGGCCGCCGAGAGGACGCGCCGGCTGGCGCCGTTTCCCTCGACCGTGTGCACGTCGTAGCGCTGCGAAATCGCGGCCAGCCGCTCTTCGTCGAGGTCGAAGAGGGTCAGCTCGTGCTCCTCGTGCAGCGCCTGCACGATCGTCGTTCCGACGTGGCCGGCACCGATGATGAAGATCTTCACGTGCGGCAGGTTACTCCGCCCGTTCGCGAATCCCTTGGCTATCGTGGCGCCGATGAGGTCGTTGGTTGCAGTCGCCTGCGTCGCCGTGCTCGGCACCGCCTGTGCGGCCGGAGCCGCTCCGCAGCAGATCGAGCGGGCGCAGTTCAAGCCCCGCGCGGTGGCGAGCGGCTTCGACAGGCCGGTCTTCGTGACCGGAGCGAAGGGTGAGGCGGGACGCCTGTACGTCGTCGAGCAGGGCGGCACGATCCAGGTTCTCGACGGCGGCAAGCGTCGCTCGACGCCGTTCCTCGACATCCGCAACCTCGTCAACTCCGCGGGTGAGCGAGCAAGGGCTGCTCGGGCTCGCGTTCCACCCCTCGTACCCGAAGGTCAAGAAGCTCTACGTCCAGTACACCGCGCGTGACGGATCCACGCAGCGTCGTCGAGTACCGGACGAATGGCAACCGCGCCTCGTCGCCACGGACGCTGTTCACGAGCGCTGACCCGTACGGGAATCACAACGGCGGCATGCTCGCGTTCGGACCGAACGGCCGGCTGTACTTCACGATGGGCGACGGCGGCGCCGGCGGTGATCCGGAGAACCGCGCCCAGAACCCGCGCTCGCTCTTCGGCAAGCTCCTCTCGCTCAACGTGGCCACGAAGGGAGTGCGGATCGAGGCGCTCGGCCTCCGCAACGCGTGGCGCTTCTCCTTCGACCGCACGAACGGCGACCTCTACATCGGCGACGTCGGCCAGGGCGCCACGGAAGAGGTCGACTACACGCCGGCGAACAGCCCCGGGACCGAGAACTACGGCTGGGATGTCTACGAGGGCACCACGAAGTTCGAGGACAAGCCGCTCGGCCCCGGCAAGCTCGTCATGCCGGTCGCGACGTACAGCCACGCCGACGGCTGCTCGATCACGGGCGGCTATGTCTACCGTGGCTCGAACGCCTCGCTGCGCGGGCGCTACATCTACGGCGACTACTGCAGCGGCACCATCTGGAGCTTCAAGATCGCCGGTGGAAAGGCGTCCGGACTGGACCGGGAGGGGTTCCAGATCGACAGCGTCAGCTCCTTCGGTCAGGACAACGCAGGTGAGCTCTACGCGGTCTCGCACGAGGGCACGATCTACCGCCTGACACCCTGAACGCGATCTGCCTCACCTGCGCGACACAGTTCGGCGAGAGCGAATCGCCGCCGGAGCGCTGCCCGATCTGCGACGACGAACGGCAGTACGTCGGGCTCGACGGTCAGCGCTGGACGACGCTCGAGGAGCTCATGGCCGAGCGCCGCTCGGACGTTCGCGAGGACTCCGGCTACCTCGGCATCGGCATCGAGCCGGCGATCGGGATCGGCCAGCGGCTGCTGCTCGTCGAGACGGACGAGGGAAACGTGATCTGGGACATGATCCCGCTCGTCGACGACGCCGCGGTCGAGGCCGTCACCGCGCGCGGCCCAGTGCGGGCGATCGCGATCTCGCATCCGCACTACTACTCCGGGATGGTCGAGTGGAGCAGGGCGCTCGGCCGAATTCAGGCGATCCAGTGCCGATCCTGCTCCACGAAGCGGACTCGGAGTGGATCATGCGGCCGGATCCGGCGATCGAGCTCTGGTCGGGCGACGAACGGGAGCTCGCTCCCGGCCTGACGCTGTTACGACTCGGCGGCCACTTCGCGGGCGGGACGGTCCTGCACGACTCGGCCACGAGCACGCTCCTCGCCGGCGACATCGTGATGGTGATCCCCGACCGGCGGTTCGTGAGCTTCATGTGGAGCTACCCGAATCTGATCCCGCTGCCGGCCGCCGAGGTCGAGCGGATCGCCGCCAGGCTCGAGTCGTGGCAGTTCGACCGGATCCTCGGCGCCTGGTGGAACCGGCTCGTGCCGCGCGACGGCAACGAGGTCGTGCGCCGCTCGGCCGAGCGTTACGCCGCGCGCGTCACTTCGCCCGCCTGACGCGCGGGCTCTGGCCAAGCGCGGCGTAGGCGAGCGCGTTCAACGACTCGTTCAGGTTGCGGAGCTCGCGGGCCATCAGCTGAAAGCCTTCGGCGTTCTCTGCGTGCCGGTTGAGCCGCGCGAGCTCGTCGGCGATGCGGTCGAGCCGCTCCAGCACGGCCTCGAACTGCCTGTCGGGCATCTCTTTCGCGTCCATCGTGGCAATTTTACCGAGCGCGCAACGCGAGAAGGTCCGCCCGGCTACGGACGACGGTGACATCGCCACCGAGGCGTTCGAGCGCTCCGGCGCCCGCCTCGAGCGTGTCGACGCGTCGCGTCGCTCCGAGCTGGGAGAGTGCGATGCGCGCGAGCTCGACGGGTGCGTCGGTGAAGACGGCGAGCCGCACACCTTCGGCCTGCAGTCCTCGTAGCGCGGCGCTCACCTCTGCGGCAGGCCGGAGGTAGACGGGCGCGCGATCCTCTGCGTAGCGCTCGAGCAGCGTCCGCCAGTTGCCGGCGCCGCGAGCGTCGAGCTCGGCGGCCGCTGCGGCGCGATCCTCGGGCAGGCCTTCGACGTCGAGCACACGCGAGGCGTCGTCGAGCCAGTCGCGCCAGAGCTGCCGCGTGTCCCCGAGCACGTCGAGCTCGATCGCGACGATCATCGGGTCACTCGCCGCCAGACCAGGATGCCGACCGCGACGCCGACGCTGTCGATCAGCACGTCGAGCGGCGCCCCGACTCGGCCTTCGACGAAGTGCTGGTGCAACTCGTCGGACGCCGCGTAGGCGACGCCGACCCCGAAGGCCGGAAGCTCCGCCCGCAAAGCACGCATCAGCAGTGCGCCGAGGACCGCGTATTCGCAGGCGTGGGCGATCTTCCGCAGCACGAGATCCCATGTTCCGAGGCCGGTGCCGAGGTCGGGAACCGACGAGAAGGTGAAGATCACGGCGGCCCAGAGGACGACCGGCGCCCACAGGCGCAGCGCAGCGGAAGTCGGCACCTCCCGATGATAGGGTCAGCCCCCACACACACAAGGAGCACGGTGAGGGAACCCGGTGCAAGTCCGGGACGGTCCCGCCGCTGTGAGGGGAGACGCCCGACGCGGAAACGCCACTGGCCTACGGGCCGGGAAGGCCGCGAAGGGGGAGCCCCGAGTCAGAAGACCTGCCGCGCTCCCCATCCCGAACCCCTCGCGGAAGGAGGATTCGTGCTTCGCAGACTCAGCATTCTCTCGGTGCTTCTCGCCGTCATCGTGACGCCGACCGCGCTCGCGGCGAACGTCAAGCATCCGGGTCGAAGGCAAGACCACCACGATCTTCGGTGCGGCGCAGCCGCGCCTCGCGGCTGACAACGCTCTCCAGGCCCTCGACGTGGCCAGCACGGCCGGAGAGTTCTACTACGGCACCACGACGGCCGACGTTCGGCACGTACGTCAGCCAGATCGGCAAGTACGCCGCGGCCGGCTCGGCCGGCTGGGTCTTCAAGGTGAACGGCGTCTCGCCGCCTGTCGGCGCCGACAAGGTGACGCTGAAGGACGGCGACATCGTGCTCTGGTACTACGCCACCTTCGGTCCTACCGGGGGCCCGCCGACGCTCGAGCTTCAGCGTCTGCCGGCGAATTGCTACGTCGTGCAGACCGTCAACGACGCCGGCAAGAAGGCCCGCGCGGCGACGGCGACTCTCACGGCAGACGGGAAGCGGTTCAAGGCGCAGGGTGGCCGCGCCTGCATCGGTAAGCACGTCGGGACTCGGTCCGGGCGTCGCGCCCGGCGCGGTCCGCTCGAACGCGGTGCGGTGATCCGCCGCGCGGTCAGCGCATTCGCTCTCCTTGTCCTCCTCGCCGGCTGCGGCGGCGCCGCCGGCGAGGGGGAGGGAACGGCGCAGCTCTGGGTCACGCGCGACCGAGGCGCCAAGCTGCTCGTCGACACGAAGGTCGAGGCCGGACAGACGCTGATGCGCGCGCTCGCCTCGGAGGCGGACGTCAAGACCCGCTACGGCGGCCGTTACGTCCAGGCGGTGAACGGAATCGAAGGCAGCCTCAGCGCCGCAGCGCGACTGGTTCTGGTTCGTCAACGGCTACGAGGGCGACCGCAGCGCTGCCTCGTACCGGCTCCACGACGGCGATGTGGCCTGGCTCGACTATCGCGGCTGGCAGCGGGAAGGGGAGGCGCGCGTCGTCGTCGGTGCGTTCCCGGAGCCGTTCGTGCACGGCTACGGCGGGAAGACGCGGCCGGTCGCCGTTCGCTACGAACGCGGCTCTGAGAAGCGGGCGAGGAAGCTCGGCGCGGAGCTCGGTGCGACCAAGGTCGTGCCGCTCGGGACGCCTGTGCCGGCGGGTGCAAATGTGCTCGAGGTGCGAGGCGGTGCTTCGAGCCTGACTGGCGAGCTGCTCGGTGAGACCGCCGGAGACCCGGTGCGCTTCGTCTGGCGCGGCGATCCGACCCCGACGCGGCGGTACACGGTTCCGTGAGCCCCGGTCCCGCAGCACTCCTGCTCGGCGCGGCCGGCACGGCTGCGCTGCTCACCGATCGTCTCTGGGCGGTCGCGATGCTGACTCGTCGTGCTGCTCGCGGTCTGCCTGCGAGCGCCCGTCGGACCGGCGCGGCGTCTATCTCTACGGCGCGCTCTCGACCGGTCTCGGCGTCTTCGTGCTCTCGCCGTTCCTCTGGTCGAGCCCGGACGGGACGATTCTCTGGGAGGGGCCGACGATCCCGGTGCTCGGGCCGCTCGACGTGACGACGACCGAGCTCTACGAGGCAGCGCTCAACGCCTTGCGGCTCACCGCGCTCGGGCTCGCGTTCGCGGCCTATGCGCTCCTGCTCGACCACGACCGGCTCGTAGCGGCCGCCGGGGTCGCCCGCCGCTCAGCTCTCGCGGTCGCGCTTGCCACGCGGCTCGTGCCCTCGCTCGAGCGCGACGCCGCCGGCCTCGCGGAGTCGATCCGGGGCCGTGGCGTCACGCTCGAGGGCGCACGCGGCTACGCGACGCTGCTCTCCCCGCTCGTTGCCGGCTCGCTCGAGCGGGCATCGAGCCTGGCGGAAGCGATGGAGGCCCGCGGTTTCGGCAGCGGCCGGCGCCACGCGCGCGCCCCGGCCGCCGTGGAGCACGCGAGACCGGCTGGCGATCCCGCTGGCCGCATTGCTCGTCCTCGTGGCGGCGCTGTGGCTCTAGCCTCCGTCAGCGGGCTCGGCGTTCTCCTACCCGGCCGCACCGCCGGCGCTGCACGGGGTGTCGCTCGAGCTGGAGGTGGGGGAGGTCGTCGCGCTCCTCGGGCCTTCGGGCGCCGGGAAGTCGACGCTGCTGCGCTCGCTCGCCGCGCTCGTGCCTCACTTCCACGGCGGCCACTTCTCAGGCCGGGTGGTCGTCGCCGGGCTCGACACCCGCAGCACGCGCCCGGCGGAGCTCGCCGGCACGGTCGCGACCGTCTTTCAGGATCCGGAGGATCAGGTCGTGATGACGATCGCCGCGAACGAGGTGGCGTTCGGGCTCGAGAACCTCGGCGTGCCGCCGGCCGAGATCTGGCCGCGCGTCGAGCGAGCGCTCGCCTCGGTGGACGCGCTCCATCTCTGGGGGCGAAAGACGATCGAGCTCTCCGGCGGTGAGCTCCAGCGCGTCTGCCTCGCGTCCGCGCTCGCGCTGGAGCCGCAGCTGCTGCTGCTCGACGAGCCGACCTCGCAGCTCGACCCCGACGGCGCCGCGCTCTTCCTCGACGCCGTCGAACGTCTCGGCGCGACCGTCGTGCTCTCCGAGCACCGCGTCGGCCGGGCGCTCGAGCTCGCGACGCGCGTCCTCTTCGTCGACGAGGGCCGCCTCCTCCTCGATGCCCCGCGGGCGGAGGCGCTCGAGTGGCTGTCCGCCGAGCGCCCGGCGTACGTGAGAGCTTGTGTTCCTGTAACACAAGCTCCTGCCGGCGACGTCGTCCTCGACGCCCGTGGCGTGTCGTTCTCCTACCGCGAGGCCATGCCGGTCCTGGACGGGGTCGATCTCGAGGTCCGGCGCGGTGAGATCGTCGCGCTGGAGGGGCCGAACGGGTCCGGAAAGACCACCCTGGCGCGGGTCGTGGCCGGCCTGCTCGAGCCACAGTCCGGGACCGTCGAGGTGCAGGGCCGTGCCGGGTATCTCTCGCAGGATCCGGGTCGCTACCTGGTGAAGGAGACGGCGCTCGAGGAGGCGGCGCTGGCCGTGAACGGGGACAAACAGCGGGCTCGTGCAGCACTGGAGCGCGTTGGGCTCGCCTGGGCGGAGGGCCGCCACCCGCGAGACCTTTCGAGCGGCGAGAGAGAGCGGCTCGCGCTCGCGTCGGTCGCGGTGGCGGAACCGGACCTGCTCGTTCTGGACGAGCCGACTCGGGGCCTCGACCCCGAGCGCAAGGAGAACCTTGCCGCCTGGCTCGAGGAGTACGCCGCGTCGGGAAAGGCCGTGCTCCTCGCGACCCACGACCGCGACCTCCCTGCCCACCGCCGAAAAGGACTTTGTGTTACAGGAACACAAGCCTCCGAGGAGCGCTCCGTTGGCGTCTAGGGTCGCGGGCCTCTGCGCTGCAGCTGCGCTCGCGCTCGCCGCCTGGGCGGCGCTCGATCCGGCCCACGGCGGCATCGCCACGCTGCTCGCCGCCTTCGCCGTGCTCGCGGCCGGCTTCGCGTGGCTCGAAGGCGGCACGGTGTCCGCGCGCGACCTGACGCTCGTCGCCACGCTCGGCGGCCTTGCCGCCGCGGGACGTGTCCTCTTCGCTCCGATCCCGAGCGTCCAGCCCGTGACGGTCATCGTCGCCGCAGCCGGAGTCGCGCTCGGCCCGCGCCGCGGGTTCGCGGTCGGCGCCCTCGCGGCGATCGCGTCGAACTTCTTCCTCGGCCAGGGCCCCCACACGCCCTGGCAGATGCTGGCGTGGGGCGGCTGCGGCCTCCTCGCCGGCCTGCTGCGGCCGTTCCTGCGCCGGCGACTCGCGTTCGTCGCCTTCGTGTTCGTGCTCGGCTTCGCGTTCGGGATGCTGATGGACACCTGGCTCTGGTTCGCCTTCTACCCGCACACGCAGGCGGCGCTGCTCGCGCGACTCGCCGCGGGCGTCCCCTTCAACATCGCGCACGCGAGCGGGAACGTCGTGCTCGCGCTCGTTGCCGGGCCGGAGCTGAGACGTGTGCTCGAGCGGTTCGAGCGGCGGTCGCGAACGGAGGTCGTGTGGGCGTGAAGCTCCTCGCCGGCATCGCGGCCGCGACCGCGCTCGCGACCCCGGTGGGCTACGTCCAGTCGCTGCAACGCGACGACGGCGGCTTCGGCGATCCGCAGATCACCGCCTGGGCGACGCTCGGGCTCGTCGCGGCCGGCGCCGACACCGGCCGCGCCACGGAGTACCTCGCGACGCAGAAGCCCGAGACGCCGACGGACGTCGCGCTCGTGGCGATGGCGCGAGCGGCGGCCGGGGACCAGCCGGACGACCTCCTGCCGCGCCTACGCAGCCACACGCCAGGGAGGCTCGTGAACGCGACGATCTGGACGATCCTCGCGCTTCGGCAGGCCGGCCAGCCGGTCCCGCCCCGTCTCGTCAAGGCGCTGCTTTCGGCGCAGCGGCCTTCGGGTGGCTGGCCCTGGCTTGCAGGTGGTGCCGCCGACTCGAATGACACGGCCGCCGCGATGCAGGCGTTGCGTGCGGCGGGAGCGCGCCGTGAACCGATCCAGCGCGGCATCGTCTTCCTCCGGCGCCATCAGAATCCGGACGGAGGCTTCGAGTTGACCCAAGGACGCGGCTCCGACACCCAGTCGACGGCCTGGGCGATCCAGGCCCTGCTCGCGGCCGGCGCAAGCCCAGGTCCGCCGGCCTTCCGCTACCTCCAGCGGATGCGCCGCCCGAACGGGAGCTACCGCTACAACGCGCGCTACGTGACGACGCCCCTGTGGGTCACGTCACAGGTGCTGCCTGCGCTTGCGCGCAAGCCGTTCCCGCTCGCTACCGGTTGACGGTCGACATGTCGGGGTAGCGGTCGCCCGCCGCCGCCCCGGCCGGAAATGTCCGCTCGAGCTGCTCGAGCTCGGCCGGCGTGAGCTCGATCGCCGCCGCGGCCGCGTTCTCCTCGAGGTAGGAGCGGCGCTTCGTGCCCGGGATCGGGACGATGTCGTTGCCGCGCGAGAGCACCCACGCGAGCGCGATCTGGGAGGGCTCGGCGCCCTTCGCGGCGGCGAGATCCTCCACCACCGCGACGAGCTCGAGATTGCGCTCGAGGTTCTCGTCCTGGAAGCGAGGGCCGCGGCGCCGGAAGTCCTTCTCGTCGAGGCTCTCGAGCGAGCGGATGCCGCCGGTCAGGAAGCCGCGGCCGAGCGGGCTGTAGGCAACGAAGCCGATCCCGAGCTCGCGCACCGTCGGCAGGATCTCCGCCTCGGGATCGCGCGACCAGAGCGAGTACTCGCTCTGCAGCGCGGAGATCGGATGAACAGCCTGCGCGCGGCGAATCGTGTCCGGCGCGGCCTCGGAGAGGCCGATGTAGCGCACCTTGCCTTCCTGGACGAGCTCGGCCATCGCGCCGACGGTGTCCTCGATCGGCGTCTCGAGGTCGACGCGGTGCTGGTAGTAGAGGTCGATCGTGTCCACGCCCAGGCGCTCCAACGACGCCTCGCAGGCCGTGCGGACGTACTCGGGCTTGCCGCTGATCCCGAGGTACTCGCCCGCGGGGCCGCGCATGTTCCCGAACTTCGTCGCGACCACGACCTGGTCGCGGCAGTCGGCGATCGCCTTCCCGACGAGCCGCTCGTTCGCGCCCCAGCCGTACATGTCGGCCGTGTCCAGGAAGGTGACTCCGAGTTCGATCGCGCGCCGGATCGTCGCGATCGCCTCCCCCTCGTCGGTGGCGCCGTAGAACTCGGACATCCCCATGCAACCGAGCCCGAGCTCCGAGACCTCGAGCCCTTCGTTCCCCAGCTTCCGCGTCTCCATCGGCTGACCTTAGCGGCCGCTAGCATCGACGGGATGGCCGTGACGTCGCCCGAGGGGTATCTCGCGAACCTGAATCCCGCCCAGCGGGAGGCCGTCCTGCACACCGAGGGCCCGCTGCTCGTGATCGCCGGAGCCGGCTCCGGGAAGACGCGCGTGCTCACGCACCGCGTCGCCCACCTGATCACGGCCATCGGCGTCAAGCCGAACGAGATCCTGGCGATCACCTTCACGAACAAGGCGGCGGGGGAGATGCGCGAGCGGCTGATGACGATGCTCGGCCCGGTCGCGCGCGCGATCTGGATCCTCACCTTCCACTCCGCCTGCGGCCGCATCCTGCGCAGCGAGGCCGAGCGGCTCGGGTACAGGTCGAACTTCACGATCTACGACTCCGCCGACCAGGTGCGCCTCGTCAAGCAGTGCCTCGAGGAGCTCGAGAAGGATCCGAAGCGCTTCGTCCCCCGCGGTGTGCACGCGCAGATCTCGAACGCGAAGAACCAGCTCGTGACGCCGGCGATGTACGCCGAGCGGATCTCGTCCTTCTACGACCAGACGATCGCCGAGGCGTACGAGCTGTACCAGCGCAAGCTCGCCGCCTCGAACGCCGTCGACTTCGACGACATGCTGATGCTGACCGTGCAGATCCTGGAGAACTTCCCGGACGCGCGGAAGCACTGGCAGAACGCCTTCAGGTACGTCCTCGTCGACGAGTACCAGGACACGAATCACGCGCAGTACCGCCTGCTGCAGCTCCTCGCCGAGCACCATCACAACATCTGCGCGGTCGGCGATCCCGACCAGTCGATCTACGCCTTCCGCGGCGCCGACATCCGCAACATCCTGGAGTTCGAGCGCGACTTCCCCGAGACGCGCACGATTCCGCTCGAGCAGAACTACCGCTCGACGAACGCCATTCTCGAGGCGGCGAACGCCGTGATCGCGAACAACTCCGAGCGGAAGGAAAAGCGGCTCTGGTCGGAGCTCGGCGACGGCGATCCGGTGCGGGTGATCGAGGTCGAGGACGAGCAGGCCGAGGCGCGCTACGTCGCCGCCCAGATCGCCGGTCTCGTCGAGGAGGGCTACTCCGGCAGCGAGATCGCGATCTTCTACCGGATGAACGCGCAGTCGAGAGTGCTCGAGCAGACGCTGCGCCTGCACCAGATCGGCTACCAGGTGATCGGTGGGCCTCGCTTCTACGAGCGCGCCGAGGTCAAGGACGCGACGGCGTACCTCCAGGTGCTGGACAACCCGGCCGACGCCGTCAGCCTGATGCGGATCGCGAACCGGCCGAAGCGGGGCATCGGCGACACGACGATCTCGCGGCTCGTGACCTACGCGGAGAACCACGGTCTGACGCTCTTCGACGCACTCGACCGGCCGACCGAGGCCGGACTCGGCACGGCCGCGGTGAAGGCCGTCACCGGCCTCAAGAACCTGCTCGACTCGCTCCGCTCCGCGGCGCAGGAGCTCGAGGTGCCCGAGCTGCTCCAGACGGTGCTCGAGCGCAGCGGCACGCTCGACGCGTACGAGGCGGAGCGCACGATCGAGGCGCGCGGCCGGATCGAGAACCTCGAAGCCTTCGTCGACGGCGCTCGCCAGTACGTCCAGGAAGCTGAGGAGCCGACCCTCTCGGGCTTCCTGCAGGAGATCTCGCTCTACTCCGATCAGGATGCGCTCGACGGGGAGGAGCAGTCGAACGTGACGCTGATGACGATCCACAACGCGAAGGGGCTGGAGTTTCGAGCGGTCTTCGTCGTCGGCGTCGAGGAGGAGATCTTCCCGAGCGCCCGCTCGATCGAAGAGCAGGGCGTCGAGGAGGAGCGCCGGCTCTTCTACGTCGGCCTGACGCGGGCCGAGGAGAAGCTGACGCTCACGCACGCGTCGTCGCGCCTGCTCTGGGGGCGGACGACCTCGCACCTCCCCTCGCGTTTTCTCGACGAGCTTCCGGACCGGCACGTCGAGCGCGAGCGGCTGCGCCCCTCCTCGTGGCGGAGCTACGGCACGCCCGCTCAGACCCAGGAGATCGCGCCGCGCACGGATCATCCTTCGCTGTCCACGGGGGACAGCGTCCGCCACGGCACGCTCGGCGAGGGCGTGATCACGCAGGATCGAGCCGGGCGGAGTCGTCACCGTTCGCTTCGCGGCAGACGGCAGCGAGCGCAAGCTGATGCTCGACTACGCTCCGCTCGAGAAGATCGCCTGAGAGAATCGCACCGTGTCAGTTGAGATTCGCCCGCCTGCCGAGGATGAGCTTCGCGCCGCGATGACCGCGGCGGAGGTCGCGTTCGGCTCCGGCGCAGTCGAGGACGAGGACTGGGAGCGCGAGCGCAAGACGCTGCCTGCGTCACGTGCGCTCGCGGCCTTCGACGGCGGCAAGCCGGTCGCGCTCACCGGCGCGTATGAAGTTCGACCTGACGATCCCCGGCGGGGAGCTGCCGTGTGCAGGCGTGACCTGGGTCGGTGTGATACCGACGCATCGCCGCCGCGGAATCCTCCGCGACCTGATGCGCCGCGAGCTCGAGGACGTGCACGGCTGGGGCGAGCCGATCGCGGCGCTCTGGGCCTCCGAGGCGTCGATCTACGGTCGCTTCGGCTACGGGCAGGCTGCCCCGAACGGACAGGCGAAGTCGGACCGCGCGCGCTTCTCGTTGCGCGAGGAGGCGGCCGGCTCGGTCCGGTTCGTCGACGCCGACGAGGCGTTCGAGCTCTTCCCACCGGTCTACGAGCGCGTGCGCGCGACGAGGGCGGGGATGCTGTCGCGCGACGAGCGCTGGTGGAAAGAGCATCGGCTCGCCGACCCCGAAAGCTGGCGGCGCGGCGCGAGCCGGAAGTTCTACGCCGCAGTCGAGCTCGACGGTGCGGTCGAGGGGTACGCGTACTACCGAGTCAAGGACGAGTGGGAGGACGGCTTTCCGAAGGGCGAAGTGCGCGTGATCGAGGCGCTCGCGACGTCGGTGCAGGCGGAGAGGACACTCTGGAGCTTCCTGCACGGGATCGACCTCATCGTCCGTGTCGCGGTTCCGATCTTCGATCCCGGCTCGACGTTGCCCCTGCTCGTTCGCGATCCGCGAGCGCTCGGCCTGCGCGTCGGCGACGGGCTTGTGGCTGCGGCTCGTCGACGTGGACGCGGCTCTTCGCGCCCGCTCGTACAAGCCCGGCGAATCGGTGGTGCTCGAGGTGCGCGATGAGCTCTGCCCGTGGAACGCAGGCCGCTACCGCGTCGGCGACGACGCGGGGCGCACCGAGGACACCGCCGACCTCGCGCTCGACGTCACCGACCTTGCTTCTGCCTACCTGGGCGGGTTCGACTTCCATCGGCTCGCTCGCGCCGGTCTCGTCGAGGAACGCGTCGAGGGCGCCGTCGAGGCGGCAACGCTCCTCTTCCGAACCGACCTGCCACCCTTCTGCCCGGAGGTGTTCTGAATGGCCTGGGATGTGCGTCCGACCAAGGATCTCGAGGAGTTCAAGGGCGCCGTCGGCGCGATCTCCCACTACTTCGGCGGCGGCCCGGACGACGAGCGCGCCGAGCGGTTCGCGAGGGTGCTGCCGCTCGAGCGGATGCACGCTGCCTTCGACGGTGACGCGGTCGTCGGCGGCGCCGGAGCCTTCCCCTTCCAGCTGACCGTGCCCGGCGGCGTCGTTCCCTGCGGTGGCGTCACCGTGGTCGGAGTCCTGCCGACGCATCGCCGTCGCGGCGTCCTGACGGCCATGATGCGCGCCCAGCTCGAGGACATCCGTGACCGCGGCGAGCCGATCGCGGCGCTGTGGGCCTCGGAGGAGGTGATCTACGGCCGCTTCGGCTACGGGATGGCCTCGATCGCCGGCGAGGTCGCGCTGCCGAGCGGTTACACGGGGCTGCGGCAGCCGCCCGACGAGACGGCGCGCACGCGTCTGATCAGCCTCGACGACGCGAAGACGATCCTCCCGGGCATCTACGACCGTGTCCGGGCCTACACGCCCGGGATGTTCGACCGCACCGAAGCCTGGTGGGAGCTGCGCAATCTGTCCGACCCGCCCGAGCGCCGTCAGGGCGGCGGCGAGAAGAACGTGTTACTGCTCGAGCTGGGCGGCGAGCCGGCCGGATACGCGCTCTACCGCGTCTTCTCGAGTTTCGAGTACGGCTCGTCGAACGGACGCGTGGAGGTGATCGAGGCGCTCGCGGACGGCGCAGTCGCCACGCGTGAGCTCTGGCGTGTGCTGCTCGACATGGATTGGCTGGCGACGCTGAAGGCGTTCCTCCTGCCGATCGACCATCCGCTCCTGCAGCAGCTCCGCTATCCGCGCCGGCTCCAGATGCGGATCGGCGACGGGCTCTGGGTGCGGCTCGTCGACGTCGGCGCGGCCCTCTCTGCCCGCGCGTACGGCGGTGAAGGCTCGGTCGTGTTCGAGGTCGAGGACGCGTTCCTGCCTGAGAACGCCGGCCGCTGGAAGCTCGCAGCCGGCAAGGCAGAGCGGACCGACGAAGCCGCCGATCTCGCCCTCGACGTGAGGGAGCTCGGCGCCGCCTACCTCGGCGGATTCACGTTCGGAGAGCTGCTCCGCGCGGGTTTCGTGCGAGAGGTGACAGAAGGCAGTGCGGCTCGTGCCGACGCTCTGTTCCTGACGAGCAGCCCGAAACCGTGGTGTCCGGAGATCTTCTGACCGGCCTGCTACCCTCCCGCGCTGAATGTTGGGGTCCCTTCTCGGCGCGGCCTGCGCGCTGCTCGTCAGCCTGATCCTCGTAGCACCGGCCAACGCCGTCGTCGACGGCCCGATCGACGTGTATCTCGAGCACCTCGAGCCGCTCAGCCTCCAGTGGCCCGCGGATGGGACGATCACCGACGGCTACGGCCAACGCTGGGGCCGGATGCACCTCGGGATCGATATCGGGATCCTCCGGTCGCTCGACGTGCGAGCGGCCGCGAGCGGGACGGTGACGGCCGCCGGCTGGCTCACCGGCTACGAGGGATACGGCAACGTCGTCACGGTCGACGAAGGCGGCGGCTACTCCGTCCTCTACGCGCACCTCTCGAGCTCGCACGTCGTTCCAGGCCAGTGGCTGGCCGTCGGAGAGTCGATCGGTGAGGCCGGCTGCACCGGCTCGTGTACCGGCACGCACCTTCATTTCGAGCTGCGCCTGAACGGCGTGCCGATCGATCCAGCGCCCTTTTTGGGGTAGGCCGGTCCCCCCCGATCGAGTGATGGCGGGCCTGAAAGCCGGGGCTACGGTTTGCCAAGCCCATGACACGGACGCTCCCTATGCGGAGCGCGCTCGTCGTCGTTTTGCTTGCCTCTCTCGTCGTCGCACCAGCGGCATCGGCACGCCCTGACGCCCCTGCGCGCCTCCAGATGGTCTGGCCTGCCAACGGCACGGTCACCTCACCCTTCGGTGTGTGGCGTGGCAACCACCGGCACGAAGGCATCGACATCGGCATGCTGCAGTCGCTGCGCGTCCGGGCGGTCACCGAGGGCGTCGTGCAGAGCACGGGCTACGAGGACGGCTACGAGGGCTACGGCAAGATCATCGTGCTCGACTTGCCAGGCCCGTACACCGCCCTCTACGCGCATCTGTCGACCGTCGGGGTCCGGGACGGTGAGCGCGTTCGCGAGGGCGCGTTGATCGGCCAGGCCGGCTGCACGGGCAGCTGTTCGGGGACGCACCTGCATTTCGAGGTCAGGCGCTCGGGCGTCCCGATCGACCCGATGTTCTTCCTCGGCTAGAATCCTCGCCGCAAGGGCGGTTAGCTCAGTTGGGAGAGCACCAGCTCGACAAGCTGGGGGTCACTGGTTCGAGCCCAGTACCGCCCACTACAGAAAGCCCCCGGAAACGGGGGCTTTTTGTTTCCCGGCTGGCTGACAACGCTCCCGGACGCCGTGGCCGCAAGATGGCCGCAGCGGGCTCCGGGCGGCAACCGGAGTGCCGCCATGCTCGGACGTAAATGCGGAGGGCCAGGGCTTTCAGGGCGCGGCCGTGGCGAGGCCACGCCGCGGAGGCCCGCGGTCAAAGCGGCCCCGACCGGGCCAGGCGCCCCGGCTTACTACAACGAGACGTCGTCGAGCAGCACGTACGTCGTCGAACCCGGCCCAACGCGCAGACCGTGAAACGGAGCTCGACGTACCGTCCGGCGAACTCGTTGATGTTCACGGTCCGCTGGACCCAGGCGGTGCTCGTCGTGCACTCGGACAGCACTACCTTGAAGAATTCCGGGTGGAACCGGTCCTGGATGAAGACTTTAAAACTGTCGGCCGACGACCCGCACTGCGGACGGATCCAGAACCTGAGAGTCGGTTGAAATATGGGGTCGCCGGTCGGCACGTACACGTATTGGCTGATCGAGGTGCGGATGTTGGAAGGCCGGTACGGGTAGCCGATCACCGCAGAGTACGACCCTGAGTGCGCGTTGTACGGGGTGATGTCCGCGTATGCGCCGAACGAGCCGCTCCCTGCCCAGTATGGTGCCCACGTCCCGGTCTCGAAACCGGGATTCTGGATCACGTTCGGCGAGGCGAGGGCGCTAGGTGCGCTGGCCAGGGCGAACAGCAGCGCGGCCGCCCCGAACGGGCCGAGCCGGTAGAGCATCGGTCTGAGGATGCGCTTGCGCATGGTCGTGAGAGGCATCTCCTACTCCCTGTGAGCGCCCGCCCTGTGCGGGCATTTGCCCACAAGACGAGCTCGCGCCGCTGGACCTTCCATTTCGGTGTCGACCGCATCCGCTCCTGCGACCAACGGCGACTGACGCCAACTGTGCCGAGCGCGAAAGCCGCAACCGAGCGAGCGACGGCTACAGAATGCGATCAACGGCAACCCCCGCCGCCCAACTGTCACGCCGGAGGTCGCGGGTTCGAGTCCCGTCGCTCCCGGAGTAGCCGCGCGCCGGGCGCGGGCGCTGCGCCGAGCACGCACCACACAGCTGGCAGGACAACGCCGAGCGGCGGGCCAAGCTGCTACCGAGCAGCGGCGAGCTGGCCAGGGTGAAGCGGGCGGTGCGGGAGCGTGCGGCCGAACGCTGCGAGAGCTGCGGCCAGCCCCGGCGTCCCGGTGGCTGCGACCCGACCGCGGAGTTCGCGAGCATGGTGGCTGCTTCTTGACATTCGTTGACGGATCGGCGCGATCGGTTGAGCCATTTAGGTCATCACGCTTCTCGTTGCGGTGTCGACAAGCGAGGTGCGGTCTCAATCACATACGAAAGGAAGACCCATTGAAGCGTCTAGTTACCAAGCGCACGCTTGTTGTGCTCCCCGTGCTCGCCGCGGCATTTGTTGTCGCCGCAGCGGCCCAAGCCTCCACGATCGACCAGCGCGAGGCTCTGGAATCCGCCAAGTCGTACCTGAGCTCGGGGCACTTCTCCCGGGCCGGTCTGATCGACCAGCTTGAGTCCCCGTACGGCGAGGACTTCTCGCACGCGAATGCCGTTTGGGGCGTCAACCACGCCTATGCCAACTGGAACGCCGAGGCGGTTGAGGCTGCCAAGTCGTACCTGCGCTCGGGCCACTTCTCGCGCCGTGCCCTCATCGACCAGCTCGAATCCCCGTACGGTGAGCACTTCACGCACGCCCAGGCCGTGTACGGCGTGAGCAGGGCGTACCGCTAGGCATACCCTCGGCTCTCAGCGCGAGCCCGCTCAGAGCTGTCAGTAGGCGGGGGAGGTTCAGTCCACTTGGACGCCTCCCCTGTCATCCGTGCGACCGCGCTCGAGCTGCTCGGATTGGCGCGATCGATTGAGCCATTTAGGTCATCACGCTTCTCGTTGTGGTGTCGACGTTGTTGACTCATACGTAGGGCGCCGGCCTGCCGACATGAGGATGAAGCCGGGCACCCAGACAGAGAGTGTGTACGAGTGGATATGTATTTGCGCAACCCGCTGACCGGCGAGAAGAAGAAGGCGAGGGTCGGCTTTTCCTGGACTACCTTCTTCTTTGGCTTCTGGGTTCCCCTGATCAGGGGCGACTGGAAATGGGCAGTGATCCTGTTTCTGCTCGGGCTGCTGGGATTTGTCACGTTCGGCATCTCCAGTCTCATCCTCGCGATCGTCTTCGGGATCAAGTACAACGAGCTGCACCTGAGCGGTCTTCGCGAGAAGGGTTATGTGGAGACCAGCCCGGGCGAGTACTTCGGCGTGAACGCCCCTTTTGCCAATCCCGCCTCACAATGAACGCGAAAACGTCGTTGATAGCCGTCAAGCGCGACGTGCTCCGCTACATCGACAAGTCGATTGAGTACGAGCGCGGGAGCGACACAAAGGCCCCGCCCGGAGGATTCGCCAGCGGGCTAGACAGGGCCGAGGCGGACCTCGTCTCCATGTCGGTGCGGAGGACGTTGGAGGCGGTCGGGGTCACGCTCAAACCGCCGTGGTCCCCAGCGGGCGAGGGTGGAGAGAAGAAGCTAGCCGACGCATATCGCAACCGCGGCCTCAACCCAAAGTCGCTGGATCGCTGACACACAAGACGTTCCTGCATGGTCAGGGGGCCAGAGCCTGTGCAGTGGGAACACCTGGCGTTCGTTCCCGTTCGGACGGGTTCGGTGCGTCGTAGCGCACCCCCTGTAACCAGGCGGGATAAGCACACGGGTGTGAACGGGTGTGAACACCTGCCACGTCTCGACAAGCTGGGGGTCACTGGTTCGAGCCCAGTACCGCCCACACGAGAAAGGGCCGCAAACGCGGCCCTTTCGTTTTCCTCGCTGTACCCGGTGTCGAGCCGAGGCGACTACTTGGCCGCGACGTCCTCGGCGCGGACTATGAACGCGACAGGCTCGAGCGTCGTTCGGACATCTTCAGCGAGCTGGTTGACGAGGAGCGATAGCCCACAGTAGCGGCCGCCACACCGTTCAATCAGCGCACGCGCAGCGATCGCTTTGGCGCCGGTTTCCGCCCAGTCGTCCACGACCAACACTCCGTCACCCGGAACGATGACATGACGCTGCAGCCTGAGCACGTCTTCGACGCCGCGCCAATCCGGGGCTGTTCTCAGCTCTTCCTTCTCGCCCGCGAGGACGCTGCCCGCCTTGCGTACCCCGATGAATCCGACGCCCAGTTCGAGCGCCGCCGCCGTCGCAAGCACGAAGCCGCGAGCCTCGATACCGGCTACCTTCGTCACCCCGTCCTTGCGGAACGGCGCTACAAGCCCCTCCGCTGCGCGCCGAAGAAAGCCGGAGTGGGCGAAGAGACCGAGCGTGTCCGAGTGGCCGTCGAAGTAGCGGAGTCTTGACACCACCTCGTCCGCTAGTGATTGAGTCGACGTCACACCGACAATCTATTGACGCGCGGACTCAGGGGACATTCCCGGACGCTGGCCCACACGGCCACGCCGTCGCTTGACACTCGGTAGCGTCGTCCCGATGTCGAGGATCTTGGTGACCGGCATGTCGGGAACGGGCAAGTCGTCGGCGCTCGCAGAACTTGGCCGACGCGGCTATCGCGTCGTGGACACCGATGATCCGGGATGGCGCGAATATCGCGAGTATGTTGAGTCCTCCGACGAGGTGCGCCGCGGGGAGTGGCTCTGGGTCGAGGAAAGGATCACCGGGCTGCTGGACTCCGATGATGGTCGCTCGCTCTTCGTTCAAGGGTGCGTGAGGAACCAGTCGAAGTTCTACGACCGTTTCAATGCGGTCGTCCTGCTCAGCGCCCCTGCTGACGTGATCTTTGACCGGATCGCGCGCAGAACGACGAACAGCTACGGGAAGACTCCAGTGGAACGAGCGATGATCTTGGATGACCTCGCCAGAGTCGAGCCGCTGCTCAGAGCGAGCTGCACACATGAGCTGGATGCCAGCCGACCGCTCGATGAAGTCGTCGCCGACTTGATCGCGATCGCATCGCGCCACCCGATGACGACATCCTAGGCCACGCCCCCGTCTTCGAGGGACATTCCCGAACGCTGGCCCATGCAACTGCGCAGTGGCGGCGGGGTAGCGTATTGGCGCCGTGGCCGAGGACACGATCATCCGTGAGTTCCGCACGGACGACCTCGGGGCGATCGTTGAGTTCTCGCTGCGCGCCTGGGAACCCGTCTTCGCGTCACTGCGGCAGGTCCTAGGCGACGAGATCTTCCTTCGCTTGCACCCAGATTGGAAGGAAGACCAGGCTGGCGCGGTCCGATCCGCCTGCACGAATGAGGAACGGGACGTGTTCGTCGCAGTGACGGACGGACGACCGATCGGATTCGTCTCGGTTGCCCTGAACGCCTTTCACGAGGGGATGGGCGTGATCGACGTCATCGGCGTCGATCCCGACTACCAACGGCGTGGCGTCAGCTCCCGGCTCACCGAGGTCGCGAGCGAGCACATGCGCAGCCGGGGCATGGACATCGCCGTCGTGGAGACAGGCGGCGACCGCGGACACCTACCTGCGCGGGCGGCGTACGAGGCAGCGGGGTTCACGCTCCTGCCCATTGCCCGGTACTTCCGACTACTCGACTAGGACGGCCGAGTAGCGTGCGTGACGGGACATTCCCGAACGCTGGCCCAGCCGCAGTCGTGATCGTGCTCGTCGGTCTCGTCTTCGGAGCCGGTCGCCGCGAGACGATCCCTGACGCTGTGATTAGTGGTTGCGAAGCGCTAACGTCGCCTTTGCCGAGGGAGCCTCTTTCGCGCGGACGCGATGCTCGCCGATTTCTTACCCGGATTTCGAGCGGTGCGGGGTTCCGGTCTACACCGGCAGTCGTCGCGTGCCCGGGTTGTACGTTCGGACGTTCGCGAACGGGTCAACGATCTTCGAGTCGGCCTCGCGTGTTGACGGCAAGGTTCGTCGGCATCGACTCGAAGCGACGACGAAGACGGATGCGATCCGCGAGTTGCGTGAGTGGTTTCGCCTGCATCGAATGTCACAAAGTACCGCACACGCGCGCGGGTCTCCAGCATCCGCGGCGAGGCGTGAACTCCCACCCCCGCCGCTGACCTCCAGGTGCGGGTCTTGTCCGTCCTTGCCGAACGCGGTCTAATGATCGTTCGAGGGTTAACTTGGCCGCAGTCGATACGCTAAACGAGCATTGCCGCGACGTCGCGAGGCTCTTGCTGAAGGGCCGTCCCGTCGTCCCGTTTCTCGGCGCGGGCGCCAACCTCTGCGAGCGGCCCGCGGAGCAGGGGTGGCAGGACGGCTATCTCCCGAGCGGCTACGAGCTTGCCGCCCACCTTGCGGCCGACTACCACTACCCCGACTCGGAGATCGACCTGCTCCGCGTCTCTCAGTGGGTCGATCTCCGGGACGGCCAACAGGAGCTCGTGAACGAGCTGCACGACGTCTTCGCGCGCGACTACCGGCCGAACAAGCTGCACCACTTTCTCGCCTCACTGCCGGGAACGCTCCGAGAGAAGGGTGTTCGAACCTGCGGCCAGCTCCTGCTGACGACGAACTACGACGACATGCTCGAGCAGCGCGTTCGACGAAGGCAGGCGAGCAGGTCGACGTCGTCGTGTACGAGATGCGGCGCAACGAGCAGCGGTTCGTCCATCTGCGGCCAGACGGAGAGCGGGTCGAGATCGACGACGCAGCCACGTACCGCGACTTCGCGCTCGAGAAGCGGTCGGTGATCCTGAAGATCCACGGCGACGTCGATTCGAAGAACCCGACGCGCGACACGTTCGTCGTCACCGAGGACAACTACATCGACTACCTGGCGGGCGTGACGCGTGCTACGACCTGATCCCGACGTACCTGACCGAGCGGATCGGTCGGAGCGAGCTTGCTCTTCCTCGGCTACTCGATGCGCGACTGGAACCTACGCGTGATCCTGCGCCAGATCTGGGCGGAGCAGGACTTCCGCACGGCGGGCTGGTCGATCCAGCGCAGTCCGAGCGAGATCGACAGGAGTTCTGGGAGCGACAGCGAGATCACGGATTCTCGACGTTCCGCTCGAGGACTGGGTCGACGCGATGGTCGAAGCGATGCAGCGGCCGGATCGCGTGACCGCGCAGGCGGCCGCCGACGCGGCGGCGGTCGCGACGCGACGATCGCCGTACCAGGGTCTGGTGCCGTACACCGAGGCGGACGCCGACTGGTTCTTCGGTCGCGACGAGTGGCGCGAGATCATTCGCGCCAGCCTCCGCTCGTACCGGATCACCGTTCTGTACGGGGCGAGCGGCGTCGGGAAGAGCTCACGTTCTGCGCGCCGGGCTGATGCGACGCCTCGAGGACGAGGCGCGCGAGAACCGTCGACGGCGGGCCGCCGGCGATACTGCCGGTGTACTTCGCCGCCTGGAGCCTCGACGATCCGCTCGCGCCGCTGAAGGACGCGGTGAACGCGGCAGCGTCGCACTCCGGTCAAGCCCGCCTCCGACGGAGGGGAACGCCGGATGCGATCGCTTGCCGACGCGCTCGCCGCGTGGCCGCGAGCGGGTCGAGGGGCCCTGCTGCTCGTGCTCGACCAACTCGAGGAGCTCTTCGTCTACCACGACCGCCCGACGATCCGCTGCTCGAGGAGCTGGCGGCGGCGCTCCGCAGCCGCGACCCCGCCGTCCATTTCCTGCTCTCGATCCGCGAGGACTCGCTCGCGAAGCTCGACCGGTTCAAGGGGCACGTGCCGGGACTGCTCGATCACCTGCTGCGGATCGAGCATCTCGACGCGCCGCCGGACGCAGAGCGCGATCGTCGCGCCGCTCGAGCGCTGGAACGAGCGCTCGCGGCGCTGGACAGCCGATCGAGATCGAGGAGGCGTTCGTCGACGGCGGTGCTCGACCAGGTCGAGGCCGGCAAGGTCTCGCTCGGCGAAGGCGGCACCGGCGCGGTCGTCGGCGATTCGCGCCCCGTCCGGAGTCGAGGCTCCGTACCTCCAGCTCGTTCTCGAGCGCGTTTGGGACGAGGAGCGGCGCGACGGGCTCGAGACGCTGCGGCAGCAAACGCTCGACCGGCTCGGCGGCGCGACGGAGATCGTCCGCACTCATCTCGACGCGGCGCTCGCAGCGCTGCCCTCGGCGACCAGGACGTCGCCGGCGCGCACGTTCCGCCACCTCGTGACGCCGTCCGGAACGAAGATCGCGCTCCGGATCGCCGACCTCGCCGAGTACGCGGACGTCGACCGGAACACGGCTCGAGCCGCTCGTCGATCGAGCTCGCCGGCGACGTCCGCATTCTCCGCTCCGCCGGCGACGGCCGCTACGAGATCTACCACGACGCCCTCGCCGGGCCGATCCTCGACTGGAACGCCCGCTGGGAGGAGCGCGAGAAGCGCCGTCGCGAGCGGCGGCGCCTCGCTGTTCTCGGCGCCGTCGTGCTCGCGCTCTCCGGGATCGCCATTGCCATCGCGATCCTCGCGATCCAGGCGCGTCATGCGCAGCATTCAGCGCGGCGAGGTCAGTCGCAGGCACTCGCGGCGCAGGCGCTTGCGACCGTTGATTCCGATCACCTGGCAGCCCTCGACTCGGCGGTCCAGGCCGGGAACGCGGCGCCGACGAGCGAGGCGGAAGGCGCATTGCGCGTGGCGCTCGCGTCGGACCCGCTCGCCACGACGCTTCGTGGCCACACCGACTCCGTCTACAGCGCCGCGTTCAGCCCGGACGGCAAGCTCGTCGTCACCGCCGGCGACGACAACACGGCTCGGATCTGGGACGCCGCCACCGGGCACAGCCTCCACACTCTCCGCGGCCACACCGACTCCGTCTCCAGCGCCGCCTTCAGCCCCGACGGCAAGCTCGTCCTCACCGCCAGGGACGACGACACGGCTCGGATCTGGGATGCCGCCAGCGGGCACAGCCTCCACACCCTGTCGCGGCGGCAGCGCCGTCTTCAGCCCGGACGGCAAGCTCGATCGTCACGGCCGGCGACGACGACACGGCGGAGATCTGGGATACCGCCACCGGGCACGGCGTCCGTACCCTCCGCGGCCACACCGACTCCGTCGAAATCGCCGCGTTCAGCCCGGACGGCAAGCTCGTCGTCACGGCGGGCGACGACGACACGGCGCGGATCTGGGACGCCGCCACCGGGCCGAGCCTGCACACCCTCCGCGGCCACACCGAGTCCGTCTTCGGCGCCGCCTTCAGCCCCGACGGCAAGCTCGTCCTCACCGCCGGCAACGACGGCACCGCGCGGATCTGGGACACCGCCACCGGGCACAGCCTCCACACCCTCCAACCGCCACACCGACTCCGTCCACAGCGCCGCCTTCAGCCCAGACGGCAAGCTCGTCGTCACGGCCGGCGAGACGCCACGGCGACGGCATCGCGCGGATCTGGGACACCGCCACCGGGCGCAGCCTTCACATCCTCCGAGACTCGAGCGTCGACAGCGCCACGTTCAGCCCGGACGGCACGCTCGTCCTCACCGCCGGCGACGACGTGACCGCGCGGATCTGGGATGCCGCTACCGGGCACAGCCTGCCAAACCCTGCGCGGCCACACTGGTTTCGTCCGCAGCGCCGCGTTCAGCCCGGACGGCACATTCGTCCTAACCGCCGGTGACGACAACACCGCGCGGATCTGGGACACCGTCCCCGGCCGCAGCCCTCGCACACCCTCCGCGGCCACACCGACCTCGCCGGCAGCGCCGCGTTCAGCCCCAACGGCACGTTCGTCGTCACCGCCACGACGGCCACAGGGCGTGGATCTGGGACGCCACCGGCCGCAGCCTGCCACGCCCTCCGAGGTCACACCGACCTCGTCAACAGCGTCGCTTTCAGCGCAGACGGCAAGTTCGTCGTCACCGCCAGCGACGACGGCACCGCGCGGATCTGGGACGCCTCGACCGGGCGAAGGCTCCACACCCTCCGTGGCCACACCGGCACCGTCGGCAGCGCCGCGTTCAGCCCGGACGGCAAGCTCGTCGTCACCGCCAGCGACGACAGCACGGCGCGGATCTGGGACGCCGCCACCGGGGACAACCTCCACACCCTCCGTGGCCACACCGGCTCCGTCGACAGCGCCGCGTTCAGCCCGGACGGCAAGCTCGTCGTCACCGCCAGCGACGACAACACGGCGCGGATCTGGGACGCCGCCACCGGGGACAGCCTCCACACCCTCCGCGGCCACACCGACTATGTCCTCAGCGCCGCGTTCAGCCCGGACGGCCAGCTCGTCGTCACCGCCGGCGACGACCGCACGGCGCGGATCTGGGACACGGCCACCGGACACAGCCTCCACACGCTCCGAGGTCACACCGGCATCGTCAACGGCGCCGCCTTCAGCCCGGACGGCGAGCTCGTCGTCACCGCCGACGACGATGACACCGCGCGGATCTGGGACACGGCCACCGGGCACAGCCTCGACACGCTCCGCGGCCACAGCGCTTCGGTCAACAGCGCCGCCTTCAGCTCGGACGGCAAGTTCGTCGTCACCGCCAGCTGGGACGACACGGCGCGGATCTGGGACACCGCCACCGGCCACAGCCTCGCGACCCTCCGCGGCCACGGCGCCGCCGTCAACAGCGCCGCCTTCAGTTCCGACGGCAAACTCGTCCTTACCGCCAGCTCCGACGCGACAGCTCGAATCTGGCGCTGCGACCTCTGCGGCGTACCGTTCCGGAAACTGATGGCGCTGGCACAGGAGCGCCTGAAGGCCCGGTAGCCCCGCGAATCCTTCGGTCGGCCGACGCCGCCGTCGCAGTTCTGGAGCGAGGCTCTCGGCAGGGTCATGACGTCACGCTCGCGCGTCGCCGGATGGCGCCTGCTCTTGGCGGTGTGGGCGCCACCGGCTTCGGCCGCTCGTCTCGAGAGCGGAGCGCCGCCGGTGCTCCCGGGCTCGCCGTGACCGAACTGCTGCACGACGGGCGCTGCTCCGTGCTCGTCCCACGCCCACCCGAGCAGCGGGGAGTGGCTGGGGCGCACGATCGTCGCCGGTGTCGACGGCTCGCCGTCGTCACTCGCAGGCCTCGCCTGCGCCGACGACATCGCGGCGCGGGTCGACGGCAGCGTGGAGGTCGTCGCCGCGGAAGCGGGAGACAAGCACACGCGCGCTCCTCAGCGCAAGGTTCGGCGACTAGAGACCTGCTGGCTGGTTGGTCGTTGCGTGAGTGTCCGATGGTGAAGCTGCGCGCCTCCACATCAGGACGAACAGAAGGACGATCGTGATGCCGACGGTGTTGAGGATGGTGATCGACACCGTGACCAGCGGGTCGGCTGCGAACGGATAGATCATCATCAGGAGCATCGGAGCGATGTTGCGTACCGCCGTGGTCGACTCGGCCGCATGCCTGATTCCCACGTTCTTGACTCGAAGACTGGAGACGAGAAGGTAGCCGCACCCGAGGCCGATGAATGGGCCAGCAAGGGCTGCGATGTAACTCTCGGTGTCCCAGGTCTGCTTGAACAGATCCCAATACGCAACCAGCGTGAAGTTGAGATTGAAGAGCAGACAGAGGATTGCAACCCGGACGGCCCATCGTGCCAATGGCGGCGTCAGGTCGGGCCACCAGACCCTGAAGCAGCACCCGAGGACCACCGGCAGGAGCAAGAAGAGCAGCAGCGGCCACGCAATTTCCCAGGCTGAGGTCTTGAGTTGCGCGTCAACCGCATCGATCGCCAAAGGCAGACCTATGGGGAGGGCGATAATCGTCGCGGCAGTCAAGACCACTAACAGCGTCGTGGCGATGCTGACATCCGCCTTCGCCAGCCGCGCCAGGATGGGAGCGAAAGGCATCCCTGCACACAGGGCTGCGACACAGAACCCGACCTTGATCTCTCCAGGAATGGACGAGGCGATCGTCAGCAAATAGCCGATGAACAGGAGCGGGATGATCACGAAATTGATCACCAGCGCCCACACGGCAATCTTCCAATGGGCAAAGGCCTCTGCCAGCAGCTTGCCGACCGAAAGCCTGAGGCCCAACCCGAACGAGTTCAAGATCACGAAGAGCACACCAAACCCGTTGATCAGGACGCTCTGACTGGATTGAGTTGTCATCTCGCTCCTTCTTACAAGCGCACGATCCACCAGCGCAGAGGGACGTGTGCGGAGCATAGTGCTGACCCGTAGACGGCTGTGAATCTGAACCGGATCTCGTGAGTCTCACATCGGAGGCAGTCGAGTGAGTCCCGGCGAACGATGCCGCAAGACCTGCTCTCGCTTCGCGACGCGCTGATCGCTGATCGCTCATGCACCCCTTGGGGCAGGTTCCGCCCGTAAGCTGCGTCGCCTGCGTACCGAATTCCTCGAATGAAGGATCGGGCTGATGAGCGATTTTCGCGAAACGGAGGCGGCGAGAGGGGACGTTCCGGGTCCGGCGCTCCTCACCCGCCTTGCCAGTGAGCAGACGTACCTCGCGTGGTCACGAACGGCGCTCTCAGCGTTCGGGTTGTCCATCGCGATCGGCGCTGTGCTCCCCGCGATCACAGACGGGTCGGACTGGCTACTGATCACACTCGGCGCGGCCTTCGGACTGCTCGGCGTTTTGCTGCTCGCTCACGGCCATCTCAGGCACGAAGCTGTCCTCCACGCAATTGATCGCGGTCATGACATGCCACCGGATGGGCCTCAACGACAGGCCCTGACGCTCGCAGGCGTGATCCTCGGACTCGCACTAGTCGTGGGCCTCGTGATCCTCGAGTTGCGCTCATGATCGCGGACTGATCGGTCACTTGCTGCTGCAGGCCGGGATGTGTGCTTTCGAGATACTGGCATTTCGTCTCTTCCCTGGCTGAAACGAGGTTCGCATGGCTGAACTGGTGACCGACACGAACTTTGTGCGTGCAGAGACCGATCGGATGTTTGCCGGGCTTCAAGCTGATGCGGGTGGAGTGAATACGTTGCTGCACCATCGAGCGCCTGCGCCGCTTGATCATCAGACGGTGATTCGCATGAACCGCGACACCCTCTACAGCCTGGCGATCGTCGATATCTCCGAGGGAGCCACGCTCACGGTTCCGGACAGTGGCGGTCGTTACCTGTCGGTGATGATCGTCAACGAAGACCACTACATCAACCGAGTGCTGCACGAGGCGGGCGACTACGAGTTGACGATCCAGGAGTTCAACACCCCGTACGTGTTGGTCGCTGTGCGCATCCTCGTCGACCCCGCCGAGCCGGCAGATGTCGCGGCCGTCAACGCGCTCCAGGATCAGTTTCGGCTCGTGGCTGGCTCGGCGTCGCCGTTCGTGTCCCCGGACTACGACAAACCATCCATGGATGACACCCGTCAGGCGTTGCTGGAGCGTGGCCGTGCGATCAAGAGCTTCGCCCACGCGTTCGGGAAGAAGGACGAGGTCGATCCCGATCTGCATCTGATCGCCACCGCAGGCGGATGGGGTGGCCTGCCGGAGAAGGAAGCGTTCTACGAGAACGTCGATCTCGGGTTGCCCGTGGGCGAGTATCAGCTCACGGTGCGCGACGTCCCGGTCGACGCCTTCTGGTCGATCTCGGTCTACAACGCCGACGGGTACTTCGAGCCCAACGACCGAAACGCCAACAGCGTCAACAGCATCACTGCCAAGGCGAACGATGACGGGTCAGTGACAGTCAGCTTCGGCGGCTGCAGCGACGACAGACCCAACTGCCTCCCGATCATGGAGGGCTGGAACTACGCCGTCCGGATGTACAGGCCGCGGCCCGAGATCCTCGACGGATCCTGGAAGTTTCCCTCGGCCGAGCCGACAGCCTGAGGCACCCGCAAGCCTCAAGCTCAGCTGACTACCTGAGTGAAACCAACCCGGGGACGTGTCCGGCCGTGCACGTCGTAAGATCGCCGAGGAGGATGCCACGTGGCTACGTCTGATCCGATCGCCGAGATCATCGGGGACTATCGAGCGTTCGCGGCGATGCAGCGCGACCGTCTTTCTGCCCGCGGCATCGACATCTCACCGTACGCACTCAGCCACATCGCCGTCCGTGTCGCTGATTGGGACCTGTACGTCCATCAGCGGACGCTTCTCGAGCGCCATGCGAGGGCGAACCGCGAGAGCGTCTGGAACGGGCGTCCGATCTCCTTGATCGTGCTCGCCGAGCCGCTCGATGTCCTCGATGGGACTCCGGTCTCGCGCATCGAGCTCATCCCGCCCGTTCACCAGCGCGTCTACCGGATGGGCCTCGAGCACCTCGGCGTCGTCGTCGGTGAGGAGATCGACGAGTTCTCGCGAGTGCATCGAGCCGCGCTGACCGGGCAGCAGTTCCAGAGTCCCGACGTCGAACCGGTCTACGTCCTCTTCGAGGATTTCACCCACGTGAAGTTCTACCGGCGCTCCTTCTTCGACGTCGTCGAAGACGAGGAAGGGCGCTTCGACGGCTTCAGCCACGTCGACGACTGGGTGCCGCAGCGCCTCGTCACCGCCACCGGCCCGAACCCGCTGCCGCGGTGACCTAGCCTGCTGCCGGGCTCAAGACCGCCCGTTGGGCCAGCGTGCGGGAATGTCCCTTGAGCACGAAGGCAGAAGGGCCCCTCGTTGTTTGAACCAGAAGCCAGCGTGACAGACTTGTGACCATGCGTGAGCTGCGGCCGGGTGTCTGGCATTGGCAATCGTCGCATCCCGCCTGGAACGAGGAGGAGGAGTGGCCCGAGGCTGTCTCGTCCTATGGGATCGAGCTCGGCAACGATTTCGTGTTGTTCGATCCGCTCGCCGTTCCCGACGAGCTACGTGAGCGCGCGACCGCCGTCGTCCTGACGGCGCCGTATCACGAGCGCGATGCCCGTGGACTTGGCCTGCCGGTGCACACGCCGCCGGCGGACACCTGGCAGGACTGGGTGGAGAAGTTCGGCATCGATCCCGACCGCGTGCGCGGCATGGAGAGTGAGGACCTTGCCTGGCTGCGCGCGGGTGGAGGCGAAGGACACTTTCACGGTCCTGGAGCGTGGCCGTTTGGCATCGTCGCGTACGCGGGCCGCGAGGACAACGATCTCATCCTCTGGCTCCCGTCGATCGGCGCGATCGTCACCGGCGACTCGCTTTCCGACTTCGGCGACGGACTGGACATCTGGATCGGCGATCGCAAGCATGTGACGCGCGACGATGTCGTGCAACGGCTGCGTCCGCTGCTCGACCTGCCGGTCGAGCTCGTGCTGCCCGCACACGGCGAGCCGACGGATCGCGCGGCGCTCGAGCACGTGCTCTCCTGAGCGGTGCCGGCAAGACCAGAGGCTCAGGCGACGTGGCGCCTTCCTGGGCCAGCGTTCGGGAATGACGCTGATCAGGGTTTCACGAGAACCCGCTCATACCTCGTTCCGGCCGATGGCTAGGGCTGTGAACGTTGCGTCAGAGCGAGGCCAACTCGTCGCTCACGAGCAGTTCGATCGTCGCGAGGTCGTTGCGCATCGCGTTGCGCATGTCGTCCAGCTGCTTCCAGATCACGTCCGCTCCCGGAATCTCCTGAGACGCGCGGAGCGTTGACGCGACCAGGTGGAACCCGACCACCGAGGTCACGAACTCTTCGTACGCGTCCGCGACGTCCTTTGAGCCGAACGTGTGGAGCTTCGCGTTCATGGCGCGCCGCTCATCGGAGCTGGGTCCCTCGGGCACCGGCGGAGCACCCGCGATTGTCAATTGCGGCGCAGTCGCCACGACTTCCTCCCAAAGCAGACGCAACAGGCCGACCATCTCCTCGTACACAGCCGAGCGCTTGTCGAAAAGCCGCTCGCCACTCGCAAGCAGACGCTCATGCGTCTGCCGAGACGCTTCAAGCTCCTTCGCCGACTCACGTTGCTGCTTGATCCCCCATGCCGTCGCGCCGACGCCTGCAAGAGCGACGACGGAACCGCCGATGGTCGCCGCAAGGGCTACCGCGTCCATGCGAGCGATCGTACTCCTGACCAGCCGGTGCGCCCGAATGCTCGTTCAGCCGATGGTCGCGCCCGCACTCGCCTGGGCCAGCGTTCGGGAATGACGCCTGACGAGGTGAACCCGGATCGGCTGGAGCAGCGATGAGTCTTCGGTGGTTTGTCAGTATCTGCCGCGTACGGGCGAGGCTGAGATGCGGCCGGAGCCGGGCCGCCGAGAGAGGAGTCATGAGATGACGCGGTACCTGATTTCGTTCCCCAGCGGCGCGATGGACCACATCCCCGCTGAGGAGTTCCCCGCCGTGGGAGAGGCTGCTCATGCGGTGGTACAGGAGGCCATGGACGCAGGCGTTCTGGTGTTCGGCGGTGGGTTGGCCGAGAACGTGGATCCCGTCATGGTGGCCGGTGACGGTACGACCACCACCGGCACGTACCCCCAGACCAAGGAGTTCAACGGTGGGTTCACGGTCCTCGACGTGACCTCTCGGGAGGCAGCCTTGGAGTGGGCTGCGAAGATCGCAGCCGCCTGCCGCTGTGCCCAAGAAGTCCGCGAGTTCGGACCTGACTCGGCCGTGGGCAATTGAGCGAAGCCCAAGATCGCCCTTCATGGGCCAAGGCTCCCGACAGACGATCGCCTGCGCGAGCGTTCGGGAATGTCCCCTGAACGTTCTGATAGAGGTAGGCAGATGCCAAACAGACCAGTCTCGATCGTCGGTGCAGGCCTCGGCGGGCTGACTCTCGCACGCGTCCTCCACGTTCACGGCATCCCCGCCACCGTCTACGAGGCTGAGCCCGCGGCGGAGGCCCGTACGCAGGGCGGTCAGATCGATATCCATGAGCACAACGGACAGCGCGCGCTCGAAGCGGCTGGCCTCACCGACGAGTTCCGCGCGATCATTCGAGTCGGTGGCGAGGCGTCACGCATGATCGATCCGCAGGGCGCGGTGCTGCTCGACGAGCCCGACGACGGTACGGGCGGGCGTCCCGAGGTGCTCCGCGGCGACCTGCGTCGGATCCTGCTCGACGCCCTGCCCGACGAGACGATTCGGTGGGGCCGCAAGGTCTCTGGTGTCCAGCCCCTCGGGGACGGTCGCCATGAACTGATGTTCGCCGACGGGTCGACCGTTTCCACTGGCCTCCTCATCGGTGCCGACGGCGCCTGGTCGAAGATCCGCCCGCTGCTCTCCGACGCGACACCCGAATACGTCGGGACAACGTTCATCGAGACCTACCTGTACGACGTCGACGAGCGGCACTCCGCGACGGCCGAGGCGGTCGGCGGTGGCTCGCTACTTGCGCTCACCCCGGGAAGGGGATCGTCGCCCATCGCGAGGCGGGAGGCGTCCTTCACACGTACGTCCAGCTGACGCGTCCCGTCGAATGGATCGCCGACGTCGATTTCACCGATTCCGCTGTCGCGACGGCTCGAATCGCGGCCGAGTTCCACGGGTGGGCGCCGGAACTCATGGCGCTGATCAACGACGGCGAGACTACGCCGATCGCGCGCATGATCTACACGCTCCCCGACGACCACCGATGGGACCGTGTACCCGGGGTGACGCTTCTCGGCGACGCGGCGCACCTGATGCCGCCTTCCGGCGAGGGCGCGAACCTGGCGATGCTCGACGGCGCCGAACTCGGCGAGGCGATCGCCGAGCACGCCGACGACATCGAGGCTGCACTCACTATCTACGAACGAGCGATGTTCCCGCGCAGCGAGTCGGCCGCCGTCGACGCGCGCATCATCCTGGACCTCTGTCTCGGCGACCGCGCACCGTTCGGACTCATCGACTTCTTTACCGCCCCACTCGAGGCCGGCGAACACGAGCCGCACTGGCAGCCCTCACCTGTCACCCCCGATCGCGGCACGATCGGCTAACTAGCCGTGGAAAGAGCCGCACGGTTCAACCACAAAGGGCAACGGCATAGCGTAGAACGCATCGGCAGAACAGGCTGAGGCGATCCGCCAGTCGCCCCGATTCGGCGCACCTCGGTACGGTGCTCCGATGAGCGAAGAGGGGGACATCCCCACGTACCAGCCCGACCTGAAGGCGATCGTGGGCGGGGCGTTCTCCGCAGCCGCCGAGACCTACGACCAGGTGGTGGGATTCTTCGTCCCGTTCGGTCAGGCACTGGTCGCCGCGGCGGGTCCCGACCGGGGCGCCGAGGTCCTCGACATCGCCTGCGGTCGCGGTGCGTGCCTCTACCCGGCGCTCGACGCCGTCGGCCACGACGGCTCGGTGCTCGGCATCGATCTCGCGCCGGGGATGGTCGAGCAGCTCAACGCCGAGCTGACCGCCAAGGGCATCCGCAACGCCGTGGCACGGGTCGGCGATGCGGATGACCTCGACCTGCCCGACGCCTCGTTCGATGTCGTCACCGGCGGATTCATGATCTTCTTTCCGCCCGATCCGCCGCGGGTCCTCCAGGAGCTGCGCCGAGTGCTGGCGCCGGGCGGCACCCTGGCCCTGTCGATCTTCGACGGGCCATCCGGTTTCCCGTGGATGGACGACATCGCTGCCGAGCTGTTCGGGCCGTCGCCGCCGATGCCGAGTTTGGAGTTCGACAAGGCAGCGGTGCTCGACGCCGCCCTCGTGGCAGCCGGCTTCACCCGCCCGACGGCCATCGACGTGATCGAGCGGTTCCGCTTCGCCGATGCTGGCCAGGCCGAGGCGTGGATACGCAGCACCGGCGTTCGGATGCTCCTCGACCGCTGCAACGACCAGCAGCTCGCCCGGTGCCGGGAGCTGATCGCCCAGAACCTCGAGGCCCATCACCGGACCGCGAACCGAGACGGCTACGAGCTAGTGCAGCGGGCGCGGATGACCGTCGCGCAGCGGGCCTGACTCAGGCCCTGGTCTTCTGGAACCCTGGCCGAACTCGAGCGGGCGGCCAACGCGTTGACCCCCTCACGCCTAAGTTGTGTGAAGCGTTAGGACAGAAGACCTATGCTGGGCGGCCCGAACAGGCCAACGAGCCGCTTCAGTCCAACGTCGACCCTGGGGGGAAGCGCACTTCGAGAGCGTTGCTGACCGCCGGCGTCTCTCGCTCTTGCTGGTCCGTCTCGGTAAGCGGAATGCGGCCATCGAGCTTCTCGCGGATGCCGTACGCGATCCCGAGTGCGCGATGTGTGGGCGCCGTCGCGTCGCTACTCGGCGATCGTCTCGCCGGAGCCACCCAACTCTTTGGGGAAATCCTTGAGCTTGGGAAGGCCATCTTTCATAGGCAGCACAGTCGACTCGTAGTTGACGTGCACCTCGGGCGTAAACGGGAACGCAGGGATCGTCGCGGCGTAGACGTCGACCAAGCCCCAGGTCGGGTGTCGCGTCAGCAGATGGCCACCGCAGACCTTGCACCACTGGCGATAGCTCTGCTCGGTCTCGTGGTACTCGCCGATTTGGTCTTCTCCCTGCATCACCTTGACCGCCTCGGGTTTCCAGAGCGTGAACGCGTTGACAGGACCAGCTGACCAGCTCCTGCAGTTGGCGCAATGGCAGTACCCAGCACCCTCCGGATCGCCCGTGACGACGATCGTCACAGCACCACATAGGCACTGACCTTCGAAGGTCTTTTCATCCTGGCTCATCTGCCGCTCTCTTTCGGTGTCGCCGGCCGTGTTCTAGACTCGGCGCTTCACGCAAAGCAACGTAGAGCATTGCTTCATCAGTTACTAGTTCTGATGACCCATTTGAGTCATGGAACCCGTCTGTACGCGGCAGGCGCTACGACATCCCGGAGCCGCTGGCAGACGGGGCACACACCCTAAGTAGCGTGGATCAATAGGACAGAACACACTCGTCTGCGCCGGCGTCCGTAAGTGTCCCCTGGCGAGTACGACCTTGCCGCCATGAACACGGTGCAAGATGATGCCGTCATGGCTGGGGCGTCTGGCACGCAGACGGTGGTGGCGGCCGAGGGGCGGACGCTGACGATCGCCGAGTGGGGCGACCCGGATGGGTTCCCGGTCTTCTTCCTTCATGGCACGCCGGGCTCGCGCTTTGTCGGGCAGGCCAACGCGAGTGCGTATGCGAGTGTCGGAGCGCGCGTGATCACCTACGACAGGCCCGGCTACGGCGGCTCCGATCGCTTCCGCGGCCGGCGGGTTGTCGACTGCGTCGCTGACGTTTCCGCGATCGCAGACAGCCTCGGTATTGAGCGGTTCGCCGTGAGCGGCGGCTCCTGGGGCGGCCCGCACAGCCTGGCGGTCGCCGCACGTCTGCCCGAGCGGGTGACGAGAGCCGCCTGTGTAGCGGGGGTCGCGCCGTTCGACATGCCTGGCTTCGACTGGTTCGCAGGCATGGACGCGGTCAACATCGAGGAGATCGGCTGGGCACTGGAAGGCGAAGACGTCCTCGCTCGCGAGATCGACCGAATGGCGACTGCGTGGCTCGAACGGCTAGCCGACGATCCTTCCAAGGGGGGCGAGGTGGAGTTCTCTGACGCTGACCGTGCTGTAATGGCGAATCCCGAGCGGCAGGCGGTGGAGCGACGGATGCTTAACGAGGCGTTTCGTCAAGGCGTCTGGGGCTATGTCGACGACACCCTCTGTCTGATCCAACCTTGGGGCTTCGACGTGACCGAGATCCGCGTCCCGACCCGCATCGCTTTACGGCCTGACCGACGTGCTCGTGCCGCGCCAGCATGGCGAGTGGCTCGCTAACAACGTGCCGAACGCCGAGGCCGTTATCGATGAACAGGGCGGCCACTTCTCGGCTCCCAACCACGTCACGGAACGATTCGGCTGGCTCGTCCAGCCGGTCTGACGCTCTTGACGCAGCGCCACTCAGACGATCGAGATGCCTCCCCGGGCTCACGACTGGCTTGGGCCAGCGTGCTCTCGCCTGACATCGCGCCGGGCCTGCCGCGCTGAGTAGCGTGGAGTGTTAGGACAGAACCCGGTACGCGGATCATGGGTTAACACTGATGCCTGACCGTCGCGAGAGCGGCACGATCGGGTGCCCGAGCGCGGCTGATTGCGTTGCCCCAGGGGGAGGCGTAGGGTCGGCCTATGCGCGGTCTTCGGACACGCATCAACGTTGGCGGGGCACTCGTCGGCGCGCTCGCAACGTGCGTCCTCGCGGTCGGCGCGTACGGCTCGAGCGATGCCCGCCCGACGCTCTTCGACTACGACCGGTCGGCGCCTCTCGACCTCGTGCTGGGCAAAACGACGATCTCAGGAAGCGTCGCCCGCCAGAAGCTGACGTTCAACGGGGCCGGATCCGACCGTCTCGGCGCCGACTTCTTGCATCCCGTCTCGGGCGGGCCGTGGCCGCTCGTGATCTGGTCGCCGGGCTTCGGCGGCGGCCGCGGCCAGGACCTCCCGCAGGCCCAGGCGCTGGCCCGCGCCGGCGTCGCATCGCTGCTCGTGGATCCGCCGCCCGGCACCTACGACACCAGGGGCGGCTGCACCGCGGCGCACGATCTGCCCAGGTACGTCAGCTACGTGATCAGCCGACGCCGCGCGATTGACGTCGCCGAGAAGCTTCCGAACGTGAACACGAAGAGGCTCGCCGCCGTCGGCTTCAGCTACGGCGCCGAAATCACCGGCACGCTTGCGGGCCTCGAGCACAGGCGGATCGGTGCGTTCGCCTTCAAGTCCGGGCGCGGGCACAACACGGGCTTCTCCCAATCCTTCTGCCCGTCCCTCCGCGATAAGGCCGCGTTCACCGCATATGTCGCCAAGATGGGCGTCGTTGATCCGGTGCGTTGGCTGCCGTCGGCTGCGCACACGCCCGTCCTCGTCCAGAACGGCACCAAGGACGAGCTGACGCCGAGGGCCGATGTCCTCGCGCTTTACGCCGCGGCGAAGGGGCCGAAAGAGCTCCGCTGGTACGCCGCGGGCCACGACCTGAACGCCGAGGCCGCCGCGTACCGGCAGCAGTGGTTGCTCCGTCAGCTCATCGGTCGCTAGCCGCCCCTGCCGAGCGGCTTCGCGTCAAAGCCCTGACGCGTCACGTAGCACGCGAGCAACAGGACCCGAGACCGGATGCGGCCCACGGGTCGAGCGTCTGTTTCGGGCCCGAGGCTGGAGGCAGACCTACAGTGCCCGGCAGCCTCCGGCGGCCAACCTCTCGGGCTGACCGGCCGGAGGCCGTCCAGCGATCCTTTAGAGCGCGGCGCGCGATAGCGGTTCCGCAGCCTCCACCGATGCTGGATCGACGCGGGAAGGCGACTTAGCTAGGCCTTCTGGTAGAAGAAGTAGTCGGCTGTGTAAGGCACAAACGCCTGATTACCGACGTCTGTTAGCGAGCTACAGCCCGTCTTCGGTGCGAGCCCTCCAGTGGTGTTCAGCCGCTGGACGAAGGTGGTCTTCGTCAGCGTGTCGCCACCGGTCGGTCCCTTCTGGACTCCAACCTCATCGAGCAGGAGCCAGTTAACCGCACTCGTGTCGACGGTGACCGATCCACTGCCGTCCGAGCCAGATTGGTGCAGCTTGGCCCAGATGATGCTCGAGTCCCGGTGCTGCCACGTGACGCGGATCGCGCCATCGGCCACCACCTTTGGATCAGTATTAGGGTCACGCGGGTTGGTACTGAGGTTGGGACTGAAGTAGTGGGTGATGACTTGCCCACCGTCCTCGCTGAACAGGGTGGCCTGCGGCGTGAAGAGTACGTAGGCGACGCCAGCGCCTGAGGGCCGGCAGACGTAGTTCTGGGTGCCGACACCGTGAGTCCCCAGGAACAGCTTGTTCCCCGCTGGCACCGGCGCCATGCCGTCGGGCAGGGGTGGCGGTGTAATGCCGCCGCGCGTGGCCGCCTGCGTCGACGAGGCCGTGAAAGCCGTACTAGTGGCGACTCCCGCCAACACCATGCCTGCTACGGCCAAACCTCCGATCGTTCCGAACAACTTTGACTTCAAAGTCCTGTACGACATTTTGATTCCTCCTTATTCGCCTTGTGGCGGTTGTTGCGACGGCCGCCGTCAGTACGACGGGCACTAGTGCAGTCACCTTCAATGTTCACCTCCGTCATCGAGTAAGCGAGACGACATCGTGCGGCCCGCCGGGTTTCGTTCGCACCGTGGCAACCCCCCTGTCTTTTGAAGCCGACCTCCTAGTGGTGGACGAGAGCCGTCGAGCCCTCGAGGCAAGCTGGATCCGCGCGGCATGCACAAGCACCTCGCGCACGGCGTCCGTCTTCCTGCCCGCTTCTACTGCCCCCCTCTGGGGCTAGCGTCTCTCGCCTGACATCCCTCGGAGGGCGTGCCGCGCTAAGTAGCGTGGATCAAACGGGCCAGAACACACTCGCATGGGCGAGTGTTTGGGATTGTTCCTTGAGCCCGAAGCTGCCCGCGAGAACGTGCAGGTCGCGCTCGGCCAGGCTGTCAAACAGCGCTGCGTTCGTCGTAAGCTCCACCCATGGCCGATCACCTGAAATTGCTTCGCGAGTTGGCCACCTTCGCGCCGGGTCGTGAGGTCACCGGCACTCGGTGCGACGGAACCGGATTCGTGCTCGGACGGCCGAGGCCGCGGACTTGATCGACGGGCGTCTGCGGGTCGGGGTCCAGCTGCCGGAGGTCGAGCGCGACGTACGATGGCCGGAGCTGCGCGCGATAGCGCGAACCGTGGAAGCGTCTGGCTACGACTCCATCTGGGTCGGCGACCACATGCTCTACCGGGGCGACGCTCGCCCGGAGCGTGGACCTTGGGATGCCTGGTCGATGCTGGCGGCGTTGGCCGCGTCGACCGAACGGGTACGGCTGGGGCCGCTTGTCGCGTCGACCGCGTTTCATCCGCCGGGTCTTGTTGCACGGATGGCGGCAGCGATCGACGAAGTATCCGCGGGACGGTTCACTCTCGGTGTGGGCACAGGCTGGAACGAAGCGGAGTTTCGCGCGTTCGGGATCGCGTTCGAGAACAAGGTGGCGCGTTTCGAGGAAGCGTTCACAATCATCCGACGACTGCTAGCCGGTGAGCGCGTGAGTTTCGATGGGCGCTTCTATCGCGTCGATGACGCTCTGCTCTTGCCGCGGCCAAAGCGCCGCGTGCCACTACTCGTCGGTAGTTCCGGGCCGCGGATGCTCGCGGCGACGTCGCCTCACGTCGACTGGTGGAACAGTTGGTACGCGTGGTACGGCAACACGCCGTCGGGGTTCGCAGCGTTGAGTTCAAGGTTCGAGGGCGACTTCAAGCGGAGCGCCTGCGTGCTCGTATCGGTCGACGGAGGGACCGGCGAGCGAGCTATCGAAGAAGGATCGCCACCCGTCGAGTCACGCGAACTGCACAACCACCTGAACGAACTCACCGACGCCGGAGCCGACGAGGCGATCCTCGTTCTCGATCCGATCAACGAACGCTCTGTCGCCGCCGTAGCCGACGCGCTTGGGCTCGATCCGGCATCGGCTCGGTGACTAAGAGTCCTGGCGGTTTCGCCCGGCTCATCTGCCGGGCCCGACATCGCTCGACGGGCCTTGCCGCGCTGAGTAGCGTGGATCAAATAGGCCAGAACACGCTCGCCTGGGCCAGCGTTCGGGAATGACGCCTGAGGTTCGTGCTTAACGACTACAGGGAGAGGAACTCCGCGTGGTGAGTTTCGAAAAGGGCCATCCTTCAAACCGCGCGTTCCCGAACATCAAGAGTGCCGCACTTCCGGCACACACGGTGCTCGAAGGACTCATCGTCTTTCTCCGAGACGCCCAGTCCGGGGAGTCCTTTCACGCCGAGCGTCTCTCTCGTCTGTCGGTCGAACTCCCACGCCTTGTCCGAGGTATCCCCCGCGATCTCCAACATGTCTCCCCATCATCCCTGGTCGCCACGGCCCCCAATCGTGGCGACAGAAGCGCTGTCGAAGCGCACGGATCATCGTCTACAAGTAAAACAACTCGGAGGCTGGGCCGTACTACTCGCTGCGTGACCTGCTAGGGACCACGAAATGCTGGCCCTGCAAGTCGAATCCTGTTCGCCTACGCTCCTACGTCTCGCACAACCATATGGGGCGCGTCGGGAGATTGCGGGCTTTCGGCCGGGGTTCTGGCCGCAGGGCCAGTTGGGTCACCCTAGCTCATCTGGAGGGCGTGCGTGGTTAACGCTTCTTCCCGATCCTCAACCACTTGCGGATCTTTGCGGTGAGGCTGGCCATAGGGTGAGTCGACGCCGCTTCACCAATCATTTCGCCGAACCCTCCTACTAGGTGCTGATGCTCGCGGCTACAAAACGGGCACGCGTCGGCGGCCGGGAACGACCGCCTGTTCGGGGCGCAGGAGCTCAATGCTTCCGCCGGATTTCGCCACCGTGGTACGTGGGTTAGAGACAGTCGTAGTTGAGTTCCGGCAACTTCCAATCAACCGCGACGCTCGTGATCCGAGCAGGGAAGGGTGGGGTGCGATGTTCGCACCGCTCATGAGCGGCGGTGTGCCCTGCGACGGCCCTGGTGGCAATGTTGCTTGCTGGGTGGTCTCGGCGGCTGCGGTAACTGGGCGCTTATGCGGGCTGAGGGGCCGGTTGGGCTGCGTGGGAAGGCGGGTGGGCGAGTCCGAGTTGGAAGAGGGTGCCGAGTCGGTCGGGTACGCCCCAGTGCTCGACGATGCGTCCGTTTTCGACCCGGAGGCTGTCGAAGACGTCCGTGCGCATGGTGCGGCCGGTGGGAGGGTTGCCCATGAAGGTGCCGTCGTTGGTGCCGGTGCCGGTCATGCGCAGCCAGACGGTGTCGTCGTCGGTGGTCAGGTCCTCGATTTGCAGTTCGAAGTCGGAGAACGCACGCCGCAGCGAGGAGATCACGGCCTTGACGCCCTCGGCGCCGGCGGCGTGGTCGGGGCCGAAGTTCTGGTGCTCGACCATTTCGGGTGAGATCAGCTCGTCGGCGACGTCGAGATTTCCCTGATTGAAGCCTTCTTCGATCAGGCGGCGGACGAGCTCTTCGGGGCTGGGCGACATGCGTCCTCCTTTTGATAAAGCGATACTTTATTGAATAAGCAGGTACCGTAGAGAACATGAGCCGCGAAGTCAAGCCTCGCTCCTATCGCTCTGAACACCGGCGCGAGCAGGCCGAGCAGACTCGGCAGCGCGTGCTCGACGCCGCCGCCACGCTGTTCGAGGAGCGCGGTTTCAACGGTGCCAGCGTCGCCGCGATCGCCGAGCGAGCGGGCGTCTCCGAGGAAACCGTCTATGCCCGCTTTCAGAACAAGCGCACACTCCTCGGTGAGCTCGTCGGCCGTGCCGTTCGCGGAGGCGACCCGAGGCCGGTGCCCGAGCAGGACGGGCCTCGCGCGCTCGCAGCCATAACCGACCAGCACGAGCAGCTGCGTCTCTTCGCAGCCGACATCGTCCTCCGCCTCGAGCGTGCCGCCCCGATCGTCGCGATCGTCTCCGGCGCCTCCCGATCCGAACCCGAGCTCGCAGACCTCCTCGCCCAACTGCATGCCGTGCGCCTCAAGAACCTCGCCGTGCTCGTCGATGCCCTCGCCGCTAACGCCCCATTACGCCTCCCGGCCGACCAAGCCGTTGAAACCGTCTGGGCGCTCACCAGCCCCGAGCTGCACCAACTCCTCGTCCGCGTCCGCGGCTGGACACGCCACCGCTACACCCACTGGCTCGCCGAAAGCCTCGACACGCTGCTCCTCCGATAGAACACAGCAACAACGTCTCGACAGAGCACGCGCCGAGCGGTGCCCCGGGTCGCCGCCCGTTCCGTCGCCTGCGCCAGCGTTCAGGAATGTTGCTTGACGGCGGCGTCCAGAGTGAGCGCACACCAGTTGGAAATTGAGTCGGTCTCGCGTAGGTTGGCGCGGTGGTCAAGCTCATCGCAGGCGCCAGCCTGGCAGTTGTGCTTGCCGCCGTTTTCCTCGGCGTGCAGAGTGGTAACGCTGCGCGGTCGGCCGCTAGCAATGGTCGCATCGCCTTCGACCGCGCAGACCCGAAGAGTGAGGGCGACACATTCATCTTTACGGCCAATCCGGACGGGAGTAACGAGAGGCGGTTGGTGGCACGACACAGCTGTTGCCCGAGCTGGTCGCACGACGGACGCAGACTGGCAATGCCGACCAAGCTCAAGGGTGAGCAACTCACGACAGCAATCGTCCGCGCTGACGGTCAGGGATATATAAGGCTCCAGATCAGCGACCCGACCCTGAGTGTCGCTTGTGCTGGAGGTGTCTGGTCACCCGACGACAAACAGCTCGCCTGCGAGAGCTGGGACGACGCCGTCCCAGCCCGAAACGGCATCTACGTTCGCTCGTCCGCGAACGGCAGCAGCACGCTGGAGCGGCTGACGTCGAACCCGGGGCGGAGGGGACCTACCCGGCTCCTACTCGCCCGACGGAAAGCGTCTCGTCTTCTCCCGCTTCGATAAGAACGGCAACAGTCTTGGGTTGTTCGTTATCCACGACGACGGCAGCAGCGTGCGCCGGCTAACCCCAGCAGGGACGATCATGCAAGGAGGCAACACGGGAGATTGGTCGCCGTTAGGCAACGAGATCGTCTTTTCGCGCAAGAACAGCGTCGGTGGGCCCGGGTCGATCTGGACCATTCGTTCTGATGGCACCCACCTGCGGAGGATCACCGTCAAAGGACTCGCATGTGGCAGCAACGTCGGCTGCCACGGGCCACGCTGGTCGCCTGACGGCAAGAAAATCGTCTTCGCGGCCAACAACTCCACCACAACGAACATCTACGTCGCTCTGGCAAATGGCACCGGCCTCGTCCAGGTCACGCGCGACGGCCACAGCGACGACCCCAGCTGGGGATCCCGAAGATGACCGGACGGCGCTAACGGAGCACTCGCGTGGGCCACCGTGCTCTCGCCTGACACCGCTCGGAGGGGCTGCCGCGCTGAGTAGTGACGCCGGTCGCCTCGAGATCGCCGGCATGACGACGCGCGACGCTGAAGGCAACGCGGTGCGCGACATCGTCCACATCAGCGGCTGGGAGCGGAACTGGCGCTCGGACAGACCATCGGTGTCAATGACCGCCAAGCGCGACTTCACGGTGGTCTACACCTACGCCACCGACACCGAGAAGAACGCTGGAAGTGTCTTCACCCAGACCGCGCCGGGACACGGAGTGCTCTTCCACGATGTCGGGAACATCACCTTCAGTGGTGGAACGGTCACGATCCACGGCCCCCACGACGTCTTCGAGCAGGGAGATGCGGCGTTCTGCAATGCACTTAGAGCGCTGAGCTGAGCCTGCCGTTCGACGGCCGAGAACCTTCAGCCGGGAAGGGTGGCGGCACGAGTCGGGCACTCCCCGCCACCCTTCACGACCCTCCGAGGGCGCCCAGTCGCAACAGCAGTAGCGACCCTGGGCGAGCGCGCTCTCGCCTGACATCGCTCGGAGGGGCCCGCCGCGCTGAGTAGCGTCTCTGGCCAGAACGACGCCGGACACATGAAGCCTCTAGTGGGAACAGTGGGAACACCTGGCGTTCGTTCCCGTGCGGATGGGTTCGGTGCGCCGTCGCAACCCTGTAACCAGGCGGGATTAGCGAACGGGCGCTCCCTGGGCGCGGCCGTGTTCGGGCTGCAGGCATCGTCTGCGGATGGAACGTCGGCGTTCGGGCAGCAGGAGCTCAAGGTCGCCTTCGACAACCTCACTGTTACCGGGCTGCATCCGGTTTGCCCGCCTGGCAGCGGGCCACCTACCAGCTAGCGCCTCCTGGTCAGATCCTCTCGGCCTTCAACGACACAACGCACGAACTCCAGATCGTTGCGTGACCATTAGCTGGACGGGAATCTGGGGCGATCGAACGCGATCTCTCGACGAAGCTCTCAACGGAAGCTCTCGCGCCGGGAGCTGCGGCGGCCTTCGGTGCGGACGAGCCGCCAGAGAAGTACGACGACCAACGCGCTCGCGAAAGCCGCCGCGACGACGTACACGGCGAGGGCAGCGTCGCTCACGTCCGTTCTGAGGACGCTCCTGCCGGCTCCAGTCGTGGCGGCGATCGCCGATCCGATCAGCAGGCCGGTGAGGAGGATCGCGGCGGCGATCAGCCGCGCGAGGGAGTCGAGGCGCCTTAGGTGGCGGTCGAGGTCGGAGAAGCGGATGTCGACGGGGATCTCGGCTCTCGCTAGCTGGTCGAGCCACCGAGCGGCCGCTACTTCCATCGTGGGCAGGCGCTCGGCCACCTCTCCGACGGCAGAGATTGCCCGCTTGCGTGCCGCGCCGAGGATCGCGTCCGTGTTGACCGCCTCGGGCACGAGCTCCTCGAGCGCTGCGCCTGCCAGCTGTGCGAAGTCCGACGTACCCGCTTCGGGTACGAGCGTTGACGTGATCGCCTCTGCCTGCGCGACCGCCTTCGCCGCCAGCGTGAGCTGGGGGTCGAGCCGGTAGCCGGCGTCACGGAGGACGTCGACTGCCTCCGAGACGAGCTTCTGTAGAGGAGCCGTGCGCTCGGGTGGTTGATCGATCAGCGGGCCGATCCGTCGTTCGAACTCTCGCTGGAATGCGCTCTCGTTCGGTTCGCGGAAAGGTTCGCTGAGCGAGCGAAGCGTACGAGCCAGTTCCGCGACGTCCTTGTCTCGAAAGGCGAGCAGGAAGCGGGCGAACCTGATCCGCTTGCGCAGATCAAGCTGTCCGACCATGCCGGCATCGAGGAAAGTCAGCCTGCCGCTTGCGAGCTCCACGACGACGTTGCCGGGATGCGGGTCGGCGTGGAAGAAACCGTCGATCATGACCATCTGCACCGCGCCGCGAACGAAGTTCCGCGCAAGCGCTTCCCGGTCGAGCCCTGCGGCGTCGATTTCGATTGTGTCCGTCGACTTGACACCGTCGATGAACTCGAGCGTGAGCACGCGGCCCGAGGAGAGCGCCGGATCCACAGCCGGCACGTGGACTCCGTCGATCTTTGCGAGCACGCGCTCGAGTCGGCGCGTGTTGTAGGCCTCGATCGTGTAGTCCAGCTCGCGCAGCAGCGTGCTCCCGAACTCGCGCACAACTCCGGTGAGGTCGGCGTCGCCGGCCCAGTCGACTCGGCGCTCGAGCACTGCGGCGCCCCGCGTCAGGATCTTGATGTCAGACCGCAGCTGCTCGTGAATGTTCGGGCGTTGCACCTTCACGGCGACGCGGCGACCGTCCTGTGTCGTCGCCTCGTGCACCTGTGCGAGCGATGCGGCCGCGAGCGGCGTCGGGCTGAACGCCTTGTACAGCGTCTCCGGCGGCGCGCCCAGCGACCGCGCGACGATCTCGCGAACGTCGTCGTAGGGGAATGACCGAGCCTCGCTCTGGAGCTTCGCGAGCTCGTCCTCCCAGTCGCGTGGCAGCGCTCGACCCTGGCTCGAGAGGATCTGACCGAGCTTCACGTAGGTCGGCCCGAGGTCCTCTAGCAGCAGTCTGATCTTTACCTGCGGCGGCAGCCTCGCGACGGGCACTGGGACGCGCCAGAGCCATTCCTGCAGTGGGCGGCGGACCGTCCGCAGCCACTCCCAGTCGAAGACCAGGTCGACGGTGTACTGCAACAGGATCCCGTAGAGCTGCATCACCCGCAGCCGCTCTGAGACGCCCGCGATTCTGACCGCGCGCTCGCTACGTGCAGCCCGCAAGGACGCGTTATCCAGCACCGGCGCCGTGAGGCCGAGCACGCTGTCGAGGAAGAACCCGACCACGCCGGCGACGAACGCGCCGATGAGGAGCGGCACCACACCGTTGATCTCGAGCACCGACGTCAAGGCGAGCAGCGCGAGCAGAGTCGCGTTGATTGCGACCATGACCAGCCCGAGCGACTGAACGACATACGGAAGGAACAAAAACTCGAGCGCGGGTCGCACGAGAGCGGTGATGACACCGAAGACCGCGGCTAGCCACAGCACGGCCAGAAGCTCCCGCGTCGCGTGAAGCTCGAAGCCGGGCAGGAGCATGATCAGCAGCCCGATGACGATTGCGTTGGCGAGGAACTGAACGAGCGTGATTCGCCAGTTCAGACGCGACAGCGCTCCGCGCATCGACACATGTGGCACACGGCGGCCCACCGCCCGACTCTACCTGCGAGAGTTGCCGTCGTTTTGTATGAGAATCTCAGGTTGCCGCTCGTCTGGAACTGGTGTTGGGGACTGGACAAAGCGGCGAACCTCGCTGTTCGGCCGACGAGCAGCGCCACTCGACCGCCTCCCACGGAGCTGTAGGCCGCAGGTTCACTTCCTGCCGAGGGCATCGCCAGGCCGAAGGCGGAGCGGATGAAAGCCCCGGCCTCGTAGCCTCGCCACGGCTCGCCATTGCCCCAATCGAATGCCCCGCGGGCTTTTCTTCGTTCCAGGGCTGGCCCGCCGGCCGCCTTCAATGCCCCAGATGGGTCAAGGAAGCCCGCTCCGATGCTGGCTACCGTGCGCTGCGGATGAAGAAGGAGCCCTCGATGCGATCTGCCCACATGCGGAGCTGGTTTGCCGGTGCGGCCTCACGTTCGAGCCGCTGCCATGGTTCGACGCCGAGCTGGACGAACCGCTCTGCGATGAGTGCACCCAAAGCTGAATGATTGGCGATGAGCGCGAGGCACTCCGTGCCGCGATCGACGCGGCAATGAGAGCGAAGGTCGAGGCAGCGGCGGCCGCGAAGGCCGCGAACAAGCAGGCTGATCTCGCGAAACGGGCTATCCGCGACGTGGCTGGCGCCCAGGCGTTCGGATCGCCACTTCGTCCGTCATGAGTCGCGCCCTTCGCGCTGCCGCCACTGATGCTCGTTCATCAGGACGCCGCGGAGTTCCGCGAGTCCGCCGGTAGGTCTTCAAGCGAGGCGAGGATGATCGCGCGCTCGTCGATCGTCAACGCGAGCAGGGTGGTCGCGGGCAAGACTCGAACAGGCCGGCGATGCCGCGGACATTGGGTTCCTGCAGAGCTCGCCACGCCTCCAGTCGCAGCGACAGGCTCGTCCAGCGACACACACAGAGTCCCGTCAGAGCGTGCCTCTCTGTTAGTTGGCCACCGCATACGATCCGCCTGTGATCACTGCTGTTCATCTATTGATCTACTCGGACGATCCGACTGCCACGCGGTCGTTTGTTCGCGACATTCTCGGCTGGCCCCATGTGGAGGAAGAGGCGGCACCCGGCTGGCTCATCTTGCAGAAGTGACTCTCGGTCGTCAGCAGCTCAAGCAGCGGATTCACGAGCTCTATCGCTCGGAGCACGATGAGATGGGAGAGCGGGGAACGCTCGAGCGCCTTGAGCGCGGGCGGGAATGGGATCTCGCGCCTACGCTCGCTTCCGGAGGCGTCGTGGTCTTTCCACACGCCGGTGTGCTGGATTGCGGGCATCAGGTAGCGGCCGCGGTCCAGGGCTGTCTCGACAGCGGCGCCGATCGCGTGATCGTCATCAGCGTCCTGCACGCGTTCACGGACGAGATGCAGGAAGCTCGGACGCGCGTCTCGGCGGGGGATGATCCTTCCCAGTGGCCGTTCTGGGGGATCCAGGGGCCGGGCCTCGAGGGACGAGACGAGTGGCGCGACGACCACGCCCTGATCAGCTTCCGGCACTTCTGGGCCGCGGAGACGAAGCGGCGCGGGTTACATGGCCCGGAAGTCGTCGAGCGGTATCCGTACCTCGCGGGCGGCCACCCCGAGCGGCTGCCGGGTATCGAGGAGCTCGCCGCCCTCGCCGAGGACGCGGTGATCGTCTCCACCGCCGACCCCTTTCATCATGGGATCGGTTACGGCGATCCTCCGGAGCGCGCACTGGCGCCACACGATGGTGGGCTCGAGCTCGCCCGAGCGACGATTGAGGAAGGGATCACGCTACTCAGTAGCGGTGACTACGCAGGCTACGACGCGCACTGCGTCGAGGCCAAGAGTGACGCGCGCGATGCAGGGGTCGTCTTTCACCACCTCCGCGGAGAGCTGCACGGCACGATCGTCGAGATGACGTACACCGACGCCGCGGAGCTGTACGAAGCGCCGGATCCAACCTGGGTCGCCGCACCGCTCGTCGAGTGGCGGGCAGGCTGAACTCCAGAGTTGCACGGTGTGCTGCGACCTCGGAGCGTCGCGACCCACTCCTGCCGGAGACCGTCCTCCGGCGCGACTGCGCCGAACATACCGACGCTCTAGCCGCGCTTGCCAACAGTCGGGGCTGGAACAGCCCGTGACAGCAGAGTCTTTCGCGGCTGCTTGAGCCCAGGTCTCCAGTGTGAAAATGTCGAACCAATACATCGGTTCGTTACCAACACCGCCTCAACAACGCTGCACTCGAGAGAACGGAGAAAACTCATGGGCCAGGATGACAAGACGTTCGAAGGGCAGTGCTTCTGCGGTGCCGTGACGATTACTGTCACGGGCGATCCGGTGGCCGCCGGGTACTGCCACTGCGCCAACTGCAGAAGCTGGTCCGCCGGCCCGGTCAACGCATTCACGCTCTGGAGCCCCGATGCAGTCAAGGTGACGCAGGGAGAAGACCAGATCGGTGAGTACCACGAGACCGAGCAAAGCTATCGGCAGTGGTGCAAGGCCTGCGGCGGCCATCTGCTGACGCAGCACCCGACATGGGAGTTGGTTGATGTCTTCGCGGCGACGATCCCTTCGTTCCCCTTTACGCCCGGGGTGCACGTCAACTACGAGTCCACCGTGCTGCCCATGAAAGATGGCCTTCCCAAGCTCAAGGACTTCCCCACAGAGTTGGGTGGCACCGGCGAGACGATCGCCGAGTAGCGACGCAACCGCCGCAGCACTCTTACATCAAGCCTCCGGCTGATTTGCGAGTTTGGCACGAGGGTTCGGGGTTGTCGGGTGCCGCGAGTGTGCCTCACCCCCGGCGTTCTGGCCCGCCACGCTACTCAGCGCGATGGGGCCGGCTCTCGACTGCGGGTTCGCCGTCGTCCCGCTCGCCTGCGCCAGAGTTCGGGAATGTTCCCCGACCGAGTTGAGTTGCGGGACGCGCCTAGGCGCGCGACGCGTACTCGACGCTGGCGAATGGCCAGTCGGATTCGAGCCACTCACTCACAGCGCGCCAGAGCGGGTTGTCGAGGTGCGCGTGGCTCTCCCGCACCCAGGAGAGCGCGCAGGCGTCGTAGTCATTGTTGGGCAGCGGGTAGATGTAGACGCACCCGATCACGTCGCGGCTTCCGGGATCGAGCACCGTGTACGTGAACCCCTTCCGGGTGCGGAAGTCGTCGGCGTGGCGCTTCAGGTCCGCGCGGTTCTCGTCCCGCGTCATCTCTCGCGGCCAGGAGCCGTCGGGATACCCGGGCGTCGCCGCGATGTGCTCCATCGACGACGTCCAGGCGTCGTAGTCCAGCTCGTTGTGCTCAGGTCCGAGCGGCTCGAGGACGATCTCGGAAGTCTCGAGACCGAGCGGGACGTCGAAGTCGGGCGGGACGAACTCGGCCACGGAACCGATCGTAGAACGTTGGCTCAGGCGGGGCCGGCGAAGCCAATCGTCACCGGGGCGAGCATCCGCTCCTGAGCGCCGTTCTGGCCTAACGCGCCACGCTACTTAGGCGTGAGGGGGTCAACGCGTGGCGCCCGCTCGAGTTCGGCCAGGGTTCCAGAAGTTCCGCGGGGCTGAGTCAGGCCCGCTGCGCCACGGTCATCCGCGCCCGCTGGACTAGCTCGTAGCCGTCTCGGTTCGCGGTCCTGTGGTGGGCCTCGAGGTTCTGGGCGATCAGCTCCCGGCACCGGGCGAGCTGCTGGTCGTTGCAGCGGTCGAGCAGCATCCGAACGCCGGTGCTGCGCATCCACGCCTCGGCCTGGCCAGCATCGGCGAAGCGGAACCGCTCGATCACGTCGATGGCCGTCGGGCGGGTGAAGCCGGCTGCCACCAGGGCGGCGTCGAGCACCGCTGCCTTGTCGAACTCCAAACTCGGCATCGGCGGCGACGGGCCGAACAGCTCGGCGGCGATGTCGTCCATCCACGGGAAACCGGATGGCCCGTCGAAGATCGACAGGGCGAGAGTGCCGCCCGGCGCCAGCACTCGGCGCAGCTCCCGAGGACCCGCGGCGGATCGGGCGGGAAGAAGATCATGAATCCGCCGGTGACCACATCGAACCAGGCGTCGGGCAGGTCGAGGTCCTCCGCATCGCCGACGCGTGCCTCCGCGTTGCGGATGCCCTTGGCGGTCAGCTCGGCGTTGAGCTGCTCGACCATCCCCGGCGCGAGATCGATGCCGAGCACCGAGCCGTCGGGGCCGACGGCGTCGAGCGCCGGGTAGAGGCACGCACCGCGACCGCAGGCGATGTCGAGGACCTCGGCGCCCCGGTCGGGATCCGCCGCGGCGACCAGTGCCTGACCGAACGGGACGAAGAATCCCACCACCTGGTCGTAGCTCTCGGCGGCAGCGGAGAACGCTCCGCCCACGATCGCCTTCAGGTCGGGCTGGTACGTGGGGGTGTCCACCTCGTCGCTCATCGGAGCACCGTACCGAGGTACGCCGAATCGGGGCGACTTGCGGATCGTCTCAGCCTGTTCTGCCGATGCGTTCCACACTACTCAGCGCGGCAGGCTCACGAGCGATATCAGGCGAGAGTACGCTGGCCCACTCCACTGCGGCCGGTGCCATTGGGTGCGACGGAGAATGCGACGAGCCTCTTCTCTTTCCTTGTCGGACAGATCCCTACTTGCGGACGCGGAACCGGAGGATGGTTGTGTCTCCTGACCGCCTGCTGCTGAGCGGTTCCAGCTCTGTTCGTGTCATGCCCGGAGCAGAGAAGCGAACGCCGTCGCCGAGCAGCACCGGCAGTACATAGACCAGGACCTCGTCGATGAGTCCGCGCTGGAAGCACTGGGCCGCAACGTCGGCGCCCAAGATCTCCAAGTTCTTGCCGCCCGCGGCGTCCAGCGCCGTGGCGACGGCATCACCGATGTCACCGCTGAGGACACTCACCCCCGGATCCGGCGGATCCAGCGGCCTATGGCTGAGGAGGAACAGCGCCCCTGAGACGGGGTAGTCAGTCCTGCCGGGATCCTCCGCTTCCATCTTGGCGCCGACGTCCCAGGTCCGGCGACCCACGAGCATCGCTCCGGTTTCCGCCGCAATCGCTGCGACATCGTCCGGCGGCACGAGGGTTGGACCCAATCCATCGAATCGCCCGGACCGGCGATGAAGCCGTCAAGCGACATCGCCCTGTTGACGACCACCTTGCCGTTCCCGGTACTGCTCACTATGACCTCCAAATCGGCGGGTAGTGGGTCGCGAAGGACTCGAACCCCACAACCTACGGATTAAAGTCCGCAGCTTTGCTGCCGCGCTCGAGGGACATTCCCGCACACTCGCTCAGGCGAAGGACGCCTGCCGTGGGAGAGTTCGTCGTTTATGGGTCGGCGGCTACTCGCTTGCGCGCGGTCGCGGATACGAAACCGAGCTGCCCGTGGTTCTCGTGGAGGATCGCGAGAAGCTGGTCTTCCTCCGCGCCTTTGAGCTCGCGGACGGCTCTGGCCCAGAGGATCCAGTTCTCAACCCCATCACGCTGCCACGATGTCTCGATTCCTTCGAGGAGGCCGCTCAGCTCCCAGTGGCGACGCCACCAGTCCGGGCGTGCCAAGCCGCGACCTCATACCCCCACAGAGTCCAGACCTTGGCAGGGACCTCTCCCTCGTAGGGGTCTGGCCTCAGACCTGGCGTCGTCATGCCAATAACGCCCCCAGCCTTCAGGACGCGAAGCAGTATGGGTAAGAGATGAACGTCAGTCCCGAAGTACTCGAAGGCGTCGATGCTGACGATCGCGTCGAATTCGTCATTCTGGAACGGGAGGTGGCGCACGTCGGCGTTCACCGCCGTGACAGCATCTTCGACGCCTGCCTCGCCAAGAACCTCGTTTACCTCCTCCGTATCGACCCACAGGTCGCACGCGGTCACGGTCACCGCGCACTCGCGCGCGAGGAACACTGAAGTCGCGCCGCGCCCCGATCCCAAGTCGAGAACCCGCATCCCAGGCCGCAATCCGAGAGCTGGAAGGATCTCTTCTAACTGCCACAGCGGATGCGGCCCCATATCGAGGTCGAGAAGCCAGCGCGGGTCATACCGGGAGGACAGTGGAAAACGATCAGGCCTGACCAGGGCATCGATTGCCGGCACCATCGAACCGTACGCGAGCAGCGTTCGCTCGGGGCTCATTGCCGAACGCTGGCCCAGGCGAGGCCGGTCACCCTGGCGAGAGGCTAGAGCCTCTCGCCCTCGGTGCTGGGGTGTCAGGTGAGAGCACGCTGACACAGCGGCGAGTGGTTGCCGGCACGCCGGCGCGGGCCGCTACTTTTCGACGCGCCAGGCCAGCAGGGCGGCCGCGCATGCCTTCGCGTGGCGGAGTGACCTGCCGGGATCGGCGTTCGGGCCGGTCGTCGGGCCGGGGCCGCTGTCGCTCTCGATGATGTAGAGCCGCTGGTGTCCGCCCAGGTTCTCGAACATGAACTTGAAGCCGGGGCAGTCCGGATCGGCGTTCGGGTGTCCGGGGACGGGGCCGGCGCCCAGGTCGCCTTCGCCGGAAACGACGGTGTCCGTGAACGTCGGCGTGCGTGCGAACGTCTGGAAGTACGGCGCGCCGCCGCTCTCCGGCGGGCCGCCCACCCAGGTTCCCTGCTGGGCCGTGTTGCGGAAGCCGTCCTTGATGTGCCAGCCCAATACGCGCCGCCGCTCCGCCTGTGCCAGAGCCCAGACGCTGATGTCCGGCTCGTGGGTGGTCGCGTTCAGGAAGCGGACGCGGCCCGACCAGTTGTGCAAGACGTCGATCTGCCACCCGAACAACGCGGGATCGGTGTTCTCCATGACCCACTGGATCCGGTGCACCGTGTCGAGCTCGGGATGGGCTGTGTCGGCGAAGAACCGGTAGTTGTCCTGCTCGGGGTGGTAGAAGAACTTCATTCCGCGCGACTGCAGGATCTCGCCCATCCGGTTTGCATGCTCCGCGCGGTCGGCGAAGCCGAACGTGACGGCGCCGGTGACCGGGTTGACGAGATTGCCGAGCGTGCCGAGGTTCGAGAGGTTTCCCGAGAAGCCCATGGTCTCCATCCCGAGCGTCTGTAGGAAACGCAAACATGGTCTCGCCCGCCGGGGTCAGCTCACCGGTCACGGGATCGAGGTTGCCGAGGCCGAACTGATGGGTCCCCGTCGCCTTCAGTCCCGCGGCGTCGAGGTACTGACGGATCTCCGCAGCGGTCGGCTGGCGTGGCGGGTCGAACTCGTTGGCATTCTGGGTGGACTGGAAGAACTCGAAGCCCCGAACGCCGACCGAAGCGAGGTACTCGAAGACCTCGGCGTAGCCGCCCGGGAGTGGGACGAGCGGGCCGAGGTCGGTCGGATCGTGCGGGTAGTCGGGACCGCCGAGACGTCCCATCAGCGGCGTAAGGCCGAGCCGTCGGCTCGACGCTGCGCTCAGCCGCGCCGTCGCGTCACGGACCGAGAACTGCTGGACGCCGAGCAGGCCGGGCGGGATCGTCGGCCTCCCTCCCGCGCCGCCGGCGAGCGCGCGCGTCACGTCGCCGAACGAGACAGCCGCGGCCACTCCGGCCGCCGCGCCCACGAACTGCCGACGGGTCATCGTCCTCTGCATCGTCTGCCTCCTTGATTCGACCGACGGAACGGACGGCTGCCGCAGAGCACGTCGCTTTCCTGCGCACATACCCCGATATGCCGAGCACGAACCCGGCAGTCGATGAGCCAGTGGCTGCAGGTGCCGTTGGCTCTGGTGGTAGAGCAGGGGACATTTGTGCCCGGGGCGCCCATTCGCTCACAGTCGTGGATCAAGCGCCGCCGACCATCCACCAGACTCAGTCCCAGTAACCCGGATTCTGTCCTGACGCTCCACGCTACTCAGCGCGACGGGCCGACGTGCGATGTCAGGCGAGAGCACGCTGGCCCAACCGACCGCCCTCACCGCGCGACGTCAGTCGAGCAGCCTGAGGTACCTCACGCCTGGCAGCGCCGTGTAGCCGAGCGCCTCGTACAGAGCACGCGCCGGGCCGTGTCCCGGGTCGCCGCCGGTTCCGACGGCTGCGATGTCCATCCCCTGCGCGCGCATGTGCTCGGCCGCGCGGTCCATCAGCTGCCTCGCGATTCCGCGCCGCTGGTAGTCAGGATCGACGGCGATGATGTCGACGACACCCATTCGCTCGTGAAATGCGTTGAGTGCGACGGCGGCGAACCCCACGGGCAGCCCCTCAGCAACCGCAACGAAGACGTCCCGCTCATCGCTCGTGCAACTCGACCGCACCGCCTCCGCCTGAACCGCTGTCCACTCCGGTTGGTGGAGGCGCATGAAGATCGCGTCGCCCAGAACCTGCCGCAGCGACTCGAACACCGGCTGCCAGGCACGAAGGGAAAACTCGACAATCGCCTCCAGGTCCGACTCTTCGTACTGACGAATCTCAACCCCGGCGCTCACGGCGTGCAACCTAGCGGCGCGCGACCTCAGGCGTCATTCCCGAACGCTGGCCCAGCCAAGCGTGGCGACTGCCGGCAGCGCGCGGGGGCGTAGGCTCCGCCGGTGGCGATCGTCAGGTTTCCCGATGGCTCGCGTGTGCGGGCGGTGTCGCTCGCCGACCGGCGTGCGGACGACCCCGAGCGGGCGTACGGCCTCTATCTGGACGAGCGCTGGGCGCCTACGTGGCCGGCTGATGTGATCGCTTGGCCAGATTTCGGCCTTCCCGCCGAACCTGAGCTCGCAGCAGGCCAGATCATCGATGCGTTTCTTCAAGCACGTAGAGGCGAGCTTGTGGAAGTTGGTTGCTTGGGAGGGAGCGGCCGGACGGGCACGGTGCTGGCATGCATGGCCGTTCTCGCAGGCGTTTCGCCGGCGGAGGCTGTGCCGTGGGTGCGCGCGGCATACCGGCACGAGGCCGTGGAGACGGACGAGCAGAGAGTATGGGTTCAATGGTTCGCGGGCTGGGCCGCCGACGCCTCGGCTCTATGACCGCCAGCTCGGCGGGAACTCTCGAACGGAGTCGTCGAGCCACTGCTAGCCAAAGCGACGGCGTCGTTCTGTACTGCCTAACGCTCCACGCTGCCCAGGCGTTAGTGGCCCGACGTGCGCCAGCGTTGGGGAGTGTCCCGTGAGCACCTGGCGAGTTCCGGTCAAGGTTCCTTGGCGTCTTCGGACGGCGTTCGGGTTGTCCGGGTAGCGCTCGGGTGACCGGTGAGGTAGACGCGTGACGAAGTCGCGCAGTTGCTAGCGGCGAGCTAGCTGATCTCGGCCTACGGCCTCGAACCAGTTGTACTCGTCGAGGTACTTGGTTAACGGCTTGCGGACTCGGTAGCCGAGACGCTCCTGCAGCTGCGTTTCGACCTTGCGGATAGGCACCCCGACCTCGGCGGCAAGTCGTCGGGCGAGGGTGTGCATCTGGCGCTGGAATGCGCCGTACCCTTCAGGTGCTGAGCGCTTGATCTCCTTGTCCCACATGACGAAGAGTTCGGGGATGAGCAGATGAAGGGTCTTCGACGCAGCGGCATCGCCCATGTTGAGAACACCGCCTGCCTTCACGTGGGCGATGAGGTCGTCGTGAAGGGAACCGAGTTCGTCGGCCTGATCAGGCAGCGCCGCGTCGATGATCGTCAGCGGCTCGAGCTCCTCGAGCTGGATCATGTGATCGTGGGCCCAGCCGGCGATCAAGCCGGGCGTCTTGACGGAGGAGAGCCGGCATGCCCACCTGTTGAGGAAGTCAACGAGCTCGCGCCCCGATGCACGGGCCTGCAAAGGTCTGCTCTGCATCAATGCGAGGAACCCGACGTACGTCTCGTCCTCTCGACTCTTGCCGGAGTAGTAGTCCCGGAAGCCCTCGAGGCCGGTGACGAACTCATCCCATGACAGTTCGGTCCACCTCAGCAGCGCCACGGCGGCGATTCTCTACTACTGCATGCCGAGGAGCTTCCGGCGCCGTGGGAAGCTCGCCACGCCTCCAGTCGCAGCCACGGGCTCTTCCAGCGACACACATCGGGGCCCGTCGGAGCGTGCCTCTCTGTGCATCAATTGTCGTGCGGCACCTGTCAGGGTTGGTGTTGCGACCCCGCAGTCACACGCATGAGGCGCGACCGCACAAGCAGCTTGGACAGCCAGGCGCGTTAGGCTGCGGGCGCCGATGCTCTCCGACCGCTTCCGCGCCGCTGTCGAACAAGGGAACGTCGATCACGTTCCCGGAGCTGTTCCACGAGCACGCGGTCTTCCGCAGTCCGGTTCTGTTCAAGCCGTATGAGGGCCGGGATCAGGTCTTGAAGGTGCTGCGAGCCGCCGAGCAGGTGCTCGGGATTGGCGGCAGCTTCCGCTATCTGCACCAACTCGAAGACCCGAACGACCGCGTCGCGATCCTGGAGTTCGCAACCGAGGTCGGCGGGAAGCAGGTCGAGGGGATCGACAAGCTGACCTTCGACGAGGATGGCCTGATCACCGAGCTCAAGGTCATGATTCGCCCGGCTTCGGCGCTCCAGCTCGTCGGCGCAAGGATGGCCGAGGAGTTCCCCAAGGGTCGGCCTCAGCCTCCCGAGCTGATCACTGCGACGTGGCGGCCCGGTCCCGGCCCTTGGGGCTCTGGATCACGAGTTGTATGAGGTCAGGTCCGGGCTCGACAGGGCCGCCGACGAGGCGCCGAGGAGGGTTCTGCAAGCGCCGTCGGAGGTCGTCTGGCAGTTCGCCGAAGCGCTCTTCAACGCTCCGCCTCTCGCTCGCCGTGTGCACGTGGCGGTGGCGCGACCTGACAGCACTCGCAGGCCGTGCCTTATAGGGTCGAGCTAGCGCGGAGGAGAGAGGGTGGACGGACCGCAGCCGTATCCAGTCCGCATCGAGGGACAGCTGGACTCCAAGCTGAGCCGCTGGCTCTGGCTCGTGAAGTGGATCCTCGCGATCCCGCACTACATCGTGCTCGCGCTGCTCTGGCTCACGCTGCTCGTTCTGACGATCGTCGCGTTCTTCGCGATCCTCTTCACCGGCCGCTACCCGCGCGGGATGTTCGACTTCAACGTCGGCGTTCTCCGCTGGACGTGGCGGGTGGCGTTCTACTCATACGGCGCGCTGGGCACCGATCGCTATCCGCCGTTCACGCTCGACGACGTGCCCGACTACCCGGCGCGGCTGGAGGTCGCCTACCCGGAGCAGCTCTCCCGCGGCCTCGTGCTGGTGAAGTGGTGGCTCCTCGCCATACCGCAGTACATCGTCACGGGAATCTTCCTGGGAGGGGGCAGCTACGCGGCGGCCCGGGTCGACGAGTGGTTCTGGGGCATCGGCTTCGAAACCGGGCTGATCGGCATCCTCGTGCTCTTTGCAGGTGTGGCGCTGCTCTTCACCACGCGGTACCCGGGCGGGCTCTTCGACCTCGCTGTCGGGCTCGACCGGTGGGTCGCGCGGGTGGCCGCATACGTGCTGCTCATGCGCGACGAGTACCCGCCGTTCCGGCTCGACCAGGGAGGTACCGAGGGGGAGGGCGTTCGCGGAGCCGGATTCCGCGTCCCCTGCCGCCTCCGTCGCCGGCGAGGCGGCTGCGCCGGCCGAGCCTCCTGCCGCGAGAGGCTGGACCGGTGGACGAATCGCGCTCGTGGTCGTCGGCACCATCGCGGGCCTGCTCGCGCTCGGGCTTCTCGGCGGCGGCTGCGCGCTCGTCGCCGTCGATCAGACACAACGAGACGACGACGGGTTCGTCATGTCACCGACGCAGGACTTCTCGACACCGACGTACGCGATCGTGTCCGAGAGCGCCGACCTCGACGCCGAGGGAGCAGAGTGGGCGCTCGACACGTTCCTCGGCACGGTCCGGATTCGCAGCGAGAGCGACCGCCCGGTGTTCGTCGGGATCGGGCCGGCCGGCGAGGTCACGCGGTACCTCGGAGGCGTCGAGCGCGACGTGGTCGACGACCTCGACAGCGACGGTGACCCGGAGTACTCGCGGCGCTCGGGCGGCGCGCCAAGCGCCCCGCCGGGCAACGAGACGTTCTGGGTCGCATCGACGGCGGGTGCCGGCGAGCGGACGCTCGAATGGGAGCCGGAGGACGGGGACTGGCGGGCGGTCGTGATGAACGAGGACGCGTCGCGCGGGGTCTCCGCCGAGCTGAGCATCGGCGCTGAGCTGGACTCGATCCTCTGGATCGGCATCGGACTGCTCGTTGCCGGCGCCCTCTTCGCCGCAGGCTCAGCGCTCGCAATCACGGCGGCCACGCGCCGCCGACGCTGACCCGACTGCTTGGCGGACCGACGCGGTTTGTGACGCTCGTGAAACGGTGAGATCCTGAGCCGTAGCCTTATGGGTTCGACCTCGTACGAGCAGCTCTGCGCGGAGCATCGGTGGGACGTGCCTGCGCGCTACAACATTGCGTCAGACGTCTGTGACAAGCACCCTCGCGACAAGCTCGCGATGGTGTGGGAGAGCTTCGACGGCTCCTACCGGGAGCTGGCGTGGGGAGAGCTGCAGGACCTTGCGAACCAGGCGGCCCACGTGCTTCGCGAGCTGGGGGTCGAGCGCGGCGACCGCGTTGCGGTCGTGCTGCCGCCGACGCCGGAGACCGCGGCGATCTTCTTCGGCGTCTGGAAGCTCGGCGCGATCCTGCTCTCGATGTCGGTGCTCTACGGCGACGACTCGATTCGCCATCGCCTCTCGGACTCGGGCGCGAAGCTGGTGGTCACGGATGCGGACAACGCCCCGCGCTTCGCCGACTCGGAGGCACGGATGCTCGTCCTCGACGCAGACACCCTCGCTGGCGCCTCGACCGAGCCCGTTCCCGGCGACACCTCGGCCGAGGATCCCGCGCAGCTCTACTACACGTCCGGAACGACCGGGCTCGCGAAGGGCATCGTGCATGCCCACCGCTACATCCTCGGCCACGAGGAGTTCGTCTACAGCCACGAGGTCGCCGAGGGAGAGCGGTTCCACGGCATGGGCGAATGGGCGTGGGCCGCGGGGATCGCGCCGCTCTTGGGTCCCTGGCGGCTCGGCGCGGTGCAGTGCGTGTACCGGCGCGAGGCCGGCTTCGATCCGCACAAGCAGCTCGACTTCCTCAGCCGCCACGAGGTGACGAACGTCTTCACGACGCCGACGGCGATGCGGGCGATGATGGCGATCGAGGATGCCGGGACGCGGTATCCGCAGATGTTCCGGCGGGTCTGCTCGGCCGGCGAGCCGCTGAACCCGGAAGCGATTCGCTGGTTCCGGGAGCAGTACGGCGTGACCGTGCTCGACTACTACGGGCTGACGGAGTCGTATCCGCTCGTCGGGAACTACCCGTTCATGGAAGTCCGCGAGGGCTCGATGGGCAAGCCGATGCCCGGCTGGGACGTCCAGATCCTGGACGAGGACGAGCGTCCTGTCGCCCGGGGCGAGCGCGGCGAGATCTGCCTCCACGCCCGCACGAACCCGCACTACCCCCTCGGCTACTGGAATCGGCCCGAAGACAGCGACGAGGTGTTCGGCGGCGAGTGGTTCCACACCAAGGACGCCGCGCGCGAGGACGAGGACGGCTACATCTGGTACGAAGGGCGCGCCGACGACGTGATCATCGCCGCCGGCTACCGCGTCGGCCCCTTCGAGGTCGAGTCCATCTGCCTCGAGCACCCGGCGGTGCGCGAGGCGGCGGCCGTCGCCTCGCCCGACGAGCTGCGCGGCAACGTCGTCAAGGCGTTCATCGTCCTGGCGGCCGACAACGAGCCGTCCGAGGAGCTCGCCGACGAGATCAAGGCGTTCGTCCGCGAGCGGCTGTCCGCGTATGCCTATCCGCGGCGGATCGAGTTCGTCGCCGACCTGCCCAAGACGCTCACGGGAAAAATCCGGCGCATCGAGCTCCGCCAGCTGGAGCTCGAACGAGCCGGCGCCTTGCGCGGCTGAGCCGACATCCGCTGGGCAACCGACCGCGCCATAAGTTGGACGGGTTGCCATGTCCGGTCCGGCACGACTAGACTCGGCGCGAGGGAGGGCATGGCGGCAACGCTTGCTACTGGGGTTGACCGGCGCCACCACGACGTGCGCAGATGGCTCGCGGCGTTGCGCGGGACCCGGCACGGCGGTGTGCGTGCTCTACGGAATTTCCGTTGCGCTGGTTGCCGTGGGCTATTACCTGGCGGGACGGATCGGCCTCGAGCTTGCCTATCTCGACGGTGCGGTGGCGGCCCTGTGGCCGCCTGCGGGGTTCGGACTTGCCGTGCTGTTCTCTGTATGGCGTTCGGCTCTGGCCGGGCATTGTGATCGGCGATCTCTGGCTCGGGGATTACTCGACGCCGCTCGGAACCGTCTTCGGCCAGACGGTGGGGAACACGCTGGCGCTCGTGGTCGCGGCCCTGGTATTGCGCCGCCTGACCGGCGGGCGAGGCGAGCTCGAACGCGTATTCGACGTGCTGGCCCTCGTCGTGTGCGCGTTCGTCGCCGCCATCATCAGCGCTGCCTTCGGGCCGATGTCGCTGTACCTCGGCGACGTGATCCCCGCCGACGAACTCGTGCGCGTCTTTCGCACCTGGACACTGGGCGACGCAGCCGGCGTCCTGGTCCTTGCGCCCGCCATCCTGACCTGGTCCGCGTCAGGGTTGAAAGGGATCCGACGGCAGGACCTCGTTGAGGGAGCGTTCATGCTCGCCGTGCTCGTGGTGCTGGCCGAGGTGTCGCCGCAACAAGACGTGCCCTACATCGTGTTTCCGGTGCTCTTGTGGGCTGCGTTGCGCCTCGGGCCTCGCGGCGCCGCCACGGCGATCCTCGTCGTCTGCTCGATCACCGTCTGGAACACGGCGCAAAGTGAAGGACCGTTTGTGCGGGAATCGATCACCGACAGTCTCCTCGCCACGCAGCTCTTCATCGCGATCGCCGCCATCACTTCGCTGATCCTCGCTGCAGTGACCGCCGAGCGCAGAGCCGCAGCACGCGCGCTGGCGGCCGCCGAGGCGACTCAGCGCGCGCTCGCCGACGAGCAGGCGGCGCTGCGCAGGGTCGCCACGCTCGTTGCCGGCGAGGCTTCGCCGAGCCGTGTCTTCGAGTGCGTAACCGAGGAGGTCGGCCGACTGCTGGGACTCCCCGGCGCGAGCGTCATGCAGTACGACGGCGCGCGAACCGCGACGATCGTCGGGACCTGGAGCGAGGACGGCAAGCCGCGCTTCCCTGTCGGTGCCTCGCTCGACCTCGACGGCGACACCGTCGTGGCGAAGGTGCTGCGGAGCGGCACCGCCCAGCGCGTGGACTACGACGAGACGAGCGGCGCCCTGGCCGAGACCGTGCGGAGCTTCGGCTACCGCGCCGCGGTGGCGGCGCCGGTCACCGTCGGTGGAAGGCTGTGGGGCGTGCTGGCGGGGGCGACGACATCGGACGAAGGCCTGCCCGACGGTCTCGAGCGGCGGCTATACGACTTCGCCGAACTGGTCGCGCAGGCTCTGGCGAATGCGGACGCCTACGAGAAGCTGGCCGCATCGCGGACGCGGCTCATCGAGGTCGGCGACGCCGAACGCATGCGGCTCGAGCGCAACCTGCACGACGGCGCTCAGCAGCGGCTCGTCGCGGTCTCCCTTGAGCTGAGCATGGTCGCCGCGAAGCTCGAGAGTGATCCGCGGGCCGCGCGGCAGGTTCTCATCGAGGCCCAGGACGAGCTCGCCCGCGGGCTCACGGAGCTGCGCGAGCTGGCTCGCGGCATCCACCCGGTCGTCCTCACGGAGCGAGGTCTAGGCCCAGCGCTCGATGCCCTGCTGACGCGGGCGCCGATCACTGTCGACATCACGGAGCTGCCCGAGGGGCGGCTCCCGGCCCACGTCGAAGCGGCGGCGTACTACGTCGTCGCCGAGGCGGTCACGAACGTGGGCAAGTATGCGCAGCGCGTCCAGCGCGACGGTCAGCATCAGGCGCTCGAACGGGGCCGCAACAGTGAGCGTCACCGACGACGGCGTCGGGGGCGCCGACCCCGCCCGCGGCTCAGGCCTCCGCGGGCTGGCGGCCCGCGTCGAGGCGCTCAACGGCCACTTGGACGTCGACAGCGCGCCGGGACGTGGCACCCGCATCAGAGCGGAGATTCCCTGCCCGGAAGCATGAGCCCGTGGTGGGCCCGGCAGCGCCGCGTTACGGCCCGAGCTCGACCCGGCGACCCTCGCGCGCGCTCGTCAGAGCGGCGAGCACCATCGCGAAGCTCTTCAGGTTGTCGGAGGCGTCCGTCTCGGGCCGGCGTCCCTGCGCGAGGGCCGCGAGCATCTCGTCGAGGCAGCCGGCGTGGCCGGTGGGGCCGTCCCAGGTCCGTTGCCACTCCGCGTTCTCGACCGGGTACAGGAGCTCCGGCTCCTCCGGGGCTGTGCGCAATCTCCGCGACCGGGTCGCCCTCCCCGTCCCACAGCGCGGTCCCGGCGGTCCCGACTGACGCGCCACGACCCGTTCCACGACGTCCCGAACCCTTCGGCCGACCACGAGCCGCGATAGGAGAAGACGGACCCGTCGGCGAGCTCGAAGGTGCAGATCGCGGCTGCGCGGCCCTGGTACCAGGAGCCCGCGGGGTTGAACTCGTGACAGGAGACTGCGACGGGGTCGACACCGACGACGAAGCGCGCCTGGTCGAATTGGTGGATGGCCATGTCGAGGAGCAGCGGGCTTTCCATCGCCTCCCGGAAGCCGCCGAAATGCGGCGCCTTGAAGAAGTCGCAGGCGAGCGTCGTCACGGAGCCGATACGACCGGCGGCGAGGCCGTCGCGCAGCGTTCGGATCCCGTGCTCGAAGCGGCGGTTCTGCATCACGGCGTAGGTGCGCCCGGCTCTCTCGGCGGCGCGGACGAGCGCCTGCGCGTCCTCGAGCGTCGTCGCGATCGGCTTCTCGCCGAAGACGTGGCAGCCGAGCCCGAGCGCCGTCTCGACGACCGGCCGGTGCCATTCCGGTGGAGTCAGGTTGACGACGACGTCGGGCGTGGTCGCCTCGACTGCGCTCTCCAGCGTGCGGAAGATCGGCGCGGACACGCCGTCGCGCTCGGCCGCCTGCGCGCGCGACCTCGGTGTCGACGTCGACCAGCGCGACCACGTCCACGTCGCGCCGATCCCGAAGGAGCGGAAGCCAGAACCGCGAGATCGACCCTGTGCCGACGACGGCAATTCGGAACGTCGTCATGCCCGCCTCTTCGAACCAGCCCCTCGGCGACTCGACGCACGTCGAAGTGTCCACCGGCGACGGCTGCTCGACGCGAGCCCAGAGCACGGCGTTCGCGATGACCCGCCGCACGTGGGCGTGGTGGTAGACCGGGAAGTGCTCGTGGCCCGGGCTGAAGAAGAAGATCCGTCCCTTCCCGCGCAGGAAGCAGCAGCCGCTGCGGAACACCTCGCCGCCCGTGAACGAGCTGATGAACACGAGCTCGTCGGGAGGCGGGATGTCGAAGAACTCGCCGTACATCTCCTGGCGGTCGATCGCGAACACCGGCGGCACGCTCCGCGCGATCGGGTGCGCCGGGTTCACCGTCCAGACGAGCTCGCGGTCGTCCGCCTCGCGCCACCGGAGGTTGCAGCTCGTCCCCATCAGGCGCTTGAACGGCTTCGACAGGTGGCCGGAGTGGAGGACGACGAGGCCCATCCCGTCGAGCACACGTTGCTGGACCGCCGCCGCGACGTCGTCTGCGACGTCGTCGTGGAAGAGGTGGCCCCACCAGGTCAGCACGTCGGTCGTCTCGAGGACGACTGCCGTCGAGGCCGTGACCCGGGTCGTCGAGCGTCGCGGTCCGAACCTCGGCGCGCTCGCCGAGGTGCTCGCGGATCGCGCCGGCGATCGTCTCGTGCATCCCGTCCGGATAGATCTCGCGCACGTCGGGGTCGGTTTGCTCGACGCGGTTCTCGCCCCAGACGGTGACGCGAATTGGCCGCTTCTCGCTCACGAGGTGTGCCAGCGATGGCGGCGAAGCGTGGTCAGTTGGTTGTCCCCCAGCGGGCCGGCAGAGGCAGCGCGCACGTTTCGCTCGACGTTGCGTGTTGAGCGCATGCCGGGGATGACGACGTCCGTCGCCGGGTGACTGAGACAGAACCGGAGCGCGCACTCCGCCAGCTCCTCGACCTCGATGTCGAGGTCTCGGGAGATCGCCTGCACGCGTTCCCACACTTCGCGCTTGCGCTCGCCGGCGAAGTAGCCGTTCCGGAAGTCGCCCTCCGGGAACGTCGTCTCGGGTCGGACGGAACCGGTCAGCCCGCCCTCGTCGAGTGGCACCCGCACGATCACGCCGACGTCCGCCGCTTCGACTGCGGCGAAGAGCGCGTCCTCCGGGCTCTGGTCGAAGATGTTGTAGATCACCTGAACGGTGTCGACGACCCCCGACTCGACGAGCCGGATCGCGTTCTCCGGCTGGTGGTCGTTGATCGAGACGCCGAAGAAGCGGATCTTCCCCTCGCGCTTCAGTCGCTCGACCGCGTCGAGCCAGTCACCCTGTCCTACCCACTCGTCGGACCAGACGTGGAGCTGCTGGACGTCGATCGTCTCGAGGCCGAGGTTCTGCAGGCTCCCGTCGGTACAGGCGACGATCCAGTCGGCCGGGAACACCTCCTCTGGGCGCAATCCGGGGCGGGCCGGCCACTCCATGTTCTTCGGCGGGACCTTACTGGCGACGTAGACCACCTCTGCCGAGTCGCGCACGGCGGCGCCGACCAGCTCCTCGCTGTGGCCGTCCCCGTACGCATAGGCGGTGTCGAGGAAGTTGACGCCGTGCTCGATCGCGAGCCGGAGAGCCCGTAGGGATTCGGCGTCGTCGGCTCCGATCCACGCCTGCCCGCTGATCCCCCAGGCTCCGAAGCCGAGCTCGGAGACCTCGAGACCCGTCCTGCCCAGCCTGCGGTAGCGCATCGCCTGCTCCTCCTGGTCAGAAATTCCCATGAACCTGCTCACGCCTGACGGGACCAGTTGACTCACGCACGACGAGCTCGCCGCCGATCGAGCAGCTGTCGCGGCGGGGCGCCGCCGCCCGCGAGATGCTCGATCAGCGTCCGGGCGGCGAGGCGGCCCGCCTCGAACGCCGGCCAGTCGATGCCGGTCAGCGCCGGCGTGAGCATCTCCGCGAATTGAGCGGCGATCACCGAGACCACTGAGAAGTCGTCGGGAACGTGCAAGCCCGCCGCGCGCAGGGCACCGAGCAGTCCCGTGAACTGCCAGCCGGTGGTGATCGCAGCGGTGCACTCGCTGTCCGACCGGAGCAGCTCGGTCGCCACGGCGAGCGCCTCGCGCGCCGGATGCGGACAGGGCAGGTGGATCCCGCGGATGCCCCAGGTCGGCGGCGGCTTGCTCGAAGGTGTCGCGGGCGATCAGCGCCGAGTTGTAGCCGGCGTCGAGCTGATCCTGCGGGAAGTTGAAGAGCGCGATGCAGCGGTGGCCGAGGTCGTGGAGGTGCGCGAGGCTCTTCTCGACCGCGGCGCCGTAGTCGAGATCGACGAAGCTGATGCCGCTCGTGTCCGCCGTTCGGCCGATGATCGTGAACGGCCGGCCGCTCGCCTTCAGACGCTCGATCCGGGGGTCGTCCGCGAGTGTCTCCATGAGGATGACGCCGTCCGCCCGGCCAGTCTCGACGAGGCGGACGATGCCGTCCGGATCTGCGGGCGAGGTGGAGAGGAGGAGCGCGTAGTCGCTCGCGCTCGTCTCCTGCGGTCGCGCCGGCGACGAACGTCTGCTGGACGGGGATGAGCTCCCACTGCGGCGACGGAAGGAAGAGCGCGATCGTGTGCGTGGCACCGGTCGCCAGTGCGCGCGCGGCTCGGTGGGGTCGGTAGTCCAGCTCCTCGACTGCCGCCAGTACCCGCTCGCGAATCCCGGGCGACACCGCGCGCTTGCCGCTGAGGACGTAGGAAACCGTGCTGAGCGCCACCCCCGCACGCTCGGCGATGTGTGCCATCGTCGCCGCCCGCGTCGCGCTGCGATCCGGGCGGGTGTGATCGGTCGTCGACACTTGACGCTCTCCGTCCAGCATTGTAGCCTCGAAGCGCTTCGCGAAGCGCTTCGCCGTTGCGACGCAATGTAACCCGTGGAGGGAAGAGGCGGAGGAGTGGACTCGGTCCAGGGAAGTACCTCGTGTGTGGTGCCGACGGCGTCGGCGCAGGTGCGGCTTCGGCCTCTCGACCCGACCGGGGTGCAGATCCTTGGCGGGCTCCTCGGCGACCGGCAGCGGGTCAACCGAGAGGTGACGATTCCCCACGGCGCAGAGCAGCTCGAGCACGCGGGCACGCTCGAGAACCTTCGCGTCGCCGCGGGTCGGTCGCAGGGCGGGCATCGCGGCATGGTCTTCAGCGACTCGGACGTCTACAAGTGGCTCGAGGCGCTCGCCTGGGAGACGCAGCGACAGCCCGAACCCGAGCTGGAGCGCCTCGCGAGCCGAGACGACCGAGCTCGTCGCGGCTGCGCAGCAGCCCGACGGCTATCTGAACAGCTACTGGCAGCTCGAAGGCCGCGAGCGCTGGAGCGACCTCGAGATGGGGCACGAGCTCTACTGCGCGGGGCACCTGATCCAGGCGGGGGTCGCCGCGGCTCGGACGGGCTCGCCGCGCCTCCTCGGCGTCGCGCGGCGTGTCGCCGACCTGCTCGTCGACGTCTTCGGCTCCGATGCGGATCCCCGCACGGACGGGCACCCGGAGATCGAGGTCGCGCTCGTCGAGCTGTACCGCGAGACCGCGGATCGCCGCTATCTCGACCTCGCGGACAAGCTCACCGGCCGCCGCGGCTACGGCTTCTTCGCCGGCGGGCGGTTCGAGCTTCCCTACTACCAGGACGTCGAGCCCGTTCGCGGCTCCCGCTCGATCGTCGGCCATGCGGTGCGCGCGCTCTATCTCGCCGCCGGGGTGACCGATCTCTACGCCGAGACGGGCGACGAGGCGCTGCTCGAGGCGATGCTCTCCCAGTGGGACGACCTCGTCTCGACGAAGCTCTACCTCACCGGCGGGGTCGGCTCACGCCACTACGACGAGTCGATCGGCGATCCCTACGAGCTGCCGCCCGACCGCGCCTACTGCGAGACCTGCGCCTCGATCGCGAGCATCATGTGGAACTGGCGGCTGCTGCTCGTGACCGGCGAGAGCCGCTTCGCCGACCTGATCGAGCGGACGCTCTACAACGGGTTCCTCGCGGGGCACTCGCTCGACGGACGCTCGTTCTTCTACGCCAACCCACTGCAGTCGCGCGGCGGCGATGCGCGGCATGCCTGGAACCCGGTGGCGTGCTGTCCGCCGAACATCATGCGCCTGCTCGCCTCTCTGCACCACTACCTCGCCACCATCAGCGACGGCGGCATCCAGCTCCATCAGTACGCGACCTCGACGATCCGCGCGGTCGTGCCGGTCGCGGGCCCCGTCGAGCTCGCGGTCGAGACGGGCTACCCGTGGTCGGGATCGGTGACGGTCGAGGTGGTCGCGTGCGGCGACGCGGAGTGGACGCTCTCGCTCCGCGTGCCGGCGTGGGCACGGCGAGCCAGCGTGGACGAAGCAGCGGTCGAGCCGGCTCGCTACGCGGAGGTCACGCGCCGCTGGAAGCCGGGCGACCGCGTCGAGTCTGGAGCTCGACGTTTCGCCCCGGCTCACGGCGCCGAATCCGCGGATCGACGCGGTTCGCGGCTGCCTGGCCCTCGAGCGCGGGCCGGTCGTCTACTGCTTCGAGGCGGGCGACCTCCCGGCCGGCGCCGACCTCGCCGATGTCGCGCTCCAGCGGGAGGCGGAGCCCGCCGACGGCGGTCCACTGGCGCCGCTCGGAGGCGTGCCGGCCGTGTCCGTCGCTGGGGTCGTCCGCGACCTCGACGGGTGGAGGCAGATCGAGTACGTCGACGTTCGCGAGCTGCCGTCGGACGGCGCGGCCGCACCGGCGCGGCTGCTCGCCGTTCCGTACTTCGCGTGGGCGAACCGGGGAGACGGCGGGATGCGCGTCTGGGTCCCCGGGTCCGGCTAGCGGCAGGAGGCTCCGTGGCGACCCTCTCGCTCGAGCAGGTCACGAAGGTCTTTCCGAACGGCGTGCGAGGCCGTCCGCGCGCTCGACCTCCATGTCGATGAGGGAGAGTTCGTCGTTCTCGTCGGCCCGTCGGGCTGCGGCAAGACGACGGCGCTCCGGATGGTTGCCGGCCTCGAGGACGTCACGTCGGGGACGATCCGCCTCGACGGCAAGGTCGTCAACGACCTCTCGGCGAAGGAGCGGGACGTCGCGATGGTCTTCCAGAACTACGCCCTCTACCCGCACCTGAACGTGCTCCAGAACATCGCCTTCTCTCTCCGGGTGCGAGGCATTTCGAAGCACGAGCGCGAGCGGAAGGCACGCGAGTCGGCCGACGTGCTCGGGCTCACGGAGGTCGTCCTGCGCAAGCCCCGCCAGCTCTCCGGCGGCCAGCGCCAGCGCGTCGCAATGGGTAGGGCGCTCGTCCGCGAGCCCACCGTGTTCCTCATGGACGAGCCGCTCTCGAACCTCGACGCGAACCTGCGCGTGCAGATGCGAAGCGAGGTGCTACGCGTCCAGCGGCGTCTCGGAGTCGCGACCCTCTACGTCACCCACGACCAGACGGAGGCGATGACGATGGGCGACCGGGTCGCCCTCCTCCGCGACGGCATACTTCAGCAGCTGGCGCCGCCGCAGGAGCTTTACGAGAGTCCCGCGAACCTGTTTGTCGCTACCTTCATCGGCTCGCCGCCGATGAACCTCTACGAGGCCGCGATCTCGGGTCCCGCGGATGGACTCGTGCTTTCGCTCGGCTCGCAGCGGCTCGCGCTTCCTGTCGACCTCGGACGTCGCCGCCCGGGACTTGTCGCCGGCGAGAGCCGCAAGCTCGTGGTGGGTATCCGTCCCGAGCACCTGACGGTGGTCGAGGGCGACGCCGGACCGGGAGACGACGCTCGCAGCACACGTCGAGCTCGTCGAGGCCCTTGGCAACGAATCGCTCGTCCATTTCTCGACGGACGCGAGGAGGGTCCGGAACAGAGGCGGCGCGTGGACGGCAGATGCGGCGGCAGTGCAGGCGTCCGGGGATATCGCGGGTGCGTCCGCGTCCGAGGGTGTCGCGCGGGTCGACCCGCGCGTTCGGGTCGCCGCTGGGGACGGGTCGCGCTCGCCGTCGACGTCGGTCGGCTCCATTTCTTCGACGCTGAGACCGGAGACGCGAAGTGAAGACCCAGGACGCTGTGACGCCGACACCGGCAACGACCGGCACCGGTGCCGGTTTTTGGTCCGAAGGCGATGGCTCGCGGCGACGGCTGTCTGGTCGGAGGAGACAACAGCTCGCGGGCTGGCTCTTCCTGACGCCCGCGATCGCGTACCTGCTCTTCGCGTTCGCCCTGCCCATCGTCTACAACGTGATGTTGAGCTTCGAGCAGACGTCTCCCGCGACGATCGCCGATTTCACCGCCCCGTTCGCCGGGCTCGACAACTACCGCGTCGTCCTTCAACGACCCCACAAGCCGGCAGGCAATCGTCCACACGTTCGAGTTCACTTTCGGATCCCTCCTCGGCCAGTTCATCATCGGCTTTGCGCTCGCCCTGCTGTTCAGCCTCCGTTTCCCGGGAGGAGGCTGGCGCGCTCGCTCGTCATCGTCCCCTGGCTCCTGCCTCTGATCGTGACGGGAGTCATCTTCAGGTTCCTGTTCCAGGTCGAAGGCGGAGCCGTCAACGAACTGCTCAGTGTACGTCGGCCTGGCCGACCACCCGATCGACTGGCTGAACAACCCGCACCTGGCCCTGTGGACGGTCCTCATCGCGAACATCTGGCTCGGGGTGCCGTTCTTCACCCTCCTGCTCTACAGCGCGCTCCAAGACGTGCCTGTGGAGGTGAAGGAAGCGGCCCTCATCGACGGCGCCAGCCCGTGGCAACGGCTGCGCCTGATCATCGTGCCGATCATCCTGCCGGTCATCGAGGTCACGTTGCTCCTCGGCTTCGTGTTCACTGTGAAGGTGTTCGACCTCGTGATCGGTCTGACCGGAGGCGGGCCCGGCCAACGCGACCCAGCTGATCACGACCTGGTCCTACAGCCTTTCGTTCCAGACAATTTTCCTTCGGCCAGGGCGCTGCACTCAACAACGTGCTGCTCGTACTGGCGCTGATCTGCGCGCCGCTCTACCTGTGGCTCAGCAGGAACTCATTGAGGCGCAGCTCGGGGGCAGACAGGATGACCCGCCTGGCAGAGGTCGCGGGCCTTGCGATGGCTCTGCACGCTCGCGGCGGCCGCTGCCCTCGTGATCATGCTGTTCCCGGTGTACGCGATCATCGTCGGCTCGTTCGAGTCGACCGCAAACCCTGTTCAGCGGCACGTATTACTGGCTGCCGCACGAGGCGACACTGGACAATTACCGAACTGTTCTTCAGGCGCGCGGAAAAAGGCAACGTGCGGGTCGCAGCAGCAACGTCTGACAAGCCTCATCGTCGGCCTGGGAACAGCGCTGCTGGCCCTGGTCGTGGCCGTGCCGGCGGCCTATGCGCTCTCGAAGTACCGCCTGCGCGTGACGGTCGTCGTCGTCAGCTCCCTGCTCGTGGCGCAGATCGTTCCGTCGATTGTCCTCGCGACTTCCCTGTTCATCGTCTTCCATTGGATCCACTTGTTGAACTCGTACGCAGGGCTCATTCTCGCCGACGGTACGTATGCCATCCCCTTTGCGATCCTCGTGTTACGGGCGTTCTTCTTCAGCCTGCCCAACGAGCTGATCTACGCAGCCAGAGTTGACGGCGCGTCCGAGTGGCAGACGTTCCGCCGCATCGTGATCCCACTCGCCCGCTCGGCGATCATCACCGTCGCGGTCTTCGCGTTCTTGGCCGGTTGGGGTGACTTCATCTTTGCCTTGACCATCCTCAACGGCACCGGCATCCAGCCGATCACACTGGGGATCTACACCTATCTCGGCAACTATTCGACCGACTGGGGCGCAGTGATGGCCTCGGCAACCTTCGCCCTGGTGCCGGCCGCGGTGATGCTGGTAGTGGCACAGCGCTATATCGCGAGTGGCCTCACGGCGGGCTCGGTGAAGGGTTAGCGATGAAAGCCCACAATCCGGGGCGACGGAGAGGGTGATTGATGAATTAGGACAGTGAAAGCCGACACGTTTTTCGCTCGCAAGAATAGATCACGTTCTCATTCCCGCTGGCGATCTAAAGGAGAGAAACGGCTGTGAAACTCTTGACCAGAAGGCGATACCGGGTGCTGGCAGCCCTCGCGGCCGCAACATGTGCTGTGGTCGCTCGGTTGTCGCAGATGAGCACTTCGGCCGCGACCAAGAAGATCACGAAGATCACGCTCACCGAGGAGGACTATTTCAACACCCCAGGCCAGATCGAGGCGTTGGCGGTGCTACGCCAAGGCGTTCGAGGCCGCGCACCCCGGCGTGACGATCAAGCGACAGTATGTGCCCTTCGCCAATTTGAACACGAAGCTCCTGACGCAAGCCGCGGGCCACAACCTGCCCAACCTGTTGGCCGTCGACAACCCGTTCGTGTCGACCATGATCTCGACCGGCCAGGTGGTCGCCCTGAGCGATTTGAAAGGCTTCAGCACGAAGGGCTATTACCCCGCGATCATCAATGAAGGCCTGTTCGAACGGCAAGTACTACAGCTTGCCGGTGGCAGGCGCCAACTCGATCGCATTGATGTACAACATCGCGATGCTCAAGGCGGCACACGTCAGCCCTCCCAAGACGTGGGCGCAGCTGCTGACCGTCGCCAAGGCTCTCACGACGTCGGACCATTACGGGATCGCGTTGACCTGTGAGGCTGCGGAAGACACCACGTGGCAGTGGGAGCCGTTCTTCTGGAGCAACGGGGGCAAGTTCACGTTCGAGAACATCGCGTCTGCGCCGGGAGTCCAGGCGCTCGGACCTGTGGAAGCAGCTCATCGACGACGGTTCGGCGTCCAAGGCCTGCCTCAACTGGAGCCAGACTCCCGCCGCGTCGACTCAGTTCATCGACGGCAAGGCCGCGATGATGGTCAACGGCCCCTGGAACTTCCCGACGCTCAACGAGAGCAAGATGTTCTACGGCAAGCAATTCGGGATCGTCCCTGTCCCGGTCCGTGTGGCCCGGACAGCACGTAATCGTGCCGTTGGGTGGCGAGGACTGGATGGTCAGCAAGAGCGGTGGCAGCGAAGCGCAGCAGCTGGCTTTCGAGTACATCAAGGGCATGCAGACGCCTGCGATGCGTTGAAGCTCGCGAAGCTGTTCGGCTACCTGCCGGGCAAGATCGCCGTGGCGAAGAAGTACGTGCAGCAGGTTGGCCCTTCGTGGAAGGTCTACGTCAACCAGACGCTGTTCGCGCATCCACGCACGCTCGGCTTGGGCGTGAAGTACCCGAAGATCTCGCAGGCGGTGTGGACCGCCATTCAGGCTGCCTTGTCCGGTTCCAAATCTGTGCCGGACGCGCTGAACACGGCACAGAAGCAGATTTCGACCATTTTGAAGAGCTAGGACCTGCTGTCGACTGGGATCGATGGGCGATCCCGGTCGCGCGTAGCGGCGGCGGGATCGCCGGGCGGCCGGCAGGCGCGTCGTCGTCGACGGGATCGCCGCGACGAATCGCTGCGAGAGCCAGTAGTTGCCGAGATCATCGGCGACACGCGTCCAGGCGGTGCGGAAGTGACTCTCGATCGTCAGAAGCTCAAGGAGGCGATTCACGAGCTCTATCGCTCCGAGCACGACGAGATGGGCGAGCGCGGAACGCTCGAACGCCTGGAGCGGGGGCAGGAGTGGGATCTCGCGCCGACGCTCGCTTCCGGAGGCGTCGTCGTCTTTCCGCACGCCGGCGTGCTGGACTGCGGGCATCAGGTCGCGGCCGCGGTCCACGGCTGTCTCGACAGCGGCGCCGATCGCGTGATCGTGATCAGCGTCCTGCACGCGTTCACGGACGAGATGGAGGAAGCTCGCAGGCGCGTCTCGGCGGGGGATGATCCGTCCGAGTGGCCGTTCTGGGGGATCCAGGGACCGGGTATCGAGGGACGAGACGAGTGGCGCGACGACCACGCATTGATCAGCTTCCGGCACTTCTGGGCCGCGGAGACGAAGCGGCGCGGGGTAGGCGGCCCCGAAGTCGTGGAGCGGTATCCGTATCTCGCAGGCGGCCACCCCGAGCGGCTGCCTGGTATCGAGGAGCTCGCCGCGATCGCGGAGGACGCGGTGATCGTCTCCACCGCCGACCCCTTCCATCACGGGGTCGGTTACGGCGATCCTCCGGAGCGCGCGCTGGCGCCCGACGACGGTGGGCTCGAGCTCGCCCGAGCGACGATCGAGGAAGGGATGGCGATTCTCGGCAGCGGCGACTACGCCGGCTACGACGCGCACTGCGTCGCGGCCAAGAGCGACGCGCGCGATGCAGGGGTCGTCTTTCGCTATCTCCGCGGAGATCTGCACGGCTCGATCCTCGACATGGCGTACACCGACGCCGCGGCGTTGTACGAAGCGCCCGATCCGACCTGGGTCGCTGCGCCGCTCGTCGAGTGGCGGACACGCTGAACTCCACACGAGATGGAGCCGCCGCGCACGGTGCTGCGCGACGACCCCAGTCGTACTGATTAGCGGGCTGCGGTGAGTTCAGCCGCGCTCTCGCTCCAGCGCGCCGTTAGCGCGTAGAGGACGACCACGTTCAGTGC
>CAVXQE010000004.1:0-284162 GCA_963763755.1 uncultured Gaiellaceae bacterium
GGCGAACGGCGTCGCCTACGCGAGCGCCTGCGAGCAAGCACTCGGCCTGGTGCCACCGCAGAGCTCGGCCGCGTTCGCACAGTCCTGCTCGAACTCGAGCGGGCATGGAGCCACTTGAACGACATCGCCGCCATCTGCGCGGGCGTCAGTCTCGCCGCCGGCAACAACAGCTTCGCAGCGCTCACCGAGCGCGCGCGCCGGCTGAACGCAGTCGTGAGTGGACACCGCTTCCTCTTCGACACGGTCCGTGTTGGCGGTAGCCAGCTCGCGCTCGAGCAGGAGCAGATCGGGGCTGTACGTGAAGAGCTCGCTTCCATCAACGCGGCCGCGCTCCGCGGCTGGCGCGAGCTCCTCTTCAACAGCGCCTTTCAGGATCGCCTCCCCTACATCGGCGTCGTCACCGCCACCGACGCGGAGCGGCAGGCGGCGTCGGCCCTGGCGCGCGCGCTGCAGGGGTCATGCAGGACGTACGCGCGAGCAGCCCACGCCTCTCCTACGGGGGCTTCTCTGCTGTCGCCCCGGAGCGGGCGGCCGGCGACGTGCAGGCGCGTTTCGAGCAGCGGGCACTCGAACTCTGGCAGGCGTTCGCGATCCTCGACGAGCTGCTCGACCGCCCGATTCGCCCAGCGAGTGCCGAGCCGGAAGGAGAGGCGCACCCGATCGGTGTCGGCCGGGTCGAAAGCCCGCGCGGGGCGACGAGCTGCGTCGTTGAGCGGAGCGGCGACCTGATCGAACGCCTGCGTCTTCGCACCGGCTCCTACGCGAACTGGCCGGTTGTCGCCTACGCCGCGACCGACAACTTGCTCCCGGACTTCCCGTTGATCAACAAGAGCTTCGAGCTCTGCTACGCCTGCGTGGACCGCTGATGCTCACCCTGCTCCGCGACCTCCGCCGCCTTCGCAGGGCAATCGACCTGCCACAGCCAGGGCGCGGTCGCAGCCTCGCAATCCGCCATGTCGACGCCGGCTCATGCAACGGCTGCGAGCACGAGCTCACCCAGCTCGCGAGTCCCTACTACGACCTGCAACGCTTCGGCCTCGGCATCGTCGCCTCCCCTCGCCACGCCGACGTGCTCCTCGTGGCAGGGGCCGTGACGAGCCGCATGCGTGAGCCGCTGCTGATCGCCTACGAGGCGATGCCTGAGCCGCGGCGGGTCGTGGCGCTCGGCGACTGCGCACTTGGCTGCAACCTGCTGGGAGACACCGATGACCTCGTCGGGCCTGTCGAAGCGATCCTCCCTGTCGACCTCCGCATCCCCGGCTGCCCACCCACGCCAGCCGCGATCGCTGAGGCGTTGCTGGAGCTCATCGACTCGTCGAGCTCACATGCACCGGCATCCTCCGCTGTATCTCGGTCGAAGCGCTGAGGGCGTTGCAGAAGGGGTTCACGGCCGGTTCAAGCCCGCACGCGTAGACTCTAAAGCCCGGTTTGCAGGGAGATGCCGACCCCAATCTGAGCCCTCGGATCGCTTCGGTTATCCGGACGCGGCGCCTGCGCGAGGCGTCGCGCATGATGTGCACGTAAGTGCGCGCGGTCAAGCCGGGATCGTTGTGCAAGTCGCCGCGCGGAGGTCAGAGGCTACAACCTCGCCGGTGGTCAAATCATCTTCACGTAGAGAAGGAGCGCCCATGACCGCAAGGACAAGCTTCACGGCCGACGAGGCCCGCCGGGTTGGTGAACAGATCGGGATCGAGTGGTCCGCAGCGCCGTTCGACGTCGAGCAATTTCGCGCCGGCATGGACGTCGAACTCGAGCACGGCCTCCACGACCTCCTCACAAACGTGACCGACGACGATCCGATCGTCACCGGGAAGATCGCACTCGCCCATCTGCACGAGTTCCCCGACTACTACACGCGGCTCGAGCAGATGGAGGAACAAGCCAAGCGCGAGTTCTAAGACGACCGTTCGCTGACTGGCGCCACGGGGACGGTGCCGCCAGCGGCATCAGGCGAACGCCCTGCGTCGTGTGCTCCGACCGGCTCGGTTCGCGTGACATCAGGGACAATCGGTCGGCAGTGACGGGGCGCGCCTCGCCACCGGTGCCGTCGCAGGGGGCGACATGACGTTCGAGGCCGCTCTCACCAAGCTCATGGTCCTCACGGACCGTCACGGCCCCGACGAGGTGCGCCGGCTGATGCAGGAGGGCCTGGCCGGCGAGCTGAGCGTCTGAGCCACCCGCTCCTTACGTTAATGTCTCGTCAGTCCGAAGCCTTGTAGGTTCGGGCGTCAAAGCACGATCGGCGATTGTGCGCCCAACACGGGGAAGAGGAGCGGGGATGGCGACGAAGGAATCCGCACTGACGGGACTCGAGCCCCGCTCGTTCTGGGAGCACTTCGAGACGTTGACGCAGATCGCGCGCCCTTCGCGGGCGGAGGAGCCCGCGATCGAGCATGTGCGCGCCTGGGCCGACCGGCATGGATTCGAGCTCCAGCAGGACGCGGGGCGCAATCTGGTCGTCCGAGTTCCGGCCACGCCGGGGCGTGAGAACGCGCCCGTCGTGACCCTGCAAGGGCATCTCGACATGGTCTGCGAGCGCGATGCGTCGAGCCCGAATGACCCGGCCGAGGGGCGGATCGCGCTCCTCCGGGACGGCGACTGGCTGACGGCGGATGGAACCACCCTGGGCGCCGACGACGGCGTCGCGATCGCGGCGATGATGGCGCTCGTCGAGGACGAGTCGCTGCCCCACGGGCCGCTCGAGCTGCTGATGACGGTGGCCGAGGAGGTCGGGCTCGAAGGCGCGAACGCGCTCGATCCGGCGCTCGTGACGGGCTCGATCCTCGTCAACCTCGACAGCGAGGAGGACGGGCGGCTGACGGTCGGGTGCGCCGGGAGCACCGACACGTGGATCCGCATCCAGGCGCCGCGCGAGGAGGCAGAGGGCGAACAGGTCACGCTCGGCGTCACCGTGAGCGGCGGCAGTGGCGGCCACTCCGGCACCGGGATCGCGCTGGGCCGGTCCAACGCCGTCAAGGTGCTGGGGCGGGCGCTGCGCGAGGCGCGCGAGACCGTGTCGTTCCGGCTCGTCTCCTTCGCGGGCGGCAAGAGCCGTAACGCGATCCCGCGCGACGCGATCGCGATCTGCTCCGTCCAGGCCGACCAGGAACGTGCCTTCCGGGACGCAGTGGCCGCCGCGGCCGCGACGATCCGAGATGCGTACAGCAAGACCGACGCGGGCGTCACGGTCGACATCGAGCCCGCCGACGCGCCGGAGCTCCCCTGGACGGACGAGGGGACGAAGACGCTGCTCGACGCCGTTGCGCTCGTGCCCACCGGGCCGCTGGCCATGAGTCCCGACTTCGACGACCTCGTCGAGACGAGCACGTCGCTCGGCGAAGCGATCACGGAAGGCGACGAGCTGACGCTGCACAGCCTCTCGCGCTCGTCGAACGACTCGGCGCTCCCAGAGGTGATCGCAACGCTCGACGCCGTGGCGCGGCTCGGCGGTGGCGAGCTCGAGGTCAAACGCAATTACGGCGGCTGGCGCCCCGATCTCGACTCGAAGGCGCTCGCCGCCGCGCGCGGCGCCTACGAGCGCGAGTTCGGCGAGCCGCCGATCATCACCGCGGTGCACGCGGGGCTCGAAACGGCGGTGATCGGGACGAAGGTTCCCGGTCTGGACATGCTCTCGTTCGGGCCGCAGATCGAGTTTCCGCACTCGCCGGACGAGCGCGTGAGCATCCCCACCGTCGAGCGCTTCTGGAGGCTGCTCGTCGTCTTCCTCGATGAGATGTCCGATCCGGGGAAGTAAGGTCCACTCGTGCGCGGCTTTCTCCCCTGGATCCTCGCCGGAGTTGGCATCCTCGCCGTGCTCCTCGTCGGCGTAGGTATCGCCGGCAACGACCACAGCGGTGAGACCGTTCCGGCCGGCGAGTGGGCACAGAGCGTCTGTGGTGCGGTAGGCGTCTGGCGCGGCGAGCTCCAAGACATCGTCGACGACGTGCGGGACCCCAGCTCACAGACAGCGGCGGGTAGCGAGGAACCACAGTCGGAGACCCCACAGGGCCGCACGGGCTTCATCCGCAAGGGCCTCGAGCGGGCCGTCGAAGCGGCGGACACCCTGATCGTCGGCATCGACGACGCGGGCATCCCCGACTCGCCGCAGGGTGAGGAGGCGGCCGGGACGGTGTCCGACTGGGCCGACTCGGCGCAGGAAGAGCTCGAGAACGCCCAGGACTCGCTCGACGAGGAAGCGGACTCGCTCGAGGAGGCGATCCAGCAGCTCACCGACGCGGCAAAGGCGATCGGCACGGTGCTGGCCGGCGGTGTTCAGACGATCGCCCAGGTCTCGCGGACCGACCCCGAGCTCGCCCGCACGGTGCTCGACACGAGCACGTGCCAGCAGCTCCGAGCGGAGAGGAAACAGTGAGCACGTCCGACTGGATCCTGATCGCGATCGAAGGGCTGGTCGTCATCGGCTTCATCGCCCTCGGCGTGCGGTCCGGCGGGGTCGGACTCGGGCTCTGGGGCGGCGTCGGCACGCTCGTCCTCGTCTTCGGCTTCGGGCTCGATCCGGGCGAGCCGCCGATCAGCGCGATGTTGATCATCATCGCCGTCATCGCCGCGTCCGCGGCTATGCAGGCCGCGGGCGGGATCGACTACATGGTCCTGATCGCGAGCAAAGCACTGCGTGCGCGGCCGAGGGCACTCAACTTCGCTGCACCTTACGTTTCCTACCTACTCACGATCCTCACCGGTACGGGCAACACGTTCTTCTCCCTCATCCCGGTGATCAACGAGTTGGCCTACGCGAACAAGATCAGGCCGGAGCGGGCGCTCGCCGGCTCGACCGTCGCCTCGACCTTCGGGATCACTGCGAGCCCGGTCGCCGCCGCGATGGCGACGATGCTCCCGCTCGTGGAGGTCTACGGCTACGACATCGTCGACGTGATGCTGATCACGGTTCCGGCCAGCATCATCGGCATCTTCGCGATGGCGCTTGTGATGAACACGCACGGCAAGGACCTGGACGACGACGTCGAGTACCAGCGCCGCCTTGCAGCCGGCGAGATCAAGCCTCCGGCACCCGCCGGTGAGATCACGCTGCTGCCCTTCGCGAAGCGCAGCGTTGCGATCTTCCTCACGGCCGTCGCCGCTATCTGCATCTTCGGCGTCTTCGAAGGCCTCCGGCCGACGGTGGCCGCGGAGGGCGGCGGCGTCGAGCCGATGTCCGTGACGCCGATCATCCAGATGATCATGCTGAGCGCGGCAGCGCTGATGCTGATTTTCGCGCATGTGAACGCGAGCGACATCCCGAACACGCAGATCTTCAAGTCGGGCATGGTCGCGATGATCGCCCTGTTCGGGATCGCCTGGATGGCGGACACCTTCATCGCCAACAACGAGGATGCGATCGTCGCCGCCCTCGGCGGCCTCGCGGAAAACTGGCCGTTCACGATCGCGATCGCCATCTTCCTCGTCGCCGCCTTGACGACGAGCCAGTCGGCAGCGACGCGGACCATGATCCCCCTCGGGCTCGCGCTCGGAATCGGAGCCGGCTACATGATCGCCGTCTGGACCGCCGTTGCCGGCGTGATCTTCTTCCCGGCCAACGGCACGCAGATCGCCGCTGCCGAGGCCGACGAGACAGGCACGACGACGCTGGGCAAGCGCGTGTTCGACCACTCCTTCCAGCTTCCGCTTCAGATCGCGTGGGTCGTCACCGCGCTCGCCGGCATCGCGATCGTCTACCTCTTCTTCGGCGACCACACGCCGGCACCGCCGGTGCCGACGACGCCCGCCCCCTGACTTGAGCGTCAGCGAGACGATGGACCGGGCGGCCGGAAGCGGGGTCCTGGCGGCCGCATGCGTGTCCACTTTCGTCGTCAACGCGAACACTTCTGCGGTCACGATCCTGCTGCCGACGATGAGCGAGGACACGGGCGCTCCCATCGCGCAGCTGCAATGGGCGGTGACCGGCTACATGCTCGTCGGCGCTTCGGTGATCGTGACTTCCGGGGCGCTCGGAGACGTGTTCGGCCGCAGGCGCATTTTCCTCGGCGGGCTCCTGCTCTTCATCGCCTCCTGCGTGTTCATCGCGCTGTCGACGAGCGGCAGCGGGATCATCGTCGGGCGCCTGATCCAGGGTGCGGCCGGCTCCACGATTCTGGCCTGCGGGATGAGCCTCCTGTCGGTCGCCTCGTCCGGCAAGGGACAGATGCGGGCGATCACACTCTGGGGGGCCGCCTCGGCGGCGGGCGCGGCCATGGGACCGCTCATCGGCGGAGCGCTGGTCGAGCTCAGCGGCTGGCAGACCCTGTTCTGGCTCGACGGTGCGATCGCGGCCGCGTGCATCCCGCTCACGCTTTCCAGGGTGCAGGAGTCGCGCGACTTGCTGCGGGCTCGCTCGATCGACTACGCCGGCACGGTCCTGATCGCAGTCATTCTCGCTCCGCTCGTCTTCGGGTTCAGCAAGGGCGGCGACTGGGGCTGGACGTCGGCGGCCACACTCGGATGCTTCGTCGCCTCCGCCGTCGGCGCCGTGCTCTTCGTGCTCGTCGAGAAGCGTGTCTCCGCCCCGATCGTCGATCTCAACCTGCTCCGAAACCAGGTGGTCGTCGGCACGACATTGGCGATCTTGATCGTGGCAGGGACGCTCAACGGCCTGATGTACGTCCTCAGTCTCTACTTCCAGGATCCCTCGACCTTCGGGATGAGCCCCCTCAAGACGGGCGTGGCGACGCTTCCCGCGGCTGCCGGCCTGATCGCCGTCACTCCGTTGATCACGCCGCTCGCGGCGCGCATCGGAACGAGGCTCGCGATCGTCGCCGGCTTCGGCCTCGGTGCTGCCGGGTTCGGGGCGTTGGCGTTCGTCGAATCGTCCTGGACGTACGCGGCCCTGGTCGTCCCGCTCCTGGTGCTCGCGGTCGGGCTCGGCCTGGCGAATGGGCCGGCGTCGTCGTTGTCGACGTCGACCGATGTGGTGCCGCAGGATCAGGTGGGGCAGGCATCTGGCATCTCGAACATGGCGCGGTACATCGGCGGGGCTGTGGTGGTGGCCTTGGTCGCGACGGTCTTCGACTCGGTCACGGTCGAGGAGACCGCTGCGGGCGCATCGGCCTCGGAGGCCCTTGCGTCCGGGCTTTCGCGGGTCGCGCTGCTGATGGCGATCATGTGCCTCCTGGGCGTCGCGCTCGCATTCCTGATGGCCCGTCATCAGCAGGCGCGCCCGAGTGCAGTCAACCTCGCCGCTGCGGCGGCGGGAGTCACCTCGCACACGATCCCGACACGACCCGTGAGCCACTCGAACACGCGCTCGGACGGTCGGCAGGATGCGAATGGAGTCTCAGCGCTCTCAGCGCCGTCCACGCCGCCCGATCAGGCATAGGCGCCGTGCCCGAGCGGCAGACGGCGCCCGGAAACGAGCTCCTGCTCTTCCTCGCCGATCTCGGCGCCGCGCTGAGCGCAATCGGCGAGACCGTCGACGCCGTCGAGGAGCGTCTCACCCTGATCGCCCGCGCCTACGGGCTCGAGGACGCACGCTTCACTGCCTTCCCGACCTCGCTGTTCCTGACGCTGGGCCGCGGCGAGGCCGCGACGATCGAGCCGACGAAACGGCTCTCGGCGACGCCGCGCCTCGACCAGATCGCGGACGTTCACCGCCTCGCCGAGGAGGCCGAGCGGGGGGCGATCGCACCCGGGGCCGGGATCGCCCGGCTCGAGGAGATCCGGGCGACGAGCAGCCGCTACGGCCCGCTGGTGAGCGTGCTCGGCTACACGACGCTGACGATCGGGATCGCGCTGATCCTGCGTCCGGCGCTGCGCGACGTCGCGGCCGCCGCCGTGCTCGGCACCGTCGTCGGCGTGCTGCGGCTGCTCGCACGCGGGCGGCGCTCGCTCGAGGTGCTGATGCCCTTCGTTGCCGCTTTCGCCGTTGCCTTGCTGACCGGCCTGGCCGTCAGGTACGACGTCACCGATCCCGGCCTGCGGGCGATGATCGCCGCCCTTGTTGTCTTCATCCCCGGTGTCGCGCTGACCACGGCGGTCCTCGAGCTGACCGAGGGCCAGATGATCTCCGGCTCGAGCCGGCTCGTCTGGGCCGCCACCCAGCTCGGCCTGATCGCGTTCGGGATCGTCGCCGGCGTCAGCGCCGCCGGCGTGCCCCCCGAGCGCGCGTTTTCCAGCTCGGACGCGCTCCTCGGCGAGTGGGCGCCCTGGCTCGGCGTGCTCATCTTCGCCGTCGGTGTCACGGTCGCCAACTCGACGCCGCCCGGCGCGCTGCTTTCGTTGCTCGTAGTCCTCTACGCGGCGTGGACCGGCCAGGTGCTCGGTGACGCATTGTTCGGCGCCTACGCGAGCGGCTTCGTCGGCGCCGTCGTGATGACGCTCGCGGCATATCAGCTCGCGCGGCTCCAGTCGACGATGCCCGTGTACGCCATGTTCCTGCCGGGCTTCTGGCTGCTCGTCCCCGGCTCCCTCGGCCTGATCGGGCTGACGACCTTCCTCGCGTTCCCGGACTCCGCCTCCGGGACCGACGTCTTCGCCGTGGTGGGAGCGATCGCGTCGGTCGCGGTCGGCGTCCTCTGCGGGGTGGAGCTGCACCGCTGGCTGATAGGCGCCGAGCGGCGTGCCCAGGCCATTACGCGGCGCGTGAGGCCTCCCGCTGCCTGAGCGCGCCCCGTGTCAGCTCGACACCCCTCACGACCGAGACGGTCGTGAGGACGGCGCTCCCCGCGAGGACGAGCAGCAGCCCGGGAGCGGCGGACGCACCGAAGATCGCGCGGGCGTCCAGCCAGTTCTCGAGCGCCGTCCAGCCGATCACGAGCCCACTGCCGAGCACCCCGATCGTGCCCGGCCACGAGCCGAGCATCCGGATCCACAACAGAGCGAGCCCGGCCACGATTGCGGCCAGCCAGCCGTTGTTCGGCCCCTGCGTCCCGTCGAGCCGCACCGGTCCGTCGGCGACCCAGGTCACGAAGACGCCGAGGAGGACGGCGGCGACTGCGATCCGACAAACGAGCTGCAGGCGCGCGGTGTCGTCGCCTCGCTGGGTAGGGTCGCCCATGGCTGACGACGCTACCACTCGTCCACGGCGCCCCCGGGCACGCCGTGGTCTTGCGATCACGGGCCTTGTGCTCGCGGCGATCTTCGTCGTCGTCTACCGGCAAGTGCTCGGGGTCACTCAGCGGCCGAGCTGGCCGCCGCCGGCAGATGCCGTCACCTCCGCGGGCGCGCAGGCGGCGACCGAGGCGTTCGTCGCCCGCGACGGCGCGCGCCCGCATGATGCGGCGCTGCCGTTCGCCTGGTCGACCGCCGCGACGATCGAGCCGTTGGTCGAGGGCGCCAACTTCTTCCCGCGGATCTTCGCGGACATCGAGGCTGCGCGATCGTCCGTGCACATCCTGATGTTCGGCTGGCGCGAGGGCGAGGTGGGGATGGAGATGGCCGCGCTCCTCCGTCGCAAGCTGGAGGAGGGTGTCGAGGTCCGGGTGATCGTCGACAGCTTCGGGTCGCGGCCTTACGAGGAGGCACGGGAGATGTTCACTGGCCTCGCCGCGGCGGGCGCGCAGATCGTCGTCAACGACGTCTTCCCGCTCGACCGCGACGGTCTCTTCCCCGACGGTCAGAGCATCGACTGGCGCCAGGACGAGGTGGGCCGCGCCGACCACCGCAAGCTGTACGTGATCGACGGTGACGTCGCCTGGACCGGCGGGGCGGGGATCGAGGACCACTTCGAGAACGGCGGCTTCCACGACGTGATGGTTCGCGTCACCGGCGCGGTCGTCAGGCAGGCGCAGGCGGCGTTCCTGACGAGCTTTCGCGGGCACGGCGGCCCGCTCGGGGCCGACCTTTCCGCGTACTTCCCGGCGCCCGCCGACGAAGGCTCGACGCCGATCGCGCTCGCGCAGGTGATCCCCGGCGGGCACGTCGCCGCCTCCCAGGCGCTCCGCGAGCAGATCGACGGCGCGCGCCGTCGGCTCGACGTGATGAACCCGTACGTCACGGACGCGGACATGATCGGCCGGATCCTTGCCGCGGCCCGTCGCGGCGTCGCGGTGCGTCTCGTCGTCTCGCAGACGTCGAACAACCCGCAGGCGACGGCCGCGCTGAAGCATTACTACCGCGACCTGGCCGAGGCGGGAGTCGAGCTCTGGGAGCTTCCCGGCACGGTCGTCCACGCCAAGGTCGTGGTCGCGGACGACGTCGTCAGCTTTGGCACCGTCAATCTCGACGCCTGGGCGCTCTACCGGAACAACGAGATCATGATGCTCGCGCGGAGCGCCGAGGCGGCGGAGCTGTTCGAGGAGCGGCTGTTCGAGCCGGACATCGCGCGCTCGCAACGCGGTGTACCGCCGGAAGGCGGTCGAGAGCGGTTCGAGAGCTGGCTCTGGAACACACTGGGGTCGTTCCTGTGAGCGCACAGACGATCGGGCTCGACGAGAGGAAGGAGTAACGATGTGCCGTTGGCTCGCTTATTCGGGATCGCCGATCCGGCTCGAGGAGCTGCTGCTCAAGCGTGATCGCTCGCTGATCGACCAGAGCCTTCACTCGAGGCTGGGCGCGACGACGACGAACGGGGACGGCTTCGGCGTCGGCTGGTACGACGACAGCGACACGCCGCGGCTCTACCGCAGCGTCCACCCGGCCTGGAACGACCGGAACCTGCGCGAGCTCGCCGCCGGGATCTCGTCGCACCTCTTCCTCGCTCACATCCGTGCCTCGACGGGGACGGCGATCCAGGAGACCAACGCGCACCCGTTCCGGTACGGGCGCTGGCTGTGGATGCACAACGGACTGATCCGAGAGTTCCCGCGGCTTCGGCGTGAGCTCGTGCTCGCGGTCGACGACTCGCTCTTTTCCTCGATTGAAGGAACCACCGACTCGGAGACGATGTTCTACCTCGCGCTCACGTTCGGGCTCGAGAGCGACCCGATCGGCGCAGTCGAGAAGATGGTCGGCTTCGTCGAAGAGACCGGCCGCCGCCACGGTGTCGAGCATCCGATCCAGATGACGATCGGGCTCGCCGACGGGCGCAGCGTCTACGCCTTCCGCTACTCGAGCGAAGGAGAATCGCGGTCGCTCTACTTCAGCACCAGGATGGATGCGCTCAAGGCTCTCTATCCCGAGAGCGAGGAGCTCGCAGGGCTGTCAGACGAGACCCGTGTGGTCCTCTCCGAGCCTCTCGGCGACCTCGAGGGCGCCTGGAACGAGGTTCCCGAGTCCCACGTGGGGATCATCCAGCCGGGCGACGACGAGCTACGACCGTTCGCCCCGCAGCGGTGAGTGCGTGCCCGCCGTCAGTAGCGGCCGCTCTGAAGTGTCGTAGGCTCGCGTCGATGGACGGTGGTGTTCTCTCGGAGTCAGGAGGCTTGCGAATGGCCGACAGTGGATCGCTCAAAGTCGCGTCGTCTGGTCGCCCTCGATGCTAGGCAGAGCTCGTTCGTTCCTCGACCGGAAATTCGCTCGTGTCCTGCGCGAGCCGCCGTCGGTCCGTGTGGCGACCGGTGTGATCGTCTCGGCAACCGCAGTCATCGTCGTCGGTAGCGGAGTCTTGATGTGGGCGCTCGACCACCACGAGTACCCGAACATCTGGGTCGGAATGTGGTGGGCGCTCCAAACCGTCACGACCGTCGGGTATGGGGACGTCTCGCCGATCAACCCCTCGGGCCGGATCATCGCCAGCTTCGTCATGCTTTACGGCGTCGCCTTCGTGACCGTCTTCATCGCAGTCATCACGTCGATTTTTGTCGCGCGGGCCTCTGCAGAGCACGGGATGGCCGAGGACCGGGCCGAGCAGCGCATCGAGGCGCGGCTGGACGTCATGGACGAGCGCTTGGGTCGGCTGGAAGACATGCTTCGCAAGCTCACGGCGGCATAGCGGCCCGGGGAGACCGACGACTCAGCCTGCCGGCGCCGGCTCCGCGACCGCTTCCTGCGCCTCGCGACGCCGCTCCAGTGCGGCGATCACAAGCCACGCCGTAGCCGCCGCGACCACCGCCTCCGGGACGGCGTCCAGGCCGGCTGGTCCTACGAGCAGCGTGGCGAAGAGGATCGGTGTCAGGAGCATTCGGGTGACAGCCGCCATGCCGGCAGCCGCTCCGATCGCAACCGCCAGCGTCGGCGAGACGTCGAACCAGATCACGGGGAACGTTGCCATCGCTACGCCGAGGAAGATGGCGGGGAAAACCGGGCCTCCCCGGAAGCCGCAGCCAAGGCAGATTGCATAGGCAATAGCTTTGGCGACCAGCAGGATCAGGACGATCTTCGCCGAGTCCTCGGCAACGACAGCCGGAACGGCCGCCTGCCCGGAGAACAGGACGTTCTCGGCGTCGGCTCCGAGCCAGGTGGCTGCCTGAGCCAGCAGGCCCACAGCTAGCCCGCCCAGGATCAGGAGCAGCGGCATGCCGATCCGCTTTTCTCGGTCCGAGACGGAGAACGCGAAGCGACGAACCACCACAACCACGAGGGCGGTGAGCAGACCGACCAGGATTGCGAGCATCGAGTCGCCGACATGCACACCGGTGTACTCCGGCAGGCCTGTGAAGGAGATCGACTGCGTCTGGAGGCCGCCCCAGTCGCCGAAGCCGACGAAGACGAGATAACCGACGCCGGCCGCCACGAAACCGGGCAGGAGGATCGAGATGGTCGCGGCGCCGAAGCCAATCGCGCCCTCCATCATCAGCACGCCACCGACGATCGGTCCGCCGAAGAGAGCCGAGATGGCAGCGAACGAGCCCGCACTCCCGAGCACCGCGCTCTCCTGTGGGCCGAGCCGTGCGACGCGGGTGATCAGGATGCCGACCAGGGCTCCGAGCGCGATCAGCGGCCCCTCCGGACCGAGTACCGCACCGAAGGAGAGCGTGCCGATCGCAGCCAGCACGACGCCCGGCGCGTACGAGAGAAGCGGCGGCTTCCCTGCGAAACCGTGAAGCGGGCTGTGGCCGCCGTCGCCCGGCAGGAAGCGGCGGGCGATCGCGACGAGGCAGGCCCCGGCTACGGGCAGGCCGATGACCAGATACCAGGGGGCAGACGGTTCGTCCAGGTGGTGTGGGAGGTCGTGCCAGAGCCAGTGCTCCACGTCGTGCACGAGGGCAAGGAAGACAGAAGCGACCAGCGCGGCCGGGATGCCGATCACGGCGCCCAGCAGCACCAGGCGGAGGTATCCCCAGGCGCCAGGCTCGGGCTGTGCACGTTCGCTCACTTGGGTCCTGACATCGCGCTCAGGGTGGGTCGACGCGAGAAGGAACAAGCAGCACGTCAGGACAACCGCGCCTGGATGTCATGCCGGACAAACGCCACGCCAGCCCGCAGGGAGTGCGACTGCTAGCGCGAATGTGGTGTCGTAATGGATTCGAAGGCAGCGTGGGCTCCTTTCCGACGCGGCTTCTGACGTTTCACAGGGAGGCAGGGAATGAACTCCAAAAGCATGGCAGGTTGGATCGGCTTCGCCGGCATCATCCTGATGCTCATCGGCGCGATGGACTTCTTTCAGGGCCTCATCGCTCTGTTCGAAGACGAGTACTACGTCGTCACTCGTTCTGGCTTCCTCGTCTTCGACCTGACGGCATGGGGCTGGATCATGCTGATCTGGGGCGTGCTGCTCGTCCTCGCAGGCTTCGGACTCGTCGCTGCGCAGGGGTGGGCACGCTGGTTCGCGATCGTGGTCGTGTCCGTGAACTTCATCGCCCAGCTCGGTTTCCTCGGCAACAGCCAGTATCCGCTCTGGTCACTGACGGTGATGGCGCTGAACCTCATCGTGCTCTACGCGCTGACCGCGCGCTGGAGCGAGAGCAAGGCGGACCTCGGCCCCGCGCGCTAACGCGGGCTTGTCATGGAGGCCGTCGCGCGGCATCGTGCGCGACGGCCTCCTGATCACGGCCGCGCCGCCGATTGGCCGCACTAGGGCCTGATGTTCTGGTTGAGCCGGAACACGTTGTCCGGGTCCCACTGGCGCTTCAGCGCCGCGAGCCGCTCGTACTTCACGTCGCCGTAGATCATGCGCGCGACGTCCCCTCCGACCTCGGTGACGTCGTTGACGTAGCGCCCGGCAGATGCGTGCGGCGTCGCCGTGTCGGCGGCCGCCCGCGCCCAGGATCGGCAGGCATCGTCGAGGGCGCCGTCTTCCCAGAGGATCTCGGCGCCTGCCCAGAAGGCAGCGTCGCGACCTGTGAAGGCGGTGTGCTCCTCGGATACGGCCGCGATCGCTCGACCCCAGGCCCAGACCGAAAAGCCACCCTCGGCTCCGTCGGGCACCCGGGAGACGTGGTCGGCCCACTCGTGCACCAGCGCCTCGGGGAGCGAGGCGAGGAACGCGCTCTTCATCGAGAAGCGCTGTCCCCACTCCATCGGCGCGTCGAACAGGCGCTGCGACGCCAGGTACGGCTTCGACTCGACGGAGTCCTCGAGCGGATCACCGAGCGCGCGGAGCCCGGCGAGGTCCCGCTCGACGTCTGTCGGCGACCCGCTGTGGAGCACGGACACCGACGCGACCGGCCCGCGCGCGTCCCCTCCAGCAGCCATGCCGAAGGACGTCCAGAGCTCGTCGGGCCCCTCCTCGACGAGCTCGCGGTAGCACTCGGCCAGCTGCTCGGCCCGCTCGATCGGATGCGTCACCGTGCCGTATGTGACCACCCCCTCGAAGGGATGGAGGCGGAACTCGAATGAGGTCACGATCCCGAAGTTCGCACCGGCGCCGCGCATGCCCCAGAAGAGCTCGGGATTCTCGTCATCGCTCGCCCGGACGACCTCGCCGTCCGCGGTCACGAGCTCGACCGCAAGCAGGCTGTCGATCGTCAGCCCGAGCTTGCGCTGCAGCCGGCCCATCCCGCCGCCAAGCGTGAGGCCGGCCACCCCGGTGTGGGAGACGACGCCGACCGGACAGACGAGCCCGTGCGCCTGCGCGGCGTCGTCGAGCTCGGCGAGCAGCGAGCCGCCGCGCACGCGGGCGGTGCGCTGCTCGGGATCGACGTCGACGCCGCGTAGGCGCGAGAGGTCGATCACGATGCCGTCGTCGCAGGTCGAGAAGCCGGGGATGCTGTGGCCGCCGCACCGAATCGCGACGATGAGCTCCTGCTCACGGGCGAACCGGAGGGCCGTGGCCACGTCGTCGGTGCCCGTCGGCCGCACGATCAGCGCAGGCCGACGGTCGATCATGCTGTTCCAGACCGCGCGCGCTTCGTCGTAGGCCGGGTCGTCGGGGTACACGACCTCGCCCGCGAATCCGTCGTTCAGCTTGCCCACCGCCATTGCGTCTTTTTACACGCCCACGCCGTCCCGGCGCGTCGGCTCTCACTTCAACGCGAATGTCCATGCGGGTGCGAGATCGATTGTCGTCCCGCACCCGCATGGCCGGATGAGCTAGATCCCTCTGCAAGCCGCCGGTGCGGCTACCTCGGTCAGAAACTCGGTCGTTCCGGGCGTCGCGAGGAACGTCACGTAGAGCTGCACCGGGGTCGTCCCCTCGTTGCGCGCGAGATGGACGTCACCGCCGTCCTCGATGAAACCCTGTCCGGCCGTGACCGTCTCGCGGTGGCAGCGGCGATGCTCTGCGTGGTAGAGCGACAGGGTGCCGCCGGCCACGCTCACGAGCACCGGGCCGGGGTGCGTGTGCCAGCCGAACGAGCCGCTGGGGTCGACGACGATCGACGTCACGAGCATGTCCTTCGGGCCGTGCGTCTTGATCTTGATCCCGCTGCTGGATGTGTCGACGCGCGCGGCGATCGTCGCGTGTGCGAGCGGCGTGATCGTCACGCCTGTCGGCTGTGCGCGGTGGGCGGTGCCGCCGAAGGCGGTCACCGCCAGGACTGTGAGGGCCGCAGCTCCTGCGAGCACGGCGAGGCCAAGCATGCGCTTCATGGTGTGTCTCCTCTCGGTTGTCTTGCGGTTTGTCTAGGCGGCAGGCCGCACGTTCTGGTTGACGCGGAAGAGGTTCTCCGGGTCGTACGTCGCCTTGATCCGGGCGAGCCGGTCGTAGTTGTCGCCGTAGGCAGCGCGAACCCGGTCCTGACCCTCGTCCATCATCATGTTCACGTAGCCGCCGCCGGCCGAGTACGGGTGCAGCGCCTCGAAGTAGTCGATGCTCCACCGGCTGACGAGCTCCGCGTTCGCGGGGTCGGGGTCGACGCCGGCAAAGACGGATCCCCACGTCGCGTTGCGGTAGCCCCAGGCGGTGTCGCCGGACTCGACGTCGTGGACCGCGCCGTCGATCGGATAGAGGTGCATCGTCGACTTCATCGTCGGCAGCGCGGCGCCGAAGCGCGCGTGGATCGCGACGGCCTCGTCGGGGATCTTCTCGACGAAGTCGGCGCGCCAGTACCACTGGTCGCCGGGCGGGTAGAGCCCGTCGAACGCGCCCTGTAGCGCCGAGTGCGGCATGGCCCCGACCCCGTGGAGCAGCGGCTCCGGGAGCTTCTCCAGCAGGGGCGCCATCGCCTTCGCCGCGCCGGCCTCGTCGCCGACGTAGCACCAGACGACGCCGCAGACGTTCCGCAGGTGGATCGCCTCCGGGAACGGTGGCGCGGGCGGGACGACGGTGAACGCGAAGAAGCCGTTCAGCTCCCGCGGCGCGGCCGGCAGGAACTCGCGGTAGGCCGAGAGCACCTCTGCGCCGAGCTCGGCCGGCCAGAACGTCGGGCCGCCGATGACGGTGCCGACCTCGTGCAGCCGGAAGAGGAACGAGGTGACGACGCCGAAGTTCCCGCCGCCGCCCCGGAGCGCCCAGAACAGGTCGGGGTTCTCGTCGGCGCTCGCGCGGACGCGTTCGCCGCTCGCGAGCACGACGTCCGCCTCGAGCAGGTTGTCGATCGCGAGCCCGTGCTTGCGGCTGAGGTGGCCGATGCCGCCGCCGAGCGTGAGGCCGCCGACTCCGGTGGTCGAGATGATCCCGCTCGGCGTCGCGAGGCCGTGCTCGTTCGTCGCGCGTCGACCTCGCCCCAGGTGCAGCCTCCACCGACGCGCACGGTGCGCGCCTGCGGGTCGACCTCGATGTCCTTCAGCAGCGACAGGTCGATCACGACGCCGTCGTCGACCGTTCCGAGACCGGCGCCGTTGTGGCCGCCGCCGCGGATGGCGAGCAGCAAGTCGTTGTCGCGCGCGAACGCGACCACCCGTGCCACCTCAGCCGCCGTCGCGGGCCGGGCGATCAGCGCCGGCCGCTTGTCGATCATCGCGTTGTGGACGCTGCGCGCCTCGTCGTACTCGGCGTCGTCGGGGCCGATCAGGCGACCCCCGAATCCGGTGAGCTCGCGGCGTGCAGCCTGAGCGGGTGTGCTGACGGTGCTCATTCACTCTCCCTTGTCTGGATCGTCTGCATTCGAGATCGAGGCTACGGCGAGGGCGGCGTCCCGTCATGACGAGTGTTGACCCACTTTTCCGCTGCTGATCGCTGGGCGATAGTCAGATCTGACTATCGTGGTGTGATGGCCAACCTCTTCGGCCCGCTCAGCCTCACCTCGACTTCTCCGTTCGTCGGACGGTCGGCCGAGCTCGAGTTTCTCCGCACGCTCGTGTCCACGGCGGCCGGCGAGGAACGCCGCGTCGTCCTCATCGGCGGCGAGTCGGGCTCGGGCAAGAGCAGGCTCGTACGCGAGTTCGCAGTCGACGCGGCGAGCGCCGGCGTGCTCGTCCTGTACGGCGCCTGCGACGAGGTCGTGCGCACTCCGTACGGTCCGTTCGTGCAGGCGCTCGACCGTCTCACGCGGGCGATCGAGCCGGACGAGCTGCGTTCTGCGCTCGGCGCGGGAGGCGGTGAGCTCACGCGGCTGCTCCCGCATCTCAGCGAGCGCACCGGCGAGCTGTCGCCACCCGTCGAGGCAGACCCCGACACCGAGCGCCACCGGCTGCACACGGCCGTCACGGAGCTCCTCACGGCTGTCGCCGAAAAGCGTCCAGTGCTCCTGATCATCGAGGACGGACACTGGGCCGACGCTCCGACATTGCTGCTCCTGCGGCATCTCGCGCGACCCGGCGGTGATGCGCGCCTGCTCCTGCTCGCCACGTTCCGCGACACCGAGGCCGACATGCCGGAGACGCTCTCGGAGACGCTCGCCGACCTCCGCCGATCCGAGGACGTCGTCCGCCTGCGGCTCGGTGGGCTGTCCGGCGACGACGTCATGGAGTTCGTGAGGCGCGCGGCCGGAGCCGACTCGAGCGAGGGGCTCAGCGATCTGTCGCGGGCGATCAGCGACCTCACCGAAGGAAACGCGTTTCTCGTCAACGAGCTCTGGCGGGCGCTCATCGAGACCGGCGCGGTCGAGGTGGTCGACGGCGCGATCACGCTCACTCGGCCGATCGCGGAGCTCGGAACACCCGAGAGCGTTCGCGAGGTGGTCAGCCAGCGCCTCTCTCGCCTCGCGCCCGAGACGACCGACCTGCTCGAGCTGGCGGCGACCGTCGGGGCGGAGTTCGAGCTCGACATCGTCCTCAGAGCCGCAGGTCTCGAGGACGCCCAGCTCCTGGCGGCCCTCGACGAGGGCATCGGCAGCGGGATGATCGAGGAGCTGCCGTCGCGCAGGCTCGTCTATCGCTTCAACCACGAGCTGGTGCGCAAGGCGCTGTACGACCGTCTCGGAAGCGCGCGGCGCGCCGAGCTCCACCTGCGCGTCGGCGAGGCGCTCGAAAGCGCGGGCGAGCGATCCGGCCGGGTCCTCGCGGACCTCGCGCACCATTTCGCGGCGGCGGCGCCCCTCGGGGCGACCGGAGCGCGCAGTCGAGTACAACCTCGCCGCGGCGCGCGCTGCGCGCTCGGCACTCGCGTTCGACGAGGCGGCGGCGAGGTTCCGCACGGCGCTCGAGCTCCGGATCGAGCCCGCGTCCGCGCGAGCCGAGGCCTACCTCGAGCTCGGCACCGCGAGCCACCGGGCGGGCAAGGTGCCCGAGTCACTCGCCGCGTTCCGCTCGGCCGCGGAGATCGCGCGCGAGCTCGCGAGCGCCGACCTGCTCGCACGAGCCGCGATCGGCTACGAGGAGACGTGCTGGCGCCCCGGCATCGTCGACGAAGGTGCGGTCGAGCTTCTCGAGGAGGCCGCGGACGCGCTCAGCGACGAGAGCTCCGAGTTGCGCGTCGCGTTGCTCAGCGGGCTCGCCCGCGCGCTCGACTTCCGGGGCGATCACGATCGCGGCGCGCAGGCGCGGACGAGCGCGATCGCAATGGCGCGGCGGCTCGGCGATCGCACCGGCCTCGCCACCGTCCTCATGCGCTCCTACTGGTCGCGCGGGACGAGCGCACTGGACGAGATCCTCGAGATGGTGACCGAGGCGAGGGACCTGGCTGCGGTGCTGGACAACGCGGAGATCCAGGCAGAGGCGATGGGCTGGCGCGTTCCTGCTCTCGTCGCGCTCGGCGAGGTCGACGTCGCCCGACAACAGGTCGACGAGCTGCTGCGGATGGCCGAGCAGACCGCGCAGCCGTTCATCTTCCATGTCGCGGAGCACTTCGGCTCGGCGATCGCGCTCTGCGACGGCCGCCTCGAAGCCGCCGAAGCCATGGCGCACCGCTCTCACGAGTGGAGCCGTGTCCTGACCGGACGGGACGCGTCGGGCATCTACGGGGTTCAGATGTTCAGCGTCCGCCGCGAGCAAGGGCGCCTCGAGGAGCTCGCGCCGGTCGTCGGACTCCTCGCCGGAGACCCGGACCGTAGTGGCCCGTGGCGCCCCGGTCTCGTTGCCCTGCTCGCCGAGCTGGGAATGGAAGCCGAGGCGAGGCGGGAGCTCGACAGGGTCGTCCACGAGGGGATCGATCGCTACCGCGAGTCGCTCTGGCTCGCGTCGCTCACGTACCTCGCCGACGCGTGCGCCTCGCTCGGCGACGAAGTCGCGGCCGAGCTCCTGTATCCGGAGCTCGAGCCGTTTGCGGGCACGAACGTGATGATCGGCCACCTCGTCTCCTGCTACGGGGCCGCGGACCGGTACCTCGGCATGCTCGCGTCGGTGCTCGGTGAGGCGGAGCGCGCGCGGGCGCATTTCGAAGGCGCGCTGGAGCTGAACCGCCGGATGGGAGCGCAAACGTGGATCGCCCACACCGCGTACGAGTACGCCCGTTTTCTGCTGTCAGCCGGCTCGGCCGACCGCGACCGTGCCGACGTGCTGCTGGGCGAGGCCTCGGCGCTGGCCGACCGGATCGGAATGCCGACGCTCCGGGGGAGGATCGCCGCTCTTCGCTCGTCGATGCTCGTGGAAGCCCTCCCGGACGGGCTCTCGGCCCGCGAGGCGCAGGTCCTCGTTCTCATCGCCCGTGGGCTGAGCAATCGCGAGATCGGTGCGGCGCTCGTGATCAGCGAGCACACGGCTGCCAATCACGTGCGCAGCATCCTGCGCAAGACGCATTGTTCGAATCGAACCGAGGCTGCGTCCTACGCGCATCGGCGCGGTCTCGCCACGGAGTGAGCGGCGGGTAGCATCTGGTCATGCCGCTCTACATGATCGAGCGCAATTTCGGTGAGCAGCTCGACCTCACCGACGACGCCGTCGAGCTGATCGACGAGATCGGTGCGGAGGAGGGTGTGCACTGGGTCTTCTCGTTCCTGACCGCGGACCGGCGCCGCACCTACTGCCTTTACGAGGCACCGTCACCCGACGCGATCTTCGCCGCCGCGCGTCGCTCGAACGTTCCTGCAGACTCGGTCATCGAAGTGAGCCCGGCGGTGGCGCAGTTCTCCGGCCGCCTGCGCGACTGGGCCGAAGCCGTGCCCTCGCGCTGACGGTTGATCAGCCCCGCTCGAGCTCGACGATCTCGTCGACGAGCTCGAGGCCCTCCGGTCGGTGGGTGATCAGCAGGATCGAGCGGTCGGCCCGCCGCAGCCAGGATGTCCCCGATGAGCACCTCGGCGGTCTCCGGGTCGAGGTGCGCAGTCGGCTCGTCGAGTACGAGCACGGGAGCGTCGGACAGGAGCGCACGCGCGACGGTCAGGCGTTGGCGCTGCCCGCCTGAGAGCTCCGTGCCCTCCTCGCCGACCCGTGTGTCGAGGCCGTCGGGGAGCGATGCGACCCACTCGCCGAGGCGTGCGCGGTGCGAGTGCATCCTCGAGCTCGGCGTCCGTCGCGCCCGGGCGGGCGAGGCTGAGGTTGGCGCGGATCGTCGAGTTGAACACATGCGCGTTTTGACCGGCGAGCGCAAACGTTCGCCGGACGTCGTGCTGGCGAAGCTCGCGCAGGTCGCGGCCCGCGAGCGTCACACGGCCTTCCTCCGGATCGAGGAAGCGGAGCAGGAGGTTCGTGACCGTCGTCTTGCCGGCGCCGCTCGGCCCGACGAGCGCGATCCGCCGGCCCGGCTCGAGCCGCAGGTCGAAGCGGCTGAGCGCAGCCGGCTCTCCCGGCGCGTAGCGGGCGGTGACACCCTCGAAGGCCACGACCGCGGGAAGCGAGGGCGCAGGGCGAGGCTCGGCGGGATCGCGCACTGACGGCTCGCGGTCGACGAGCTCGAGCACCCGGCGGCCGGCTGCGATCGTGGCCCAGAGCTCCGCGGCGGCAGTCCGAAGCGGTGTGACGCACTCGAACGACGCGAGGGCGAGCAGCGCAGCCGTCGCGATGAGCACCCTGTCGACCGACGCGTTGGCCGCAACTGCGAGCACACCGGCGACGGTCAGGCCGGCGATCAGGATCGACAGGCCCTCCGCGAGGCCGGCTGCGAGCGCGTCGCGCCGGCCGAGGCGGGCCAGCTCGCGGCTCCGCGTCCGGATCCGGGCGAGAGTGTCCTCCTCGCGCCCGTAGACGACGAGCTCCGGCGCACCTCGCAGCAGCTCGACGAGCTCGGCGGTGAGCTCCGCCCGGGCGGCGCTCTGACGACGGCCGGCGGCCCGGGTCAGGGCGATCGTCAGCGCCGGTACGAGCACGCCGACGAGGACCAGCCCAGCCGCAAGAATCGCCGCAGCGGCGGGCAGGAACGCCGCCGTCACTCCCACGCACGCCGCCCCGACCGCGAGCGCCACGAGCGGCGGCGTGAGCCCTCGGACGTACAGCCCCTGGAGCGAGTCGACGTCGCCGACCATTCGGCCGAGGAGCTCGCCTCGCCGGTAGCCCTCGAGCTGGCCGGGAGCGAGCGGCTCGATCCGCTCGTAGAAGCGCGTGCGGATCCGGCCCAGAGCCCGGAGTGCGACGTCATGAGAGGCGATGCGCTCGAGGTAACGGGCAAGCGGCCGCGCGAGACCGAAGAACCGGACCGCGACGATCGTCACGGTCAGAGAGAGGATCGGCGGCTGCTCCGCGGCACGGGAGATCAGATAGCCGGCCGCCGTCATCAGTGCGACCCCGAACCCGACCGCGAGCACGCCGAGCACGGCTGAGAGCGGCAATGCGCCGAGGGGACACGCCTGCGAAGCGGACGAGCCGACCGAGCGTCGCGGTCATGCCGCTGCCGCCACGGTCTCGACGATCCTGCCTTCGTGCACGCGAACGACTCGGTCGGCCCGCGCGGCGAGCTCGGGGCGGTGAACGATCAGCAGGACCGTTCGACCGGCCCGAAGCCGTTCGATCGCGTCGCTCACGAGCTCGGCGCTCGCCGGATCGAGGTTCGCAGTCGGCTCGTCCAGAATCACGAGCGCCGCATCCCGGAGGAACGCGCGCGCGAGGGCGATCCGCTGGAGCTCGCCGGCCGAGAGCGGCCGCCCGCCCTCGCCGACCACGGTGTCGTACCCGTCCGGCAGGGCGCGCACGAAGACGTCCGCACCGGCACCGGCCGCCGCGGCCTGCACGGCCCGGTCGGTGGCGGCGGGCAGCCCGAGCCGGATGTTGTCGGCGACGCTGCCGCGAAAGAGCGTCGGCTGCTGCGGCACCCACGCGATCTGCGCTCGCCACGACGTTGCCGCACACTCGGCCAGATCGATCGCTCCCGCCGTGACGCGCCCCTCGGCCGGCTCCGCCAGCCGCAGGAGGAGCGAGGCGATCGTGCTCTTGCCTCCTCCGCTCGGGCCAACGAGCGCCACGGTCTCGCCCGGGCGGAGCTCGAGGTCGACCTGGTCGAGAACGAGCGCCGGCCGCGTCGGATAGGCGAACGAGACGCCCTCGAGACGCACGGGCGCACTCCGAGGGCTGGGTGCGGAGAGCGTGCCCTCGCGACGCGCGACCTCGACGTCGACGAGGTCGAGCAGCCGCTGCGACACGGCGAGACCGTCGGCGCTCGCGTGGAACTGCGCTGCGAGGTTACGGAGCGGGAGATAGAGCTCGGGCGCGAGCACGAGCACCGTCAGACCGGCCTCGAAGCCGATGCCGCCCTCGACGAGGCGCACGCCGACGGTGACGGCCACGAGCGCGATTCCGAGCGTTGCCGCCAGCTCGAGCACCGTCCCCGAGAGAAACGCGACGCGCAGCGTGGCCATCGTCGTGCGCCGGTACTGCTCGCTCACCGCACCGATCTGCTCCGTCTGCGCCTCGCCGCGGTTGAAGGCGCGAAGCGTCGGCAGGCCGCGGACGACGTCGAGGAAGTGCGTCGCGAGGAGCGCGAGCGTCTGCCACCGCTCGCGGGCGCGCTGCTCCGTGTAGCGGCCGACGAGCCACATGAACACCGGCACGAGCGGCAGCGTCAACAGCATCACCCCTGCGGAGACGGGGTCGATCGACCGCGACGAACACGAGCACCGCGACCGGGATCGTGACGGCGAGGACGACCTGCGGCAGATAGCGGGCGAACGTCGTCTCGAGCGCGTCGACCCCCGCCACGGCCGCCGTGGCCACCTCGGCGCTCTCGGCGCCGTCGAGCGCGGCGGGCTGATCGCGAAGCCGTCGCTCGACGAGCTCGAGCCGCAGGGTCGCGAGGACGTCGGTCGCAGCTCGCCTGCCGACGATCTCGAAGCCCGAGGCTGCGGCCGCCCGACCGATCGAGGCCGCAACGAGCAGGGCGAGCGGCATGGTCAGCTCGTCGAGAGGCGCCCCGTCGAAGGCCCGCGCCGCGACGGCGGCGATCAGGACGGCCTGGACGAGGACGAGCAGCGCGGCGATGACGCCGAGACCGACGTCGACGCGCGAGCAGCGTCCGCACGGCGCCCGCGCGGCGGACCAGGCGCGGGTCGAGCGCCCTCATCGGCGTTGCCTAGGCGCCGGTCTCGCGTGGGAGCGAGATCGGCCGGCGCACGGCTCGCTCCTCGCCGCTCAGCCGCGCCCGGAAGACGTGGTACGTCCAGCCCTGGTAGAGCAGGATGATCGGCACGACGGTCAGCGCCACGACGCTCATCACCTTGAGCGTGTAGTGCGCCGAGGAGGCGTTGTCGACGGTGAGGCTGTTGGCGAAGTCGTTGCTGGCGACCATGACGCGCGGATAGAGGCTCGTGAAGATCGTGGCCACGACGAGGAAGGCGCCGGCGGCGGTGAGCACGAACGCCCAGCCGCTGCGGGCGAGCCGGACGCAGACGACGGCGCCGAGCAGTGCGACGATCGCGAGCAGCGCGGGCAGCAGCGGCGGGAAGACGTCCTTGTCGTTGCGGTCGACCGCGACCGCGACGGTCCAGATCAGGAACCCCGCGCCGACGACGGCCGTCGCGATCGAGAGCCGACGTGCGGCCGTCGCGGCGCGCCGGCACAGCTCGCCGGTCGTGCGCAGCGTGAGGTAGGTCGCGCCGTGGAACGCGAACAGCAGCACGACCGCGACCCCGCCGAGCAGCGTGTACAGGTTGAAGAGGTCCCAGAAGCTGCCGTCGAAGTCGCCGCTGGAGTTGATCGGCACGCCGTAGAGCAGGTTCGAGAACGCGACACCCCAGATCAGGGCGGCGCCGAGGCTGCCGATCGTGTTCGCCCAGGCCCAGAGGCCGAGCCAGCGCGACTGCTCGTCCCGCTCGCGCCACTCGAACGAGAGCACGCGCACGATCAGGAACACCAGCAGCAGCAGCAGGGCGACGTAGAAGCCGGAGAACATCGTCGCGTACCAGGTCGGGAAGGCCGCGAACATCGAGGCGCCGGCGATCACGAGCCACACCTCGTTGCCGTCCCACACGGGGCCGATCGTGCGGAACATCGTGCTGCGCTCCTCCTCGTTGCGCGGCAGGAACGGCAGCAGCAGCCCGACGCCGAAGTCGAAGCCCTCGAGCACGAAGTAGGCGGCGAAGAAGAAGCCGATCAGGCAAAACCAGAGATCTTGGAGGTCCATCTCAGTATCCGATCGCCGGCATCGGGGTCTCTCCGGTCTCGTCGCGGTCGAGCTCGGGCGGGTCGAGCGTCGCGTAGCGGCGCATCAGCCAGATGTCGAGCACGAGCAGCAGCAGGTAGAGGGAGACGAACACGACGAGGCTGAACGCGAGCATGGTCGAGGAGACCGACGGCGAGTGCGCGTCGGCGGTCTTGAGCAGGCCCTGCACGATCCACGGCTGCCGGCCCATCTCGGTCAGGATCCAGCCCGCCGTCGCGGCGATGTACGGAAACGCGATCGCGACGATCGCCGTCCGGTGGAACCAGCGCGCCCGCTCGAGCTTCTGCTTCCAGTAGAGCCAGGCGCCGAGAGCGGCCACGAGGAACATCAGCACCCCCGCGAAGGCCATCACCCGCATCGACCAGTAGATCACGCGCACGTTCGGCATGTAGTTGCCGGGTCCGTACTGGCTCTGCTCCTGCGCCTGGAGCTCAGTGAGCCCCTGTACCTCACCGTTGAACGAGCCGGTGGCCATGTACGAGAGGAGTCGCGGGACCGTGATCGAGAAGGCTGGGGTTTCATCGTCCTCGGTGAACCCGCCGATCTGGAAGAGCGAGAAGCCGCACGGCTGGCAGGTGTTCCACTGCGCCTCGGAGGCGGCGATCTTCATGCCCTGCGCGCTCGTCACGGCTTCGCCGAAGCGGTTGCCGACGATGAGCTGGAGGAGCGTGACCGGCACCGCCACGATCAGCGCCAGCTTCGCCGCCTTGCGGAAGAGGTCGACGTCCTTGCCGCGCAGGAAATGCCAGCAGCAGATCCCCAGCATGACGATCGACCCGAAGATCAGGCCGGCGAGCATCGTGTGCACGTACGCGCGGAGCGCGAACCCGTTGGACAGAAGCGCCCAAACGCTGGTGAGCTGCGCCTCGCCGTTCACGATCTTGTACCCGACGGGGTGCTGCATCCACGAGTTCGCGACCAGGATGAAGAACCCCGACATCCACGATCCGGCCACGGCGATCCACAGCGTCGCCAGGTGCACGCGCGGCGAGAGGCGGTTCCAGCCGAAGATCCAGAGGCCGAGGAACGTCGCCTCGAGCATGAACGCCGCGAGCCCCTCGATCGCGAGCGGTGCGCCGAAGATGTTGCCGACGAACTTCGAGTAGACCGACCAGTTCATCCCGAACTGGAACTCCTGGACGAGGCCGGTCGCGACGCCGATCGCGAAGTTGATCAAGAGGAGCGTGCCGAAGAAGTGCGTCAGCCGTAGCCAGCGCTCGTCCCGCGTCCGGTGCCACATGGTCTGCATGACCGCGACGAGGGGCCCCAGTCCGAGCGTCAGCGGCACGAAGAAGAAGTGGTAGATCGACGTGGTCGCGAACTGGATCCGCGCGAGGTCGACCGTCGTGATCGCGAGTGTGTTCGTCACGCCGATCGGGTCACCTCATGCTCGAATCCGTTGCTCGCCATGGATCCCCCCGCATTTTGTGGCCGAGGATTCACTGCGATCCTCAGCGCCGAGCGGAGCCGTCACATCGTCCAGAGGGGATGATTCGCTTCGGCCCTCGCCGCCTCAGGATGCGGCTGGATGGAACCCGCGCGCGGGGAAACCGGCGTCGCCGAGGCTCGCTGGCCGATGGCTGGTGCGATCTTGTCCGCGATGCTCCTCACGGCTGCTCCTGCCGGACAACGTTCGGCTGGGGCCGGCCTGGGCGCTGCCGCTGATCGAGGGTGTGCTGCTCGTCGCAGTGGTCGCCGCCGACCCGGGCGCGATCACGCGTCGTGCGCGATGGCTCCGAATGCTTTCGATCGCGCTGGTGTCCGTTCTCGTGCTGGGCGCGTTGTGGTCGACGGCGCAGCTGATCGACGACCTCGTGCACGGGAGCCCGCAGACGAACTCGGCCAGCGATCTCCTCGAGGCTGGATCGATCGTGTGGCTCTCGAACACGATCGCGTTCGCATTGCTCTACTGGGAGCTCGACGGCGGCGGCGCGGCTGCGCGCGCCCTCGAGCCGCGTCCGCACCCCGACCTGGCCTTCCCGCAGCAGCTGAACCCGGCATCGGGCCACGCGATTGGCGCCCGCGGTTCGTCGACTACGTCTACCTCAGTCTCACCAACTCGATGGCCTTCAGCCCGACCGACGTGATGCCGCTGGTGCCGTGGGCCAAGCTCTCGATGGCGGTCCAGGCGGTGATCTCGCTCGGAATTCTCGGGCTCGTGATCGCCCGGGCCGTGAACATTTTCTCGTAGCCAGGCCTCGCTTTGGATACGGTGGCCCCGATGGCTGAAGTGGTCGAGACACTCGATCTCACCGCGCCTTCACAGGATGGCTGGGCGGTGGACTACCGAATCCGGCGCGAAGACGGCGAGGAGCTCCACGCCGAGGTTCGCTGCTGGGCAAAGGCGGCCGCCGCCGCTAAACGGGCCGCAAACGCCGAGGCTCTCGCGGCGATCGCGGATCGCGGCAGCGCGGCAGCGCTCGAGTACGCGGAGTTGGTGGAGTCCCCGGCGACGCGCGGGGCGGTGCTGATCTCGATGTGGTTCGATCCCGCCGACGAGGGCAAGCTGCGCCGTCGGGTCGGCTACGAGCACGCTCTCGGTTGACGTAGCTATTCCTCGGCGTCGATGCTGATTCGGCTGGCGCGCTCGTGCGTGAAGCCGGCCCAGGTCCAGTCGACGACCGCTTTGGCCCGGTCCTCCCCGGTCGAGAGCAGCGAGAGGTGGACCGCGCCCCAGGCGAGCCACGCAGGCTCGCCCTTCATCGTCCTTCCGCGCGCCAGCTGAACGACCGCTGCGCCGCGGCCGATGGTCGCCATCGTGCCCTTGTCGTGATAGCGGAAGGGCTTCGTCTCCTTGCCCGCGACGAGGCGGGCGATGTTCTCGCCCGCGTGTTCGCCTGCCTGGAGCGCGACCGAGCCGAGCTGCGGCAGCACGTCGTCCGTCTTCGTGTCTGTGATCCACGCAATGTCGCCGACTGCGAACACCTCGGGATGGCCTGCGATGCTGAGGTCGGGCTCGGCAGAGATGCGGTTGCCTTTCTGCAGCTCGAGGCCGAGGGAATCGGCGAGCGGATTCGCCTGCAGGCCGGCGCCCCAGACGAGCGTGTGGGCCTCGAGCACCTTGCCGGACTTCAGCGTGACCCGCGTCGGCTCGATCGAGCTGACGAGCTCGCCGACCAGGACCTCGACGCCGCGCTCTTCGAGCGCCTCCTTGGCGTAGTGCCGGAGCTTGGGCTTGAACATCATGAAGAGCTCGGGCGCAGCCTCGACGAGCACGATCCGCGCCTTTTCCTGCGGCAGGTTCGGGTAGTCCTCCGCGAAGTTGTTCCGGTAGAGCTCTGCGAGCGCGCCCGCGCTCTCCACCCCGGTCGGCCCGCCGCCGACGACGACCACGTTGACGATCCCGTCGTCCAAGAGGCTCGCGTCCCGGTCTGCGGCTTCCCACTTGTCCAGGACGTGCTTCTTGAGGCGCACTGCGTCGGCGAGCGTGTACATCGGGAAGGCGTGCGCGGGAGCGCCCTCGGCTCCGAAGAAGTTGACCTCCGCACCGAGTGCCGGCACGAGGTAGTCGTAGGTCAGCGGCGCCATCTCGGCGAACTGCACCTCGCGCTTGTTGAGGTCGATCGCGGTCACAGTCGCCTTGTGGACGGTGACGTTCGGCTCCTTGTGAAAGAGGTCCCGCAGGGGATGTCCGACCGATGCGGTATCCAGCAGGTCGGTGGCGACCTGGTAGAGGAGTGGCTGGAACGTGTGGTAGTCGTGCTTGTCGATCAGCACGATGTCGACGTCTGCATCCTTCAGCGCTTTGGCGACGCCTACCCCGGCAAAGCCTCCACCGAGGATCAGGACGCGCGGGCGTGGGCTCTTGGCTTCATCGGCATATCGCACCTCCGGCCTCCAACCTAGGCGGGCGACGTCGACTCGGCATCACCCAGGCGGGATGATTCCCGGCGCGCGATTGCGATCGCCAGCAATGGCAGGACGAGGACGGAGATCATCCCGGCACCGATGACCGACGTGCCGACATCCCGGCCGATGGCCCCGCGTTCCGTGCCGATCCCCACGATGGCCACGATCAGCGGCAGCCCCGTGGCGGCGCAGAGGGCGAGGCTGAGCGTCCGCCGCGGTCCCAGCTCCCTGAGCCACAGCAGCGACGGCGTACCCCGGACGACGACGAAGAGCCCGAGGAAGAGAGCCGCGAGGCCGATGCCGGTCGGCGTCAGCAGGCTGTCGAGGTCGAAGTTCATGCCCGTGACGACGAAGTAGATCGGGATCAGGAAGCCGAAGCCGACGCCCTCCAGCCGCATGCGCACAGGTGCGGCTTCCGGGGAGTTCAGCGCCAGGCCGACGACGAGGCCGCCGGCAAACGCGCCGAGGACGAAGTCGAAGCCCACCTCGATCGAGAGGAAGACGAGCCCCGCGAGGATGCAGACGGACAGTCGAACCGCCGCCTGGCCGGTCGTGTGCACTGTCTGCTGGAGCACCCGGACGACGGCGGGCGGGCGCGCGCGGAGCGCAGCTGCCGCCGCGACCAGCACAACGACGCTGAAGGCGAGGAGGAGCAGTGTCTCGGTGGCGGCGCCGTAGGCACCGGTCAGAAAGATCGAGATCACGACGATCGGCCAGAACTCACCCGCGACGCCGGCGCCCAGGACCGCCGAGCCGAGCGGCGTCGGGAGCAGGCCCCCGTCGGCAAGCATCGGCACCAGTGTCCCGAGGGCGGTGGTGGTGAGCGCCACGCCGAGCAGCCAGGCCTCGGCGTCGAGTCCGGCCTGGTTCAAGACGAGACCGACCCCGAGACCGATCGCAAGCGAGATCGCCCAGCCGGCCGCTCCACGCACCAGCGACCGGCGAGCCACGCGCTGCTCGATCAGCTCGAGCCCCGCGAAGAAGAACAGGAACACGAGCCCCAGGTCGGCGAGGAAGTCGATGTGACTGTCGACCTGCGCCAGGTCAAGCCCCTCGGGACCGATGAGGATGCCGAGCACGATCTCGAGCACGACGGTAGGCAGGACGATCCTTCGATGGACCCTCGACAGGATCGCCCCGGCACTTGCGGCGGCGAGCACGAGGACGAGCGACCCCGCGTCCGGCAGCGGAGCCTCCGCGGCGACCGGGATGAAGGCGATCACGGGGACAGCGAGGGTGAGAGGCCCCAGGTGCTCGTGCAGGAGCCGCCCGGGTCGAGCCGGATCACGGCTTCGCCGGTGCTGAACGCGTTCGGCGGGCAGGACATGGGCTCGACGGCGAGGCTGCGACGGTTGACATCAGGGAGCGGGTCGCCCGTGAACAGCATCAGGTAGCCGTAGGCCTCGTCCATCCAGAGCGTCAGCCCGCTCTCGTCGGGACCGCGCAACTCGACGCGGGCGAGGCCGCCGTCGCGCTCGAGGTCGGTGAAGCAGTGGTCGAGGCGCATCGCCCCGATCGCCCTCGGTTGCCTGAAGTCGTACTCCGTGCCTTCCACCGTCACCTGGTCTATGGGTATGCCGCGGTCGTCGGACCGGAGCACCGCTCGTCCCGGCGCCGTGAGGACGACCGAATCGACTGTCGCAGTCCCGAGCGTCAAGTACGGATGGGCGCCGGCCCCGTAGGGGCACGGATCCTGGCCGATGTTCGTCGCCGTCGTTGCGACGGAGAGGCCCTGGTCGGAGAGCGCGTACTCGATGCTGACCGCGAGCGAGAACGGGTAGCCGGGTTGAGGATGAATCACGTGCTCCATCACCACTCGGCTCTGCTCGCGCTCGCCGACCCGCCAGCCGGCCCAGCGGACGAGCCCGTGGATCGCGTTCTGGTGCTCGACCTCGGTGAGCGGGAGCTGGTGGCGCCGCCCCTCGAACTCGTAGGCGCCGTCCTGAAGGCGGTTCGGCCACGGAATCAAGACTTGCCCGCGGCCCGAGACGATCTGGCCGTCCGACGGGTAGCCGTCGAGCAGCTCGCGACCGGCCGCAGAGTAGGCGCGCAGGCCGCCGCCGACCTCCACGACGACCGCCCGCTGGTCGCCGAGGGCGATCTCGATCTGCTCACCGGAGGGAGAGGTCACCGACCCACGACCCTGACTATCCCGGCACCGAATGGAGGGTTGTGGGCGTGGACTGCTGTCGTGCGACGACGAAGGACCAGACGCCCATCGCAACAGCGACGAGAGCCGCGCACGCGTAGATCGTGGGCAGCCCGACGCCGCCGTCCAGCAGCGGGCCGACGCCGAAGGCCGCGATGCCGTAGCCGAGCTGGTAGAACGCGATCACGCCTCCCGCGACGGCGGCCGAGACGGAGGCGAGCTCCTTCTGGCCGAAGCTGATCGTCAGCGGCAGGAGCGCCGAGCACCCCAGGCCGGCGAGGCCGAACGCCAGCACGCCGAGAACGGGCTCGTCGTCTGGGAGCAGCGCGATGAGCACGAACGCCCCGGCGAGTAGGAAGGGGAGGAAGTGGTACGTCACTCGTGCCGGTACCCGACGCTGGACGGCGGCGAAGAGGACCCGCCCCAGCGTCACCATCGCCCAGAAAGCCGTGAGAGCGAACGCCGCGGCCGTCTGCGACGCGCCGAGCTCGCTCGTCAGGTCGAGCTGTGCCCAGTTGCCGTTGAGGGTCTCGCAGACGCCGTAGAGGACGGCGAAACCCGCGTAGACCCAGAACCGGGCCGGCAGCGGCGGCCTCGCTCCGCGCGGGGCCGCCCCCGACGCGCGCACCTGCAATGGCAAGCGAACGCTCACGGCGAGCAGCCCGAGCAGCATCGCAGCCGAGGTCAGCGGCATCCCCCACCAGAAGCCGAGGCCGAGGAAGATCGCGACGAAGACGGGCGCGAGCACCGTGCCGAGCCCCAGCAGCGCGTTGAGGACGAGGACGGCTCGGTCGACCGCGCCCGGATGGAAGGCCGCCGCGAGGACGTTCAGCGCCGGCACGGTGAGTCCGAATCCCACTCCCAGGCATGCCGTGGCCAGCAGGAGGAGGGCGTACGCAACCGATTGGTTCGAGGTGAAGAACTGGCTGACGATGAGGAGGCTCATCGAGAGCAGACCGGCCGTGAGACCGGCGAGATAGACCCGCTTCGTCCCGAAACGGTCGGCCAGACCGCGCGCCGAGCAGTGAGGCGGCGATAGCGGTGATCACCTGCGGCAGGAACAGGCCGGCGTACTGCGTGCTCGAGAGGTCGTACTCCGACGGGTCGGTGAGGATCGTGCTCGCAGCCGGGAACGTGACGAGCGCGATCCCCTGGACGATTCCCGCCCCGTAGACCGCGCTCGTCTCGGCCCTGCTTGCCAATCCGTCCTTTCGGAGCTATCCCGCCGGTGCGGGCAGCGCCGAACCGCCTTCCGGACCCTCGGCGTCGTCTGAGCCTGACGTGAGCGGCTTCGTGATCTCCTCGAGGGATTTGCCCTCGGCGTTGATCCCGAGCACGATCTCGACGATGCCGCCGATGATCATGATCCCCGCGCCGACGAGGTAGCCGATGAACAAGCCCGTCCTGCTCTGCCCGTCCCCGATCAACCAGCCGTAGAAGAGCGGCCCCAATGCGCCGAAGACCTGCGCAATGGCGAAGAACACCGCGATCGCCTCCGCCCTGATCTCGATCGGCCAGGTCTCGCTGACCGTCAGATACGCGGCGCTTGCACCCGCGGAGGCGAAGAAGAAGATCACGATCCAGACGAACGTCTGCGAGTTCGCCGTCAGGTCGTCGTTGTAGAAGAGCCAGCCGCTGACGGCGAGCAGCACCCCCGAGATGAGATACGTGCCGGAGATCATTATCTTCCGCCCGATCGAGTCGAAGAGCGGTGCAAGCACCAGCGGCCCGATCAGGTTGCCAATCGAGAACGCGAGCCCGTACAGCGGCACCCGGGTCGCGCTCACCCCGTAGAACTGGGTGAGCACGAGCGCGTACGTGAAGAAGATCGCGTTGTAGAGGAACGACTGCGTGATCATCAGCGATGCGCCGAGGATCGCCCGCCTCGGATACTGGTGGAAGACGAGGCGGAGAAACACGAGGTAGCCGTACTGCTTCTCGGGAGTCAGCTCGAGCGCCTTGCTGTCGTCGACCGGCTCGAGCGTCTGGCCCGAGCTCTGGACCGCGGCCTCGATCTTCGCGAGTTCCGCCTCCGCCTCGTCCATGCGCCCGTGGGTCATGAGCCACCGAGGACTCTCGGGCAGGGTGCGTGCCACCACGATGACGACGAGCGCGAGCACCGGACCCATCAGGAACGCGAGCCGCCAGCCGACGTTGATTGCGAACGCGTTCAGGAAGATCAGGGAAGCGAACGACCCGAGAATCGCGCCGGCCCAGTAGCTGCCGTTGATCCAGATGTCGACGCGACCGCGATACTTGGACGGCATCATCTCGTCGATCGCTGAGTTGATCGCCGCGTACTGGCCTCCGATTCCCATGCCGGCCACGAAACGGGTCGCGTAGAAGAAGAGGAGCCAGCCCGTGTGATGGCCGGTGACGAACGCCGCCGCTCCGGTGCCCAGCAGGTACAGGAGCAAGGTGAAGATCAGAAGCCGCTTACGTCCGAGCTGGTCCGAGAGTCTCCCGAAATACAGCGCCCCAACGACCTGGCCGACGAGGTAGACCGAGGCGATCAGCCCGATCTCCGACGAGCTCATGCCAAGGGTCTCCGTACTCTGGAGCGCGCCGGTGACCGAGCTGGCGATCGTGATCTGCATGCCGTCCAGGATCCAGGCGGCTCCGAGCCCGCAGACCATCCGGGTGTGGAAGGGCGACCAGCTCAGGCGGTCGAGTCGAGCCGGAATCGTCGAGCGAATCGTCTTCGGAGCCTCTGCGACGGAGCTCATGCCGAGCCTCCTTCTTGAACCGATGCTGCTACGGGTGTCCTCGCCCCCATTCTCTGGAGCAGGTGGTCTCCGACCCGGAGCGAGTTTGCCATCGCGGTCAACGCTGGGTTGACGGCCCCAATGCTCGGGAAGACACTGGTGTCGACGACGTAGAGGTTGTCGACCTCATGGGCCCGGCAGTCGGTGTTCAACACAGACTGCGCAGGATCGGTGCCGAAGCGCGTTGTGCCTGCCTGGTGCGCGACGCCGGCGACCGGGATCTCGTTCTTCATGTACGCGAAGCGGTGGATCAAGTGCCCCTCGTTCATGTTCAGCTTCGGCAGCAGCGACTTGAAGGTCTCGTAGAGCCGCTTCCGCGCCTCACCGTTCGTCTCCGAGTAGGTGAGGCGGACGTTGCCGTCGGGCGCGAGCGTGACGCGGTTGTTCGGGCTGGGCAGATCCTCGGTCGAGAGCCAGAAGTCGATCGCGTGCCTGCCCACCCGTTCCAGCGTCCACTCCGGCGCGAGGCGCGTCTGGCCGGGCTTCTCGCCCCGGTACATCTGCGACGTCGACTTCCCGACCATCTGGATGTTTCCGAGCGGGTACTCGAAGTCGTCCGAGCCGAAGTAGAAGTCGTTCAGTCCGAGCGTCTTCTGGAACACGGTCGGGTTCTCCTCGCGCGACAGCGCGAGCACGGCCAGGCTGTCGTGGAACATGTAGTTGCGGCCGACCTGGTCGGAGCCGTTCGCGAGGCCGTTCGGATGGTGATCATTGGCCGACGCGAGCAGCAACTTGGCCGTGTTGGCCGCTCCACAGGCGACGACGACGAGGTCTGCCGAGAAGCGTTCGATCTGGCCGTCCTGATCGACGACGACCTCTGAGATCTCGTTTCCCGAGTCGTTCGTCTCGAGCTTCACGACTCGTGTGTTCGTCAGCAGCGTGACGTTCGGATGCTCGAGGGCAGGCCGCACGCCCATCACCTCGGCGTCGGACTTGGCATGCACCAGGCACGGGAAGCCGTCGCAGGTGCCGCAGCGGATGCAGCGGCTGTAGGGCAGGTTCGTCTCCGTCAGCCGGACCCCGTTCGGGGAGTGGAACGGGTGGTAGCCGGCCGCCTCCAGGTCGTCCGAGAGCTGCTGGATCCGCGGCTCGTGCGAGAGCGCCGGGAACGGGTACGGCGCACTCGCGGCGGGCTCTGTCGGGTCCTCACCTCGTGCGCCGCGGACCTCGTAGAGCTGCTCGGCGAGTGTGTAGTAGGGCTCCAGCTCCTCGTACTCGATCGGCCAGGCCGGGGAGAGTCCGCCCTGGTGGTGGAGCTCACCGAAGTCCTCCTTGCGGAGACGGTAGAGCGCGGCTCCGTAGAGCTTGGTCGCCCCGCCGACGAAGTAGTGGATCTGCGGCTGGAACGTCGTGTCCTTCTCGTCGTACCAGGTGTCCTCGGAGACGTAGCGGTTGTCGACGAAGACGTCGTGTGCCGACCAGTTCGAAGGCTCACGGGGAAGCCAGTCGCCGCGCTCGAGGAGGAGGATCCGCTTACCCGAGGGGGCGAGGTGCCGCGCGAGCGTCCCTCCTCCCGCACCGGTGCCGATGATGATGACGTCGTACGAGTCCATCGTCAGTGCTCCTTCATCTGCTCGGGAACGATGATTCGCGCCGCCGCCTCGATCAGCGCGAGATGGGAGAACGCCTGGGGGAAGTTGCCCAGGTGGAAGCCGGTCTCCGCGTCGAACTCCTCGGCGTACAGGCCCAGAGGCGACGCGATTCGCAGAAGCCGGTCCATGAGGTCGCGTGCGCGCTGGACCTCCCCGACGATCGCAAGGGCGGAGACGAGCCAGAACGAGCAGATCAGGAAGGTCCCTTCCTTGCCCGACAGGCCGTCGTCCGTCTCCTCGGTCCTGTAGCGGAGGACGAAGCCGTCCTCGGTCAGGTCGTTGGCGATCGCGTTCACGCTGGCGTGGAGACGCTCGTCCTCTTCCGGCAGGAAGCCGAGGATCGCGGCGAGGAGGGTTGAGGCGTCGAGTGCGTCCGTGTCGTAGTGCTGGCGGAGCACACCCTTGTCCGTGAGGCCGTGGGCGAGGATGTCGTCCTTGATCTCGTCGGCGGTCGCACGCCACGTTTCCTGCAGGCCTGGATCGCCTCGGATCTCCGCCAGCTGGGCCGCGCGGTCCAGCGCGACCCAGCACATGATCTTGGAGGACACGTAGTGCTGCGGCTTCCCGCGGGCCTCCCAGATGCCCTGGTCGGGCTCGCGCCAGACCTTGGTCGCGCACTCGGCCTGGGTCTGCACGATCGGCCAGAGCCGCCGCGGCATGCGCTCACTGTGGCGGCTGTGGAGGAGGATCGAGTCCAGCGCGGCGCCGAACACGTCGTTCTGGCGCTGGTCGAAGGCCCCGTTGCCGATCCGCACCGGCCGGGCACCCGAGTAGCCGGAGAGCTCGTCACGGGTGGTCTCGGTCAGGTCGCGCCTGCCGTCGATCCCGTACATGATCTGAAGCGACCCGTCCTCCGTCGGCTCGACGTCGGCGACGAACTGCATGTACTCGTCGGCCTCCCAGTCGAGGTTCAGCCAGTGCAGCGCCTGGAGCGTGAAGGTGCTGTCGCGGATCCAGGTGTAGCGGTAGTCCCAGTTCCGCTCGCCCCCGGGTGTCTCGGGCAGCGAGGTCGTCAGCGCCGCCACCGTCGCGCCGGTCGGCATGTAGGTGAGGCCCTTGATCGTGAGCGCAGAGCGCTGGATCGGGTCCCGCCAGCGGTGATCGGGCATCCGGGCCCGCTGCAGCCAGGCGCGCCAGAAGCGCGTGGTTGCGTTGAGGCGGGCGCTTGCGTCCTCGACGTCCTGTGGCACGGCCAGCTCTTCGGCCCACGAGAGCGCGCAGTAGGCCCGGTCGCCGGCCGCGAGCACGTGACGCGCGCGGATGCGGTCGCCCTCGACGCCGAGCGCGAGGTCGGACTGCAGGCGGATGGTCTGTCCGGCGCCGCGCGCATCGGCGGTGTGGCGATCGCCGTCGGCCAGCGACCATTCCGCCGGCGTGCGGCCGTAGTCGAAGACGGGCTCGCAAACGAGCTCGACCTCGACGTTGCCTTCGAGGCACTCCACCGTGCGAACGAGCATGTGGTCGGCGTCGTCGTCTGCCGGGGGCCGGGTGTGCGGCGTGATGGTGTCCTCGTGGCTCCGCGGGCCCATGGTCAGCGCGTCGCGCACCACGATCCAGCCGTTTGGCGTCTTCCAGGTCGTCTCCAGGACGTTGGTGCCCGGGACGTAGGTGCGCGCGGTCGGGTGGCTGATCCCGAAGGGCGCGAAGCGGAAGAAGCCGGCCCCGCGGTCGAGCAGGCTGCCGAACACGCTCGGCGAGTCGAAGCTCGGGACGCACAGCCAGTCGATTGCTCCGTCGGCGGCGACGAGCGCACCGGTGTGACAGTCCGACAGGAACGCGTAGTCCGCGATCGGCGGGAACGGGGACGGCGCTGCCGCGCTCTGAACGCGCGGCTCGGGTTTGGCTCCGACCGTTGTCATTCGACCACCCATGGTCCGTGCCACCGGCCGTGGCCGGCGACGAGCTTGTCCGCCTCCTGCGGGCCCCACGACCCCGGTGCGTACGGATGCACCGGCGGGGGCGCGTCGAGCAGCGGCTGCATGATCCGCCAGGTCTCTTCGACTCCGTCCTGGCGTGTGAAGCGGGTGCTGTCGCCGACCATCGCTGCCTCGAGCAGCACCTCGTAGGGAGTGGGGCCTTCGCCGCCCTCCTCCTCGAACTCCATGTCGAGATCGATCGTGCCCCCTCCGGGGTGATCGGCGCGGTGAGCCTGCACGACGAGCTTGATCCCCGTGCTCGGGTCGAGCTTGATGACGAGCTGGTTCGGCTCGGGCAGGCCGCCGACGGTGAGGAAGTCCATCTTCGGGGGCTGCTTGAAGACGAGCCGGAGCTCGGTCTGCGTTGCGGCCAGACGCTTGCCGGTCCGGATGAAGAACGGCACGCCGGACCAGCGCCAGTTCTCGATGTCGAGTCGCAGTGCGGCGTAGGTCTCCGTCGTCGAGTCCGCGGCGACACCATCGATGTCGAGATAACCGTCGTACTGGCCGCGCACATAGTGGTCCGGGTTCGCCTCCACGACGGAGTGGAAGAGTGCAGCCTGCGCGTTCTTGATCGTCGTGGGCTCGCGCCGCGATGGGGGCTCCATCGCAGCTGCGGCCACAACTTGCATCAGGTGGTTGACGACGACATCGCGCAGCGCGCCGACGGGGTCGTAGAAGTGGCCGCGGTCGTCGACGCCGAAGTCCTCCGCCATCGTGATCTGGACGCACTCGATGAAGTTGCGGCTCCAGATCGGCTCGAGCATGGCGTTCCGGAACCGCAGGTGGAGGATCTCCTCGACGCCCATCTTCCCGAGGTAGTGGTCGATGCGGTAGAGCTGCGACTCGTCGAGGTAGTTGTGCAACTCGGCGGCGAGTGCGCGCGCCGACTCGCGGTCGTGGCCGAAGGGCTTCTCGACGACGACGCGTCCCGTCTTGGTCAGGCCGGCTTCGGCCAGTCCCTTCACGACGGCGCCGAAGAGAAACGGCGGGATCTCCAGGTAGAAGACGGGCGTTGAGGCTCCGCCGATCGCTTCCCCGACGCGCTCGTACGTCGCGGCGTCCGCGAAGTCGCCGCTCACGTACGAGAGGCGCTCAGCGAAGCGATCGAACACCGCGTCGTCGATCTTCTGGCCGGTCCCCTCGATCGACTGCCGCGCGCGCGTCCTGAGCTGATCGTCGGTCCAGTCGTCGACGGCCACGCCGACGATCGGGCAGTCGAGGAGCCCGCGGGCCTCGAGTCGATAGAGCGAGTGAAAGGTCATCACCCTCGCCAGGTCTCCGGTGATGCCGAAGACGACGAGGACGTCGGCGGCCTGCGGCTTCGCGTCTCGCGACGCGGGCGCTGTTGCCAGCTCTGGCGCGATGGTGTCGGGTCCGTGTGTCATGTCCCACCTCCCGGGATCGGTGGTTCGACCCTAAGGAGAGGGAGGCGTGCATACGTCATCCAGGTTGGGTGATTTCGATTTGGCGTCAGCAGGACGTTTTCCGAGCGGACGACACGCCCAGACGGCTTTCGCCTCGTGCTGTACCGTCGGCGAGATGCGGGAGAGCCTCGAGCGCTACCGAGCCGTCCGCCGGCAACTCGAGGAGGAGATTCTTCCGCTCGCGACGTCGGTCGACGGTCGTCGCTTCTCCTATCAGGCGTCACTGCACGGACTGGAGCTGCAGCCCGGCTCGTACGTCGTGCTCGAGGAGGGCTCCGAGCGCCGGCTGGGACAGGTCGTGACCCTCGAGGTGGGCCGGCAACGGGGGCCCGAGCTGGCTTCAGACGATGCCGGCGAGGGGGTACAACGCCGTCAGATTGTGATCCGCGGCGCGGAGGGCGAAGGCCGTGTGCTGAGCGGCGACGGCTCGTCGTTCCACGACGCCACGGTGCGGCCGGCGACCGCCGACGAGGTGCGCGACCACCTCGAGGAGACGGCACCGCCGCGAGCCAGGCTGGAGGTCGGGGAGCTGCTGCTCGCGCCGGGCGTGCCGTTCTCGCTCGACGCAGGTGGATTCGGCCGCCACACGTTTCTCTGTGGCCAGTCGGGCTCCGGCAAGACGTACTCCCTCGGTGTGGTGCTCGAGCAGTTGCTGCTCGAGGCCGACCTGCAGCTCGTCGTGCTCGACCCGAATTCCGACTTCGTGCGGCTCGGTGAGCTGCGGCCCGACGCGGACGATGCCCAGGCGGCACGCTACGCGGAGGCGACCCGCACGCTGGCCGTACGACGGGCCGGTGACGGACTCGCGCTCCTCTTCAGGGAGCTCGAGCCGGCCACGCAGGCGGCAATGCTCCACCTCCACCCGGTGGCCGACCGTGACGAGTACGCCGAGCTCGTTGCGCTCGCCGACAGCGGCGAGCCCATCACGCTCGAGCGGCTCGAGCAGCTCGAGCGCGAGGGCGAGGCCGGTCGGCGATTGATCGGGCGCGTTCGGAACCTCGGCGTGCATCGCTGGGGCATCTGGGCGGGCACGGAGCGAAGCTCGATCCTGCCTGAGCTCGCACAGAACGACGTGCGCTGCCTCGTGGTCGACCTGGGCTCGCTCGCGACGAGGGAGGAGCAGGCTCTCGTCTCCGCGGCAGTGCTCGGCGAGCTGTGGCGACGGCGTGACGAGCGGAGGCCGGTCCTGATCGTGGTCGACGAGGCGCACAACGTCTGCCCGGCGCGGCCCGAGGATCCGCTGACTGCGATCGCGACCGAGTACGCCGTCCGGATTGCGGGAGAGGGACGCAAGTTCGGTCTCTACCTGCTCGTGTCCACGCAGCGGCCGCAGAAGGTGCACGAGAACGTCCTGTCCCAGTGCGACAACCTGCTCCTGATGCGGATGAACTCGCTCGCCGACCTGGGCTACGTGGGCGAGGTCTTTTCGTTCGTGCCGCCGAGCCTGCTCGAGCGGGCGACGACGTTCCGGCAGGGGGAGTCGCTTGCCGCCGGGCTCATCGCCCCGCACCCCGCGCTGCTGCGCTTCGGTCGGCGTCTCGCGCAGGAAGGTGGGGGCGACGTTCCCGCCGACTGGTCACGCCCGGACGCGTAGTCGGCTCAGCAGTCGAGCCGGCGAAGGATCTTCGGCGAGACCGCCCACCGCAGGCACGCCTGTGCCGGCGCGACCCGGTCGGCGAACGACAGCGACGCGACAGCACCCTTCTTCAGCTCGAGCTGAAGCCGGTCCTCGTTCCCGGTGCACAGGATCGACGCGAGCCTGGAGAGCTGCGGCTCGTGCCCGACGAGGGCGATCGAATGGTCGTTGTGGCCCAGAAGGAGATCGAGTACCGCCGTCGCCGGTCGCTCGGCCTCGAGCGCGGGACACTCCTCCGGCTCGTTCCAGCCCGCGACCTCGTGCAGCAGTTCCGCCGTCTGCCAGGCACGCGCATAGCCGCTCGAGAGCACCGAGCCGACAGTCGGGACCAGCCGTCGGAGGCCGCGCGCCGCGGCGCGGAAGCGGGCGATGCCCTCCTTGGTGAGCGGGCGCGCTGCATCGTCCGGCCAGCGGGTGGGATCAGCATGTGCGGCGAACGCGTGGCGGACGAGGTAGAGGTCGAGACGATCGTTGCGCGCGGCCACGCCCGCTCTCAGGCGCCGGCGCCTTCGACGTTCTTGGCGAAGAACTCGAGTGCAGTCCGGGTCTTCGTCTGCTGCTCGGTGTCGAGATCGACGCCCTTCGAGGCGAGGAACGCGCGGGTCTCGGCGGCGACCTGGAACGCTTCCCCGGGCTCGCATTTCGTCGAGAGCTCGAGGATCCGCGACCCGTCCGGATAGAGCCACATCTCGGCGACCATCTTGCGGTCGAAGCCCTTGGGCAAGTACTTCAGCTTGAGGACGAAGAGCGGGCCGAGGATCGAGAGGTCGTCGAGCGCGATTCCGTCGGGCGCGTGGGCGGCGTAGAGCGCCTGCTGCTCCTTCGAGAAGAGCTTGCGCGTCGCTCGTTTGCCCATGGCGGCCTCGAGCACGTGGCCCAGCACGGGCGTCCCTTTCATCGAGCCGGAGCAGACGAACCCGCCGGGCGACGCGTCGACCTCGACTCCGAAGTTCGGGGAGCGTCGAATGTCCTTCGAGAGCTCGGACGGAACCACCGGCCGCAGCTTCACGACCGAGTCGTCCCCCTTTTTCTGTGACCGCCGGGCGCGTACGACCAGGCCCTGCTGATCGAGCGCCAGCTCTGGGGTGTCGAAGAAGAACACCTGGCGGATCTCCGCCTGCAGCGGGTCGAGTCCGAGCGATCGAATGGTCGAGCGCTGGTCCTGCTCGGGCACGGTCAGCTTCAGCTCGACGCTGTCAGCGCCCTTGATCAGTCCAAGGAGCTTCTGCAGCTCATCGTCGCTGAGCGCAGGGCGGGGGGTCGTGCTTGTGGCCATCGTTAGTCCTTCCCAAGAGGTCGGTTCAGAATGGCTCGGACAGGCGACGGCAGCATCGTCCGATGCGGGTGATTCGCTGAGGTCCGGCTCATACGGGAGAGAGACAGTGTTCTTTTCGCTCAACAGCTGGCAGCTGGCGCTGCTGCTCGCGGGGATCATGTTCGGTGCGACGTTTCTCGGGCTCGTCCGCAGGCCGGTCGCTTGCTCATCACGCGGAGGGGTTGCGCGAGCCGTTCGGCGTCGTCCAGTCTGCGCTGCTCACCCTGGTCGCCCTCGTCCTCGCGTTCGGCCTCGCCATGGCGGTCGGCCGGTACGACGCTCGGCGTGCGGCGGTCGTGAACGATGCCAACGCGATCGGTACCACGTACCTGCGCGCGCAGACGCTGAGTGAGCCGATGCGGGGCCTGCTCGCTGCCGCTGTTCGAGCGGTATGCAGACGCGAGCCTCAGCCTCTCACGTTCGGGGCCAGGCAGCTCGGCCGCGAAACGCGCGATCGCTGCAGAGTCGGCTCTCCAGCGCCGCCTGTGGTCTCTGGCGGGCCAGGCGCTCGACGCCCAGCCGACGCAGTCGGCGCCGCGCCTGTACGTCGAGAGCCTGAACGAGATGATCGACATGCAGACGACGCGAGTGTCCGCGCTCAACAATCGCGTCCCTTCCGCGATCGTCCTGATCGAGGTGATCGGGGCCGCGACGGCGCTCGGCCTCATGGCGCTCTACCTGGCGCTCCTCTCCCGCGGCGTCGTCACCGTGCTGCTCGCCGCCGGACTGGTCACGCTGCTGCTCTTCGTCAGCTTCGACCTCGACCGGCCGACGCGGGGGTTCATCACGATCCCGACGGCGCCACTCGTCGCCGTCCGCGCCTCGATGGAGTTACCCCCGGCGGCCGCTGCGCCCACCGTTCGTCGGGGCTGAAACGCTACGTCGCCGGTGTCGGCTTCGGCTTCGGCGCCAGCACTGAGTGCACGAGAAGATCCAGGATCACCGAGACGATCGCCAGGATGATCGCCGCCCAGATCGCGGTCCAGAAGAAATCGTCGATCGTGAGGTGGCTGGTGAGCGCGTCCGTGAGCTCGAGCATCAGCGCGTTGATCACGATGGCGAACAGGCCGAGCGTCAAGAGGGTCAGCGGCAGCGTGAGGATGCGCAGGATCGTCCCGATGATCGCGTTGACGATCCCGAACAGCGCCGAGACCCAGAGGTACGCCCAGAAGCCGCCGGAGACCTCCATGCCCGACAGGAGCCAGGCCGTGACTGCGAAGGCGGCGGCGAGCACCGCCCAACGGATCAACAGGAAGACCAGCACGAGGACGACGATACAACGAAAGAACACGTCGCATCCGGTCATCCTTGCCAGGGAGCCCAGCCGTGTAGGGCATCTGAGTCACGCGCCGAACTGAGTGCCGATGTACGACCGCGTCGAGACAGCGGCTGACCGCGGCGACTGCTCAGCCTGACACTGCGCAAGGCGGTGGGGCTGATCGTGGCGGTCGCGACGCTTGCTCGCGGTCGCAGCGGCCGTCCTCGAGCGGGTGCTCGAGCCGAAGGTCTTCGACACGTTCCCGCACGCCCTCTGGTTCTCGATCACGACCGTCACCACGGTCGGGTACGGCGACATCGTTCCCGAGAGCGGCGCCGGCCGCGTGGTCGCCAGCGCGCTGATGCTGACGGGCCTCGGCGCTGATTCCGCTGATCACGAGCGTGGTCGTCTCGATCCTGGTGGCACAGCGGAATCGCGAGGCCCGCGAGGAGGAGCTGAAAAATCTGCAGCTGATCCTCGAGCGGCTCGACAGCCTCGAGCGCAGGCTCGAGCGGCTGGGGCCGCGCTAGCACACTCTCGCCGCGGCCGGATATCACCCGACTCCGCATGATGACTCGGGCCCGAGCCGACGAAAGGCTGTTCGGAAAGCTCGGCGAAATGAGTCGCGCCCTTCAAAAGGAGACCTCGATGTCTCAAGGAGATCACCGATGCTGCTAGCTGCTGATTACCCGTTCCTCGGTGTGTTGTGGTCGATGCTCATCTTCTTCGTCTGGATCGCCTGGTTCATGCTGCTGTTCTACGTGATCGCCGACATCTTCCGGCGGCGCGATGCGAGCGGCGCGAAGAAGACGCTGTGGATCATCTTCGTGCTGTTCGTTCCGTTCCTCGGCGTCTTCGTCTATCTGATCGCCAACAGCGACGACATGACGAGACGCCGTATGGAAGAGGCGCAGGCTGCACAGAGCCAGATGGACGAGTACGTCCGCACGACCGCCGGCTCCGGCGGCGCGGCGGCCGAGATCGAGAAGGCCAAGGGGCTGCTCGACAGCGGCGCGATCACCCAGGCCGAGTTCGACGCGATCAAGTCCAAGGCCCTCGGCCGCCTAGGAGACGATGTACAGACTCGCTTGTCTGGGTCGTATGTCGCGTCGCGCTGCTGGCCGCCTTCCTGGCAGCCGGCTGCGGCGGCGACGAGGGCGGCGACACCTCGGCCACGGCGTGGGCCGACGACGTCTGCTCGGCGATCACGACCTGGACGCGACTCGATCACCTCCACGGCCGACTCGCTGCAGCGGCGGGAACCTCAACGAGGACTCCCTGAAGAGCGCCGTCGACGACGTCGAGAGCGCAACGAGCGACTTCGTCGACGACGTGAGAGGCCTCGGACCGCCCGACACCGAAGCCGGCGAGCAGGCGAAGGAGTCGCTCGACCAGCTCGCCGACGACGCCGACGAGAACCTGTCGGACGATGCAGAACGCCGTCGACGACGCCTCGGGCGTGAGCGGCGCTCGTCGCGGCGGTCACCGCCGATCAGCGGGGCCATCTCCACGCATGGGCGACCAGCTCTCCTCGACGTTCACCGAGCTCAAGCAGCTCGACGCCGGGGGCGAGCTGGAGACAGCCTTCAACGAAGCGGACTCGTGCGACGAGCTCCAGTCGAGCGGCTCCTAGACCGCGACGCTGACCGGGAACGTCGCGATCCAGACGACGGTGCCCAGGAAGAGGACGCAACCGACCACCAGCATCGCCTTGCGTAGACCGGCGGCAGTGAGCTTCGTGCTCATCCCCGCGAAGAAGAGCGCGACCGCGAAGAGGACGACGCCGAGGACGTAGTTGGACGCCCGCTGGATGTTCCTGTCGCACCTCGGCCGCGAGCACCTCGGCGGTCTGGTCGAGCCGGTCGGCTTCCGCCCTCGCCGCCAGCCGGTACTGCGGCATCGCGAACGGCGTCAGCGGGGCGCCCTTGGTCTTGAGCGGCTTCGTCGCGATCCACGCGTTGAACGCCGGCTTGAACTCCGGCGCGGAAGCGTTCGCGGTAGAAGGTCACGAGCTCGGTCTCGCCGCGCGCATACGAGTCCACCCACTGCATGAACGTCGCCACGTCGACCTGCTGCTGGGCGTTCGCCAGGCCCGACGCGCGAGCGGCCTCGATCCGGGTCTTGTTCACGCGTGCCCGACGTCTTCGCCTGCTCGCCGTTCCAGCGCGTGGCCTGATAGCTGCTCCACGCCGTCGCGACGGCCGCGACAGGCGAGCAGGACCGTGGCGCCGACCTCGACCCAGTCCCGCTTGTGCGCATCGGTCACGAGACGGGGTTCCCGCTGGCGTCACAGGGCAGGTCGACGCGTACGCCGACGGCCTGCAGCGCCTCGTCGATGATTCGAAGCGTTCTCTCCATCGCGACCGGACGGACGCCGCCGACTCCCTTGTGGAACGGGCTGTCGAGGAACCCGATCAGGAGCAGCATCGAGACGACGACGGTCGTGACCGATCCCATCAGCACCGCCTGTGTGACCGCGCCCTCGCCTCGGTCGGCGAAGAACAGCATGAACACGAAGACCACGACGGAGATGAGGAGCAGCACCACCCACAGCGGCGTCGGGATGACGCCGACGGCGCCGTGGATCCGGTCGATCCGGGCCGCTTCGCGGTCCGAGGTCTGGTCGATCCACTTTCCGTAGGCCGCTTCCTCGCTCGGCGTCTTGGGCTGAACCGTCTTGAAGGTGCGGAACAGCTCGACTCCCCACGGGTTGATCTGCGTCCCCCTGGTCGCCCGACTCCGCGCGCGGCCATTCGGCGTGGACGACCGACCGGCCGTAGCACACCAGCTCGCCGGTGAGCTCGCCGGCGACAGGAGCACCCAGAAACTGAGCGGTCTCGACCTGCTGCGAGAGCACGAGCGCTTCCTGCTCCGCCCCCGCTCTCGACTGGTCGTAGCTCTCGAAGGCGAGGAAGACGACGAACCCGAGCAGCACCGAGAATCCGGTCGCCAGCACTCCGAAGACTCCCGAGGCCCGGTCGCCGTCGGTGAAGCGGCTGCCCTCGGGCGCGCCGCCGCCGCACGAGCAGCATCGCGGTCACCGCGAGGGCGACCGCCACGACGATGACGAGCGCCGACCAGACGAGGTTCATCGCGAGGCAGCGACGGCGCCGGCCCGCTCAGCGCCCTGCAGCAGCTGCCGCCAGCCCGAGAGCACGCCGTGCACCTGCTCGGCGCCGACGATCGTCATCGTCGGGGAGCGGCAAGCTCGACGGGATGGAGGATGAACGCCCGCGTCTGAGGCCCTCCGATCCCACCGTGGAACGAGATCAGCTCCTCGAAGGCGCAGCCCTCTTCGAGATCCGGGTCGTAGAAGCTGCCGACCATGATGTCGGCGACGTGCGCGAACCCGTCGGTGCGCAGCAGGTGCCGGGGCGCGTTCGGTGCGAACGGCGCCAGCGGATCCTCGCCCTCGACGGCTCCCTCGGCGAGGTAGTGAGCGCCGGCGGAGCCGAGTACGACCGGGCCGCGCTCCGAGGAGCGGACGAGGAGCCAGCCGACGTGCGGGTGCGCGCGGAGTGCCGGGATCAGCCGCGGGTGGCGCTCGTCGATCTCCTCGAGCGTGAGCCTGCGCGGCTCCTCCATCAACGAGATGAGACCGAGGTTTCCCGAGCCGAGCACGACGACCTCCCGGTCCGAGACGTCGTTCTTCGCGCGCTTGCCCTTCTGCTTGTCGGGTCGCCCGGTCGCCTCGCCGACGGCGAGCCCGACCATCGAGTGCTGCTCGTCGCCGCCGGCGACCTTCTCGACGGTGCCGTGCTCGAGCGAGCGCTCGACGAGCTCGTCGAGCCCGTAGCCGTTCCGCTGCTTGAACGTCGCTCCCTGCGTCTGGCCGTGGTCGGAGAGCACGACGATCTCGTAGGGACGCGGCGCGTAGCGGCGCGCGCGGTCGATGCGACCGAACTGCTCGTCGAGCTTCCGCAGCGCCTCGAGGGTGTCCGCCCGCTCGAGCCCCGAGTGGTGCGCGACCTCGTCGTAGCTCGAGAACGTCGCATAGACGGCCGGCCGGCCGCGCATCATGTCCGTGAGGACGCCGTAGACGATCAGGTCCCGGACGATCACGCACATCGCGCCGCGCAGGAACGGATAGATGCCGCCGCGGTGCCCTCTCGGCCTGCACATCGCGACGGATCGCCCGGAGCGAGGCAGTCCACTCGAGGATCACCTCCCAGCCGAACAGGACGAGCGCTCGCGTGACGTTGAACCCGTTGGCGAAGAACGCGCGATAGCCGGGGTTCGCCTTCTTCTCGGCCTCCATGCGGCTGACGGTGAGGATGACCTCCTCGGCCTCGCCCGAGAGCAGGTTGCCGCGGCTCGAGCCGCCGTCGACGAGCAGGCCGATGCCCGTGGCGCGCTCGGCCTCGATGCGCGCGCAGTCGGCGGGAGCGGAGCAGGCCGTGAGCATGCCGGTCTCCTTGTCCACCCAGCGGAACGCCGGGATGTCGTCGTTGGAGCCGAGCAGGATCCCCGCCTGGCTCGCCCCGGTCTGCGAGGAGAGGTCGGTCTCCCACTCGGTCAGCCCGTGCGTGCCTTCGGCGACCCAGCGGGCCATGTTGGTGGCGTTCCCGTCCCGCATCGCCCGCCGGAGCACCGGGAGCGCGAGCCCGTCGATCTCGAGGTAGATGATCCCGGGAACGTCGGTTCGGGTCGCGCCACCCTGGCGGCGGGCGATTCGCTGGACGACGCGCACGGTGTACGTGTCGTCGTCGTTCGTCCCGAAGATCACCTCGAGGACGACGCTCACGGCGGCGACCAGGAGCGCCGCCAGCAGCGCCCAGCCGAAGTTGTCCACCACGAAGGTGTTCTCCAGCAGATCCGAGGCGAGCTTGAGCACGACGGCGTTGAGGACCAGGACGAGCACGAAGCCGAGCGCGAGCATGAACGGCAGACGCAGCGCCGCGAGCAACGGCGGGAGCACCGCGTTCAGCACGGCGACCACGGCGGCCACGGCGAGCGCGCCGCCGTACCCCGCGATGTCGACACCGGGCAGGATCATCGCCGCCACCCCGAGCGACGCGGCCGTCAGCGCCCACGACAGCAGCACGCGGAGCGGCTTGAACCGCGGCCGCTCGGGCTTCCAGGAGACGGCCTCTCCGTACGGGGCGGCCGGTGCGCTCACCGTCAGTCCTCGCCCTTCGCGGCGCGCTTCGCTTCCTTCTTCGCCTTCTTCTCGGCCCGCTGGGCCTTCTGCTCGGCGACCTTGACCTTGGCGTCACCGTAGGACTGCCCGACGAGCAGCTTCCCGCCGGTCCAGCCGAAGACGGCGACGACGAGGACCAGCGCGACGAGGACGTTCCAGGCGGTCGTGATCAGCTGCTGGGCGGTGGAGTAGGCGACGGCGGTGCTGTTGGCGACGTCGCAGCACGTGTCGAGCGCGAGCGCGTTCGTCGCCTGGGTGATCCCGACCGCGCCCGGCGTGAACGAGACGGTGTTCGCGAGCGAGCCCGAGCCGGTCACCCACATGATCGACTCGAACGTGACCGGGATCGCGAATGCGGCCAGGAAGATCCCGATCACGGTCAGCTTGCACAGCCACGAGAGGAGCGACGGAAGAAACGCGTGCGTGAGGTACTCCTTCGGACGCGAGAGGATCACGCCGCCCTGCTTGGCCTGAGCCCAGAGCTTCTTGACCTGTCGCCAGAAGATGCGGCCGACGATGCACGATCAGGAAGACGGCCCCCACGACGATCAGGATCGAGACGACCGGGTTGTCGGAGATGTTGCCGAGGTTCTCGTGGAACGAGCCCGGCACGGACAGGAAGAGGTACAGGTAGACGAAGGTGCCCGCGATCGTGAAGAAGATCTTCTGCACCAGGTAGGCGGCGATCGAGCCCGCGAACGTCGCGGCGGGGATGATCGCGACGAACATCAGCAGCGTCACGAACGTGCCGATGTTCGCGGGCAGGAAGTTGTTCATCGCCACCCCGACCGCATACGCGGTCACGATCGGCCAGAACTCGACCTGGCCGGGATAGGCCGCGCGCAGGATGCCGTAGTAGGAGAGTCCGGCCAAGAGCGTCTGGCCGCGTCTGGAAGACGAGCGCCGGCGACGATGTAGCCGACCGGGACGGCCTTGATCTGGTCCCAGAGGTCCGACAGCCACCCGATGACGTCGACGCCGAGCAGGCGTAGGACGACGAGCACGAGCGACGATCCCCACCAAGCCAGGCTCCGACCTTGATGAGCCGGGCCTTGCGGGAAGGGTCGCCGAAAGGCAGGCCGCGATGGCGCCCTGGATCGGCGGCTTCCGTCACCTGCGGGGTTGTCGTCGACACGAGTTCGGGACAGCATCCTTCACCCGCGCGGCGCGGGACATCACCCCAACGGTGTGATTCACGGTTGTCCCAGCGAGTTCGTCAGTGCGGTGGGCGACCGTTCACGGCCTCCTCGTCGACGGGCTCGACCTCCAGGGTGAGCCCGTCAACAGCGGTCACACGCACGCGTGAGCCCGCCGGAAGGTCGGAGGCGGAGCGAGCCTCCCAGATCTCGCCCCGGACACGGATCTGACCGGAAGGGGCGAGCCGCTCGGACACCACGCCGGTCGCCCCGACGAGACGCTGGACGCCCGTCTGAGCCTTCTGCGGCCGCACGCGGCGTTGCCAGTACGCGGCCTCGAGGACGAAGAGCACGATGCTCGCGAACCCGGCGAAGAAGTTCCACGGCGAGGGAAGGAAGATGAGGAGGACGATGGCGAGTAGGAGGAACATCGGACTTCCTTCCGATGATTCGCCTCGGACGTGGGCTCGCGCATCACCCGGTGCGGATGATTGAACCGGCTCGGGCTGAGGCCGTCGCGCACCCCCTGCGCGACGGCCTCGATCCGGTGGGCGGTTAGAGGGTGCGAGCTGGTCCTCAGCTCGGCCGCACTCTCTTCCCAGCGCGCGACGAGCGCGTAGAGGATGATGATGTTCAACGCCTGTGCGGTGAGTGTCCACAGCGGGTAGGCGCTGTTGCCGAGGAAGCCGAGTTGGGCGAGGAAGTTCAGCGACACGACCACGATCCCGAACCAGCGTGCCCAGCTCTGCCCGGTGAGCAGTCCCCAGCCCGCGAGAACCAGCAGCACGCCCCAGATCAGCATGATCCAGCCCCAGCCGGTCAGGTCGACGACCAGGAAGCCGGCCTGAGTGACGACGAAATACTCGTCGTCGAACAGAGCGATCAGGCCCTGGAAGAAGTCGATCGAGCCGATGATCAGCATCAGGATGCCGGCGAAGCCGACCCACCCTGCCATGCTTTTGGAGTTCATCGATGTCCTCCTGTTGGAACGTCAGAAACCGCACCGGGAAGGAGGCTCGCGCTGCCTTCGCCCGTACGAGATCGGGTTTCGCCGTAAGAGTCGCACTCCCTTCGGACGAGACGTTGCCCGCGATGGCAGCAGGGTGGGGGAGGACGGCCGTCCGGGGCGCCATGTAGGCTGCGGCCTCGCTGATGTGTTGCTTCTTCCTTCTCTTCGCAGCTCTCGGTCCGCGCTTCGCGATCATCGCGGTGTGGCTGTTCGGCAACCGGGTCGACCTCGCGTTCGACTCGTGGCTGTGGCCGTTCCTTGGGCTCCTCTTTGCGCCGTGGACGACGGTCATGTATCTCCTGGCGTGGTCTCCCGGCGGTGTCTCGGGCGCTGAGTGGATTCTCGTCGGCCTCGGGGTAGCGCTCGACGTGGCGACGTACGGGGCCAGGTCCGCGCGAAGCAGATACGCGACCGCCTGAGGCTCGCGTCCGCCGTGCTGCTGTGAGAGCGGCGGGCTGATGGGCGCGGCGCTCGGCTGGGGGCTGCTCGCCGGCTCGTCGCTGATCCTCGGCGGCTTCCTCGCCTTGACGCTCTCGATCCGGGAGCACCTGCTCGGCTTGATCATGGCCTTCGGGGCCGGCGTGCTGATCAGCGCCGTCGCCTACGAGCTCGTGGCGGAGGCGTTCCAGACGTCGGCGGGAGGCGGCAGCCTCGGGCTCGGCCTCGCAGCCGGCGCCGCGACGTTCTTCGTCGGTGACTCCTTCGTCGACCGGCTCGGCGGCGACGGCCGCAAGGACATCGGCCGGTCAGGTACCGGCGGTTCCGGTCTCGCGATCGTGCTCGGGATCGTTCTCGACGGCATCCCCGAGTCGGCGGTGATCGGCCTCGGACTGCTCGAGGGGACCGGCGTGAGCGTTGCAGTGATCGCGGCGGTGTTCCTCTCGAATCTCCCGGAGGCGATCGCGGCCACCGCCGGCCTCACGGCCGACGGCTGGAAGCGCGGCCGGATCATGGGCCTCTGGGTACTCGTGACGCTCGTCTGCGGGCTCGCCTCGTTGGCGGGGTACGCGTTCTTCGACTCTGCCGGCCCCGGTACGCTCGCGTTCGTGCTCGCATTCGCGGGCGGCGCGATCCTCACGATGCTGGCCGACACGATGATGCCCGAGGCCTTCGAGCACGGCGGCAAGCAGGTGGGGCTCGCGACGACGCTCGGCTTCGCCGTCGCCTTCGCCCTGTCGGTCCTCGACTAGACCTCGAGGTAGCCGGTTCATCCCCTCTGGGCGATGAGGCGTCGTGTCGCCGACCGACAGGATCGCTGGACACGCGCGAACAGGAGACACCATGCCCGAGCAGCCGCAGCGCCAGGTTCTGCCGATCCCGGATCAGCAGCACGTCGGCGTCACGACGTACGACGCCAAGGATCCGGCCACCGCCTTCCCGCCGATCGAGCCGCTGCGGCCGCCGGAGGGTGCGCCGAACGTGCTCGTGATCCTGATCGACGATGCCGGCTTCGGCTCGTCGTCGGCGTTCGGCGGTCCGTGTCAGACGCCGAACTTCGAACGCCTGGCGGAGAACGGGCTCAAGTACAACCGCTTCCACACGACCGCACTCTGCTCGCCGACCCGGCAGGCGCTGCTGACCGGCCGGAACCACCACGCCGTCGGCATGGGCGGCATCACCGAGATCGCGACGTCGGCTCCTGGCTACAGCTCGATCCGGCCGAAGTCGGCGGCGCCGCTCGCCGAGACGCTCAAGCTGAACGGGTACTCGACGGCGCAGTTCGGCAAGTGCCACGAGGTGCCGGTCTGGGAGACGAGCCCGATGGGCCCGTTCGACGCCTGGCCGACCGGCGGCGGTGGCTTCGAGCACTTCTACGGCTTCCTCGGCGGCGAGACGAACCAGTACGCACCGGCGCTCTACGAGGGCACGGTGCCGGTCGAGCCCGATCGGACACCGGAGGAGGGCTACCACTTCACGGAGGACATGACGGATCACGCGATCGACTGGATCCGCCAGCAGAAGGCGCTGATGCCGGACAAGCCGTTCTTCGTCTACTACGCGCCCGGGGCGACGCACGCGCCGCACCATGTTCCGCCCGAGTGGTCGGCCAAGTACAAGGGCAAGTTCGACCAGGGCTGGGACAAGGTCCGCGAGGAGACGATCGCGCGCCAGAAGGAGCTCGGCGTGATCCCCGAGGACGCGGAGCTCACCGAGCGTCCCGCGGAGATCCCGGCCTGGGACGAGACGCCTGACGACATGAAGCCGATCTTCGCGCGCCAGATGGAGGTGTACGCCGGCTTCATGGAGCACACCGACCACCACGTCGGCCGGCTGATCGACGCCCTCGGAGACCTCGAGATCCTCGACGACACGCTGGTCTACGTGATCGTCGGCGACAACGGCGCGTCCGCGGAAGGCACGCCGAACGGCTGCTTCAACGAGCTCATCGTCCTGAACGGCGCCGCGGCGCTCGAGACCGTCGACTTCATGACCTCGCGGATCGACGACTTCGGGACGCCGAAGGCGTACAACCACTACGCGGTCGGCTGGGCGCACGCGATGGACACGCCGTACCAGTGGACGAAGCAGGTCGCCTCGCACTGGGGCGGCACCCGCAACGGCACGATCATTCACTGGCCCGAGCGGATCAAGTCGAAGGGTGAGGTGCGGACGCAGTTCCACCACGTCATCGACGTCGCGGCCACGGTCCTCGACGCGGCCGGCTGCCCGAGCCCACGTTCGTCCACGGCATCCAGCAGATGCCCTTGCACGGCGTCTCGATGGCGCCGTCCTTCGACGACGCGGCGTCGCCGGAGCGGCGCGAGACGCAGTACTTCGAGATGTTCTGCAACCGCGGCATCTATCACCAGGGCTGGACCGCCGTCACGCGGCACTCGACCCCGTGGCTGATGGCGGAGGTGCCGCCGCTCAACGACGATGTCTGGGAGCTCTACGCACCGGACGACTGGACGCAGGCGCACGACCTTGCCGCCGAGCAGCCGGAGAAGCTCGCGGAGCTGCAGACGCTGTTCATCCTCGAGGCGGGGAAGTACAACGTCTTCCCGCTCGACGACCGTCGCGTCGAGCGCTTCAACGCCGACCTCGCCGGCAGGCCGCAGCTGGTGCGCGGCAACCGGCAGATCCTCTTCGGCGGCATGCGCCGGCTCAGCGAGAACTCGATCGTGGTGACGAAGAACAAGTCGTTCGCCCTCACGGCCGAGATCGAGGTTCCTGAAGGGGGAGCAGAGGGCGTGATCATCGCCCAGGGCGGTGCTTTCGGCGGCTTCAGCCTCTACGCGAAGAATGGCAAGCCGGCCTTCTGTTACAACCTGTTCGGCCTGCAGCTCTTCAAGGTCTACGGGGAGGACCCGCTTGCGCCGGGCGAACGCCAGGTGCGGCTCGAGTTCGCGTACGACGGAGGCGGGTTGGGCAAGGGCGGCACCTCGACGCTCTACGTCGACGGGACCAAAGTCGGCGAGGGCCGAGTCGACGCGACCGTGCCGATGCTCTTCTCCGCCGACGAGACGACCGATCTCGGGTCCGACAGCGCGACGCCGGTGAGCGACGACCACGGCCCGACGGAGACCGAGTTCACGGGACGCGTGAAGTGGGTCGAGATCGACCTCGGCGAGGATGCGGAGGATGCCGACCACCTGATCACGCCGGAGGAGCGCCTGACGATCGCGATGGCGAGGCAGTAGCGGGCTCGGCCAGGCGAACACGCGGGCTGCGGTGGACCGACGATGTCGCCCGCCGGTCGACGCTTCTCTCAAGCGCCGACCGGCGACTTCACGGCTCGGGAGATGCCCGGAGGTCAGCCCTCCGCGATCTCCTCCGCGAGCTCGGCGAGCTCGAGCGCGCGCACGATGTTGCCGGTTGCCGACGCGACGCGGGGCGTCCCGACGATCGGGGCGACTGCCGCGAGAACCCCGCGAACCTGCTCAGGGTCGATCTCGAGGCCGCCTGCAGCCGCCAGATTGAAGGCATACGACACTGGCGGTGCATCGACGGCGATCAGCGCGGCGATGCGCACGAGCATCAACGTCTCCGCGTCGAGGCTCGAAGCCTCGATCGAAGCTGTTGTCATGTTTGTGACCAGGTCGAGGACCGGGGTCTCTGTTGTCCCTGCCATGGGAGCTCCTTTCGGAAGGTTTGGGGCGCGGTCGGCGGCCGCGTCCTTGGAACCGTTCCTTCGAGTCTCATCCTCCACCCAGCGGGGCAGCTTTCCATCATCCCGATCGGACGAAGGACGTGCGGGTCGCGGGAGGTGCTAGCCGTCGACCAGTTCGAGCGCGTCGGCCACGTCGTAGCCGAGCGCCAGCGCGAGGTTCGGAGCCGCCGAGACGACACGCGCGACGCCGACGATCGGGATCACTGCGATCAGCGTCCCGACGATCTCGTCGTACGAGGCGCCGGCCTTGAGTCCCGCCTCGACCGACGCTCATGTACGAGGGCGGCGCGGCATCGACCGCGATCAGGGCTGCGATCCTCAGGAGGGCGTGCGACCGCGGGTCGATTCCGGCGAGCGTTGCGTTTGCGCGCTCCTCGCTCAGCAGCGCGTCGATGTAGCGATCGTCGCGCACTGCGAGCCTGCGAAGTGTGAGCTTGTACTCCTCCACGGTGCTCATCTCATTGGACACCTGCCGGCGTCCGGATACATCACCCCGAGCGGATGATGTCGCCGCCGCGAGGTGCGAGCGGTGCGTCGACCAACCCGAGCGCGGTCGCCCGCTCGATCGCTTCGCTCCGACTGGACGCATCGAGCTTGCGGTAGACCGAGATCGCCTGGGTCTTCACGGTGTTGCGGGAGACGAACAGCCGCTCGGCGATCTCCCGGAACGAGAGGTGGGTCGTCAGCAGCGGCAGCAGGCGAAGCTCGGCCGCCGTCAGCGTCGACACCCAGCCCGATGACTGCGTCCGCGACCGTCGAGAGCCTCGCTCGCACCTGCTGCGCCTCTGCCACGAGCGTGCCGAGCGCCGGGCGCCGGCGAAGGATGTCGTCTGCCTCGCGGTAGAGCGTTCGCCGCGCCACTTGCGTCCGACAAGGCCAGATGCGCTTTCGCGAGCTCGAGCCGGGTCTGCACCGCGAACCAGGACAGAGCATGCGTCAGCATCGGGCGTGTCCGCTGCGCTGCCACGAGCGTCGTTCGGGCTCGCGCACCTTGCCCCTTGGCGATTGCGAGCCTCGCCGTGACCGCCAGCAGGATCGCGGTCACGACGTAGTCCGTCGACGGTACGTCCTCGACGAACGCGCCGGCCAGGGCGAGCTCCGACTCTGCCGCGGCGAGATCGCCGCGCTCCAGCGCCAGGAGCGCCCGCTCGGAGCGCGCGACCACGCCGGCCCAGGTCGCTCCGCCGGCGACGGCCGCGTCCGCAGCCTCGACCCAGGATGGCCTCCGCTCGGTCGAGCTCTCCCGAGAACAGCATCGCCATCCCGCGCAGGAGGATGGAGACGGGGTACCACTGGCTCGTGTCGGGCAGGTGGGACAACGCGAGCTCGGCGTCGATCTGCATCTGCTCGACGCCGTCCTTGCAGAGCAAGGCGCGAACCGTGGCCGCCCAGGTCTCGAGGGGGCTCCCGTCCGGCATCGGGTCCTCGGACTCGGCCGTTTCGACCGCCAGCGCCCAACGCTCGGCGGCTTCCGGCCGGCCGCGCAACGCGTGCACCCAGACCCCCAGCACGGCGATCGCGGGGATACCGCTCGAGCAGGTCGGAATCGTCGAACTGCGCGAGCCAGCGCTCGACCGTGGTCACACGGCCGCTGCGGTAGTACGGTCCCGCGAGCGCGCCGACGAGCTTGGCGAGCTCAGTCGGTGTCGCCCGCTGCGACGGAGTACTCGATCGCGACCTCCGGCTGTCCGTTCGCCACGCACCACGCGGCCGCTCTGCGATTGAGAGTCAGAGGGAGCTCGGGCTCGCGTCGCTCCGAGCTCCGCCTGGAGCATCTCCCGGAACAGATGGTGGTAGCGGAACCAGCGGCGCTGGTGGTCGAGAGCGACGACGAACAGGTTCTCGCGCTCCAGCTGCTCGAGCATCTGCGCCGAGTCGTCGCGCTCGAGCACCGCGTCGCACAGCGAAGCGCACATCGGCTCGAGCACGGCTGTCCGGAGCAGGAACTCGAGCTGCGCGCGGCTCGACGCGGCTGAGCTCCTCGGCCCGCAGGTAGTCCGTGACGAAGCGGTCGTCGCCGCCGAACGACGCGACTGACGAGCTGCCGCCGTCCAGCGAGAGGGCCGCGAGATACAAACCGGCGGCCCAGCCCTCCGCACGCTCGTTCAGCGCTTCGGCCTGGCTCTTGGTCACGTCGGCTCCGGCTGCGGTCGAGCAGCGCGTGCGCTTCGGCGTCGTTCAGGGCAAGCGCGGCAGGCCCCAGCTCGAGCAGCTCGCCGTCGGCACGAAGCTTCGGGAGGCCCAGCCGGGCCTCGGCACGCCCGGAGAGCACCAGCTGCGACCCTCGCGGCACGTGGAGGAGCAGTGCGGCAAGGGCGTCGAGGCACTCGTGGTTCTCGAGCTCGTGCACGTCGTCGAGGACGAGCACGAGCGGCTCGGGCCGAGCAGCCAGCGCCGCGACGAGGCGCGGGACGCCCACGCGCCCACAGCGAGTCGCCGGAGCCCGCTGAGCGCCTTGAACACTGCGGGGTCGACCGTCGAGCCGGCGTTCAATGCCTCCGCGACGTACGTCAGAAAGACGACGGGATCGTTGTCGCGGTGGTCGAGCGAGACCCAGGCGAATTCGCGACGGTCGTGTGCCGCCCACTGCCCGAGGACCGTCGTCTTGCCGTAACCAGGGGGTGCGACGACGCTGACGACTCGACCGCTGCGCTCGCGGGAGAGGCGGCCGACGAGTCGCGGTGCGCTCGACGAGGCCCGGCCGCGGCGGCGGCACGTCGAGCTTGGCCCGCAGCAACTCGAACGCCTCTCGGATCTCCCCGTCGGGTCGGTGCTTTCTCGTGCCCTTCGTTTGGTCGTGCCGCTGCGGTGGCGGCACCGCTCCTCCGGTCTAACCCCACCACACCGTAGGCGCAATGACCCATTCGGGGCAAATGTGCCCGCTGGTGATCGCGGTCAGGTCAGGTCAGAGCGGCCGGACCGGCGGGAGCCGGCTCGAGCGCGGCCTTCGCTGCGGCGACCTGCTCGCGCCGCGCCTTCGTCAGCTCCTGCACGAAGATCTGAATCATCGCCGCCAGCGGCACCGCGGTGAGTGCGCCGAGGACGCCGAGCAGCGCGCCGAACAGCGTCACGGCGACGATGATGAAGAAGCCCGAGAGGTTGACCGCCTTACCCTGAACCTTCGGCGTCACGACGTTGTTCTCCACCTGCTGGTAGATGAGGACGACGGCGAGCATGATCAGCGCAGCCGTCAGCCCCTCCTCGGCCAGGATCACCGGCACGAGGATGAAGCCGGCGATCGTGGCGCCGAGGTTCGGGATCATGTCGAGCAGCCCGGCGATCACGCCCAGCGCGACCGCGTAGCTCGAGCCGAGCAGCCAGGCCGTCACCCCCTGCGTCGTGCCGGCGATGATGGCGATCACGATCACCCCGATCGCCCAGCGCGAGACCGACTCCGTCACGCGCTCCCACACAGCCAGCCACCGCTCATCGTCGCCGGGCGCGAGCACGCTCGCCAGGGCACCCTTCAGGTTGCCGATGTCCGACAGCAGGAAGAGGCACGTGAAGAGGATCGTGAACGCGGCGATGAAGACCGAGAAGCCGGCGCCCGCCAGCCCGAGCACGGCGGAGATCGCGTCGGGTACCCACTCCGCCACGTTCTTCGCGCCCTGTCTGCACGTTCTCCGCGGCTCCCGTGTCGCCGAGAAACGAGAGCTCGCTCGACTGCCGCAGCTGCTCGACGATCGACGGGAGGTCCTTGAGGAAGTCGCGCACGTATCCGACGATCCGCACGAGGAAGACCAGCGCGAGCAGCGTGACTGCGAGCCGCGGCGCCGAGCACGGTGAGGGTCGCCGCCAGGCCGCGTGACAACCCCGTCTTGGCCATCACGAACCGCACCGGGAACTCGAACACGAGCGCGAGGAAGATGCCGACGAAGATCGACCAGGAAGGTGTCGCCGATGGCCACGAACGCCGCCATCACGGCGAGCGTGGCAACCACGATCACGACCGTCCGCAGCGGCAGCACGAGCTCCACCCGACGGCTCTCGCGCGACTCCATGCCGCGATTCAAACGGATCTGCAGGCCGGGACGCCATCGCCCCGATCGGATGAAGCGCAGGTTCTGACTCACAGACGTCAGCGCCGCGCCGGGATCGAGAATCCTGACCTCTACGTCCGGCGCGAGCTCCGCCGCGTGCCGTCGGAAGGCTTCGGGCGGATCCACCGACGTGCGTTCGGTTCACCGGCGAGAACGTGCCCCAGTGGATCGGAATGGCCAACCGCGGCTTCAACAGGCGCAGCGACTGCGCGGCGCGCAGCGGGTCGAGATGTCCAGGCCCGACCTTCGACCCCCAGCCGGAGACCGGGAGCAGGGCGATGTCGATCGAGCCGGCGAGCGCGGACATCCCGTCGAAGAGATCCGTGTCGCCGGCGAAGTAGATGCGCTGCGAGCCGGAGACGAGAACCCGAGGGAGGGCGCAGACCTGAGCACGATCCGACGCTCCGTCGTGCTCGGCGGGGGTCGCGCGAATCGTCACCTCGCCGATGCGCACCTCGTCGCCGACGTCGACCTCGCGCACGTCCGTGAAGCGTCGCACCAGCCGGCGGGCGCCCGTCGGCACGACGACGTCACGTCGGTTCGAGCAGCCGCAGCGACGGCAGGTCGCAGATGGTCGAAGTGGAGGTGTGACACGAGCAGCGGCGTCGATCCCTTCGAGCGCGGCCTTGTCGAGCGGTACGCGCCGCCTGAGGTGCCAGATCCGCGTGCCGAAGGACGGGGTCGGTCAGCAGGCGGACCCCGTCCAGCTCGATCAGTACGGTCGCGTGCCCGACGTAGAGGAGTCGGCCGGCGACGGGCTAAGCACCCCATCGAAGTCATTGCCATACCACGATCCTCTCACCACGACGCTCGTCCGACTTCATCCCATCGGTGTGATTGAAACGCCCGCCGACGCGTGCGATAACGCGCTGATGCGAATGGTCGCCGCTCGCATCCTTGCCGTGCTCGGAGTGATCTTCGCCCTGGTGAGCCTCCTGGCCGGTTACGTCCGCTTCCAGGGCCTCGACACCGACACGGTTACGGGAACTGCAGGCGACCTCATAGCGGACGAGCAGATCCGCAATCAGGTCGCGGCCTCGCTCGTCGACCGCTGTACGCGAACATCGACGTCGCGGCTGCGCTGGAGCAGAAGCTTCCCACCGATCAGAAGGGCCTGGCCGGCCCCGTCGCGGCCGGGCTGCGCGAGTTCTCCGACCGGGCCGCCGTACGCATGCTCGAGCGCCCGCGCGTGCAGGCGCTCTGGGTGAACACCGTCACGCGGGCACACAGGCAGCTGATCAACGTCCTCGACGACGACGTCGGCCCGTTGAGCACCGAGAACGGTGCCGTCGTGCTCGACCTCCAGCCGCTCGTGATCCAGCTCGGGGACCGGGTCGCAGTCGTCGGCAATGTCGCGGAGCGGCTCGGTCCCGACGCCGGCCGGGTCGAGATCATGGAGGCGGACCAGCTCGAAACCGCGCAGGACCTGACTCGGATCCTGAAGTTCCTCGGCATGTGGCTCTGGCTGCTGCCGATCGCCCTCTGGGCGATCGCTCTCTGGATCGCCCGCGGCAAGCGAGCCTCGATCCTGCGCTGGATCGCGGTCGGGTCGATCCTCGCCGGGCTGATCGTGTTGGTGGTGCGACGCGTCGGCGGCTCGTTCATCATCGATAGCCTCGTGCCGTCGACCGCCGTGCAGCCTGCAGCCCATGACGCGTGGGACATCCTCACCTCCCAGCTCCGCGACGGCGGCTTCACGTTCGTCGGTCTCGGGCGTGATCCTGCTCTTCGCGCTCTGGCTTGCCGGTACTTCAGCCGGCGGTGTCTCCGCACGGAGAGCGCTGGCGCCGTATCTGGCCCGCCCCGAGCTCGCCTTCAGCGTTGCGGCGTTCCTGTTCTTGCTGCTGCTTTGGTGGAGCCCGACCGTCCAGACCACGCGAGTGCCGCTGATGTTCGCCGCGGCGCTCGCCCTCGCTTTCGGGGTCGAGCTGCTCCGACGCCAGACCGCCCGCGAGATCCCGACGCCGCCGCCGCCCGACCTCGGCGGGTCCGTCCGCAGAGGCGTGGGCCGGATGCGAGGACGGACGGCTCAGGAGGACCGGCTCGGTGCGCTCGAACGTCTGGGCCGTCTGCGTGAGCAAGGCGTCCTGACCGACCAGGAGTTCGCGGCCGAGAAGGCGCAGCTTAGTGGGCCAGTAGCGCTTTGAGGCCGACGATCACGAGCCCGAGGAAGACGTTGAGCGCGATCACTGTCGAGCGTTCCGGTCCGGTCGAGCTGCTCGACCGTCGCATACCGCTGACCTTGGACGCCGAGCGTCAGCACTCCGATCCCGAGCGCGAGCCAGACGGCCGTCTGGTCGCCGAGAACACCGAACGCCGCAAGCACGAGCGCCGCGACGGGGGCCACGGCGGCCGCGGGAATGGACAGCTCGCGCCGAGCGACGGAGCCGAGCTCCGCCGCGGTCGAGTCGCCGGCCGGCGCTCGAGGCTCTCGGCGAGCCCATCGGAGTACACGTGCGCGACCCAGAGGACGAGCACGGTGACGACGACCACCACGGCGAGCCGCCCCGCGTCCGTCTCCTCGCCGCTGCGACTCCGGCGGTCACCGTCGCCATCACGACGATCGTTCCGTAGACGGTTCCCGCGATCCTGCCGGGGGAGCCGAAGACCAGCTGACTTCGCTCGACCACGTCCCATCAGCGCGATTCTGTCCGCTTCGGCGACCGCGAGTCGGTGGAGTAGTGCGGCGCTTGCTCTCGAAGCGGGTGCTGCTCGGCCTCGCCGGCGCGGTTGTGATCGTCGCCACCTTCGCCTACCTCCTACCGACGATTGCCGACTACCGCGACGTCTGGCGCGTCGTGCAGGGCGTGTCGTGGGAGTGGACGGTCGCGCTCGTGGCAGTCACCGCGGTCAACATTCTGACCTTCGCGCCGCCGTGGCTGGTGCTTCTCCCCGGCCTCCGCTTCTGGCTGGCGCTGATGATGACCCAGGCGACGACTGCGCTCTCGATCGTGGTACCGGGAGGCGCGGCGGTCGGGATCGCGACCGCCTACGCGATGTTGCGGCGCTCGGGCTTCGCGCCGGCTGCCGTCGCTCGCTCGGTGACGCTCGTGAGCCTCTGGAACCAGCTCGCCAACCTGGCGTATCCGATCGTGGCGCTCTTCCTGTTGACGATGGCCGGGGAGGAGACGGCGGTGCTCGCGACCGCGGCGTTCGTCGGCGTGGCGATCCTGGGCGTCGCGGTCGCTGCGCTCGTGCTCGTCCTCTACAGCAATCGCATGGCCGTGGAGATCGGAGACCTGGCGGCGCGGGCGGCGACCTGGGTCAAGGGTCGCTTCCACCGTGAGCCGGTCACGTGGGGTGGGAGCAACTTCGAGCGCTTCCGGGTCGACGTCGTCGACATCCTCAAGCGGCGCTGGCACCTGCTCACGCTCGCCACGCTCGCCGGCAGCCTGACGGTCTTCGTCGTCCTGCTCGTCTCGTTGCGGGCACTCCAGCGTTCCGTCGGCCGAGGTGAGCGTCGTCGAGGCGTTCGCCGCCTGGTCGCTGGCTCGCCTCCTCGGCAGCATTCCGATCACGCCGGGCGGGATCGGGGTCGTCGAGCTGAGCCTGACGGCGGCGCTGATCGGCTTCGGGGGCAACAACGCCGGAGTCGTCGCGGCGGTGCTCGTGTTCCGCTTCCTGACGATCGTGCCGACGCTCGTGCTGGGCATGGTCGCCGCGGCCGTCTGGCGGCGCATCTCGAAGAGCGCGCCTGCGACTGGCTGAGTGGACGACGCCGCGTAGACCACGCCTCTGGCGGCGCATCCTCCGAGCGCTGGAGATCGCGGGAACGACCTATGTGCAGACGGCCGGTGGTCAGCGGGCGGCGGCGATTTCGTACCGCGTCCTCTTCTCGCTCATCCCCTTCGTCGCGCTGCTCGTCTCCGTGCTCGAGCTCGTCCTGCCCGAGAGCGCGCAGCAAGATGTTGTTTCCTGGCTCGTGAGCGTCGCGTCACTGCCCGACGAGCTCTGCCCAGAGCGTGGACGCCGCGGTCAAAGATGCAGGGCCACCGGCGTCGGCCACGGGCGCCATCGCACTTGCCGCGCTGATCTGGGCGGCGAGCGGGATGATGGCGTCGGTGCGGTCGGCCTTCCAGGCGGTCTGGGGCAGCGCCGCCGACCGGCCCTATCTGCGCGGCAAGTTGCTCGACTTCGTGCTCGTGCTCGGAGCCGGCGTGCTCGTCGTCTCTGCGTTCGGACTCTCGATCGTCGTCCAGGTCGTCACCGAGACGAGCAGCGAGATCGCGGAGGAGCTCGGCCGCGGGGAGTCCGCGACCGCCGGCCTCGGTGCGGTCGCGCAGCTCGCTGCCTCGCTCGCGCTCGCCCTGCTCGCGTTCGGGTTTCTCTATCGCTTCGTCCCGCCGGTGGCTCCGACGCATCCGAGATGTCGTGCCGGGCGCGATCGTGGCGGCCGTCGGCGTGCATCTGGCCAGCGCGGGCTTCTCGATCTATCTGGCTCGCTTCGGCGGCTTCAACAACGTCTTCGGGCCGCTCGGCGCCATCCTCGCGTTCCTGCTGCTGGTGTACGTCGTCGCCGCCATCCTGCTCCTGGGCGCGTGCGTGGTCGCTGCCTGGCCGGAAACCGCGATCGAGCCGGAGAACGAGGAGTCGGTGTCGCTCCGCAGCCGCCTCGTCAGCGCCGCACGCGGGCTCGTCGTTCGGGACCGCAACTAGTCAGATGACCCAATCGGGTCACGGCGTGATGCAGGTCGATGCGTGAGAGTGGCTCCGGGTCCTGAGGGCGCCCCCGCGCCCCTTGCACCCCTCTCGAGCCTGCGTGAGGTGCCGGCCAGACCCCCAGGCCGGCACCTCATGCGGTCACGTCGGCGGGACGGCGTCGTCGTAGACGACGACGGTTCCGGCGAGAAAGTCCGGTAGCCCTCGTCGCCGCGCGGTGAACAGCACGGGGATGAAGCCGGCGAACAGCGGCACGATCGCGAGTACGAGCCCGACCATGCGGACCAGTGCTCGACCGATCGACGGCGGCTTGCCGTCGGGGCGGAGGACGCGCAACCGCAGTAGCCGCATTCCAGGTGTCTGCCCGGCCGCGCTCCAGAAGAGGACGAAGTACGCGCCGACGACCAGCAGCCAACCCGAGGCGAGAAGGACGCCGACGAGCCACTGCGGCCGAAGGCCTCCGACCAGCGACGCGACCAGAGAAGCGATCCCGACCATCGACGTGAAGAGGACGATCGCCAGAGCGGCGTCGGTCGCAAGCGCGATCGCGCGCGTCGCGACGCCGCCATAGAACGAAGCGCTCGGGTCGCGGGGGACGGCGCACGACGTGCTCGGCCCGGTCGTCGAGCCGCGCGGCGGACGCACGGACGCCGCCGACGACCTCCTCCGCCAGCCCGGTGGTTTGTCTGGCGATCGCGTCCCGGAGTTCGGGGCTCGACGCGACGTGGCGCAGTACGAGTTGCGTCTCGTCGCTCGCGAGCACCCTGTCGGTGAGCTCGCGCGTTTGCGGCGTGGCGAGCGCGGCTGTCACGAGGCGCTCCAACTCGCCGCTCGTGGCGAGCTCGGATGCGATCCGTTCGAGGACGCGGTGGCGGACGAGCGAGCGCGCGATCTCTTCCGGCAGCGAGCCGGCCAGCGCCCGGTCGACGACGCGGGCGATCTCGGGCGCCGAGAGAACCTCGTCTACGGCCTGCTCGATCGGCCCGCGCCAGGCCCGCGCGGCCGCCCGGGCGGGGAAGAACGCGGCGCGCCCCGCCGCGTCGGCCAGCCCGGAGCGGGGTTCGTCGGCGTTGGCAGTTACGTGGCGTCTCCGAGCGAGTCGTACCGTCTCTTGTTTCGTCGGTCGACGATCCAGCCGACGGCGAGGAAGATCGCGGACAAGAAGAGGAACATCCCGAAGAATCCCCAGCGGGCCCATGCGGTCTCGATCAGCAGGAACACCAAAAGTCCCGCGATCGCGCACGCGATCGCGCCGCCGATGAACATCAGCCAGAACTTTCCGCCAAGCTCCATGTCGTTCCTTTCGTTCAGGTTTCTCTGTCGTCTGCGAAGGGCCCGGCGACGAACTTGCCACCCGCCTCCATGATCTGTGTCGGCTCGACCCACTCGTTGAACATCTCGAAGCCGTTCGCACGAGACACGGCCGCAAGCAAGGGCGATGCCCAGATGTGCTCGAACAATACGACGACGGCGGTCGTCTCCTTGGGAAGGAATTGCTCGAGCCGGAAGGCGTCCTCCTCGTCGAAGAGGTGGCCGTCCATCAATTCGGCCATCCCCGCCATGGCGCCGCGCTCAACACCTGCCAACCCTTCTCTCGCGAAACCGGCGAGCATCCCCATCGTCTCTCCGAAAGCCGCAGCTTCTTCCCAGTTGAGATCGCTCGTGACCATGTGGGCGATGGCGCCCTCGCTGTCCTTGCGCACCATCAGCAGGTCGAGGATCCGGACGACTCGCTCCCGCTTCAATCGCTCGAGCTCTGGCCAGATCTCGCCGCGGAAGCGGTTGCCGTCGAAAGCGACAACAAGCATCTGTACGGGGCCGAACGCCATGGGTCGATTTTGCGTTCAGCGGAGGCCTGATGTCGTCGTCCAAAGCGGGTGAACGGCGAGAGGAGGCTGCCGCCCCCGCCGGACTTCACTTCTGGTCGCGATCATCCACCCTGGGTGATTCTTCGACGCCGCTCCTGGCCGATGATGCACCCGTTGTGGCTGACAGCACCGACGAGCTCCGCCGTCTCGCCCCTGATCTCGCCCCTTCGATCGCGAAGCTGACGGTCCCTGCGTACATCCTCGATCGCAGCGGCACGGTTCGCTGGATCAACGAGGCCGGAATCGCCCAGTTCGGCGATCTCCGCGGCCGAGAAATCGGCCAGATCGTCGACCGTGAGTTCGCGACACTCGCGCGACAGGAGTTCGCGGCGAAGGTGCTCGGAACGGTCGAAGCCACCGAAGCGACCGTGACGGTCCGGACCGCGGACGGTCGGCGCGTCTCGGTCGACATCAGCTCGGCGCAGCTGATCCGCCACGGCTCGATCGTCGGGGTGTTCGGGCTCGCCGACCCGACGCACGAACCGCCACCGGTGGGCGAGTCAGCCAACCTCACGCCGCGGCAGACGACCGTCCTTCGTCAGCTGGCAGCCGGAAAGTCGACCGGGGACATTGCAGCGGCTCTGGGCATCTCGACCGAGACCGTGCGGAATCACGTGCGGGGCATCACCGCCCGCTTGGGTGTCCACAGCCGCCTCGAGGCGGTTATCAAAGCCCACGAGCTCGGGCTCGCCTGAGCTCCCTATTAGACCCATCTGTGTCATTAACGCCGCGTGGATTGCAGGGCACTGTGGCGCGGGGGAATCGAAGGGAGGGCCGCCCCCCTTCGCGCCCCGCTTTGCCTAGTTGGAGGTGTCCGGCCCGACTCCACGGCTCGGGGCGGGCACCTCTATGGGCTGATTCGCGATCTGGGGCTCGGCCGGCGTCTCGCCCGCTCACCCAGGGTGGGTGAAGCCTTGTCACCCCACCCCGTAGGACGGTGACTCCCTACCGGTCGAAAGGAGCCAACGCATCTCCTTGAGCGCGCCGGGCCAGGACGAAGGGCCGCCGCCGGGGTCGCGGCTGATGCGGGCGCGAGATCAGGCGCGCCGTGTCGGCGACTGGGCGGGCGAGCGGGTACCGGGCGCCGATCTCGTCGCTGCTGCGCTCGAGCGTGAGCGAATGGCTGCCGCGGGGCTGCTCGCGGGAGGGCTCGCGTACAGGCTGTTCTTCTGGTTCGTGCCGCTCGGTCTGGTCTTCGCGTCCGTGCTGAGCTTCTGGGTCGACGCGGACCGCGTCGCGGCTCAGGATGCGGCACGCCACTTCGGGATCAGCGCCGCCGCGACCCAGTCCGCCATGAGCGCGATCGCAGAGGAGCACCACGCTCGCTGGTACTTCCTGCTCGCCGGGCTCGTCCTCCTCGTCTGGTTCGGCATCGGCGTCGTCCGCGCGCTCAACGTTGCGCACTCGGTGGCCTGGAGTCTCCGCCCTGAGAAGCTTCGCCGGCCCCTGATCGCAGGTCTCGCGTTCTCAGGGATCGTCACGACGCTGATCGTCGTGTCGGCCTCGACCCAGTACCTGCGTGAGCAGTACGGCGGCACAGGGCTCTGGCTGACCGTGTCCCTCTTCGTCTTCTATCTCGTGGCTGTGCTGTGGATCATGGACAAGCTCCCGCACCGAAGCACGTCGTGGCGCGATCTGCTTCCCGGAGCGGTGCTCGTGGCGCTCGGCACGGAGGTGATTCACATCGTGGTCGTGCTCTACCTCGTGCCGAAGCTCGGCCACTCATCGGAGCTCTACGGCGCGCTCGGCACGGCGACCGTGATCCTGCTCTGGCTCTACCTGCTCGCAAGGCTCGTCGTCGCAGCCGCCTTCCTCAACGCCGCTCTCTGGGACCACCGCACTCAAGGGCGGCCCCTGACCCGATCGCGTCGCCGAAGACCACTGTCGCCCAGTCGTTCTTGACGCTGACCACCGTCCAGCCCTTCGCCTCCGCCCGCTCCAGCGAAGCCTCTGCGCCGGCGTGTAGTCGAACTCCCGGTCGGCGTCGTCGTGGAGGACGAGCAGGCGGAGGAACGGCTTGTCGGCGTGCTGCGCGAAGTCGAGCATCGGAATGTCGCCGTTCGAGTTGCCTGCGGCGAGGAGCGGTCGGCGGCCGACGCGGCTCCAGATCCGGATCGGCTTCTCCGGGCCGTCGTCGAGGACGTCGGCCTCCGGCTTGCGCATGATCGTGCCGCCTCGGTCGTCGCTCGTGTAGTCGAGCGCGGTCGAGCTGCCGATGACCCGGTCGCGCGGAATGCCGTACATCTCGTCGCTGATCGGCCGCATGAAGTCGCGGCCGCCGCCCGAGGCGATGTAGTTCGCGAACCCGTTCGCCTCCAGGTACTGCAAGAGCTCGACCATCGGTGCGTACGCGCACTCCAGATAGGCCCGGTCGAGAGTCGGATGCCGGCCGGTATGCAGGAACGAGTGCGCCTGCGCCTCGAAGTCGTCGACGCTGATGCCGGCGTGGGCGGCGATCACGCCCCCCAGGAGCGTGCGCACGTTGGTGTCGTTGCCGGCGTAGTGCTCCTCGAGCACCGTTCCGAACCAGCCGAAGTCCCGCTCGTATGCCGCCTGCCACGGCTGCTTCGTGCGGAGCGCCGGGTCGGCCTCCGCCATCTCGTGGAGCCGGCGCAGGATGAAGTCGGCCTGAATCGGCATCGGCTTCTCGCACCACAACGTGCCGTCGTTGTCGAAGACCGCAACGCGTTCCTCGGCCGGAACGTGCGGCCGCGGCCTCGACGAACTCGACGATCGCCTTCTTCGCGTCGCCGTCGTTCCACGATGGCGAGCTGCTGTTCCATCGCGCGTCTCAGTGACCGACGGCGAGCGCCGCCTCGAGCTTCTCGACCACCTGGTCGATCGTGAAGCTCGCCGCCTTCTGCCGCGGCGGGAACTCCTTGAACGTCTCGAGGAACTGGGTGACGATCGCCGTCGCGGCCAGCGCGATGTAGTCGTTGTCGATGAACCAGTCGTAGTACGTGTTCGAGGTCATGTCGGCGCGCTCGAACGGATCGGTGCGCAGGTTGAACAGCTTCGGGACGCGCAGCGCCACGAACGGCTCGGCCCAGATCCGCATCGTTCCCTGCACCCGCTGCTCCATGAAGACGACCTTCCAGTTGTCGAACCGGAGCGCGAGCACGTCGCCGTCGTCGGAGAAGTAGACGAATCCCGGCCGCGGGCTCTTGTCCGCCTCGCCGGTCAGGTACGGCAGCAGGTTGTAGCCGTCGATGTGCACCTTGAAGGTCGTGTCGCCGATCTGGTGGCCGGCCTTCAGCTTCTCGACGATGTCCGGCTCGCCGGCGGCGGCGAGGAACGTCGGCAGCCAGTCGTGGTGCTGGACGATCTCGTTCGAGACCGAGCCCGCCGCGATCTTCCCGGGCCAGCGGATCATCTCCGGCACGCGGAACGCGCCTTCCCAGTTCGTGTTCTTCTCGCTCCGGAACGGGGTCATGCCGCCGTCCGGCCACGTGTTCATGTGCGGCCCGTTGTCGGTCGAGTAGACGACGATCGTGTTCGTCGGCGATCCCGAGCTCGTCGAGCTTGTCGAGCAGCGCGCCGACGAGCTTGTCGTGGTCGATCATCGTGTCGTGGTAGGGCGACTGCCAGCGGCCCGCCTGCCCGAGGCTCTCCGGCTTCGGTGTGCGTCCGCAGGTGCATGTGCGTCGTGTTGAGCCAGACGAAGAACGGCGTCCCGGCGGTGGCCTGCCGCTCGATGAAGTCGAGCCGCGTGCTCGAGCACCTCGTCGTCGATCGTCTCCATCCGCTTCTTCGTCAGCGGGCCCGTGTCCTCGATCCGCTGCTTGCCGACACGGCCGAAGCGGCCGTCCTCGGTGTCGTCGTCCTCGTCCGTCGCCCAGGAGTGGATGACGCCGCGCGGCCCGAAGCGCTCGTGGAAGTGCGGGAAGTCGTCGGCCGGCGGCCAGTTCGGCAGCTCCGGCTCCTCCTCCGCGTTCAGGTGGTAGAGGTTGCCGAAGAACTCGTCGAAGCCGTGCACCGTCGGCAGGTACTTGTTCAGGTCGCCGAGATGGTTCTTGCCGAACTGCCCGGTCGCGTAGCCGAGCGGCTTCAGCAGCTCGGCGATCGTCACGTCCTCGGCCTGGAGGCCGACGTCCATGCCGGGGACGCCGACCTTGCTGAGGCCGGTGCGGTAGACGCTCTGGCCGGTGATGAACGACGACCGCCCCGCCGTGCAGCTCTGCTCGCCGTACGAGTCGGTGAAGCGCATCCCCTCGTCGGCGATCCGGTCGATGTTCGGCGTCCGGTAGCCCATCAGGCCGTCGCTGTAGCAACTGAGGTTGGTGATCCCGATGTCGTCGCCCCAGATCACGAGGATGTTCGGCTTGTCCGGCATCAGTTCGTCTCTCCTTCGTTCGCGGGGGCAGTCGTACGGACGACGCAGCGGAAGCCGAGATGCGCCATCGAGGTGTCGATCATCTGCGCCTGACGCGCGGCGGGCCGGTAGCGCAGGCAGTAGTTGGGCGCGCAGAGGTGCGACCCGCCCTTGATCACCCGGCGAGGGAACTTCTCCCCCGGCTGACCGAGCAGGTGGCTGGCGTCAGGCGACGTCACGCGCGGGTTGTGCGGCACGCAGCACGGGCTCGAGACCTCGTCGGGGTGACGGGTGGTGTACCAGTCCGACGTCCACTCCCAGACGTTCCCTGTCATGTCGTAGAGGCCATAGCCGTTCGGCGGAAAGCTGCCGACCGGTGAGGTCCCCTCGAAGCCGTCGAGCTTCAGGTTCTGCCACGGGAACTCGCCCTGCCACGTGTTCGCCATCGGCGTGTTGTCCGGCATGTGGTCGTCGCCCCAGGCGAAGGCGGCGCCCTCGAGACCGCCACGCGCCGCGAGCTCCCACTCGGCCTCGGTCGGCAGCTCCTTGCCGGCCCAGGTCGCGTAGGCCTCGACGTCCTCGCAGGCGACGTGGACGACGGGATGGTGGTCGCGGCCGTTGATCGTCGTGCCGCGCCCACCAGGGTGCTTCCAGCTCGCGCCGGGCACGTACTCCCACCAGTTGTGGTAGTCGTCGAGCCTCACAGGGCCGGCTGTCTTCCGAAAGACGAGTGCGCCCGGGACGAGCAGCTCGGGGTCCGCGTCCGGGATAGTCCTCCGGGTCGAGCGGACGCTCCGCCACCGTCACGTACTTGGTCTCGCGCACGAAGCGCCGGAAGTCGGCCGCCGTGACCGGATGCTCGTCCATCCAGAACCCGTCTACCGCGACACGATGGACCGGGCGCTCCTCGGGATAGAAGTCCTCCGACCCCATCGCGAAGGTCGCACCAGGGATCCAGCGCATGCCTTCGGCGGGCGCCGGGCCAGGGACATCCTTCGACTCGCTCGGAACTGTCTCGATCATTGCAGGCTAGTCGCGTGCCAATGCTGCCGCCAGATGTGCCTCGACGTCGAGGTATGCGTGCCACGCCGGGAGAACGTGCTCGAGGCTGCGGCTGCGCGGGGCAAGTGCTCGGTCAACTCGGTGGAGAGGCTCGCCCAAGGGCGGGTGAAGGTGCTTCACCCATCGGGGGTGATGCCCCTTCGTTCTCCGATGGCGCATCGTCGAGCACCTGAGCCTGCCGATTCTCACCTCGCTGAAGGGCTACCGGACCGACTGGGCCCGTCGAGACGCGATCGCCGGGCTGACCGTCTGGGCCGTGCTCGTGCCGGAGGCGCTGGCCTACGCGTCGATCGCCGGAGTCTCACCCGTGGTCGGCCTCTACGCGGCGCCCGGGGCGCTCATCCTCTACGCGGTCTTCGGCAGCTCGAAGCACCTGGTGGTCGGGCCGATGGCCGCGACCGCAGCGCTGTCCGCGGCGGCGGTGGCGCCTTACGCCGCGTCGGGGACGGACGAGTTCCTCTCGCTCACGATCGCACTCGCCCTGGTCGTCGGCGTGATCGCGCTGGTCGCGGGCCTGCTGCGCCTCGGGTTTCTCGCGAGCTTCATCTCGGAGCCCGTCCTGAAGGGATTCATCATCGGCCTTGCGCTCACGATCATCGTCGGCCAGCTGCCGAAGCTCTTCGGCGTCGAGAAGGGCGACGGCGACTTCTTCGAGCAGCTCTGGGACCTGCTGCGCGAGCTCGGCGACACGAGCGGTCTGACGCTGCTCGTCGGCCTCCTCTCGCTCGGGCTCGTCGTGATCCTGAAGGAGCGGGCACCCGCCATCCCAGGATCGCTCGCGGCCGTTCTGCTCGGCATCGCCGCAGTCGCGGTCTTCAACCTCGATCAGCACGGCGTCGCAATCGTCGGCAACATCGACGGTGGGCTTCCGTCACTCGGCCTTCCCGACGTGGGGCTCGAGGACTACCTCGACCTCGGAGCTGTCGCGTTCGGCGTGATGTTCGTGGGCTTCGCCGAGGGCGTCGGCGCGGCCAAGACCTACGCGACCAAGTTCCGCTACGAGATCGATCCGAGCCGCGAGCTGATCGGGCTCGGAGCGGCGAACATCGCGTCGGGCCTCTCCAGCGGCATGGTCGTCAACGGGAGCCTCTCGAAGACTGCTGTCAATGCAGGTTCGGGGGCGAAGTCGCAGCTGTCGGGCCTTGTCGTCGCGGCGCTCACCGTGCTGACGCTGCTGTTCTTCACGAGTCTGTTCGAGCAACTCCCCGAGGCCACGCTCGCTGCCGTCGTGATCGCGGCGCTCATCGAGCTGGTGGACATCCGGGCGCTCATACGCCTCTACCGGCTGCACACGGCCGGGCTCCAGCGGATCTACGGGGTGGCCGCGCGCGCCGACTTCATCGCGGCCGTCGCGGCGCTCGGCGGTGTGCTGGTCTTCGACACGCTGCCGGGGCTCTTCATCGGCGTCGTCCTCTCGCTGCTGCTGCTCCTGTACCGGGCGTCGCGTCCGCATGTCGCCGTGCTCGGACGGATCCCCGGGAGGATGGGCGAGTTCGGGGACGTCGAGCGCCACCCGGAGTACGAGCCGATCGAGGGTGTTGTCGTCCTGCGGGTCGAAGGCGGGCTCTTCTTCGCAAACGCGGACGCCGTGCGAGCACGGATTCGCACACGCGCGTCGCAGCCGGGCACGAAGGCCGTCGTGCTCGATGCCGAAACCGTGCCGTTCATCGATGTCACGGCGGCGACGATGCTCGCGGAGCTCGCAGCCGAGGTCGAGCGCGACGGGGCCGCACTGCTGATCGCCCGCGACATCGGCCAGGTCGGCGACGTCCTGCGCGGCGTGGCGGACGGACCTCCGATCCGGACGTACCCGACCGTCGAGGACGCGGTCGACGCCGTCCGGGGGCGGGAAGCGTAGGCGAGGTCAGAGCGATTCACCCAGACGGGGTGAACACCGATCACCTTGCGACGACGTACCGTCGCGGAGTGGCCGAGACCCAGACGAATCGCAGTGCTCCCGAGTTGCGCCTGAGCTACGAGATTCGCGTGCGCGGGCATCTCAGCCCCGCCTTTGCAGCGGCCCTCGGTGACCCCGGCGCGAAAGCAGCTCCCGCCCAGACGATCCTCCGGCGCAATGTCGAGTCCTCCGCCGACCTGCACGAGATCCTTCGCCGCTGCCAGGAGCTGGGTCTCGAGATCGTCGAGGTGCACCGGCTTCCTACGCCGGCGGGTCCTCGTCCGGCAAGCGCCTGACCTCGAGCAGCTCGATGCCCAGCTGCTCGAGGCGGTCGAGCACTCCGTGTAGGGCCGACTGATCGACGCCTTCGCCGTGGAGCACCGTCTCCGCCGGCGAAAACTCCGTGCTGAAGTGCGGCGGCAAGCTCGTGGCGAGCCTCTCGTCCAGGTGTCCGCTGACCCGAATCTCGTATCGCGCTGTCGGCGCCATGTTCGTCTCCTCGCACCATCACCATCGCGCGAAACCAGGTGACGAAACTTCACCCTGGTCGGGTGATGTTCCGGGCACAGACGCGCTTGACACTTGTGCTGGTACTGGGGTCATCACCAGGGTAACGACGAACCACACGAGCGATGCTCAGAAGGGGGCCGGCAGCTGGCCGTCGTCTCGCCACTCCCGACAACGAAGCTGCTTCCCCCGCGCGTGCCCGTGCGGGCCATCGCGCGCCCCCGCCTGCATGAGCTGCTCTCCAGGGGAACCGCGTCGACGCTGACGCTGGTGTCTGCGCCGCCGGGGTTCGGGAAGACGACGTTGCTTGCGGAGTGGGCGGCACGAGGGCGGCGTCTGGGGCCTGTTTGCTGGGTGGGCTTGGACGAGGAGGACAATGCGCGTGCGCGGATGTGGCAGGCGATCGCCTCGGCCGTCGCGGAGGGCGTGCCCGGGCTGGGCGAGCTCAGCGGCGAGACCGGCGCTCGAACGCCGCTCGACACCGCCACGCTGCTGATCAACCGCGTAGCGCAGCACGACACGCCCGTGGTGCTGATCCTGGACGACGTCCACAGCCTGGACGAGCGGTCGACGCTCGGTGACATCGCTCATCTGATCAAGCACGCTCCGCCACAGCTGCGGATCGTCCTCTCGACGAGATCCGACCCGCCGATCCCGCTCGACCGCTACCGCCTCTCCGGACAGCTCGTCGAGATCAGGGCGGCCGAGCTCGCGATGACCGTCGACGAGACGCAGGACATGCTCGGCGATGTCGCGGACGAACTGACCGACGCCGAGATCGAAGCGCTCTGCGAGCGGACGGAGGGGTGGGCCGCTGCGATCCGGCTCGCCGCGATCTCCCTCGAGTCGACGGACGATCCACACCGGTTCGTGGCGGACTTCGCCGCGGACGATCGCGCCATCTCCGACTACCTCCTGAACGAGGTTCTCGACCAGCAGCCCGATGATCTGCGGACGTTCCTGCTGCGGACATCGCTCCCGGACAAGCTCACGGCAGACCTCGCCGCCGACCTCAGTGGGAGGGCCGATGCGGGAGCCGTCCTGGCCGACCTTGCCCGGCGGAATCTCTTCCTCCACCGGCACGGACGACGGGCCGGCACGTACCGGTATCACTCCCTCTTCAGGTCGTTCCTGCAGGCCGAGCTGATGCGCGAGCGCCCTGACGAGGCCAGGGAGCTGCACGGCGTCGTGGCATCGTGGTGTGTCGACCGGGGGACGGTCACGCAGCGGATCCGGCACGCCATCGGAGCCGAGGACTGGCCGCTGACGGCCGAAGTCGCGACGGACGCCTGGCCGCAACTCGCCTTTCTCGAGCCGCCCGGCACGATCCGAAAGCTGGTGGACACGATCCCACCGCAGGTGCGTCGCAGCTACCAGACGCTGGCCGTGCTCGAGGCGATCGATCACGTGCAACGCGGGCAGCGAGAGGAAGGAAGTGCTCGTCTCTCCGACGCGGCAACAGCATCGGATCCGTCGTCGGAGTCTCTGCTCACCGTCGGCCGGATGGCATTGGCCCGGATCGACGGCGACATGGAGGCGCTCGAGCGCCGTTCGCGCGAGCTACTGGAGCAGGGCACGACTTCCGCGGCCTCGGGCCAGCCCGCACGACGCGCGCTGAGGACGACGGCGTTGTCGCACCTCGGCACCTCTTTGCTCACGCGGGGAGAGGTGGACCTCGCCGAGACCCACCTCGAGGAAGCGCTCGAGCTCGCAGTGGCCGACGACGCTCACTTCGCGTATCTGAACAGCGTCAGCCAGCTGGCGCTCCTCCAAGCCGTGCGCGGCCGGTTGGCGCACTCGGCGGAGCTCGGAACCGAGGCAGTCGAGTTCGCCTCGCGACACGGCTGGGGTGACCTGCTCCAGACGATCGGCGCCAACCTCGCACTCGGGTGGGCGCACTTCCACTGGGACGATCTCGTGTCGGCCGAGGCATATTTCGAGCACGCCGGCCTGGCCGCGCGGGCCGCAGGCGACCGCTCGTCGCGCGCCGTCTCGGCGCTTCTCCTCGCGAACTGCCTTGCGGTCGACGGCCCCGCAGGGGCGTCGAAGGGGCTGCGGGTCCTCCGTGCGGCACTCGGCGAGCTGAACGGGACGGCGGTTCCGGCCTATCTGGAGGGAAAGTTCCGGGCAGCTGTGCCGAACCTGCTGGCCGAGCGGGGCGATGTCGCCGAGGCCGCAGCGCTGCTCGAGCAGGAGACCGGCTCGTTCGTCGAGCTGGAATGCCTTCGCGCCAAGCTCGCGCTGGCCGACGGGAACGTCGAGGCGGCTCGCGCCGCGACCGAAGCCGGGATCCGGCTCGTGGGCCCAAAATCCTGCTACTCCGCGTGGATCGAGCTCTGGCTTCTGGACGGTCTGGCGAGGAGAGAGCTCCGCCAGCGAGCCGAGGCCCGCGCCTCGCTCGAGCAGGCGCTGGCGCTCGCCGCCCCCGACCACTATCGACGGGTGTTCCTCGGCGTGGGCCCGGCCGCACGTATCGCACTCGTCGAGCTCGTCCGCGAGGGCACCGCGTACCGCTCGTTCGTCGCCGAGCTGATCGCCGCGTTCGACCAGCGCGCCCCGCAGGTCTCGCTCACGCAGCCGCAGCTCCTGGAGCCGTTGAGCGACCGCGAGAAGGCGATCCTGCGCTACCTGCCGACGATGATGTCGAACGTCGAGATCGCGGCCGAGCTCTACCTCTCGATCAACACCGTCAAGACCCACCTCAGACACGTGTATCGCAAGCTCGGCGTGAGCCGGCGGCGAGACGCCGTCGAGAGAGCCCGCCAGCTCTCGCTCCTGTGACGGCCACCCCTCCAGAGAGGTACGCTCGCTGAGGATGACCGCCCCGCTGCAGATGGTGATGCTCGCTTTCGACGGAAATCGGTTCGAGGGCCGGATCCTGGCCGAGCTCAAGCGGCTTCGCGAGGAGGGCATCGTCCGGCTGGTAGGACTGCTCTTCGTCCGCAAGGACGCCGACGGGTCGATCACCTCGTTGCAGGAGAGCGATTTCGAGCCGCCGGCAGCGCTCCTGATCGGGAGCGCGATGCGCGACCTGATCGGCGCACGCCGGTTCGCGGCCGTGCAAGGCGGTGCGGAGGAGGCAAGTCTCTTCGGCTACACGGACGCCGACATCCACCGGATCGCTGCTGAAATTCCGACGGACACTGCCGTTGCGCTCGCGCTGTTCGAGCACACCTGGGCGCTGACGCTCAAGGAGGCAATCGTCGACGCCGGCGGTTTCGTGGCCGCGGACGGCCTCGTCGGCCCCGCCGCGCTGCTGGCGCTGGAGCAGGAGTTCGGCCGGTTCGACCAACTCGCGGAGCAGCCACTCAATTGATCATCCGGCTCCTCATTATTGCGACGGTCGTCCTGTTCCTCGTCTTCTGGGTCCGTGCGGTGATCGACGTCTTCCGGCGGCACGATCTAACCCGGTCGGCCCAGGCTGCGTGGACGATCGGCATGCTCATCTTCCCGTTCATCGGGCTGCTCGTCTACGAGATGCTTCGTCCGTCCGACCGGCAGCTCCAACGGCGACACAGGTAGCTCAGGCGGCTGCTCACCCGCTAGGGGTGACGCTGCGCCACCCAGTCGGGGCCGAAGATCGCGCCGCTCATGGGCGCAACCTTGCCGACGGCGGAGCGCGTGGCAGCGCTGATGCCGCAGCTGCAGGACGAGCTCGCGCGCCTCGTGGCGATTCCGTCGGTCTCTGCGGCGGGCTTTCCCGAGCCACGCCGGCCACTGCTCGACACGTATGAGCTGATCGTCGGACTGCTGCGCGAAGCAGGGGTCGAGAAGCTCGACTCGCTCGACCTGCCGGAGACTGCGCCGGTCATCATTGGCGAGATTCCGGCACCGGAGGGTGCCCCTACGGTGCTGCTGTACGGGCACTACGACGTGGTGCCCGCCGGCGACGAGACAAAATGGGAGTCGCCGCCCTTCGAGGCGACCGAGCGCGACGGCGCAATCTACGGCCGCGGCAGCGCCGACTCGAAGTCGAACATCCTCGTGCACGTCGGCGCCCTGCGCGCCTGGGGTGGGAGGCCCCCGGTCGGGATCAAGATCGTGATCGAGGGCCAGGAGGAGATCGGCAGCGCGCTCACGACCTATCCGCCCTCGCACCCGGAGCTGTTCGCCGCCGACGCGATGGTGATCGCGGACATGGGCAGCCTCCGACCCGGCGTTCCGACCCTGACCGTCGGGCTGCGCGGCATGGCGGGCGTGATCGTCCAGGTGAGGACGCTCGCCGGCCCAAAGCACAGCGGTCAGTTCGGCGGCGCCGCTCCCGATGCGCTGCTCGTGCTGCTGCACGCGCTCGCCTCGCTGCACGACGAGAACGGCGACGTCGCCGTGCCCGGCCTGCGCCGCGAGGAGTGGACCGGCGCCTCGTACAGCGACGACGAGTTCCGCGACCTGGCCGAGATCGTGCCGGGGATGCCCTTCTTCGGGACCGGCGGCCTCGGCGAGCGGATCTGGTCCGGGCCGTCGATCACCGTCACCGGCATCGACGCGCAGCCCGTCGACAAGGCGCTCAACGCTGTCGTGCCGCACGCGCGCGCCAAGCTCGGCCTTCGGATCCATCCGGAGGAGGACCCCGCCGAGGCGCAGGCGGCGCTGGTCCGGCACCTCGAAGGGCTGCGGCCGTTCGGGATCGCGCTCGAGGTCGAGGCTACCGAGACCGGCAAGGGCTATTTCGCGAGTACGACAGGCCCTGCGTACGAGGCCGCGCGCGCCGCCTTCGAGACGGTCTGGGGCAGTGAGCCGTCGTTCGTCGCGACCGGTGGCTCCATCCCGCTCGTCAGCGCGCTCCAAGAGGCGGCCCCGGATGCGGAGATCCTGCTCTTGGGGACGACCGACGGCTTTGCGAACATCCACGCGCCGAACGAGCGCGTGCTGCTGGACGAGTTCGAGAAGGCGGTGGCCGTCGAGACGGAGTTCTTCGGCCGGCTCGCAGAGACCTTCGCGAGGAAGGTGAGATCGTGACGAGCGCACCGGAAGCGGCCCCCGGCGGGACGCCGATGATGCAGCGCATCCTGGGCGCGATCGAGCGCGGCGGGAACAAGATGCCGAACCCCGCCATCCTGTTCGTCTGGCTGTGCGTGATCGTGATCGTCCTCTCCGCCCTGCTTGCCTGGGCAGACATCAAGGTCACCTACCAGGTCGTCGAGCCTCCGCCGATCACCGTCGAGGAGACGGTTCAGGGCGGTTCCACGCAACCTTCCGGCGGCCTGCCGGACGCGTCCGTCCAGGAAGGCGAGTACACGGTCAAAGAGGAAACGGCGGCAATCCAGAGCCTGCTGTCCGCGGACGGAATCCGCTTCCTCTTCACGTCTTTCGTCGCCAACTTCCGCAACTTCGCGGCGGTCGCGATCATCCTCGTCGTGATGCTCGGCGTCGGCCTGGCCGAGGCAGCCGGCCTGATCGGGGCGCTGATCCGGAAGCTCGTGAAGGTCTCGTCGGAAGCGATGCTGACGCCGATCCTCGTCTTCATCGGCGTCCTCTCGAGCATTGCCTCGGATGCGGGGTACCTCGTGCTGATACCCCTAGGTGCGGCTGCGTTCAAGAGCGTGGGACGGAACCCGTTGGCCGGGATGGCGGCTGCATTCGCCGGTGTGGCGGCCGGCTTCGGTGTCAACTTCCTGATCACGCCGCTCGACGGCGTCCTGACCGAGATCACGAACGACGCGAGCGCGCTCGTCGACCCTGAGCGGTCGATCGACCTCGCGGCAAACCTCTACTTCGGGATCGCCTCGACGATCCTGGTCACCATCGTCCTGACGCTCGTCTCCGTGTACATCGTCGAGCGAAGCCTCGGCACGCATGACCCCGCGCTCGAGAGCGACGACGAGTCGCTCGACGCCGACAAGGGCCCCGAGGTCTCGCCCGAGGCGGAGGCGAAGGGTCTCCGTTACGCGCTGATCGCGACCACCGCCGTGGTGGTCGCGATCGGCCTGCTCACCGTGTTCCCCGACGCACCGCTGCGCGACCCGATCACCGGCGACATCATCGGCGACTCGCCGTTCATGGACAGCCTGATCCTGATCATCACGATCATCTTCTTCGCCGCCGGGCTGGCCTACGGGCGCGGAGCGGGAACGATCCGGACGAGCGACGAGGTGCTGGCGTCGATAACCAAGTCGTGGGCGGGCCTGGCGAGCCTGCTGTTTCTGTTCCTGCTGATTGCGCAGTTCATCGCGTACTTCAACTTTTCGAACATGGCGCAGGTCGCGGCCGTCAAGCTCGGTGACTGGCTCGAGGAGGCCAACATCGGGGTGGTCTGGCTGCTGATCGGCTTCGTGCTCGTGACGATGCTCGTCGACCTGATCATGCCGGCGGCGATCGCGAAGTGGGCGATCCTCGCTCCGATCTTCATCCCGCTCTTCCTGCGCCTCGACGTCGCACCGCAGACGGTGCTCGCCGCCTACCGCGTCGGCGATTCGCCTTTGAACGTGGTGACGCCGCTGATGGCCTACTTCCCGCTGATCATCATCTTCGCGCAGCGCTACCGGCGGGACGCGGGCATCGGCACCGTCGTCGCGATGATGCTGCCGTACGTCCTCGTGCTGTCGATCGTCTGGACCCTGTTCTTCGTCGCCTGGTACCTCATCGGGATCCCACTCGGACCGGGCTCGCCTGTCCATCTCGACTAGTAGGCCGCCCCCACGCCAACGATCCGGGGCTGATTCCGTTCCGTGAGCGACTCGACGATCACCTTCCTGATCCTGGCGGCCGTGGTGGTCGTGTTCGTGTGGGACCAGCTTCCGGTCGGGGTCGTGGCATTCGGGGTCGCGCTCTCGCTCTGGGCAACGGGAGTCCTCGACCTCGAACAGGCGCTCGCCGGCTTCGGCGACCCGACGGTGATCTTCATCGCGTCGCTGTTCGTCGTCAGCGAAGGACTCGACTCGACGGGCGTCACCGCCTGGGCCGGGCAGGAGCTGATCGCACGCGCGGGAGAGAGCCGTACGCGACTGATAGTCCTGATGATGCTGCTCGTGGCCGTGGTCACAGCGCTGATCAGCGTGAACGGCGCCGTCGCCGCCCTTCTGCCCGTCGTCGCCGTGATGGCCGTCCGCCTCCACATGTCGCCGTCCCAGATCCTGATGCCGCTCGCGTTCGGAGCTCATGCCGGGTCGCTGCTCGCCCTCACCGGGTCGCCGGTCAACGTCATCGTCTCCGGGTATGCGGATGACGCGGGGGTGGGCGGGTTCGGGTTCTTCGAGTTCGCGCTCGTCGGCATTCCGCTGCTCGCCGGGACGATTGCGATCGTCGTCTTCTTCGGCGAACGGCTGCTGCCGACCCGAAAGCCTCGCGCTATGAAGCGGGACTTCGGCGACTTCGCCCGGACGCTCGTCGATCAGTACGCGCTGGACGACGACCCCGACACGCTCGTCAGCCGGCAGTCGGGTGTGGCGGAGGTGGTCGTCCCGCCGCGGTCCCTCCTGATCGGCGAAACCGTGTTCCCCGGGATGGTGACGGAGAGCGGCGATCTCGTCGTGCTCGCGGTGCAGCGCAAGGGCGAGGAACGGTCCGGCGACACGGAACTCGCTGTCGGCGACACGCTGCTCCTGCAGGGCTCCTGGGGAGCGCTCGAGTACCACCTCGACGACCCGGACGTGCTCGTGGTCGACGACCCTGCGCTCGTGCGACGGCAGGCGGTCCCGCTCGGGCCGGGCGCGAAGCAGACGCTTGTGATCCTCGCCGGGATGGTGATCCTGCTCGCCACGGGCGCGGTGCCGCCGGCGGTGGCCGGGCTGCTCGCCGCCGGTGCAATCGTCCTCACGGGGGTGCTCACCGTCGATGAGGCATATCGCGGGATCGCCTGGACGACCGTCATCCTCGTCGGCGGGATGATCCCGCTCTCGACCGCGATGGTTCAGACGGGCGCCGCCAACACGCTCGCGGAAGGACTGGTGGACGTGGTCGGCGACTCAGGTCCGCATGCCCTCCTCCTCGGGCTCGTCCTGCTCACACTCGCCCTCGGCCAGCTGATCAGCAACATGGCGACGGCGCTGATCGTGATCCCGATCGCGGTGTCGGCCGCGTCCGAGCTGGACGTCTCTGCCAAGCCGGTCCTGATGGCGGTGTGTGTCGCGTCGTCCGCCGCGTTTCTGACGCCGGTCGCAACGCCCGCGAATCTGATGGTCATGGGGCCCGGCGGCTACCGGTTCGGGGATTACTGGAAGCTCGGGCTGCCGTTGCTGATCCTGTTCGCGGCCGTCGCCGTGCTGCTCGTCCCGGTGATCTGGTCGTTCTGACCGGTTACACGGCCTGCTGATCCGGAACCGGGGCTGCGGCTTCAGTGGGGGCCTCGACACGGGGCCCACCCATGACGTAGAAGCGACCGTCGACGCAATAGCGGATCGCCAGCAGCTCCAGCTCGGCGATGGCGTCTCCCACCGCGCGCAGAAGTACGGCGAGATCGGAGTCGTCGACTTTGACCGTGGCCCCGACGAGCCAGACGTCGACATCGAGCATCTTCCACCCGGGCCAGCGGGGCCGGATGCGTGCGCAGAACTGCTCGACATCGACGTACGCCGGGATCTCGAAGAAGATCATCTCGCTCGTCTCGGCCGTCACGGGTTCCACATCGACAGGGTGGCCGAAAGGAACCTCGGCTCGGTTGACGCGGTTGTGTCAATTCCGACTGTGGCGCCGAATCAGCTCGTGGCGAGCCGCTCGCCGCGAGCGACCGCCACCGCTTCGAGCCGTGAGCTCGCGCCGACGGCGCGGAGGAGGTGGCGAATGTGATTGCGCACGGTCTCGCGGCTCAGGTGCAGCTCTTCCGCGATCTGATCGGTCGAGCGGCCGCGCTCGAGCAGCTGCAGAACCTCTGCCTGACGGGGAGTGAGGGACAGCTCCGGGTGCCCCTGCGGTTCTTCCAGCACGTCGGAGACCTGACCGAAGACGCCGACCACGCGGCCGCCACGCCTGAGTGGGACGGAGCTGATCTCGACCCCGACGCGAGCGCCCGAGCTGTCGACGAGCACCACTGCCGAGTCTGTGACCGGCGCGGTCCCGAGCAGGTTGCGCGCAAAGACCTCCCGCGCCCGCCGCGTTTCCTCCGGGGCAACGACAGACGTGAACTGGCGGCCGCTGACGTCGCCGACGATCCGGCGGGCTGCAGTGTTCATCCAGCGGATGACGCCGGTGTCGTCGATGACGTAGCTCGGGATGTTGATGTGCTCGAGCGCTTCCGAAACGTCGGTGCCCATGGAATTCAAGGCCGATACGGGCATCCGCTGAGTCTGCCGTTCGCGTGACGCGCCCGTCAAGCCTTCAGGCGGTTGGGTTGGATCTGTTCGCGTCCGAGCCGGAGCCGTAGCCCGGCCCGGCGACGGCCGTGGAACAATCGCGGACGTGCCCGCACGCTCGCGCCCCCTGCTCTACGTCCTCGTTGCCGCGCTCGCGCTCGTCGCGGTGCCGTCCGCGGCGGCCGACCTCGCGGACGAGACGGCGCTCGCGGAGCGCTACGCCCCGGTCGTGCGGCTGGTCGCGCAGGCCCAGGACTGCGGGTACGGCGAGTCGTACGAGCCGATCAACGTCGACCTTCTCTTCGACGAGCAGACCGTTGCTCTCCGTGGCCCGTGGGGACCTGGAGACCTGATCAAGGTCGGCCCCTCGGCGAAGGATCTGTCCAGCAACCTCTACGAGTACCACCTGGACTTCCCCGGGAGCGCCCTCGATCCGGGGTGCGACTACGAGCGGTGGGCGGACCGCATCACCGAGGGCAAGGCGCCGGCCGTCTATGCGCACGTGGCCACCGACGCGGACTTCCCGGGCCAGCTCGCGCTCCAGTTCTGGTTCTACTACGTCTTCAACGACTGGAACAACACCCACGAAGGCGACTGGGAGAACATCCAGCTCATCTTCGACGCCGCCGACGCCCGCGAGGCGCTCTCCCGCGAACCGGTGTCCGTCGGCTACAGCCAGCACGAGGGCTCGGAGAAGGCGACGTGGGGCGAGGAGAAGCTCGAGCTCGTCGACGGGACGCATCCGGTCGTGTACCCCGCGGCCGGATCGCATGCGAACTTCTACGAATCCGCGCTCTTCCTCGGCAGCTCGGCCGAACAGGGCGTCGGCTGCGACGACACGACTGGCCCGAGCTTCGACATCCAGCCGGTCGTGCGGACGATTCCGAGCGATCCAGGCGAAGCGCGCGACCCTGTTTCCGTGGATCGGGTTCGAGGGACGCTGGGGTGAGTTCCAGAGGGCGTTCTTCAACGGCCCGACGGGCCCGAACCTCAAGACCTCGTGGACCCAGCCGATCAGCGTGTCGGCGAACTGGCGGGACAAGAGCTACGCGGTTCCGGCAGGCGGCGCCCTCGGGACGACGACGACCGACTTCTTCTGCAGCGCGATCGGTAGGGGCTCGACCGCTCTGCGGCGGGCTGGTCGACGAGCCGCTTCCCGTTCTGCTGGCCCTCGGAGCGCTCCTGGTGCTCATTCTGCTTCGGGCTCTCCCGCGCGACGTGGCGGCCGACCGCGCCGCTCCGCCTGGCACGCCGCCGCTCGTGGGGTCAAGTCGTCACCGCGGCGGCCCGGATGTACGCCGGACACCTGACGCTGTTCCTCGGCATCGGCCTCGTGCTCTTGCCGATCTCGTTGCTCGTGACGCTCTTGCAGGCGATCGTCATCCACGCGTCGAGCATCGCGGGGATCTCGACCGACGGCGAGAGTGGCGGGGTGCTCGTGTTCCTCGTCTTCGTGATCGGAACCGCCTTGACCCTGCTCGGCCTGAGCCTGGTCATCGCCGCGAGCGCGCGCGCGATGGTGGAGATCGATCGCGGCAGGCGGATCGGTCCGTTCGGGGCCTACCGGCTGGCGTTCGACCGCGCGCGGCCGTTGTTCGGCGCAGTCGTGATCATGGTCGCAGCGGTATCGCTCCTCGTGAGCTCCGTGCTGCTCGTCCCGATCGGCATCTGGCTGGCCGTTCGCTGGTCGCTTGCCATCTTCGCGGTCGAGTTCGAGGGTTGCTCCGCGCGATCGAGGCGCTGCGGCGGAGCCGCCGTCTCGTCCGCGGGCACTGGCTGAAGGTCGCATCGCTCACCGTGTTCGGAGCGGCGCTCGCACTCGTCCTCGGTCCGCTCGTCGGCGCCCTGCTGATCCTCCTGACGAACGCCCCGCTCTCCACGCTCAACCTCGTCGCGGGAGTGGTCAATGCCGTGACGATGCCGTTCGTCGCGCTGACAACTGCGTACGTCTACTTCGACGCCCGCGCGCGCGTCGAGCTCGAGCCGGCCGAGGAGCCCGATGAGCTTCCGGCGGAGTTCCAGCTCTCGGGCTGAGGTTGCTCGCGCCGCATCGGTGAGGGCAGGCGCTCGTTTCGGGGGATCAAGTCTTTCGGGGGATTAGGCTCGGAGTGGTCCCCTCCGATGCCTCCTGGCAAGTCGTTGTCGAGGATCGCCGCAAGCTCTTCCTCGGACGCGACGCCGCCGCCAATCAGAAAGGGATGTTTTGCACAGCGCCCATCACCGGAGCGTCACCGTTGTCACGGTGTTGACTCTGATTTTCACTCCCATGCTCAAGCACGGACACCATTGGGTGAACGTCCTGACCGGGACCAAGGTCGAGACGACGATCGTTCAGTGCGATCCCGGCGACCGCTGTCCGGCCCGGAAGCACATCGTCAAGAAGATCATCCTGCCGAGGCCGTAGGTGGCGCACATCAGCTTGATCCTGGCGGTCTGCCTGCTCCTCTTCGACTTCCAGAACCTCCTGTCGTGGTGGGGTGGCCGCACGATCAAGCCGGGTGCCCGGGAGTCGAACGACTTCACGATCATCGTTCCGCTCTTCGGGCACCCGCGCTACTTCGACCGGCGCGCTCAACTGCTCCGCTACCAGGCGAACGTGCTGGTCGCGTTGGAGGTGAGCGTGCCGGTCATGGTCGCCTTCGCCGACGAGCTGGAGCGCGAAGGCTGGCGCGTCATCCGCCTCCACGTCGAGGAGCCGAACCCGGCCAAGCTCCTGAAGGCGTCGCTGCCGGAAGTGACGACGACCTACGCCCTGCGACTCGACGCCGATACGTCGGTAAGCGGGGACATTGCCCGCGCCGTCGCGGCCGTGCACGCAGCGGGAGCGGAGGTCTGCTCGATCAAGTGCGCCGTCGCGAACCGCACCAACGTCGTCACGAAGGTTCAGGCGCTCGAATACCAGATGGCGATGCTCGGCCGGCACTTCCGACCCTGGCTCACGTCGGGTGCTTGCTTCCTCGCTCGCACCGACGCTCTGCGGACGATCATGGCGCACCACTCGCTCTGGACGCCGGGCGAGGACATCGAAACCGGCCGCACCGCTCTCGCGCTCCGGATGCGGATTCACCACCTCGACATCGTCGTCGAGACCGACGCGCCCGACACGTGGCGGGCACTGATCAAGCAGCGCCGCCTGTGGTGGGCGGGGACGTTCCGCCACCAATGGATCAACATCGATCGCAACCTGCTTCACCTGCCCGTCTTGACCAGCTACTACCTGGCCGTGATCTGGGTCTCGCTCTACTTCAAGTGGTGGACGCTGATCGACCTCCACAGCCTGATCTCCACGTTGCCGCTCGTGCTCCTGGCCTACGTCCTCGTCACCGCGATCTCGAACCTCCAGGTGCTCTCGCCCTGGATGCTGGTCTTCCCGTTCTACTCGCTCGTCCAGATCCTGATCATGCCGCCGCTCGGCGCAGTCCACTACCTCGTCCTCGCGCGTCGCCGCGAGACGCTCGGGCGCTACCGCTTCGGCTACCGCCGGGGGCCTGCAGCGGAGAGGTCGCTCCAGCCGACGATTCCGGCTGCGTAGACATCGGGGAAACCTTCGAGTACCTTTGCAAACGCATTTTGCAAACTACTCAGGGGGAAGAAGAATGCTGAAGCGCTTCGCGCTGCTCGCAGCACTTGCTGCGGCGCTCGTGACCTTCGCCGGCTCGGCGGGAGCGATCACGGGGAACTACAGCAAGGACTTCAAGAACGATTTCGTCGGCCTGCTCGTCTTCTACACCGCACCAGATGCGAACGGAGACATCTTCAGCCATCGCTGCTCGGGCAGCCTGCTCTCCGACAGGGTCACCGTCGTCACGGCGGGGCACTGCACCGAGGGCGTCGACTCGGGCCGCGTCTACTTCCAGCAGGCGGCGGCGCCGAACTACAGCCCGGCGGCATTCGGAGGGCTCGGCGGCGACGAAGCGACCGGCTATCCGTACACCGGCGGCAACGCTGCCAACCAGCCGTTCTCTCGCACGTTCAGCGTCGCCGACAACTACGGCTTCCACGACTTCGAGGGGTACCCGAACCACCTCGACGCCGGTGTGGTCGTCCTCGACGCGCCCTACATCACGCCGTCCGGCACGTACGGCCAGCTGCCCACTGCCGGCGCCGTCGACCGGTACATCGCTGCGACCAAGTCCAAAAAGGACCTGGGGTTCGTCTCGAGCGGCTACGGCCTCTCGGATCAGGATCCGGTTCCGGTCTCGTTCCGGGAACGGCTGACCGCCTCGGCGTACCTCGTGAACTGGGAGGCGCCGGTCACGACGTACAACCTGAAGACGACCGCGAACGCGTCACAGGGGAAGGGTGGCACGTGCAACGGCGATTCCGGCGGCCCGATCTTCTTCGCGGGCACCCGCACGATCGCTGCGGTCACATCCTTTGGGATGAACGCGCAATGCAAGGGCCTGGACTTCTCCTACCGGCTCGACCGGCAGCCGGTCCTCGACTGGATCAACGACCCGAACCGCCCGGACGCCGGCTAGTCCGAGCTCGACCGGTTGTGCGCGAGGGCCTGCTCCGGCAGGCCCTCGGCGTCTCGGCCGCTACGAATGGGCGCCGTTCACCAGGCGCCACGCACGGCACGAGCCGGCGGTAACGGCCTAACCTCCCCACTCGTGCCCAACCGAGGGCGGCAGCCGCTGCCCTCGGCCTCGCGTGAAGGAGATCAGGGAGAGATGGACGAGCCCGGCGCGCTAGCGGTCTTCGTCGCGGCGCTTGCGACTGCGCTCGCCACAGGTCTCGGCGCTGTCCCATTTCTCTTCGTCGGGCAGATCGCCCGCTCGTGGATCGGAGTCGCCAGTGCTCTTGCAGCGGGATTCATGCTCGCCGCCAGCGCGCTTCTCTTCTACGAGGGAGTGCGAGAAAGCGCCCTGCGTCTGGCCGGCGGTGCCGTCGTGGGCGTTCTCTTCGTCGCGTGGGCGTCGCGGCGGCTCGCTGGACGGAAGGACGTGCATTTCGAGGAACTCGCAGCGGCGGACGCCCGCAGGGCGCTCCTGCTGGTCGGCGTGATGACCGTGCATTCGTTCGCCGAGGGCATCGGCGTGGGCGTCGCGTTCGGCGGCGGTGAATCGCTGGGCGCCGTGACCGCTGTCGCGATCGCGATCCACAACATTCCCGAGGGCCTCGCGATCAGTCTCGTGCTCGTGCCACAAGGGATCAGTGTTCTGAGGGCCGCTGGGTGGAGCGTTTTCTCGAGCCTGCCCCAGCCGCTGGTCGCCGTACCGGCCTTCCTGTTCGTCGCCTTCTTCGACGGCCTGGTTCCTCTCGGGCTCGGCTTCGCCGGTGGCGCGATGCTCTGGATGGTCATCGCGCAAGTGCTGCCTGACGCCCTCGAGACGAGCTCGAGGCGATCGGTGGCGATCGCGTTGTGTGCATCGACGGCCTCGATGCTGGCGCTCGAAGCGCTGCTCGTGGCCTGAGAGGGGCCGGGCCGCGAGGCGGTGCCCGTCCGCTGCCGCCATTCCCCTTCGACATCGACGTCAGCCCGGCGAGGCTAAAGCACCCGGAAGTGGGGGAACCGGGCGACGTTTCACCGGGCCCCTCTGAGGTTAGAAGCACTCCCTGCGGCGATACACGCTCACTCGTCACTGTCGCAAACGCAAAGGGGGAAGGATGGAGAGGGTAAGCACGACACGCGCCCTGCGAGCCATTGCTCTCGCGGGGTTGGCAGTCGTTCTGCTCGCGGCTGTTTCGTCGGCCCGCGGAGCAGTCGAGATCGAAGGTCTGCACACAGGGCTCCCCGACCTCGACACGCGCACAACGGAAGTCGCGCCAACCGCTGCGCAGACAACAGCGGCGCAGCAACTGGGCGCCGCGGTCAGCTGGAACCGGTTCGGCACGCCGTCGTCCGTCTACAACCTCGACGGGAACCTGGCCACCGGCATCACGGCTGCCACCGCCGTCGAGGCGGCGCGGACCTGGCTCGACCGGAACGCCTCACTCTTCGGCCTCGCCGGGGCCGACAGCCTGACGCTCGTCCGAGACACGCCGCTCGCAGACGGGGGCGGGCATGCAGTGCTCCTCGGGCAGTCATTCGACGGCGTGCTCGCCGCGCCCGACGGGCTCGTGACGGTCGCCGTCGCCGGCTCCGCTGCCGGCGGCTGGAACGTGACGTACGCGTCGTCCTCGCTCGCGCGCAACGACTCCGTCACGAACGACTACTCGCTGTCACCCGAGCAGGCGTGGGTCCAGGCGGCGAATGCGGTCGGCGAGCAGGTCTCGGCCGACGACGTCAGCGTCGCAGGTCAGGAGGACGGCTGGACGGAGCTCGACGTGGACGGCTTCGACGAGCCGCAGTCCGTTCGCGAGGCGGCGTTCCCGGTGCCGGGCACCGAGGCGCGCGCAGCTTTCCAGACGTTGATCGTCGACGGTGACGATCTCGGCTATGCGCAGACCGTCGACGCCTCGAGCGGCCAGATCCTGGCGCGCACGAACACCGTCGACAACGCCACCGACAATCCGACCTGGAAAGCATTCCCTGCCTTCCCGCTCACGTCCCAGCTCAATGCGTCTCCGTGGGACTACCCGAGCACGGACTCGCGCGAGCTCTGGTGCTGGGCGCCCATCTCGGGCTGCGACCGGACCGTCGGCAATCCGGCGAACCAGGCCGGAGTCTCGATGCCGTGGGACCAGACGAATCCTGCAGGCCCGTCGACGTTCACGACCCGAGGGAACAACGCGAACTCACGCGAGCAGTGGATCACCGCGTCCAACAACCCGCCGCGCCCCGCAGGCACGCTCTTCCAGCCCACGAGCGCAACGCGGGACTACGTCTACCCGTGGACGAACGTCTGGTTCACCTCGAAGTGCGACCCGGCGAACCTCGTCGATCAGGCCACGGGTCAACCGCGAGCCGGAACCGGGAACGACATCTCGGCCGCGGTCGCGAACCTCTTCGCGATGCACAACCGGTTGCACGACTTCGCGTACTACCTCGGCTTCACCGAGGCGGCGTGGAACGGGCAGCAGAACAACTTCGGCACGCCGCCGCCGTTCCTCGGCAACGACCCGGTGACCGGGAACGCACAGGCCGGCGGGATCACGGGCGGATTCCCGGGATTCGCCGGGCGCGACAACGCGAACATGAACACTCAGCGGGACGGAACTCCGTCCGTGACGAACATGTTCCTCTGGCAGCCGATCGCCGGCTCGTTCTACGCGCCGTGCGTCGACGGCGACTACGACATGTCCGTGATCGGTCACGAGTTCGGCCACATGATCGAGAACCGCATGATCGGAAAGGGCTTCCGTCGCAGCGGCGACCACGCCGGTGCGATGGGCGAGGCCTTCGGCGATCTGAATGCGACGCAGTACCTGAACTCGAACCACGACGTCCCGGTCAGCGGGATCAATCCGTTCGTCGAGGGTGCCGTACGTGACCGGCAACCCGGACACCGGGATCCGTGACTACGCGATGAACTGGCCGATGAGCGGCGACTTCCCCTCGCCCGGACGAGAACCCGCACGTCAATTCGCTCAACCTCGGCGACTACGAGTTCGACCTGACGGGGCAGGAGGTTCACGCGGACGGCGAGATCTGGATCGCGACGAACTACACGCTCCGGCAGCTGTTCCTGAACCGGTATCCGGCAGACGGAACCTCGGTCGACCGCAGGTGCGCGATCGGGGAGCTGCCGGCGACTCAATGTCCAGGCGATCGCCGGTGGATACAGCTCTACTTCGACGCCATGCTGCTGATGCCCACGGCGCCGACTCTGATCGACGCGCGAAACGCGATTCTCGCCGCCGACCAGACCCGCTTCGGCGGTGCCAACCAGGATCTCCTCTGGCGCGGCTTCGCCGAACGGGGCTTCGGTCAGTTCGCAACGACCACCGGCCCCAACGACGACAACCCGATCCCGGACTTCTCCTCTCCGGACGAGAACAACGCGACCGTGACGTTCAAGGCGGTCACGCAGGACAGCCCGGGTCACGGCGCTCCGGTCGACGCCACGGTCTACGTCGGCGACTACGAGGCGCGTATCACCCAGATCGCCGACACGATCGCGGCGAACGACCCGGCCGTGACTCCTTCGAACCTCGACGCGACGGCCCTCTTCGTGGCGACACACGATCGCCGCGGCGACGGCCACAACCTGCGGGGCGGCCGGAACGACCACGGCAAGGGACCGACCAGGACGGCGAGAACAGGCACGGGGACGACAACGGCGCCGGCTACAACTTCGTCGCCCGCGCTCCCGGCTACGGCCACGTCCGGTTCCGGATCGACGACCTCCGGCCTGGTGAGAACCGGGTCGTGACGATCGAGTTCCCGCGCAACGTCGCGTCGACCACGGCCGGCGCGACGGCGACCGGGGACGGAACCGATCAGGCCAACCTGATCGACGAGACGGAAGGAACGCAGTGGACGAGCATCGGCACCACGGACGTCGCCGGACGTCAGGTGCTGATCACGCTCGCCGGGCGGCAGACGTTCAGGGTGGTCAAGGTGAGTGCGCTGCTCGGCCCGGGTCAGAACCGGTTCACGGCCCTGCGGTCGTTCGATCTTCTCGCCTGCGACGCGGGCAAGACGACGTGCGACCCGGCCGGCGCAGCCGGCTGGAAGCGCGTGCTCGGCTCGGAGGACGATGCGTTCCCGTCGGTGAACCCGAGGCCGATCGCACCCGATCTGATCATGCGGGCGTGGAAGGTGCCGACGACGACGGCGACGCACGTGCTGTTCCGCGTTCGCACGAACCAGTGCTCCGGGCAGCGGTCGTACCAGGGTGAGCAGGACAACGACCCGACCTACTCGACCGACTGTCGCGTCACCTCGTTGACGTCGACGGGGACGGTTGGGCTGCCGGCGCGGAACACCGACGTCCGGGCTGCCGAGGTCGAGCTGCTCTCCGCCGAGCCGAAGGTGAAAGGCGCGGACGAAGAGCACATCCGCGGCCGACGACACGACCACTAGCGGTCGCGGCCACAGGCTGAATCGCACTCGGGGGGCCGGCGACGGCCCCCCGAAGCTATCCCGTGATGCCGCCGAGCGCGCGCAGGAGCGAGAACGGCCGAGCCAGCCGCGCCGGCAGCTTCGCGTCCTGCTCGATCTTGACCGTCTTGCCGGCGTACGTGATCCGGTAGACGTAACCGTCCGCGATCGGCACGTCAGACTCGTAGCGCCGCTCGAGCGACCCCCAGCGCGCCTGGCGAAGGGCGGTGCGCAACGCGATGAGTCGCTTCGAGCTCAGGTGCGTCGCGGTCACGGGCAGGCCGTCGGAGACGACGGTCCCCGAGGTCCGCACGGCGAGCCCGCGCTCGATGCTCGCAAACCCACCGGTTTGCTCGAAGCGTGACGAGATTCGGAGACGTCGCGGCCGAAGAGCTCGGCGCCACTGCGGCCAGGGCGACCAGAACTGTCAATCCGAACTGCTTCATGCATCCATGATGCCGCGCTTTGCGATTTCGAACGGTCAGCGGGCGGTCAAGAGGCGCGGAACAGCTCGATCGTCTCGCTGACGCCCTCGGCGAGAGACGGCTGCGGCAGGGAACCGATCGCTTCCTCGAGCGCGTGCGCCTCGACCTCCGCCGGGAACGGGAGCGGGGTCTCCTGCCAGCTGATCTGTCCGGCGATCTCCGGTGCCGCGGCCTCGATCGCCGCCACGACCTCTCCCATCGAAGCGCTGACGCCGGGGAAGTTCGCGACGACTGCGCCGGCCGGCGCCGAGGCCGCGCGGACGAAGGCGCGGCCGACGGCGGGCGCGTAGTCGTACTGGGCGACGCCGCCGTAGCCGATCGCGAAGCCCTCGCCGCGAGCCGCAGCTGCCATCGCCTGCGTCGGGTCGGAGGTCATCCCCTGATCCCGGCCGGGCCCGTAGACGACGTAGGGCCGGATCCCGATCGAGGGGACGCCGGACTCGGCCTGGTAGAGCCGCGCGGTGCCCTCGTTCGCGAGCTTGTAGACGCCGTAGATCGTGGCGGGCGCGGTGCCGCCGCTCTCCGGCGCCGGCGAAGGATCGCCCGGCCCGTAGACGGCTGCCGAGCTCGCGTAGGCGACGCCCGGGATCCGGTCGAGCCGCTCCTTGACCGCCTCGAAGACGTTGACCGTGCCGACCACGTTGACCCGCGCTCCGAGCGCCGGGTCGGCGCGGCAGAAGGGAACCTGGAGCGCGGCGAGATGCACGACGCGCGTGATTTCGTGCTCGTCGAGCGTGCCGGCGAACGCGTCGAGGTCGGTGATGTCGCCGCGCACGAGCGTCAGCCGCTCGCGCTCCTCCGGCGTGAGGATCAGCTCCAGCCGGTGCGTCGCGTCGCCGAGGTCGTAGCCGACCGGCTCGTCGCCGTCCTCGAGCACTGCCTTCGCAGCCCACGACGCCGAGGCAGCCGAGCACCCCGGTGATCAGGACGCGCTCGCTCAGTAGACGGCCCTGCCGCCCGAGATGTCGTAGGTCGCCCCGGTGGAGAAGGAGCACTCCTCGCTCGCGAGCCAGCAGACGAGCGCCGCGACCTCGTCCACGCTGCCGAGGCGGCCCATCGGGATCTTCTCGACCATGTAGCGGATGTGCTCCTCCGACATGCCGGCGAGAAGCGGTGTCTCGATCACCGCGGGCGCGATCGCGTTGACGAGCACGCCGGTACCCGCCAGGTCCTTGCCGATCGCCTTGGTCAGAGCGATCACCGACGGCCTTCGAGGCGGAGTAGGCGGCAGCCATCGGGTTGCCTTCCTTGCCGGCGATCGAGGCGACGTTCACGATCCGCCCGTAGCCGCGCTCGGTCATGCCGCCGACGACGGCGCGGTTGCAGAAGAAGACCCCGTCGGAGTTGATCGCGAAGACGCGCCGCCACTCGTCGTCGTCCACGTCCACGGTGCGCAGCGAGCCGCCGGTGATCCCGGCCGAGCACACGAGGACGTCGACCGGGCCGAGCTCGGACGTCACGCGGGCGACCGCCGCCTCGACATCCGCGGAGCTGCTCACGTCGCCGGCGAGACCGAGCACACCGTCCGGTGCGTGCTCGGCGAGGTCGAGCGACGCGACGCGGGCGCCTTCCGCGAGGAGGCGCCCGGCGACAGCAGCCCCGATCCCGCTCGACCCGCCGGTGACGAGCGCGACTCGTCCGTGGAAACGCTGGTCGCTCACCGTGCGCCTACCAGTCTCCGACGCTGCCGTCGGCGTAGAAGACCCGCTGGGGAAGCTCGGGCTCGAACGGGTGCGCGCGAACGACGTCGAGATCGATCTCGATCCCGAGGCCCGGCCGCTCGCTCGGGTAGGCGTGCATGCCCTTCGGGTCGATGCGGTGCGACTCGGTGACGACCTCGTAGCGCCAGGGCACATCCGCGGTGACCGCCTCGCAGATCACGTAGGAGGGCGTCGCCAGGCCAAGCTCGATCGAGGCTGCCGTGGAGACGGGGCCCTGCGGGTTGTGCGGAGCCAGCGCGACGCGATAGGTCTCGGCGAGCGCGGCGATCCGGCGAGCCTCGGTGAGGCCGCCGCAGTGAGTGATGTCCGGCTGGAGCACGCTGCACGCACCCTTCTCGAGCAGCTCGCGAAACCCCTGCACTCCGACGAGGCGCTCACCGGTCGCGATCGGCGTCTTCACCGAGCGCTGGATCGCGGCGATGTCGTCGGCCCGCTCCGGCCAGCACGGCTCCTCGAGCCAGTAGAGGCCGAACGGTTCGAGCGCGGCTGCGAACAGATGGCCCATGCGCGGGCTCGGTCGTGCGTGGCAGTCGACCATCATGTCGATGTCGTCTCCGACCGCCTCGCGCATCCCGGCGACACATGCCTCGGCGTGCCGGATCGGCGCCAGCCCTTCGAGCGGCATCGTCGGCGGCACCGCCATCGTCTTGAAGGCGGTGAACCCGCTCTCGACCATCGCGCTCGCAAGCTCGGCGAAGCGCTGCGGCTCGTCGCTCTCGTAGAAGTCCTCCATCTTGCCGCCGCCCAGGTGGCCGTAGAGCCGCACGTAGTCGCGGACGCGCCCGCCCCAGAGCTGGTGGCAGGGGACACCGTGCACCTTCCCGAGGAGATCCCAGAGCGCGATGTCGATCCCGCTCATCGCCGTGCCCCGCACCATCCCGCTCGCGTGCCAGAAGTGCTGGCGGAACATCATCTGCCAGAGGTGCTCGATCCGGGTCGGATCCTCGCCCACGATCAGCTCCGCGATGTCCTCGACGGCGCCGACGACTGCGCGGGTGTGCCACTCCAGCGTCGCCTCACCCCAGCCGTACAGCCCGGGCTCGTCGGTGACGACGCGGACGAACACCCAGTTCCGCATCCGGGCGTGGCAGACGTGCGTCTCGACGGCGGTGATCTTCATGCGACGCCGCGGAGCAATCCCACGCTCTCGTCGATGACTCGGTCGACCTCGCCGCGGTCGACGTTCGAGCTCGTGATCCCGTAGGCCCAGCGGTAGCGGTCCTGGTCGAGGACGTCGTCGAGCTCGACGCCGGACACGAGGTCGAGGTCCTCGCTCGCCGGCAGGTAACCGGCGTAGTCGTTCGTGTAGCCGAGCACGAACGTCGTGTCGAAGGGGCTGTCCTCGCGAATCCGTGTGCCGCACTCGTTGAAGAGCTCGAACGGGTTCGCGGCGATCGCCGCGTCGCCGATCCGCAGCACCTGCAGCTCGGCGGGGACGGGCTCATCCGGTCGGCTCGCCATGTCCGTGTACATCTTGAGCGCCGAGCGCTGGTACAGAACGGGGAAGTCCTGCGCCGACGTTGCGGTGTGGACGCTCGGCGGCCACGCCTCGGGGAACTCGGGGTCGGGCTCCCGCGCGAGCTGTTCGAGCCTGCCCTCGAGCTCGGCAACGTCCCAGGGGATTCTCCGGCGCCGCAGCTCGAGCGGCGTCGACGCCGCGCCGAGCTCCACATCGGCTGTCGTCTCGACTCCCTCGAGCGCCGCCAGCGCCGCCGCGCCGATCGCCCGGCCCAGATCGTCGCGCGCCTCGAAGCCGTGCGGGCGCGCCTCGCGGTTCCCGAACCAGAAGTCCCAGGCGGCGATGTCGCCGCCGCAGCCCTGGAGGAAGATGCACTCGGCGCCCGGCAGGCCGGTCTCGACGGTCTCGCGGAGCGGGCCCGGGAAGTCCGTGTTCCAGAGCAGGCTCTCGCCGCCGATCAGCGTCGGATGGCAGGCGAAGCTCACGACGACGGCGATCGGACTTCCGTCCTCAGCGTCGACCCGCAGCACCGGCACGCTGTCGTCCACGGGCCGCTCGCGGCCGGACCCGGTTGACGCTCACTCCGGGTGCGCGGCCGCTTGCCGAGCCGACGCGCGCCGGCCGCCGTCCGCGCCACGCCGCGTAGACCGCACCGGCGAGCAGGTCGGGCAAGGACTCCACCCACGGCGCGAACGAGCCCGTGTCGGCGAGCCCGGCGACGGTGGAGCCGCGCGAGACGCTCGGTGCGCTGTGGTTGTGCGCAGCGTTCACGAGCACCGCCTCGGGCGGGATACCGGTCAGCTTCTGAACGCGGTCCCGGACCGCGGCCGTCATGTCCGCGCCGGCGAAGACGAGATCGACGGCGACGATCGCGACCGCGTTGCGTCCGTCGTCGAGGACGAGCGCCTGGCCGATCATCGGCTCGTGGACTCCCTCGGCGAGGCCGGTTCGCGCAGACCAGCAGCCGTGCGGAAGGCCAGAGGGAGGGGTGACGTCGACCCGCGCGACGCCGGCAGCAAGAGTCATTCGAGCTCCTTTCGGTCTGCCTCGCGGGCGACCACGACGATGTTGTCGCCCTGCTCGGTGGTCGCTACCGCGCGCACTACGCAGACGATCCCATCGGTCTTGGCGTACACCGTCTCCGGCTCCCGGTCGACTCGCTCGAGGAAGTGCATCCGGCCGACGGGCTCGCCGGCCCGCACGCGCTGGCCCAGGTCGACGAGCGTCTCGAAGAGACCCGACTCGGGCGCGAGCACGTAGTTGTCGAGCTCCGTCGCCATCAGGATCGTCGGCGGAGAGTCTCGGCGCACGACCTCGCCCACGAGCACGCCGAAGTGCCGGAGCACGTTCGCCAGGCCGCTCGACGCCAGCCGGTGGATCTCCGCGGTGACGTGGCCGCCGCCGCCGAGCTCCGTGCTGACGACGATCTTCCCCTGCCGCTCCGCCTCGCCGACGAGCAGGCCGGTGCCGCCGATGTCGATGTAGACGCAGCACCACTCGGTGTTCCACGCGAGCATCCCGTCGACCATCTGCCGCCGCTGGCCGGCGTCGTCGACCCAGTGCATCTCCGACCACGGCAGGTGGAGCGCGTTGCGCCCGCCGCTGTGGATGTCGACGATCAGATCCGCGATCGGGAAGAGCTGGGTGGAGAGGAAGTGCGCCAGCTGCTCGTCGGCCGGGCCGGTCGGAGTGCCCGGGAAAGAGCGGTTCAGATTCGCGCCCGACGGCCACAGCCTCGTGTAGGCGCGCGACGCCTCGGGCGAGGCGCAGGGGATGACGATCAAGCGCCCGGTGACCTGCTCCGGCTGAAGCTCACGTGCCAGATTCAGCGCGGCAACCTGACCCTCCGGCTCGTCGCCGTGGACGCCGCCGATCACGAGCGCCGTCGGTCCCGGACCGTTCGCGACGGAGACGATCGGGATCCAGAGATTCGACCAGCCGGCGAGGTTCGACGAGCGGGGAACCCGCAGCATGCCGACCTGCTTCCCCTCTGCCGTCAGGTCGATCGTGCAGGAAACCGGAGAGTCGCTCATGCCCGCAGGCGACTCTAGTGGATTGTTGACAATTTCGCTATGATCGACAATCTGGCCCCAGGGCCTTTTTTACTTGTCGCCCGGCGCCGTGCCGAGGAGTGTGCTTGAAGATCACCGATGTCGAGGCCGTCGTCCTGCGGCAACCTGCCGTGAACGAGGGGATCGCCGACGGCAGCCAGGACGATCTCGTCATCCTGGTCCACACCGACGAGGGGATCACCGGCGTCGGTGAAGTCGACTCCGCGCCCGAGGCGGTCGCGGCGCTGGTCAGCGCTCCGGGCTCGCACGCGATTGCGAACAGCCTCCGCGGGCTGCTGATCGGTGAGGATCCGCTCGACATCGAGCGTCTCTGGGACAAGATGTATCGCGGCGTCATCTTCATCGGCCGCCGCGGGATCGCGATCCATGCGATCAGCGGCATCGACATCGCCCTCTGGGACATCAAGGGGAAGGCGCTCGGCAAGCCGGTGTGCGAGCTGCTCGGGACGGTCCAGCACGACCGCATCCGGGCGTACGCCTCCCGGCTGATGCCCGACACGACCGAGGAGGTCACCGAGGCCGTCGCGGCGCTCCGCGAGCAGGGCTTCACGGCCGTCAAGCTCGGCTGGGGCCCGCTCGGGAAGGATCCCGACCACGACGTCCGCCTCGCCGCCGCCGCGCGCGAGGCCGGCGGCGACGGCGTCGAGATCCTGATCGACGCCGGCCTCGGCTACGGCGCGGACGCGGCGACTGCGATTCGCGTCGCCCGCGAGCTCGAGCAGCTCGGCGTGTACTGGCTCGAGGAGCCGTTCGAGCCGGACGAGTACGAGGCGTACGCCGAGCTTGCGGACGCGGTCGACCTGACGGTCGCGGCCGGAGAGCAGGACGCGACGCGCTGGGGCTTCCGCGAGCTGATCGAGCGCGGGCACGTCGACCTGATCCAGCCCGACGTCACCCGGTGCGGCGGCATCACCGAGACGCTGAGGATCGCCGCACTCGCAGAGGAGCACGGCGTCGCGCTCGTGCCGCACGCCTGGAAGAGTGGGATCATCAAAGCCGCCTCGCTGCACGTCAACGCCGTGCTGCCCGGGGCGCTCTTCCAGGAGTACTGCGTCGCGGAGACCGCGATCAACACGAAGCTGACACACCAACTGCTGCCAATCGAGGCGGACGGCTGCGTTGCAGTCCCGACGGCGCCCGGACTTGGCATCGATCTCGACGAGGAAGTCTTCTCGTCCCTACGCGTGGAGGCACGATGACCCAGATCTCATCCGAAGCCGCCGGCCGGCTGGCCGCGCGCGCGGCCGCCGTGATCCCAGGAGGCGTGAACAGCGGACAGCGCCGCGTTCCCGGCCTCGAGGACCTCGTCGTCACCGCCACGAGCGGCTCGACCTTCACCGACGCGGACGGTCGCGTCTACACCGACTACCACTCGGCCTTCGGCCCGCCGCTCCTCGGGCACAACGACCCCGATGTCGACGCGGCCGCCACGAATGCGGCCGGGCTGATGGGCGTCGGCGTCACTCCGGTCGAGATCGAGCTCGCCGAGCGGCTCGTCGACGTCGTGCCCTCGCTCGAGAAGGTGCTCCTGACGGCGACCGGGAGCGAGGCGACCTTCCACGCCCTCCGGCTCGCGCGCACCGTCACCGGCCGCCGCCACGTGATCAAGTTCCAGGGCTGCTACCACGGCTGGCACGACTCGGTGGCGATGAACGTGATCTCGCCAGCCGACCGTGTCGGGGGCAAGGACCCGCTCTCGCAGGGGATCCTCCCCGAGGTTCTCGAGGCGACCATCGTCTGCCGGTTCAACGACGCGGACGACGTCGAGCGCGCGCTGACGGACCACGACGTCGCGGCGATCATCCTCGAGCCGATCCCGCACAACATCGGCGCCGTCCTGCCGAAGCCCGGCTTTCTCGAGCGGCTCCGCGAGCTGGCGACCAAGCACGGCACGGTGCTCGTCTTCGACGAGGTGATCACGGGCTTCCGCCACGGCCTCGGCGGCTACCAGGCGATCGCCGGAGTCACGCCCGACCTGACCACGCTCGGGAAGGCGATGGCCAACGGCTGGCCTGTCTCCGCGCTCGGCGGCAAGGCCGAGCTGATGGACCTCTTCTCGACCACGCCCGGGCAGCCGGCCTTCTTCGCCGGCACGTTCAACGGGCACCCGGCGACGACCGCGGCCGCTCTCGCGACGCTCGACAAGCTGCAGCGCGAGCCGGTGCACGAGCATGTCTTCGGGCTCGGCGAGCGCACCCGTGAGGGGCTGCGCGCCCTCTACGCGCGGCTCGGCGTCCCGGTCGTGGTGTCCGGCTTCGGCTCGGTCTTCGTCACGTACTTCCTCGACGGGCCGGTCGAGAGCTACGACGACCTGCTCCGGAACGACGTCGACATGTTCATCGGCTACCGGCGCGAGCTGATGCGCCACGGGATCTTCGAGCTGCCCTTGAACCTGAAGCGGAGTCACTTCTCGTACGCGCACACGGACGAGGACGTCGATCGGCTGCTCGAAGCGACGGAGACCGCGGTCGCGGCGGTGCTCACGGCTCGCGCGTGACGGACTCGCCGGTCTCCTGCACGATCGATCTCTCCGCGCCGGGCAAGCAGCTCGGCCGGCTGCAGCTCCCGAAGATCACGAACACCGGCGGCTGGGCGAGCACCTTCATCCCGATCGCGTCGATCGCGAACGGGGACGGGCCGAACGTGCTCGTGCTCGCCGGGAACCACGGCGACGAGTACGAGGGTCAGGTTGCGGCGCTGCGCCTGATCCAGGAGCTCGAGCCGGAGCAGGTCTCCGGGCGCGTCACGGTCATCCCCGTGCTGTCGACCGGAGCATCGAAGGCGAACACGCGGCTGTGGCCCTCCGGCGTGAACTTCAACCGCTCGTTCCCCGGCTCGCCGGACGGGCCGCCGAACGAGCAGCTCGCCGACTACCTCACTCGCTTCCTCTTCCCGCCCGCGGACGTCGTGATCGACATGCACTCCGGCGGGCGCACCGCCTGGTTCGTGCCCTGCTCGCACATGCACGTCGTCGACGACGCCGAGCAGCGCCGCGCGATGCTCGCCGGGATGCAGGCGTGGAACTCCGACTACCACTTCCTCTACATCGACGTGAACGGCACGGGCCTCCTGCCCGTCGAGGCCGAGGGCCAGGGCAAGCTGGTGATCACGACTGAGCTCGGCGGCGGCGGCCGCGTCCCGGCCGCCGTGCACGAGCTCGCCTGGAGCGGCCTGACGAACGTGCTCCGGCACGTCGGCCTGCTCGAGGGCGAGGTGCAGACGCGGGCCTCGCTCGGCAAGCCCGATGCCGTGATCCTCGACGGACGCGATCCCGCCAACTACGTGATCGCCCCGGAGGACGGGATCTTCGAGGGCCTGCTCGAGCCGCCCGCGCCGGTGCGGGCAGGCGACCCGGTCGCGCGCCTCTGGTTCCCGGACACGCCCGCCCGGCCGCCCGAGGTGCTGCGCGCGCCGCTCGACGGCGTGCTCGCTGTGATCCGCTCGATTCCGGCAACAGAGGCGGGCGACGGTCTCTTCACGATCGGCCAGCCGATCGATCCGCAAGAGCTCGCCTGACGTGAGCCTCTTTGCGTGGCTGGGCGGACGGACGTTCGCGAGCCTGCGCAAGCACCGGAATTACCGGCTCTACTTCGTCAGCTACGGCGTCTCGTTCGTCGGCACGTGGATGCAGCAGATCGCTGCGTACTGGCTCGTGCTCGACCTGACCGGGTCGCCGCTCGCCGTCGGAACGCTCGCCCTCGCCCAGCTCCTGCCGGTGACGCTTTTCGGCCTGCCCGTCGGCTCGGTGATCGACCGCTTCGACGTCCGCCGGCTGCTGCTCGTGCACGGAGTCGCTCTCGATCCTCGCTGCCGGAACGCTCGCCGTCCTGACGCTGACCGACACCGTCGCGCTCTGGCAGGTGTACGTGATCGCGACCTTCCAGGGGCTCGTCCTCGTGCTCGGCAACCCGGCCCGGCACACGCTCGTGTTCCGGATCGTGGGGAAGGACGACCTGCCGAACGCGGTCGCGCTCGGCTCGGCCTTGGGGACGACCGCGCGCATCGTCGGGCCGGCGCTCGGCGGGCTCGTCGTCGCCCTGGCCGGGGTCGGCGTCGCATTCGCCGTGAACTCCGCCAGCTACCTCGCGGTCGTGATCGCGCTGCTCGCGATGCGGGTCAGCGAGCTGCGGCCGTACGTCCCGCCCGAGGTGCAGACCGGATTCCGCCGGAGCATCCGCGTGATGCTCTCGTTCGTTCGCCGCTCGCGCAGGGTGGCGGTGGCCTTCTTCACGGTGCTCGCGCTGAGCACGATCTCGTTCAACTTCGACGTCCTGCTCCCGCTGCTCGCCGGGGACACACTCGACGCCGACGCGGACGTGTTCGGCCTGATCGCGGCGGTCTTCGGCGCCGGCGCTCTTTGCGGCGCGCTGTTCCTCGCCACCCTCGGCAAGGCGCGCATTCGCCTGCTCGTCGGCGGCGCGCTCGGCTTCGGCGTGCTCGAGCTCGCGCTCGCCCCGCAGACGAGCCTCGTGCCGGTCTGCATCCTGCTCTTTCTGACCGGCGGCTGCTATCTGCTCTGGGGCGCGAGCGCGCTCGCGTCGCTACAGCTCGCTGCGCCGGAGCATCTGCGCGGACAGGCGGCGAGCCTCTACATGTTCGCGTTCCTCGGCGGGGCGCCGCTCGGCGGCCTGCTCGCCGGCTGGCTCACCGCACGCGGCGGCACCCAGCTTGCGTTCGTGGTCGCCGGGACCAGCGCCGTACTCGTCGCAATCACCGGGGCCGTGGTCATGCTCGCCGGCCAGCCGGCTGCAGCACGAAGTGCACGTCCGACGACATCGTTGAGCAAGGGAGAGGGCTGACAGTGAACAAGACCTTTAGCTACACGCATTGCCAATTCGGCGTTGCCACACGGGATGTCACGCCGCCGGTCGGGATCTACGCCCGCAGCTGGGGCGCCGCCACGCACGACACCGCGGAGGGGATTCACCGTCCGTTCGCCGCCACGGCAGCCGTCTTCGCGCCGCTCGACGGCGACGGGCCGACACTGGCGCTCGTCGCAGTCGACCTCGGCTGGTTCCAGCACGTGCCGGACGAGCAGAAGCTGCGCGCGACGCTCCTGGAGCGCACGGGGCTGGACGACGCCTCGCTGTTGATCAACATGTCGCACACCCATGCGGGCGCCAACGTCAACTCGCAGCTGACCGACAAGCCCGGCGCCGAGCTGATCGAGCCCTACATCGAGCACCTGACCGAGCAGCTCGGGGCAGCGATCCTCGAGGCACGCGAGTCCGCTGCGCCGGCGTGGGTGACGTACGGCACCGGCCGCTGCGCGCTGGCGACCAACCGGGATCTGTGGGACGCCTCGGCGGAGAGGTGGGCCTGCGGCTACAACCCCGACGAGCCGGCCGACGACACGCTGCTGGTCGCGCGGGTCACCGGCGATACGGGTGAAGTGCGCGCGACGCTGTTCAACTACGCCTGCCATCCGACGACGCTCGCCTGGGCGAACCGACTCCTCTCGCCCGACTACATCGGCGCGGCGCGTGAGGTCTTGGAGCGGGCGTTCGACGCCCCGGCGCTCTTCTTCCAGGGCGCGTCGGGCGATCTCGCCCCGCGCGACGACTATGTCGGCGACGCGGCCGTCGCCGACAGCAACGGCCGCCAGCTCGGGTACGCCGCGGCGGCTGCGATCGAGAGCCTGCCGCCGGCCGGCACCCAGTTCGTCTACACGGGGATCGTCGCGTCGGGCGCCAATCTCGGCGCCTGGGAATACCAGCCGTGCGACGCGGAGCAACTGCGCGCCAGCGAGCAGCTCGCGGCCCGTGTGAGCCCCGTCGAGCTGCGGCGCAAGGAGGACATCGGAGTCGTCGAAAGTGCCTCCGATGCGACTCCCGACTCGGTCCAGGAGCGGGAGAAGGCGCTGCGCCGCCGGTTCCTCGCTCAGGCGCTCGGAGACGGTCCCGTCTACACGATGCCGCTCTGGATCTGGCGGCTCGGCGACGCGCTGCTGGTCGCCGTTCCCAACGAGCCCTACTCGGTCTTCCAGGTCGAGCTGCGGCGGCGCTTCGAGGGGACGCCGCTGCTGGTGCTCGGAACGACGAACAGGACGATGGGCTACCTGTCGCCCGAGGAGACCTACGGCACCGGGCTCTATCAGGAGCAGCAGTCGCCGTTCGCACCCGGTTGTCTCGAGCAGACGATGGAGGTCGCCGCGTCCACGCTCGCGGAGCTGCGGCGCTAGGTCAGTAGTCGCCGACGCTGCCGTCGGGCCAGTAACGCTGCGGTAGCCGTGCGTCCCGCGAGGCGCGCTTGCGCGCTTCCGTCTCGTCGAAGTCCAGGCCGAGGCCGGGACCGGCAGGCGGCGAGACGTAGCCGGCGTCGGCTCGCGGCGCGTTCGGGAAGAGCTCGTAGAGCGGCTCGAGCTCCATCCACTCCTGGATGCCGAAGTTCGGTACCGCCAGGTCGACATGCAGGCAGGCCACGCCGTTGACCGGAGAGCTGGCGTGGTGGAGGGCGGAGCGCTGCCCGTGCATCTCGCCGCTCGCAAGAATCTTCTTCGCCTCGGTGATTCCGCCGGCGTGCACCATGTCGATCCGCAGGTAGTCGACCAGCTCGTCCTCGATCAGCGGCTGGAACTCCCACTTGTGGGCGAGTTGCTCGCCCGTCGCGATCGGAAGGTTCACCTTGTCGCGCACCAGTCGCAGCGACTGCGGGTTGAGCGGACGGATCGGATCCTCGTAGAAGTAGAGGCGGTACGGCTCGAGCGCGTGGCCGAGGTAGGCCGACTCCGCCGGGCTGAACATCGTGTGCGCGTCGAGGATCAGGTCGACCTCGTCGCCGACGGCGAGGCGCAGCGATTCCGTGGCCTTGATCGTCTGGACGATCGACGCCTGCGGGTCCCAGTGCGTGAGCGAGTGGTCGTCGAACGCGGCGAGCGGGCCGAAGCGGAGTGCGGTGAATCCCTGCTCGCGCCACCGGAGCGCGTCCTCCGCCAGCTCCTCCGCGCTGTCCCCCGCGAGGTGACGGTAGACGCGGACCCGCTCGCGCGTCGGGCCGCCGAGGAGGTCGTAGACCGGAACGCCGAGCCGCTTCCCCTTCAGATCCCAGAGTGCGATGTCGATCCCGGCGACCGCGCTCATGATCACCTGTCCGGTCGACCAGAACGTGCCGCGCACCATCTCGCTCCACCAGTGCTCGATCCTCGCCGGGTCCTGGCCGACCAGCAGCTCGCCGAAATGATCGAGGATCCCGAGCACGCCGCGCCCGCGGCCGGCGAGGCTCGCTTCGCCGATCCCCGTCAGCCCTTCGTCGGTGCGGACGAGCACGATGATCACTGCGTAGTCGTAGCCCGGACCAACGCTCACGGGTAGGGTCTCGATCGCCGTGATCTTCATCTTCGCCGCCGTCCGCACATAGTCGAACGCGAGCCTATGCGTATCGGCGTCCTCAGCGATCTCCACTGCGAGCTCGAGCCCGCGGGCTCACGCTGGATCAACGACCTTCGAGCCCGAGCACCTCGACCGAGCGAACCGACGCGGCCCTCGCGTGGTTCTCCGAGGCAGACGTCGATCTGATCCTCCTGCTGGGAGACATCGTCCAGTTCGAGAATCCGAGCGATCTGGCGCACATGTTCGCCCGCCTCGCGGCGGCGGACGTCGCTCCGCTGGCGACGGTGAACGGAAATCACGACGTCCGGCTCGGCGACGAGTTCGCGCGATCGTGCTCACGAGCATGGGATTCGGCTGCTCTACGAAGACCCGTTCGACTTCGAGGGGATTGCCCTGGCCGGTGTTGCGGTCGAGCGGGGCCCGGTGCCGCCGCAGTACGTCGGCCGGTTCGCCGGCTGGGGAGGCCAGGCCGACCTCGTCGTCGTGGCTTCGCACTTCCCCGTCCTGTCCGAGGCTTCGCGGGTTGCCGCGGCCGGACTGCCGTATGCCGGTGACCTCGTGAACCGCGCCGACCTCGAGGGCCGGCTGCGGCGCCGACCCGCTGCCGAAGGTCCTCCTGAGCGGGCACATCCATTCGCGCTGCTCGGCCCGCATCGGGCCGCTGCTGCAGTGCACGGTCGGAGCCGTGATCGAGCCCCCATTCGACGCCACGATCGTCGAGATCGACGCGAAGGCCGGGAGCGTCTCGCGAACAGCCCGTCGTCTCGGCGAGATCGCCGTCACCGATCCCGTCTTCGCCGCGGACGACGAACGCTGGCAGTGGGCCGACGGGCGCTGGGAGACTCAGCCGGTCGCGTCGAGTGCGGCGAGCACGTCCGAGCTCTCCCAGACCTGACCGAACACCCGAGCGAAGCCGCTGAGCGACGAGCGGTGATGGTGCTCGAAGAAGCTCACGGTAGGGTCATGCTCCCAGATGATCACCGACGTTCACACCCATGTCGGCGAGTATCCGCTGCACATCAGCGAGAAGTTCGCCGCGGAGGCGCGGGCGGCCTGGCCCGATGTCCCGCTCGGCGGGAGCCTGGACGACCATTACCAAGACGCGCTCGCGGACGTCGATTGCGCCGTCGTCCTGGCCTTCAACGCCCCGGCCGCCGGCTTCGTCGTCCCCAACGACTACGTCGCGTCGTACGTCGCGCGCGACCCCGCGCGGCTGATCGGCTTCGGAGCCGTCGACCCCTCCGACGGCTCGGCGATCGACGAGCTCGAGCGGATGAAGAGCGACCTCGGCCTCGTCGGCTGCAAGCTCGGCCCGATCTACCAGAACGTCGACCCGCTCAGCCCCGAGTTCCTCCGCGTCTGCGAGGCGCTGGAGCGACTCGAGCTGCCGATGCTGATCCATCAGGGAACGACCTTCGCCCGCGCCGGGTCCCTGCTCCTTGCCCGGCCGATCCTGCTCGACGAGATCGCGCTGCGCTACCCGCGGCTGAAGATCGTGATCGCCCACATCGGCCATCCGTGGTTCGACGAAGCGATCGCCGTCGTGCGGCGTCACCCGTTCGTCTACGCCGATGTGTCGGGCTAGTCACGCGCCGCTGGCTGCTGTACCAGGCGCTGGTGGGCGCGATCGAGTACCGCGTCGAGCACAAGCTGCTGTTCGGCACCGACTTCCCGTTCTTCTCGGCCAGTCAGACCATCGACGGCCTGCGCTCGGTGACGGGCCAGGCCTTCGGGCCCGGCATGCCGGTCATCGACGAGCAGGTCGTGGAGGACATCATCCACCGGCCGACCCTCGATCTCCTCGAGATCACCCCACCCGCCTAGAAGAGACACGGCCGCGCGGAACAACCGGTGTCAGACTCGTGCCAGACTCGTCTCTGACACCAATTCTTTCTTGCAAATCGTATTTGCCTGCTCCTGGGCTTGTGGCGCCGAGGCATGCGGCTTAGGTGGTCTGAGGGTGCTCGGCGGCGAGCGCTGCGACGATCTCTGCAGCCCGTGTGACCTCGGGATCGCCGATCAGGCGGTGGGTGACGAACCGGACGCGGCTCGTGTCGCGCTCCAGCGCGAGCACCCCGCGCTCGGCGAGTAGCCGGACGAAATCGTCGGGATAGAGCTCCGTCCCGCTGACGTCGACGAGCACGATGTTCGTCTCGATCTCGGCCGGCTCGACCTCGAGACCGGGGATCTCCTGGAGCAGCGCGCCGAGCTCGCGCGCCCGCCGGTGGTCGTCGGCCAGCCGGTCGACGAGCGTGTCGAGCGCGACGAGGGCCGCGGCGGCCGCGATGCCGGCCTTGTGCACGCTCGCCCCGCCGAGCCGCCGCAGCGTCTCGTGCGCCAACTCGATCACCTGTGTCCGGCCGGCGAGGATCGCCCCCATCGGCGCGCACAGGCCCTTGTTCATGCTGATCGCCACCGTGTTGACCTTGGCCGCGAGCTCCTGCACCGGGACGTCGAGGGCGACCGCTGCGTTGAAGAGCCGCGCCCCGTCGAGGTGGACGTACGCGCCGTGGAGCTGTGCCGCCGCGGCCAGGTCTGCGGTCAGCTCCGGCGAGAGGACGGTGCCGCCGGCCCGCGTGTGCGTGTTCTCGAGCACCAGCATCAGCGCGCCGGTCTCGATGATCGCCTCTTCCACCTCCGTCGGGTCGAGCCGCCCGTCTTCGGCCCAGAGCGACCACGAGTCGAGGCCGGCGATCTCGTCGATCCCCATCGCTTCCGAGGTCAGGATGTGCGAGGAGGCTTCCAGGACGACGGTGCTGCCACGCGGCGCGATCGTCAGGAGGGCGACCAGGTTGGCCATCCCGCAGGTGGGCACCCAGAGCCCCGCTTCCTTGCCGAGCAGGGCGGCCACTCGCTCCTGCAGCTCGATGACGGAAGGATCCTCGCCGCTCGTCGCCCAGCCGAGCGGCGTCGGCCCGCATCGCCTCCCACATCTCCTCCGTGGGCGGCGCGAGCACGTCGGAGCGGAGGTCGATCGGCGCCGCTGTCACCGTCGCAGCAGGTGACGGCCCGGGCGCGCGCCGGTGTGCTCGGCGCCGTCGACGACGAGGACGCCGTTGACCAGGACGTGTTCGACCCCGTGTGCGTACACGGTCGGATTCTCGGTCGTCGAGACGTCGTCGAGCTCGTCGTAGTCGAGCACCACGACGTCGGCGCTGTAGCCGGCGCGGAGGAGGCCGCGATCCCAGAGGCCGAAGTGCGCTGCCGGCATGCTCGTCATCTTCCGGATCGCCTCCTCGAGGCGCAAGGTGCCCTGCTCGCGCACGTGGTGGGTGAGGTAGTGGACGTGACCGGCGAAGCCGAGCGGGTGCTTCATGATCTCGCTCAACGGCCCCGAGTCCTGGACGGTGAACGTGTCGACGCCGAGGCAGAAGAGCGGGTGGCCGATCATCTCCGCCAGGTGCTCGTCGGTGAAGAGCGTCCCGACCGTGAGGATCGACTCGTAGTCCGCGCCGGCGTCGGCGAGGATGTCGAGGTAGCACTCCCACGGGTCCTTGCCGAGCCGCTCGGAGATCTGCCGGAAGTTGAGCCCGCCGAGCTCGGGATGCGCGGGGGTCGCCTGGAAGTACACGCGCTCCCATTCGCCCTTGTGGATGAAGCGCCAGTAGCGGTCGCTCTCGTTCCGCATCCGCTCGCGGAGCGCCGGGTCGCGGAGCTTCGCCGCCGCGGCCTCCGGCCCATCCTCGGCCACCCACGGCGGCAGGATCCCGGCCATCTGGCCGAGGCCCTCGCGGAACGGGGTCGTGTCGGCGAGGACGTCGAGCCCCGTCTCGCGGCTCGCGGCCATCTTCTCGACCGCTCGCTCCCAGCCCCGCTCGGGCGCGTTCGTGTTGTGCCGGACGTTGAGGTGCGAGATCTCCGCCCGCGTGCTCCCGGCACGCGCGACGGCGAGGAACTCGTCGATCGCCTCGAGCAGCCCCGAGTCGCGGTTGCGGATGTGGCTCGTGTAGATCCCGTCGTACTCCCCGGCGACGGCGTTCAGCCGCATCAGCTCCTCGGCCGTCGCCTCCCGGCCCGGGTTGAACTCGAGCCCGGTCGACATCCCGAGCGCTCCCGACTGCATCGCCTCGTGGACGAAGCCCTCCATCGCCGCCATCTGCTCGGCGCTCGGCGCCGGCCCGGACACCCCGGCGGCGAGGCGGATCGCGTTGTGGCCGACGAACCAGGCGAAGTTCGGCGTGTGGCCGACGTCCGAGAGGAACTCGAGGTGCTCGCCGAAGGTCGACCAGGGGATGGTCGGCTTGTCGAACCCGAACGAGTGCAGCCGGCTGCGGATCACGGACTCCGAGGCGTCGGTGACCGGCGCGTAGCTCCAGCCGCAGTTGCCGACCACCTCGGTCGTGACGCCCTGGCGAATCGTGCTCTCGGCGGTCGGGTTGGCGAGGATCGAGAAGTCGCTGTGGCTGTGCGGGTCGACGAACCCGGGGCAGACGATCTTGCCGGTCGCGTCGATCACGCGGTCTGCGGTCGCAGCGTCGCCGAGCCGGCCGACGTCGGCGATCTTGCCGCCCTCGATCGCGACGTCGCCGAGGTACGGCGGGCTGCCGGCTCCGTCGGCGACCCAGCCGTTCTTGATCAGGACGTCGAGCACGCCGCGCTACTTCTTGGCGACTGGGACGTCGCCGACGTGAGGGCCGAGCCGGGGGTCGAGGATGTCACGCAGGCCGTCGCCGAGGAGGTTGAAGCCCAGCACGACGATCATGATCGCGAGCGCCCGGGAAGATCGACAGCCACGGGCGTGATGTCGATGTAGGTTCGCCCGGTGCTCAGCATCCCGCCCCACGAGGCCTCCGGCGGCTGCGTGCCGAGCCCGAGGAAGCTGAGTGCCGCTTCGGCCAGGATCGCGACCGACAGATAGACCGTGACCAGCACGAGCAGCGGCGCGCCGATGTTGGGGATCACGTGGCGCAGCATGATCCGCCAGCCGCCCGCGCCGAGCGCACGGGCCGACTCGGTGTACGGATAGCCCATCACCTCGAGCACGGCGCCCCGCACGACTCGCGCGAAGGCGGGCAGGATCACGATCCCGATCGCGATCATCGCGTTGCGGCGGTTCGGGCCGAGGAGGCCGGCGATCACGATTGCGAGGACGATCCCGGGCAGCGAGAACATGATGTCGACGATGCGCATCAGCAGCGTGTCGACGATTCCCTTGTAGTAGCCGGCCAGCATCCCGAACACGACCCCGCCGACGAACGCGATCGAAACGGAGATCGCGCCGACATACAGCGAGACCTTCGCCCCGTGGATGACCCGCGCCAGCGTGTCGCGCCCGATCTCGTCGGTCCCCATCGGATGCGCCCAGCTGAGCCCCTCGAATCGAAGACCGACGAGCTCGTTCGGGTCGACCGTCCACACGTAGGGGCCGAACAGGGCGACCAGGATGTTGAAGACGATGATCGCCGCGCCGACCATGCCGATCGGGTTGCGCCACTTGCCGAGCGAGGCCAGGCGCCGCCTCGGCATCGCCTCCCAGGCGGTCGTCGGGTCGCCGGCGCCCTCGGTCGCGTACGCGGGCCTGGGAGCTCGCCGTCTGGGGCTCATTCCTGCACGATCCTCGGGTCGAGGACGCCGTAGAGGATGTCCACGAGCAGGTTGGCGAAGATGAAGGTGAACGCGATCATCAGCGTCATCGCCTGGATGACCGGGTAGTCGCGACCGAAGATCGCCTGCAGAAGCGTGTAGCCGACGCCGGGCAGCCCGAAGATGATCTCCACGATCGCGGCGCCTCCGATCAGCACCCCGATCTCGAAGCCGACGATCGTGACCACGGGGATCAGGGCGTTCCGCAGTGCGTGCTTCGTGATCACCGTCCTCCGGTTGACGCCCTTCGCCCGGGCGGTGCGGACGTAGTCCTGCCCGAGCACCTCGAGCATCGTCGCGCGCACCATGCGCATCACGATCGCCATCGTGAAGACCGAGATCGAGATCGCCGGGAGGATGAACTGGCTCAGGTTCCCGATCGGGTCGTCCCAGGGCGAGATGTAGGTGAGCGGGGGGACCCAGCCGAAGACGCGTGACGTGAACAGCAGCAGCAGCGTCGCCAGCCAGAAGCTGGGGATGCTGAGGCCCACCAGCCCGCCGATCCGCGCGCCGTAGTCGGCAGCGCTGTCGCGCTTGACGGCAGAGATGATGCCGAGCGGCACCCCGACGAGCGATGGCGATCAGGAGTGCGAGGATGACGAGCTCGAGCGTGACCGTGAGCGAGTCGACGATGATGTTCGAGACCGGCTCCGTGTTGCGGAGCGAGAAGCCGAAGTCGCCCTGCAGGACGCCGCTGATCCAGCGCCAGTACTGCTCCGCGTAGGAGCCGTTCAGTCCGAGCTGCTCGCGCGCCTGCTGCTTGACCTCCTCGCTCGCGGTCTGGTCGCCGCCGAACAGGATGTCGATGATGTCCCCCGGCAGCAGCCGGACCATGAGGAAGATCCCGATCGAGACCACGAAGAGGGTCGGGATCGCAAACAGCATCCGCTTGATGATGTAACCGCCCACGCGCGCCTACCGGGCTCTGAACGTCGGAGGGACGCCGCCGAAGCGGCGCCCCTCCAGGTCGACGGGAACGCCTTCGGTCACCCGTCCAGCCACACGTTGCGGAGCCCCGTGTTGAAGTCGCTGAAAGCGACGTACATGTTCTTCACGCGCTTGCGGACGACCTGGTACTTCTTGATCGCCACGAGCGGGATCTGCACGGGGTTGAGCAGGAGCTCCCGCTGCGCAGCCTGGTAGATCGGGAGGCGCTTGGCGGGGTCGAGCTGGATCCGGCCGTTGCCGATCCCTCTCCACGCCTTCACGGCCCTGTACTCCGGGTACCAGATCTTGAAGACGGGGGCGGCCGGGTGGAACTCGGCCACGTACCCGTCGACGTCGCCGCGCATGCCGCGGCCGGTGAGATCCCAGTCGAACGTCCCCAGCCCGTTGTTGGCGGCGAAGGTGCCGGCCTCCTGGGCGACGATCTCGACGTCGATGTTGATCTTCTTCAGCTGCGACTGGACGACCGCGGAGATCAGCGGATAGTCCTGCAGCGCGAACGTCGTCATCGTGACCGAGAACCCCTTCGCGAAGCCGGCGTCCGCCATCAGCTTCTTCGCCATCGGGAGGTCGAACTTCTCGTACTTCTCCCGCAGGTCCTTGTCCGACAGCGGCCAGGGGCCGTAACCCGGCGGGACATGCCCCGAGTACTCGGCTTCGCCGCTGTAGACCCGCTTGATGATGTCGTTGCGGTCGATCGCGTGCATCACCGCCAGGCGCACGCCCTGGTTGTGCCACGGCTTGTCCTCGCCCCGCTTGATCGTCATCTGCAGCTCGCGGAACGCGGCGTTCGGCCCACTCAGGACCGTCAGGCCGCTCACGTTGCGCAGCGACCGGGCGACGTCGACCGAGAGGGTCGCGCCGTCGATCGCCCCGGCTCGCAGCGCCGCGACGCGGGCCTGCTCGTCACCGAGGATCTTCAGCTGCATCGAGTCCATGTACGGGAAGCCCGCCTTCCAGAAGTTCTTGTTCTTCACGTACTCGATCCGGTCGTTCGGCTCGTAGCCCGAGCATCCGGTACGGCCCCGTGCCGATCGCGTTACGAGAGACGTTGATCTGGTCGTACAGACCCTCGGGCACGATCGGCGCGTAGCGCTGCCACGCGAAGAAGCCGATGATGCGAGCGTCGGGCTGCTTCAGGTGCAGGATGAACACGTACTTGGAGACGACCTGGACCCGGTCGATCGCCGGCACCTGCGCGACGGTGGAGATGCTGCCCGGGAGCGGCGGGTTGAGCATCTTCTCGACCGAGTACTTGACGTCGGCCGACGGTGACTTCCTTGCCGTTGTGGAACTTGACGCCCTTCTTCAGCGTCCAGCGAATCGCCGTCTTGCTGATGATCTCGAACTTCTCGGCGAGCGCAGGCCTGACGTTCAGCTGCCGGTCCCACTCGACGAGCGAGTCGTACGCGAACTCCTTGGCCCAGTGGTTCGCCGTCAGGATCCCGCCGAACGGCGCCACGTGCGCGGGGTCCGACTCGAGACCCCAGACGATCCTGCCGCCCTTCTTGATCCCGGCGTCGCCCGCGGTCGCTTGGTCGCGGCCTTCGCCGTGCCCGCCCAGCGCGCCCGCCGCAACGGCGCCTGCGCCGACTACACCCGCCTTCTTCAGCAGGTCTCGACGGTCGAGCCCGGCCCCGTCCGGGCTATCCGACGCTGATTTCGTCTGACATCGCGTCTGCCCTCCCTATCCCTGTAGGTCGTCAGAGGATCTGACCGACCCTTGGTGCTGCTCCGTGAATGTCGTCATAAAAGACGGACTCACGGACTTGAAAGTTGGTAAGCCGCTGCACGGCTTCCGGATCGAGCTCGACGCCGAGCCCCGCCGACCGGGGCACTTCGACGAGTCCGTCCGCCATCTGGAACGGCTCGACCAGGACGTCGCTCTCCTGCAGCGGGTAGTGCGTGTCGCTCGCAAACGGGTAGTTCGACGACGAGGCGACGACGTGGACGTTGCCGGCCGTCGCGACGCCGAGCTCGGCCCAGCTGCCGATCACGCACCACTTGCCTGCCGCGTCGGCAAGCGCGCCGATCTGGTGCGCCCGCCTGCAGGCCGCCGGCCTCCGACGGATAGACGACGAGCACGTCGCACGCATCCGCCTTGATCAGCTCGAGCACGGAGCGCAGGTCGGTGCACGCCTCGTCAGCCGCGATCGGGACCGCGACCGAGCGACGCACCTGCGCCAGGCCCTGCACGTCGAAGTCCGGCACCGGCTGCTCGACGTACTGGAGGTCGAAGTGCTCGAGGCCCTCTGATCCACTTGATCGCCGCCGGGACGCTCCAGATCATGTTCGCGTCGATCCGGATCTTCACCTCGGCGCCGACGCGGTCGCGGATCGCCGCGAGCGTGTCGTGATCCTGCTCGAAGTCGCGCCCGACCTTGAGCTTCAGCTCCGTGTAGCCGGCGTCGACGAAGGCACCCGCCTTCTGCGCGTTCGCCTCCGGCGTGTCGATGAACAGGTAGCCGACGACCGCGACGCGGTCGCGGCAGAAGCCGCCGAGCAGCTCCGCGACCGGAACGCCGAGCGCCTTGCCCTTGAGGTCGAGCAGCGCGATCTCGATCCCCGAGATCGCGTACGCGCCGATCCGGCTCCAGTTCCGCGTGAACTCCTCCATCCGGTGCACGAGCCACTCGACGCGCAGCGGATCCTGGCCGACCAGGAACTGCGTCAGCTCCGCGTCGATGATCGTCTGGATCGTCGGCAGGGTCGGCCCGGGCGCCTCGCCGAGCCCGACGAGCCCTTCGTCGGTGTGGATCTGAACGAGCAGGCCGGAGGCCGAGTGTCGCGTCCCGCCCGGCCAGACGAGCGGCTCCCGCATGGGGGTCCGCACCGCAATTGTTTCGATCTTGGTGATCCTCACCGAGACAAGTACACTACGGCCCGCAGGCCGAGATTGTCAACCATTTTGAGATTGTCGACATGACTGCTCCCACCCCGCCCGACGCGAGCCTGCCGGCCGAGATGCCCGCTGTCGACGGACGCGGGTGCGAAGGCCGGACCGCGGGTCCAGCAGGTGACCGAGACCCTGCGGATGGCGATCATCTCCGGCCGCTTCGAGCCGGGTGAGCGCCTGATCGAATCCGCGCTCTCGACCGAGCTCGGCACGAGCCGCGGCCCGGTGCGCGAGGCGCTCCGGCAGCTCGAGAACGAGGGCCTCGTGATGTCCTTCCCGTACCGAGGCGCGGTCGTCCTCGGCGTGTCCGACGACGAGGTGCACGAGGTCCTGATCCCGATCCGCCTGACGCTCGAGCGCTACCAGCTTCGCCCGCGCGCTGGAGAAGATGACCGACGACGACTTCGCGGAGCTCGGGAAGCAGATCTGGCTGATGGAGGAGGCGGGGAAGGCGAACGACCTGCTCAAGCTCGTCGAGGCCGACCTCGCATTTCACGAGATCGTGATCCTGGCGTCGGGACAGCTGCACACCCTGCAGATCTGGCGCACGATCGAGCCGCGGATCCGCGCCTACTTCTATCGCTACGAGCGCTTCCGCAGCTTCGAGGAGACCGTGGAGGAGCATCGCGCGCTGCTCGCCGCCCTCCAGACGCGCGATCCCGCGATCGCGCTGGAGCAGCTCGAGCTCCACATCGACGTCCCCTCGCCGGCGCCCACTCCGAAGGTGAAGGTGAAGCGGGGATGAGCGTGCCGCTGCTCGCCGTCGAGAACCTGCGCACCGGGTTCGACACGCGCGAAGGCTTCCTGCGCGCAGTCGACGGCATCGACTTCGAGATCGCGCAGGGCGGCACGCTCGGCGTGGTCGGCGAGTCGGGCTGCGGCAAGTCGGTGACCGCGCTCTCGGTGATGCGCCTGGTCGACCGCCCGGGCCGGATCGCGGAGGGCTCGCGCATCCTGTTCGAGGGCCACGACCTGGCAACGCTCGAGGAGAGCGAGCTCGAGAAGATCCGCGGCAACGACATCTCGATGATCTTCCAGGAGCCGATGACGTCGCTGAACCCGGTCTTCACCGTCGGCGACCAGATCGCGGAGGCAGTGCAGCTGCACCAGAAGGTCGGCCAGAAGGAGGCCATGGACCGGGCGGTCGAGATGATGCAGCTCGTCGGCATCCCCTCGCCGGCGCAGCGGGTCCGGGACTATCCCCACCAGCTGTCCGGCGGCATGCGCCAGCGGGTGATGATCGCGATGGCGCTGAGCTGCAACCCGAAGCTCCTGATCGCCGACGAGCCGACGACGGCGCTCGACGTGACCGTCCAGGCGCAGATCCTCGAGCTGATGAAGGAGCTGCGCGAGCGGCTCGGGATGGCGATCCTGCTGATCACGCACGACCTCGGCGTCGTGGCGGAGATGGTCGACGAGGTGGCGGTGATGTACGCCGGCCGGATCGTCGAGCGCGGCCCGGTCGCCGAGATCTTCGCCAGCCCGCAGCATCCGTACACCGAGGCGCTGCTCGACTCGATCCCGCTGCTCGGGATGCGGTACTCGCAACCGCTGAAGGCGATCCGCGGCGTCGTCCCGAGCCCGCTCGAGTGGCCGGCCGCCTGCCGCTTCGCGCCGCGCTGCGACTACGTGTTCGCCAAGTGCATGGAGGTGGACCCGCCGCTCCTGCCCGTGCCGCCGCAGGAGTCCGCGTGCTGGCTCTGCGAGCACGGCCGGCGCGAGCCGCGGACGACGAAGGCGATCGCATGAGCGCCGAGGTGAGCACGACCAGACTCGACCTCGGCACCGGCGGCGACCCGGCCGACGTCCTGCTGAAGGCCCGCGGGGTGAAGAAGTACTTCCCCGTGAAGAAGGGGATGCTGCAACGGACGGTCGGCCAGCTGCAGGCCGTGGACGGTGTCGACCTCGACGTCTTCCGCGGCGAGACGGTCGGCCTCGTCGGCGAGTCGGGCTGCGGCAAGTCGACCCTCGGCCGCACCCTGCTGCGACTGCTCGAGCCCACTGCCGGCGAGATCGAGTTCGACGGCGTCGACGTGCTGCGTCTCGGCGGCTCCGACATGAAGGCGATGCGCCGGGACATGCAGATCGTCTTCCAGGACTCGGTCGGCTCGCTCGACCCGCGCATGAACGTCAGCGATCTCGTCGGGGAGGGCCTGAAGATCCACGGGCTCGAGCGCAAGCGCCGCGACGAGGCCGTGATCGAGGTGCTCGAGCGCGTCGGCCTCAGCGCCGAGGCGGCCGGCCGCTATCCGCACCAGTTCAGCGGCGGCCAGCGCCAGCGGATCGGCCTCGCGCGCGCCCTCGTGCTGCGACCGAAGTTCATCGTCGCGGACGAGCCGGTGTCCGCGCTCGACGTCTCGATCCAGTCGCAGGTGCTGAATCTCCTCGTCGACCTGAAGCACGAGTTCAACCTGACCTATCTCTTCGTCGCCCACGATCTCGCCGTCGTCGGCTACATCTCGGACCGGGTCGCGGTCATGTACCTCGGCAAGATCGTCGAGCTGGCGACCTCCGACGAGCTCTTCCGCCGGCCGCTGCACCCGTACACGATGGCCCTGCTCTCGGCGAACCCGGAGCCCGTCCCGGGGCGCAAGCGCCAGCGGGTCGTCCTGCACGGTGATGTGCCGAGCCCGATCAACCCGCCGTCCGGCTGCCGCTTCCGCACCCGCTGCCCGATCGCGCAGGACATCTGCGCCGAGGTGGAGCCGCTGCTCGAGGACCACGGCCAGAGCCACGGCGCCGCCTGCCACTTCGCCGGGACGCCTCTCCCCGAGACGGCCCCGCTGATCGGGTGAGCCTGCAGGACGTTCGGCTGCTGCACGACCAGCGGGTGCCGATGCGCGACGGCATCTCGATCTCGGCCGACGTCTATCTGCCGCTCTCCGGCGGCCCGCATCCGACGATCTACCAGTGGACGCCGTACGAGTCGACGCGCGAGCGCTTCGTCGGCTGGGGAGTCTGGTTCGCGCAGCGCGGTTACGCGGCTGTCGTCTCGCGACGTGCGCGGCCGGTACGAGTCGGAGGGCGAGTTCGAGGCCTGGAGCAAGGACGGCGTCGACGCCCAGGACTCCCTCACCTGGGCGGTCGGCGAGGAGTGGTGCAACGGCCGGATCGGCACCTGGGGCCGGAGCTACGGCGCGCTCGTCCAGTGGCAGCTGCTGCACCAGGGCCACCCGAACCTCGAGTGCGTCGCGCCGCAGGTGATCCACGACGACTACTTCTGGGACGGCTACTGGACGGGCGGGGCCTTCCAGCTCGCGCTCACGCTCGGCGCTGCCGCGATCTGGACGAGCGCGATCAGCCTCGTCACCAGCCCGAGCGCGGCCGACCTGTTCCTGAACGACCGCATCTGGCGCCACCTGCCGCTGATCGAGCTGGACGAGGTCGTGCTCGGCCGCAAGGTCGGCTACTGGCGGGAGTGGTGGGAGCACCAGGAGAACGACGAGTACTGGCACCAGTTCCACCACCGCCCCGAGACCGTGACGGTGCCGATCTTCCAGCAGGGCGGCTGGTTCGATCCCTACTCGGGCTCGCACCTGCGCTCGTTCGCGGCGATCGGCGACCGCGTTCCGAACCGCGTGCTGATGGGCCCGTGGTCGCACGAGGAGGAGGTCGAGACCTTCCGCGGCGACGTCGACCTCTCCGCCGCGCGTGACCGTGATCCGCGACCACGAGCTCGCCTTCTACGACCGCTTCCTCCGGGACGAGGGGAACGACTGGGAGGAGCGCCCGCCGCTCGAGCTCTTCGTCCTCGGCCGGAACGAGTGGCGCGGCGAGAGCGAGTGGCCGCTGCCCGGAACCGAGTTCACGTCGTTCTTCCTGCGGAGCGGGGGGCGGCTCGACCGCGACGTGCCGCGCTCCGACGAGCAGGCCGACCGCTACAGCTACGACCCCGAGAATCCCGTGCCGACGATCGGCGGCGTCAACTCGGTGCTGACGATGACGCAGGGCGCGGCGCAGCCGATCCTCCCCGGCCCGTGGGACCAGCGCGAGCTCGAGGCGCGCGACGACGTGCTCTCGTACACGAGCGAGGAGCTCGACCAGGACGTCGAGGTGATCGGGCCGGTCGAGATGGTGCTGTTCGCCGCGTCGAGCGCGAAGGACACCGACTTCTTCGTCCGCGTCTGCGACGTCTACCCGGACGGCCGCTCGATCTTCCTGACCGAGGGGATCATCCGCGCGCGCTACCGGAACTCGCACGAGGGCGACAGCACCGAGCTGCTCGAGCCCGGCGAGGCCGCCGAGTACCGGATCCGCTGCTACCCGATGGCCAACGTGTTCGAGCGGGGCCACCGGATCCGCGTCGACGTGACGAGCTCGAGCTTCCCGCGCTTCAGCCGCAACCTGAACACGGGCGAGGACGTGGGAACGGGCACGCGGATGGAGGTCGCGCAGCAGACGGTGCTGCACACGGACGTCTATCCCTCGCACATCGTCCTGCCGGTGATCCCGGGCTCGTGAACCGCGGCGAGATGCCTTCGATCGCGCTCGAGCGCCGGCTCGCGGGGACGGAGGTGCTGCCGCTGAAGGGAAGCATGGCCGCGCCGCTGCCGGAGCACGTGCGCGAGGCCGTGCTCGCCGCCGTCGACGAGCACGCGGTGACGCCGCCGTCGCGCGGTCACGTCGCGCTGCGCGAGGCAATCGCGCGCTCGCCTGCCGGCGCCGGCCGGATCCCGAGGGCGGGATCCTGGTCACGAACGGCGCCATGCACGCGCTCAGCCTCGTGTTCCGGGCGTTGCTCGAGCCGGGCGACGAGGTGATCGTGCCGGTCCCGTGCTACTTCTTCGGCGGCCTGATCGAGCGCGCGGGCGGCGTCTTCGTGCCGGTGCCCGGCTGGGATCCGGAGGCGATCGAGCGAGCGGTGACGCCGAGCTCGCGCGCCCTCGTCCTGACGAACCCGAACAACCCCGACGGGTACCTGCCGACGCGAGCCGAGATCGACGAGCTCCTCGCGCTCGCGTCCCGGCAAGGTCTCACGGTCATCACCGACGAGGCGTACGAGCGCTGCATCCACGAGGGCGAGCTCGCGAGCGCGTGGGGCGCGCCGAACGTGATCCTCGTCCGCAGCCTCGGCAAGAGCCTCGCGATGCCGGCCTGGCGGATCGGCTTCGTCGCGGCCGAGCCGTCGGTGATCGACGCCTGCCTGCGCGAGCTCGAGTGGGACGTGATCCGCGTCGGCCACGTCGCCCAGCAAGCCGCGACGGCCGCGCTCGACGGCCCGCAGGACTGGCTGGACGAGGTCGCGGCCGGCTACCGCCGGGACCGGGACGCAGCTCACGCCGCGATCGCCGAGCACCCGACGCTGAGCGCCGCCCTCCCGGCCGCCGGCGCCCTTCCTCTGGCTCGAGCTCGGCGGGCTCTCGTCGGACGACGTCATCGCCGAGGGCTTCCCGGTCGTCGACGGCGCCGCCTTCGGCACGCCCGGCTACGCGCGTCTTCCGTTCGGAGGCTTTGCGAAGCACCGTGGCTGACGGCTACCGGATCGGCGTCGACATCGGCGGCACGTTCACCGACGTCGTCCTGCTCGGCGCCGACGGCACGCTGCGCACGAAGAAGGTGCTGTCGACGCCCGACGACTACGCGCGCGGCGTCGTCCAGGGCATCCTCGAGCTGCTGGAGGAGACCGGGGCGGCGCCCGCGAGCGTCACGAAGGTCGTGCACGCGACGACGGTCGCCTCGAACGCGGTGCTCGAAGGGAAGGGCTCGCGCTGCGCGCTGCTGACGACGGCCGGCTTCCGCGACGTGCTCGAGCTGCGGCGGCTGCGGATCCCGGTGATGTACGAGCTCCAGTACGAGAAGCCGCCGCCGCTCGTCCCGCGCCGGCTGCGCTACGAGATCCCCGAGCGCACCGGCCCGCGCGGCGAGGAGTGGATCGCGCTGGACGAGGAGGCCGTGCGGGACGCGGCCGAGCAGGCGCGCGACGCAGGCGTCGCTGCGGTCGCGATCAGCTTCCTGCACGCCTACGCGAACCCGGCCCACGAGCGTCGCGCCGCCGCGATCGTCCGGGAGGTCGTCGGCGACGACGTCTACATCACGTGCTCCTCCGAGATCCTCGCCGAGATCCGCGAGTACGAGCGCACGAGCACGGCCGTCGTGAATGCGTACGTCGGCCCCGTCGTCCAGCGCTACATCCGCTCGCTCGAGTCGAGCCTGGCCGAGGCCGGGATCTCGGCGCCGCTGCAGATCATGCAGTCGAGCGGCGGCCTGATGAGCGCCGAGTCCGCGATCCGGAAGCCGGCGCACCTGGTCGAGTCGGGGCCGGCCGCCGGCGTCGTCGCCTGCGCCTTCCTCGCGCGCGAGACCGGGCATCCCGAACGTGATCTCGCTCGACATGGGCGGGACGACGGCCAAGGCCGCGATCCTCGAGGACGGCCAGCCGGTCAAGACCTCGGAGTACGAGGTCGGCGCCGGGATCAACCTCAGCAGCCGGCTGATCAAGGGCGGCGGCCACGCGATCCGGCTCCCGTTCATCGACCTCTCCGAGATCGGCGCGGGCGGCGGCAGCCTCGTCTCGGTGGACGAGTTCGGGATGCTGCGCGTCGGCCCCGAGAGCGCGGGCGCCGACCCCGGGCCGGCCTGCTACGGCCTGGGCAGCGACGAGCCGACGCTGACCGACGCCCTGGTCGTGCTCGGCTACCTGAACCCCGAGTACCTCGCGGGCGGGACGGTCGCGATCGATGCCGACGCGGCTGCGCGACGCCGTCGAGTCGGTGGCGGCGACCGCTCGGGCGGGAAGCGATCGAGGCCGCCCACGGCGTCTTCCAGCTCGCCGTCGCGACGATGACGAGAGCGGTGAAGGCGGTCTCGACCTACCGCGGCCGGGATCCGCGCGACTTCGTGCTCTGCGGCTTCGGCGGCAACGGGCCGGTCGTCGCGGTCGCGATCGCGCGCGCACTGCAGATGCGCCGCGTGCTCGTGCCGCTCGCGCCCGGCGTCTTCAGCGCGGCCGGCCTGCTCCTGTCCGAGATCGAGCACGAGTTCGTGCGGACGCTGACGGTTCGCGGCCGGGACGCCTCGGCGGAGGTGCTGCACGCCGGCTACGCCGAGCTCGAGGACGAGGCCGAGCGCGCGCTGGTCGCCGAAGGCGTTTCCCGCGAGGCGGTCGTCATCTCCCGCTTCGCCGACATCCGCTACGCCGGACAGGCCTACGAGCTGACGCTGCCCGTCGCGGCCGGCGCTCCCGACCTCGGCGGATCGCGGCCGACTTCGACGTCGAGCACCACCGCACCTACGGGCACGCCTCGGCGGACGCGACGATCGACATCGTCAACGTGAAGCTGACCGCGCGGGCGGCCGCGAACGGCGACGCCCCGTACGACCCGCTCGCCGGCCTCGGGCCGAGCCGCGGACGAGCGGACGCGCCGCGCCTACTTCGGGGCCGAGCACGGGTGGCACGACGTGCCGGTGATCTCGCGCGCGGCGCTGCTCGACTCGCCACCGCGGGAGGGGCCGCTGATCGTCGAGGAGTACGACGCGACCTGCGTCGTCCCGCCGGACTGCCGCGCGACGCTCGACTCGCTCGGGAACATCGACATCGCCCTCGACCCATGACCGCGGTGCAGATCGATCCCGTCACGCTCGAGGTGGTCAAGAACGGGCTCGCGTCGGTGGCCGACGAGATGGCGCTCGTGGTGATGCGCAGCGCCTACTCGCCCGTCGTCCGCGACACGATGGACTACTCGACGGCGCTCTGCGACCGCGACGGCGAGCTGGTCGCGCAGGGGCTGACGCTCGCCGTCCAGCTCGGGACGTTCCCGACGATCATGCGGCACGTCCGCGAGCACTTCGGCGAGGACATCCAGCCGGGCGACGTCTTCCTCGCGAACGACCCGTACGGCTTCGGCGGCCAGCACCTGCCGGACATGTACGTGATCCAGCCGATCTTCCACGAGGGCGAGCTCGAGGGGTACGCCGCGACGATGGCGCATCACGTCGACGTCGGCGGGCTCACGCCCGGGTCGATCGCCGTGCACGCGACCGAGATCTACCAGGAGGGGCTGCGGCTGCCGCTGCTCAAGCTCTACGAGGCCGGCCGCGAGAACGAGACCGTGTTCCGGATCATCGAGAAGAACACGCGCCAGCCGGTCGAGGTGATCGGCGACCTGCGGGCCCAGATCGCGGCCTGCCGCGCCGGCGAGCGCGGCCTGATCGAGATCCTCGAGCGGTACGGCACGCTCGAGAGCCGCCGCTACCTGGACGAGCTGCAGCTGCTGAGCGAGCGGCTGATGCGGGCCGAGCTCGCCGCGCTGCCCGACGGCGTCTACGCGTTCGAGGACTTCATCGACGGGTTCGGCGACGAGCCGGAGCCGCTGCGGATCGCGATCGAGCTGACGGTGCGCGGCGACGAGGTGTGGGTCGACCTCGAGGGAACCGCGCCGCAGGTGGCGGCGGGGCTCAACTGCCCGGTGGGCATGGTCAACGCGGGCGTCTACTGCGCGTTCCGCGGCATCGCCGACCGCGAGATCCCGAACGCCGAGCGGCTACATGCGGCCGATCCACATCAACGCGCCGGTCGGCACGATCGTGAACCCGGTGCTGCCGGCGGCCTGCGGCGCGCGCGGCGTCGTCGGCTACCGCGTCTACGACGCCGTGATGGGCGCGCTCGCCCAGGTCGTGCCGGAGAAGGTGATCGCGCCGGGCGAGGGCGGGCCGTCGCTGATCGCGATCGGCGGCTACCAGGACGGGAAGCCGTTCGTCCTCGCCGAGGTGCTCGTCGGCTGCTGGGGCGCGCGCGCGACCCGCGACGGTCTCGAGGGCGTGTCGAACCCGCTCGCCAACCTGTCGAACCAGCCGGTCGAGATGGTCGAGAGCGAGCTGCCGCTGCGGGTGCACGGCTACGGGCTCGTCGCCGACTCGGGCGGGCCCGGGCGAGTTCCGCGGCGGTCTCGCCTTCGAGCGCTCGTACGAGCTGCTGGCCGACGAGGCGGTGCTGACCGTGCGCTCCGACCGGCGCTCGCACCCGCCGTACGGGATCGAGGGTGGGGAGGCGGGAGCGCCGTCGTCGAACACGATCGGCGATCGCGTGCGTCGCCGACGATGCCGATGGAGGCGCTGCAAGCTGCGCAAGGGCGACGTCTTCCACCACGTCTCCGCGGGCGGCGGCGGCAGCGGCTCGCCGTTCGAGCGCGATCCGGCGCTCGTGCTCGAGGACGTGCTCGACGGGAAGGTGAGCGTCGAGGCGGCGCGGGAGCGCTACGGCGTCGTCATCGAGGACGGCAAGGCGACTCGCGCATGAGCTTCGACGTCGTCATCCGCGGCGGCACGGTCTACGACGGCACCGGCGCCGAGGGTCGCGTGGCCGACGTCGGCGTGAAGGACGGCCGCATCGCGGCGATCGGCTCGCTCGAGCCGAGCGGGGAGGAGATCGACGCGACGGGCCTGGCGGTCGCGCCGGGGTTCATCGACATCCACAGCCACTCCGACTACACGCTGCTGATGGATCCGCGTGCGGTGAGCGCGATCCACCAGGGCGTCACGACCGAGGTCGTCGGCAACTGCGGCTTCGGCTGCTTCCCGATCCGCGATCCGCAGCAGGCGCGGCGCGCGATCTACGGCTACTCCGACGACCTGCCGATCAGCTGGAGCTCGGCGGGCGAGTACTTCGAGACGCTCGAGGCCTGCCGGCCGGCCGTCAACGTGCTCAGCCTCGTCCCGAACGGGCAGCTGCGGCTGGCGACGCTCGGCCTCGCCGACCGGCCGGCCGACGCCGCCGAGCTGGAGGAGATGCAGGTGCTGCTGCGCGAGTCGCTCGACCACGGCGCGTGGGGCTACTCGACCGGGCTCGAGTACGCGCAGGAGCAGGCGGCGAGCGAGGAGGAGCTGACGGCGCTGGCGCGGAAGGCGCCGTTCTACGCGACGCACACGCGCAAGCGCGACGAGGGCGCCGCCGACGCGGTGGCCGAGGCGATCCGCACCGGCGCGAACGCCGAGGTGCGGCTGCAGGTCTCGCATCTCGTCCCGCGCAACGGGATCGAGGAGAGCCGCCGCTGCATCGAGCTCGTCGAGACGGCGCGCGACGCGGGCCAGGACGTCGCGTTCGACATGCACACGCGCACCTTCGGGCTGACGAACCTCTACGCGGTGCTGCCGGCCTGGGCGCTCGGCGCCGAGCCGGCGCGAGCTCGCGACGATCCTGCGCGACCCGGCGAAGCGCGACGAGATGCGCGGACATCGCTCGATCCTGAGCGCCGGCAACGACTGGTCGCGCGTCGTCCTGCTGGACAGCGAGATCTGGCCGGAGTACAGCCGCCGCGACTTCGCCTCGATCGCCGCCGACCGGGACCAGGAGCCGCTCGACGCCGCCTACGACCTGCTGCTGGGCGGCATCGACGAGCTGCAGAAGCTGATGGTGATCATCCACGCGTACTCCGAGGACCAGCAGCGCGAGGCGTTCGCGCACCGGCTCTGCGTGCCCAGGCTCCGACGCGACCACCCTGGCGCCGAACGGCAAGCTCGCCGAGTCGTACTTCCACGGCGCGTACACGTGGGCGTCGTGGTTCTGGCGCTTCATGGTCCGCGACGAGCAGCTGCTCACCCCGGAGGACGCGGTCCATCGGCTGACGGGCCAGCCGGCGGAGCGAATCGGCCTGACCGACCGCGGCGTCCTGCGCGAAGGCGCGCGAGCCGACGTCGCGGTCTTCGACCGGGCGACGTTCGCCGAGCGGGGAACGATCTTCGAGCCGAACCTGCTCGCCGACGGCATGCGGCACGTGCTCGTGAACGGCGTGCCGACGCTACGGGACGGAGAGCTGACCGGCGAGCGCGCCGGGATAGCCCTGCGCCGATAGCTGTCCGACGTTAGGGTCGCGGGATACATGGCGGTCAAGCTCCATCGGTGTTCGACTCTCTGGATCAAGTCCTCGGGGCACCCGTGCTGGAAGGTTCAGAGCGCACTCGATGAGGCCGGCGTGCAGTACGAGATTGTCAAGGAGGTACCGCTCCTCCGTCGGCGGCGTAAGGCCGTGATCGCGGGAACCGGCGAGGGCAAGCTTCCTGCCATCCAACGCGAGGATGGCTCGTGGTATCGCCGAGAGTCGGCAGAGATGGCCGCCGAGATTCGAAACGGACTCTTTTCACCTGCGGAAGGGATGGACTGACAGCGCAAGCGAGCCAGCGTGTGCGGTGGCCCTAACCATTGCGCGAGCCTTGCGTGTTGCGTAACTCGTGGCGGCGGATCTTCCCGGACGTCGTCAGCGGCAGCTCGTCGACGAACTCGATCTCGCGCGGGACCTCGTACGCGGCCAGGCGCTCGCGGACTAGCGCCTTCAGCTCCGCGGCCAGCGTCTCCGACGGTGAGTCGGCGACGACGAACGCCTTGATCGCCTCGCCGCGGATCTCGTCCGGGATTCCGATCACTGCTGCCAGTGTCACTGCCGGGTGGCGGATCAGGCACTCCTCGATCTCGCCCGGGCCGATGCGGTGGCCGGCGCTCGAGATCAGGTCGTCCGTGCGGCCGACGAAGCGGTAGTAGCCCTCGTCGTCGACCTCGGCCAGGTCGCCCGTGTGCAGCCAGCCGTCGCGCACCTTCTCGGCCGTCGCCGCCTCGTTCCGCCAGTAGCCCAGGAAGACGACCGGGTCGCCCTCGACGCGCACCGCGACCTCGCCGTCGACCAGGCGCAGCTCGTGGCCCGGGTACGCCCGCCCCATCGAGCCGGGCTTCGCCGGCCACGCCTCGCAGTTCCCGATCAGCAGGTTCGCCTCCGTCTGGCCGTAGAACTCGTTCAGCCTCGCGCCCAGCCGCTCGGAGCACCACGCCGCCGTCTCCTCGCCGACCATCTCGCCGCCGCTCGCGAGCGTGCGCAGCGACAGCGCCGGGCCGTCGTGCGCGGCCATCATCCGCAGCGCCGTCGCCGGCATGAAGACGTTGCGCACGCCGAGCCGCGGGATCAGGTCGAACGTCAGCTCCGGGATCGAACTTCGTCGTCTGGAACGCGAGCACGGGGCGGCCGTGGTAGAGGCCGGGCATGAGGACGTCGAAGAGGCCGCCCATCCAGGCCCAGTCCGCGGGCGACCAGATCAGGTCGTCCGGCTGCGGGAAGAAGTCGTGCGAGAGCTCGAACCCCGGCAGGTGGCCGTAGAGAACGCGGTGGGCGAGGAGCGCGCCCTTCGGCGGCCCGGTCGTGCCCGAGGTGTAGACGATCAGCGCCGGCGCGTCGGCCGCCGTCGCCACCGGCTCGAAGCGATCCGAAGCGGCCGCGAGCAGCGCCGGCAGCTCGCGGTCGACGTCGATCGTCTCCACGCCCTCGAGCTCGCGGTCGGCGAGCACGACCGCCGGATCCGCGTCGCCGAGCCGCACCGCCATCGCGTCCGGGCCGAAGCGCGTCGACAGCGGCACGGCGATCGCGCCCAGCTTGTAGACGGCGATGTGCGCGACCGCCGTCTCCGGCCGCTGCGGCAGCGCGATCCCGACGCGGTCGCCCTCGCCGACCCCACGAGCCCGCAGCGCGTTCGCGAGCCGGTTCGAGTCGTCGGAGAGCTCGCCGAAGGTGACGCGCCGGGTGACCTCGCGCCCGTCCGTGACCACGATCGCGACCGCGTCGCGCGGGTGGCGCTCGCAGACGTCGACGCCGATGTTCACCTGCGCCGGCACCCGCCAGCGGAAGCCTCCGTAGAGCTCCTCGTAGCGTCAGGCCCAGAGGCGCTCCAGCAGCGCGAGGTAGACCTGCGTCGCTCGCACGAGCTCCGCGACCTCGATCGACTCGACGTCCCCGTGCGCGCCCGTCCCCATCGGGCCGTGGTAGACGGTCGGGATCCCCGCCTCGTTGAACATGCGCGCCGTCGGCGACGAGCCTCACGCCCGTCAGGGGCAGCTCCTGCCCGGTGACGTCGCGGTACGCGCTCGCGGAGCGCGACGACGAGCCGGTGCTCGGGATCGATCTCGTAGGCGCCCCGCGCACGAGCTGCAGGTCGAGATCGATCGCGCAGCCCGACTCCGCCGCGATCGGCTCGAGCAGCGCCCGGAACTCCTCCTCCACCGCCGCGAGCGTGTTCCCGGGCGCCCAGCGGCGCGTGCCGACGAGCCGGCACTCGACGGGATGGCGGTTGTAGAAGTCGCCGCCGTGCACCTCGCCGAGGAAGTACGTCTCGGGCCCGACCCACTCGTGCTCGACCGCCGCCAGCTCCTCGGTGCGCGCCCGGATCGCCTCGATCACCCTGGCGGCGACGAGGTTCGGGTTGGGCGTGCCGGCGGCCGTCTGCAGCTCGTGCGTGACCATGCCCTCGCGGCGGATCGTGATCGCGAACGTCGCGCAGCCCGGGTGCGCGACCGGGAGCGTCGGGCCGCCGAGCTCGCAGACGACTCCGAGGTCGGCGGTGAAGCCGTGCTCGCCGAGAAGGTAGGTGAGGTCCTCGCCGCGGCCGCCCGGAGCCTCGTGCATCCCGATCGCGACGATCACGAGCTCGCCCGGGAACGACCTCTCGCGTCGGCGAGCACGCGCGCCGCCTCGGCCGCGCACGCGAGCGCGCCCTTCATGTCCGCCGTCCCGCGCCCGTAGATCGTCTCGCCGTCGAGCCGCGGCGTCTCGTGCGGGATCGGCACGGTGTCGAGGTGGCCGTTGAGGACGACGGTCGGCCCGGGCTCGCCGCCGCGCAGCCGGCCGATCACGATCGGCGTCGCCGGGAAGCGCTCGTCGAGCAGCTCGACCTCCAGCCCGAGCTCCTCGAGCCGCCGCCCGTAGAGACGCGCGACCTCGGCCGTGTCGCCGGTCGGGCTCTCGACCTCGACGAGCTCGAGCGTCAGGTCGCGCAGGCGCTCCGCGTCGACGCTCAAACGGTGATGATGACCTTTCCGCGGGCGTGCCCCTCGCCGAGGTACCGCATCGCGTCGAGCGTCTGACTCAGCTCGATACCGTCTGTCGATCACAGATCTCATCTTCCCGGCTTCGAGCAGCTCCTGCAGGACGAGGAGGTCCTCCTTGTTGATCTTCGCCATCGACGAACTTGACCGTCTGGCTCCGGCCAACCGCGACCAGACGCGTTCCGAAGATGTGGGTCAGAGGCCCGAGCCCCTTGTTCGACGGGAACTTTGCCCCGACGATCACGACCGTCGCCTTGGGTGTCAGCGCGCGTCTGAACTGTCTGAACGGGCGGCTGCCGGCGATGTCGAGCATCAGGTCGTGACGGTCGCCGCGCTGCGTGAAGTCCTCCTGCGTGTAGTCGACGACATGGTCCGCGCCGAGCGATCGCGCCGTCTCCACGTTCCCGGTGCTGCAGACGGCGGTCACCTCCGCTCCGAGCACCTTTGCGAGCTGCACGGCGTAGGTGCCGACACCGCCGGACGCGCCGTTGATCAGGACCTTCTGCCCGGGCTGGAGCCGCCCCTGGTCGCGGAGCGCCTGGAGGGCGGTGTCGCCGCATCGGGGACGGCGGCTGCTTCCTCGAAGGACACGTTGGCCGGCTTGCGCACGAGGCGAACCTCGCGGGCAGGCGCGTACTCGGCCCAGGCGCCGAGCGTCGTGCCGAACACCTCGTCGCCCGGCTGGAGCTCCTCGACGTCCTTGCCGACGATCTCGACCGTGCCGGCCAGGTCGCCTCCCACGGCCGAGCTCTTCGGCCGGCGCAGCCCGCCTCCGAGCAGCTCGTGCGAAGTAGCGGGCCGGTCACGCGGTACCACTCGGCCGGATTGACGGACGACGCGTGCACGCGCACCAGCACCTGATCGTCCTCGATCTCCGGCATGTCGAGCTCGCGCAACTCGAGCACCGTCGAGGCCGTACTGGGCGGAGACGATCGCGTTCATCGTGGTCCCTCGATCCGTCATCGTCCTCTCCTGATGTAGTGCCATGACCGACATCTGTCTCTCCTCTCACGTACAGTGTAAGCTTATGGTGTAAGCTAACCGTACGCCGTAAGTTTGTCAAGTCATGGCCACGCAACCCGCCCCACAACCGGAGCCGCGGATCCCCCTCAGCCGGGAGCGGGTGCTGCGCGCCGCGATCGCGCTCGCCGACGAGGGCGGGCTCGAGTCGCTCAGCATGCGCAAGCTCGGGCAGCAGCTCGGGGTCGAGGCGATGTCGCTCTACCACCACGTGGCCAACAAGGACGACCATCTGGACGGCATCGTCGACGCCGTCACCAGCGAGATCGAGGTGCCTTCCGACGAGACCGACTGGAAGGACGGCGATCCGTCGGACTGCGATCTCGTCTCACGACAGTGTTCCTGCGCCACCGCTGGGCCTGCAGCCTGTTGATGCGCAGAGCCAGGGTCAGTCCGGACCGGATGCGCTGGATGGAGGCGGTTCTCCGAACATTCCGGCAGGCGGGCTTCTCGGCGGACATGACCCATCACGCGTACCACGCCATCGACAGCCACATCACGGGCTTCACGCTCTGGCAGGTGAGCATGCCGTTCGAGACCAAGGCGGAGCTCGTCGACCTGGCCGAGGGCCTCCTGTCGCAGATCCCCGCCGACGAGTACCCGTACGTGATCGAGCACGCCGAGCAGCACCTCGCCCCGTCCAGCCCGGACGGCAAGACCGAGTTCGAGTTCGGGCTCGACCTGATCCTCGACGGCCTCGAGCGGCTTCGGGAAACGGACTAGCCAGCTCTAGGCTCCCTCCTCCGCCAGCGCGTAGGCGAGCGACTCTCCGAACGTCATCGCACGTCCCTCCGCCCACGCTTCGGCGAACGCTTCCTCGCCGAGCGCGGCGCGGAGCTGGGCGACCGCGGTCTCGTGGTCGGGCCAGCCGACCTCGACCGGATGACTGCCGACCGATTCGCGGAGGACGCTCGCGTACGCGTACAGGCGCGACGGCCGCGTCGGGGCGACCCTCTGCAGCCGCCAGCCCTGCGTAAACCTCGAAGTTGAAGACAAGCCCGGGCCGGTCGCCCGTCTTCAGCTCGATCTCGATGCTCTCCTCGACCAGGCGCCGCGCCGCCTGTCGTGCGTCGCTTCCAGCAGCACGAGCGCAAGCCTCGAGAGCGAGTGGGAGATCCCCCACGGGTCGTCGAGCGTGCGGTGCAGTGCGAGGCTCTCCTCGAAGAGGCGGCGTGCCTGCGCGTAGTCGCCCCGAGCCAGCGCGATCCCGCCGAGCGCCCTGGTCCAGCTCGCGACGCTGCGGATGTTCCCGAGCTGACGCGCGTCGCGCACGCTCTCCTCGATCAGGCGCTCGGCCTCGTCGAGCTCCCCGCGCCAGGCAAGCACGACACCGGCGCTGAAACGTGCGTACGACTCGGTCATCCGGTCGCCCGAGCGCCGTCCGACCTCGACCGCTTCCTCGGCGAGCGCGCGTGCCCGGTCGAGGTCGCCCAGCGCGAGGGCGGAGACGCTCATGGCGCCGAGCGTGCCTGCGAAGCCGCACGTCGTCTCCCAGCCGGCGAAGGACTGGCAGGCTTGCGTCGCCGTAGCGACGTACAGCCTCGTGATCACCCTGCACGAACGCAAGCGACGCGGTCATCGCGAGAGCCACCGCCCGCGCCTCTTCGAGCCGGAGCGGAGGGCCAGCAGCCGCTCCAGGCGCTCGCGGCCCTCCGACGTCCGAGTCCTCGCAGCTGCCAGTAGCGCCAGAGCGCGGCGCCGATCCGCAGACCGATGTCCGCCTCCCGTTCTTCGGTGCCCAGGTCAGCGCCGCGCGCAGGTTGTCGCGCTCGGCGTCGAGCCGCTCGAGCCAGCTCAGCTGCTGCGGTCCGAGTAGCGCCGGCTCGGCCTCCTCCGCGAGCGGAGGTAGAAGCCGGCGTGGCGGCGCCGCACGGCATCGCCGTCGCCGCGCTCGTCCAGCCGCTCGAGCGCGTACTCGCGGATCGTCTCCAGCATCCCGAAGCGTGGCTCGCCGGCGGCCATCGGCTCGGTCCGGAGCAGGTTGTTGTTCAGCAGCGACTCGACGCCGGCGACGACATCGAGCTCGAGGTCGCCGGCGACCGCCTCCGCGCCGTCGAGGGTGAACCCGCCGACGAAGACGCCGAGGCTCGTGAAGAGCGCCTGCTCCTCCGCGCCGCAGGAGGTCGTAGCTCCACTCGATCGCGGCGCGCAGCGTCCGGTGCCGCTCGGGCAGGCCCGCGCCGGGCGCGGCCTTCAGGAGCTCGAGCCTCCCGCCGAGGCGCTCGAGGATGTCGCGCGGCGAGAGCAGCTTGATGCGCGCGGCCGCGAGCTCGAGCGCGAGCGGGAGCCCGTCCAGGCGGACGCAGAGCTGGGCGACCGCGTCGGCGTTCAGCTCGGAGAGCTCGAAGTCGGGCCGTGCGTCGCGTGCGCGCGCGACGAAGAGCCGTACCGCCTCGGTGCGCCGGAGTCGGTCGAGCTCCAGGGGGTGCGACGGGTCGGGAAGCTGGAGCGCGGGGACGGGGTAGATCCGCTCTTCGGGGATGTCGAGCGGCGCGCGGCTGGTGACGAGGAGCGTCAGGCCGCGGTGCACCCGCGAGCAGCTCGCTGAGCATCGGCGCCGCGTCGAGCAGCTGCTCGAAGTTGTCGAGCACGAGCAGCGCCTGCCGGCCGCGCAGGGAGGCGACCAGCACTTCCGAGCGATCCGCGTCCCGGCCTCTCGACCAGGCCGAGCGCGTCGGCGATCGTCGGTCGCGACGAGGTCGGGGTCGCTGATCGGAGCGAGGTCGACGAGCACCACGCCGCCCGGGAACTCAGCGTCGAGACCTGTCCGTGGCCTCGACCGCGAGCCGCGTCTTTCCCGTCCCGGCCGGTCCCGTCAGCGTCAGGAGGCGCACATCCGCCTCGCCCAGCAGCGCGCGGATCTCGCGCAGCTCCCGGCTCCGGCCGACGAACGAGGTCGATCGCGCTCGCAGCCTCGGTGCCGGCCGCGGCGTCCGGAGCCGCCGACGGCGACGTCCAGCTCCGGATCCTGATCGAGGATCGCGCGCTCGAGGCTGCGCAACGCCGACCCCGGCTCGATCCCGAGCTGCTCGACCAGCGTCGCCCGCGCCGCCCGGTAGGCGTCCAGCGCCTCCGCCTGCCTGCCCGAGCGGTAGAGCGCGAGCATGAGCTGGCCTCGCAGGCGCTCCGACAGCGGGTGCTCGGCGACGAGGCGCTCGAGCTCGCCGACGAGCTCGCCGTGCGCGGCCGAGGGCGAGATCCGCGTCGATGCGATCCTGGAGCGCGGCGAGGTGAAGCTCCGCCAGCCGGCCGATCTCACCCTGCGCCCACGACTCGTAGGCGAACTCGGCGAGCGGCGGGCCGCGCCAGAGCGCGAGCGCCTCGCGCAGGCTCTGCGGCAGCGGCCGGCGGCTCGCGCCGCGCGCCTCGGTCACGAGGCGCTCGAAGCGGTGCAGATCGAGACCACCCGGCTCGACGCGGAGCTCGTAGCCCGCCGGCCGCGTGACGATCACGTCGTTGCCGAGCGCCTTGCGGAGCTGGGAGACGTACGTCTGCAGGACCTTCGCCGCCGTGGCCGGCGGGCGACCGGCCCAGAGATCCTCGATCAGCCGGTCGCTCCCCACGGGCTCATTCGCGTGCAGGAGCAGGATCGCCAGGAGTGCACGTGGCTTCGCCGCGTCCAGCGCGACAACGCGCCCTTCGGCTACCGCTTCGAGCGGCCCGAGTACGCGGAACTCCATGGCTCACTGTAACGGGGCTGCACCGCTACTGCTCTACCGCCGCTAGCACCGGCGGGGCGGAAAGTGGCTCGTATGCCGCATCTGCCCTCTCTGTCGCGATCGCAGCGCTCGTCGTCGCCGTGCCGACGTGGCTGCTGGCTGGACCAGAGACTCTCGCGTGAGCACCGAGTTCGAGTTCACGGGATCGCCTCAGGACTACGTCGTTCCGCCCGATGTCTGCCGGGTTCGGATCGACGTCGTCGGAGCGGCCGGCGGCCGAGCGGGACTTCGGCACACCCGGTGCCGGCGCACAGGCGACTGCCGAGTTCAGCGTCACACCCGGCGAGATCCTCCGAGTGCGTGTGGGGGGCTGGGGCGGAGAAGCTGTGGGGTCGACGCCGGGAGCCGGCGGCTGGAACGGTGGCGGCGCCGGCGGCGAGGCGCTCGACCGCCGCGGGAAAGCCGGCTCCGGCGGCGGTGGAGCGACCGACGTCCGTCGCGGTGGCGATGGCCTCGAGCACCGGATCATCGTCGCTGCCGGAGGATCGGGTGGCGCCGGCGGCGCGATCGGCGGCCCGATCGGGACCGGCGGCGGCAACGGAGGCGACCTGATCGGACATGAGGGGCTTCGCCGTCCTCGGGTCGGCGAACCCAGCGACCGGCGGGCAAGGGCGGAACGCAGACAACCGGTGGCGCCCCGGGTCGGAACGCTTCCGATCTCTCGGTCACGGCGACGGCGGGCTCCCTCGGGCTGGGCGGCAACGGCGCCGCAGGGTTCGCCAGCGGCGGCGGTGGCGGTGGAGGCGGGCTCTACGGTGGCGGTGGCGGCGGTTCCAGCAGCACCTTCAGCGGCGGCCACGGCGGCGGCGGCTCGGGCTTCGGTCCCGCAGGACGCGATCTTCCGAGCCGGTGTCGGCGTTGGCTTCGGGCGCGCGACGATCAGCTACGACCGCGACACCCGCTGTTAGGCGGGTCGCGCGACGCGAAAGCCGATGTGTGCCTGCCGCCGGACCGGGCGGCTGTGGCTGCGCATCGTGCAAGCGGCCCAGGCGAGGCCCGGGCTCGCGAACGAGCCGCCGCGGAGCACGCGCTCGCCCGGTGGGTACTCGGTCGACGTCCACTCCCAGACGTTCCCGGCCATGTCCAGCAGGCCGTAGGGGCTCGCGCCGTCCGGGTGCGAGCCGACCGGCGACGTGGAGCCGTGCTTGATCCCGGCCCCGACCGCGGCGCGGCTCTCGTCCTCCTCGTCGCCCCACGGGTAGGTACGCCCGTCGGTGCCGCGGGCCGCCTTCTCCCACTCGGCCTCGGTCGGCAGCCGGCCGCCCGCCCAGGCGCAGAAGGCGGCCGCCTCGTGCCAGTCGACGAACGTGACCGGATGGTCGGGCGGGGCCGGCCAGTGGGGAGGAGCGGTCGCGCCTTCCTCGGCGACGAAGCGCTCGTACTGCTCGTTCGTGACCGGCGTCCGCGCGAGCTCGAAGGCGTCCACGTCTACCACGCCGCTGCCTGGTCTCGCCCGGGTCGCGGCCGATCACGTAGTCGCCGGCGGGCACCTCGACCCAGTCGAAGCTTCGCGCCCGGCTCGACGGCGACGACGCGGAAGCCGACGTACGGGTCGCGCGCTGCCGGGTGCACCGGGTAGCGAGCCGAGCAGCGCAGCTCGTCCGGCCCGCTCAGGTACGAGCCGCCGCGCGCCGCGCCGTCGGCCGTCCACTCGAAGACGTTGCCCGCCAGGTCGAGCGCGCCGCACGGCGCGGCCCCCGCCGGATGCAGCCCGACCGGCGACGGGCCGCCGATGCCCTGCCCGAAGGTGGCGCGCGTCGTGTCGGGAAGCTCGTCGCCCCAGGGCCAGAGCCGGTCGTCGCCGCCGCGGGCGGCCGCCTCCCACTCGACCTCGGTCGGCAGCCGCACGCCGTTCTCGGCGCAGAACGCCTCTGCCTCGGCGCGCGAGACGTAGGTCAGCGGCACACCGTCGTCGCCGGTGACCGGCACACGGCTGATCCGGAACGCCTCGACCGAGACGACGCCGCCGCGGCGTCTCGTCCTCGTCCGGCGGATACGCGAGCGCGGGGTCGATCCCCATCGGAAACGGCCCGGCCGGAATCGACACCCAGTCGATCACGGAATGACGGGGAGCGTCACCGTGCCGCCGTGCACGGCCTGCTCGGCGACGACCTGGTGCGTGTGCCGGCCGATCGGCTCGCCGGTGTTCGGGTTCAGGTCGAGCCGCGGGAAGTTCGAGGACGAGACGTCGAGCCGGATCCGGTGGCCGCGGTCGAAGAGGTTGCTCGTCGGCGGCAGCTCGATCGTGACCTCCACCACCTCGCCCGGCTCCATGAGCACCTCCCGCTCGAAGCCCTCGCGGTAGCGGCAGCGGATGAGCGAGTCGTTGATCAGCATGTCGTAGCCGTCCGGATAGTCCTCGTTCGGCGGGTGGACGTCCACGAGCTTCGCGGTGAAGTCGGTGTCGACGGCGCTCGACGAGACGCGCAAGGTCACCCGCGCGCGGCCGGTCACCTCGACCGGCTCCTCGAGCGGCTCGGTCTCGTAGACGAGCACGTCGGCGCGCTCCGACAGCCGCGGGTAGGGCTCGCTCGCGGCGAAGAACTCCGGCGTCTCCTTCTGGTCGGCCGGACCCGGGGTGAGGATGTTGCGCAGCCTCAGCACGGGGCTGAGGAAGCGCGACCAGGCCGGCTCCATCCCGGCGCCTTCCGCCGGCAGCTCGCCGACCGAGCAGTAGTTGCCGCCGATCGTCGGCACCGGATGCGCCGGGTCGTAGACGTAGCGCCGCGGCTCCTCCTCGCCCGCAGGCGCCTCGAGCGCGAGCGAGCCGTCCGCGCGCAGGTGGTAGACGGTCTCGCTGCGCCCGCGCGAGCGGCCACTCGTGCTCCTCGCGCCAGCGGCCGCCGTGGTCGAGCTTGCCGAGCGCCGTCTTGCGGCCGGAGCCGCCGCCCATCACGAAGATCCGCACCGGCGCCTCGTCCGCGGGCGCGGCTCCGTCCTCCTTCAGCCAGCGGTCGAAGAACGCGAGCTGCTCGTCGAAGTAGCGCTGGACGCCCCAGGCCGAGTCCTCGCCGAAGTCGACGTCGAGCGTGTAGGTCGCGTCGCCGCGCATGCCGACGTGGCTCCACGGCCCGACGACCAGCCGCTGCGGCGTCGTGTTCTTCGCCGCCATCGCCGCGAAGTACTCGGTGTCGGAGTGGGGGAAGCCGTCGTACCAGCCGGTCGAGTACGTGCCCGGGATGTCGGCGTGCTCGTCCCAGTAGGCGGTGTAGTCGTACTCCTTCCGCGACCAGAGCTCGTCGTAGCTGCCGCGCGTGTAGTAGTCGAGCAGGCACTTCTCGAGCGTCGGCACGTGCCGGAGCGAGGTCTGGCCCTCGCGGAACGGGCGTCTCCCAGAAGAGCTCGCGCAGGCGCGTCAGGTCGGCCCAGACCTCCGCCTGCTTCTCGGGGTCGTCGGCGATGTCCTGGGCGTCCTGCGGCGTGGATGAAGAGCGCCCAGAACATGTGCAGCTGCATCGCGCCGCCCTCGCGCGACTGGTGCTGGAAGCTGTTCGTCGGCACGACGTCGGGCCAGATCGCCGTCAGGTGCGGCGGCCGCTCCAGCGCCATCCGGACCTGCGTGATCCCGGCGAACGAGCGAGCCGACCGTGCCGACGCGGCCGTTCGACCAGCGCTGCTCGGCGATCCACTCGACCGTGTCGTAGCCGTCCTCGCCCTCGTGCGGCGTCGCGGCGTGGAAGTACTCGCGCGTGCCCTCGGAGCGGTAGCGGTCGCGGCAGTCCTGCAGGCAGACGCTGTAGCCGTGCGGGACGAAGAAGTCGGCGATCTCGCTGTAGCGCTTGTCGGTCTTGTCGTACGGCGTCCGGCAGAGGATCGTCGGATACCGCCCCTCGACGAGCTCGCCGTCGCGGGCGGGGCGGTAGACGTCGGTCGCGAGGCGGATCCCGTCCCGCATCGGCACCATCACGTCCTTGGCGAGCGCCACTCCGAATCCGGTCACGCGGCTCCTCTCTCGATCAGCAGGTTGCCGGTCTCGTCGACGAGCGCGACGTAGCCTGGGTGGACAACAGTGGTGGAGTCGAACTCCTCGACGATCGCCGGGCCGGTGAGGGTCGCGGCGGCCGGCAGGGCATAGCGGTCGTAGATCGGGCAGTCGACGTAGCCGTCCGACTCGGCGAAGTACACCGGCCGGTGCTCCTTCGGCTCGACCTTGCCGCCCGCCTCGAGCGGCCGCGGCGGCGGCTTCGCGATCGTGCCGACGCTCGTCAGCCGCAGGCTCACGACCTCGACCGGCTCCTCCGGCGCGCTGAAGCCGTACGTGCGGTCGTGCTCGGCGTGGAAGCGCTCGAGCAGGTCGTCGCCGGCCGGGATCGTCAGCTCGAAGCTCTGGCCGACGTAGCGGAGGTCGATCTTGCGGACGAAGCTCATCGCGTCGTCGGGCGAGGCCCTCCTGCTCCAGCTCGGCGCGACCCGTTTCCTCGAGCTCGGCGAAGGTCGCCTCGACCTCGCTCGGCGTCCAGGTCGTCGAGGCGTTGCATCACCGTCACCGCGGCGTCGCGCTTCAGGTCGGTCGTGAGCAGGCCGGTGGCGGAGAAGATCCCGGGGCTGCGGGGGATGAGCAGCGTCGGCATCTCGGCGTCGCGGGCGAGCGCGTTCGCGTGCACGGGACCGGCGCCGCCGAAGCCGAAGAGCGATGAAGTCGCGCGGGTCGTAGCCGCGCTGGACGGAGATCAGGTGGAGCGCGTTGACCATCGCCGCGTTCGCGATCTCGACGATCCCGTTCGCCGCCTCGGTGACGTCGAGGCCGAGCGGCTTCGCGCAGCGCTCCTCGATCGCCCGCCGCGCGCCCTCGACGTCGAGGCCGATCTCGCCGCCGAGGAAGTAGTTCGGGTTCAGCCGGCCGAGCACGACGTTCGCGTCCGTCACGGTCGGCTCGGTGCCGCCGCGCCGGTAGCAGACCGGTCCCGGGTCGGCGCCCGCGCTCTGCGGGCCGACGCGCAGCAGGCCGCCCGAGTCGACCCAGGCGATCGAGCCGCCGCCCGCGCCGATCTCGACCAGGTCGACGACCGGCGTCCGCACCGGGTAGCCGGAGAGCGACATGCCGCCGATCCCGGCGCCCGCGTGGCCGCCGACGTTGTAGTCCTTGGTCACCGACGGCTGCCCGTCCTGGATCAGGCCGACCTTGGCGGTCGTGCCGCCCATGTCGAAGGAGAGGATGTCGGAGCGGCCGAGCGTCTCCCCGAGGTAGGCGGAGGCGATCACGCCGGCGGCCGGGCCCGGACTCGACCATGAACACGGGCCGCGTGCGCGGCCGCCTCGGAGCTGAAGACGCCGCCGCTCGACTGCATCACGAGCAGCTTCGCCTGGACGCCCGCGTCGGCGAGGCGGCTCTCGATCCGCTCCAGGTAGCGCTCGACCACCGGGCGGATCACGGCGTTGATCACGGTCGTCGAGGCGCGCAGGTACTCGCGGAACTCGGGCGCGACCTCGGCCGAGAGCGAGATGGGGACGCCCGGGCAGCTCCTCGGCGAGGATCGCGCCGACCCGCTGCTCGTGCTCCGGGTTGACGTAGGCGTGGAGCAGGCAGACGGCGACCGACTCGACCTCCTCGCGCCGCAGGATCGCGGCCGCCGCGCGCACGGAGTCGTCCTCGAGCGGCCGCAGCACCTCGCCGGCCGGGCCGAGCCGCTCGGCGACGGTCACCGCCCGGTCGCGCGGGACGAGCGGCTTCGCCTTCTCGAACTGGGTGTCGTAGAGGGACGGCCGCACCTGGCGGGCGATCTCGAGCAGGTCGCGGAAGCCCTCGGTCGTGACGAAGCCGCCGCGCGCGATCTTGCCCTCGATGATCGCGTTCGTCGCCACGGTCGTCGCGTGGACGACGAAGCCGACCTGCGCCCGCCGTCGACGTTGCCGTCCGCGAGCGCGCGGTCGACCGCCTGCATGAATCCCTCGGAGGGATCGGCGGGCGTCGTCAGCACCTTCGCGATCGAGACCGCGCCCGTCTCCTCGTCGATCAGCGTCGCGTCCGTGAAGGTGCCGCCGATGTCGACCGCGACGCGGACGCTCATGCGCCGCAGCACCTCCGTCGCGGCCTCGTCGAGCCGGCGGTCGGCGATCGCGACCCGGTACACCTCGCGCGCCCGCTCGGCGCTGACCTTGTCCTCGAGCACGTCGCGCAGCACCCGCTCGGGCTCGCGCTCCTCGGGCGGCCCGTAGCCGCCGCCGCCGCAGGTGCGGACGCTGATCACGTCGCCGGGCACGAGGTCGAGCGTCGTCTTCGAGATGAGCCTCGTCTCGACGCCGTCGCGGACGTGCACGTACTCGGCGACCTGCGCCGCGTGGCCGCCGAACGCGCCCCACGGGCCCGACCTTGTCGCGGTCGGCGAGGACGGTGAAGGTCGTGTGGAGGTCGAAGAGGTAGTCCTTGCGCAGCCCGAGGCCGCCGCGGAACCGGCCCGGCCCCTCGGAGTCCTCGACGAGCGAGAGGCCGTTGATGCGCACCGGGTAGTTGAGCTCGGTCTCCTCGATCGGCGCGTTCTCGGTGTTCTGGCTGTGCGACTGGACGGCGTCGGGGCCGTCGCTCGCGTACCGGCCGCCGTAGCCGCCGGCGAACGTGTCGTAGAAGCACGTGTACTTTCCGGCCGCGACGTCGAGGGAGCCGAAGCCCGCCTGGCACATCATCCCCTTCGTCCCCGCGGGCAGCCGCTCGGGGAAGGCCGGGATCAGCGCGCGGACGATCACCTCGATCAGGCGCGCGTGCGTCTCCCAGCCGCCGACGACCGGGCCGGGCCAGCGTGCAGTTCGTGACCGTCCCCTCGGGCGCGTGCAGGCTGACGAGCCGGTAGAAGCCGTCGTTGACGGGCAGGTCGGGGTCGATCAGGCACTTGAGGGCGTACGCGCAGGCCGAGAACGACATCGCGTAGGTCGAGTTGACCGGCGCTCGGCGCTGCGGGTCGGAGCCGGTCGTGTCGAAGCGGGCGCCGTCGGCGTCGATCTCGACGCGCACCTGCAGGCGGACGGTCTCGTCGGTGTAGCCGTCGGTGTCGACCGAGCCCTCGGCCTCGTAGACGCCGTGCGGGAGCGCGGCGAGCTCGGCCCGGGTGCGCCGCTCGGTGTACTCGAGCAGCTCCTCCATCGTCGCCAGGATCGTGTCGCGGCCGTGCCGCTCGACGAGCGCCAGCACGCGGCGCACGCCCGTCGCGTTCGCGGCCATCTGGGCGCGGAAGTCGCCCGCCGTCTCGTGCTTCGAGCGGATCTGGGCGAGGACGAGCTTGAAGACGTCCTTCACGATCGCGCCGCCCTCGACCAGCTTGACCGGCGGGATGATCACGCCCTCCTGGAAGACCTCCTTGAACGCCCCGATCGAGGCGGGCGCGCCGCCGCCGACGTCGACGTGGTGCGCGAGGTTCGCGACGTAGCCGATCAGCTCGCCCTCGTGGTGGACGGGCGAGATCAGGCTGACGTCGTTCAGGTGGACGCCGCTCGGGTGCGGGTCGTTCGTGACGAGCACGTCGCCGGCGGCGAGGTTCTCGGCGCCGTACTTCCGCACCGCCTGCGGCACCTGCTCGGCCATCGAGCCGAGGTGCACCGGCTGCGCGAACCCCTGCGCGACCGAGCGCAGCTGCGCGTCGAAGAACGCGCACGAGAAGTCGGAGCGCGTCTTGATGTTCGTCGAGTACGCGCTCCGCTTCAGCGCCAGCGCCATCTCGTCGGTCGCCGCGACGAGCGCGTTCCGGATCACCTCGAACGAGATGGGATCTACCGCCACCCGTACACCTCTCGCGCCCGCTCGGCGCTGACCTTTCCCTCGCGCACGTCGCGCGCGACGAGCTCGCGGTCGCGCTCCTCCGGCGGGCCGTAGCCGCCGCCGCCGCAGGTGCGGTAGCTGACGACGTCGCCGGCCTCGAGCTCGATCGTCGTCTTGGCCGAGAGCTGCGTCTCCTCGCCGCCGCGGATCAGGACGTACTCCGCGGGCTTCCCCGGCCGGCCGCCGAACGCGCCCGCCGGCCCTGCGAGCGTGCGGTCGGCGAGGACGGTGAACGTCGTCGGCGCGGTCGAAGACGAAGTCCTTGCGCAGCCCGAGGCCGCCGCGGAAGCGCCCCGGCCCGTCCGAGTCCTCCACGAGCGACAGGCGCGCGACCCGCACCGGATAGTTCAGCTCGGTCTCCTCGACCGGCGCGTTCTCGGTGTTCTGGCCGTGCGTCTGCACGGCGTCCGGCCCGTCGCTCGCGAAGCGGCCGCCGTAGCCGCCGCCGAACGTCTCGAGGAAGCAGTAGTACTCGTTCGTCTCGCGCGTCGACGCCGCCGAAGCCGGCGTGGCACATCATCGCCTTCGTCCCCGCGGGCAGCCGCTCGGGCAGCGCGGGGAGGAGCGCGCGGAAGATCACGTCGACGAGCCGCGTCTGCGTCTCCCAGCCGCCGACGACCGGGCTCGGCCAGGTGCAGTTCGTCACCGTCCCCTCGGGCGCGTCGAGGCTCGATGACGCGGTAGAAGCCGTCGTTGACGGGCAGGTCGGGGTCGATCAGGCACTTGACCGCGTAGGCGCAGGCCGAGAACGTCTGCGCGTAGGTGGAGTTGACGGGCGCGCGGCGCTGCGGGTCGGAGCCGGTCAGGTCGAACGCGACGCCGTCGGCCGTGATCTCGATCCGCGCCTGCAGCCGCACCGGCTCGTCCGTGTACCCGTCGACGTCGACGGTGCCCTCGGCCTCGTAGACGCCGTGCGGCAGCGCCGCGATCTCGGCGCGCGTGCGCCGCTCGGTGTAGTCGAGCAGCTCGCGCATCGTGCCGGCGACGGTCTCGAGCCCGTGGCGGGCGACGAGCGCCTGCAGCCTGCGGACGCCGGTCGCGTTGGCCGCGATCTGGGCGCGGAAGTCGCCGCCGGTCTCGTGCTTGGAGCGGATCTGCGCGAGGATCAGGTCGAAGACGTCGCGCACGATCTTGCCGCCCGCGACGACCTTCACCGGCGGGATGATCACGCCCTCCTGGAAGACCTCGCGGAACGCTCCGATCGAGGCCGGCGCGCCGCCGCCGACGTCGACGTGGTGCGCGAGGTTGGCGACGTAGCCCAGCAGCTCGCCGTCGTGGTGGACGGGCGAGATCAGGCTGATGTCGTTCAGGTGGACGCCGCTCGGGAACGGCTCGTTCGTGATGATCACGTCGCCGGGCTCGAGGTTCTCGGGGCCGTAGTCGAGGATCGCGCGCGGCACCTGCTTCGACCATCGAGCCGAGGTGGACGGGCTGGGTGAAGCCCTGCGCGACGGCGCGGAGCTCGGCGTCGAAGAAGGCGCACGAGAAGTCGGAGCGCGTCTTGATGTTCGTCGAGTAGGCGCTGCGGCGGAGCGTGAGCACCATCTCGTCCGTCGCCGCGACGAGCGCGTTGCGGATCACCTCGAACGTGATCGGGTCCATCAGTACGGCCCCTGACGCTCGTCGCGCTCGCGCGCGCGCTCGACCGCGTCCAGGTCGATCTCGAAGCCGAGGCCCGGCCTGGTCGGCACGGCGACGCGGCCGCCGCGGATCTCGATCGGAGTCGTCGTGAGCTGCTCGGTGAGCAGGTGGTGCATGACCTGGTTGCCGAGCGTCTGGTTCGGGAGGCAGCCCATCACCTGCAGCGCGGCGAAGGTCGAGATCGCGCTCTCCGGGCAGGCGTGCCGGTTCATCGGGATCCCGTACGACTCGGCCAGGTACGCCATCTGCCGCCAGCGCCAGAGGCCGCCCGACTCGTGGCTGCCGAGCACGATCGCGTCCGCGGCCTCCTGCTCGAGGACGGCGCGGAGCTCGGTGGTCGTGTGCACCGCCTGGTCGGCGGCGATCTTCGTCTCGACCGAGTTCCGGACTCGCGCGAGGCCGGCGACGTTGCCGGCCGCAACGGGCTGCTCGACCCAGTCGAGGTCGAACGCCTCGAGCCGCCGGATCGCGTCGACCGCCGTCGGGCACGTCCCAGCGCCTCGTTCGGGTCGATGCGCAGCAGCGGCTCCGGGCCGATCGCCTCGCGCACGGCGCCGACGATCTCCGCGTCGTCGCGGTGCTCGCGACCGACCTTGATGTAGACGACGCGATGGCCCTCGGCGGCGAACGCGGCCGCTTCGCGCGCCAGCTCCTCGGCCGTGTCTCCCTGCGGGAAGGCCATGAAGTCGACCTCGTCGTGGACGCGCCCGCCGAGGAAGGTCGACGCCGGCACGCCGAGCCCCTTGCCGAGCGCGTCCCAGCACGCCGACTCGATCCCGCTCAGGATCTGGAGCGAGAAGTGCGGGACGACGCGCCAGCGGCCGTTGCGCCAGAGGTCGCCGAAGATCGCCTCGATGTCGCCGGGCGAGCGGCCGACGAACGCGCGCGCCATCAGCCGTCCGTACGAGACGACGGCGGCCGGGTCCTCGCAGATCGACTCGCCGTACCCGGTCACGCCCTCGTCGGTCTCGACGGCGAAGAGGACGAGGTTCACGCCCTCCTGCACGCCGGAGCGGTAGCGGAACGGCTGCACGAGCGGGAGCGCGATCGGTGTCGCGGTGACGGCGGTGATCTTCACGCGCTCCTCCTCTCGGCGGTTCCGTCGGCGGCGATCTCGACGCCGTACAGCTCGAGCGCCGCCTCGGGGCTCACCTTCTCGTTCAGGACGTCGTCGGCGACCGCGGCCGGGTCGCGCTCGAACGGATCGCCCCAGCCGCCGCCGCCAGCCGTTCGGTGCTCGTAGACGTCGCCCGCCTCGATCTCGATCGAGAACATCGGCGGCAGTGTCTCCTCGCTTCCGTCGGGGTGGAGCAGCACGTTGGCCGAGAGCGCTCCGGGGCCGCCGCCCGCGAGGCCGTACGGCGGGTGCTTGGCCCGGTCGGAGCGGACGATCAGCGACGTGCGCGGCGTCAGGCAGCGCCAGACGCGCTCGATCGCGAGGCCGCCGCGATGGCAGGCCGGCGCCGCCCGAGTCGGGCACGAGCCCGTACCGCTCGACCACGATCGGGTACTCGGACTCGGCGACCTCGACCGGGATGTTCGCGGCGAGGCTCGCCGGGATTCGTGAGGCCGTCGTTGCCGTCCGCCTCCGGCGTCCCGCCCCAGGTGCCGACGACGAGCTCGTAGAAGATGAAGCGCTCGCCGTCAGGTCGTTCGGCACCGAAGATCGCGAGCGTGTTGCCGCCCTCGCCCGCGGCGGGCACGCGGTGCGGGAGCAGTTGGGCGAGCGCGCCGCTGACGGCGTCGAGGATGCGGAAGCCCGTCACGCCGCGCATCGAGGAGGCGCCGGGCATCACGACCTCGGCGACCGTTCCCGGCTTCGTGAGGATGTGGATCGGGCGGAAGGCGCCGGCCGTGTTCGGCACCTCCACGGTCAGCGCGGCGCGCACCGCCTGGTAGACGCAGGCCTGCACGAACGAGCGCGTGCTGTTCAGCGAGCCGCGCACCATCGGCGAGGAGTCGGTCAGGTCGGCAGTGACCTCGTCGCCGGCGATCGTCACGTGCGCCGTGATCGGCACGTCGCAGACGTCGACGCCGTCCGAGCCGAGGTAGTCGGTGAAGGAGGCGGTGCCGTCGGGCCAGGTCGCGATCTCCTGCCGGACGAGCCGCTCGGTGTAGTCGATCAGCGCGTCCATCAGCTCCGCGAGCGTCTCCGTGCCGTGCCGCTCGGCCAGCGTCGACGAGCGCGCGCTCGGCGACCGAGCACGCTGCGACCTGCGCCCCGAGGTCGCCGAACGTCATCCGCGGGATGCGGACGTTCGCCTCGATGATCTTGAAGACGTCCTCGACCGGCTCGCCCTCGGCGTAGAGCCTGAGCCAGGGCAGGCGGATGCCCTCCTGGAAGATCTCGGTGTTGTCGCAGGCGCTCGAGCCCGGCAGCCGGCCGCCGACGTCGCCGTGGTGCGCGGTCGTGCAGGTGAAGCCGATCAGCTCGCCTTCGAGGTGGACGGGCTTGAAGACGAAGATGTCCTGCAGGTGCATGCCGCCGTCGAAGGGGTCGTTCATCACGAAGACGTCGCCCGGCCGGATCCGCTCCTCGTAGTGCTCGAGCAGCGTCTCCATCGCGGCCGGGATCGAGCCGAGGTGGAACGGCACGCTGACCGCCTGCGCGACCGTCCGGCCCTTGGCGTCGCAGACGACGGCCGAGAAGTCCATCCCGTCCCGGACGACGGTCGAGTGCGCGGTGCGGCAGATCGTCGTCGCCATCTCGTCCGCCATCGACGCGAGCGCGTTGCCGACGATCTGGAGCGTGATCGGATCGACGCGGGTGCTAGTCGCCATCGGTCACGCTCCAGCACGAGCGTTCCGGTGGCCGCGTCGCGCCGGACCGACCAGCCGGGCGGGACGACGACCGTGGTGTCGTACTCGTCGACGAGCAGCGGCCCCGGCTCCGGCGCGTCGCCGATCGACGACGCGCGTCCGCACCGGCGCGTCCACGCCGTCGCCGCCGATGTGGATCCTGCGGCTCGAGCCCGGTCGCGCCGGTCGCGCCGTTGAGCTGGAAGGAGCGTGTCGTCGCCGCCTCACCGAGCGCCGCGAGCCGCACCGCCCGGATCTCGACCGGCGAGCCCGCCTGGTCCTTGACGCCGTAGAGCCGCTCGTGCTCGTCCTCGAAGCGCGTCCGCAGCGCCGCGAGCACGGCGGTGTCGATCTCGCCGGCCGGGAAGCCGACCTCGACCTCCCAGCTCTGGCCGCCGTAGCGGAGGTCCGCCGTCCGCGCCCACTCGACCTCGGCGCGACCCGCGAGCGCGCCGGCGAGCTTGACCTCCATCTCGGCGAAGAGCGCTGCCACCACCGCCGGGTCGACGGCGTCCACATCCAGATGGCAGGTCCGCACCTCGTGGAACTCCGGGCGCGCGAAGAGCAGGCCGACGGCGCTGAAGAGTCCCGCCACCGCCGGCACGAGCACGGTTCGCATCCCGAGATCCTCGGCCAGCCCGGCGGCGTGGATCGGCCCGGCGCCGCCGTAGGCGATCAGCGCGAAGTCGCGCGGGTCGCGTCCCTTCTCGGACGAGACCGCGCGCAGCGCGCGCGTCATCCGCGCGTTCGCGATCCGGTGGATCCCGCTCGCCGCCTCGAGCAGCGTCAGCCCGAGCGGCTCGGCGACGCGGCGCACGGCCTGCTCGGCGAGCTCGGCGGAGATCGAGATCTGCCCGTCGGCGACCGTGACGGCGGGCATGTAGCCGAGCACGACGTTCGCGTCGGTGACCGTCGGCTCGATCCCGCCGCGCCCGTAGCAGGCCGGGCCAGGGTCGGCGCCCGCGCTGCGCGGACCGACCTGGAGGCCGCCCGCCGGGTCGAGCCAGGCGATGCTGCCGCCGCCCGCTCCGACCTCGGCGATGTCGATCGTCGGGATCCGCAGCAGCTCGCCGGCGCCGCGGATCAGCCGGCTGCCGGCGGACATCGAGCCGCCGACCTCGTACTCGCGGCCGCGCGAGATGGCGCCGTCCTCGATCAGCGACGCCTTCGCGGTCGTGCCGCCCATGTCGAAGGCGAGCAGGTTGTCGACGCCGAGCTGCTCGCCCATCCACCGGGCGGCCACGACGCCGGCGGCCGGACCCGACTCGAGCGCGAAGACCGGCCGCTCCTTCGCGTCCTCCGCGGTCATCACGCCGCCGGACGACTGCATGATCTGCAGCGGCCCGTCGATCCCGATCCCGTCGAGGCCGGTCCGGATCCGGTCGATGTACGACGGACATCAGCGGCCGCACGTAGGCGTTGACGACGGTGGTCGCGGAGCGCTCGTACTCGCGCTGCTCGCGCAGGATCTCGCTCGAGAGCGAGACGTTCGCCTCCGGGAGCTCCTCGGCCAGGATCGCGCCGAAGCGCTGCTCGTGCTCGGGGTAGAGGTAGGAGTGGAGGAAGCAGACCGCGACGGACTCGACCCCGGTCGCACGCAGGCGGCCGGCGAGCGCGCGGCTCTCGTCCTCGTCGACGGCCCTGACGACGGTGCCGTCGGCGGCGACGCGCTCGTTCAGCTCGAAGCGGAGGTGCCGCTCGACGAGCGGCGGCGGCTTGCGCCAGAAGAGGTCGTACATGTGCGGGATCCGCAGCCGGCGCAGCTCGAGCACGTCGCGGAAGCCGGCGGTCGTGACGAGCGCCGTCCGGCTGCCTCGCCGCTCGAGCACGGCGTTCGTCGCCACGGTCGTCCCGTGGACGACCTCGGCGACCGGCCCGTCGGCGAGACCGCCGACCGCCTCGACGACGGCCAGGTCATAGCTCGGCGGTGTCGAGAGCAGCTTGCGGATCTCGACGCGGCCGTCCGCACCGTGCAGGATCACGTCGGTGAACGTGCCGCCGACGTCGACGCCCACCCGGGCTTCGGAACTCATCAAGACGATGAAATTTGAAATTTCATGTTGCGTTCAGGGCGACCGTAAACGAGACTGACGCGGAATGGAAGGGACCGCCGGCTTCCGAGAGCGATTCGAAGCGATCTATACGGCCGCGCTGGCGGACATTCTCGACACGCGCGGGTACCGGACGCAGACGCTGCCGCCCTCGATCCGGCCGCTCGAGCGCGGGATGAAGCTGGCCGGCCCGGCGTTCACGGTTCAGGGGAGGCCGACCGAGAACGCCTCGTACGACACATCGCTGCGCAGGGTCCTGCAGATGCTCGGCGCGGTTCCGGCCGGTCACGTCGCGGTGTACTCGTGCGCTCACGACGTCTCTGCGCATCTCGGGGAGCTCTCCGTGACCTCGCTCGCGGCCCGCGGTGTCGCGGGTTGCGTGCTCGACGGCGGCTGCCGGGACGTGAGCTTCATCGTCGAGCTCGGGTTCCCGGTCTTCTGCGCCCACGTCACCCCGGAGGACTCGACGTTCCGCTGGGAGCTCGAGGCAACACAGGAGCCGATCTCGGTCGGGCAAGTGAACATCGAGCCGGGCGACTGGGTGGTCGGCGACGAAGACGGAGTGGTCGTCGTGCCCCGCTCGATTGCCGAGAGCGTTCTCGCCGAGGCCGAGGAGAAGGCTGCGACAGAGAGTGAGATCCGCGCCGCCGTCCGCGACGGCATGACGCCGCTCGAGGCGTACGAGCGATACGGGACGTTCTGAAGCGATGAAGCTCGAGCTCTCCGACCAGGCGATCGAGCCGCTCGAGGAGCGGGAGTCGATCGAGCAGCGAGTCGCACAGTCGCTCCGCGCGCTGATCGTCGCCGGGCAGCTGCCCGAGGGCACGCAGCTCGTGCAGCGGGAGCTCGCCACGAGGCTCGGCGTCTCGCAGACTCCGGTGCGGGCGAGCCTCGGCCGGCTTCAGCGCGAAGGCTTCGTCGCGGTCGGGTCGACCGGTCGCGCCTTCGTCAGCAGGCTGACGCGCGAGGACTTCGAGGAGATCTACGCGGCGCGGCTCGGCCTGGAGGGCCTTGCGGCCCGGCTCGGCGCGGCGGCCGTCGGCCCGCCTGAGCTCGCCGCGATGCGCAAGACGCTCGGCAAGCTCGAGCGGGCCGCCGCCGCCCAGGACGTCGACGCCTACCTCGCGCTCCGCTGGGAGTTCTACGGCACGTGCTACCGGGCGAGCGGCCGGCGGCGCCTCGTCGGCGAGGTCGAGCGGCTCTACTGGCGCTCCGAGCGCTACAACCGCCTGGTGCTCTCGACCGCACAGCGCTTCCAGGAGTCGCTCGGCCGCTACGCGGACTTCTTCGCGTATTGCGAGGTGAACGACGGCCTCGCCGCCGAGCGCGCGGCCCAGGACAGTCTTCGCTGGGCGGTCGACAGCGTCGCGGGCGGGCTGCCGTCGGAAGCGGAGTTCAGCTGACCGTCGCCGTCCAGGAGCTCCGCGAAGCACTCGTCGAGGCGCTCGGCGAGGACGCGCGCGTCTCGGACGGAGACTCCGAGCGCGACCTCCACGCGGCCGACATCACCTTTCACCGGCCGCAGCGGCCCGACCTTGTCGTCTACCCGTCCTCGACGGACGAGGTCTCGCGCGTCATGGCGATCGCCAGCGACCGCAGTGTGGCCGTGACGCCGTTCGGCGCCGGCTCGAGCCTCGAGGGCCACGTGATCCCGACCCGTGGCGGCATCAGCCTCGATCTCTCCCGCCTGAACCGGATCGTGGAGATCGCCCCGGAGGATCTCAGCGCGACGGTCCAGGCGGGCGTGACGCGGACGGCGCTCGAGCGCGCGGCGGGTGAGTACGGCCTCTTCTTCCCGGTCGATCCCGGTGCGGATGCCACGCTCGGAGGCATGGCCGCGACGAATGCGGCCGGGACGACGACGATCCGCTACGGGAAGATGCGCGCCAACGTCCTCGGCCTCGAGGCGGTGCTCGCCGACGGGACGATCGTCCGAACGGGCGGCCGGGCGCGGAAGACGTCCGCCGGCTACGACCTCACGAGCCTGCTCGTCGGGTCGGAAGGGACGCTCGCCGTGATCACCGAGGTGCGTGTCCGGCTCTACGGCATACCGGAGCACGTCGTCGCGCAGCGCATCTCGTTCCCGACGATCGACGCCGCCTGCCGGACCGCCGCCGCGGCGGTCGCCGCCGGCTCGGCCGTCACGCGGCTCGAGCTGCTCGACGCCTGGACGCTCGCGGCGATCAACGCCTACCGCGGCTCGGACTACCCCGAAGGCCCGTGCCTGCTCGTCGAGGCAGCGGGAACGGAGGCGACGGTCGAGGCCGATCTCGTGCTCGTGCGCGAGCTGGCCGAGGCGGAGGGCGCGACGGAGATCGTCGACGAGCGCGACCCCACCGGCCGCGCCAGGCTCTGGGCGGCCCGGCACGACGCGGCGTACGCGATGGCCGCAGCCTCGCCGGGACGGCACGAGCGCGCGACGGACACCTGCGTCCCGGTCTCCGAGCTGGCCGGCGCCGTCGCGTTCGCCCGCGCGGAGGTCGAGCGGCTCGGGCTCGACGCGGCCATCCTCGGCCACGCGGGCGACGGGAACCTCCACGTCAGCCTCCAGCTCGACCCCGACGACGCGCCGGAGATGGCGCTCGCCGACGAGCTGTTCGAGCGTCTGGTCGCAGATGCGCTGGCGCGCGGCGGCACGTGCACCGGCGAGCACGGCATCGGAATGGGCAAGATCGCAGCACTCGAGCTGGAGCACGGCGACCTCGTGCCGCTGATGCGAGGGATCAAGCGAGTGTTCGATCCGCTCGGGATCATGAATCCCGGCAAGGTGTTCACCTACGAGAGGAGTGTCGATGCCGGATAACGGCCTGCCGTTCGCACGTCCCAGCAAGATCGTCTGTGTCGGCCTGAACTACCGCGACCATGCGGAGGAGTCGGGGATGGAGCTCCCGAGCCGGCCGCTGCTCTTCGCCAAGTGGCCGAACTCGCTCATCGGCCCAGGCGAGCCGATCGTGCTGCCGGAGCAGGCGACGGACGTGGACTACGAGGCCGAGCTCGGCGTCGTGATCGGGAAGCGCGCTCAGGCGGTGTCGGTCGCCGACGCGCTCGACTACGTCGCCGGCTACTGCTGCGCCAACGAAGTGAGCGCCCGGGACATCCAGTTCGCCGACGGCCAGTGGACGCGCGGGAAGTCGTTCGACACCTTCGGCCCGGTCGGTCCGATCGTGCCCGCCGACCAGGTGCCGGACCCGCAGGCTCTGGGAATTCGGTGCCTGCTGAACGGCGAGGCCGTCCAGGACTCCTCGACCGCGCAGATGGTCTTCACGGTCGCCGAGGTGATCGCCTTCATCAGCGACGGGATCACGCTCGAGCCGGGCGACCTGATCCTCACGGGGACGCCGGCGGGCGTCGGTCTCGGACGTAAGCCGCCCGTCTACCTCGCCGACGGAGACGTGGTGACGATCGAGATCGAGAGCGTCGGCACGCTGACGAATCCCGTCGAACGCAAGAAAAGCTGATTCCCGAGAGCGAAGCACGAAGCTCCCGGCGCCGGGGGCAGCTGTACATCGTCGCGGCCGCGGTTGCGTGGTCGACGGCCGGCGGACTGCAGCGCGAGCTCTCCGTCGACACGCCGACCCAGCTCGCCGGGCGGGCGCTCTTTGCCTTCATCGCGCTGACCCTCTTCGTCGCGATCAGGGAGCGTGGTCGCACGATCGCCGTCTTCCGCTCGATGGGAATCGCCGGGCTCGGCGTGGCGGTCTGCACCGCGATCGCGTCGGGCACGTTCATCGTCGCGCTGAACCACGCCAATGTGGCGAACGTCCTCTTCATGCAGGCCGCGTCGCCGATCGTCGCGGCGCTGCTCGCCTGGATCGCGCTCGGCGAGCCGATCACGGCGAGGGCCGGCGTTGCGATGGCGATCGCGCTCTTCGGCGTCGGCCTGATGGTCGGCGGCCCGGGGAGCGGCGGTCTGCTCGGCGTCGGCGCCTCGTTCGTGATGATGGTCGCCTTCGCCGTCGCCATCGTGATCACGCGGCACCGGCGCGACATCTCGATGGTGCCGGCGATTTGCCTCTCGCAACTGCTCGTGGTGCTCGTCGCGGGGCCGTTCTCCCAGCCGGCGACCATCGATCAGCGCGATCTGGTCTTCCTCGTGCTCCTCGGCGTCTGTCAGATGGGCCTCGGGCTCGTGCTCTTCACGATGGGCGCGAGACTGATCGTCGCATCGGAGGTGGCGCTGATCACGCTCCTGGAGGTCGTGCTCGGGCCCTTCTGGGCGTGGGTGGCCGTCGGGGAGACGCCGGCGCTGATGACAGTCGTCGGCGGCGTCGTCGTGGTCGCTGCGGTGCTCCTGCAGACGCTGGAGAAGACGCCCGCCCTCAGCCAGCGGCCAGCGACCGCACGGCCGCCGTGATCTCCGCCGGCCCGGGGAGCGTCGCCACCTCGAGGTCCTTCTGGTACGGGATCGGGTGCGAGGCGGCGCCGACGCGGACGACGGGCGCGTCGAGATCCCAGAAGCAGTGCTCGGCTGCGTGCGCCGCGATCTCGGAGCCGAAGCCGCAGAACTGAACGGCTTCGTGGGCGACGACGAGCCGGTGCGTCTTCGCGACCGACTCGGCGATCAGGGCCGTGTCGAGCGGGACGAGCGTGCGCGGGTCGACGACCTCGACGCTGACGCCTTCACTCTCCAGCTCGTGCGCCGCCCGAAGCGCATGGGGGACGAGCGCGCCGAGAGCGACGACGGTGACGTCCGTTCCCTCGCGGGCGACACGTCCGGTGCCCAGCTCGATCCCGTACCGCTCCGGCGGCACCGGCTCAGGCTCGCCGAAGAAGAGGAGCTTCTGCTCGAGGAAGATGACGGGGTTGTCGCCGCGGATCGCGGCCGAGAGCAGGCCCTTCGCGTCGTAGGGGGTGGAGGGCATCGCGACGACGAGGCCCGGGATGTGCGCGAAGAGCGCCTCGAGGCTCTGCGAGTGCTGGGCGCCGAGCCGGACACCGCCGCCCGAGACCATGCGGATCACGAGCGGGATGCTCGGCGTCCCGCCCATCATGAAGCGGAGCTTCGCGGCCTGATTCATGATCTGGTCGAAGGCGACGCCGGCGAAATCGGAGAACTGCAGCTCCACGACCGGCCGCAGCCCCGTCAGCGCCGCGCCGATCCCGCAGCCGACGAAGCCGCTCTCGGTCAGCGGTGTGTCGCGGATCCGCTCGGCGCCGAACCGCTCGTAGAGGCCCTCGGTGGCGCGGAAGAGACCGCCCACCTTGCCGATGTCCTCGCCGATCACGATCACGTCTGGATCGGCGTCGAGCTCGAGCTCCAGCGCCTCGCGCACGGCGGCGACGAAGCCGAGCTCGCGTTCCGACTCGGCGGGGGCGGGGTAGCTGCGCTGCGGGGCGAGCGCTGCGGGGAGGAGGTCGTCGGCGCTCGCATCCTCGTCGGCGAGCGCAGTCTCGATCGCGAGCTCGACGTCGCGCTCGACCTCCTGCAGGACGGCCTTCGATCCGGTCGTCGTCCAGCTCCCCGAGCTCTCGCAGCAGCCGTTCGAGCCGCGGCAGCGGATCCTTGGCCTCCCACTCCTCGACGAGAGCCGGGTCGCGGACGTCCGGGAAGGTTCGCGCGCATCGAGTGCTGCATCCGGCGGAACGTCTTCATCTCGAGGAACGTCGGGCCTGCGCCCTCGCGCGCCCGGGCGAGCGCTCGTGCGACGGCGTCCTCGACGGCGAGCAGGTCGTTCCCGTCCACGATCTCGCCCGCCATCCCGTAGCCGGCCGCGCGGTCGGCGAGATCCTCGACGGCGCGCTGCGCCCGCCAGTCGGCCGAGAGCGCGAACTGGTTGTTCTCGCAGATGAAGACGACCGGCAGCGTCCAGGTCGCAGCGAGGTTCATCCCCTCGTGCGCCGCGCCCTGCCCGGCTGCGCCGTCGCCGAAGAAGGCGACCGCAACCTGGCCCGTCCCGCGCAGCTTCGCGGTCAGGGCCGCGCCGCACGCGTGCGGGATCCCGGCGCCGACGATCCCGTTGCAGCCGAGGATGTCGAGCGAGAGATCGGCGATGTGCATCGAGCCGCCGAGCCCCTTGCAGTAGCCCGTCCGCTTCCCGAACATCTCGGCCATCATCCGGCGAAGGTCGGCGCCGGCCGCGATCAGGTGACCGTGTGAACGGTGATGCCCGACCAGATAGTCGCGTGTCGCGCATCACGCCGGCGGCGCCGACGGCGATCGCCTCCTGCCCGACACAGCTGTGGGCCGTCCCGAAGATGACGCCTTGCTGGAAGAGCTCTGCGGCGCGGTCCTCGAAGCGGCGGATCAGTGCCATCAGCCGGTACTGCTCGAGCAGCGTCGGCCGGTCGGCGGGCCGCTCCGCCACTACCGTCGCGTCGAGGCTCATCGGGGTGGGCGCTGGTGGAACTCGAAGATGTAGCCGTCCGGATCGAGCGAGTAGAGGCTCTTGCCGCCGGCGTTCGGGCCACCGGTCATCTCCACCGGACCGTCCGAGCGGAAGGAGACGCCGCGCGCCAGCAGCTCCTCGTAGAGCTCTTCGATCCCGGTGACGAAGACGCAGAAGTGTCCCGTGCCGTGGTGAGAGGGAGGCGAGCTTCCGGACGGGCTCTCGCAACCGTGGTACTGGATCAGCTCGACGTCGACGTCGCTCGCCGGCACGCGGAGCATCGCGATCTCGAGCGCCGTCGCCTCCGGCACGCCGACGATCTGCGTGATCGCCGGCTCCTCGTAGAGTCGCCGCCAGAGAAGCTCCAGCCCGAGCAGCCCGCAGTAGAACTCGAGCGAGCGGTCGAGGTCTGAGACGGTGATCCCCGCATGGCGAGGCCCGGTGATCGTCCACGCGCTCATGGGGTTAACGTACTTCGGAGGAGGGCTGGATGCTTGAGAACCGGGTTGTGCTGGTGACGGGAGCCGCGAGCGGGATCGGCCGCGAGATCGCCGAGCGCTTCGTGCGCGAGGGCGCGCGTGTCACCGGCTTCGACCGCTCGGGCGAGGTGGCGAGTCCACGGGGACGTTCGCTCCCCGGCCGATGTCGAGCGCGCGGTCGGTCACGTCGTCGAGTCCGAGGGGCGCATCGACGTGCTGGTGAACAGCGCCGGCGTCCGTGAGATCGGCGACGTCTACACGCTGGCGACCGAGGAGTGGGACAACGTGATCGCCGTCAACCTGAGCGGCACCTTCTACTGCTGCCAGGCTGCAGCGCGGCGGATGCGCGAGAGCGGCGGCGGCGTGATCGTGAACATCTCCTCCATCGGCGGCCTGATCGGGCTCGCACGGCGTCCGGCCTATACGGCGGCGAAGCACGGCGTGATCGGGCTGACGAAGAGCCTTGCCCGCGATCTCGGCCCGGCCGGAATCCGTGTCAACGCGATCTGCCCCGGCCTGATCCGGACGCCGCTGACCGAGCAGTATTTCGCCGAGAGTGCGTTCGAGGAAGGCCTGCGGACGGTGGTTCCCCAGGGCCGCGCCGGCACCCCCGCCGACGTGGCCGACGCCGCGCTCTACCTCGCGAGCGACCAGTCCGCCTACGTCAACGGGATCGCGCTGACGGTCGACGGCGGCTGGCTCGCGGAGAAGAGCTTTGCGGCCGGCGAAGCGGCCGAGTCCACTTTCCTGGCCGCGAGCGAGACCGCCGACGACTGAGGTCTACGCCGCAGCGAGAGCGCGGCGCTTGTTGAAACGGTCGATCCTGCCGCCCGTTGCTACGGCCCGCTCCCGGCCGGTGTATGCCGGGTGGCAGGTCGAGCAGATGTCGATCGACATCGCCTGGGCGGTGGAACGGATCTCGAACGACGTCCCGCATGACGCACAGCGGACGTCGACGTTGTGAAGCACTGGCTGTTGACTCATGAAGCTCTCCTTGGGTTACCGACGGGAGACGCTTGAAGAGCGTCCACATCCGTCAGAGATGTAAACGCAGAGCCCGGCCCGGTTGTTCCCGCTCAGAACGCGTCGACGAAGATCGTCGGCCTGGCCTTCGTGCCGCCGGTGGGGTTCGGGCCGACGTGGCGGACGTCGACGTGGCGGACGAGACCCGTCGTCGCGAAGTGGCCGATCCCGGAGAAGACCTTGAGCGCCGCGACCTCCGAGAAGTGGGGAAGAGGCTTCGTCGGATCGATCGCGTTGCCGAACTTGTGCTGGCTCATCGACGCGCCCAGGTCGAAGTCGCGGAAACCCGACAGGATCCCGATCGGGTGACCGACGTGATCCCGGAGCTTCTCCAGGCCGAACACCAGTTCCCGGTGCGTGCGGATCCAGCCGGACTTGGAGGAGGCAAATTCCCTGAACATGAAGTTCTTCGAGCAGCGGCCACCGTTCGCAGCGCTCGAGCGCAGCGCTTCCTCCGTCTTCGGACCGACGAGCCCATCCTCGCGAAGCGCCGTCACGGGCGGGTCGCCGAGGTAGCCGCGCTGGAAGTCCTTGATCGCCTGCGCGGTGTCGGGCGTGCGAGTGCCGGTCACCTTGATCGGCCAGCCGATCTGCTTGAGGAGCGTCTGAACCTCGGTCGTGGACATCGTCGGTTCGGGCGAGATCGGGCCTCCACCGCCGGCCGACGGAAAGCCCTCGATCCATTGCTGCAGGCTCTTGGCGTCCCCGAGCCAGACGTCGAGGTCGACGGAGCCTTGCGAGTCCCCTACGTCGATGAAAGGGAGCGTCGCCATATGCGGCAACAATACGCCTCTTCAGGGCAGGTCTCTCCAAGCCGACTCGGGACGTCAGCGAATGAGCGCTTGCAGCGCGATCGCCACGGCAATCGCCGCTGCGACGAGCCAAAGCATCTGAGCCGCAGAGCGTCTGCGACGTCGGCGTTTCCGACCCGGTTCCAGATAGCGCACGAATTAGCAACGCAGACTGCCGCCGGAAAGGTGCGCAGCCCAGCTGACGCGCTTATGTCCGGTCTGTGACGCCTTTCTCGACGACGAGAAACCCGTGGTGCCGGCTGACCAGGCGCTGGGTGGCGTCGTGGTCGTGGTGGGTGGTGACGACGAAGCACCCCTGCGCTGCGAGCACCTCGTCGTAGACGTCGAGCTCGATTCGCAAGCGATCGGCGCAGCGCACGCGGCCGCACTCGCAAAAGACCTCGATCATTCCCGAGGCGTTCGACTCGACGACCCCCCGGATGCGCGTGTTGACCTGTCGCCGCAGAGCCTGCCGGCCGAGCGTGACGTCATTGGACACGGAAGTCATGCAACCCCTTTGGCTCGACGGGCAAAGCACTCGCGCTGTCCACGGATCACCGGCATTCCTCGGTGCCGGTTCCTTCACCGACTGTAACACCATGGTTTTCAATCAACAATCGTCGGTACCCCGGCCGGCGGCTGCGACAATCCGCTGAGCCGCGATGGACGCGCCCACTTCGAACGACGATGCCTGGCCGGAGCTCCCGTATGAGGCGTGGCTTCCGACGCGCGAGACGCTGCACATGTACATGCAGATCGTCGGGAAGGTCCGGCTCACGCTGTCACCGATGGAGCCTCAGTGGGGACAGGTGCCGCTCTACGTCACCGCCCGCGGGCTGAACACGTCGCCGATCCCGCACCCGGCCGGTGTCTTCGACATCGACGTCGACCTGATCGACCACGTCGTCTCCGTGCGCACGGCTCGTGGCGTGGTCGAGCGAGTTCAGCTCGAGCCGCGCAGCGTCGCCGACTTCTACGCCGAGTTGATGGGCGCGCTGGCTGCTGCAGGAGTCCCCGTGACGATTACCGAGCGGCCTTCAGAGGTGCCGAACGCGATCCCGTTCCCGGACGATGTCGAGCACGCGAGCTACGAGCCCGAGTTCGCGAACCGCTTCTGGCGCGCGCTCGTCTCTGTCGACGCCGTGATGAAGGAACATCGGGCGCAGTTCCGCGGGAAGGTCTCGCCGGTGCAGTTCTACTGGGGCTCGTTCGACCTCTCTTATTCGCGCTTCTCGGGACGGTCCGTCGAGCCGCCTCCCGACGCCGACGTGATCACTCGCCTCGGCGGCGACGCGGAGCAGTCCTGCGGCGGCTTCTGGCCCGGTGACGCGAGGCTGACCGAGCCGGCCTTCTTTGCCTACACGTATCCGCGTCCGGAGGGAATCGAGCAGGCGCAGGTCAAGCCGGAGGCCGCATACTGGAGTGTGGAGCTGGGCGAGTTCTTTCTTCCGTACGAGGCGGTGAGGACGGCAGCCGACCCGCGGCAGGCGTTGCTCGACTTTCTCGAGTCGACGTATCGCGCAGGCGCCGAAGCCGCCGGTTGGGACTGAACATCGGCGCTCGCCCAAAGGGCGTCTACGGCGGGCCGGGTCGACGTGAGGCCGTGGTCGACGAGACGTGCTCCGGGTCGGGAAGCTCGACGCTCTGAGATCGGGCAGAGCGGTCGTATTTCGACATCGGCGTACGGCCGCCAGCACGAGCATCGGCGCCGGCCGTTGGCCGGCGCCTGCGAGGGCTCTCGCCGCGCTCGCGTCGACTTCGAGGTGCGGGCTGCCACCAGGAAGGCGCGCCGAGTCTGCCGACGTCGCCCAGCGCGATGTTCTCGGTCCCGTCCGCGAACGACGAGTCAGCATCTCCGAGGACGACGGGGTAGGAGGTCTCCAGCCTTCCGCGCGGTGAGGTACGGCGGTATCGGGCCAGGCGCGACGCGCGGTCCCGTTCGGCGCGTCCACCGCATGCCCGCACGCAGGCAACCGCGTTGTCATCGGAGACGGAAGTCACTGGATCCCGCGGTCCAGGTCGTGCAGCATCGTGAACACGGCACCGTCGACTCGGATGTAGATCCGCTGCGAGCCTGCGGTGAAGCATGCGGAACGGCCAGTACGTTCGAGAACGACTCGCGGCACGGCTTCCAGACGAGCGTCGGGTACAGGCAGTGCGCATCCCGGCGGACGCGGAGCTTCCGAGTCGGTCGTCCACCTCGAAGCGACGGTCGACGACGAGCTTCATCAGCTGCTCGAACGGCGCGAGGTCCTGGCTCGAGCCTGTGTCTGGGCCACTTCGCGGGGCAACACGGCCTGCTGGCACGTCGCATGCCGAGCGTCGGGAGCGTTGCACGAGCGCGGCGAATGCGGCCAGGCGTCGGAAGCGTCTGCGACGGGACGATGCGGTAGAAGCGATCGAGGAGATCCAGGCGCTGGACGAGCACGGGAGCTGCGGCGATCAGTCCCGCGCAGCGCTTTCGCCCAGCTCGCGCGGATCGCAAGGCCGTATTCCTTGATGCCCGCGAGCGCGCGCCGCGCGGCCACGGCAGGGGTCAGAGCTGGTCGCCGGCGTAGCGCCCGGAAGACGGCGCGACCGGGCGTGTCGCCGGGTGGCTCGGGGTCACATCGAGCCACGAACTCGCCGGCTGCAGTTGACCCGCTCGGACGGCCAAGCATGTTGTCGGCCTGCGAGGTCGCGTAGGACATGTGCCATCAGCGCAGCGCACCCCGCCGGAGCCGCAGACGTCAGCCCGCGGTGTGAGGCGTCGACGGTCACGCCATCGGTGTCGGCGGCCACGGATTGTTCACGTCGAACGCGGTGATCGAACAGGTGCCGTCGCCGGAGCTTGCCGGCGCGGCGCTCGCCTGGTAGCCGCGACGACGATCCAGTGCGCCCAGCCGGAGACCATCGCGACCGGGGCGACGTTGTAGTGGTGGATCGTCCAGCAGATCTTTCGCGAGATGAGATCCTCGTTCGCGAGCGCGAAGAGGACGAACGCAGTTCGTGCAAGCGTCGGCGGCCGCCGGTCGTTGCAACGTCCAGGTGAGACCGTCAGGCGCCGTGTACCAACCGGACGTCGAGGACCGACGTGCGCGTGGCTGTCGGCGTACCCGTCGTCCTGGTCCAGCAGGCCTGCGCCGATCTCCGCGAGCACCATCCGAGCGCACGCGCCGCCGCAGTAGTAATCCGTGTCCTGCTGGTGGTACTGAACCGCGAGGTCTTCATGCACAGCCATCCTGCACTCCGATCCGCCGCAGGACGATGTGCTGCGAGGACTAGGCTCGCTCGGCGAGCCTGCGTCAAGCGACGTGATCGAGCGCGCGCGGCACGACTGCGCGCGGGGCCGTCAGCAGCTCGAGCGCGGCGACGTCGCCGATGACCAGCAGCGTCGGGCTCGCAAGCCCGGTCGTCGCGGAGGCGAGGTGCGTCGAGCGTCGTCTTCACGACCTCCTGGTCGGGGAGCGTCCCGCGCGAGACCGCGGCGGCAGGCGTGTCCGGCGGCAGCCCGGCCGCGAGGAGGCCGTCGACGACGCGTTCGACCCGGCCGAGCCCCATGAAGAGGATGAGCGTGCCGCCGATTGCGGCCAGCCGGGCGTACTCGGCCTCGCTGCCGTCGGCTCCCTGGCAGCTGGCGATCGTCACCCGGTCGGAGACGCCGCGGTGCGTGACCGGAATCCCGGCCGCGGCGGGGACGGCAGCGATCGAGGAGACCCCGGGCACGACTTCGGTCTCGATGCCGGCTTCGCGCAAGGCAAGCGCCTCCTCGCCGCCGCGCCCGAAGACGAACGGGTCGCCGCCCTTCAGGCGGACGACGTCGAGACCCGCGCGGCCGTAGCCGACGAGCAGCTCGTTCAACGCCTGCTGGTCGACCCCGTCGCGCGGAGACCACCCAGCGCGTGGTGTGGCGCCTCGTCGACGAGCTCCGGCGCAACGAGGCGATCGTGGACGAGCACGTCGCACGACCGGATCAGGTCGAGCCCGCGCGCCGTGATCAGCCCCGGATCGCCCGGGCCGGCGCCGACGAGGTAGACGGTCATCCGAGCTCGTCCCGCACGATGCCGGCGAAGTAGTCGCGCCGCGCCGCGTAGGTCGGGAGGTTCGCCTTCGCCCAGGGGCGCAGGTCGCGCAGCCGCACGGCGAGCGCCGCGTGCTCGGGCCGGACGACCTCGGCGATCTCGTCGCGAAGCCTCTGCGCGAGCACCGGCGACGCGCCGCCGGTCGAGACGGCGATGGTGATCGGGTCCTCGCGGTGGAGCGCGGGGAGGATGAAGGAGCAGAGCTCGGGGACGTCGACGACGTTGCAGAGGAGCGACCGGGCCTCGGCGTCCGCGAAGACGCGGCGGTTGACGGCGTTGTCCGCAGTGGCGGCGACGACGAGGAAGCGGCCGTCGAGGTCGGAGCTCCGGTACCGGCGGCGCAGCAGTTCCACGCCGAGCGCCGCCACCTCGGCCGAGATCTCCGGCGCGACGACGGTCACGACGGCGCCGCAATCGAGCAGGCCGCTCACCTTCTCGTGGGCCACACGCCCGGCCCCGACGACGAGCACGCTCCGGCCCTCGAGGTCGATGCACGCCACGTAGTGATGCTTCTCGCTCAACCTCAGACCCCGATCGACGCGAGCTGGACGCCGCTCCGGTCGAACCGAAGCGCCACCTCGGCGCCGCCGGCGACGAGCGCGATCCGGTACATCCCGGGGCCGACGACCTCGATCCGGAACGACTCGAGCGAACGGCCGTTCAACGTCGTGAGGGCCGCGGAGACCGACCGCGCGGTCTCGACGAGCCCGGCGCCGGCGGGAAGCCGCCGGAAGAGGCGGAGCGCAGCTTGCTCGCCCCCGGGCCCGTACACCGCTCGAATCCGTCCGGCCTGGAGACCGAGCTCGAGCACCCGCTCGAGCTCCGCGGCCTCCTCGCCGTCGAGCTCGCCGCTCTCGACGGAGGTGACGAGGGCGACGAGCCGGCTCGCGGTAGGTCTCGTCGCGGGCGGCCGCCAGCACGGCCTGCACCTCGCCGAGCGCGACTTCGCGCTCCTCCGCCTTCACGGCGACGCTAGTGCTCGTTGGCATCCGCGTCCTTGCCGAGGATCGCGTGAAGCTCGTGCTCGAAGCCGCCCGTCTCGATCGCGCAGTGCATGCCGCACTCCTTGGGCGCGCCCGACTCCCACCACCAGCGGCCGGCGCGCTTCTCCTCGCCCGCGGCGACCGGTCGCGTGCAGGGCGCGCAGCCGATCGAGGTGTAGCCCTGCGCGTAGAGCGGATGGACGGGCACGTCGTTCTCACGCACGTAGTCCCAGACCTCGTCCTCCGTCCACTCGGCGAGCGGGTTCAGCTTCACGATCGCGCCGTGGTCGTGGTCGATCTCCACCTTGCGGATGTCGGTGCGGCCCGCCCACTGGTCGCGGCGCAGGCCGGTGACCCAGGCATCGACGCCGCCGAGATAGCGCGTCAGCGGCTGCACCTTGCGCACGTTGCAGCACAGAAGCCGCTGCTCGACCGAGCGGTAGAAGAGGTTCGGCCCGTGCCGGTCGACGAGTCGCTGCAGCTGGGGTGCGTCCGGGGAGAGGAGGGTCAGCGCCAGTCCCGGGTAGCGCTCGCGCAGCGTTTCGATCAGCTCGAAGGTCTCGGTCGGCAGCCGGCCCGTGTCGATCGAGAAGAAGACGACCTTCGGATCGATCCGGTAGGCCATGTCGATCAGCGCGACGTCGCCTTCCTGGAAGGCCGTCGAGATCGCCAGGCGGTCCTCGAACCGCTCGATCGCCCATTCCAGGACGGCCTCGGGCTCCTCGCCCTCGAACTCGACCGACAGCTCGCCGGCTTCGAGATCGTCCAACAGCTCCGTCGCGCTCATGCCGCTACCTCCTCTTTCCGGCTCTTCGCCGGCTCGCGCCCGGCCAGAAGGCCGAGCTCGTCGTCGGTCCTGCGATCGCAGAACGCGCGAAAGCTCTCGTCGCCGTCGCGTTGCTGCAGCCACCCGTCCAGAAGGCCGGTGACGGTGTCGGCGAGGTCCTCGACCGGGACTCGCCGGAAGACCGGCCGCGCAATCGCGGCGTCGGGGCCGAGTCCGCCGCGCAGCAGCAGGTCGTAGGCCTGCCGGCGCACGCCCTCCTCGTTGCGCACGGTCGAGCCCTGGAAGCCGAGGTCGCCGACCCAGTGATGCCCGCAGGCGTGTGGGCAGCCGTCGAGGTTCAGCTTCAGGCCGGCGAGCGCATCGCCGAACCGGGCCTCGAGGTGCTCGACGAGGACGTCGAGCCGCGACTTCGTCTCCGTGACGGCGAAGTTGCAGTGCGGCTCGCCGGTGCAGGCGATCGCCTCGGCGCGGAGCGGGTGGCCCGTCAGCGGCAGGCCGAGCTCGCTCGAGCCGCTCGCCGACGCGCTCGACGTCGCCGGCCGCGACGGAGGTGAGGACGAAGTTCTGCTGCCTCGTCACCCGCACGTCCTGGCCGAGCTCCGACGCGAGCTCGGCGACCGCGACCATCTGCTCGCCCGAGATCAGGCCGACCTTCACCGGAACGCCGATCGAGACGAGGCCGTCCTGCTTCTGCGGCTGCACGCCGATGTGGTCGGTGATCGGCGGCGGGGCGTCGAGCTCGAAGTCGGGGAGCGCGTACCCGAGCCGCCGCTCGACCTCGGCGCGCATGCCCTCGGGCCCGAGGTCGTCGACCATGAACTTGATCCGCGCCTTCACGCGCGAGACGCGGTACTTCAGATCTTCCTTCCAGGCGTCGAGGAGCGCGCACAGCACGGGCAGCGCCTCGTCGACCCGGATGAAGACGCCGAGGTCGCGGGCCAGCCGCGGCACCGACGACAGGCCGCCGCCGACGAGCACGCCGAAGCCGGGCTCGCCGTCTCGGATCGCGCCGACGAGTGCGATGCAGTTGATCTCCGGCGCGTTGCAGCGGTGCGCGCAGGCGGAGACGGTGATCTTGTGCTTGCGCGGCAGGTCGGAGTAGTCCGGGTTGCCGTAGAAGAACGTCGTCACGGCCTCGGTGACCGGCGGTGACGTCGAACAGCTCGTCGTGCGCGAGGCCCGCGACGGGGCAGCCGGTCACGTTGCGGACGGCGTCGCCGCACGCGCCGACGGTCGTCAGTCCGACCTCGTCGAGGCGGCGGAACACCTCCGGCAGCGAGTCGAGCTCGAGGTAGTGGAGCTGAATCGTCTGCCGCGTCGAGAGCTCGCCCGAGCCCTTGCCGTACTGCAGAGAGAGCTCGCCGACGGCCCGCAGCTGCGCGGGCGTCACCCGGCCCGCGGGCAGCTTGATCCGGAGCATGAACGTCCCGATCTTCGGCTTGTCGTGGTAGAGCCCCCACCACTTGAGCCGGACGAGGTCCTCCTCGGGTACCGACTCGTAGCCCGCGGCGATCAGCGCCGGCAGCTCGGCGAGCATCCCGAGCGGGTCCTTCTCGCGCTTGATCCGCTCGACCGAGTTGCGCTTGAGCACGAGCTCGAGCGTGGGCGGTTCCTTCTCGGCCGATCTGCGTGCGACACGCGCCTCGCTCATGCGTTACCTGACCTTCCTCTTCCCCTCTAGCCCCCGGAAACGGCAAAGGCCCCCGATTCATTCCGGAGGCCTCGTCTCCTCGCCGGGCGGCGAGGTCTGCACGTTCCCATCTTCCGTTCACCGGTTCCGGAGGTCCCGGTTCACGCTGGATGGAGCACCTGACGGACTCTTGTCCCGGTTGCTGCGGCTTCGACGGGCCAGTTCCCTCTGCCGCTCTTGATGGTTGGTGCGCTCTCGTTGTAGCAGCATCACTTTACTTTCGCAAGTAATGAACCTTGCGCCGTCCTGCCGATGCTTTACACTGGAAAGCGATGGAGCGACCGTTCGTAGCCGCCGATCGGATTCTGGCGTTCAAGGCCGCCCTCTTTTCGCGCCCGCGACCGCGCTAGCCGGCTCCCCGCTCCTCTCGCCACACCGGTCAAGCGCACATCAGGCGAGAGGGTGAAACGGGTCATGAGAGCAGTCGGCCTCTACGACCCGGCGTACGAGCACGACTCGTGCGGCGTCGCGTTCGTCGCCCGCCTGGACGGCGTGGCGAGTCACGAGACGCTCGTGCGCGCCGCGACGGCGCTCGCCAACCTCGAGCACCGAGGCGCCGAGGGCGCCGACGCCCTCACCGGCGACGGCGCGGGCATGACGCTCCAGCTGCCGGACGCTTTCTTTCGCGCCGAGATCGGCGCTGCCCTGCCGCCCCTCGGCCGCTACGGCGTCGCGGTGTGCTTCCTGCCCCGCGACGCCGAGCGTGCCGCGTCGCTCGAGCGACTCCTGGCCGAGACGGTCGAGGCGGAGGGGCAGACGGTCGTCGCGTGGCGGGACGTGCCGGTCGACGAGCGCCACGCAGGCGCGTCCGCCGCCGCGACCGCTCCGCGCATCCGGCAGCTCTTCGTCGCCGCAGCGCCGGAGCTCGCGGCGGATGACTTCGAGCGCAAGCTGTACGTGATCCGGCGGGTGGCGGAGCTCGCCGCCGGCCCGGACCTCGTGATCCCGAGCTTCTCGTCCCGGACCGTGGTCTACAAGGGCATGCTGACGGCGCCGCAGCTGACCGGGTACTACCCGGACCTGCGCGACGAGCGCACGGCCTCGGCGCTGGTGCTCGTGCACTCCCGCTACTCGACGAACACCTTCCCGAGCTGGGAGCTCGCGCATCCGTACCGGATGATCGCCCACAACGGCGAGATCAACACGCTGCGGGGCAACGTCAACTGGATGAGCGCGCGCGAGTCGCAGCTGGCGTCCGAGCTCTTCGGCGACGACCTCGCCAAGATCCTGCCGGTCGTCCGTCCCGGCGGCTCCGACTCGGCGACGTTCGACAACGTGCTCGAGCTGCTCGTGCTCGCGGGGCGGTCGCTGCCGCACGCGATGATGATGATGATCCCCGAGGCGTACCAGGGCCGCGAGGACATCTCGCCCGAGCTCGCCGGGTTCTACGCCTACCACCAGTGCCTGATGGAAGCCTGGGACGGTCCCGCGGCGATCGCCTTCACCGACGGACGGGTGATCGGCGCGACGCTCGACCGCAACGGCCTGCGTCCGGGGCGGTGGCTCGAGACCGCCGACGGCTGGGTGATCCTCGCGTCGGAGACGGGTGTGCTCGAGGAGGCGCCGGAGAACATCGTGCGGAAGGGGCGCCTGCAGCCCGGGAAGCTGTTCCTCGTCGACGTCGAGAGCGGCCGGATCGTTCCGGACGAGGAAGTGAAGCGGACGGTTGCCTCGCGGCGCCCGTACGCCGAGTGGTACCGGAACGAGGTCGTCCGGCTCGAGGATCTGCCGGCGCGGGAGAACCTCGCCTGTCCTGCCCAGCCGCTGCGCACCCGCCAGCTGGCCTTCGGCTACACGCAGGACGACATGAAGGTGATCCTCGCCCCGCTCGCGCGGAACGCGGAGGAGGCGATCGGGTCGATGGGCAACGACCTGCCGCTGGCGGTGCTCTCCGACCGGCGGCCGGTGCTCTACTCGTACTTCAAGCAGCTGTTCGCCCAGGTCACGAATCCGCCGATCGACTCGATCCGCGAGGCGGTCGTGATGAGCGTCGAGGCCAGCGTCGGCTCCGAGCGGAACCTGCTCGACGAGACCCCGGAGCACGCGCGCCAGCTCGTGATCGCGAACCCGATCCTGCGAGACGAGGAGCTCGAGCGGCTCCGCCAGATCGACTCGGACGTCTTCCACGCGCACACGATCGACACGACGTGGCCGGTTGCGGACGGGCCCGAAGGGCTCGAGCTCGCCGTCGAGCGCATCTGCGCGGAGGCGGACGAGGCGCTTGCGGGCGGCGTGAACATCATCGTCCTCTCCGATCGCGGCGTCGGCCCGGAGCGCGCGCCGGTCCCGTCGCTCCTCGCGGTCTCGGCCCTGCATCACCACCTGGTGCGCGCCGGTACCCGGCTGCAGGCGGGACTGATCGTCGAGTCGGGCGAGCCGCGCAGCGTGCAGAGCGTGGCCGTCCTCGTCGGGTACGGAGCGGCCGCCGTCAACCCGTACCTGATGCTCGAGACGCTCGCCGACCTCGTCGATCTCGACCTGCTGCCGCCCGGCATGACGAAGGACGAGGCGCAGCGCCGCGCGACCAAGGGGATCGCCAAGGGGCTGCTGAAGACGATCTCCAAGATGGGCATCTCGACGATCCCGTCGTACTGCGGCGCGCAGGTCTTCGAGGCGATCGGGCTCTCGCGCGAGCTCGTCGACCGTCACTTCACCGGCACCGCCTCGCGCATCGGCGGGATCGGGATCGAGGCTCTCGCCCGCGACACGCTCGCCCGCCACGCGCGCGCCTACCCGGGCTCGCAGGACGGACTGCTGCCGGTGACCGGCCTCTACTCGTGGCGGCGCGACGGCGAGCACCACCAGTGGAACCCGGAGACGATCGCGCTCCTCCAGCACGCGGTGCGGCACGGCGGCTACGAGACGTACGCGGAGTACGCACAGCTCGTCAACGACGACTCGACGCGCCGCTCGACGCTCCGCGGGCTGATGCGCTTCCGCGAGGCCGGCGGACGGCGGCGTCCCGATCGAGGAGGTCGAGCCCGCGAAGGAGATCGTGAAGCGCTTCGCCACGGGCGCGATGTCGCTCGGCTCGCTCTCCCGCGAGGCGCACGAGACGCTCGCGGTCGCGATGAACAGGATCGGCGGGCGCTCGAACACCGGCGAGGGCGGTGAGGATCCCGTGCGGTACGTCGAGGATCCGAACGGCGACTCCCGCCGCTCGGCGATCAAGCAGGTTGCGTCCGGCCGCTTCGGCGTCAACGCGAACTACCTCGCGAACGCGGACGAGCTGCAGATCAAGATGGCGCAGGGCGCGAAGCCCGGCGAGGGCGGCCAGCTGCCCGGGTCACAAGGTCGACCGCTACATCGCGAGCGTGCGTCTGACCACTCCCGGTGTCGGTCTCATCTCGCCGCCGCCGCATCACGACATCTACTCGATCGAGGATCTCAAGCAGCTGATCTACGACCTGCGCTGCGCGAACCCCGCCGCACGCGTCTCGGTGAAGCTCGTCTCGGAGGTCGGTGTCGGGACGGTCGCCGCCGGCGTCGCCAAGGCGAACGCCGACCACGTGCTGATCTCGGGCCACGACGGCGGCACGGGCGCCTCGCCGCTCTCGTCGATCCTGTTCGCCGGCGCGCCGTGGGAGATCGGGCTCGCCGAGACGCAGCAGACGCTCGTGCTGAACGACCTGCGCTCGCGCATCTGGGTGCAGACGGACGGCCAGCTGAAGACCGGCCGCGACGTCGTCGTCGCGGCGCTCCTCGGCGCGGACGAGATGGGCTTCGCGACGGCGCCGCTGATCGCGACGGGCTGCGTGATGATGCGCGCCTGCCACCTGAACACCTGCCCGGTCGGGATCGCGACCCAGGATCCCGAGCTGCGGAAGCGGTTCGCCGGCGAGCCCGAGCACGTCGTCAACTTCATGTTCTTCGTCGCCGAGGAGGCGCGGCGGATCATGGCCCGGCTCGGCATCCGGCGCTTCGAGGATCTCGTCGGCCGCGTCGACCTGCTGGAGGCCGACGACGCGATCGAGCGCTGGAAGGAGCGCGGCCTCGATCTCTCGGCCCTGCTGCACGCGCCCGACGTTCCTGCCGGCGTGGCGGTGCGGCGCGTGCAGCCGCAGGTCTCGCCGCTCGACGACGCACTCGACTGGCAGCTGATCGAGCACGCGCGCCCGGCGATCGAGAACGGGACGCGCGGTGGAGGCTGCGCTCGCCGTGCGCAACGTCAACCGCACGGTCGGCGGCCTGCTCTCGCATGCCGTGACGAAGGCGCACGGAGCGGCGGGTCTCCCGGCCGGGACGATCAGCTTCACGCTGCGCGGATCCGCCGGGCAGTCCTTCGGCGCCTGGCTCGCGCCCGGGATCGAGCTCACGCTCGTCGGCGACGCGAACGACTACGTCGGCAAGGGGCTCTCCGGCGGCGTGCTCGCCGTTCGGCCGCCCGACGGCTCTGGCTTCGTCGCCGAGGAGAACGTGATCATCGGCAACACCGTCCTCTACGGCGCCACCGCCGGCAAGGCGTTCTTCCGCGGCCTGGCCGGCGAGCGGTTCGCCGTCCGCAACTCCGGTGTCAGCGCTGTCGTCGAGGGGGTCGGCGACCACGGCTGCGAGTACATGACCGGCGGCCGCGTCGTCGTGCTCGGGCGGACGGGCCGGAACTTCGCAGCCGGCATGAGCGGCGGCATCGCGTACGTCCTCGACGAGGAGGGCGGCTTCCGCGGCCGCTGCAACCTCGAGCTGATCGGCTTCGAGGAGCTCGACGAGACCGACAGCGACGAGCTGCGCGCGCTTGTGGAAGAGCACTTCGCCCGCACCGGCTCCGCCGTCGCCGAGCGCCTGCTCGAGGACTGGGCGAGCGCCGTGCCGCAGTTCGTCAAGGTCGTCCCGCACGACTACAAGCGGGCCCTCGAGGACCTCGAGCTCGAGCCGAAGGGCGACAACCCGACCTCGACCGGCAGCGGCTTCCTGACCACCGAGTCGGAAGAGGCCGCCTGATGGGAAAGCTCGGCGGCTTCCTCAAGTACCAGCGGGTCGAGCAGCCCGAGCGCGATCCACGCGAGCGGGTCGGCGACTTCCGCGAGTTCATGGGCACGGTCGAGCTGCCGGTGCTCCAGGAGCAGGGCGCGCGCTGCATGGAGTGCGGCGTCCCGTTCTGCCACAACGGCTGCCCGCTCGGGAACCTGATCCCCGAGTGGAACGACCTCGTGTACCGCGATCGCTGGCGCGAGGCGATCGAACAGCTCCACCGGACGAACAACTTCCCGGAGTTCACGGGTCGCCTCTGTCCCGCGCCGTGCGAGGCCGCCTGCGTGCTGGAGATCAACGAGGGCAACGCCGTGACGATCAAGCAGATCGAGGTCGCGATCGTGAACCGAGCCTGGGAGGAAGGCTGGATCGTCCCGCAGCCCGCTCGCTCGAGCAGCGGCCGGAGCGTCGCCGTCGTCGGTGCAGGGCCGTCCGGGCTCGCCTGCGCGCAGCAGCTGGCGCGCGCGGGACATGCGGTCACCGTCTACGAGCGCGACGAGGCAGGCGGCGGTTTGATCCGCTTCGGCGTGCCGGACTTCAAGATCGAGAAGTGGCTGGTCGAGCGCCGTGTGCATCAACTCGAGGCCGAGGGGGTCGCGTTCCGCTTCGGCGTCGACGTCGGCATCGACGTCGCGGCCGAGGAGCTGCGGGAGCAGCACGATGCGGTCGTCCTCGCCGTCGGCTCGCGCGTGCCGCGCGACCTGCCGGTGCCCGGCCGCGAACTGGACGGCGTGCACTTCGCGATGGAGTACCTGTACCAGCGCAACCGCTGGGTGGCGCGCGAGCTCGGGCCGCAGGTCGTGGGCGCACCGCCCGCGCCGGTGAACGTGATCACCGCGGCCGGAAAGCACGTGATCGTGATCGGCGGCGGCGACACGGGCGCCGACTGCGTCGCGAACGCGCACCGCGAGGGCGCCGCGTCGGTGACGCAGATCGAGCTCGTCGGCGAGCCGCCGCCGCGGCGGCCGGACGATCTGACCCCGTGGCCGACCTGGCCGATGAAGCTCCGCACCTCGTACGCGCTGAAGGAAGGCGGCGAGCGCGACTTCGCAGTCTCGACGACCGTCCTGTCCGGGAGCAACGGCCGCGTCGAGCGGATCCACTGGACGGAGAACACCGGCGCGCCGCCCTTCGACCTCATCCCGGGCACGGAGGAGGAGCGGCCGGCCGACCTCGTCCTGCTCGCGATGGGCTTCCTCGGCCCGGATCCGCGCGTCCTCGAGGCCTTCGCGGTCGAGCCCGATGCGCGCGGGAACGCGAACGCGCCCGTGTACGCGACGAGCGCCGACGGGGTCTTTGCCGCCGGAGACGCCCGTCGCGGTCAGTCGCTGATCGTCTGGGCGATCGCCGAGGGGCGCCGCTGCGCCGCCGCCGTCGATCGCTGGCTCGACACGAGCGGCGCGCCGGTTCAGAGGTCCGAGGCCGCTGCATGAGCCATCTGTCTGCGTCCTTCAGCGCGACGTTGCGGGTCCGGCTGGACGACCGGCCCGGCGCGTTCGCGGAGCTGGCGCGCGTGATCGCGGACACCGGCGCCTCGCTCGGAGCGATCGACCTCGTGCGGGCGGAGGCCGGCGTGACGGTGCGCGACGTGACCGTGCTCGCCCGCGACGCCGACCACATCCGGGCCGTGGCGGCCGCGGCCGAGGAGCTGGAGAGCATCGAGGTCGAGCACGTCTCCGATCGCACCTTCCTCCTCCACCTCGGCGGCAAGATCGAGATGGCGCTGAAGGCGCCGCTCGTGACGCGCGACGACCTCTCGATGGCCTACACGCCCGGAGTCGCGCGCGTCTCGGAGGCCATCGCCGACGGATCCTGAGAAGGCGTGGAGCCTGACGATCAAGCGCAACACGGTCGCGATCGTCTCGGACGGGACGGCTGTGCTGGGGCTCGGCGACATCGGGCCCGAGGCCGCGCTGCCCGTCATGGAAGGCAAGGCCATGCTGCTGAAGGAGTTCGCCGGTGTCGACGGTTGGCCCGTCTGTCTCGCGACCACCGACACGGACGAGATCGTGGCCGCCGTCACGGCGATCGCGCCCGTCTACGGAGCGATCAACCTCGAGGACATTTCCGCGCCGCGCTGCTTCGAGATCGAGGAGCGCCTGCGTGCGACTCTCGACATCCCGGTCTTCCACGACGACCAGCACGGCACGGCGATCGTCGTCTACGCCGCTCTGGTCAACGCCCTTCGTGTCGTCGGCAAGCGCCCTCAGGACGTCAAGGTGGTGATCACCGGGGTCGGAGCCGCCGGTGTCGCGGTGACACGGATCCTCCGGCATGCCGGGGTCGGGACGATCGTCGGCTGTGACCGGCAAGGCGTCGTGTACGCCGGTCGTCCGGGCCTGGAAGGAGTCAAGGCCGACTACGCGGACGAGACCAACCCGGACGGGGAGCGCGGGTCCGCGGACGACGCCCTCGCAGGTGCGGACGTGTACATCGGGCTGTCACAACCGGGTGCAGTCTCGGTCAACGGCATTCGGACGATGGCCAAGGACGCGATCGTCTTCGCGATGGCCAATCCGACGCCGGAGGTGGCACCCGAGGAGCTCCAAGGGCTCGCCGCCGTGATCGCGACCGGCCGATCGGACTACCCGAATCAGATCAACAATGTGCTCGCGTTCCCCGGCATCTTCCGCGGCGCACTCGACGTGCGTGCACGCGACATCACCGAAGGAATGAAGCTCGCGGCCGGTGACGCGATCGCCGGCGTGATCGGCGGCGACGAGCTCGGGCCGGAGTACATCGTCCCGAGCGTCTTCAACCGCGAGGTCGTCCGCGTGGTGGCCGCCGCCGTCGCCGATGCGGCCGAGCGCGACGGCGTCGCGCGCCGCCACCGAGAAGCCGCGGCGGTCTAACGCGTCGCGGCCGCTGCCAGCTCCGGCAGCGCCCGCCGGATTCCGCGCACGGCCTGGGCGATGCGCTGCTCGTTCTCGACGAGCGCGAAGCGCACGTATCCCTCGCCGCCGGGGCCGAACCCGACTCCAGGGCTCACGGCCACATGGGCCTCGCGCGTCAGCTTGACCGCGAACTCGAGCGAGCCGAGCTCCCGGTAGGGCTCCGGGATCGGCGCCCAGACGAACATCGTCCCGAGCGGGCGCTCGACGTGCCAGCCGACCCGCGCCAGACCGTCGCAGAGGACGTTGCGGCGCTTGCGGTAGATCTCGCACGCCTCGGCGGGATAGTCGCGCTCCTCGTTCAGCGCCACGATCGAGGCGATCTGGATCGGCTGGAAGGTTCCGTAGTCGAGGTAGGACTTCAGCCGTGCGAGCGCAGCCAGCGCCGGCGCGTTGCCGAGCGCGAAGCCGACGCGCCAGCCGGCCATCGAGAACGACTTCGTGAGCGAGTACGTCTCGACGGCGACCTCGTCGGCGCCCGGCACCTGGAGGATCGAAGGCGGCTGGTACCCGTCGAAGAAGACGTCGGCATAGGCGAAGTCGTGCACGACGAGCGCCTCGTGCTCGCGTGCCAGCGCCACGAGCCGTTCCATGAAGCCCAGATCGACGACGCGCGTCGTCGGGTTGTGCGGGAAGGACACGATCAGCGCACGCGGGCGCGGACGCGAGTGCGCGAACGCTTCGACCAGCCGGTCGTAGAGATCCTCGTTGCTCCCGCCGAGCTCGACCTGGATCACGCTCGCGCCTGCCAGGACGGGCGCGAAGAGGTGGATCGGATACGCCGGCGCGGGCACGACCGCCGCGTCGCCGGGCTGTACGAGCACCCACATCAGATGGGCGAGCCCTTCCTTGGCGCCGATCGTGGCGACCGCCTGCGTCTCGGGATCGAGCTCGACGCCGAAGCGATCCCGGTACAGGTCGCAGATCGCGCTGCGCAGCTTCGGGATGCCGCGACTCGCCGAGTAACGGTGGTTGTGCGGCTTCGCGGCCGCCTCGACCAGCTTCTCGACCACCGCCGGCGGCGAGGCGAGGTCGGGGTTGCCGAAGCCGAGGTCGATCGACGTCGTCACCCGCGCGGCGCAGCTCCAGCTTCAGCTGCTCGGTCACCGCGAAGACGTACGGCGGAAGCGACGGAACGCGCCGAAAGTCCATCGGCCATCACTTTATTTGGTACACCGGCTTGGCTAGCATGAGTCGAATGGCGAAGACGCTGTTCGAGCGCATCTGGGAGCGGCATCTCGTGGCCGAGCCCGAGGGAGAGCCGGCCGTCCTCTTCGTCGATCTGCACCTGATTCACGAGGTCACGTCGCCCCAGGCGTTCGACGGTCTTCGGCTCGCCGGCAGGCAAGTCCGGCGGCCGGACCTGTCGCTCGCGACGATGGATCACAACGTCCCGACCGAGGAAGGGCCGGTGACGGATCCGCTCGCGAAGGCGCAGCTGGACGCCTTGAGCAAGAACTGTGCCGAGTTCGGCGTGCCGCTCTTCGCGACGGGCAGCGGGCGCGAGGGGATCGTCCACGTGATCGGCCCGGAGCTCGGCCTGACGCAGCCCGGAATGACGATCGTCTGCGGCGACAGTCACACCTCCACGCACGGCGCGTTCGGCGCGCTCGCGTTCGGCGTCGGCACCTCCGAGGTCGAGCACGTGCTCGCGACGCAGTGCCTGCCGCAGCGACGGCCGCGCTCGATGCGCGTCCGCTTCGACGGCGACCTGCCTCCGAGCGTGACGGCGAAGGACATGATCCTCGGCGCGATCGGCAAGCTCGGCGTGGCAGGCGGCGTCGGGCACGTGCTCGAGTACACCGGGCCGGCGATCCGCGGCCTGTCGATGGAGAACCGGATGACGATCTGCAACATGTCGATCGAGGCCGGGGCGCGGGCGGGATTGATCGCGCCCGACGACACGACGTTCGCCTATCTCGAAGGCCGGCCCGCAGCGCCGACCGGGTCCGAGTGGGAGCAGGCACTCGACGGCTGGCGCGCGCTCGTGTCGGATCCCGATGCAACCTACGACAGCGAGTTCTCGATCGATGTCGCCGAGCTCGCGCCGCAGGTCACGTGGGGGACGAACCCGGAGATGGTCGTCTCGGTGACGGATCGAGTCCCGGACCCCGCCGGCTACACCGATCCCGACCGGCGCCTGGCGGCCGAGCGTGCGCTCACCTACATGGGCCTCGAGCCGGGCACGGCGATGCAGGACATCTCGGTCGACCGCGTCTTCATCGGCTCGTGCACGAACGCCCGGATCGAGGATCTGCGCGCGGCCGCGGCGGTCGTCGCCGGCAAGCAGGTCCACCCGGGCGTCCGCGCCCTCGTCGTGCCTGGCTCGGCGACGATCAAGCGACTCGCCGAGGACGAGGGACTCGACCGGATCTTCGTCGACGCCGGCTTCGAGTGGCGGCGGGCCGGGTGCTCGATGTGCCTCGGCATGAATCCCGACGTGCTCGCCGACGGCGAGCGCTGCGCCTCGACCTCGAACCGCAACTTCGAGGGCCGGCAGGGGCGCGGCGGCCGCACGCATCTGGTCAGCCCGCAGCTGGCCGCCGCGACGGCGATCGCAGGCCACTTCGTCGACCCGCGCGAACTGGCGACGACGGCATGAAGCCCTTTCGCCGCGTGAGCAGCCCGGTCGCCGTCCTCGATCGCCCGGACGTCGACACGGATCAGATCATCCCCAAGCAGTTTCTGAAGCGGATCGAGCGCACCGGTTTCGGGCAGTTCCTCTTCTTCGACTGGCGCCTCGACGAGGCGGGCCAGCCGCGGCCGGAGTTCGAGCTGAACGACCCGGACTGCGCGGGAGCGAAGATCCTGATCGCGGGTGCGAACTTCGGTTGCGGCTCTTCCCGCGAGCACGCGGCCTGGGCGCTCCAGGACTACGGCTTCGAGGTCGTGATCGCGCCGTCGTTCGGCGACATCTTCGCCACGAACTGCCTCAAGATCGGCCTCGTCACGATCGTCCTGCCGCCGACGGAGCTGCGCACGCTGATCGACTCGATCGACGGTAGTGCGTCCGCCGAGGTCGACCTCGAGCGGCAGCTGATCGTCGATCCTGCGGGCCGCGAGATCCCGTTCGACTTCGACCCCTTCCAGCGCGAGTGCCTGCTGAACGGGCTCGACGACATCGCTCGCTCGCTCGCTCACGAGGACGCGCTGCAGGCATACGAGGCGTCCCACCCGCCGCGCGTGAACACGACGGCGCTCGCCGCTCGCTCGTAGGTCGAGACGCACGTCACCACGTTCACGTGACGCGAGTCACCCGGCGTCAGACCGTTTGACTCCGGCAAGCGGTCCTACGGATGCCTGAAGAACGCCCTCCAGCTGCTCGAGCACGAACGTCGGAGAACTCCGCCGTCGTCGCGCGCCCGCCCGCGTCGGGCGTGGGCGTCTTGGCCAGTGCCTGCCCGACCGCGTCGTCGAGCGTGGCGGCCAGCTCGGGCTCGCCGGCGGCGTGCCGGAGCAGCAGCGCGATCGAGCGGAGCATCCCCGCGGGATTGGCGATTCCCCGGCCGGCGATGTCCGGAGCGGAGCCGTGCACCGGCTCGAAGATGCCGGGGCGTCCGTCGCCGAGGCTCGCGGATGCCGCGAGCCCGAGGCCGCCGCAGACACCCGCTGCGACGTCGGAGAGGATGTCTCCGAACGTGTTCTCGGTCAGGATCACGTCGAACCGCTCGGGGTGCTGGACGAGCTGCAGTCCCGCGGTGTCGACGAGCATGTGCCGGAGCTCCACGTCCGGGTAGTCGGCGGCGACGCGCGTCACCGTCTCGCGCCAGAGCCGCGAGGTCTCGAGCACGTTCACCTTGTCCACGGACGTGAGCAGCGCGCGCCGCGCACCGGCAAACTCGAACGCGCGCCGCGCGATTCTCTCGATCGCCTCCGGCGAGTACTGGCAGGTGTCGTAGGCCGAGCCGTCGGGAAGCCGGCCGCTGGCGCCGTAGTAGAGGCCGCCGACGAGCTCCCGGACGATCAACAGGTCGACGCCGGGCCGCGTGGCGGGGCGGAGGTTCGCATAGACGTCGAGAGCGCGACGAAGGGCGATCAGTCCTTGCTCGGGCCGCACTGATGCACCCTCGAACTGAGGGAGACCGACTGCGCCGAGGACGACTGCGTCGGCCGCCTTGCACGCCTCCAACGTCCGAGCGGGAAGCGGCATGCCCTCGTCGAGGATCGCGCGTCCGCCGAAGGCGTGCTCCTCGATCTCGAGCTCGAGCGGGAGCGCGCGGAGGACGTCGATCGCGACCGCAGTCACTTCCGGTCCGATTCCGTCTCCGGGCAGGCAGACGATGCGCAGCATCAGGACACTCTAAGGGCGCCCGGGTCGACGGCAGCTGCGGCTGCTCCTGCCGTCGTCCCGAGCTGGGTGCTGTTTCTCGGAGGGGAGAGGTTATGCACCGTCATTCGAGCGTACCGATCTCGGTGTAGAAAGTAAAGTTGGTACCGACCCTCAGACGGCGACTCCGAGCTGTTCGAGCAGCGCATCGGCGTCCGCCTCGATCTCGACCGATGCAAAGTGGTCTGCGACCGGGCCGGGCGTCTTCAGGCCGTCGCCGGTGACGCAGAGGACGACGCGATCGTCAGCGGTGACGGTTCCCTGCGCGAATCGCCTCGCGGAGCGCCCCGACACAGATGCCCGCTGCCGCCTCGCCGAAGACTCCCGAGTGCTCGGCCAGCAGGAGCATGTTCGAGCCGATCTCGTCCTCGGGCACCGAGTGGATCGAGCCACCGGACGCGCGCGCCGTGGCCAGCGCGTGGTCGCCGTCGGCCGGGTTGCCGATCGCGAGCGAGCTGGCGGTCGTCTGCGGACGGACCGGCGTCACCGGCCGCTCCTCGCGGAAGGCGGTGGCGACCGGATCACAGCCCTGCGCCTGCGCACCGATCAGCCGCGGCGCCGTTCCTTCGACGAGGCCCAGCTCGATGAACTCGCCGAAGCCCTTCCCGATCTTCGAGAACAGCGCCCCGGACGCGACCGGGCAGACGACGGCATCGGGGAGGTGCCACCCGAGCTGCTCGGCGATCTCGAACGCGACCGTCTTGGAGCCTTCGGCGTAGTAGGAACGCAGGTTCACGTTCACGAACGCCCACGGCAGCTCGAACGAGAGCTCGACAGTCAGGCGGCTGCAGTCGTCATAGCTCCCGCGGACCTCGTAGATCGTCGCTCCGTACGCCGCGACGGAGAGCAGCTTCTCGCGTTCGAGGCCGGCCGGGCAGAACACCGCGGCATCGAGTCCCTCGACGGCGGCCCGCGCCGCGACCGCGCCCGCGAGATTCCCGGTCGAGGAGCAGGCCAGCGTCCGGAGCCCGAGCTCCTGGGCCTTCGCGCAGGCGACCGCGACGACGCGGTCCTTGAACGAGTGTGTCGGGATTCGCGGTGTCCAGCTTGAGCCAGAGCTCGCGCACGCCGAGCGCCTCGGCCAGCCGGGGCGCCTGGACGAGCGGAGTCAGGCCGGGTGGGAGCCTCGGGATCGACCGGAGTCTCGACCGGCAGGAGCGCTCCGTAGCGCCACAGGGACGGCGGGCCGGTGGCGATCTTCTCTCGTGTCAGCTGTGGGCGGATCTCGTCGAGGTCGTAGACGGGCTCGAGCGGACCCCAGCATTTCTGGCAGGCGCCGACTCCGTCGAGGCCGACCTCGTGGCCGCAGCTGCGGCAGCGGAGGCTGATGGCGGGCATTGGATCTCTCCTTCGTCTCGTCGCTCTACATCGATCCGAGCGGGCTGCTCGGCCGGTTGGCACCTTGCGTTGAGCAGGTTGCCGAGGCGTCGTCGGGCCGGATCCCTCGACCTCTCTTGATGCGGAGCGGGACTCGTCCCGCCCTCGTGGTGCTTCTTCGAAGTGTACAAAGTAAAGCACGATGCGCAAACTCGTCGAGCGTGAGGCCGTCGCCGCGGCAGCAGCGCTGCCGTCGCTCGACGACGCAGCGGTCGGACCGGCGCTCCGAGCGGGCGGCCCGGTTGCTCGAGGAACGGGTGGGCGAGGTGCTCGCTGCGAACGGGAGAGACGTGGAGGCGGCTGCCTCGACACTCGACGAAGGAGGACTCGACCGGCTTCGGCTCGACGAGCAGCGCGTGGCGACGCTCGCGCGCCAGCTCGAGACGACCGCTGCGCTCGAGCCGCTCGAGCGAGAGATCTCCAGCAGGACGCTCGCGAACGGGCTGAACGTGCGGGAGCTGCGCATCCCCGTCGGGACGATCGGCGCCAACTTCGAGGCGAGGCCCGGTGTGGCGCTCGACATCGCCGCGCAGGTTCTGAAGAGCCTGAACACGATCGTCCTGCGCACGGGCGGCGCTGCGCTCGGCGACGGTCGAGACGCTGGTCGACCAGGTGCTGCGACCCGCGCTGGTGGCCGAAGGCATCGATGCGGCGGCGGTCGGACTCGTGCGCTCGGCCGATCGCGTCGGGAGCCGAGGCGCTCGTCTCCGTCCCCCGCTGGATCCCACTCGTGATCCTGCGCGGCAGCGGCGCTTCGACGGCGGCTCTCGCGCGCCTCGCGGCCGACAACGGCGTTCGGACGCTGGCGCACGCCGAGGGCGGCGGCGTCCTCTACGTTCACGGCTCGGCCAGAGCCGATCGCGTGACGGCGATCGTCGACGCCAGCCTCGACCGGCTCGGCGTCTGCAACCGGCTCAACCTCGCCCTCGTCGATCGGGAGGCCGCCGGCCTGGCGGCCGACGTCGTCGCGGCGTGCGAGGGACGCGGTGTCGACGTGGTCGGAACGTCGCGTGCAGCCGAGGTCCTGCCGGTCGGTCGGCTGGACGAGCCGATCGGCCACGAGTGGGCCAGCGACCCGGCTCGGGTCTCCACTGTGACGATCGACATCGTCGACGACCTCGTCGAGGCCGCGCAGATCGCCAACACCGAGACCTCCGCGCTCGCCGCCGGCATCGTCGCCGAGGACGCCGACGCGGTCGAGCGCTTCTTCTCGCTCTACCGCGGGACGTCCGCCTTCTGGCACGCGAGCACGAGGTTCGCGGACGGCTTCGAGCTGACCGGCACGCCCGAGACCGGGATCAACGTCGAATGGGCGCCTGGCCCGCGGGGGCCGGTCACCTACCGCGACCTCTGGCTGCGCCAGTACCGCGTCGTCGGCGACGGCACGCAGCATCGATGAGGATCGTCGTCAAGCTCGGCTCGAGCCTCGTTGCGACCCCGAAGGGAGCCGTTCGCCGTGGCCTGCTCGCCGCGAGAGCGACGGAGGTCGCAGCGCTCGTTGCCGGCGGCCACTCCGTCTGCATCGTGTCCTCCGGAGCGATCGCGCTCGGCGGGCCACGGCTCGGCTTCGAGCGCAGGCCGTCGACGATGCGCCAGCTTCAGGCCGCTTCGGCCGTCGGCCAGGCACATCTCCAGCAGGCCTGGGAGCGGGCCTTCCGGCGCGTCGGCCTGCAGGCGGCGCAGATCCTGCTCTCACCCGCAGACGTTGCAGACCGGCAGACGTACGTCAACGTCTGCAACACCTTCGATGCGCTGTTCCGGCTCGGAGCGGTCCCGGTCGTGAACGAGAACGATGCGACCGCCACCGACGAGATCACCTTCGGCGACAACGACGCCCTCGCGGCGCAGGTCGCTGTCTTGACGCACGCCCGGCTGCTCGTGCTGCTCACCGAGGTCGACGGCGTCTACTCGCGCGCGCCGGGGACGCCGGGCGCGGAGCTGCTCGACGACGGCTCGCAGACGTCCGCGATCCGGCTCGGTCGCGGAACGGGACTCGGCCGCGGCGGCATGGGGAGCAAGATCGCGGCTGCGGAGCTCGCCGCCGGCGCCGGGATCCCGACGGTGATCGCGTCCGGCCAGGCCGCGACGGTGCTCGTTCCGATCGTGGCCGGGGAGCGCAGAGGCACCCGCTTCGAGGGCGGCGCTGCTCCGAGCGAGCCGGCGTTCAAGCTCTGGATCAGATACGGCAAGCGGCCGCGTGGGACGGTGGTGCTCGATGCAGGGGCCGAGCGTGCGCTGCGTGCGGCGGGGGCGAGCGTCCTCGCCGTCGGCGTCACGTCGTGCGACGGCGGCTTCGGCGCCGGGGATGCGATCGAGCTCGTGTCGGCGAGCGGCGTCGCGATCGGCAAGGGAATCGCCTCGATCGCCGCGGCCGAGGTCGGTTCCCGGGAACGCGGGCTCGAGGTCGTGAACCGCGACCGGCTCGTCCTTTACTAGATTCCCGCCATGGGTCTCGCCCACTGGGAGGACGTCGAGCCGCATCACCGCGCCAAGGGCGAGATGGACGCGACCTGGCAGAGGCTCGGGGAGGCGGCCGGCACGAAGGGCGTCGGTGTCAACCTGGTCCGTGTCGCGCCCGGGAAGCTCCCGACCCCGCCTCACTCGCACGGCGCCTCGGAAGAGGTCTACTACGTCCTCTCGGGCTCCGGGCTCGTGTGGCAGGACGGCCGGGTGCACGAGGTGCGCCCCGGCGACTGCGTCATCCAGCGCGCGGCCGAGCACGAGCACACCTTCATCGCAGGGCCGGACGGGCTCGAGTACATCGTCTTCGGCACGAGGCATCCGACGGACCTCGGCTGGCTGCCTCGCTCAGGTGCGGTCCGGTTCGGGCGGCAATGGGTCGAAGGGCGTGTCGACGACCCGTGGGAGCGCGAGGCCGAGGGGCTGCCGCTCTCGCACGGCGAGCCGGCCGAGCGGCCACCGAACATCCTGAACATCGACGAGGTCGAGCTCGAGGAGCATCGGGGGCGCTTTGTGACCGCGCCGCTCGCCACGAGGGAGCGCTCCGACCAGGCCGGCTTCCACTGGGAGCGGCTCGATCCGGGAGTGCGCGGCTCGGTGCCCCATTGCCACTCGGAGGAAGAGGAGATCTTCGTGATCCTCGAGGGCGAGGGGACGCTCCACCTCTGGCCGTCGTCCTCGTTCGCTTCGGGTACCGGCGCGGAGAAGGAGGAGATTCCCATCCGTGCCGGCCACGTCGTCGCACGACCGCCCGCGACGCGAGTCAGCCACTGGTTCCGCGCCGGCCCGAACGGCCTGACGATGCTGATCTATGGCACGCGAAAGCCGAACGACATGTGCTGGTATCCCCGCTCGAACAAGATCGCGTGGCGCGGGCTCGGTGTGATCGGGCGGATCGAGGTGCTCGAGTACGACGACGGCGAGCCTGACGATTAGCTAGGGCCGGGTGATGGCGCCCTCCGAGGCGGACGAGACGAGCTTCGCGTACTTGGCGAGGACGCCGGTCTTGTAGCGGGGCTCCGGCGGCGACCAGGCGTCGAGCCGGGCGGTGAGCTCGTCGTCGGAGAGCTCGACCCGCAGCTCTCGCGCGTCGACGTCGAGCACGACCGTGTCGCCCTCCTCGAGCGCAGCGAGCGGCCCGCCGTGGAAAGCCTCGGGCGTGACGTGGCCGACCATGAACCCGTGCGTCGCCCCGGAGAAGCGCCCGTCGGTGACGAGCGCGACCGAGTCCGAGAGCCCCTCGCCGACGATCGCCGCGGTCACGTGCAGCATCTCGCGCATGCCGGGGCCGCCGGCCGGGCCCTCGTAGCGGATCACGACGACGTCCCCGGCCTGAATCGTGCGTGCCTTGACGGCTGCGAAGCAGGCCTCCTCCGAGTCGAAGACGCGCGCCGGGCCTCGGTGGACGAGCCGCTCGTGGCCGGCGAGCTTCACGATCGCGCCTTCCGGCGAGAGGTTGCCGTAGATCACGCGCAGGCCGCCGGTCGCCTTCAGCGGCGTCTCCAGCGGGACGACGACCTCCTGCCCCGGGGTCTCTTCGACGTCCTCGGCGATCTGCGTCAGCGAGCGGCCGTCGACGTTCGGCGCCGAGCCGGTGAGCAGGTCGTCGCGCTTCAGCAGCTCTCGGGCGACGAGCGCGACGCCGCCCGCAGCGTGGACGTCGGTCGCCACGAAGCGGCCGCCCGGCTTGATGCTCGCGACCACGGGCGTCCGCGCGGCGACGGCGTCGAAGTCCTCGAGGGTGTACGGGATACCGAGCTCCCGTGCGATCGCGAGCAGGTGCAGCACGCCGTTCGTCGAGCCGCCGCTGGCGGCGATCGACGCGGCGGCGTTGTCGAGCGCTTCGCGCGTGATGATCTGCGACGGACGAATGTCGTCCCGCACGAGCCTCATCGCCAGCACTCCCGCCTCGTGGGCGGCCTCTTCCTTGGAGGGGTGGAGGGCGGGGATCCCGTTCAGTCCGGCGGGCGAGATGCCGAGGAAGTCGAGTGCCATCGACATCGTGTTCGCGGTGAACTGCCCGCCGCACGCGCCGGCGCCCGGGCAGGCGACGCTCTCGAGCGCATGCACCTCGGCGCCGCTCATCGTGCCCGCCGCGTGGGCGCCGACCGCCTCGAAGACGTCCTGGATCGTGACGTCGGCGCCCTTGTAGCGGCCGGGCGCGATCGAGCCGTTGTAGAGCGCCAGACCGGGCAGGTCGAGCCGCGCGAGCGCCATCACGGCGGCCGGGATCGTCTTGTCGCAGCCGACGAGGCAGACGAGGCCGTCGAACAGGTGCCCTCGCGCCACGAGCTCGATCGAGTCGGCGATCACCTCGCGCGAGACGAGCGACGCGCGCATGCCCTCGGTCCCCATCGAGACGCCGTCCGAGACGGCGATCGTGTTGAACTCCATCGGCGTTCCGCCCGCCTCGCGGATGCCGCGCTTGACGTGCTGGGCGAGCGCCCGCTGGTTCAGGTTGCACGGCATCGTCTCGATCCAGCTGGTCGCGACGCCGACGATCGGGCGCGCCAGGTCCTCGTCCGTGAAGCCGGTGCCCTTCAGCATCGCGCGCGCCGGCGCGCGGTCCGCGCCGTCGGTGAGGGCCGCGCTGTGGCGCTTGGCCGGGTCGGAGGGACGGTCGTACGGTGTCTCGGTCATGTCGGTCCGGCTCCTGTCGGCGAGATCGTGAGTGGCAGGACCTGCTCGTTCGGGAAGCGTTGGCGAAGCTCGTCCGCGCACGAGTCGGTCTTGCCGTTGCGGGCCCAGACGATGACAGTCGGGCCGGCGCCGGACAAGGTGGCACCGAGTGCGCCTGCGGGTGGCCGTGCGCGAACCTGGGCGAGGAGCGGGGAGCTCTCTGCGCGGTAGGGCTCGTGCAGCCGATCGTCCAGGGCTGCCTCGAAGAGGTCGGCCGAGTTGCTCGCCAGCGCGGCGCCGAGGAGCGCGGCGTGCCCCGCGGAGAAGGCAGCGTCGGCGTGCGGGACGGTGTCGGGAAGCGCGGCCCTCGATCGACGCGGTCTCGACCCGATGTTCCGGAACGACTGCGATCGGCGTCGCCGGCGCGGTGTCCGCGATCCGGGCGATGCGCGTTCCCCACGTCAGGCAGACGCCGCCCGTGAGCGCCGCGGCGAGGTTGTCGCCGTGACCCTCGAGCTCGATTCCGAGCGCGAGCAGCTCGTCGGCCGTCGGCTCCAGCTTGCCGACGATCGCCGCCGCGACCAGCCCGAGCGCCACCACCGAGGCACTCGAGCCGAGCCCGCGTGCCTGGGGGATCCGGTCGACGAAGCGGAAGTTCCAGCCGACGGCGGGGACGAGGCGCTCGAAGGCCCGCACGCCAAGATGCGTGCGGTCGGGGGGCTCGTCGCCGGGCATGAGCTCGAGCTCGTTCCAGAGGTCGAGCGCGGCGCCGGCGCAGTCGAAGCCTGGGCCGATGTTCGCCGTCGTCGCCGGGGCTCGGACCCGGATCGCCGGCTCAGACTGCATCCGTGTCCTTGAGGCCGTGGCCGGTGACCACGCAGACGACCCGCACGTCGCGCAACCCGGTCGCCTCGACGGCTGCAATCCCGGCAGCGCTGGCGGGCTCGCAGAACACCCCCTCCTCGTGCGCCAGCGAGCGCCACGCCCGCTCGAGCTCCTCCTCGGAGAGCGAGACGATCTGGCCGCCGGAGCGGTCGAGGATCTGGCCGACCTCCTCGCGGTGCACGGGCTCGCCGATGCGGATCGCGCTCGCGAAGGTGTCACGCCGCTGCGCCGCCTCACCGAGGAGGAAGCGCGGCAGCGACTTCGCCGAACCCCCGTGCGTAGCTGACCGTGTTGCCGCCGCCGCCGTACGGCAGCGCGAGCACGTCGGGGAGGCCGCCGAGTTGCTCGAGCACCTCGCGCGCCGCAGAGGACTGGCCCTCGATGCGGTCGGGATTGATCGAGTTGACGTTGACGAGCCCTTCGACTTCGGCGAGCCGGCGCGCCTCGAGGTGCGCATCGTCGAAGCTGCCGTCTATCTCACGCGCCTCGATTCCGACTGCACGGGCCTGGACCATCTTGCCGCGGGCGACGCCGCCGCGGCTCGTCACGACGATCGCCGGCAGGCCCGCGCGGACCGCGTAGGCGGCAGCCGATGCCGCAGTGTTCCCGGTCGACGCGCAGACGACGCCCGGCGCGCCTCGCTCGAGCGCGCGCGAGACGGCGACCGCCATCCCGCGATCCTTGAACGACCCCGTCGGGTTCGCGCCCTCCCACTTGATCCAGAGCTCGACACCGAGTCGCTCCGACAGGCGCGGGAGGTGCAGCAGCGGCGTCGAGCCCTCGCCCAGCGTGACTCTCATCAGACGCCACGCTCGGTGATGACGCGAAGGGCCTCGGGGCGGGCGTGAACCTCGGGAAGGGACGCGATCGCGTCGAGCGCGGCGTCGACGCGCCCAGACGGCGCAGTGTGGGTGACGACGTCGAGGGCGGCACTCCCGTTCTGGACCTGCTGGGACAGCTGGGCGATGGAGACACCCTCGTCCGCGAACCGCTCGGCCACGTGTGCAAGCACTCCCGGCCGGTCGTCGACCGCGATCCTGACGTAGAACGGCGCCGGCAGATCGCCCGGGGGGAGCGTCGGCAGCGAGCGCCAGCACGCGTCCCCCTGGAGGAAGCCGGTTCCCGTTGTTCCGAGCACGCTCACCATGTCCGCCACGACCGCCGAAGCGGTCTCGAGGCCGCCGGCGCCGGGGCCTTCCAGCATGATCTCCCGGATCGCGTCCCCGTGCAGCATCACGGCGTTGAACGGGCCCTCGACCGACGCGAGCGGATGGTGCCGGCCGACGAGCGCGGGGCCGACCCGAACGTCGACCGCGCCGTCGACGAGCGTGGCGGTGCCGACGAGCCGCACGACGGAGTCGAGCGAGCGCGCGGCTTCGACGTGCTCCGGCCGGATCTGGTCGATCCCCTCGTACGCGACGTCGTCGAGCTCGACTCGTGACCCGAACGCGACGCTCGCGAGGATCGCCATCTTCGCCGCCGCGTCTGCGCCGGAGACGTCCTCGGTCGGATCGGCCTCGGCATAGCCCAGCCGTTGCGCCTCGGCGAGCGCCTCCTCGTAGCTCGCGCCGGCCTCCATGCGCGTGAGGATGAAGTTCGTCGTCCCGTTGACGATCCCGAGCACGCGGTGGACGTTCGTGACGACGAGCGACTCGCGCAGCACCTTGATCACCGGGATCGCCGCGCACACCGAGGCCTCGAAGCGAAGCTGAACACCCGCCTCGGCTGCTGCGGCGAAGAGCTCCGTGCTGCGCCGGGCGAGCAGCTGCTTGTTGGCGGTCACCACCGGCTTCCCGGCCCGCAGGAGCTCGAGAATGTGGTCGCCCGTGGGCGTCAGGCCGCCCATCACCTCCGCGACGACCGCAATCGACTCGTCGTCGCGGATCAGGGCGAAGTCCGTCGTCAGCACGCCGTCCTCGGGCTGGAACTCACGCTCCTTGTCCACGTCGCGCACGAGCGCGCGCACGAGCCGGAGCCGATGCCCGGTCGCGCGCTCGATGTCCTCTGCGCTGTCCGCCAGCAGCCGCGCTACCGCGCAGCCGACCGTCCCGTACCCGAGGAGTGCGACAGGTACGTCAACCGACACTCGGCTCTCCGGTCGGCTGCTTGCGCGTCATCAGCGACCGGAGCTCGAGACCGACCTGCTCGATCTGCCGCTCGCGCGCAGCGGCCCGCAACTCGTCGAGGTTGTGCTCGCCGGAGTCCATCTCCGCGATCCACTCCCGCGCGAACGTCCCGTCCTGGATCTCGCCCAGCACCTCGCGCATCTTGGCGCGAACGTGGTCGTCGATGACGCGGTTTCCGCGCGTGAAGTCTCCGTACTCGGCCGTGTCGGAGATCGACCAGCGCATGTGCGAGAGGCCGCCCTCCCAGATCAGGTCGACGATCAGCTTCAGCTCGTGCAGGCACTCGTAGTAGGCGACCTCAGGCTGGTAACCCGCCTCCACCAGCGTCTCGAAGCCGGCCCGGATCAGCTCGGCCGTGCCGCCGCACAGCACCGCCTGCTCGCCGAAGAGGTCGGTCTCGGTCTCCTCCGCGAAGGTGGTCTCGATCATGCCCGCGCGACCGGCGCCGAGCGCGGTCCCGTAGGCAAGCGCGAGCTCGAGCGCCTGGCCGCTGGCATCCTGCGCGACCGCGACGACGGCAGGCGTTCCGAGACCTTCCGTGAAGAGCCGGCGGACGACATGGCCCGGGCCCTTCGGCGCGACCATCAGGACGTCGTGGCCGGCCGGCGCCTGAATCCGGCCGTAGTGGACGTTGAAGCCGTGCGCGAAGACGAGAGCGGCGTCGTCGGCGAGGTTCGGGGCGACGTCTTCCTCGTAGACGCGCTTCTGCACCTGGTCGGGAAGGAGGAAGGCGACGACCTGCGCTCCCTTGACCGCCTCCGCGACCGTGCCGACCGTGAGGCCGGCCTCTTCGGCCGCGTCCCGGGACGAGCTGTCCGGCCGGAGCCCGACCATGACGTCGACGCCCGACTCGTGCAGGTTCAGCGCGTGCGCGTGCCCCTGGCTGCCGAAGCCGAGGATGGCGACCTTCCCTGAGAGCAGGTCGACGTTGCCGCCGTTGTAAATGGTTGCCACTGTCGGCTTCCTTTCGCTAGTTGTGAACGAGCTGCTTGGATTCTGAGCGCCCGACGCCTGCGCGCGCCAGTCCGATCCTGCCCGTGCGGGCGAGCTCCTTGATCCCGTGCGGGCGCACGAGCTCCTCGAACGTGTCGATCTGGTCCGGCGCGCCGACGACCTCGAACACGATCGCGTTCGGGCCGACATCGGCCACGCGAACGCCGAGCACGTCGGCGAGCGACAGCAGCTCTGCTCGCTTGGCCGGCGGCGCGGCGACCGTGATCAGGGCGAGCTCGCGCTCGACCGCCTGGCCGGCCTCGAGCTCGCTCACCCGCAGGACGTTGACGAGCTTGTGCATCTGCTTCTCGATCTGCTCGAGCGAGTGCTGCTCGCAGTCGACGCGGAGGACGATCCGCGAGACGTTCGAGCGCTCGGTCGGGCCGACGGCGAGGCTCTCGATGTTGTAGCCGCGCCGTGCGAACATGCTCGAGATGCGCATCAGCGCGCCCGGCTTGTCCTCGACGAGAACCGACAGCGTATGGATCACGGGACCGGCACCGAGCGCTGCTCGTACTCGACGAGATCGAGGGCCGCGGCTCCCGCCGGGATCATCGGGAAGCAGTGCTCGGCCGGGTCGACGCGGCAGTCGACGACCGCCGTGCGGCCGCAGGCGAGCGCCTCGGCGAGCGCGCCGTCGAGCTCGTCCTCGTTCTCCGCGCGCAGGCCGACGGCGCCGTACGCCTCGGCGAGCTTCACGTAGTCGGGCGAGTCCTGTGCGAGCCGAACCTGCGAGAAGCGCTCCTCGAAGAACATGTCCTGCCACTGCCGGACCATGCCCAGGTAGCCGTTGTTCACGATCACGACGACGATCGGCAGATCCTCCGTCACCGAGGTCGCCAGCTCCTGCGAGGTCATCTGGAAGCAGCCGTCGCCGTCGACGCAGACGACGGTCGCGTCCGGTCGGGCGGCCTTCGCGCCGACGGCGGCCGGGAGCCCGTAGCCCATCGTGCCGAGGCCGCCCGAGGTGATGAAGATACGTGGGCGGTCGCAGAGGAGGTACTGCATCGCCCACATCTGGTGCTGGCCGACCCCGGTCGTCCAGATCATGTCGTCGCGCCCGCTCGTCTGCGCCTGCAGCGTCTCGAGCACGCGCTGCGGCTTCAGCAGGTCGCCCTCGTCGCCGTAGCGGAGCGGGAACTCCTCGCGCCAGTCGGCGAGCTGGGCGAGCCAGGGACTGGTCTGGGAGCGGACGCCCTTCTCCTTCAGCGCCTCGAACGCACGCGCGAGCTCGGCGAGGATCTGCTTCAGCGGCCCGACGACCGGGATGTCCGCCTTCCGCAGCTTCCCGATCTCGGCGGCGTCGACGTCGAGGTGGACGACCGTCGCTCCCGGCGCGAACGCGGAGAGCTTGCCCGTGACGCGGTCGTCGAAGCGCGCCCCGACCGCGACGAGCACGTCGCACTTGTTCATCGCCCAGTTCGACCACTTGGCGCCGTGCATGCCCGGCCAGCCGAAGTGGAGCTCGTGCGTCTCGGGGAACGAGCTCTTGGCCATCAGCGTCGTCACGACCGGCAGCTGCCACAGCTCGGCGAGCGCGCGAAGCTCGTCGCAGGCCTCGGCGTTGATCGTTCCGCCGCCGACGTAGAGGACGGGCCGCTGCGCGTCGGCGATCGCCTGCGCGGCGGCCCGAACCTGCTTCGCGTTCACGCTTGCCGCGGGGCGCCAGCCGGGCAGGTCGATCTCGTCCGGGTAGCTGAAGTCGATCTCCGCCTCCTGGATGTCGCGCGGGATGTCGACGAGGACCGGGCCGCAGCGCCCCGTGCTGGCGACGTGGAACGCCGCCTTGATCGCGTGCGGCAGCTCGTCCACGTCCTGGACGAGCCACGAGTGCTTGACGATCGGGATCGTGATGCCGGTGATGTCGCACTCCTGGAAGGCGTCGGTGCCGATCAGGTGCGACCGCACCTGGCCGGTCACGCAGACGAGCGGCGTCGAGTCCATCCAGGCATCGGCGATCGGGGTCACCAGGTTCGTGGCTCCCGGCCCGGAGGTGGCGAAGGCGACACCGACACGGCCCGAGGCGCGCGCGAAGCCCTGGGCCATGTGACCCGCACCCTGCTCGTGGCGGGCGAGGACATGCCGGATCGTCGTGCCGCGTGCGAGCGCGTCGTAGGTCGGGAGGATCGCTCCGCCCGGGATGCCGAACACGGTCTCGACGCCCTCCGCCTCGAGGGAGCGCAGGAGCGCGTCTGCGCCGTTCATCAGCATCTAGACAGCCTCCGTGAGGAACTCGGCGTTGGAGTGCGATTGCGGCAGCCGAGCGAGGACCGCATCGGTCAGCTCGCTGCTCATCGAGACCGTACCGACCGCGCGCCTGCCGCCGCTCCCGCGCACGTACGAGACCGCGGAAGAGAGCGTTGCCGCGGCTCCTCGCTCGCCCAGACCTTCGCCGAGCATCAGCGCGGCCGCGAGCAGCATCGAGCTCGGGTCGGCGACGCCCTGGCCCGCGATGTCGACGGCGGTTCCGTGGCTCGGCCCGAAGATGCCCGGGCCGTCCCCGGCGAGCCGTCCCCAGGCGAGCACCCGGCGCGCGTCGAGGCACCAGCCCAGCTCGGCCAGTGGGGCGAGCAGCGGCAGAGCGCAGACGATGACGTCGAACGACTCCGGGTTCGAGACGAGCGTGCGGATCGTGCGACGCGTGGACAGGAGCGTGACCTCGAGGCCGTCGTCACGGTCCGAGGCCCCCGCCGCCTCGCTTGTCCAGCCGTCCTCGCTCCCGACGAACGTGAGGTGACCCCGGCTCGATCGTGCAGTGGCGATCGCACGCTCGATCGTCCAGTCCCACGCGTCCGGGCGGAGCGGCGCGACGAAGGTGATCGCGGCCCCACGTAGGCGAGCGCGCATCACCGCGGCTCGAAGGTCGAGCTCGCCTTCGAGCGAATGCAGGAGCGCTGGGTCGATGGTCGCGGCGAGAATGGCATCCGCGGCGAGTGCGGTGTTCCGCGAAGCGAGCGGGAACGGTTGTCCGAACCGCATCGTCGCGTCCGCCCCGAACGGAACGTGCTCCTCCTCGAGCTCGAAGCCGTGCAGGCGCGCCGCTGCCCGCAGCCCACGGCTCGCTTGGGCCATCACCTCGGGGCCGATCCCGTCGCCTGCGAGACAGGCGATCGAATAGGCGAGTCACGACAGCGTCACCTCCTGGAAGAGCTCGTGGATTGAGACGGCGCCGCCCTCGTCGGCGCGCGCCTTGAAGCGTGCAAACGCAACGACGAGGGCATCCTCGTCGAGGTCGAGACCCTGCCTCCTCGCAGGCGCGGGAGAAGGCGTGGCGCCCGGAGTGCTTGCCGAGCGGCAGCGTCATCGCCAGGCCGAGCTCGCCCGGGTCGATGATCTGGTAGGTCGCGATGTCCTTGAGCAGTCCGTCCTGATGGATGCCGGCCTCATGTGCGAAGGCGTTGGCGCCGACGATCGCCTTGTTGGGCGGCACCTGATAGCTCGTGAGCCGCTCGACGAGCCGCGAGGCGGGACCGATCTGCGAGAGGTCGATGTCCGTGTGCGCCTGCAGGGCATCGCCGCGAACGCGCATCGCCATCACGATCTCCTCGAGTGAGGCATTGCCGGCGCGCTCGCCGATGCCGTTCACGGTGCACTCGAGCTGCTGCACGCCCGCGTCGAGCGCGGCCAGCGAGTTGGCGACCGCAAGCCCGAGGTCGTCGTGGCAGTGGGCCGACAGCTCAACCTGCTCGAGCTCCGGGCAGAGCCGGCGTACGTAGCGGATGAAGTTCGCGTACTCGGCCGGCAGCATGATAGCCGACGGTGTCCGGGAGGTTGATCGTCGTCGCGCCCGCTTCGACGGCAGCACGGCAGACGGTGGCGACGAACGCGGGATCGGAACGCGTTGCGTCCTCGCACGAGAACTCGACCTCGTCCACGCTGGCGCTGGCCTGGGCGACCGACGAGGTTGCATGAGCGACGACTTCGACGGGCGTCAGCCGAAGCTTCTTTTCCATGTGGAGGGCGCTGGTGGCGAGGAAGATGTGGATCCGTGAGCGCGGCGCGCCCTCGAGTGCCGCGGCGGCGGCGTCGATGTCCGTGGAGCTCGCCCGGCACAGCGAGGCAACGGTGACGCGCTTCGCAGCTTGTGCGACGGCCTGGACCCCTTCGAAGTCGCCCGGCGAAGCGGCCGCGAAGCCGGCCTCGATCACGTCCACGCCGAGCCGCTCGAGCTGCTCGCCGATCTCCACCTTCTCGTCCGGCCGCAGGGCGATTCCCGGCGCCTGCTCGCCGTCCCGAAGCGTCGTATCGAAAATGCTGATCCTGCGAGAGCTCAACGTGTTCCTCCTTGACTCGCCCGCGATTGCGGGCGGACCTGTGGCGTCCGATGTGGGCGTATGCGCCTTGCAGCGCGTGGTCGATACTCCCCCTAGAGGGGGAGAATCAGGAGGATCAGGCCGATGGACCCGGATGGGGATGTGGCGCCGCGAAAGTGCGGGCGCCGGGCTACAGAAGACATCGGCATCGGCCACAGTCTGGTGACGAAGCTTTACTTTGTCAAGTGGCTGTAGCTCATACAGCTTTGTCCTGGGACCGGTCGAAATACGAGGTTTGTCGGCCTGGACTTGCGGTAATCTTGACGGGGAGTAAAGTCGCTTCTAAAGGTACATCGCGACTTTCCGGCGAGCGATCCCCGCCCGTCGGTTCACAATGGAGGCAACTGACCGGTGAAGACACAGGAGCTCGAGGACGTCGACCTTGCGCGCAGCGCGGTCTCGTCCACCGGCGAGATCGTCGCTGCGAAATGGACACCGTTGCTCATTCACGAGCTCGGCGGCGGAACGCGCCGTTTCCGAGAGCTCGAACGCGTCTGCGAGGGAATGAGCACGCGAACGCTTGCCGACCGTCTGCGGACGCTCGAGCAGGCCGGCGTCGTCGCCAGGCACAGCTATCCGGAGTCTCCTCCGCGCGTCGAGTACCAGCTGACCGAGAAGGGCCGGGCGCTTCTGCCGATCATCCGCGAGATGCGAAAGTTCGGCTCGAACTGGCTCGTTCCCGGTGCCGCGCGCGGCGCGGCCCGCACCAGCACACGCTAGTCGCGCTTTAGTCGCGGCCGACGCCGAGGGCGGTCAGGAAGTCGTCGGCGTCCGCCTCGATCTGCCTGGCCGGGTACTGCGAATCGGGGCTGGTCGGCCTGATGCCGCTGCCGCTGACGACGAGGACGACTCGCTCGCCGGACGCGATCTCGCCTGAGCGGACGAGCTCGACGAGGGTGCCGAATGCGACGCCGCCGGCGAGATCGGCGAGGACGCCGGAGTTCTCGGCCAGCAACTCGGTGCTCGACTCGATCAGCTCCTCGGGCAGCGCCATGATCGAGCCGCCGGACATCCGGGCGGCGCCGATCGCGAGCTCGCCGTAGCTCGGATCGCCCACGGCCAGCGAGCGGGCGACCGTGTTCGGCGCCACGCGCGACGGCGGCCGCTCGTCGGCCCACGCGGCGGCGACCGGCGGGCAGCCGCCCGGCTGCGCTCCGTACATCCGCGGCGGCGCGTCGACTACGAGCCCGAGGTCGGCGAGCTCGACGAAGCCCTGCGCGAGCTTGGCGAAGAGGGTCCCGGACGCGACCGGGCTGACGACCGCGTCCGGCGTCTCCCAGCCCAGCTGCTCCGCGATCTCGTACGAGATCGTCTTGATGCCCTCAACGGCGAAGGGATGCAGGTTTCCTTCGAGGAAGCCCCACGGGAACAGGTGCTCGAGCTCCCGCTCCAGGCGCCGGCAGTCCTCGAACGTTCCGCGCACCGTGAAGACGCTCGCGCCGTACGTCGCGGAAGGAAGCTCGGGGTCGTCGGTGTCCGCCGGGCTGAGGATCACTCCCTCGAGGCCGGCCGCCGCGCAGCGAGCCGCAACGGCGGCTCCCAGGTTTCCGGTCGAGGCGCAGAAGAGCGTCTCGATCCCGAAGCCCTGAGCGGCCGCCAGCGCACTCGCAGCCATTCGATCCTTGAAGGAATGCGTCGGATTCGCGGTTTCGAGCTTCAGGTGGACGTCGATGTCGAGCGCGGCCGAGATCCTGGGCGCGGGCACGAGCGGTGTGGGGCTCGGCATCGCCGTGTCGCGGTGAGGCAGCAGCGCTCCGCGGCTCCAGAGCGAGCGCGGGTCGTCGAGCGCGCCGCGGCTCCCGTCCCAGACGTAGCGGACATCGAGTGGGCCCGAGCAGGCGTCACAGCTCGAGAGCGGCGCGAGCGGATGCGTCGCTTCGCAGATCCGGCAGCTGAGCATCGCGCTGTTCACTCATCCGCCTCTGTGAATCGTGCTAGCCGGCGGGGCGGGTGAGAAAGGCCGACTAGCGCAAACGCGCGCGCACGATAATGAGACCCTTAATCAGGCCGTCAGGCAGACAGACGAGCTCGTGCGCGCTCATGCTGGTCTGAGAGTAGACGTCCGCGACGAGTTGCGCAAATACCCAGGCTAAGCGCCGCCGGCCATCGCCGGCAGCAGGATCACGGAGCTGGCACCGACGGGCGTGTCCAACCCCTCGAGCGTACGAACGTCGTCGCGGCCGACGTAGACGTTGACGAACGGCGACAGGTCGCCCTGCTCGAACAGATTGGCGCGCACGGCCGGATAGCGCGTGGCCACGTCCTCCAGGACCTGGCGAACGGTCTCGCCTTCGGCGAGCACTTCGCGCTGGCCTTCGACCTGGTCGCGAAGCATCGGCGGGATCCGGACGGGCGTCATCGAGGCCTCACTTTACGTAACGAGCTCCAGCGCTTCGAGGAGCGTGAACCGGTCGAGCCAGATCGCACTCCCGGTCACGGCGCCTTCGCAGCCGAGCTCGCGGAGCACGCGCAGGTCGTCGAGCGCAGCGATGCCTCCGGCCGCGATCACCGGCAGCCCTGCTGCGAGCACGCTCTCCAGAAGAGGAAGGTCCGGGCCCCGAGAGCGTTCCGTCCCGCTGTGCGCTCGTCACGAGCACCCGGCAGATGCCGGCGGCGGCGCAGCGGCGCGCGAGTTCAGCGGGCGTGAGCTCGGCTGACCGCGTCCAGCCGTCGACGGTCACGGTGCCGTGACGAGCGTCGATCGCCACCACGACCCCGTCGCCGAACCTGGCCGCCGCGGCCGAGAGGAACTCGTCGTCGAGCGCAGCGGTACCGACGAGGACGCGCGCCGCGCCGGCCTCGAGCGCGTCCTGGATCGACGTCGAGGCTGCGGTAGCCGCCGCCGACCTGCACCGGCGGTCCGACCGCCGCGATGCGTGAGACGAGGTCGAGAGTCGGGAGCGCCGGAGAACGCGCCGTCGAGATCGACGAGGTGAAGCCAGGAGGCGCCGTCCGCCGCAAAGCGCTCGGCGGCGGCGACCGGATCTCCTCCCTCGACCGTCACCACCTCGCGGCGTCCCTCCGAGAGACGCACGACACGGCCCTCGAGAACGTCGATCGCAGGGTAGATCGTGAAAGCTTCGCGCGTTAGCACGCTAGCATGCTAGCATGAACGCATGGCTCTTCAGTCCAGCCGCGACGTGGAGCAGCTTCCCGGGCTCGACGACCTCGCGGACGCCGTGCTGACGCTGCGCAACGCGCGACGAGGCCCGCCGCTTCCTGCGCGACCTCTGCACGCTCCCCGAGCTCGAGGCGCTCACCCACCGGTGGCAGACGGCGAAGCTGCTCGAACAGCACGTCCCGTACCTCGAGATCGCCGAGCGCGTGCCGACGAGCACCGCCACGGTGACGCGTGTCGCTCAATGGCTGCGGAACGGAACCGGCGGCTACCGGCTCGCTCTCGATCGAACTCACCGGAAGCGGAAGAAGTAGATGGCGCCGAGCGGCTTCATCCGCGCCGGCACGAACGGCCGGCTCACTCTCGGCGTTCCCTCGAAGGGACGGATGGCCGAGCCCGCGCTGCGGCTCTGCGCCGAGGCAGGGCTCAGCTTCGAGGCGACCGACCGGGCGCTGCTCGTCCCGTGCGCGAACGCTCCCGTCGATCTGCTGCTCGTGCGCGCGGACGACGTCCCCGAGTACGTCCAGGACGGAGTCGTCGACCTCGGGATCACCGGAGCGAACCTCGTCGTCGAGGCCGAAGTGGACGTCGTCACGCTGGCGGAGCTCGGGTTCGCCCGCTGCACGCTGCAGGCAGCCGTGCCCGAGGACGCGCCGCAGACGAAGCTGCACCGACCTCAACGGCCTCCGCATCGCGACCGCCTATCCCGCTACGACGAAGGCTCGCCTGGCGGAGATCGGCGTGGAGGCCGAGCTCGTGCGCGTCTCCGGCTCGGTCGAGGCCGCGCCGCGCCTCGGTCTCTCGGATGCGATCGTCGATCTCGTCTCGACCGGATCGACGGCGAGTGCGAACGGCCTGAGGCTGCTCGGCAGCCTGCTCGAGTCCCAGGCGGTGCTGATCGCGAGCGAGGCCGCCGTCGGCGAGCGCCGCGAGCTCGTGGAGCGGATGGTGCTGATGGTCTCCGGCGTCGTCGCGGCGAGACGCCGCCGCTATCTGATGCTGAACGCTCCGCGCTCCGCGCTCGAGGAGATCCGGTGCGCTGCTGCCGGGCATGGGCGCTCCCGTCCGTGATCGACCTCGCCGAGCCGGGCCAGATCGCGGTGCACGCTGCGGTCGACGCCGACGACATCTGGAACCTGCTCGCGCCGCTCAAGGCTGCGGGCGCCTCGTCGATCCTGGTCCTGCCGGTGGAGCGGCTGGTCGCGTGAGGGGTGCGAGCTTCGAGGACGTGCTGCCGCGCGTCGCCGAGATCGTGACTGACGTCCGAGAGCGCGGCGACGCGGCGCTGCTCGACTGGACGGAGCGCCTCGACGGCGAGCGGCCGGAGCTGCGGGTGCCGGCGGATCAGCTCCGCGCTGCACAGCTGCAGCCGGACGAGCTCGAGGCCCTGCGCGGCGCTCGCGGACGCGGTCGCCGCCTTCTGCGAGCCACAGCGACCGCCGGACGTCGCACTCGAGGCGGTCGAGGGCGTGCATTCGGAGCGGCGCTGGGTTCCGCTGGCGTCGGTCGGCGTCTACGTCCCCGGCGGCCGGGCGAGCTATCCGTCCTCGCTCGTGATGGCCGCCGTCCCGGCGCGGGTCGCCGGAGTCGAACGGATCGCGATCGTGACGCCGAAAGCGTCCGAGGCGACGCTCGCCGCCGCGCACGCCCTCGGCATCGACGAGGTCTACTCGGTCGGCGGTGCCCAGGCAGTGGCCGCGCTCGCGTTCGGCACGGAGACGATCGCGCCGGTCGACAAGATCGTCGGGCCCGGAAACCGCTGGGTCACGGCGGCGAAGCTGCTCGTCTCGAGCCACGTTGCGATCGACCTTCCGGCCGGGCCGAGCGAGGTCGTCCTGATCGCCGATGCCTCGGCCGATCCGGCCCGCTGCGCCGCCGACCTGCTCGCGCAGTCCGAGCACGGCCCGGACAGCGAGGCGATCCTCCTGAGTCTCGATCCCGGGCTTTCCGAGGCGGTGCGCGCGCTCGTCGCCGGGACCGAAAACGTCTCGATCCGGGACGTGCCGACACTCGACGAGGCGCTCGCGCTCTCGGAGACCTACGCGCCGGAGCATCTCGAGCTCTGGGTGGAAGACCCGGAGCCGCTGCTCGAACGGATCCGGAACGCGGGCACGGTCTTCGTGCGGACGTCTGCCGTCGTCGGCGACTACGCAGCCGGCGCGACGCACATCCTGCCGACCGGAGGCCTGGCGCGAGGCTGCGGCGGGCTGGGGCTCGAGACGTTCCTGAAGCCGATCCAGCTCGTCCGCGCGGCCGACCTCTCGCGTGCGCGGGCGATCGGGCTGCCGCTGGCCCGCCTCGAGGGCCTCCAGCTGCATGCGGCCGCCCTGGAGCTGGGGTGAAGGCGCAACCGCTCCCGGAGGGCTTTCGCGCCTACGAGTGGTCGCCGTCGTCGGCGGACGTGGCCACGCGGCACGGCCTGCGGCCGGAGCAGATCCTGCGCTACGACCAGAACACGCCGCCCGCTCCCGGCGTGCCGCAGGTGCCGCTGGCGGAGAGCTTCGCGCGGCTGCAGGAGTATCCGGACGGGACGTTCGCCGAGCTGCGAGCAGGCTGCCGCCGGCTATTGCGGCGTCACGGCCGAGCAAGTGGTCGTCGGCGCCGGGGCGGACGAGCTGATCCTGCATCTGCGCCCGCACGTTCCTCGGACCGGGAAGCTCGGCGGCGATCGAGGAGCCCACCTACGGGCTCTACCGGATCGCGACGGAGCTGGCGGGAGCGTCGATCACACGCTCGCCCGACGGCGCGGATCTGATCTGGGTCTGCAACCCGAACAACCCGACCGGCGAGCTGCGCGAGCCGGCCGAGATCGCCGCGATCGCCCGCGCTCACCCCTCGTCCGTGGTCGTCGTCGACGAGGCCTACTACGAGTACGCCGGCGCGACCTGTGTGCCGCTTGATCGCCGAGCAGCCGAACGTGATCGTCCTGCGGACGCTCTCGAAGGCTTTCGGCTTCGCGTCCCTTCGCGTCGGCTGGGCGGTGGCGTCGCCGGAGGTGGCGGCAGAGCTCGAGCTGCGCCGGCCGCCGGCGAGCGTCAGCGGTCCGGCCGCCCGGATCGGCGCTGCGGCCCTGCGCGACCCGCGCATCGACGTCACGGAGACGATCGCCGAGCGGGAACGGGTGCGCACCGCTCTCGTCGCGGCCGGCCACGACTGCCCCGAGGGGCACGGCAACTTCGTCTTCCTCCGCTCCGAGGAGCCGCTCGGCGCAACGCTCGAGGAGCAGGGCCTCGTCGTGCGCGTGGTCAGCGGCGGCATCCGGATCACGCTCCGCAGGCCTCGCGAGAACGACGTCCTCCTCGCGGCTCTCGGGGCCGCCGGCGCTCCCGCAGAGGGCCGCACCGCGTACGTCGCACGGACGAGCACCGAGACCGCGCTGCGCGTGTCGCTCGACCTCGACGGCTCGGGTCGCACCAGCTGCACGACGGGCATCGGGTTCCTCGACCACCTGCTCACGCTCTGGGCGTTCCACGCCGGCTTCGATCTCGAGCTGCTCGCGGGCGGCGACCTCGACGTCGACGAGCACCACACGGTGGAGGACGTCCTCGCCGCTCTCGGCGACGCCCTGGCCGAGGCGCTCGGCGACCGGCAGGGGATCGTGCGCTACGGGGCGGCGACGGTTCCGATGGACGAGGCGAGCGCCACCGCAGCCGTCGACCTCGTCCGGCGGCCGCACGCCGAGATCTCGCTCGCGTTCACGGGCGAGCGCGTCGGCGGGCTCGCCCTCTCGCTGCTGCCCCACGCGCTGGAGCGCTTCGCGATGCAGGCCGGGTGCACGATTCACGTCACCGCCGCCGGCACGGACGACCATCACGTGGCCGAGGCGGGGTTCAAGGCGCTCGGCCGGGCGTTGCGGGAGGCGTGCGCACCCGCAGCAGGCGGCGTGCAGTCGACGAAGGGACTCGCGTGAAGGTCGTGCTCGCCGACTACGGCGCAGGCAATCTGCGCAGCGTCTGCTCGGCGCTCGCCCGCGCGGGCGCGGAGCCGGTCGTGAGCAAGGATCCGGCGGAGGTCGCCGCCGCCCCGCTGGCCGTCGTCGCGGGGGTCGGCCACGCTGCGCGCGCCGCCGCGGGTCTGGGGCCGCTCGCGGACGTGCTGCGCGAGCGCGTCGCTGCAGGCCGGCCCGTCTTCGGCATCTGTGTCGGGCTCCAGCTCCTCTTCGAGCAGAGCGACGAGGGGGGCGAGGGCCTGGGGCTGCTCGGCGGCCGGGTTCGCAAGCTCCACGCGCCGACGGTGCCGCACATGGGCTGGAACGAGCTCGCGTGTCACGCGGCCGTCGAGCGTCCTCGACGGTCTCGACGGCGCTGACGTCTACTTCGCCCACAGCTACGCCGTGCAGCCGGACGACGAGAACCTCGTCGTCGCCCGGGTCGACCATGCCGGAGCTGTCGTCGCGGCGATCGAGGACGGCGTGCTCGCCGGCGTCCAGTTCCATCCCGAGCGCAGCGGCGCCGCCGGTGCGCGCGTGCTCGAGAACGTGCTGCAGTGGTCAAGAAGCGCCTGATCCCCTGCCTCGACGTCGCCGGCGGCCGCGTCGTCAAGGGCGTGCGCTTCGAGTCGCTGCGCGACGTCGGCGATCCGGTCGAGCTCGCACAGCGGTACTCCGACGTCGGCGCCGACGAGCTCGTCTTCCTGGACATCACCGCGACCGTCGACGGGCGCGGGCCGATGCTCGAGCTCGTGGAGCGCGCGGCGGAGCGGCTGACGATTCCGTTCACGGTCGGCGGCGGGATCTCCGGTCTCGAGGACGCCCGCTCGCTGCTCCGCGCCGGGGCCGACAAGGTCGCCGTGAACCGAGCTGCGTTCGACGATCCCGAGCTGCTGACCGGGCTGGCGGCCGAGTTCGGCGCGCAGGCAGTCGTCTGCGCGATCGACGCACGCGGGGGCCGCGTCGTCACGCACGGCGGCAGGACGGAGCGCGACGCGGACGCGGTCGCCTGGGCCCGCGAGGCCGTCGCGCGGGGTGCTGGCGAGCTGCTCGTCACGTCGATCGACGCCGACGGGACGAGAGAGGGCTACGACCTGAAGCTGACGGCGGCGATGGTGAACGCGGTCGACGTCCCCGTGATCGCCTCGGGCGGCGCAGGCGAGGCCCGGCACCTGGCGGAGGCCTTCGAGGTGGGCGCCGAGGCGGCGCTCGTGGCGTCGATCGTGCACGAGCGGCCCGAGCGCGTGCAGGAGCTGAAGGCAGAGCTGAAGGAGGCGGGATGGAACGTCCGGATCTGACGGCCGCGATCGTGCAGGACGCGGAGTCGAACCGTGTGCTGATGCTGGCCTGGATGGACGAGGAGGCGCTCCGCCGCACCCGCGAGAGCGGGGAGGCCTGGTTCTGGAGCCGGTCGCGTCAGGCGTACTGGCGCAAGGGCGAGACGTCCGGCAACACGCTCGCGGTGGAGGAGCTGCGCGAGGACTGCGACGGCGACGCGATTCTCCTTCGCGTTCGCCCGGCCGGGCCCGTCTGCCACACCGGCGCGGAGTCCTGTTTCGCGCCCTGGCTGTGGCGTGTGATCACCGAGCGCGGGCTGCAGCGTCCCGAGGGCTCGTACGTCGTGACGCTGCTCGACGATCCGTCGCTCGCGGCACGGAAGGTGGGGGAGGAAGGCCTCGAAGCGGCGCTCGCCGGCGCCGGGGAGTCGGACCAGCGGCTCGTGGAGGAGCTCGCCGACCTCTGGTTCCACAGCTACGCGCTGCTTGCCGCGCGCGGGCTCGACCCGCAGCTGGTCGAAGAAGAGCTGGCGCGCCGAGCCGGTCACCACTCTTAGAGAACCTTTCGGCGCCTCTCATTGTCCTCTTAGGCCGGCCCGCTTGACTGGCCGCATGGATACCGAACCCTCCCGGATCCAGGCGGCACGCGATCGAGCCGTGGCGGCGAAGAAGGTCCTCGCCGCCGCGGCGGCGGCGCTCTTCGCGACCGTTCTCGTCGGCGTCCGCCTGAGCCACCCGGGTGACGCCACGGCGGGGAAGAGCGGGACGTCGGTCGATCAGACCGCCGACGACTCTCAGTCCCAGAGCTTCGACTTCGGCCAGAGCGACATCGGCCCGTCCGGCGAAAGTGGCGCCGGCGCGACCGGAGGCACACATGCGTCCTGAGCCAGCCGCGCAGCTTCGAGGCGATGGGAGTCACAGTCGAAGTCGGCGGAGCAGACCACCTCGCGTTCGAGCAGATCCGCGAGCTCTTCGCCGCGCGCGAGGCCGTCTTCAGCCGCTTCCGGAGCGGCAGTGAGCTCTCGCGCCTCAACCGCAGCGAGGCGACTGTTCTCGAGGTCACTCCCGTCTTCGCCCGCGCCGTCTCGGTGGCCCTCGCCGCTGCCGAGCGGACCAACGGAGTGGTCGACCCGACCCTCGGAGTGGCGCTCGAGGCTGCCGGCTACGACCGGACCTTCGCCGAGCTCGTCCCGGACGAGCGCCCGCTCGGGCCTGCTCACCCAGGCTCGTGGCGGGCGCTCGCCGTCGTCGGCGGAATCCTCTTCCGCGCGGCGGGCAGCGAAGCTCGACCTGAACGGGGTCGTCAAGAGCATGGCCGTCGACGACGCGGTCGCCCTGCTCCCCGGCGACGGTTACGTCTCTGCCGGCGGCGATCTCGCGACCCGTGGCGCGATGGACGTCCTGCTTCCTTCGGGCGGAACCGTGCTCCTCCGCGGCGGCGGGATCGCGACGAGTGGGTCCTCGAGACGAAGCTGGATCCGCGGCGGCGAGCTGCAACACCACCTGATCGATCCGCGGACCGGCCGGCCGGCACGGTCGTGCTGGACCGACGTCACGGTCGCCGCCGGCTCGTGCCTCGCCGCCGACGTCGCCGCGCGGGCCGCGTTCATCCTCGCCGAAGACGGTCCGGGATGGCTCGACGACCGCGGGCTTGCGGGCTCGTTCGTGGCTCCGGAGGGAGTCTGGGCCGAGAATCGCACGTGGCACGAGCTGACGGCCTACTCGGCCGCGGCATGAACGTCGCCTGGTATGTCGCCCGCACCGGCGGGATCCTCGGCTTCACGCTTCTGACGGCGAGCGCCGTGCTCGGCCTCACCCTCGCCGGCCGGCCACGGCTGGCTCGCTGGCCGCGCTTCGCAATCGAGGACGTCCACCGCTTTGCGGGGATGCTCGCCGGCGTCTTCATCTGGCTGCACGTCCTCGTCTTTCTCCTGGACGACTACCTGAGCTTCGGACTCACTGATCTGCTCGTCCCGGGCGCGGCTCCCTATCGACCCGTGTGGACGGCGCTCGGAGTCGTGGCGGCCGAGCTGCTGCTCGCCATCGCGATCACGAACCGCTTCCGGACGCGGCTGCCGTACGCGTTCTGGCGCCGCGCGCACATGCTCAACTTCCTCGTCTGGTCCCTGGCCCTGGTTCACGGAATCACGGCCGGCAGCGACACCGACACTGGCTGGGCACAGCTTCTCTACGCGTGCTGCGCAGGCGCGGTCGGCGGCGCGGCGGCCTGGCGGGTCTCGCGGCCGAGCTCCTGGACCACCGTCAGCGCTCCGGCTGCCGCTCCGACGCCACCCGAGGCGATGTCGGCGCGACCGAGCTTCGGGCCAGGGCCGGCGCGGCCGAGCAGCACGAACGCCGCGGCCTCCTCGAGCTCGTCCTCCCCGGCCCGCCGCAGTCCTTCGAAGAGCGTCTCACCGTAGGCCTCGACGCCGCCTGCAAGGACGGCGTCGGCGCGGCCGAGCTCCAGGAGGTCGAGCGCCTGACCGAGAGCCTCGAGCCCCGCTGACTCACCGCAGAGGGTCACGTTCGGGCCGGCGAGCCCGAAGAGGATCCCGAGGTACCCCGCGTGCGCGTTGACGACGACGTTCGGGAAGCTCGACGGATTGACGAGCCCCGGCCCGTCCGTCAGAGCGACGCGGTTGAACTCGACCAGCGGCTCGATGCTCGCGAACCGCGTACCGAGAACGACGGCGAAGCGCTCCGGTGCGGCCGGAAGCGGCTCCGGATGACGGAGTGCAGACGCCGCAGCGACGCACGCCAGCCGGCTCGCGCGAGCGAGCGGACGCAGGCCGCGCAGCTCCAGGTGCTCGGCGACGTCGAAGTCGCGATCGGGCGTGATCCAGCCCGCACCGAGCACGACCGCCATCTCAGCCGGCCGCCCGCAGGACGAGCGATGCGTTGGCGCCGCCGAAGGCATAGGCGTTGCTGACGACGACGCCGAGCTCCAGTTCGCGGGGCTCGTTCGGGATCGCGTCCCAGTCGCACTCCGGATCGGCCCGGGTGAAGTTCCACGTCGGCGGTGCGATCTGCTCCCGGAGCGCCTGCACGCACGCGACGGCTTCGAGCGCACTCGCCGCCCCGAGCCCGTGGCCGGTGATGGCCTTGATCGAGCTCATCGGCGGGCCGCTCTTCCCGAAGACGGCTCGGGCGGCGGCGACCTCCGCGCGGTCGTTCGCGGGCGTGCCGGTGCCGTGGGCCGAGAGGTAGCCGATCTCGCGGCGGTCGGCGCCCGCGTCCTCGAGCGCGGCTTCCATCGCCCGTGTCGCCCCGCGTCCCTTGGGATCCGGGCTGACGATGTGGAACGCGTCGCCGGAGAGGCCGATTCCTGCGAGCTCCGCAAGCGGCTCCGCTCCGCGAGCGGCGGCTGCCGTCGCCGACTCGACGACGAGCATCGCAGCGCCCTCGCCGAGAACGAGTCCGTCGCGGTCGGCGCTGAACGGCCGGCACGCCTTGGTCGCGAGGGCTCCGAGCCGCGCGAACCCCGTGAAGGCGACGCGCGAGAACGCATCGGTTCCGCCGGCGAGAACTGCGTCGGCACGTCCGAGCCGGACCAGGTCGAGCGCGTGGCCGAGGGCGTAGTTCCCGGCCGCGCACGCTCCCGCGAGCACGACCACGCGTCCGCCGAGGCCGAGCTCCGACGCGACGTCCCGGCCGACCTGGTCGGGGCCCGAGCGGACGAGCTCCTCGGCCGGGACGGTGCCCGACCGCACGTCCGCCGGAGCCCACGCCTCGAGCCAGCAGCTCTCTCCCATCGTCGTGCCGATCGCGAGACCGACCTCCGTTCCGCCGAGGCCCGCCTGAGCGAGCGCCTGACGCCCGGCGGCCGCCGCGAGCAGCGCGGCGCGTCCCGGCCTCGGCTCGCTCGTGCTTTCGAGCGCGAGACCACGAACCTCGCAGCCGATCCGGGACGGGAAGCCTGAGGTGTCGAACGATTCGACCTGCGCCGCGCCCGTGGTGCCGGCGAGCAGAGCCGCCCAGAAGGTCTCCACGTCCGCCCCGACGGGCGAGACGACGCCGAGACCGGTGATCACCGCCCGCTCGATGCGCCCTCCTGCTCGGCCAGCCGCGTCCGCGTCAGCGCGACGAGGCTGCCGAACGTGGTGATCCCCTTCAGCTCCTCGACCGTGAAGCTGAGCCCGTAGCGCCGTTCGACGTCGACCGCGATCTCCATCGCCATCAACGAGTCGACGCCCGCGTCGGCCAGCGTGCCGCTCAGGTCGATGGAGCCCGCGTCGATCTCCGCGACCTCCGCGACGATCGCGCGAAGCTCGTCCTCGATCTCGACCTCGGTCAAGCTGCGAGCTCCGGAGCGGGAGCGAAGACGCGCTCGGCGCGCCGGGCGCCCTCTGCGGTGCCGACCAGAAGTGCGAGCGGGTCGCCGATGATGCGGTACGGGGTCTGGGAGACAGCATGAGTCGAAGCGGCAAGCAGCGCCGGCCCGAGCTGAGACTCACCCGAGCGAAGTGCGTCGGCCAGACCGAGCATCCAGCGCATGTTGTCCATGTGAGCAACGACATCCACCGCTCCGACGGCGGCCGCGGCGGCCCCGCCCGTGACGACGGCCTCCGAGAAGGAGAGGCCGACTCGCCAGCGGTTCGCGGTCAGGCACGTGACCGAGAAGAGCGCGCCGAGCGGCTCGCCGGCTGCTTCCACGAGGTGGCCGGCTCGGAGCCCGTGGTACCCCGCCCAACCCTTCGGCCGGCCGTGCCCGAAGTAGATGCCGACGCCGAGCCCGAGCCGCAAGCCTCGAACCAGATCGTTGCGGGTGATCCGCTCGGACGTCCAGCGAAGCACGGGGAAGGGCGGCTCGCCGCCACGGCGCAGGTTCGCCTCCAGGCGTCCCGCGAGCTGCATGTATCGAGGCTCCCACTGCCCCAGCACCGCCAGAGGCCCCGGCGGCCCGGCTCGACGCTGCACTCGTGCCGCTGCCTTGGCGAAGACGTCGAGACCCGAGCCGAGGTCCGGCAGCCAGCCGGCCGGCACCGCCCGTCCCGAGGGATCGACGAGGAACGGCCCCGGCAAGCGCCGTGCGCGGAGCGCGCCGGCGATCGTCGACGAGCAGCAGCCCCTCGGCGCCGGCGGCCGCCTCGCAGAGCGCCTCGACCGGCCCTGGTTCTACCACCCGCACGTCGCGGACGCGCTCGTGCTCCCGCAGGAGCGGCCGGAGCGGCCCGAGGGCCGCTCCGGGTGCCGCAACGACGAAGCTCACGCCGCCTCCCTCGCCGTCGGCTCGGTCGCGTGGGGGAAACCCTGTTTCCCCCACGGACCCCCTTCTCGCCGCCGCCGATGCTTCGCATCGGCGCGTTCTGTCGGGGGAACCCTCCGGTTCCCCCGAGCCCCCTCCTGGCGGCCTGACTGCGTCACGCCGCCTGCACCTCCGCGATGTACGGGTCGTAGTCCGTCGTCGGATTTCCGTCCTTCAGCAGGAGGAAGTAGTCGGCCATGATCTGCGCCTGCTGCTCCGGGTTGAAGTGGTCGAGCTTGCCGCCGGCGTCGTGGTTCGCCTTCAGGGCCGTCGCGCCGCCGTAGTTGTACGCCGACGCTCCCATCGTCACCTGGGAGAAGAGCGCGTGGCCGATGTAGTACGGGCCGGTGTTCTCGCCCTGCCAGACGTGGCCGAGCTCGTGGATCAGCGTATGCCGGTTGCCCCGCGTCGTCGTGTCGAAGTTGTCGGGCAGGTGGATGATTCGCATCGTCGTCACTGCCACGGCCTCGTCGCGGAACCAGTCGCTCATCCCCGACACGAACGAGCCCTCGTAGATCTGGACGTCGTTCAACGGGACGCTCGTCTTGTAGACGAGCTTCGCGTCGGCCTTCTCCTCCGCGCGGAGCGGGCGGAACTTGCCGAAGACCTCGAGCACGACCGCGATCGCCACGTCGAGCGCGCCGACGCCGGCCTCGATCACGCCCTTGAGCACGTCCAGCAGGCCCTCGCCGATGTCCTTCAGCGACTGGATCACCTTCTTCTGCAGATCGCGAGTGGGCTGGATGAACGCGGACTGGACGATGTCGCCCACGGTCTTGCCGAGCTCGCGCAGGGCCTTGGTCAGGTTGTCGAGCGCGTGCTGCGGGTGCCGGATCGTGTCGCTGACGAGCTGAGCGATCGTGGTGCCTGCCGCGAGCAGCTCCGCCGTAACCTCTTTCACGATCTGGACCGTGCGGGTGACAGCCCAGCCGATCAGGTCCACGACCGCGGCTCCCGCCTTGAGCAGCCCCTTGACGACCGCCCGCAGCCCGTCGATCGCGTCCGTGGCGAGCCACGTCAGCACGTAGCTGATCGAGTTCTTCAGCCGCTGCGTCACCTCGCCCAGCAGCTCGAGTGCGGCGTCGCCCGCGGCAGCGGCCCACCGGAACACCTCGGTGAGCGCGATCCCGGCCGCCTCGATCGCCTTCACGATCCCCTCGAAGACCGCCGCAGTCTTTGCGGCCGCCCACTCGAGCACCTCGTCGATGCTCTTCTTCACGTAACGGATGGCGAGCACCGCTTCCCGGTAGAGCCGGTCGGCCGCCGAAGCCGCCTGCGTCAGCACCCAGTCGAGGACGTCGCCGACCGGGCCGAGCGCCTTGAGAACGCCGTTGACCATCTTCCGGAAGACGAAGTAGCTCTTGGCCAGCGCCTGCGCGAGCATGTCCGCGATCTTCAGGCCCGCCTCGATCATCGCGTCGATCAGCCGCGCGGCCGTCCGGTAGGTGAATGCGATCACCGAGCCGACAAACTCGACGATCGTCTTCCCGAGCTGCACCGCCGCCTTGACGATGTCGCGGAGGAGGTTGCCGGCGAGCCGGAGCCCTTCGCGGATGACGTCGAGCAGCTTCCGCCCGAGGTCGAACGCGGCCTCGACGATCCGCTTGATCGCGTTGAAGCCCCAGGCCGCGATCTTGCTGACCAGGTCCGCGAGCGCGGCTCCGAAGCGGAGGGCCGCCTGCGCGATCTTCCGTGCGAGCGCCACGGCCGCGTTCGCAATGTATTCCGCAAGCTGGACGAGCGCGTTGCCGACCTCGACGAGCGCCTTCACGACGGCGTCGAGCACCGCGGCTGCCGCGTTCTTGACGGCGTCGATCAGCTCGGCGACCGCCTTCCCGATCGCACGGAGCGCTCGAACGACGCCCGCGACGACCCCTGCGGCAAATCGCGCCGCCTCCTCGAGGAGCTCTCGGACCGCACGTCCGAGTTCGAGGAGGGCCCGGACCATGTGCTCCAGCAGAGAGGCAGCCGCCTGGAATGCCTGGTTGATCAGGTTGCCGATCGTTTTCCCGATCGCGATCAGCGCTTTCGCGAACTCCTTCACCGTCGCGTAGACCTGCGTCGCCATCCAGGAGAGCAGCTCGCCGAGTTGGTGGCCGAGCTGGTCGATCGCACGGAGCACCGTCTGGAGCGCTGCGCCGACGAGGTTCGCGATGTCGTTCAGGACCTGGAACATCGCGCGGCCCGCGTCGACGATTCCCTGGATGACCTTCTTCACGAACGCGAGCGTGTCCGCGACGGCGGCCTCGAGCGCGCCCTTGACGATGTTGAAGATCGACTCGCCTGCGGCGAGCAGTGCCTTCGCCAGGTTCGCCATCTGGGCGACCGTGAAGTTGAACGCGGCGACGAGCGCGTCCGCGATCGACTGGAGCGCGTTCTTGATCGCGTCGACGACGGCGTCCACGGCCTGCTTGACCGCGTCGACGATGTCCTCGACCAGCTCGACGATCGCGGAGTCGTTCGGGTCGTCCTCGACCGGGCGCGTCTTCATCGTCGCGCCCAGATCAGCGAGGTACAGGAGTACTTCGCGGACGGCCTTCGTGTCCTTCTTGCCGGTCTCCGTCAGGACGAAGTCCTTCATCAGCGCCCGGCCCTGAGCGGACGGGAGCTCGCCGATCGCGTGGACGACCCAGCGGTCCTGCTCCGCCTTCCGGTAGCCGTCGATCAGGGTTCGCCGCTCCTTCGCGGGGCGGAGGGCGACCGCCTGGAAGAGCTGGCGGTGGTGGTCGATGTCCGGCAGCGTCTTGGCCAGGGCGGTTGCGACCCGTAGTCCCTGGGTCCGAGACGTTCGGTACGCCGCCTTGTAGAGCGGGCCGACCTCGGACGGGTTCGGTTGCGCCGCCCCGACGCGGAACTCCAGCTCCTCTGCGCGGAGCTTCGGAAGCGGTCCGATCTGCTCGAGCTTTCGGGCTGCTGACATCTGCGGCTCTCCCTTCACGGGGTTTCGGGGTCGAGGGCCGCCGCAGTTGGCCCTGGCGCGACCCTACAAAATTACGGTCCGCTTTCGCTAGAGCTCGGGAGCGGGGAGTTCCAGGTCGCCGCGGGCGACGAGCACCTGCGCCGCTGCGACGGAGGCGAGTGCCGCTGCGACATCGACGCCACGATGGCGAGGCGCATACGGACCGAGCCGGCGCGCTGCTTTCTCGAGCTGGCGCTCGCAGCCGGGGCGGTTCCCGCGACCGGCGTGGTACCAGGCGACGGTCGACGTGGACGAGCCCCTGCAGGAAGTCCCGCTCCTCGGGCGGCGCCTCGCGCCACTCGTCCTCGAGCTCCTCGTGCGCGGCGAAGAACTCGCCGGCGGCGATCAGCTCCAGGCCCTGTTCGAGTCCCACGCGATCAGGGGCAGGAGGAGTTGGGGCGGCTCGCGGTGTTGTTCGTCTCGTTCGACTCCGCGACGAGGTTCGTCCGGTCGACGGTCGCGACATACGTGCCAATGGCGCAGGCCCCCCAGTTGAAGGTCACGCTGGCGCCCGCTGCGAGGTTCGGCACGGTGAACTGCAGGTTCACGACCGAAATCGTCAGGATCGACGTCGAGCCTGCGGCAGCGTTGCCGCCGTTCCTGATGACGATCGTGTTCTTCGTGAACGAGGCGACGTACAGGTCCGGGCGCGGCGGCGGCGGCGGCGGCGGTGGCGCGACGATCGACCAGCCGAAGCTCGCCGGCTGCCCCACGTTGCCGGCCGCATCGCGGCCGCGGACTGCAAAGGAGTGCGCGCCGACGCCGAGTGACTGGTACGAGGCCGGGCTGGCGCACGCGGCGTAGGCAGCGGCGTCGAGCGAGCACTCGAAGGCGACGTCGGGCTCGCTCGCCGTGAACGCGAAGCTCGCACTCGTCTCCGTCGTGGAGGCGGGCGGGGTCGAGGTGAGCGTCACGGTGGGGGACGTCGTGTCCGGCGGGACATACCGCCACTCGACGCTCGCAGGCTTGCCCACGTTCCCGGCCTTGTCGGTGGCGCGGACCGAGAAACGGTGACCGCCCGCGGCAAGCCCGGAGAAGACGGCGGGGCTCGTGCACGCCGAGTAAGCGGCCGCGTCGAGCTTGCAGGCGAGCTTCGCACCCGCCTCGTTGGACGTGAACCTGATCTGCGCGCCATTGGCCGAGACCGAGGCGCCTGGCGCCTGCGTGATGGTCACGGTCGGCGCCTCTGTATCCGGCAGGCGGCGCAGTGACGGTCGGCTTCCGTTTCGGCTTGCGCGCAGGCGTTGGCTTCGGCGTGGTCGTCGTGGGAGCGGGCGTGGTCGCGACCGTTTCCTTCGCGGTCGTTGCCGGCGCAGTCGTTGTCTCCGTCGTCGTGCTCGGCGTGATCACCTTGAGACGCGGCGGTTTCGTCGCGCGTCGTTTGGGAGCGACGATGATCGTCGGCTCGGTCACGGGTGCGACGATCTCCTCGCTGGTCGTCACCACGACTTCGGCCTCTGTCGTCTGCGCCGCGGCGGCCGGTTCGGGGTCTCCGTCTCGCGAGAGCGCAACGCCGAGGGCGGTGCCGCCGCCGCTGAGGGCGATGACCGCTGCGACCGCAGCGATGGATCGCTTCGTCCGTCCGACGAGCAGCCTGCCGCGGGGGCGATCCCAGTAGTGGGCGGCATCGAGCCGGCGCTCCACCGCCGCGCGCGCCTCGTCGGTCTCCAGGAAGCCGGGCAGGAAGAGCGTCCGGTAGCGCTTCGATGCCTCTTGCATGCTCGCGAGCGCGTCCTGACAGCGTTCGCAGCTCTCGAGGTGCGCGAGCGTCTCCTCCTGCCGCGCTCCCTTCAGCTGACCGTCGAGGTGCGCCGCGAGCAGCGGCAGGTAGCGCCGGCACTCCTCCGGGAGCCGTTCGGGATCGACCTGCGCGAGCCGGAGCTCCAGGCGCAGGCTTTCGCGGGCCCGGAAGATCAGTTGCGCGACCGCGTTCTCCTTCATGTCGACCAGCTCGCCGATCTCGGCGTACGAGCGGTCTTCGAGCTCGCGCAGCGCCAGTACGAGCCGCTGTCGGGGCTGGAGCCTCGCGTTCGCGAGCCGAACCTCGTCCTGCTGCCCCCGCAGGAGCGTTCCCCGCTCGGGGTCGTCCTCGATCGGCGTCGGGAGCACCGGCTCGGGCACCTCCGCCATGGGCTGCTGCCGCTTCGTGCGCTCGACCTGCTTCAGGAAGAGATTGCGCAGGGTGGTGAACAGGTACGCGGAGACGTCTGCCGTCTCCGGGTCGAGCCGGTCGAGGCGTGGGACGGCGCGAACGAAGGTCTCTTGCACGAGATCGTCCGCGTCGTGGACGTTTCCGGCCAGGCGGTAGGCGAACCCGCGAAGACGCGGCTGGTACTCCGCGTAGAGCTCCTCCCAGGCTTCGCGATCGCGCTTGCGAAGCCGAAGCAGGAGCTCTGCGTCAGACGTCCGCGCAACCGTCGCCATCGGACCAGTCTAGGTCGTTCCGGGCGCGGAGAAAGTCCGCGAACGCGGCATGTTTGGCGAGGTAGCGCTCGATCGCGAGGACGCCCTCGGTGGCCCAATCGACGATCCAGGCTTCGTCGACGGAGAGAGAAACGAGATGTGTGTGGTGTGTGTTCATGTCCGTACAACCGGCGTGGTGTCGATTCCTTACGCGGATGCGCCCCGCCGGAGCGGGGCGCATGTTGCAGGGTTGGCGGGCGGTGCTACGAGGCGACTGCGCAGACCGCGTAGGCGACGACATGCCAGTTCTCAGCGGTGGCGTTCACTTCGTAGGCCGTGGCACGCCACTTGGTGGCATCCACCGGGAGGCTCTCGTCGAGAGCGGCTTCGGCGTTGGCGCCATAGACCTGGGCGCCGCCACCGATGACCCGCTTGCCCGCGGGGCACGTCGCGTCGACCTGATGGCTCGACAGCGAGTTGTCCGCGCTCTCGGCGGTGACGATCTCCACGCCGGCGAGACCGGGAGCACCTTGCGCACCAGCGGGGCCGGCAGGGCCTGCGGGGCCGGCCGGGCCGGGCTGCAGCTGCCCAGGGGCGAAGTCGACTGCCCGCAGCTGGCCGTTCATCACGTCGATGCTCTTGATCCCGTTGTCTTCGAGGTCGACGCTCTTGACGCGGTTGTTCATCAGGTCGAGGCTGCCGACCGTGTTGTTCTGGATCTGGGCGCCGGTGATCATGCCGGCCGCGACTGCCGTGCCCGTGAGCGACAGCAGCAGTGCGAGTGAGGCGATGACCGTGGCGGGGCTGGGGATGCGGATTCTCATGGGGTCTCCTTTGGTTGGTGGACGAGATCCGTTGCTCCTCCAACCCGGGTGACTCCGATTCCTTACGGTCGCGAACCGAACGATCTACGGCGCGGCGGTCAGCGTTCCGGAGTAAGTCTCGAACGCTGATCAGTGGCCGCGAGCCGGCGCAGACGCAACCCGAGCACGGCGACCCAGACGAACGGCACAGCGGTGAAGACACGCTGGACCAACCCGTTCGAGTCACCGATTGCTTCGCTTCCATACAACACGAGGAGCGCGAGGCTCAGGCCGCCACTCACCATCGAATACGTCCGTAGGTCCTGCCAGCGTGCGTCCTGCCGGAACGCGCGTGCAAGGATGAGTTGGGCCGCGATGAGGGCCACGAAGATGACGAGGCTGGCGAGGTCGTGGACGTTGTGGTGCCACGAGATGTCTCCCGCATCGATCTTCGCCTCGCAGGCTGCGAGCTCCGTGCTGCAGTCATTTCGGGCCAGCCCCGCGACAACGAGACCGATCCCCGCGACGGTTACCAGCAGCGCGCCGAGTACCGCACTGAGTCCGCCCGCAAGCGCACTCGCGAGACCGAGCCGGAGCCGGAGACCGAGCCCAAGGAGAGTTACGCCAGCCCCGAGCGCGAGAAACCCGGTAACCATGATCCATGGCTGCTCGGCATCGAGCGCTGCCAGCGCGCTGAGGTCCTCGTGACGGGGGCTGTAGTCGTCCTGCACCGCCCAGGCGACAAGCCAGGCGACGGTGAAGACGATCGGCCCCGCCACAGCCGACGTCCCGGCGAGGCGGCGGAAATTCATTGCGGCCGATAGTACGACGCCCCGACTCCTTCCGCTCCGGCGGGACTCGTGCTGACTAAGCTCGATCCATGCTCACAGGAAAGTGCCAATGCGGCGCCGTGCACTACGCAGTCGCGGACGAGTTCATCTACGCGGCGAACTGCCACTGCTCGGGCTGCCGCGCGGCGACCGGCTCGGCGTTCAAGGCGTTCGCCGGGATCGAACGGGAGAAGCTGGAGATCACCAAGGGCCAGGACGAAGTCCTCGTCGTCGGCGAGAAGGACGCCAACGACACGCGCTGCCGTCTCTGCGGCTCTCTCCTGTTCTCCGTGGTGCGGGACGGCCAGTTCGTGCACGTCGCCATGGGATCGCTCGTCGATGCTCCGTCGATCAGCCCGACCGAGCACATCTTCGTCGGCTCGAAGGCGCCGTGGTTCGAGATCACGGACGACCTGCCGCAGTTCGACGAGCTCTCGACCTAGCTACCCGGACACGACCAGCTCGAGCTCGAAGCGGCCGTCGGGCAACTCCGTCGCCGCACTGAAGGTCACGTCCGCGAGCGATCCGGTCACGTAGTCGGCAGCTGCAGAGCACCCCGTCGTCGAAGGTGGTTGCGACAGCGAGCACCGTCATCCCGGCGGCCTTGCCGGCCTCGATCCCGGCGGGCGCGTCTTCGATCACGAGGCAGTCCGCGGGATCGACCCCGAGCGCCGCCGCCCCCGCCAGGTACGGCTGGGGATCCGGCTTGCCTCGCTCGACGTCGTCCGCGGTGATCAGCTGCTCCGGGATCGGAAGGCCGCCGTGGGCGAGACGGCCCGTGGCGAGCGCCCGTGTGCCCGACGTCACGACCGTCCAGCTCCCGGCAGGAAGCGCAGCGAGCAACTTCGCCGCGCCGGGAAGCGTCGTCACCCCGTCGAAGTCGGTTGACTCTGTGGCCTCCAGCAGGCGCGCCTCGGCTTCGACGTCGAGCGAGGGAGCGACGGCGCGGATCGTGTCGACCGTCCGGCGGCCGTGCGCCTCAGCCAGCACGGAGACAGGGTCGATTCCGTGCCCGGCCGCCCACCGCACCCAGGCCCGCTCGACTGCGACGCGCGAGTCCATCAACACGCCGTCCAGGTCGAAGAGGATCGCGCCGCAACGGATGACTGCCACGGCGAGAGCTACGGACCGTCGAGGCTGCCGGCGTGGTAGCGGCCGCCGTAGAAGACGAGCGGTCGGGCCTCGGGGTCGGCACCGGCCTCGAGCGGCCGGCCGATCAGGATTGCGTGGTCGCCGCCGTCCAGCTCCTGCTCGAGCTCGCAGGCGAGCCAGGCGACCGTGCCGGCGAGGACGGGGACCTCGTCGATCAGCTGATGCTCGACCCCGGCGAGCTTCTCCTCGCCGCTCGCCTTCGTCGCAAAGCGGCGGGCGAGCTCCTCCTGCTCGGCCCCGAGGATGTTGACGCAGAACCGGCCCGAGTGCCGGACCGCCTCGAGCGTGTTCGAAGCTCGGTCCAGCGCGACCAGCACGAGCAGCGGCTCGAGCGAGAGCGAGGTGAGCGCGTTCGTCGTCGCTCCACGCGGGCCTGTTTCGCCGCGGCTCGTGATCACCGCGACACCGGTCGCCCAGTGGGACATCAGCCGCCGCAGCTCGCGCGGGTCGATGGTCGTGCTCACGCTGCGATCGTCGCATAACGGGCATCTGCAACACTCGGCGCATGGCCGAGCGCAGCTTCGACGTCGTCGTGATCGGCGCCGGCCCGGCCGGCGAGGTCGCTGCGGGGCGGCTCGGCGAGGGCGGGCTCTCGGTCGCGCTCGTCGAGAAGCATCTCGTCGGGGGCGAGTGCTCCTACTACGCCTGCATGCCCTCGAAGGCGCTGCTCCGGCCGGGCGAGTTGCTCGCCGAGACGAAGCGTGTGCCTGGCATCCGTGCCGACGGGCTCGACGTGCCGGCCGTGCTCGCGCGCCGCGACGAGGTGATCCACGACCTCGACGACTCGACCCAGGTGCCGTGGCTGGAGGAGCGCGGTGTCGAGCTCGTGCGCGGCGACGCGCAGTTCGACGGGGAGCGGCGCGTGACGGTCGGTGAGGACGTCCTCGTGGCCGGCAAGGCGGTCATCGTCGCGACCGGGAGCGGGCCGGTCATGCCGCCGATCCCGGGCCTCGTCGAGTCGAAGCCGTGGGGGAACCGTGAGGCGACGACGGCCAAGGTCGCGCCGGAGCGCCTCGTGATTCTCGGCGGCGGCGTCGTCGGCGTCGAGCTCGCCCAGGCCTGGGTCTCGCTCGGGACGAAAGTCATCCTGCTGGAAGGCGCACCGCGCGTGATCGTCCGCGAGGAGCCGTTCGCCTCCGCCGAGGTCGAGGCGGCCCTGCGCGAGGCAGGCGTCGACGTCCGCACGAACTGCCGCGCGGTCTCGGTCGCCCGCGACGGCGATGTGACGGTCACGATGGAGGACGGCTCGACCGCCACCGGCTCCGAATTGCTCGTCGCTGTGGGCCGGAAGCCGAACACCGAGAGCCTCGGGCTCGAGACGATCGGGCTCGAGCCGGGCAAGCCGGTCGAGGTCGGCTCGAATCTCCGTTCGTCGCGACACGACTGGCTGTACGCGATCGGCGACGCGAACGGCCGCGCCCTGCTCACGCACATGGGCAAGTACCAGGGGCGGCTCGCCGCCGACTCGATCCTCGGGCGGAGCGTGACGCTCGTCTCCGACGGCCCGCTCTCGCCGCGCGTGATCTTCACCGACCCGCAGGTCGCCGCCGTGGGCCACACGCTGGGATCGGCAGAGGCGGCCGGGATGGTGGTGCGTGCGGTCGATGTCGAGACGGGCTCGACCGCGGGTGCGAGCTACGTCGGCCGCGGCGCGCCCGGAACCTCCAGGCTCGTCATCGACGACGTGCGTCACGTCATCGTGGGGGCCACCTTCACCGGGGTCGAGGTCTCCGAGTGGCTGCACGCGGCGACGATCGCCGTCGTCTGCGAAGTCCCGCTCGACCGGCTCATCCACGCCGTCCCGTCCTTCCCGACGCGGAGCGAGATCTGGCTGAAGCTCCTCGAGGCAGCAGGGCTCTGAGTTGGCCGCGGCGATCGACGACCTCCTGACCGATCTCTTCGCGGGCGACCAGCTGCGCCGCGCCGTGCTCTCGAAGCCGCGCTCGACCGAGGTTCCGGCGAAGACGACGATCGACCCCGTGGAGCTGCGGGGCGAGACGGCGTATCGCTTCACCGCGCATCTTCCCGACCGGACGACACACGAGAACCTCGCTCCCGACGCGGCACGCGAGCGCCTCGGCGCGCTGCTCACCGACTACGGGCAGGGGCTGCTTCAGTCCTCGGAGGCGGACTGGCAGGTGCTCGGGGAGACCGTGCTCCGCCGGCCGCCGTCCAGGCAGGCCGCGCCGCGGGAGCACGACCGGAAGAAGCGATACCTGCTGGAGGAGGGCACGCCCGTCCCGTTCCTGGTCGAGCTCGGCGTGATGACCTCCGACGGCAAGGTGCGCAAGAGCCGCTACGACAAGTTCCGGCAGGTCAACCGCTTCCTCGAGCTCGTCGACGACGTCGTTCCCTCGCTGCGTCCCGAGGGAGTCCTGCGCGTCGTCGACTTCGGCTGTGGCAAGTCGTACCTCACGTTCGCGATCCATCACCTGCTGACGGAGCTTCGCGGCCGCTCGGTGGAGATCGTCGGACTCGACCTGAAGGAGGACGTGATCGCCGCGTGCTCCTCGCTCGCGGAGCGCACCGGCGCGACCGGCCTTCGCTTCGAGCGCGGCGACATCGCAAACTTCGAAGCCGGCGGCAGCATCGACCTGGTGGTCAGCCTGCACGCCTGCGACACCGCCACCGACGAGGCGCTCGCGCAGGCCGTGTTCTGGCAGGCCGATGCGATCCTCGCCGTTCCCTGCTGTCAGAAGGAGGCCTACGGACAGCTCGAGAGCCGGCTCCTGGCGCCGCTGCTACGCCACGGTCTCGCCAAGGAGCGCTTCGCGGCGCTGGTCACCGACACGCTCCGCGCCCAGCTGCTCGAGCTCGCCGGCTACCGGGCCCAGCTCGTCGAATTCGTCGCGATCGAGCACACGGCGAAGAACGTCCTCATCCGCGCGGTCAAGGGCGCGCCTGCAGGAGCGGATGCCCACCGGGCCTACGAGGAGCTTCGCGACTCGCTCGGTCTCGACCCCGCGCTCGAGCGCTTGCTCCGCGACCCGGTCAGGGTTCGAGCGTGGCGGCAAGCGCCGCTTCGACCGAATCGTGCACGCTGAGGTGCTGGTCGAGGCCGGAGATCTTGAGCGCGCGGTGAGTCTCCAGGCCCGGCGAGGCCAGTAGGAACGCCTGCCGGTTCGCGAGGGTCGTGCGCGCCTCGATCAGGACACCGAGCGCAGTCGAGTCGACGAAGGCCACCTCTGCGAGGTCGACGACGAGCCTTTCCGGCTGCTCGGACGCGAGCTCGAGGAGGACAGTCCTCACTTCGGGCGCGTTGTAGAGATCGAGCTCGCCCTCGAGGTGGACGACGACGGCGCCCCCGCTGTGGCGCTCGACGCCCTTGACCGGCGGCACATTCAGATTTGTCCCTTCGCCCATGACCCTTCCGGAGCATAGTCTGCTCCCGTGCGTCCGTTGCTCGACTATCGCTCCGAGTTCCCGATCCTCGAGCACACGACCTACCTGATCAACCATTCGCTGGGAGCGATGCCGGTGAAGGTGGAGGAGCGGGTCGCGGAGTATGCGCGCACCTGGCGAGAGCGCGGGATCCGGGCCTGGGGCGAAGGCTGGTGGGAGATGCCGATGACGGTCGGCGACCAGATCGGCCGGATCGTCGGCGCACCGGCCGGCTCCACGGTGATGCACCAGAACGTGGCGATCGCCGAGGCCGTCGTCCTCTCGTGCTTCACGTCGTCGCCGGAGCGGAATCGCGTCGTCTACGAGCGCGGCAACTTTCCCTCGGTTCGCTACCTCTACCAGGCACAGTCGGACCTCGAGGTCGTCGTCTGCGAGGACGACGGCGAGATCGTGGAGGCGATCGACGAGCACACGCTGCTCGTCCCGATCAGCCACGTGCTCTACAAGTCGGGCGAGATCCAGGACGTCGAGAAGATCGTCAGCCGCGCCCACGACGTCGGCGCGCACGTGATCCTCGACGCCTACCAGTCCGCGGGGATCGTCCCGCTCGACGTCACCGCCCTCGACGTCGACTTCGCGGTCGGCGGCTCGGTCAAGTGGCTCTGCGGGGGCCCCGGCAACGGCTGGCTCTACGTGCGTCCGGACCTCGCCGAGCGGCTCGAGCCCACGTACACCGGCTGGCAGGCGCACGAGGCTCCCTTCGCTTTCGAGGAGGAGATGCGCTACGCGTCCGGCGCGGCGCGCTTCCTGACCGGGACGCCGAACGTGCCGGCGCTCTACGCGGGGACGCCCGGCTACGACCTGATCGAGGAGATCGGTGTCGAGCGGATCCGCGAGAACTCACTCCGCCAGACGGATCTGCTGATCCGGCTCGCCGAGGCCGCCGGCTTCGGGATCGCGAGCGCACGCGAGCCCGAGCGCCGCGGCGGCACGGTGACCGTGCACGTCGACGAGTTCCCGGCGGTGCACAAGGAGCTCTCGGAGCGCCAGATCCTCTGCGATTTCCGCCCGGGTGCCGGCATCCGGATCGGGCCGCACTACTACACCTCGGATGCCGAGCTCGAGCACGTGGTCGCCCAGATCACGGAGATCGTCGAGACCGGAGCGTACGAGCGCCACATCGGCGCCGTCGCCAGGCACTAGGGCGAGCGGCGCAGCTCTTCGATCACGGCCGCGACGACCTCGTGCAGGTCTCCGACGACGGCGTAGTCCGAGCGAGCGAGCATCGGTGCGTTCGGGTCCTTGTTGATGGCCAGGATCTTCTTCGCGCCCTTGCAGCCGACGATGTGCTGGATCGCGCCGCTGATCCCGCAGGCGATGTAGAGGTCGGGGGCGATCCTCGCGCCGGTCTGGCCGACCTGGTCGGCGTGCGCCCGCCAGCCGAGGTTCGTGACGACGCGCGAGCCGCCGACGGCGCCGCCGAGCAGCCCCGCGAGCTCCTCGAGGACGGCGAAGCCCTCCGCGCTGCCCACGCCGCGGCCACCGCCGACGACGACCCGTGCGTCGGTGAGCGAGACGGTGCCGGGCGGCGGCTCCTCGCGGCGGACGACCCGGACCGCGAGATCCGCCTCCGAGAGCTCGGGTGCGAACGGCTCCACCGGAACGGGATCGGCGGCCTCGACGACGTGCTGCGCCACCGTCAGCAGCTTCACCGCGCCCGAGAGCGTCGCCTCCTCGAGCAGGCTGCCGCCCCAGCGCTGTCGCACCACCTGCCAGGGCTCGCCCGGCTGTTCACCCGGCTGGGCCGAGACGCAGTTCGCCGCCAGCGGCAGGTCGAGCCGTGCCGCGGCGTGCGCCATCGCCTCCTGGCCGCGGTCGCTCGCGGCCGCGACGACGGCGTCGGGCGAATGCTTCTCGACGAGCTGGACGATCGCCGCCGCCCAGGCGTCCGGGCGCGTACGCCTCGCCGGCGTCGACCGAGAACGCGTGCACCGGCCCGAGCCGCTGCGCGAACGCGAGCGCCTCGAGCGAGAGCTCGCCGGGCTCGACGAGGCAGAGGATCATGCGACTCCGAGCTCCTTCAGCACTTCGACGACGCGGGGTGCGGCCGCCGGGCCTTCCCCGAGCAGCTCGACGTGCGAGCCCTGCTCCTGCGGAACGACCAGCCGCTGCTTGCGCAGATCGCCCTCGCGCCATGCCGGCTCGACCCGCGCGATCTCCAGCTTCTTCGCGCGCAGCCGGCCCGGGTAGCGACGCGTAGCGCGGGAGGTTGATCCCCTCCTTGACCGTGAGGACGGCCGGCAGCTGCACCTCGAAGATCTCCCAGCCGCCGCCTTCCTCGCGCCGAACCGTTGCCGTTCCGTCCGCGATCTCGATCCCCTTGATCCCGGTCACGCAGGGGAGCCCGAGCGCGTGCGCGACGCGGATCCCGACCTGGTAGCCGCCCGAGTCGGCCGACTCGTTGCCGAAGAGGAGCAGGTCGTGGCCGCCGTCGCGGAGCGCGTCTGCGAGCGCGGCGGCCGTCGCCTGCGGATCCCAGTCGCTGCGATCGGTCTCGAGCAGGACGGCCGACTCGATTCCCATCGCGACCGCGTTCTGCAGCTGCTCTGCGGCGGCCGGCGGCCCGAGCGTCACCGCGGTCGTCGTGCCGCCGTGCCGCTCCACGAGCCGCAGCGCCTCCTCGACCGCGCATTCCTCGTGCGGGCTGATCGTGAAGCCGAGGTAGCTGGTGTCGATCTCCTGCTCGTCCGCGGTGAGCGTGATCCGCGCGCCGGTCTCCGGGACGCGCTTGATGCAGACCGCGATGTTCAGCGTCAGCTCCGGACCCGGGTGTTCTCCGGATCGAAGAGCGGCGTCGAGCCGGCGACGGCCACCGTCACGGGATAGCGCTCGCCCATGTACTGGACGAGCAGCTGCTTGCCCTCGACCGCGTGCTCGGGCGGCAGGTAGGCCATCAGCACGTGCTTGCCGACCGACGGGCCCGACCCGGCGGACGTGACGTACGACGGGCGGCCCTTGCGGTCGACGATCCGCTCGCCGTCGGCGGTCAGGATCGGCTCGCGCCCCATCATGTACCGCTTGACGCCGGACGACGAGGTCGGATCGTCGACGGTCAGCGTGGACATGATCGCGGCCGGCTCCTCTTCCCGGTGGCGCAGGTACGCGTCCTTGCCGACGAAGTCGTGCTCCTTCACCTTCGGGCGCGTCATGCCGGCCTCGGCGACGTTGTACTCCGACTCGAGCTCGGCGCCGTACGCGCGGTAGCCCTTCTCGATCCGCCCGGTCGTCCCGTAGACGCCGATCCCCGCCGGCACGACGCCGAGCGGCTGTCCCGCCTCCCAGAGGACGTCCCAGAGCGCTGCTCCGTCCGCCATCGGCGCGTAGATCTCCCAGCCGAGCTCGCCGACGTAGGAGATCCGGGACGCCAGCGCCCGCACGCCTCCCAGCTCGACCTCACGGCAGCGCGCGAACGGAAAGCCCGCGTGCGAGACGTCGTCGCTCGTCACCGAAGCGACGAGGTCGCGCGCCCGCGGCCCCCAGACGCCGACCGTGCACCAGTCCTCGGTCACGTCCGTCAGCTGCGCCGAGCCGTCCTGCGGCAGCCGGTCGGAGAACCACTTGCGGTCCGCCATCCCGTGCGCGGCGCCGGTGACGATCCGGAAGAGCTCCGGCTCCAGCCGCATGATCGTCAGGTCGGCCTTGAAGCCGCCGTTGTGGTCGAGGATCGGCGTGTAGACGACGCGGCCGGGCTCGACGTCCATCTCGGCGAGCGCGATGTGCTGCAGGGCCTCGAGCGCGCCGGGGCCGGTGACGTCGAGGACGTGGAACGCGCTCAGGTCGATCATCGCCACGCGGTCGCGCATCGCCAGGTGCTCGGCGTTCACGATCGGCGACCACCAGCGCGACTCCCACTCCGCCTCGCGCGGCATCACGCGGTCGCCGTACTCCTCGAGCAAGCCGGCGTTCGACTCGTACCACCACGGGCGCTCCCAGCCGGCCGTCTCGAAGAAGACGGCGCCGAGCTCCTGCTCGCGGGGGTGGAACGGGCTGACGCGGACGTTCCGGTTGCTCTCCCACTGCTCCGACGGGTGGACGATCCCGTAGGTCTTGTTGAAGCCCTCGGAGGCGCGCGCGTCGACGTGGCGCTGCTCGCGCTGATGCGGGTGGAAGCGGGCGATGTCCGCGCCGTGCACGTCGATCTCCGAGGCACCCTCGACGGCCCACTCGGCGACCGCGCGTGCGATCCCCGGTCCTTCCTTGATCCAGACCGCGGCCACCGACCAGAGGTTCTTCACCTCGGGCGTCTCGCCGAGGATCGGCATCCCGTCCGGGGTCAGCGAGAGCAGGCCGTTGATCGCGTGGCGGATCCCGGCGCCCTCGACGGTCAGGATCTCGGGCATCAGCTCGAGCGCCTGCTCCAGCTGCAGGTCGAAGTCCTCGGAGGTGAAGGGAAGCTCGGTGGGGGAGAGCGCGGACTCCTCGATCGACGGAATCTCGTCCGGGTCCATGAGGATCGACCGGTGCGCGTAGGAGCCGACCTCCATGTCGCTGCCGTTCTGCCGCTCGTACATGTTCGTGTCGACGTCGCGGACGATCGGGAAGAAGATCTCGCCCGGCGTCTCCTCGAAGAGCGGGATCGGGCCGACGCTGATCATCTGGTGGACGGCGGGCGTGAGCGGGATCGCGGCGCCGGCCATCTTCGCGATCCGCGGGCTCCAGACGCCGCAGCAGACGAAGACGTACTCCGTCTCGATCGGGCCCTTGTCGGTGTGCACGCGCCGGACGCGCCCGTTCTCGACGTCGATCCCGGTCACCTCGGTGCCCGCGGCGATCGTCAGCGCGCCGAGGCCCTGTCGCGGCCTCGCGCATCAGCGTGCCGGCCCGGAGCGAGTCGACGCAGCCGACCCCGGTGTGTAGAAGCCGCCGAGGATGATCTCCTCGTTGATGTAGGGCACGAGCTCCTTCACCTGCGCCGGCGTCAGCAGCTCCGACGGCTCGCCCCAGGAGATCGACGAGGTGATGCGCCGGTTGAACTCCTCCAGCCGCTCCTGTGTGCGCGCGACCTCGATCCCGCCGCTCACGGTGTGCACGCCGAGCTCGATGTACTGGTCCGTCGAGTCGCGCGTGAGCGCGGTCATCTCCTTCGAGTGGTCGACGGGGAAGATGAAGTTGGAGGCGTGCCCGGTCGAGCCGCCCGGGTTCGGCAGCGCACCCTTGTCCAGCAGCACGAGGTCGCGCCAGCCGAGCCGCGCCAGGTGATGAACCATGCTGTTGCCGACGATGCCGGCGCCGACGACGACCGCCTTCGCGCTCGAGGGGAAGTCAGTCATCGCTCGCACCGGGCGATCCTACGAGTTGCTCGAGCTGCCGCTCCAGACCATCCGTCCCGACCTCGCGCACCTCGAGCCGCAGTCCCATGATCTCGGCCGCGTGCTCGGCCTGGACGAGCAGCTCCGGCGTCGGCTCCTGGGCGAGCCAGACACGCGCGTGTAGTTCGCGAAGTAGGCGTCGCGCAGCTCGGGCAGGCGCAACGGCCGGGCGACGCTCGCGTCGAAGGTCTTCACGAGGAAGTCGGTCAGGAAGTAGGTGCCGGGCTCCTCGGCCAGCGCCTCGCGCACCTCGTCGCGGGCGAGCACGTCGTAGCAGTGATCTCCCTGGAGCCGCTTCGCGCCGTGCTCGAGCAAGCACCTCGTCGAGCGCGCCGTAGGTGCCGCAGTCGGCGTAGGCGACCGCGAGCCGGTCGCAGTCGAGCGAACGGAGCTCCGTGTCGACGGCGGCCGCGATCCGCTCGGGCCGGTTGTGCAGCTGCGGCGGCAGCGCGCGGATCTCGACGTCCCAGCCGCGGTCGAGCGCGAGCCGGCGAACGTGGAGCGCGAGCGCCCCGCAGGCGACGACACCGACTGTCAAACCGGGAAGGCCAGCTGGTCGACGAACAGGTCGTTGAAGTCGGCGCGGCCGGAGAGCTCGACGTACTCGACCTCTTCGACGATCGCGGCCGCGGCCGCACGCTCCTGCACCGAGAGCGCGACGATCTTCGCGCCCTCGCCGGCGACGTTGCCTGCCGAGACAATGCGTGTCAGCGGCAGCTTCGGGACGAGCCCGATCTTCACCGCGCTCGCGGCCGAGAGGTAGGAGCCGAACGAGCCGGCGAGCAGCACCTGCGCGATCTCCTCGGGCGCGATCCCGAGGTCGCGGCAGAGCAGGTTCCAGCCGGTCGCGATCGACGCCTTGGCGAACTGCAGCTCACGCACGTCGCGCTGGGAGAGATAGACCTCGTCGCTGAGGTGGAAGACGTTCTCCTCGCCGATCTTCCCGAACCGATCCGACTCCCCGAGCACGAAGCGGCCCGAGCGGTCGAGGAGCCCGGCGCCGACGAGCTCGGCGACGGCGTCCACGAGGCCCGAGCCGCACATCCCCTGCGGCTCGACGTCGCCGATCACGGTCAGCTCGACCTCGCCGTCGCGGATCTTCACGCCCTCGATCGCACCGTCCGCGGCGCGCATGCCGCACTTGATCTGCGCGGCCTCGAAGGCCGGTCCCGCGGGCGCGGCGGTGGCGAGCGCCCGCGCCGAGGAGCCGAGCGCGATCTCGCTGTTCGTGCCGACGTCGATGAAGAGGCGGATCCGGCGGTCGAGCGTGAGGCCCGTCGCGAGCAGGCCGGCGACGATGTCGCCGCCGACGTAGGCGCCCATCGCGGGGAAGAGCACGGCCGGCGCGCGCTCGTGGACGCGGATGCCGAAGTCGGCGGCGGTCGCGGGCGGCAGCGTGGCCGCGGCCATCGTGAACGGCGCCATCGAGAGCGGCTCCGGGTCGATCCCGAGCGCGATCTGGATCATCGTCTGGTTGCCGGTGACCGAGATCTCGTAGATCTCGCCCGGCGGCACACCGGCCTCCTCGCACACCTCCTGCGCGAGCTCGTCGAGCGTCTCGTGCGCGCGGCTCTGCAGGAGCCCGAGCGCGTCGGGGTCGAGCATCGTCGCGGAGACGCGCGAGATCACGTCGGCGCCGAAGGGCTGCTGCTTGTTCAGCTGCGACTGCACGGCGAGCGGCGAGCCGGTCTCGAGGTCGAGCAGGTTCGCGACGACGGTCGTCGTCCCGAGGTCGAACGCGATCGCGAAGCGTCCGCCCGGTCGTGTCGCCCGGCTCGACGTCGAGCAGCAGGTCGTCGCAGAGGACGGCGGTCACCTTGAAGTCGGCGGCGCGCAGCGTGCCGCCGAGCGTGCGCATGACCTCGAGCGGCACGCGCAGCTCGACGTCGTCCATCGCCGCGAGCACGCGCTCGAGATCGGAGGCCTGGTCCTCGAGCGTCGGCTCCTCGAGCTCGAGGTAGCGCTTCTGCACCGCGGGCCGGAGGATCACGTGCCGGCCGACGCCCACGAGCGCCGCCTTCGGCCGCGAGGAGAGCGGCGGCACCTCGACGACGAGATCCTCCTCCGCCGGCGCGCGGCAGGCGAGCCGCCAGCCCGCCTTCAGCTCCTCGATCGAGAACGCGCGCGGATCGACGGACGACAGCGGCACCTTCCCCTCGACGACGCGCACCTTGCACTTCTTGCAGGTGCCGTGGCCGCCGCAGGTCGAGTCGATCGCGATCCCGTTCCAGCTCGCTGCGTCGAAGAGCGTCGTCCCGGCCGGGACGCGCGCCTCCTTCGCCGGCGCGCCGTTGTCGCCGGTCGGCTCGAAGCGCAGCAGGACGCGGTCCTTCTGCGGCGCACGGCGGCAGGATCTCGGCAGCGCTCACGACGCTGCGGCCGCCTGCTTCTCGCGGAACGACGCGATCCAGCGCGCGCCCCACTCGTCGCGGCCGAGCAGCAGGTCGCCCGCCCGCACGGCGTCGACGCACTCCGGGGAGCGCGCGTCCATGATCGCGCTCGTCAGCCCGTGGCTCTGCGCGATCGAGAGGAACGCGCCGCCGAGCGTGCTCCGCCGCGGCAGGCCGAAGGCCGTGTTCGAGGCGCCGCAGGTCGTGTTGACGCCGAGGTGCTCGCGGATCAGAGCGAGCGTCTCGACGAAGAGCGTGACCGCGTTCGGCAGCGCGCCGACGGGCATCGCGAGCGCGTCGATGACGACGTCCTCCGGCGGGATCCCGTAGTCGCCGGCGGCGGAGACGATCTTCTTCGCCACCTGCCAGGCGCACCTCGGGCTCCATCGGGATGTCCTCGTCGTTCGCGAGCCCGATCACGGCGGCGCCGTGCTTGGCGACGAGCGGCAGGATCGCCTCCAGGCGCTCGTCCTCGCCGGTGACGGAGTTGACGAGCGCCTTGCCCTCGTACGCCTCCAGGCCCGCTTCGAGCGCTTCGATCACCGACGAGTCGAGGCAGAGCGGCAGGTCGGTCAGGCCCTGCACGATGCGGACCGCCTCGCCCATCAGCGCGACCTCGTCGGCGAGCGGATCGCCGACGTTGACGTCGAGCATGTCCGCACCGCCGGCCGACCTGCTCGGGAACGTCGATCTCGAGCTGGGAGAGGTCGCCCGCCTGCAGCAGCGCCTGGAAGGCCTTGCGCCCGGTCGGGTTGATCCGCTCGCCGATGATGCAGAACGGCTGCTCCGGACCGATGACGACGGTCCTAGACCGCGACTGGATGACGGTTTCCACTCGCCCCCTCTCCTCTCGCGTCGGGATCCCGAGCCGCGGCAGAGCGCCGCAATGCCCGCGTCCTTGCGGAAGCTGATCAGGTGCAGGCCGGCGACTCCCGGCAGCGCGAGCGCGTGCTCGGCGAGCTCGCAGGCGACCTCGAAGGCCGCCTCTTGCTGGTCGGCGGCGCGCTCGACCCGGGCGATCGTCGCCGCGGGGATCGAGATCCCCGGAACGTTCTCGTCGATGAAGCGGAGCGCCGAGGCGCTGCGGACGATCACGACCGACGGCAGCAGCGACACACTCGTTCGGTCAGCTCGGTGCGCGACGGCCTCGGCCACGAACCGCTCGACCCGCTCGGGCTCGAAGCAGAGCTGGAGCTGGAGGAAGCGCGCGCCGGCGCGGGCCTTCTTCCAGCGCGCGCTCGACGCGGCGCTCGAACGGCGGCGCGCCCGGATTCTCGACCGCGCCGAGGAAGAGGTGCGGCGCCGGGACGACCGGGCGACCCGAGAGGTAGCGGCCCTCCGCGATGCCCCGGGCCGTCTCGAGCAGCTGCGGGGCGTCGAGGTCGAAGACGCGCCGCGCCTCGGGCTCGTCGCCGGCGGTGACGTCGTCGCCGGTCAGGCAGCAGATGTTCTCGATCCCGTGCAGCGCGGCGCCGACGATCTCGGACTGGAGCGCGAGGCGGTTGCGGTCGCGGCAGACGAGCTGGAGCACCGGCTCCTCGCCGCAGCGCCTTGATCGCGAGCGCGAGGGCGAGCGCCGAGGCGTGGGCGTGGGCGGCCGTGTTGTCGGTCGCGTTGACCGCGTCGAGGTACGGCGCCATCGGCTCGAGGTAGCGGGCGACCGAGTCGAGGTCGTTGCTGCGACGGCGCCGAGCTCCGCGGTGAGCGACGAGCCGACCGGCTCCGAGAGCATCCTCGAGCCGCGACATCAGGGCGTGGGCTCCCAGCCGGGCGGGGTCTGGCGGTCGCGCTTCGTCACCCAGTTCGCCCACGACGATGTGCCCCAGAGCCGGTTGTCGACCGGCGGCCGCAGCTCGTGGAACTCGTCCGTCCAGGGCAGCCGTTCGGCGCGGTCCCAGCGCCTTCAGCCAGACGCAGCGCATCTCGGGCTTCACCTCGCAGCCGCCGTCGGCGCGAACGCCCCCGCACGGCCCGTTCCGGAGCTGCTTCGGGCAGGTCATCGGGCACGTCAGCCCGGTCGAGTGCAGGACGCACTGGCCGCACATGCTGCAGCCGAACACCGGTCCTTGACCGCATGCTCGACGGTCGACGAGCAAGCTCACGCCGGAACCGACGGCCTGCCGCCGCTGCTCGATCAGGGTCTTCGCGAGGCGAACCGCGGTCGAGGCGTCCGCCGCGTAGCCGTCGGCGCCGACGGCGTCCGCGTACTCCTGCGTCACCGGCGCGCCGCCGACCATCACGATCACCTCGTCGCGCAGGCCCGACTTCTGGAGCGCGTTGATGTTCGCCTTGAACATCGGCATCGTCGTCGTCAGGAAGGCGGAGAAGCCGACGATGTCGGGCTTGTGCTCGACGATCTGCTCGACGAACTTCTCGGGCGCGACGTTGACGCCGAGGTCGATCACGGTGAAGCCGGCGCCCTCGAGCATGATGTTGACGAGGTTCTTGCCGATGTCGTGCACGTCGCCCTTGACCGTGCCCATCACGAAGGTGCCCACCTGGCGCGCGCCCGTCTCGGCGAGGAGCGGGCGGAGGATGTCGAGCGCGCCCTGCATCGCCCGCGCCGCGATCAGCATCTCCGGGACGAAGTAGTCGCCGCGCTCGAAGCGGGCGCCGACCTCCTCGAGCGAGGGGATGAGCGCGTCGTAGAGCATCGACTCGGGCTCCATGCCCGTCCTCGAGCCCGCGCTCGACGAGCTCTTTCACCTCGGGCGCATCGCCGACGAGCGTGTGGTCGTAGAGCCCCTGGAGGATCTCGTCGTGCGTCATGCGGCACCTCGCTTGTCGTCTTGGTGGCCGAGCCTGCGGGAGAGGGCGTGTGCGTGCTGGACGAGCGCGGGCGCCAGCTCCTCGATGCGGCTGCGCGTGAGGCGGATCGTGGGACCGGAGATCGAGAGCGCCGCGATGCGCGGTCGCCGTCGCCGCCGAAGACGGGCGCGGCGAGCGCGGTCAGGCCGACCTCGAGCTCGTCGACGGCGGTCGCGTAGCCGCGCGCGCGAATCGCTCGCGAGATCCTCGGGGTTGCTGTGCTCGGAGGCCGCCGCGCCCCAGGCGAGGAAGACCTTGCCGTTCGCCGTGAGGTGGTACGGGACGCGCTTTCCGACCCAGTTCGTGGAGCCGATGAAGTGCCGGCTGTCACGCTGGGAGAGCTGGTCGACGCCGAGCGGCGTCGGGACGCCGAGGTTCACCGTCTCGCCGGACTCTTCCGCGAGCGCGTCGAGATGCTCGTCCGCGAGCTCGACCAGCGTGACGTCGGGCTCGGTCCGCTGCGCGAAGCGGAGGAGGACCGGTCCCGGGCCGCACCGGCGCGCGATCGCCGTCGCGCTGGAGGAGGCCCTGCCGCTCGAGCGCGGCGAGGAGCCGGGAGGTGGTGCTCTTCGGCAGCTCGGTGGCCTCGGCGAGCTCGCCGACTCCGAGCGGCCGCGCGCTCTCGACGACGCGCACGAGCAGCTGCGCGGCCCGGTCGACTGCTTGACTTCCGGCCATAACCCATATTATGGAACAACGAGTTCCACCTTCCGCAAGTCGGTCGCGACTCTGAGAGGATCAGCAGCATGTTCGTGAACCGGATGCCGCGCTACGAGATCCTCTCCGAGGATGCCGTCGCGACGCTCGACGGCGGCTGGCGGCGGATCGTCTCCGAGCTCGGAATCGAGTTCCTGCTCCCGGAGGCCGTGGACGCGTTCGCGCAGGCCGGCCAGGAGGTCGACGGCGAGCTGGTCAAGCTCGACCCGGACTTCGTGCTCGAGCAGGTCGCGAAGGCGCCGCGCGAGTTCGACGTCCAGGCGCGGAACCCGGAGCACTCGATCCACGTCGGCGGCGACCACATGTCGTTCGCCTCGGTCTACGGGCCGCCGTTCGTCCGGGAGGGCGCGATGCGGCGCAACGCGTCGATGGAGGACTTCGAGAACTTCTGCAAGCTCTCGCAGACGTTCCCGCAGCTCGACTCGGCGGGCGGGACGATCGTCGAGCCCGAGGACACGCCGCTCGACTCGCGCCACCTGGACATGGTGCTCGCGCTCCAGACGCTGACCGACAAGCCCTACATGGGCTCGGTCACCTCGGCCGAGAACGCGAAGGACACGATCGCGATGGGCGAGATCCTCTTCGGCGGCCGCGAGGCGATCGAGGCGAAGCCGGTCTCGATCTCGCTGATCAACGTCAACTCGCCGCTCCGCTACGACGACCGGATGCTCGGGGCGATGCTCGAGTACGTGCGCGCCGGGCAGCCCGTCGTGATCACGCCGTTCCTGCTGATGGGCGCGATGTCGCCCGTCTCGGTGCCCGCGGCACTGACGCAGCAGATGGCGGAGGCGCTCGCCGGGATCGCGCTCGCACAGCTGATCCGGCCCGGGACGCCCGTGATCTTCGGCTCGTTCCTCTCGAACACGGACATGCAGTCCGGCTCTCCGAGCTTCGGCACGCCCGAGTCGGCGGTCGGCCTTCTCTGCACCGGGCAGATCGCGCGCCACTTCGGCCTTCCCTGGCGGAGCGGCGGCGGGCTCACGTCGAGCCAGACCGCGGACGCCCAGGCCGCCTACGAGGCGATGATGACGATGCTCCCGACCTTCCTCGCCGGCGCGAACTGGGTCATGCACTCGGCCGGGTGGCTGGAATCCGGGCTCGTGTCGTGCTACGAGAAGTTCGTGATCGACATCGAGATCCTGCGGATGCTGAAGGAGGAGTTCACGCCGCTCGAGGTGGACGAGGCGAGCCTCGCCTGGGGCGCGCACCAGGAGGTCGGGCACGGCGGCCACTTCCTCGGCGCCGAGCACACGCTCGAGCGCTTCCGGGAGTGCTTCTACCGTCCGCTCCTCTCCTCGACGGAGAACTTCGAGCGCTGGAAGAAGCTCGGGGAGCGAGACGCCACCGAGCGCGCCGGCGAGATCTGGCGCAAGACGCTCGAGGAGTACGAGCAGCCGCCCCTCGACGACGGGATCCGGACGTCGCTCGGGGAGTACGTCGTCCGCCGTCGCGCCGAGCTCGGCGATTAGGGAACCAAGGAGGGTCTGTTGGCCGTAGAGGTGGAAGTGGTGCGCTCGGTCGAGGTGCCGACGCGGATGGTGCACGGGCCGGGCGCGCTCGCGCGGCTCGGCGAGCTGCAGCGCGAGCTCGGGCTCGCGAGGCCGCTGCTGGTGACGGACAAGGGCGTGGCCGCCGCCGGTCTCGTCGACCGGGCGCTCGAGCAGCTCGACGGTGCCGTTCTCTTCGACGGCGTCCGGCCGAACCCGGACCTGGAGCTCGTCGGAGAGGGATCGGCCGCCTACCGCGAGGCCGGCTGCGACGGGCTCGTCGCGCTCGGCGGCGGCTCCTCGATCGACGCCGCGAAGGCGATCGGGGTCGAGGTCGTGCACGGCGGCTCGATCCTCGAGTACGAGTACGGCGGGACGCCGTTGACGAAGCGCGTGCCGCCGCTGGTCGCGATCCCGACCACGGCCGGAACGGGCAGCGAGGTGACGCTCTGGGCCGTGATCACCGACCACGAGCGGCAGATCAAGTTCAACGTCGGCGGGACGCCGCTGATCGGGCCGCACGCCGCGCTCATCGACCCGGAGCTGATGCTGGGGCTGCCGCCGGCGGTCACCGCCGCGACCGGGCTCGATGCGCTCTCGCACGGGGTCGAGTGCTACACGTGCGACTACCACCAGCCGTTCAACGACGCCGTCGCGCTGCACGCGATCGAGCTCGTCGGCGGCTGGCTGCGGGCGGCGTTCGAGGACGGCTCCAATCTCGAGGCGCGCACCCACATGGCTCACGCCGCGACGCTCGGCGGGATGGCGTACGGGACGGAGAGCGCGGGCGCCGCGCACGCGATGAGCCAGTCCGCCGGCGGCGTCCACGACTGCCCGCACGGCGCGCTCACCGCGCGGGTCCTCGTTCCGGTCTGCCGCTACAACGTCCCGGCCGCGCCCGACCGCTACGCCCGGATCGCGCAGGCGCTCGGCGTCGACACGTCCGGACTGGACATCGACCAGGCGGCGTACGCGGGGGTGGATGCGCTCGCGCGCCTGACGGACGACGTCGGCATCCCCTCGATGGCCGAGCTCGGCTTCTCGGAGGACGAGATCCCGATGCTGGCGCGGATCGCGTACGAGGATCCGCAGACGTTCGGCAACGCGCGCGAGGTCGACGTCGCGGCCTACGAGGAGATCTACCGGGAGGCGTTCACGGCGTGAGCACCGCGACAAGGGACTACGGGATGGTGATCGGCGGCGAGTGGACCGACTCGGACGCGCGGCTCGAGGCGACGAGCCCCGGCAGCGGCGAGTCGCTCGGCTCCGTGCCGGAGGGGACGCGCGAGGACGCGCAGAGGCGATCGCGGCGGCGAACGGCGCCTGGCGCGACTGGTCTCGCCGCTCGGCGTTCGAGCGTGCGGCGGCGATGGAGCGGGTCGCCGACCTGATCGTCGAGCGCCGCGACGAGCTCGCGCTGACGCTGACGCTCGATCAGGGCAAGCCGCTGCACAGCGAGTCGTACGGCGAGGTGGACGAGCTCGTCGAGTACTGGCGCATGGCGGCGGCGGACGTGAAGCGGCTGGACGGGACGATGCCACCGTCGGTCGACGCGTCGAAGCGGATCCTCGGCTACCGCGTCCCGCGCGGCGTCGTCGGCGTGATCACGCCGTGGAACTGGCCTTACACGATGCCCGCCGAGCTGCTCGCGCCCGCGCTGGCGGCCGGCAACGCCGTCGTCTGGGCGCCCGCGTCGTCGACCTCGATCTGCGCGGCGAAGCTCGCGGAGTGCATCGTCGACGCCGAGTTTCCGGCCGGCGTCTTCTCGATGGTCACCGGCCGCGGCGCCGTCGTCGGCGACGAGATCGCCGGCAGCCCGGGCACCCACGCGATCGGCTTCATCGGCTCCGTCGACACCGGGCTGAAGGTGGCGACGCGCGCGGCCGGGAAGGCGATGCTGCTCGAGCTCGGCGGCAACGGGCCGATGATCGTGCTCGAGGACGCGGACGTCGCCGCGGCGGCCGAGGCGAGTCTCGTCGCGTCGTTCCTCTGCGCCGGGCAGAGCTGCACGGCGGGCGAGCGGTTCCTCGTCCACGAGTCCGTCCACGACGAGTTCGTCGAGCGACTGCGCGAGGCGGTGGAGCGCGAGATCCGGCTCGGCGACCCGCTCCTCACCGGAGACGACGATGGGGCCGCTGAACAACGAGTCGACCGCGGAGAAGATGGACCGCCACGTCGCCGACGCGCTCGACCAGGGCGCCGAGCTCGTCGCCGGCGGCGCCCGCGCCGAGGGCTTCCCGACCGCGCTCTACTGGCAGGCGACGGTGCTCGATCGCGTCACCGAGGAGATGGAGGTCGCCCGCGAGGAGACGTTCGGCCCGGTGATCCCGATCACGACGATCTCGAGCGACGACGAGGCGCTGCAGATCGCGAACGCGTCTCCCTACGGGCTCCTGACCGCCGTCTGGACGCGCGACCTGGCCCGTGGCCTGCGCTTCGCGGAGGCGGTCGACGCCGGCTGGGTGAACATCAACGAGTCGACGAACTACTGGGAGAGCCACCTCCCGTTCGGCGGCCGTTCGGGCAAGAGCTCCGGCGTCGGCCGGGTCGGCGGACGGGAGGCGATGGAGACGTTCACCGAGCCGAAGACGGTGGTGGTGACGCTCTAGGCGCGTTTGAAACCCGGACCGGAACCCTGTTCAATCAGGGAAGACGATGAGGGAGAGGACGATCTGAGCGCGACTGCGGTGACGAGCGCTGCGGCTCCGCGCGTGTCTCGCGACGGGCCGCCGCTGATTCGCGCGGAGGGGATCTGGAAGATCTTCGGCCCGCACGGCGAGCGGCTGCTCGGCACCGAGGACGTGGACCTGCCTCGCCGCGAGCTGCGGGCGAAGACGGACTGCGTGATCGCCGTCCGAGACGTCTCGATCGAGGTCTGGCCCGGCGAGGTCTTCGTCGTCATGGGACTCTCCGGCTCGGGGAAGTCGACGCTCGTGCGGACGCTGATCCGGCTGATCGAGCCGACGGCGGGCGCGATCGAGATCGACGGCCGCGACGTGATGGCGGCGGGGCGAGCCGAGCTGCGCGAGCTGCGCCGGCACACCGTCTCGATGGTCTTCCAGCACTTCGGCCTGCTCGCCCACCGGCGCGTGGTCGACAACGTCGCCTTCGGCCTCGAGGTGCAGGGCGTGCCGAAGGCGCAGCGCCTTGCCCGCGCGGAGGAGGTGCTCCAGCTCGTCGGGCTCGAGGACTCCGGCAACCAGTTCCCGGATCAGCTCTCGGGCGGGATGCAGCAGCGCGTCGGGCTCGCGCGGGCCTTCGCGGTCGATCCGAAGGTGATGCTCTACGACGAGCCCTTCAGCGCCCTCGATCCGCTGATCCGCCGCGACATGCAGGACGAGGTCTGCCGGCTCCAGCTCGAGACGGGCAAGACGATGCTCTTCATCACGCACGACCTGCCGGAGGCGCTGCGGCTCGGCGACCGGATCGCGATCATGCGCGACGGCGCGATCGTGCAGCTCGGGACGCCGGAGGAGCTCGTCGGGGAGCCGGCCGACGAGTACGTCGCGAACTTCGTGCGCGACATCCCGAAGAGCAACGTGCTGACGCTCCGCTGGATCATGCGCGAGCCCACACCCGAGGATCCCACCGACGGCCCGAAGCTCGACGTCACGACGACGGTCAGCAAAGCCGCGCCGACGCTCGCCGCGAGTGAGAAGCCGGTCTGCGCCGTCGAGAACGGGAAGATCGTCGGCATCGTCGACCGGGAGGCGGTCTTCCAGGCGATCGCCGACGAGAGAGGCGACTGACGTGGCCACGGTCGCTCGCCGAGAGGGCCGCCTCGACGCCGGCCATCGTGCACCGGCGCTGGTGGCGCGGAAAGCTCGTCCAGGTGGCGGGAATCGTCGCGCTGATGTACGTCGCCTACCGGGCCTGGGGACTCGAATATCCCTGGCCGAACAATCTCGTCTGGAACTCGCTGTCGGTGCATCTCGACGACTTCCAGACCTGGCTCCTGACCGAGCGCGGCAAGGAGGACCAGTCGTTCGTCTTCACGATCTTCGAGGGCTTCAGCTCGGCGATCGAACACCTCGTCGAGTGGTTCAACCGGCTGCTGATCTGGATGACGTGGGCCGGGACGACCATCGCGGGCGTGGCGCTCGTTCTGCGCTTCGGCGGCCTGGCGCGCAGCGCTGTGGACCCTCTCGGCGTTCGCGAGCTTCGCCCTGCTTGGCCTCTGGGAGGAGAGCATGGAGACGCTGGCCCTGATGCTCGTGTCGGTCGGACTGTCCCTCCTCGTCGGGATCCCACTGGGAATCGTCGCCGGCCGCTCCGACCGGTTTCGCCGGCTGATCACGCCGGTGCTCGATGCCATGCAGATCGTCCCCGCCTTTGCGTACCTGATGCCGGTCGTGATCCTCTTCTCGATCGGCCCGGCCGCGGCCGTGGTCTGCACGATGATCTACGCGATTCCACCGGCCATCCGGATCACCGCGCTCGGGATCCGGGGAGTGCCGCTGAACACGGTCGAGGCGGCCACGTCGATGGGTGCCACCCGAAGGCAGTTGCTCCGGAAGGTGCAGCTCCCGCTCGCCCGGCGAATGATCCTGCTGGGCGTCAGCCAGACGATCCTCTTCGCGCTCTCGATGGTCGTGATCGCAGGCTTGATCGGCGGCGGAGGCCTCGGGGCGGTTGTCACGAGCGGCCTCTACTCGAACCCAGCGCTCGCGATCCTTGCCGGGCTCGTGATCGTGGTGATGGCGATGGCCCTCGACCGGTCGTTCGAGGCGATCGCGGAGCGGACCGACCCGGCGCTTCGGCACCTCGATGAGGCGAGGAAGCGCGGTCAGAACGTGGCACTCATTGCGGCGATCGTGGCGGGAGTCGGCCTCTCGAAAGCCCTCGGCGTCAACGCCGCGTACCCGGACGAGGCCGGAAGCCCGCCGCGCACGGTGACGATCGAGGAGTGGCTGCTGGCCAAGATCCAGGTCGTTCTCGACTACGTGCAGGACCCGACGACGTGGGTCTTCTCGGTCACCGAGCGGGTCGGTGTCTTCATCCTCCAGCAGCTGCTGTTGCCGCTGCAGGAATTCCTGATCGAGGCCCCGTGGTTCACGACGGTCATCGGGCTGACGGCGATCGCGTTCGTGGTGAGCGGCCTGCGACCGGCGCTGACGACTCTCGCGATGCTCTGCCTGATCGGGTTCATGGGTGTCTGGGCGCTCGCGATGGACACGCTCTCCCAGGTGCTCGTCGCCACAGCGATCGCCGTTGTGATCGGCGTCGCCCTGGGTGTCCTGGCCGCCGAGAGCAACCGCTTCTCGAAGGTCATGAGGCCCATCAGTGACCTGCTGCAGACGCTCCCGCAGCTCGTCTACATCATCCCGTTCATCTACCTGATGCCGGTCTCGATCGTGCCGGGGATCGTGGCCAGCGTCCTCTACGCGTTCCCGGTCACGCTTCGGCTCGTCGAGCGAGGCGTGCGGGACGTGGCGCCGACGTCGGTCGAGGCGGCGACCGCGTTCGGGGCCTCGACGGCGTCAGGTGCTGATGAAGGTCAAGCTTCCCCTGGCCGGTGACGCGGTCATGCTCGGCATCAACCAGGCGATCATCATGGTGCTCGCCGTGGTCGTGATCGCCGGGCTCGTGGGCTCGGGCGGCCTCGGCTACGAGGTCGCGCAGGGTCTCGTCCGCGGGCAGTTCGGTCAGGGCGTGATCGCCTCGATCGCGATCCTCGCGCTCGGAATCGCGCTCGACCGCGTCACGCAGGGCACGCGCCAATCGAAGAAGGAGGGCATCGCATGAAGAGCAGGACCGGGTTACACAACAAGAGGGAGGGTCGGATGTCGGTTCGAGGTGGCTGGCTGGGTCGTGCAGGCCTGGTCGGTCTCACGCTCGTCGGAGTCGCCGCGCTTGCCGTGTCGGGCAGCGCTTTCGGCAAGGGCGCAGCAGCGAGTTGCGGCACGGTGATCATGAACGAGCAGTCGTGGTCGGGCTCGACGGCGAACACGTACGTCGCGAAGTACGTGCTCGAGAAGCGGCTCGGCTGCAAGGTGAAGCTCACGCAGGTCACCGAGGGCCCGCCGTACTTCCAGGCCATGCGTGACGGCAAGGTCGACGTCGCCCTCGAAGACTGGGACAACACGCTCACGACGAGCAGGCAAGACCTACACCAAGGACGGTTCGGTACGGGTCGTCGGCTCGAACGGGATCACCGGCGTCATCGGCTGGTACATCCCGCGCTACCTGCTCAAGCAGTACCCGCAGTTCAGGACGTGGCGGGGCCTGAAGGGCAAGGAGTCCGTGTTCAAGTCGCCCGAGTCGGGCTCGCAGGGCATGTTCCTGGGCGGGGATCCGTCCTACGTCCAGAAGGATCGCGCCCTCATCAAGGAGCTCGGACTCAACTTCAAGCACGTCGTCGCAGGTGCGGAGCCCGCTCAGATTGCGCGGTGGAGCCAGCTGTACAAGCAGAAGAAGCCGGTCCTCTTCTACTGGTACGACCCGCAGTACCTGAACGCGCAGTACGACCTCGTGCGGATCCAGCTGCCGAAGCGCTTCCCGGGGTGCCTGGACGACGAGAAGCAGAGCGGCAAGCACGCGTGCGAGTACCCGTCCTACGGCCTCGACAAGCTGATCTCGAAGAAGTTCGCGACGAGCGGCTCGCCGGCCGTCAAGTTCGTCAGGAACTGGAAGTGGACGTCCAAGGACCAGAACCTCGTCGCCAACCTGATCGCCGGCAAGAAGATGAAGCCGGAGAAGGCGGCGGAGCAATGGGTCAAGGCGAACCCCGGAAAGGTGGCCGCCTGGCTCAAGTAGGTGACGTCGGAGCGATGAGGGGCGGCGCGGCCCGCCCCTCATCCACCGACTGCGACGAGCGCGACACCGCAAACGACGAGGATGGCTCCCGTCAGGCGGGCCGGCGTCACGTGCTCCTTCAGCACCACCGCCGCGAGGAGCGTGGCGATGACGACGCTCGTCTCGCGCACGGCGGCCACTGACGCTGCGGAAGCGCGTTCGAGCGCGGCGAGCACGAGTGCGTACGCCGTGAACGTCGCGATTCCGGCGACGATCGAGGACGGGTTGAGCTCGCTTCGAAGCGCCACGGCACCGCCCCGCATGCGAGCCACCCAGGCTGCGTAGAGGACGGCCGGCGCGATCATCGAGATCTCGAGGTAGGCGATCGGGGTCGCGTAGTCGAGCCCACGCTTGTCGACGAGCGTGTACGAGGCGATCACGCCCGCGATCGCGAGCCCGAAGACGACCCCGTTGGCACCGGCGCCACGACGGACGCCTCGGATCGCGAGCACCCCGAGGCCGACGAGGACGACGCCTGCAGCCTGCGCCCATGACGTTTCGTAGCCGAGCACGACGATGCCCGCGAGCAGGACGAAGGTCGGCGCCACTCCCCGCGCGACCGGATACACCACCGACACCTCGGCCTTCCGGTAGGCGGTGATCAGCAGCGAGAAGTAGAGGAGCTGCAGGCAGCTCGTGACGACGAGGTAGGGCCAGACGTCTCGCTCGAGCCCCCAGGCAAAGACCGCCACCGGGGCGAAGACGATCACCGCCACGATGAGCGCCACCGCGGTGGCCGCCTCGGGATCGCGGGCTCGCGCGAGCAACAGGTTCCAGAGCGCGTGCACGAATGCCGCCGCGAGCGCGAGCAGGAGTGCGGAGAGCGGCATCGCGGGGGAGCGTAATCTCTCGTGACGTGCCGATCCGCGCAGTGATCTTCGACTTCAACGGCACGCTCTCCCAGGACGAGCCCGTCCTCTGCCGGATCTACCGCGAGCTCTTCGCCGAGTACGGCAAGCCGATCTCCGAGCGCGAGTACTACGAGACCCTCTCCGGGCTCGCGGAGCACACGATTGCCGAGCTCTGCCTCGGCCACGGCGACCCGCGCATTCCCGCGTTCATCCGGGAGCGAATCGACCGCTACCGAGCTCTGGTCGCGGACGGCTCGACCGTGCCCGAGGCGACGCGCGACGCAGTGCGTTTCGCCGCCGGTCACGCCCGGCTCGCAATCGTCTCCGGTGCCGCGCGCGAGGAGATCGTTCCGGTCGTCGCTGCAGCCGGGCTCGGAGAGCTGATCGCGACCGTCGTCGCCGACGACGACGTGGCTCTCGGCAAGCCCGATCCCGAGAGCTACCTGCTCGCGCTCCGACAGCTCGGCGTCGCAGGTGCGGAGACGCTTGTCTTCGAGGACACCGAAGCAGGCGTCGCGTCGGCCAAGGCGGCGGGCACGCATGTGGTCGCCCTGCTCGGGACGCAGGCACCGGAGCGGCTCGCGGAGGCCGACGAGATAGTGGAGACGATCGACGTCCCGTTGCTGCGGCGCTTGCTCGGATGACGTGGACGATCGCCCATCGGGGAGCGTCCGCGGAGCTGCCGGAGAACACGCCGGCCGCGTTCGAGCGTGCGATCGAGCTCGGCGCAGACTTCGTCGAGTTCGACGTTCACGCCGCGGCCGACGGCTCGCTCGTCGTCTGCCACGACCCGCCGGTGGGCGGCGAGCCGCGCCTCGAGGAGGTCGTCGACCAGTGCTCGGGGCGGATCGGCCTGATGTGCGAGCTCAAGAGCCCGTGGCGCTACCGGCGTCACGACGTCGTCGCGCGCACGGTCGCGCTGCTCCCGGAGGACGCAGTGGTCATCAGCTTCGAGTCGCAGGCGCTGCGCCAGGTGCGAGGGCTGCGGACGCTGCAGCACGTGGGCCTGGGCGTCTCGATCCGCCGGGCGGCACGCTCCGCGTGGGGAGCCGGGTTCTGGGATCCGCGCGCCCGGCCTCGCGGACTCGCCCTGGCTCGGCGGCTGGGACTTCGGACCGCCGTCTACACGGTCAACGACGAGCGGCGCATGCGCGCGCTCCTGGAGCTCGGCGTGGACGGAATCTTCACCGACCGGCCCGAGCTGCTGCTGGCGCTCGTCAGAGGCTGAGGAGGCGGGCGCTCTCCGACGGGAAGCCCACCCCGACGCGCATGCCGACGGGGTACGAGTCGGCGCGGGTCGCGGAGACGTCGGCGGTCATCTCGCCCTCGCCGAAGCTCACCTTCAGCCGCGTCACGGGGCCGAGGAACGTGTGCGAGATCACCTCGCCCGTGAGTGGGGAGCCGTTCGACGCCGGGCCCAGCTCGACCGTCTCGGGCCGGACGAGCACGAGCACGCGCTCGCCGGCGCTGTGACCGCGAACCGCGTCGACTGCGAGTCGCACCCCGCCGTAGTCGACCTCGCCCGCCTGCGAGTCGGCGACCGTGGCCTCGAGCCGGTTCATCGTCCCGACGAACTCGGCCACGAAGGGCGTCGAGGGCGAGCCGTAGATCTCGGCCGGCGCCCCGATCTGCTCGATGCGACCCTGCGAGAGCACCGCGACCCGGTCGGAGATCGAGAGCGCCTCCTCCTGGTCGTGCGTGACGTAGATGGTCGTGATCCCCAGCCGGCTCTGGATCCGCCTGATCTCCTCCCGCAGCTGCACGCGCACCTTTGCGTCGAGCGCCGAGAGCGGCTCGTCGAGGAGGAGGACGCGCGGCTCGATCGCGAGCGCGCGGGCGAGCGCGACTCGCTGCTGCATCCCGCCCGAGAGCTGGTGCGGATAGCGGTCGCCGGCGTGGCCGAGGCCCACGAGCTCGAGCAGCTCCGCGACCTTCGTCGCCCGCTCCTCTTTCGCGGTGCCGCGGATCTTCAGCCCGTACTCGACGTTCCGCGACGCACTCATGTTCGGGAAGAGGCTGTAGGCCTGGAAGACCATCCCCATGTCCCGCTTGCTGGGCGGGACGCGTGTCATGTCCTTGCCCGCGACGAGGATGCGGCCCGAGGTCGGGCGGTCGAAGCCGGCGACGATGCGCAGGGCGGTCGTCTTCCCGCAGCCCGACGGCCCGAGCAGCGAGACGAACTCTCCCTCCTCGAGCGAGATGCTGATGCCGTCGAGCGCGACGACGTCGCCGAACGACCGGTGCAGGGTCTCGATCTCGACGAACGCCATCTAGCGGGCGCCTCCCACCTGGACTGTGCGGCGGCCGCGGCCGACGAACAGCAGCGACAGCATGGCCACCCACGTGATCGCGAAGCTCAGGAGCGAGACCGCCCCCGCGGGGTAGGCCTTGGTCTCGTTGATGTACTGGATGTAGATCGGGAACGTGTGGAAGGCGGCGAGGTTCGCGATCGTGAACTCGCCCATCACGATCGCGAGCGTCAGGAACGCCCCCGCGAGCGCGGCCGTGCGGATGTTCGGGAGGATCACGCGGAACAGCGTCGTGCGCCACGTCGCGCCCAGGCTCTGCGAGGCCTCGGTCAGCGTGTGCACGTCGATCGCGCGGAAGCCGGAGTCGAGCGAGAAGTAGATGTAGGGGAAGGCGAGGATCACGTAGGCCGCGACGAGGAAGCCGTACGGCTGCGCGTAGAACCACTGTGGCGTGCCCTTGTAGAGGTCGAGCAGACCGACCACGAGGATGATCGGCGGAATCACGAACGGCACGAGCGCGAGGAAGCCGATCAGGGCCCGAAGCCGCGGCAGCTTCAGGTGCACCCAGTAGACGGTCGGGATGAGCAGCGCGAGTGAGACGATGATCGTCTCGATCGAGAGGATGAAGGACTGCCTGAGCGACCGCCAGAACTCGGGGTCGTCGACGATCTCCTGGTAGTTCGCGCTCGTGCAGCACTTCCCGGTCGTGCCGCTCCGAAGGCTGAAGATCAGCATCGCCAGGAGCGGCACCAGGAAGTAGATGGCACCGATCCCGAGCCACAGCACAGCCGAGGGCGAGATCCGCTTCCTCATCGCACCCACCGGGACGAGATCCGCTGCAGCGGGATGTAGACCAGCATCATCGCCACGAGAACGACGATCATCCCGAAGGCCAGGGCCTCGCCGATGTGCGGATTGTCGAGCACGTTCCCGCTCAGGTTGAAGCCGATCTGAAGCGGCGCGAGGTTGACGCCGCCGCCGGTGAGGCCGTACGCCGTGGCGTAGGCGGAGAAGGAGTTGCCGAAGAGGAGCACCATCGCGCCGAGCAGCGAGGGCATCAGCACCGGCACGCCGATGTAGCGCCAGAACTGGAAGGAGGTCGCACCCAGGTTCGCCGATGCCTCGCGCCACTCGCGCCGGAGGCCGTCGATCGCGGGCGAGATGACCAGGATCATCAGCGGAATCTGGAAGTAGAGATACGTGATCTCGACGCCCGTCTTCGAGAAGAGGCTGAAGCCGTGGTCGTAGGGGTTGACGCCGAGGTTGACGAGCCACTGCGTGACGATCCCGATCGTGCCGAGGGTGGCGATGAACGCGAAGGCGAGCGGGATGCCCGCGAAGTTGGCCGCCACGCCCGAGAACGTGGTCAGCGCGGAGCGGACGACCCTCGGCGTGCCGTCGCGGATCGCCGAGTAGGCGATCAGGAAGCCCAGCAGGCCGCCGACGACAGCCGTGACGAGGCTCACCTCGATGCTGTTCTTGTACGCCGAGATGTAGGGCTCGTTCTTCAGCTCCTGGAGGTTCGAGAGCGTGAAGCCGCCGTCGACACCCTTGAAGGCGCCGAAGAGCACCTGCCCCGCAGGCAGGAACAGGAAGAGGAGCGCGTAGGCGAAGAACGGCACGACGCCGAGCCATGCAAGGGACGGACGCCCGCGGCCGGCTCGCGCCGGCCGCGGGGCACCTTCGGACTCGATCGCCGTTTCCAGCGCGCTACGACCCGACCTTCGTCGGCCACTCCGTCGTGACCTCGGCCTTGGCCTTCGTCTGCGCCGCCGGCCCGGCGAACTTCACGTTCGCGTAGAGCGACGCCGACGGGAGTGCCTTCAGCAGCGCCCCCGGGACGACCTTCCGCCGCGCCATGTCGGTGAAGCGCGCCGGGTGCGAGTAGCCCTTGAGCCAGAGCAGCTGCCCGGCGTCGGAGTAGAGGAACTCCTGCCAGAGGCGAGCCGCGTACGGGTGCGGCGCCGTCGCGTTGATCGCCTGGCAGTAGTACGCGCCGTACACCCCGGTCGTCGGAATCGCGACGGCGATCTTCGCCGACGGGAACTCCTTGATGTACGCCAGGTTGAGGTAGTCCCAGTCGATCGTGATCGGCGTCTGGCCCGAGGCGATCGTCTGCGGGGTCGCCTGCACCGGGATGAAGTTCCCGACGTCCTTCAGCCGCTTGAAGTAGTCGATCCCCGGGCCGATGTTCGTCAGCGAGCCGCCGTTCGCGAGCGCGGCCGAGTAGACGCCGGCGAAGGCGGAGCCCGACGTCAGCGGGCTGCCGTTCAGCGCCACCTTGTTCTTGTACTCCGGCTTCAGCAGGTCGTTCCACGACTTCGGCACGTTCGAGACGACGGCGCGGTTGACGCCGAACGAGATCACGCCCCAGTAGTCGCCGACCCAGAAGCCGCGCCCGTCCTTCATCGCGCGCGGCACGCTCCCGAAGTAGTTGTTGAAGTACTTCGCGTACAGGCCCTCGTTGGCGCCGGCGATCGCGAACGACGGGCTGACGTCGAGGACGTCGGGCGCCCGCGAGTCGCCCTTGAGCGAGCGGACGGCCTGGTTCTCCTGCGCCGACGAGCCGTCGGGGTTGTCGTTCGTCAGCTTCAGGCCGAACTTCTTCTTGAACGTCGACATGATCTCGCCGTAGTTCGCCCAGTCGGGCGGCAGCGCGATCGTGTTGATCGCCCCTTCCTTCTTCGCCTGCTTCACGAGCTCGGTGAACGTGATCTCCTTGCCCCGCACCGGCGGCGCCGCTCCACGCGTGTTGCGTGCCAATGCGGTCGCGGGTGCGAGGATCGTGAGCCCTGCGGCTGCGGCGAACGAGCGCCGCAGCATCGCGCTTCGGCTCATGCCTTCCTCGGCGACCAGACGGCTGATCACGGAATCCATCCCGTCGAGGTCGTCCTCCTGGAGTGCCCGCTCCAGGATCTCGTCGACGTCCCAGTGCTCGCCCATACATGCCTCCCCGGTTGAAATGTGAACAGCAAGCGTACGGCCGCGCGTTCGACTGACACAAGGGGCGGTTGTAGGGTCTTCACCGGTATGGCACCGGATCGCACCGATCCCTTCACTGTCGAAGGCGAGTGGTTGCGCTGCGCTCTCCACGCGCACACGACCGGCTCCGACGGCGAGCTCGAGCCCGACGCGCTCGCGGCGCACTACGGGAGGGCGGGCTTCGACGTCCTTGCGATCACCGACCACTGGAAGCGGACCGAGGCGGCTTCGAATGGACGCCTGCTCGTGCTGCCGAGCGTCGAGCTGAACTGCATTCTGCCCGCGCGCGCGCGACGGCCATGTGCTCGGGTTCGGGATCTCGGCGGACGCCGACCTCGCTGCGCTCGGCGCCGAGTACGCCGATCTCGAGCGCACCGCCGGGTTCATCGCCGAGCACGGCGGCGTCGCCTACCTCGCGCATCCCTACTGGACGGGTGCGACTCCCGGCACGCTCGAGCTGCCGGAGAACGTCGCCGGGATCGAGGTCTGGAACGCCGGCTGCGAGCTCGAGGTGGGGCGGGGGCTGTCCTCCGTGCACTGGGACGAGCTGCTCGAGACCGGCCGCCGCTGCTTCGGTCTCGTGACGGACGACTCCCACCACCCCGGCTTCGACTCTGGCCACGGCTGGACCTGGCTGCGCGTGCCCGAGCGAAGCGCCGAGGCGGTGCTCGCCGCGCTCGCGGCCGGCTCCTTCTACGGCAGCTCGGGGCCGGTGCTGCACGACGTCGCGGTCGACGGGGACGAGGTCGAGGTGCGCTGCAGCCCTGCCCGCTCGGTGACCCTCGTCTCCGGTCGCACCGAGGGAGCGGCCGTGAACGCGGGGCGTCTCGGCTACCGCTACGCGGGCGAGGTGCTCGCGGACGACGACCGCGGGATCACGCATGCGCGGCTGCGGCGGCCCTTCGGCGCCGACTACGCCCGCATCGAGGTCACCGACGCGAAGGGCAACCGCGCGTGGACGAACCCGTTGTGAGAGATCTCTCGCAACTGGCCGAGCGCCGCTTCGACCTGCTGGTGATCGGAGGCGGCATCGTCGGGGCCGGGATCGCGAACGAGGCGGCGCAGGCGGGTCTTGCCGTCGCGCTCGTCGATCGCGGTGACTTCGGCGGCGCGACCTCGAGCGCATCGTCGAAGCTGATCCACGGCGGGCTGCGCTACCTCCGCCTGGGCGACGTCAAGCTCGTCCGCGAGGCTCATCGCGAGCGCCGCGCGCTCCTGAAGACCGTTGCGCCGCACCTCGTCCGGAGGCTGCCGTTCCTCTTCCCGCTCTACCGTGACGGCCCCTACCGGCCGACGACGCTCAGACTCGGGCTCGCCCTCTACTCGGGCCTCGCCGGTGACCGGCTGGGCGGGCTGCTGCCGCCCGCGCGCGCGCTGCAGAGTGTCCCCGACCTCCGGCTCGAAGGACTGCGCGGCTGCGGCGTCTACATCGACTCGTTCACGCACGACGGGCGGCTCTGTCTCGCCAACGTCCGAGCGACAGCCGTCGCCGGCGGCGTCGTCGCGAACTACGCCGAGGTGGTCGGGCTCCGGCAGATCGAGGGACGCGTGCGCGGCGCCGAGGTGCGAGACCGCCTGTCCGGCGAGACGTGTCTCCGTCGAGGCGCGCGCGGTCGTGAACGCCACGGGACCCTGGATCAACGGCATTCGCGCCTTCGAGGATCCGGCCGCGCCGCCGCTCGCCCGCCTGTCGAAGGGCGTGCATCTGCTGCTCGAGCTCGACCGGCCGTGGTCGGCCGCGCTGACGATTCCGCACGATCCCGTGCGCGTCACGTTCGCGTACCCCTGGCAGGGGATGCTGCTGCTCGGGACGACCGACACCCTCTACGAGGGCGACCCGTCGGAGGTCGCCGTCGAGCCGGCAGACATCACGCGCATCCTCGACGAGGCGTCGGTCGGGGTCGAGCGCGACGTGCTCGATCCCGGTCGGGTCCGGGCGAGCTTCGCCGGGCTCCGGGTGCTCCCCGGTCTGAGCGGCGAGACGCTGACGGCGCGGCGCGAGACCCAATACGTCGTCGGCCGCGGCGGGATGCTGACGGTGGCCGGCGGGAAGCTGACGACCTACCGCCGGATCGCGCTGCACGCGCTCGAGCGGCTGCGACCGGAGCTCGGAGGGATGCGCTTCGACGCGGTGCCCCGGCCGCTGCCGGGCGCGCGCGGTCTCGAGGGCGCGGGCATGCGCATCGCACACCGGTTCCCGGACCTCGATCCTGCGACCCGCTCGCACGTCCTGCACCTGTACGGCAGCCTCGCGGAGGAGATGCTCGAGCCTGCGCTGCTGGAGCCGCGGCTGCTCGAGCCGATCCACCCGGACGCTCCCGACGTGCTCGCGCAGATCGAGTACGCGGGCGAGCAGGAGTGGGCCGTTCGCGTCGAGGACGTCCTCTGGCGGCGGACGACACTCGGCTACCGCGGCCTGGCGGACGCCGCCGCCGCGCAGGTGGCGGAGGCGCTCGGGTACCCCGCGGCGTTAGGGTCGGCCTGATGCGGACGCAGATGCCGTCGAGTCTCGAGATCGCGCAGGCCGCGGTCCTCCGGCCGATCGAGGAGGTCGCCGCCGCCGCCGGCTTGGTCCCGGACGAAGTCGAGCCGTACGGCCGCACAAAGGCGAAGATCGACCTGCGCGTCCTCGACCGGCTCCGCGAGACCGCGGACGGAAAGCTGATCTGTGTCACCGCGATCACGCCGACGAAGGCGGGCGAGGGGAAGACGACGACCTCCGTCTCGCTCACGCAGGGTCTCGGTCACATCGGCAAGAAGCCTGTGCTCTGCCTGCGCGAGGCCTCGCTCGGGCCGGTCTTCGGGATCAAGGGCGGCGCCGCCGGCGGCGGGTACGCGCAGGTCGTTCCGATGGAGGACCTGAACCTCCATTTCACCGGCGACATCCACGCGATCGGAGCCGCGAACAACCTGCTCGCCGCGATGCTCGAGGCGCACATTCTGCACGGCAACATGCTCGACATCGACCCGCTCTCGGTCGGCTGGCGGCGCTGCGTCGACATCAACGACCGCGCCTTGCGGGACATCGCACTCGGCCTCGGCGGCCGTGCGAACGGCTATCCGCGCCAGTCCGGCTTCGACATCACGGCGGCATCGGAGGTGATGGCGATCGTCGCCGTCGCCCGCGACCTGCACGACCTGCGCGAGCGGCTGGGTGCGATCACCGTCGCGTACACCTTCGAGGGCGAGCCGGTGCTCGCAGAGCAGCTCCGCGCTGCCGGCGCGATGGCGGTCCTCCTCAAGGACGCGCTGAAGCCGAACCTCGTCCAGACGCTCGAGGGGCAGCCGGCACTCGTCCACTGCGGGCCGTTCGCGAACATCGCCCACGGCAACAACTCGCTCGTCGCCGACCTCGTGGCGCTGAAGCTCGGCGACTACGTGGTCACGGAGTCGGGCTTCGGCGCGGACATGGGCATGGAGAAGTTCCTGAACATCGTGTGTCGCGCGGGTGGGCTCAGCCCGAGCGCCGTCGTGCTCGTCGCGACCGCCAAGGCGCTCAAGCATCACGGCGGCGATCCGGACGGCGGGCTGGACGCGATCGAGATCGGCGCCGAGAACCTGCGGCGGCACCTCGAGATCGTGGCCGGGTTCGGGCTGCGCGCCGTCGTCGCCGTCAACCGGTTCCCGGGTGACACGGACGAGGAGGTGGACCTCGTCCGCCGCCTCGCACTCGAGCACGGCGCCCATGCGGCCGAGCTGAACGAGGCGTTCGAGCGCGGCGGCGAGGGTGCGGCATCGCTTGCCGAGGCGGTCGTCGACGCCGCCGATCATCCGAACGAATTCGAGTTCACGTATCCGATCGACGCTCCGATCGAGGCGAAGATCGAGGCGATCGCGACGCGCGTCTACGGCGCGGGCAGCGTGGTCTTCCTCCAGACCGCGAAGGACAAGATCAAGCAGTTCGCGGCCGGCGGGCTCGGGACTCTGCCGATCTGCATGGCGAAGACGCACCTCTCGCTGTCGCACGATCCCGCCCTGACGAACGCGCCGACGGGGTTCGAGCTGACCGTGCGGGACATCCGTGCCTACACGGGTGCCGGCTGGCTCGTCGCGCTGTGCGGAACGATGCAGACCATGCCCGGTCTGGGCGCGAATCCTGCGGCGTTCAGCGTCGATATCGACGAGGACGGCCGCACGGTTGGCCTCTTCTAGCTTCCTCGACGCCGGCCTGAAGGAATTCCTCGACGCGGTGCCGGCCCGGACACCGGCGCCCGGGGGCGGCGCTGTTGCGGCGATCGCGGCTTCGCTCGCGGCGGGCCTGACGGCGATGGCAGCGCGCTTCGCGCCGGACGAGTGGAAGCGCCGCGCCGAGGTCGTCGGCCGGGCCGAGGAGCTGCGCGCCCGTGTCGAGCCGCTCGCCGACGCGGACGCCGAGGCCTACGGCGCGTTCATGGCGGAACGAACGGACGACAACGTGGAGCGGATCATCGCCATCCCGTTCGAGCTCGCCGAGGTCGCCGCCGAGGTCGCGGACCTGGCCTCGCTCGTGGCCGCCGAGGGCAATCCCAACCTCACCGGCGACGCGGCCGCCGGTGCGGATCTCGCCGCGGCGGCGGCGTCCGTGGGAGCCCGGCTCGTCCGGATCAACACGCCGCCGGGCGACGAGCGGATCGCCGAGTCGGCGGCGTTCGCCGAACGAGCTGCTGCCGCCGCCCGCAGGACAGACGCGCTCGAGGGCTAGCCCGAGGAGCCGGTCTCTTCGTGCGGGGCGCCGACGGGCTTGGACTCGGGCGAGCCGCGCTGGCGGAGGTAGATCGTGAAGACGACCATCGTCCCGACGGCGAGGAACTCGGACTGCCAGTTCTGCAGCGTTCGCTCCCAGAAGTCCGCGTTGCCGAGATAGCTCGTCCAGCCGATGGCCCGGCCGCCGTGGTGCTGTGCGTCGTCGTTGAACTCGCGCCAGTTGTTCAGCGACTGCGCGAACCATGTCGCGAAGAAGATCGCTGTCATCACGAGGAGGAGCGAGTTCTCGTAGATCCGGGTGCGCCAGTCGTCGAGCTTGGCCCAGCGAGGGCCGCCTGAGGGTGTGTGGCGGCCGATCTGCTGCTGCGTCTTCGGCTCGAGCCCCGCGTCCTCGAGCGCTTTCGACTCGTTCGAGCCCCTTTGAACCAGCCAGATCGTTGCCGCGATGAAGAGGGAGAACTGGAGGAACTCGGACTGCCAGTTCTCCATCACAGCGCTGCCGAAGCCCGAGGAGGTCACGTATGACCACCACGAAACGGGCGCTCCGTCGTGCTCGATCTGGACGGCGTTGTACTTGTGCTGGCCGGCAAACGACTGCCCGATGAGCGCCAGCAGAAAGATGGTGAGGAAGAAGAGGGAGAGGCTGTTCTCTCGGGCGAAGCGCCTCATCCGTGCAGGCCGGTGAGCGTGTACGCCACGACGCCGGCCACGATCACGAACCAGTAGAGCGCGTACATCGTCCGCATCGGACGGAAGATCCCCGCGCGGGCCCGGTCGAAACCAGGCCCGCGCACGGGAATCGCATCACCTAAACGGCGACGACGTTGAACGCCTCGGGGCCCTTCTGACCCTCGCGCGCCTCGAACTCGACCTTTGCACCCTCGGAAAGGGACTTGAAGCCCTCGCCACCGATGCCGCTGTGGTGGACGAAGAGATCCTTACCGCCGTCCTCCGGTGCGATGAAGCCGAAGCCCTTCGCATCGTCAAACCACTTGACTGTGCCTGTTGCCATGGAAATACACCTCCTACCGATTTACTCACGAACGGTAAGAGAGGTGTTTGGGCACCCAGGTTACGCGCTCTAAAGAACTTATCGTTTCAAAGTCTAGCCGCTATTCCCGTTTGTGGGTAAACCTGACGCGTACGTAATCACCGCTCGTGCGGGCGAACGAGCTCGCGCAACCGCGCGGCGTAGGCCGGGGCAGTCGGTGCGTCCTCGTGCTGGAAGTACGCGAAGACCTCGAGTCCCGCCTGCGAGCAGTGGCTCGATCGTCGCCGCGAGCTCGACCAGCTGGTCCTCGGAGTACGGCGGCTCGCGAAAGCGGAGATACCGAAATGGCCCGTCGGCGTCGAGGTCGTTGACCCGGACGGCCGGTGCCACGTCCACGCCGGTCCAGCTCTCGTCTCTCAGGTCGAGCGCCAGCCGCAGATCGGTGGAGCCGAGCAGGAGAGCGAGCAGGCCGTCGTCGCGCGGGCTCTCGACGACGACGCGGACCGGACCGAGCCTGTCGCCGAGCATGCGGACACGCTCCTCGAACGTGCCGAAGGACCGGAGCGCTTGCGGCGAGGCCTTGACTGCGAAGCGGAACCCGTCAGGGGTGGCCGCAGCCCAGCGGCCGAACTGCTCCTCGGACGGAAGGCGATAGCCGGTCGAGTTGAGCTCGACGGTCGGAAACCGCTCGGAGTAGAAGGAGAGGAAGTCCTCGTTCGCGATGCCGGCGGGATAGAAGTCGGGTCGCCAGGACGGGTATGACCATCCCGACGTGCCGATCAGGGCGGAACCCATTACCGTCCGGGGACCTCAGTACCCTCGAAAACCCGTGGCAGTCACCACTGAAGTGATACCCGACAGCTCGATCCCCGTCCTCGACCACGGCTTCGTCCGTCTCGACGCGGCGATGGCCGACGACCTCTCCGTCGTCAACGCCGCACGCGTCAGCTTCGCCCGCCGGCGCGAGGACGTGGACGACGCGGACGCGGGGCTGATCCGGTTTCTGATGCGCGACCGGCACGGGACGCCGTTCGAGCACAACTCCTTCCGCTTCCACATCCGCTGCCCGATCTTCGTCGCGCGCGAGTGGTTCCGGCACCGGATCGGCTCCTTCAACGAGTTCTCGATGCGCTACGCGAAGGCGACCGACGACTTCTACATCCCCGAGGCCGACGACGTCCGCAGCCAGGTCGGGAAGCCCGGCGCGTACTCGTTCGAGCCCGTCGACCCGGAGCTCGCGGAGCGCACGCGGGAGGAGCTGCAGGCGGTCTACGACATGGCGTACGCGACCTACACGCGCCTCGTCGAGGAGGGGGTCGCGCGCGAGCTCGCCCGCTCAGTCATCCCGGTCGGCGCCTACACCGAGTTCTACTGGACGGTGAACGCACGGGCCTTGATGAACTTCGTCTCCCTCCGGGCGGCGGAGACGGCGCAGCGCGAGATCCGCCGCTACGCCGAGGCGTGCGAGCAGTTCCTCGCCGAGCGGATGCCGATCACGCACGCGGCGTTCGTCGCGAACGACCGCACCGCGCCCTGAGGGTGGAGCGCGTCACCGGGATCGGCGGCATCTTCCTCCGGGCTCGTGACCCCGAGGCGCTTCGCTCTTGGTACGAGGCGAATCTCGGGATCACGGTCTCAGAGTGGGGTGGGCACGTCTTCGAGGCCGTGCCGGGAACCTCGACCGTCTGGTCGCTCTTTCCCGGCGACACCGGCTACTGGCCGGACGAGCAGCAGGTGATGGTCAACTACCGCGTCGACGACCTGGACGCGATGCTCCAGCAGCTACGTGCCGCGGGCGCCGAGGTCGACGAGAAGGTCGAGGAGCAGGAGTTCGGCCGCTTCGGCTGGGCGGTCGATCCCGAGGGAAACCGCTTCGAGCTCTGGCAGCCGATCGAGTCTTAGGTCTGGGAGGTTGAGAGGAGCGGCACGTCCGAGTCGTGCCGCGTGACGACCCAGCCGTCGTACTTCCGCAAGCCGTACGGAACGCTGAGAACGACCGTCGTCACGCCGGTGTGCACGATGAAGCGGCCGCACGGGTCGACGAGCTTTCCGCCCTTGGTCAGCCAGAGCTCGTAGTAGTCCGAGCGGTCCCGGCTCGGCGTGAGCCCGCGGACGACGACGTTCATCGGCCAGTTTCCCGCCTCGTCCTGCGGCAGCACGTCGATCGACGCGGTGGCGCCCGCCGCCTGTGCCGTGCCGACCATCGGGATCGACACCACGGCTTCGACGTCGTCGCTGCGGGCGCTCGCGAACCAGCCGGCGCCGAAGGCGGCCGCCGCGAGCGCAGCCGCGATCAGAGCGAGAGCCATGCGCCGCCGGCGCGGAACGAGCCGCACCGGTTCGGCCGCGGGAGGCGCCTCCAGGCGGAGGACACCTCGGGCGGCGGGTCGACCGAGAGCAGCAGCGTGTGCACGCGCCGCAGCCGGGATCTCTCCTCGGGATCCTCGATCTCGCCGACGAGCTCGTCGAAGCGGTCGCTCATCTCAGCTCGTCCTCGAGCAGGTCCGCGAGCCGTGCGAGCGCGCTCCGAGTCCGCGTCTTGATCGTCCCCAGCGGGATGTCGAGGAATTCCGCGATCTCGCTTTGCGAGAGGCCGCCCCAGTAGGCGAGCTCGATCACCGGGCGCTCGTGCTCGGGCAGGTGCTCGAGCGCGCATGCACGCGCCAGGTGAGCCACGACGCCTCCGCGCGGTCGTCCGGACCTCCCTCGCCCGACGGCTCGTCGGGCGCCTCCATCGGCGGCTCGGGCCGTCGCCGCGCGCCGTCGACGATCGCGTTGCGGGCGACCGTGTAGAGCCAGGCGCCGCCGCGGCCCCGTTCCGGGTCGTAGCTCGAGGCCGAGCGCCAGATCGCGGCGAACGCATCCTGGAACGCGTCCTCTGCCCGGCCCCGGTCGCCGAGCCTGCGCAGCGCGAGACCGAGAACCGGCCGCGTATATCGCCGGTAGAGCTCCTCGAACGCGTCGCGATCGCCGTTGCCGACGCGCTCGATCAGTTCCCCGTCCGTCGGCTCTTCGCGCGGCACTCCCCTGATGCTTACGACTTCGCTCTCGTAAGGCAAGGAGGGGCGGTCGATGCTCATCGCTGCGGCCATCCACACGGACTACGCATTGCTGTTCCGCCCGGTTTGCAGCAGACGGCCTCCGTCGACGACGATCGTGGTCCCGGTGACGAAGTGTGCACCGGTGAGATAGAGGATTGCGTCGGTGACGTCGTCCGGCGAGCCGATGCGGTCGAGCACCGTCTCGGCTGCTCGCCGCTCTTCCTGTTCCGGCTCGACGGCGACCGTGCCCGGGGCGACGCCGCAGACCCGCACCTCGGGCGCGAGCGCTCGCGCGAGCACGCGCGTCAGCATCGCCTGGCCGGCCTTCGCCGCACAGTGCGCCGCGAACGACGGCCACGGCTGGTAGCCCGCGACGTCTTCGACCATGACCACGAGCCCGCCGCTTTCGCGCAGGTGCGGTGCGGCCGCCTGGGTGACGAAGAAGCTTCCCTTGACCGTCGCTCCGAGCGCAGCGTCGACGTCCTCCTCCGTGACGTCCTCGAAGCGCTTCGGCTCGAATCCGGACGACGCGCCGTTGACGACGACGTCCAGGCCTCCGAGCTCGGCGACCGCTCGCTCGACGAGCGCCCTCGCCTCGTCCGCGCGAGAGAGGTCGCCGTCGCGGCTTCCTGCGGCGACCACCTGCCATCCCTCGCTCCGTAAACGCTCGGCAACCGCGGCGCCGAGCTTGCCGGTGCCGCCGGTGATGAGCGCCCTCACGACCTACCCCGGCCGCTTGTCCGCAGCTTCGAAGCGGCGGCCGACCTCGGCCCAGTTGACGACGTTCCACCAGGCCGCAAGGTAGTCAGGGCGACGGTTCTGGTAGTTGAGGTAGTAGGCGTGCTCCCAGACGTCGATGCCGAGGAGCGGCTCGTCGCTCTCGAGCAGCGGGCTGTCCTGGTTCGGCGTCGACTTGACGGCGAGACCGGTGCCGTCGTAGACCAGCCAGGTCCAGCCGCTGCCGAAGCGCTTGACGCCGCCGTCGTTGATCACGGTCTTGAGCTCCTCGGTCGAGCCCCAGAGATCGTCGATCGCCGCCTTCAGGTCGCCCTCGGGCTCGCCGCCGCCGTCCGGGCTCATGATCGTCCAGAAGAGGCTGTGATTCGCGTGGCCGCCGGCGTTGTTCCGCACTGCGGCCTGGATCGCGTCGGGCATCGCGGCGAGGCTCGCGAGCACCGACTCGACGTTGTTGCCGGCCCACTCGGTTCCCTCGAGGGCCTTGTTCGCGTTGTCGACGTACGCCTGATGATGCTTGGAGTGGTGGATCTCCATCGTGCGCGCATCGATCGTCGGCTCGAGCGCGTCGTACGCGTAGGGAAGGTCAGGGAGAGTGAACGGCATGCGCGACTCCTTCGTCTCGGCAACTGGGTGGAAGGATATGCTCCGCGCCGTTCCCGCCGAGTGATGATGTGGAGGTATGGATGTCGAGTTACGAGGAGATCAGGCCCCGCGAGCTGAAGCCGGCCCTGCTGGAGCTGGACGGGATCTCTCGCGCGTCCGTCGAGGCCCACTACAAGCTCTACCAGGGCTACGTGAACAAGCGGAACGAGATTCTCGGCAAGCTCGCCGCCGCCGATCCCGGCACCGCGAACCAGATCTATTCAGATTTCCGCGCGCTCAAGGTCGACCTTTCCTTCGCGGTCGGCGGGATCAAGAACCACGAGGTCTACTTCGAGCACCTCGGCGGCGACGGCGGCGATCCCGGCGGTCCGATCGCCGATCTGATCAAGCGCGACTTCGGCTCGACCGACGCGTGGCGCACGGATCTGAAGGCGACAGGGATGGCCGGGCGCGGCTGGGCCTGGACTGCCTACGACTGGGACGAGGGGCGGCTCTTCAACTACCTCGGCGACGCTCAGAACACGTTCCCGATCTGGAATGCCACCCCGCTGATCGCGCTCGACGTCTACGAGCACGCCTACTTCCTCGACTTCCAGACCGACCGCGGGGCCTACATCGACGTCTTCTTCAACAACCTGGACTGGGCTGTCGTGAACGACTGGGTCTCGAAGTACCAGATTCCACTGAAGTGACGTAGGCGATGACTTCGGCCCTCGTCGTCCTTGGCGGCTACCTGCTGGGGTCGATGCCGTTCGGGTACTGGGTCGTCCTGCTCGTCAAAGGCGAGGACATCCGCAAGGTGGGCAGCGGCAACATCGGTGCGTCGAACGTGTGGCGGACCTACGGACGCTGGCTCGGGATCCCGATCGTGGTGCTCGACGTGGCGAAGGGCTTCGTGCCGGCGCTCGTGGGCGCGCTCCTCGTCGGCGAGCTGACAGCCGTGCTCGCCGGCGGCGCCGCGATGCTCGGGCACTGGCGGCCGCTCTTCCTCCGCTTCCAGAAGGGCGGGAAGACGGTGGCCACCGGGGGCGGCGTGTTTCTCGGCGCAGCTCCGCTCCTCGGCTTGATCGGGGTCGCGGTCTGGATCGTCGTCTTTCTCATCTCTCGCTACGCGTCGCTGGCCTCGATCGTGGCCGCCCTCTCGTTGCCGATCCTGGGGGTCGTGCTCGGCGAGCCGTGGCCGATCATCGTCTTCAGCGTCGATCGCGGCAGTCGGCGTCCTCCTCCTGCACAAGGCGAACATCGCCCGCCTGCGGGCGGGAACCGAGAGCCGATTCCGGCTCCGGCGCGCGTCGTCTGCCTAGAGTCGGAGCCAGTCCGCGAGTGAGGTGTGCTGCTCCGGCGGCGTGCCGGACTCGAGCTCCGCGCGCAGCTCCCCGACTGTCCCCTCGCGCTCGGCGAGGACGTCGTGGGCGTGGATCGTCTCGAAGTTGATCTGACGCGCGAAGAGGAAGTCGCCGTCGGTGAGCTCGGGCATCGCGTCGAGAGCGCCCTTGAGCGAGAGCCGGACCGAGTCCTCGACGAAGCGCGGCTGCAGGTGGGCGTGCTCGACGACGAACAGCTCGTCGGGCCGCTTCAGCAGCTCGTAGATCGGCGCGCTCATCGACGCCTGGACGATCGTGACGAGGTCGTTGGCGTCCAGCTGGCGCTCGGTCCCGACGTAGAGCGATCCCTTACCGCGCTGGTTGTGCGTCGCGAGGGGAACGAGATCGAGGATCCGGTCGACGTCCTCGTAGCCGGCCTCGGCCAGCCGCTCGGCGGCCCGCCCGCGAATCAGTCCTTGCGCGCACGGGCAGGCGTTGATCCCCGTCGCCTCGACCCCGACGACGCGGCGCACCCCGTCGGCCGTCGCCGCCGCGATCCCGACCAGCGAGACCATCTCCTGCGTCGAGAGCTTGCTCACCGGCGTCGTCCGGCGCACCGGCCAGCGCGCGGTGATCCGCGCCTCCGCGCGAAGCGCGCTCTGGCGGCCGACGATGTGCTGCGCGATGTGCTCGGCGAGCGACTCGATGTGCAGCGCCTCGGTCCCCACGACCGACTCGATCGCCTCCTCGAACAACTCCGGGAAGCGCGACATGTGCACGCCCTTCTGCTCCTGTGAGAGGTCGACGGTGCACTCGATCTCGGCCGCCATCACCGTCTGGTGCCCCTCGTGGCTCACGCGCACGGCCTTCTGGACGCCGGTGACGCCGGCGCGCGTCAGCGAGAGTCGCACCTCCGGCGTCGAGGCCTGGAGATCGGGGGTGGCGCTTGAGATCTCCGTCATGCGGTTACGCTAGCAGCGCTCTGGATGCCGATTTCGCACGCCTCGTCTCGCTCGCCTGTCACGACCTCCGGACACCGCTCGCCACGGTGCAGGGGTTCGCGAAGACGATGGTCCGCCTCGAGCAACTCGAAGAGGACAAGCTCAAGCGCTATCTCGGCCTCATCGACAGCGCGTCCGACGAGCTCGCGGTCCTGCTCGAGCTGCTCTCGCTCGCGGCCAGGATCGAGGGTGGCCGCTACGAGCCGGTGACTCGTGAGGCCGACTCGCTCGAGCTGGCGCCCGCCGGCTCGACCGGGACCGGCGCGACAGTCATCGTCGATCCCGATGCGGTCGAGCGCTCGCTCGCGGCGCTCCAGTTCGCCGCCGCGCGGCACGGCGCCACCGAGGTAGAGGTCACCGTCGACGGGCCGAACGTGGTGTTCGCGCCCGTGGCCGAGAGCGCGGCTCCGATCGTCCTCGGCGAGGAGCAGCGGGACCTCGGCGCGGCGGTCGCCGTGATGCTCATCCGCGCGCTCGGCGGCGGGGTGGCCCTCGAGGGCGAGCGGCTCACCGTCACACTGCCCACCGCCTAGGGTCTGCCGATGTCGCTCCCGGCAGGCACGCACACGCTCGGGCCCGAGCACGGCACCCTCGCCGTCAGGACCGGGCGCACCGGTGCCGCCGCGAAGGCCGGGCACGATCTCCTACTTCACGTCGGCGCCTGGCAGGCGACGCTCGAGGTCGGTGAGGATCCTGCGCAGACCAGCATCGTGCTCGACGTCGATCCCACATCTCTTCGGGTACGCGAGGGCACCGGCGGGATGCAGCCGCTCGGCGCCGATGACAAGGCGAACATCCAGACGACGATCAATGACGAGGTCTTGAAAGGTCAGGCGATCGAATTCCGCTCGAGCGCGGTGCAGCCCGCAGCCGGGGGCAGCCGGCTCGGCGTGCGAGGCGATCTGACGCTCCTCGGCGAGACCCGGCCGATCGCGTTCGACCTCCTCGTCGCTGACGGCACGCTCCGGAGCAGCGTCGTCGTCAAGCAGAGCGAATGGGGCATGACGCCCTACTCGGCGCTGTTCGGCGCCTTGAAGGTCTCGGACGAGGTCGAGGTCGAGCTGGACGCCGGGCTGCTGCCACGTGCGGAGGAACCGGCGGCGCGCTACGAGCGGATCAAGCCGCGCGAGCTGAAGCCGGCGCTCCTGGAGCTCGAGTGGATCTCCCGTGCCTCGATCGAGGCGCACTACAAGCTCTACGAGGCGTACGTGAAGAAGCGGAACGAGATCCTCGGAAGACTCGACGCCGCCGGCCCGGACGAGTTGCGGGAGCTGAAGGTCGATCTCTCGTTCGCGGTCGGCGCGATCAAGAACCACGAGGTCTACTTCGAGCATCTCGGCGGTGAGGGCGGTGAGCCGGACGGCGCGTTCGCCGTGTTGATCGAGCGCGACTTCGGTTCGGCCCAGGCATGGCGCACGGATCTGAAGGCGACGGGGATGGCCGGCCGCGGCTGGGCCTGGACCGCGTACGACTGGGACGTCGGCCGGCTCTTCAACTACGTCGGCGATGCGCAGAACGGCTTTCCGATCTGGAATGCGACGCCGCTGATCGCGCTCGACGTCTACGAGCACGCCTACTTCCTCGACTTCCAGACCGACCGCGGCGCGTACGTCGACGCGTTCTTCGCGAACCTCGATTGGGCCGTCGTGAACGGCTGGATCTCGCAGTACGAGATCCCGTTGGCCTAGTCCGAGCTAGTCCGCGTAGACGGTCTGCGCGTCGAGACCGCCCTCGACTCCCGGCGGCAGGGCGCCGGTGCCGTGGGCGTAGAGGGCGATGTCCTCGACCGTCTTGACCTGCGTCGGGTCGCTTCCGTCTGCGTGAGCCCACGCCCCGTTGAGCCACTTGAGGCTCTCCGGCGAGGTCTCCAGCGCCATGCCCGCCAGCAGCTGCCCCTTGGCGCGGATCTTCTCAGCGGCTCCCGCGATCGCAGCTGCGGTGCCCTCGGACGGGCTCGTGTTGTAACCGTGACCCACCCCGAACCGGTCGGTGTCCGCCGCGACGACCTTGACGTCGAGTGCGGGAACGCCGAGCTCGTCGGCGACGAGCCGCGCGTACTGCGGCTCCTTCCCGTCGGACTCGGTCGTCAGGCTGAGCACCATCTTCCCGGTCGGGTGCACGCGCAGAAAGACTGCTCGGTAAGCCTCGTTAGCCATCCTTGCCGCTCCTCTCGTTCGCGAGGCGCCGGCGCTCCTGGTGGGCGGTCAGCGCGTTGTGCTCTTCCAGATCGCAGAAGGCGGGCTGTGGCCCGCCAAGCGGGTTCGCGGGCACCGCGGGTCGCTCGCAGCCCGGGTAGATGCACGTCTTCGCCGCGGTCTCACTCATCGGTCACCCAGCCCGGCGTGATCTTGCCGCGGCTCGGTCCGTGCCCGCTCGGCATCCCGACCGAGCTGCCCGCGACCGGGGTGGCGCTGGCCCACGGCTCGACCTCGTCGGCCTCGACTGTGGGTGCGTCCCGGTCCCATGCCACCGCCCCGATCGCTTCGACGACCTCCCCGAGCGCGGCGAAGCTGTGGCCGCTCACGAGCGCGTCGCAGTGCGGCAGCGCGGCCACCATGCCACCCGACTGCACGGAGAAGTCGTCGGCGCCGACCCGCGGATTGACCCAGACGATCCGGTGCGCCAGCCGCGCGAGTCGCTCCATCTCGCGCCCCACGAGCTTCGGGTCGCCTCGCTCCCAGCCGTCGGACAGGATCACGATCACCGCGCCGCGGGCCATCCCGCGACGTCCGTGCTTGTCGTTGAACTCCCGCAGCGCGTCACCGATCCTGGTGCCGCTCGACCAGTCGGGTGCGGCGGCCGCTGCTCGCTGGATCGCAAGCTCCGGGTTACGGGCCGCCAGCGCCCGCGTCAGGCGGGTCAGCCGCGTGGCGAACACGAAGGCCTCCGCGTTCGGGCCGCTGCCTGCGGCACAGGCCAGGAACTGCAGGTAGGCGCGCGCGTACGGCTCCATCGAGCCGGAGATGTCGCAGAGCAGCACGAGCCTCCGGCGGGCGAGGCGCCGGTGTCGGCGTGCGAGCCGGATCGGGTGGCCGCCCGTCCGAAGGCTGGCGCGCAGCGTCCGCCGCATGTCGATGCGCTCCCCGTGGCGGCCCTTCTCGTAGCGGCGGGTGCGCCGCAGCGGAGTTGCCAGCTCCAGACGCGTCATCAGCCGGTAGAGCTGCGCCAGCTCGTGCGGCTCGAGAACGTCGAAGCTCTTGCGTCTCAGCAACTCCTCGTCGCTGGCCAGCGCCAGCGGCACCTCGAGCTCGGCCGGTTCCTCGTCCTCGTCGCGGTCGCTCGACGGTGACGACGACAGGCCGGCGAGCGGTGAGGCGACCGTCTGCGGGTCGTCGAGCTCGAGGTCCCGGTCCTGCGCTGCACCGCCGAAGACCGAGAAGAACACCGCGTCGAAGGCCTTGACCTGCACCGGATCGGACACGAACACCGCCCGAGCGGTCCAGTACAGCCGTCGGCGCGTGATCGGCTCGACGAGTGCGAGCGCTCGGGCGAAGTCGGCGGCGCGTGCCGGAGTGACGGGCACGCCGGCGTCGCGCAGGCGCCGGCTCAAGGCGCCAACGAGCGGCGGGAGGTCGAGGTCGATCGTCTCGACCCCGAAGTCAGTCACCGGAGCCCACGAGCTGCTCGAGGCCGGCCGCGCGGATCACCTCCTGGTCCTCGCTGTACTTCAGCACCGAGCCGAGCGTCCGGTCCACGGCCGCGGCGTCCAACTGCTCGATCCCGAGCAGGCTCAGAGCCGCAAGCCAGTCGATCGCCTCGGCGATGCCCGGCGGTTTCTGCACGTCGCTGTCCCGCATGCGCGCGACGGCGTTCGCGACCTGGACCGCGAGCGTCTCCGACGCGCCCTTGACGCGGCGGCGCACGATCTCCACCTCGCGCTCTGGAGTCGGGTAGGCGATCCGGTGGTAGAGGCAGCGGCGCTTGACGGCGTCGTGCAGGTCGCGGGTCCGGTTGGAGGTCAGCACGATCACCGGCGGATGCGTGGCTCGGATCGTGCCGAGCTCCGGGATCGTGACGCTGGCGTCCGCCAGCAGCTCGAGGAGGAACGCCTCGAAGTCGTCGTCGGCCCGGTCGATCTCGTCGATCAGCAGGACTGCGGGGCGAGGCCCGGGATGCTCGAGCGCGCGGAGGAGCGGGCGCCGGATCAGGTAGTCGGGACCGAAGAGCTCCTCTTCGCCGAGGGCAGAGCCGCTGGACTCGGCGAGGCGGATGCCCAGGAGCTGCCGAGGGTAGTTCCACTCGTAGAGCGCCTCCGCGGCGTCGATCCCCTCGTAGCACTGCAACCGGACCAGCGGCGTGTCCAGCACGACCGCCAGCGACTTGGCGGCCTCGGTCTTGCCGACGCCGGCCTCGCCCTCGAGCAGCAAGGGCTGCGGCAGCCGCAGGCTCAGGAACATCGATGTCGCCAGGCCCTCGTCGACGAGGTAGTCCACGTCGGCGAGACGCCGGGCGAGCGTCTCGATGTCGGGCACGAGGTGGCGGATCTCGCCGGCCGCCTCACCGGTGACCTCCCGCGGGCTCACCGGGTCACTGCGGAGGCTCGGGACGTCCTTGCATCGCCGCCCAGACACGTGCCGGGGTACAGGGCATGTCGATGTGGTCGACGCCGTGGGACTCGTGCAGCGCGTCGATGACCGCGTTCACGATCGCCGGCGGCGACCCGACGTTCGGAGACTCGCCGACGCCCTTGGCCCCCAGCGGGTGGTGCGGGCACGGGGTGACGGTCTCGCCGAGCTCGAAGTCGGGACACTCGAGCGCGGTCGGGATCAGGTAGTCCATGAAGGACGAGTTGAGGCAGTTGCCCTCCTCGTCGAACGTGATCACCTCCATCAGCGCGATGCCGACTCCCTCGGCGAGGCCGCCGTGGATCTGGCCGTCGACGATCATCGGGTTGATGCGCACGCCGCAGTCGTCGACGGCGATGAAGCGCCGGACGGTGACATGGGCAGTGTCGGGGTCGATGTCGACCACGGCGATGTAGGCGCCGTAGGGATAGGTGAGGTTCGGCGGGTCGTAGATCACCTGCGCGTCGAGCCCGCCCTCCATTCCTTCGGGCATCGCCTCGCCGCTGTAGGCACGGGCCGCGATCTCCTCGATCATCGCGCCCTTCTCCGGGTCGCCCTTCACGTACCAGCGGCCCTTCTCCCACGCCAGATCCTCAGGCCTGGCCTCGAGCATCGTCGCCGCGATCAGCCGCGCCTTGTCGCGGACCTTGCGCGAGACGACCGCCACCGCGCCACCGGAGACCGGCGTCGAGCGGCTGCCGTAGGTGCCGAGCCCGTACGGCGACTTGTCCGTGTCGCCGTGGCGGACCTCGACGTCCTCCGGCGGGATGCCGAGCTCCTCGGCGACGATCTGCGCGAACGTCGTCTCGTGGCCCTGACCCTGCGGCTGGCAGCTGATGCTGACCACGGCCTTGCCGGACGGGTGGACACGCAGGTCGGCGCCGTCGTTCATCGCCAGCCCGAGGATGTCCATGTGCTTGCGCGGCCCGGCGCCGACGCCCTCGGTGAAGAAGGAGACGCCGATGCCCATCAGCTCGCCGCGGGCGCGCTTCTCGGCCTGCTCGGCCCGCAGCTGCTCGTAGCCGGCGATGTCCATCGCGACGCGCATCGTCTCGGCGTAGTTGCCGGAGTCGTACGTCCAGCCGGTGGTCGTCTCGTACGGGAACTGGTCGGCGGCGATGAAGCTGTTCATCCGCAGTTCGATCGGGTCGACCTTCATCTCGAGTGCGAGCGCGTCGACCATCCGCTCCACGAGGTAGACGGCCTCGGTGATGCGGAACGAGCAGCGGTACGCCACACCGCCCGGCGCCTTGTTCGTGTAGACGGCCTTGACCTGCACGTGCGACGCCTCGAGGTCGTACGAGCCGCAGACGATGTGGAAGAACCCGGCCGGGAACTTCGTCGGCTGCGCGGTGCTGTCGAAGGCGCCGTGATCGGCGATCACGTCGACGCGGAGCCCGGTGATCTTGCCGTCCTTGGCGCAGATTTCGCTGTGCATGATGTAGTCGCGGGCGAAGCCGGTGGACATCAGGTTCTCGGAGCGGTTCTCGACCCATTTGACCGGCACGCCGGCGACGATCGAGCCGGCGATCGCGCACACGTAGCCCGGATAGACCGGAACCTTGTTGCCGAAGCCGCCGCCGATGTCCGAGCAGCGGATCCGGATCATGTGCTCGGCGAGCCCGGCGACATGGGCGTACACCGTGCGGTGGGCGTGCGGCGCCTGGTTGCCGTTGTAGATGTCGAGCTGGCCGGTCTCCGGGTTGAAGTCGGCGATCATCCCGCAGGTCTCGAGCGGCGCCGGATGGCAGCGGGGATAGATGATGTCGCGCTCCACGATCGTGTCCGCCTCGGCGAACACACGGTCGGTCGCCGCCTGATCGCCGGCCTCCCAGGTCGGGCTCGCAAGGTTGTCTCGCTGCCCGGTCTTGTCGTCGCGGATCAGCGGCGCGTCGGGATCGAGCGCCTTGCGCGCGTTGACGATCGCCGGCAGCGGCTCGTACTCGACGTCGATCAGCTGAAGCGCGTCGTTGGCCGAGTACTCGTCGGTCGCGATCACGAACGCGACCTCCTGGCCCTGGAAACGGACCTTGTCGCCTGCGAGCACGGCCTGCGTGTCGTAGGAGATCGTCGGCATCCACGCGAGCCCGAGCGTCTCGAGGTCCTTCGCGGTGACGACGGCGGCGACGTTCGGATGGGCAAGCGCCTTCGAGGTGTCGATCGAGACGATGCGCGCGTGCGCGTACGGGCTGCGCAGCATCGCTCCGTGGACCATCCCGGGAAGCCGGATGTCGTCGAGGTAGGTGCCCTTGCCGCGAATGAACCGCGCATCCTCCTTGCGCTTCAGGCGACCGAAGCCGATCGGACGCTCGGTCGTCGCGCTCGGCAGGTTCTCGGCTCTGTCCTCGATCGTGGCCATGGTCAGACCCCCTGTTTCGCGGTTGCTTCGTAGTCGGCAGCCCAGCGTACGGCGCTGACGATGTTCTTGTAGCCCGTGCAACGGCAGATCGCGCCCGAGATCGCGGTTCGGATCTCCTGATCCGTCGGATCCGGGTTCTCATCCAGGAGGGCGCGCGCGGTCATCAGCATCCCCGGCGTGCAGAACCCGCACTGGAGTGCGTGGGTCTCGTGGAACCCCATCTGGATCGGGTCCAGCTGTCCGTCGACCTCGAGCGACTCGACCGTGCGGATCTCGTGGCCCTCGCACATCGCGGCCAGGATCGTGCACGACTTCAGCGGCTCGCCGTCCATCTGCACCACGCACGCGCCGCAGTTGGAGGTGTCGCAGCCCCAGTGCGTTCCCGTCAGCCCGGGTGTCTCGCGAATGAAATGGACGAGAAGCTGGCGCGGTTCGATCTCGCGGGAGACCTGCTCGCCGTTCACCGATATCGAGACGTGCATGATCAGGCCTCCTGGGGTAGGGCGCGTGCCGTCGCGCGGAGCAGAGCGCGGGTCGTGAGGACGCCTGCGAGATGGCGCTTGTAGTCGATCGGTCCGCGGCCGTCTGCGCTCGGAGCGCAATCCTCCGACGCGATCTCGCCCGCCTCCGCGAAGAGCTCGTCCGAGGGAGCCTTGCCTCGCAGCAGCTCCTCGGCTCGTGTGAGATGGATCGTCGTCAGGCCAACTGCGCTGAGCGCAATGCCTGCGTCGGCGATCTTGCCGCCCTCGATCCAGACCGCCGCAGAGGCGGCGGCAATCGCCCAGTCGCCGGCGCGGCGCTCGACCTTCTCGTGCGCGCTGCCACCGCCCGGGCGCAGCGGCACTCGAATCTCGGTGAGCAGCTCGCCGTCGGCGACCGCGGTGACGTACGGCCCGACGTGGAAGTCCTCCATTCCGACGACCCGCTCGCCGTCGGCGCCGCGGATCACGACCTTTGCCTTCACCGCCGAGCAGACGGCCGAGAGATCCTCCGCTGCATCGGCCTGGCACAACGAGCCGCCGATCGTGCCGCGGTTGCGCACGACGGGATCGGCGATCACGTTCTCGGCGTCGCGAAACAGCGGCAGGTGCTCGGCGAGCAACTCGGACTTCAGCAGATCGACGTGGCGGGTCAGCGCCCCGATTCGGATCTCGTCCTCCTGCTCCAGGATGTAGGAGAGGTCCGTGAGGTCGTTGATGTCGATCAGGTGCGTCGGGTTCGCGAGCCGGAGCTTCATCATCGGCAGCAGGCTGTGCCCGCCCGCAATGATGCGCGCCTCGGGGCCGAGCTTCTGCAGCGACGCGATCGCGCCCTCCACGCTCGTCGCGCGCTCGTACTCGAATGGCGCAGGGGTCTGCAACAGAGCTCCTCTCGTCCTAGGCCGTGCGGCCGGGGAGTCGCTTGCGCGGCGCCCCGATGTCTTCCCGCTGCTCGTACTGCTCGGGCGCGTCGGTTCCGATCACGGGCGATCTGGGCAGCGACTCGGGCCTCGTCTGACGGATCTCGGGGTAGAGCTGCCGTGCGGCCAGGCTGCCGCGCTCGACGTCCCTCAACGCGGGTCCCGCGGGATTTCCCGCGGCGATCGGCGCCTCGCGGCCGAGGCGGGCGAGCGTGAGCGTGCCTCGCGTGTAGACCTCGCCGATCCGCGGCGCGTTGATCGTCGTGCTCTCGGGAAAGCTCCTGAACCCGGCGGCGGCGGACCCCGCGTACAGGCCCTCGACCAGGCCGACAGCGTCCGTCAGGCCTGCCTTCTTCACGAGTAGGCCCTCGAGCAGGTCGACGCCGGCATCGAGTTGCGCGTTGATGTCCGTGACGACGTCGTTGACCGGCGCGCTCTTCTGCACGATCTCGCCGACGTGGCCGATGACCTCGTCGAGGCCGTTGGTGATCCTTTGCAACTCCAGGATCACGGAGACGAGGTACCAGACGAGGGCCAGGACGATCAGCGCGACCGCGAGGATCGTGACCACGCCGACTGCCATCACTGCGAGTACCGGTGCCACCATCCTCCCTAGTCGTCGTCGAGTATTACGTCGAGGGAGCCGCCGTAGTTTGCGACTCCGGCAACGGTCTTGGCCACCTGATCCTGCGTTGTCAGCAGCAGCGCGGTCGCGTCGAGGTCCTTCGACCCTGCGGCCGCCACGGAGCGGATCTGCCGCACACTCGGGACGATGCTCCTTGCTGCGTCCAGCACGCCGCGGAGCAGGTAGACGACAACCGGAAGGACGACAACGAGCAGGACGACGTTTCCGATCCACCAGAGCGTCATCGCGGCCTCCGCTCGGCGACGATCGCCGCCTTGCCGGCGATCCCCGGCAGCGCGCCGAGGATGATGTCGAACTGGCCGTTGATCGCGGTGACGGCGCTCTCCAGCGGACGCAGGTGCTCCGACTCGACGCCCTCTAGCGCGGAGCCCAGCGCAGCGAGCCCTGCGGAGATCCGGGAGAGGCTCTTTCGCACGAGGATGAGAGCGACTGCGAGCACGAGGACGACGACGGCGACCAGCACGACCGTCAGGAGCGCAAGGAGATGGGTGTCGCTCATGCCGCTCCGAACCCGTCCGTGAGCGCGTTCATGTAGCCGTCCTGGACGATCGCTTCGTCCACGATCAAGGCCAGAACGGGCGCCGTCGCCTCGAGTTGCGGGATGTTCGCCGTGTTCGCGCCGACCTGGCCTGCGATCTCCAGCAGGCTGTCGACCGACTTCTCGATGCTTCCCACGGTCAGCACCAGCACGAGCAGCAGGATCGCGACCACGACGGCCGCCGCGGCTCCGAGGCCGAGAGCGACTGCCCAGTACCCGTTGGAGGTCAGCGCGACGATCACTTGCCGACCGCCACCTTGCGGAGGGACCGGGCCGCGTGGAGGATCCTCACCCCCGAGTCGTTGATCTGGGCGATGCCGCCGAGCTCGGCGGTCTGCTGCCGCACGACCTCGAGTGCGCCGACGGCCGTCTTCGCCTGCTTCGCGATTCTGAGCGCCAGCAGGACGATCGCGATCACGATCGTTGCGGCAACCAGGACCACGACGATGCCGAGCACGAGCCCCACCTGCCACTGGGCGGACGACGCGATCACCGGAGCCACCATAGTTCCCGCGCTGAAAACGCGTCAAGGCAGGGTGCCGTGGCTAGCATCCGCGGGTGGCGCCTGATGACGTTCCGCAGGCCTTCGCCCGGGCGGCGGCCGAGGATGGGATCGTGCTCGCCGGTGCGTCGTTCGACTGGCTCTGCGAACAGGGTCACGTGGGGCTCGAGCGAGTTGCGAAGGCACGGCGCGACCCGGCGCTCGTCGGGCCTGTGACGGCGGCGGTCGATCACCTCGGCGCGATCTACGCTCGTCTCAAGGGCGACGTGTCGGTGCTCCATGCGTCGCGCGAGAACCTGCTGCTTCCCGTCGAGCTGATGCACGAGCCGACGGGAACCGTGATCGAGGTCGACGAGTCCTCTCACTTCACCTCGTTCCGGTTGACAGCGCTCGAGCTCTATCCCGCTGACGCGGACGTCGGGTTCGACGTCGAGGAGCACAAGGAGCTGTGCCGGGCGTGGTGCTCGAGGACCGACGGCCTCGAACGCGGGCTGGCAGCCAAGGGGTTCGGGTTCGGCGGCGTGCAGCGGGAGCGGGCCTACCACGACGCGCTGCGCGACCTGGGGACTCCGGCCATGGGCCAGCCGCCACTCATTCGGATCGCCGCTGTCGACGGGGACGGGGACGCTGCCTACCGGCGTCACCGGGAGTCGCTGCTGGCGCTGCTCGGCCCTTAGGAGGGATTAGGACGGCGTACCGTCGTACCCGTCGATGACGGAGACGTTCACCGTCGAGCAGCGGCCGCAGCGGACGCGCACCTTCTTCGTCATCTGCACGGGGTGCATTGCCGTCGCCAGCACGTTGCCGCACTCGACGCAGACGTAGTCGTCGGGGCCGTTGCCGTGGAAGACCGGCCGGTCGGGATCTTCCTGGCGTGCGGTGCCGCCGTCGGCGGGCACCTCGCCCTCGCGGACCTCCCGCATCGTGATCGTCGCCACCGCAGAGCTCTCGTCAGAGGGCGGAGAGCTTGCCGCTGAAGTCAGTGATCAGCGCATCGAGGACGCCGACGACGACTCCCTCGCCCATCGATGCGGCCTTCCCCGTGATCTGGGCATTGGTATGGATCGTCCCGCCGCCGTCCGTGAGCGCGAACTCGACCGTGGCGTTCGCGTGCCCCTGCCCGCCGGCCTCTTTGGACTTGACGCTCATCACTGCCCGATGGACTTCGGCGTCCTTCTCGACGACCTCCACGGTGCCGGTGAAGGTCATCGACATCGCTCCCATCTTCACCTTGATCTCGGCCTTGACGGAGTCCGGCCCCGGTACTCTCGAGCACCGTCCCTCCTTCGACACACGGCACGACACGCTCGAGGTCGAGGATCGTGGCGAAGCTCTCGTCGATCGGCTTCGTGGTGGTGAATGGATGATCGAGCTCGACGGCCATGACGACACGACACTATCGAAGCTCTATCCTCAGAGAGTGAGCCGAGAAGGCATCTTGATTCGCGCCGGCAGGTTGGCCGAGGAGGGCAAGCCCTATGTCCTCGCCACGGTCGTCCGGGTCGAACGGCCGGCATCGACGAGGCCGGGCGATCGCGCGCTCGTGACGCCCGAGGGCCGGCTGGAGGGTTGGGTCGGCGGCGCCTGCTCGGAGCCGATCGTGATTCGCGAAGCGTTGCGTGCTCTCGCCGACGGTGAGCCGCGGCTCGTGCGAATCGGCCCACCGGGCCGCGCCGCTGAAGCGCCTGGAGACGTCGTGGTCGCGGAGAGCTCGTGCGCCTCGGAAGGGGTGGTGGAAGTGCTGGTCGAACCGCAGGTGCCTCGGCCGTTGCTGGCCATCGTCGGCGAGAGCGCCGCGGCGATCACGCTCGCGGAGCTCGCGCGCACGATCGACTGGCGTGTGACCACCGAGGTGACCGGCGACGCGGACGCGGTGGTCGTCGCGACGATGGGCCACGCCGACGAGGAGGCTCTGGAGGTGGCTCTCGCCGGCCGGGCCGGGTACGTCGGCCTCGTGGCGAGCGCCCGACGCGCCGCGGTCGTGCTCGGGGCCCTGCGCGAGCGCGGGCTCGGCGAAGACAGCCTGGCGCGTGTGCACAGCCCGGCCGGGCTCGACCTCGGCCCGGCAACACAGCCCGAGATCGCCGTCGCGATCCTGGCCGAGCTCGTGGCCTGGCGCCACACCCGCGTCGGCGGCGAAGCCGTGCTGCTCGAGGCGATCGATCCGGTTTGCGGGATGACCGTCGCGGTCGACGCTGCAGGCGACGCGGTCGTGCTCGACGGCGTGAGCTACTACTTCTGCTGTGCCGGCTGCCGCAGCCGCTTCGAGGCCGAGCCTTCGCGCTACCTGACGGTTACCTGAGTAGACGCGACATCCGCCGGTCCTTGAGCACTCGGCCGCCGGTCTGACAGCTCGCGCAGTAGAAGACCGTGTGCTCCTCGTAGTCGACCTGGCGAAGCGGCTCGCCGCAGCGCGGACAGGGTTCGCCGAGGCGGCGATGGACGAGATAGACGTCCTTGTCGCCCTTGCCTGCCTCGCGTAGCTCGAGCGCGCGCGTCAGGTCCTCGTCGATCGCGCTTGCCAGACGCTCGATCTCCTCCTCGCTCAGCTTGCTCGAGAGCGCGAACGGCGAGAGCTGCGCACGATTGAGGATCTCGTTCGCGTGCGCTCGGCCGATGCCCGCGAGCGCTCGCTGGTCGCGTAGCAGGGAGTGCAGCCTCCGGTTGTCGCCGGCGAGGATCTCGCGCAGTTGGCCGGCGCTGAGGCCGAGCGCCTCGGGGCCGATGTGACCGAGCTCAGCTTCTGTGCGCTCGGGCGTCTCGAGCCAGACGCCGGCGCGCTTCTTGGGGCCACCCTCGGTCAGGATGAGCTCGCCTCCGTCCTCGAAGCGGAGCCGGAACGCCGGCGTCTTCGGGCCCTTCTTCCCCGCTGCGAGATGCCGGATCCGGCCGGCGCTCATCAGATGGATCCGCAGCTGCAGCTCGCCGTCCTTCGTCCGGAAGAGGAGCCACTTGCCGCGACGCCGCGCGCCTTCGAACCGGCGCCCGTCGAGCTCGCGCAGCGGCGGGTCGAACGTCTTGAGCGTCGCGATGTGTGCGGGGCCGGCCTGCAGGATCGGCGAGCGCGAGACGAGCGGGTCGAGCTCGCGAACCCAGGCCTCTACCTCGGGTAGCTCGGGCATGTCCCGAACGGTACCGCTGCGCAGGCGTCAGTCGGCACCGGGCTGAAGCGCGCCGACGACCGCCGGAACGAGCCCGCCGACGGAGTCGGCCTCCGAGGGCAGTGGCTCATCGACCGGCTCCGGCATCTCGCGCAGTGTCCGCACGGGCGAGAGCAGCACCGGCAGGACGGCGAACGACGTCCCGATCGCTCCGACCCAGATCGCGGCTCGCAGACCGAACCAGGTTGCGATCGCGCCGCCGAGGAGCGACCCGAGCGGCATCACGCCCCAGACGATGAAGCGCATGACGGAGTTCATTCGCCCCTGGATACGTTCAGGCGTGATCGCCTGGCGGAAGCTGACCTGGGTGATGTTGTAGATCGGGATGCCAATGCTCGAGATCCCCAGCCCGGCGATCAGAAACGGGATCGGATTCGACGTCGGCGCGATTGCGAGGAGGAGGATCGAGGTCGAGCCGAGCGCCCCGATGATGATCGCGGGGCCGACCCCATAGCGGCGCGAGACTCTATTCGCGAAGAGTGCGCCGACGAGATAGCCGATGCTCGAGACACTGAAAACGAGCCCGATCACGCCGGGGCGGAGGCCGAGCTCGCGCACCGCAAAGACGAGAATGACCGAAAAGATGATGTTGCCGAAGAAGTTGAACGTCGCCGTCGAAGCCGCGATCCAGCGCAGGTAGCGGTTGCCGAACACCCACCGCAGGCCCTCTGCGACCTCGGCCTTCATCCCCGGTCCGGCCTGTCGCTCGGCCCGGGTGGGCGCCGTCTCCTCCTTGCGGATCCGGAAGAGGAAGATCGCCGAGGCGAGGAAGCTGATCGCATCGACGAGCACGGCGACCGGCGCAGTCAGCGCCTCGACGAGCAAGCCGCCCAACCCGGGCCCGGCGAGTTGTGCGCCCGAGCGGCTGATCTCGAGCTTCGAGTTCCCTTCGATCAGCTGGTCGCGCTCGACGAGCGAGGGGAGGTACGACTGGTAGGAGACGTCGAAGAAGACCGTGAGGAAGCCGACCGCGAAGCCGACGACGTAGAGCTGCCAGATCGTGAGCACGCCCAGCCAGTGCGCGACCGGGATCGAGGCGAGGAGAAGCGCGCGTCCGACGTCGGCGGCGACCAGGATCGGCTTGCGGCGCAGCCGGTCGACCCAGACGCCGGCGGGCAGGCTGATCAGGATGAACGGCGCGAACTCGATTACGCCGAGGAGGGCGACCTCGAAAGCGCTCGCGTTCAGGACGATGATCGCGACGAGCGGCAGGGCGATCTGCGAGATCTGCGAGCCGAGCACGCTGACGGTCTCCGCGGCCCAGAGGTTGCGAAAGTCGCGGTGCCGCGCAAGGCCGCCGGGCAGGAACCTGCGCATCAGTGACCAGGCGACCGGTAGAACGCAGCGGCGAGCCCCCACGGATCGCCGTCGGGCTTCTCCGCAGCCCGCGCGTCCTCCACGAGCTTGTCGAGCCTCCGGTTGAACCGCTTGGCTGCTGCAGGGTCGAGGCGGACGCGCAGCAGTGCGTGCATGGCGACTTCCGGGGCTGCGGCGACTTCTGCTGCGGCTATCCGGAGCGAGGTCGCTCCCACACCGTGAACGAGCTCGTCGTCGTGTTCATCGCAGCTCTGGTAGAGGAAGAGCCGCGCCACGCGGCCGTAGTACTTCTCCGTCACCGCACGCACCCGCCGGGTGCGCACCACGTGAACGAGGCCGGCACGTTCGAGCACCTTGAGGTGGTGTCCGACGGTGCCCTTCGGCATCTCGAGCAGCCCGGCCAGCTCGCTGGCAGAGGTCGCCCGCTCTCGCAGGAGGGCGATGATCCGGCCCCGCACCTCGTCGCTGAGAGCACGGAGCTGAGCCGGTTCGGAGACCAGGAGCGTGTCCGCGGCGTCGTAGTCGAGGAGAGTCGGTGAATGGGCCACTAATCTCGACCATACGAGAAATATCGCCCGTTTGTCAAGACATAGACTCCCGCGATGGACCCGATCGAGGTGATCGTCCGGCGGGGCAGTATCGTCGAGGCGATCCACGTCGTGCATGCCGTCGTGGTGCGCGACGGCGAGGTGATCGAGGAGGCGGGGGATCCCGGCCTCGTCGCGTATCTCCGTTCTTCTGCGAAGCCGTTCCAGGCGCTTCCGCTCGTCCGCGCACGTGATGACCTGACGACGGAAGAGATCGCGATTGCGTCCGCGTCGCACCTGGCCTCCCCCGAACAGCTCGACGCCGTCCGGAGCCTGCTCGCGAAGGCGCCGGCGACGGAGGACGAGCTCGAGTGCGGCACTGTTGGTCCGGAAAGCGGGCCGACCGCGCTGCGCCACAACTGCTCGGGGAAACATGCGGGCATGCTCGCGCTCTGCCGGACGAAGGGCTGGGCGAGCGGCGGCTATCGGCTGGGAACACATCCGGTCCAGCACGGCTGCCTCCGCGAGGTTGCGGCTGCGGCGGAAGCAGATCCGGAGGAGATCCCGACCGCGATCGACGGCTGCGGCGTGCTCACCTTCGCCCTGCCCCTCGAGCGGATGGCGCTGATGTTCTCCCGCCTCGAGCAGGTCGAGGGAGGTGCGCAGGTGGCCGCGGCGATGCGCGCCCACCCGGACCTGATCCGCGGGCCGATCGCCGCCGACAGCCTCCTGATGCGCGAGCTCGAAGGCTGGACGGCGAAGGGCGGGGCGGAGGGATTGCTGTGCGCCTGCGGCCCCGGCGGCGTCGGGGTGGCGCTCAAAGTCGAGGACGGGAACATGCGTGCGATCCGCCCGGCGCTCGCCGAGATGCTCCGCCGTCTGGGCCACGAGACGGGCGAGCTGGGGATCGAGCCACTCGAGAACTCGCTCGGCGATGTGGTCGGCGAGGTTGTCACCAGGCAGTAGACGGCCGGTTGAAATCCGGCTTCCACGAATTCCGGAATCCGTTGTAGTATCCGGACCGATGGTCAGAGCCGGGGCACCGCGAGCCGGCTCTTCGTGCGTCTAGGTAGCTCGTAAGGCAGGTCAGCCCCGTCCACCCGCGCGAGAAAGCCGAGGTCACGTGCTCACCGTCGATATCGCTCTCCCAGAGGTCGAGGAGCTCCACAAGCTCGTCCAGCACGGTCAGGAAAAAGGGTTCCTCACGTACGACGAGATCGTCGCCGGCCTCGAAGAGGTCGATCTGACGAAGGAGCAGATCGAGGACTTCTACACCTACCTGATCGACCACTCGATCGAGCTCGTGGAGGGCGAGCAGTACAAGTCGCCGCCACACGAGCAGCCGGCGCTCGCCGAGGACGAGAAGTCGGCGCCGAAGCTCGACCTCACCGTCGAGCCCTCCCTCGACTCGCTGCGGCTCTACCTGCGCGAGATCGGGAAGGTGCCGCTGCTGACCGCGGACCAGGAGATCTATCTGGCGAAGCGGATCGAGCGCGGCGACATGGCGGCGAAGACGCAGATGACCGAGGCGAACCTGCGCCTCGTCGTCTCGATCGCGAAGGGCTATCTCGGCCGCGGGCTGTCGTTTCTCGACCTGATCCAGGAAGGATCGCTCGGTCTGATCCGCGCCGTCGAGAAGTTCGACTACCGCAAGGGATTCAAGTTCTCGACCTACGCCACCTGGTGGATCCGGCAGGCAGTGACGCGCGCCATCGCGGACAAGGCGCGCACGATCCGGATCCCCGTGCACATGGTCGAGAAGCTGAACAAGGTCGTGCACATCGAGCGCCAGCTGGTGCAGCGGCTCGGGCGGGAGCCGAAGCCCGAGGAGATCGCCGAGGAGCTCGAGATCACGACGGACGAGGTGCGGGAGATCCTGCGCATGGCGCAGCTTCCGGTCTCGCTCGAGAAGCCGATCGGCGAGGAGGAGGAGAGCTCGCTCGGCGACTTCGTTCCGGACGACTCGGCCGAGTCTCCGTTCGACACCGCGTCGCTCTCGCTGCGCCGGGAGGACGTCGAGCACGCGCTGATGGCGCTGCCCGAGCGCGAGCGGAGGGTGATCGAGCTCCGCTTCGGGCTCTCCGGCGCCCAGCCCTACACGCTCGAGGAGGTCGGGCGGGCGTTCGGGGTCACGCGCGAGCGGATCCGGCAGATCGAGAACAACACGCTCAAGAAGCTCGAGGGCCTACCCGAGGCTCAGGCGCTGAAGAACTGCATGTAGCGGCTAGGTGGGTTTGTCCTCGACCCGGCTCTCGGGGACGAAAAGCTTGCAGTGCGGGCACTTGAAGCCGCGGTGGCGCTCGACCCCGCCTGCGATCAGCTCGCCCGCGAAGGACTTGCGGCAATGGGGGCAGCTCGTGAGCTGAGTGTTTTCTGAGCTGGCATCGCTCCCCATAGGCTCACGTTAGCGAACCGCACCTATTCCGTCCGACCCCATGCGTACCGTCGCGCCGTGGAGTACGACCCTCTTCGCCGGGGCATCGCGGAGCTGATCGGCACATTCACCTTGATCTTCGCCGGCATGGGCTCGATCGTGTTTGCATCGAGCGGCGTGCTCGGCGTCGCGCTGGCGCCCGGCCTTGCGATCGCGATCATGGTCTCGGCTGTCGGCCACATCTCCGGCGGGCACTTCAATCCCGCAATCACGTTGGGCTTCCTCGTCACACGCCGGATCGCACCGGCCCTTGCCGGCGTCTACTGGGCCGCGCAGCTCGCCGGTGGGATTCTTGGAGCGCTGGCGCTTCGGGCGACATTCCCGTCAGAGGCGGACCTGGACAGGGGTGTCCCGGTCCTGAATTCGACCATCGGCTGGGGCTCCGGCGTAGCGCTCGAGGCGATCATGACGTTCCTCCTCGTCTGGGTCGTCTTCGCGAGTGCCGTCGACCCGGGTGGCACCTTCAAGTCGATCGCCGGCCTGGCGATCGGGCTCACGATCACGATCGACGTCCTTGCCGCCGGCACGTTGACGGGCGCGGCGATGAATCCAGCGCGCTCGCTCGGGCCGGAGCTCGTGTTCAACATCTGGGACGACTTCACGGTCTACCTCGTCGGGCCGACGATCGGCGCGGTCGTCGGGGCGCTGCTCTACAACTGGCTCTACCTGCGGCCGGGTGAAGCCGTGCCGGTGGTCGGCACGGTCGAGTCCGGCGTGCTCGAACCGCGTCCCGGGCGACGCGGCGACCGACTAGAGCGCGGAGTCGAGGATCTCGGCGCGCTCGCTCTCGGGCGGAGTGCCGTAGGCGTAGACGACAAGCTCCTCCTCGCCGTGGTTGGCGGTCTGCAGCGGCGTGCCCGGCTCGACGTGGATCAGCCCGCCCGTTGGCACGTCCTGACGCTCCGGCGGGTCGCCGAGGTACATCGAGAGCGTTCCGGCGAGGACGACGAAGGTCTCCTCCTGGCGCTTGTGCGTGTGCCGGCGCCCCTTGGCGCCGGGCTCGTAGCGCCAGACGTTCGCGCGGGTATGCGCGAAGCCGGCCAGCTCGCTCAGTTCGGCGACGTGACGAGGCGCCTCGTCGGGCTCGTGGGGACGCGTCGTCCACTCGAGCTCTTCGGGCTGGATGACACGAAAGGCCACGCCGGGAGCCTAGTGACCGCTGGCCGTGACGCGCGGCATTTGTTACACCTCGAGGTGTGCGACGGCTTGTTGCAGTCGGCTTCATTCCGGTGGCGCTCGTGCTGGTCGTCGTGGGTGCCGGAGCCTCGGCTCCTACGGCGCAGCGGTGTGCGCCCACGGTGTCTGACGGGGCTGGGCCATTCGGCCGAGGAGCGCCTCCACGTCGGGCCTCGATCGGCAAAGGACATGTGCTGACGGGCGTCGTCCTCTCGGTCGACTGCCGTCCGGTCTCGGGAGCCCAGGTTCACCTCTGGCAGTCGAACAGGCTGGGCGTGTACACGCGAGCCGGCAGCGCCACGGTGATCACCGACCGTGCGGGTCGCTTCCGCTTCGAAGGTCCCCACCCGGTGTCGTACGAAGGCCGGCCGCCGCACATCCACCTGCGGATCGTCGCGCGCGGCCACGAGGTGCTGCTGACCCGCTACGTCGCGCCCCCGAGCGTGAAACGCGGGTCGATCAGGCTCGTCCTCACGCCCGTGCGGCTCTAGCGAGGACGTGCCCCACAACCGCGCCGTACGGCGCGTGGTCCGCGAGTTGTGGCACGAGCGGCAGAGCGTGGATCCGCGAAGAGAGGCGCGCCGCGAGGGTGAGGTCGACGGCGCCGATCGCCAGGCCCGCAAGCGCGCCGCGTCCGGCACCCCGCACTCCGGCGCGGTCCAGAGCGATCGCCCAGCCAAGTGAAAGCGCCAGGTGGACAGGAACCGCCGCGGTGAGCAAGCGGGTCTTCCGCGTCTCTCCCGGCAACAGGATCGACCCCGCCGCGAGGGTTGCCTCGAGTGGGTCGCGCCCAGTCGCAAGCGCATGCAACGTCGACGGCGCGCCGCTCAACAGAGCGGCCCAGGCTCCGGCTCGGACGGCTTGCGGGACTCCCACAACGCGAGGATAGGCTTGCTCGATGCCCGCCCGCACACGCGACAGTAGTGAGGAGCGCGTCACTCCGCTCGAGCTCTTCTTCGACCTGATTTTCGTTTTCGCGATCACGCAGGTGACGGGGCTCGTCGTCGCCGATCCGACGTGGGCAGGCCTCGTCCGGGGTCTGCTCGTGCTCAGCGTGCTCTGGTGGGCGTGGGCCGCCTATGCCTGGCTGACGAACACGATCGATCCGGAGGAGGGGATCGTGCGGCTTGTCATGTTCGGGGCCATGGGGGCGATGCTGATCGCCTCGTTCGCCGTGCCGGGCGCGTTCGGGGACGACGCATTCCTCTTCGCCTGCGCCTACGCGATCGTCCGGATCGCGCACCTCGTCCTCTACGCCGTTGCCGGACGGGGCGATCGGGAGCTGCTCGCGGCGGTCGCGAGGCTCGGAGCGGGCAGTGCAATCGGCATGTGCCTGCTCTTTGTCGCCGCAGGCCTCGACGGCAAGCCGCAAGCCGCCGTCTGGGCGATTGCGCTCGCGTCCGACCTCCTAGGCCCGTACGTCGGCCGGGCCCGCGGCTGGCATCTCTCGCCGGGCCACTTCGTCGAGCGACATGGGCTGATCGTGATCATCGCGCTCGGCGAGTCGATCGTCGCTCTCGGCGCGGGTGCGACGGGGGATCTCGACGCGGGTGTGATCGCCGCTGCGCTCCTCGGCTTCGCCGTCGCAGCCTGTCTCTGGTGGGCGTACTTCGACGTGGTCGCGATCGTCGCCGAGCGCCGCCTGACGGAGACGGAGGGCAATGCGCAACTCGCAATGGCGCGGGATTCCTACAGCTACCTCCATCTGCCGATGGTCGCGGGAATCATCCTCTTCGCCGTCGGAGTGAAGAAGACGATCGGCCACGTGGGCGACCCGCTGGAAACCGTCCCGGCAGTTGCCCTCTGCGGCGGGGTCGCGCTCTATCTCCTGGCGCACGTGCTTCTTCCGCCTCCGCAACATGCACTCCCTCAGCCGGCGGCGTCTCGTCGTCAGCGTCGTGCTGGTCGCGTTGATCCCGCTCGCCGTGGAGCTGCCCGCCCTAGCGTCGCTGACGCTCGTCGCGGCGCTGTGTGTGGGTCTGATCGCATACGAGTCGATCCGTTACGCCGAGGCGCGCGATCGCGTGCGCCACGCTCCTGAGCCGGCGACCTAGGAGGGTCTCGCGGCGCGACCACCCTCGAGCGGGAGCTCGGCTGCCACCCAGTCGTTCTTGCCCTCGGCGTAGTGGCTGACGTTCTCGTAGCCGAGCTCGATCAGCCGCTTCGCGACGACGACGGAGCTGTTGCACGTCACGTCCGAGCAGTAGACGACGATCTCGGTGCTGCGATCGGGGATCCTCCGCTGGGCACGCCCGTCCACCGATTCGGGTGGGAGGTTGATCGCGCCGGGAAGGTGCGAGGTGGCGTAGGACATCGGCGGGAGCGCATCGACGAGCACGAAGTCGGCGCCGCTCGTCGAGCTTCTGCTGCAGGCTCTCCCGGCTGATGTGATCGACGGTCGCGGCCACGAGGAAAGTGTGCCGAAGGCTCGCCCGCTCGGCGGCGTCGTAGACATCGCGCCATGACGGGCTCATGGACATCGTCGTCGCCTGGCTCGTCTTTCCGGCTCTGCTACTCACTCTGGCAACAGGGTGGGACTGCGCGGTGTCGCGCATCTGCGGCGTCCGGCTGCCGGGCGAGCTCGTGCCACCGCTGGGTTTCGCGGCGCTCTTCGTCGTTTCAGGGCTGATGCGCCGGCCGCTGCGCCAGGCTGGCCGCGTCCGGCCTTCGCGTCGAAGGCACAGGGGTGTTCGGGTCAACCGCAGACCGCCACGACGCGGTCGGTGAGGCGCTCGCGCAGCGCCTGGTCCTTGGCGGCCGCAGCCTGGCCTCGTCGAACTCGTCTGCTGTCAGGCCGGAGCTCTGCTGTGCCCGCTCGTAAGCGGCCTGTTGTTCGGCCTGGGTCTGGAACGCCGTCGACTGCACGACGCAGAGCGCGTGCGCCTGCGCGTCGACGTACGCGGTCGCGACCCGAGCGTCGAGCGAGGCCGACTGGGAGTCGGAGCCGCAGCCCGATGCGACAGCTGCAAGCACGCCCAGTACGAGCAGTCGCCTCATCAGCTCACGGTCACGGTGAGGGTTCCGGCGAGATGCTGCCCTCCGTTGCCGTAGATCAGGTCGAGCTCGACGTCGTAGCTGCCCGGCGCGAGCGTGCCCGTGTCGAGCTTGAAGCTCGCGTGGTCAGTTTCGCCGACGGAGAGCGTCGAGTCGGCGGCGAAGCCGCTAGAGCTGCCGTCGTTCGGATAGATCACGCTCGCGCCGGCGGGTGGATCAGCGGTCAGTTGTGCGTCGGTCACGCCCGGCTTGTTTGCCTTGTAGCTGACATCGACCCATCCGGCGGAACCGGCCTGAATCGGGCCGACGGAGTGCGTCAGCTGCTCGACGGTCGGCCCGGCGGCCTCGACGATCGGCAGGGTGAGATCCACGTTCTGCTTCTCCTTCCTTCCTCCGAGCCGGTACTCGACGGTCAGCTTGATCCGCTCGTTTCCGAGCCCCACGTCGTCACCGACCTGCAGCTTGATCGACGAGTAGTCGGTGTCGCCTGCGAGCAAGGTGGACTGCTTGTACAGAGATGAGTAGCTGTCCGTGTTCTCCGGGTAGCCGACGGTGATCCCTCTCGGTGGGTCGGCGGTCAGCTCGAACGAGGTCGCGTCTTCCGACGCCCCGCGCCAGAGAGTCGACACCCACGCAGTTTGGCCGGGGTTGAGCGCCGGCAGCGTCGTCGTGATCTGTGTGACGTCGTCCGCGGGCTGAGCGGCGATCGCCGCACCGCAAATGGCGAACAGCACAAGAGCAGCGAGTGCGGCGAGAGGGTGTAGGCGATTCACGGCGTGGCCTCCAACGAGGTGCTCTGCGCCGGGAGCCTACAGCGCGGTGCTGCCGACTTAGCGTGGTAAGGGCGCCGGTGCCTGCTCAGCTTCTGGCATTTCGCTGAACGCCGCGCCGCGGGGGATCGTGCCCCAGCCTGGCCTCCGCCCGAGAAGCACGAGCCCGGTCGCCCAGAGCCGCCAGATTGCGTTCAGCGGCCGGTACCAGAGAAGCTCGACGAGGCTCCAGCCGGCGAGCACCATCAGGTCGCGCACCGTGTACCGGCGGAAGCCGACCTCCTCGATCAGGATCGCGCCGGCGGTCTGCAACTGCCCGGCGAGCAGCATGACCACGAACAGCGCGACCGCGTACGGCCAGTCGATCGTGTGCAAGCCGACCAGCACGACGACGAGCACCATCCCCACTAGTTGCAGCAGCGGGCCGACGGCCTCGAAGAGGAGCGCGTACGGCAGCGCCCAGAGCCCGACTGCGCCGAAGCGCCGACGGCCGATCATCCGCCAGTGGATGCGCAGGTTGTCGCAGAGTCCGACCTGCCAGCGGATCCGCTGCCCGCGCAGCGGGCCGAGACCGCTCGGGATCTCCGTCCAGGCGTTCGCGTCGGCGGCATGGACGATCCGGGTTCCCGGCCGCTGCGGGCGCAGCTGATGGTGCAGGCGCATCACCATCTCCATGTCCTCTCCGAGCGTCTGCAGCGACAGCCCGCCGCTGTCCCGGATCAGGTCGCGCCGGAAGACGCCGAAGGCGCCAGAGATGATCACCAGCCCGTTCATCGCCGACCAGGCGATCCGCGCGCCGAGGAAGCTGCGCAGATACTCGGCGGTCTGGCTCGCTTCCGTGCCGCCGCGAGCGACATGCGGGACGGCGACCGCGTTGTTCTCGATCAGCGCCCCGTTCGCGACGCGGACGTTGCCGCCGACCGCGACGACGTTGTCCGGGTCGGCAGCGAACACTTCGACAATTCGTTTCAGCGCGTCCCGTTCGAGCAGCGTGTCCGCATCGATGATCGCGACCAGTTCCAAGTGAGCGACGTTCAAGCCGGCGTTGACCGCATCTGAGCGGCCGCCGTTTTCTTTCTGCAGGACTCGCAGGCGCGGCTCGCGGCGGCTGACGAAGTAGCGCAGGACAGGCTGGGTCGGGATCTTCATCCGGTCGCCGACCGGCAGCTCGACCAGATCGAAGGCGGCGTCGAGCGCCGCCGTCGTCCCGTCCTCCGACCCGTCGTCGACGATCACGACCTCGAGCGGGTCGTAGTCGGCGGCGAGCAGCGCCCGCGCGCTCGCCGCGATCAACGGCGCCATGTTGTAGGCAGGTGCGATCAAGCTGATCCCCGGCCGGTACATGCGCTCCGGCGGGGTGAACTGCCTTCCGCGTTCCAGCCCGGTCAGCACGGTCTCGTACAGCGAGCGGCAGATCAATGCGAACGTCGTCACCGCATAGAAGACGAAGTAGAGGAAGAGCGCGAACGACAGCCAGAAGAACGCCCGCTCGGCCACTCAGAGCGCTCCGACCGAGTCCATCACCAGCGCCCGCTCGACCGGCCATGACTGCGCGGAACGGGCAAGCACCCGCTCGGCTGCCGCAGCGGCGGCGGGACGGCGGGTGAGACGGACAAGCGCCTCGCCGGCCGCGACCGCCGTGTCTCGGTCAGGGTCGAGCAGCGCGTTCACCGCGAGCTCGACCGCCTGCGGGTCGTCGTAACAGGCGAGCGCATGCGCGGCCGCAACCCGCACCGTCGCAACCTCGTCGCGGGAGGCTCGAGCGAGACCGTCGGGCAGCGTGCCGCCGCCGACCTGCCCGAGCGCCGCCGCGGCGGTAGCCCGCACCGGCGCCTCCGGGTCTGTAAGCAGTGGGGACAGCTCCGCACGCGCCTGGTCGGGCTCGGAGACCGCCGCGATGCCGTAGCAGGACGCAACGCGTACCGACTCGAGCTCGGAACGGAGCGCGCCCGCGAAGGTCGGCGCGGCCGCAGATCCGAAAGAGACGAGGGCGTCGTAGACGATGCCGGGCGCAACGCGGCCGGGAACCCGGAACAGCTCACCGAGTTGGGGCAGCACCTGCGGGTCGCCGATCCGTCCGAGCGCCCGCACCGCCGCCTCGCGCACGTAGCGGCTGCGGTCGCCGATCAGCCCGATCAACTGCGGAATCGTCTCCTCCGCGCCGGCCCAGCCGAGCGTTCTGACCGCGAGCGCCCGCCGCCACGGCATCCTGCTCCTGGTCGAGCGGACGAGCAACTCGACTGCGCCGACCTCGCGCAGCACCTCCAGCATCTGCCGGCGGTCATCCGGTGCTGCATCGCGGAGACGTTCGATCAGCGCGGCCGCGGCCAGGGGCCGTTCCAGCTCGTCGAAGCCGGCAAGCTGCGACCGCAGCCAGATCCGGTCGCGGACGCCCATGGGCTGGTCGAGCTTCGCCATGACCTCGTCGAGCCGCGCCTGGAAGCGATGTTCCCGGCCTCCGCGCAGGTACTGGCGTATCCGGCGGCCGTGCACGAGCACGATCAGCAGCACGTTCAGCGCCAGCAGCACGAGCGTGATCGTGAGCAAGCTCTCCCAGAGCAACGGGGAGGACGGCTCGGCGGAGAGGAGCGGTGCCGTCATCATTCAGAGACGGTAACGGCGCACCGTCCGCGCGTCCATCCGCGAAAGCTTGGCCGGCCAGTCACGCTGGGGCGCGAAACCTCGATCTGGTGCGGCTTTCCGGGATAGGCAAGGTGAAGGTTTGTCGGATCGCCGGAGCTAGCGCGAAACCGGACAGTGTGAGCACGGTCACTTGCGCAAGCGTCCTCTCGCCCGAGGAGGAGTGGACGCAAACCGCCCCAGTCTTCACACACTGGCGAGGGAACTGGTCGCAGGCGGCGCGGTGCGACCCGTTGGCTGACGGTGGTCGCGCTACTTCGCGCGCGGATCGCCGGCGAGGAAGCGGCCGGTGAGCTGCTTGAAGGCGTCCGACGTCCCCTCGCCCAACTGGCCGTCTTCGCGGAGGACGATCCCGGGGAAGCCGTTCAGGAAGTGCTGCAGCTGCTTGCCCTCCTCGCTGATCACCTTCGGCGCGAAGCGCAGGATCGGCCCCTTTGCCTTCGGCACGTCGCCGAAGACGATCAGCTTCTTCTCCGCCATCCGTCGCAGCAGCACCGCGACCCCACACTGCGCCGAGACCGCCGTCGGCGAGAACGTGCCGTCCGCCACGTACTTCCCACGGCTGTAGTGGTTCGAGAAGCTCCAGAGATACGGCGACGGCACGTCGGGGTGATGGTCGCGGTAGCCGAAGCCGTTGTAGCCCTCGAGCTTGAACAGCGTCCCCGGGATCGACCAGTCCTTCCACTTGTCGAAGCCCTGGTATCTGAGCGCGTCGCTCGCGCTCGCCTCCCACGTGAACGGTGGCTGCCCCGTCTTGGGCCTGCCCGCGGGAACCTGCACCGTTCGGGCGGTGAGCGGATCGCCGTTGTGCAGGTGCCTGCCGAAGTTGAGCGAGGACTCGAGCGCGTGGATGACACCGACCACGTACCACGGCGTCCCGACCGGATTGCCCGCAGCCGCGTAGCGCTTTCGATTGGCCGCGATCTGCGCCACGAGCGCGTCGACGTCCGCCATGCGATTGGGACGGATTGCACAGCTGTCGAACCGCCGCTGGTAGTCCGACTTCAGATCATTGGTGAGTTGCACGATCCACCTCCGCGTCGTCGCAGCCGAGCCTACTGCGGGAGATCCGGTCGAGACAAGTCCGGTCTCAGTGATCCGACGCCGTCGGTTCGCCCGCCGGCTGGTAGACGAGGATGGCGACACCGTCGCCGACCAGCTGCGAGCTGACGAGCCGCAGCGACTTCTTGTCGGTCGTCTCGCCGAAGAGATGCTTGCCGGATCCCAACACGACCGGGAACACCATCAGCCGGTACTCGTCGACGAGGTCCCGCTCGACCAGGGTCTGGACGAGCTGCGGGCTGCCGTGGACGACGATGTCGCCGTCGTGTCGCTCCTTGAGCGTCGCGACCTCGGCCGCGACGTCGCCCTTCAGGACGGTCGTGTTGTTCCATTCGGGGTCGGTCAAGGTCGAGGAGACGACGTACTTGGGCATGCTGTTGAACTTGTCCGCGAAACCGAACTCGTCGGTTCTGGACGGCCAGGCCGCAGCGAAGCCCTCATAGGTCACGCGTCCCAGCAGCAGCGCCTCGGAGGACATGGTTTCGTCCAGCTTGAATGTGTCCCCCTCGTCGCCGCGGCTGATCTCGAAGCTCCAGCCTCCATGCTTGAAGTTCTCGCCCCCGCCGGGCGCCTCGACGACGCCATCCAGCGAGACGAACTCCGTTACCACGATCCTGCCCACGTGCTCCTCCTTCTGTCCGGGTTCCCCGATACCATACTCAACCGGATGATTGATAAACCTGAGAGGTGATTACGGTGGCGGTCGACGAGCTCACGACGACGTTTGCGGCTCTCGCCGATCCAACACGGCGTGCGATCCTGACGCGCCTGGCGGCTGGCGAGGCCACCGTGAACGAACTGGCCGAGCCGTTCCCGATCAGTGTCCAGGCGGTCTCCAAGCACTTGAAGGTGCTCGAGCGCGCCGGGCTGATCACGCGTGGGCGCTCTGCGCAGCTTCGGCCCTCGCGCCTCGAGGGGGCGCCCTTGAAGGACGCTGTGGACTGGCTCGAGACGTACAGTCGGTTCTGGCAGGGGAGCTTTGACCGCCTCGACGAGCGACTCGAACGTGGCTGAGCCTGGGATCACCGTCTTCCGGGTCTTCGACGCGCCACGCGAGCGCGTGTGGCAGGAGTGGACCGAGCCGGACCGCTTCGCGGACTGGTTCGGCGGCCCCGATTGGGAAGTGCCGATGTCCACCGTCTCGATGGACGTCAGGCCGGGTGGTTCGTGGCAGCTGGCGATGTTCGCCGGGTTCGGGCGGCGCGAGATCCACTGGAAGGGCGAGTATCGCGAGGTCGTCGAGCCCGAGCGGCTCGTTTTCACGATCTCGGATCAGCCGGGAGACGACCTCTTCGAGCTCATCACCGTCGTCCTCACCGACCTCGGCGACGGCCGGACCGAGATGCATTTCCGGCAGAGCGGCGGCACGCTGTCCGCCGAGGAGTACGAGCGCGCCGGGCAAGGGTGGGGCGGCTTCTTCGACCGCATCGCGGAGCGCCTGGTCGACGCCTGACCCGCACTCGTATGATCGCGCGGTGGGAGTGAGGCGATGAGCCGGGTCGTCGTCACCGGTGGGGCTCCTCTCGATCGAAAGGGCGCGCCGGGTGCTGGGCTACGAGCCCGCGTTCTCGTGGCGCGACGCGATCGGCCGCAGCACGTATCCGAACGAATAGCGCTGCTCGAGCAGCCTGTAGCGCTCCGCCGTGTCCGGCCCGCAGCTTGCGGTTCCGAGCCCGCGCTGGGCGTGGTCGAGGCTGAGCACCACCTCGGCTCGTGGTTCGAGCTCGTTCGTGTGCCGAGCCGCCGTCAGGTCGCCCGCGGTGAAGTGACTCGCGCCGAAGCCGATCGTCGGGAGCCCGCGCACCTCGAGCCCGAAGCCCGAGTCGTCGGTCAACGTGAGCCAGCGAGTGTCCGGATGGTGGCCGTGCTCCTGCGGGAGGATGTAGGGGACGTACTCATCCGTGACCGTGCTCTCGAAGCGGCCGACGACGGTGGACGCCAGCCGGTCCGAGTACGCCTCCCAGGGGCCGCGGCCGTACCAGGAAAGCCGCTCGAGGCCGGGCTGGAGGGTGAGCCCGACCCCGATTCGCGGCGTGTCGCGGAGCTTCGGCGAGAGCTCCACGACGTTCTCGACCAGGACCTCGCCGTTGTCCCGCAGCCGGTAGCGCTGACGGTGCGTGACAAGGCCGTCGGCTCGATGCACGAGCTCGACAGCGGAGCCGTCCGCGCGCGCGGAGACGACGCCGAGGTGCAACCGGTCGAGGCCGAGCTCGAGCCAGCGCGGAAGGACTCCGCTCTGTCTGCTCGGCACCTGAGGCAGGCCGTCGTTGTCGGTCGGGGCCCGCCAGAGCTGTAGTCGTGGTCCGTCGACGAGGAGGTTCTGACCGTCGAGCGCGAGCTCGCGCAGAACGCCCTCGGCGAGATCGACCACCGCGCGGACGTGGTCGGTCTCGAGTACGCCGTCAGAGCTCGGCCTGACGGCTCGGCCGCGAGCTCCCTTCGCCGCCCGTCCGGGCACGGCGAGCTGGTGCCGCGCGACCTCGTGCCCGGCCGGCGCCCACTCGTTCGCTCGCCGGAGGAAGAAACGGAAGGTGACGAACCGCTCGCCGTCGCCGGGTGGAAGCTGCAGCGTGATGTCGAGCGTCTTGCCGGGTGGTACGCGCAACGCCGGCAGGCGACCACCCTTGCGCCGCTCGCCGTCGACGGTCAGTTCCCACTCGGCGCGATAGCCGGTGAGCGGTGCGAAGTGATGGCGGTTGTGAATCCTGAAGCGGCCGCCCCCGAGCGCCTCGACGTGGATCGGCTGCGCCAGGAACTTCAGCTCGTGCAGTGCCGGATGCGGCGTGCGGTCCGGCCAGACGATCCCGTCTGCACAGAAGTTCGCGTCGTGCGGCGTGTCGCCGAAGTCGCCACCGTACGCCCAGTACTCCCGGCCGCGTTTGTCGCGTTGCCGGATGCCGTGGTCGACCCACTCCCAGATGAACCCACCCTGCAGCGCGTCGTGCTCCCGGAATGCGGCGAAGTAGTCGCTGAGCCCGCCGTTCGAGTTGCCCATCGCGTGCGAGTACTCGCAGAGGATCAGCGGCCGAGGGTCGTCTGTCTTCTCGACAGCCCACGCCTCGATCGAATCGACATCCGCGTACATCGGGCACACCACATCGGTGCTGGGTCGTCCGCCGCTCCAGTCCCGGGCGATCGCTCCCTCGTAGTGCAGCGGGCGCGCCGGATCGCGGGCCCGCACCCAGCCGGCCGCGGCGTCGTGGTTCGGGCCGTAGCCGCTCTCGTTTCCGAGCGACCAGAAGATGACGCTCGGATGGTTCTTGTCGCGTTCGACCATGTTCGCGACGCGCTCGACCCATTGGTTGCGGTAGCGCGGGTCGCGGCACAGCTCGTCGTAGTACGCGTGCGACTCGATATTCGCCTCGTCGACGACGTACAGGCCGAACCGGTCGCAGAGCTCGAGCCAGTAGGGGTCGTTCGGATAGTGGGACGTGCGGACGGCGTTGACGTTGAACTGCTTCATCAAGCGCACGTCCCGCTCCATCAGCTCACGGGTCACGGCGCGGCCCCGCCTGTCGTCGTGATCGTGCCGGTTGACGCCGGCGATCAGCACCGGCTCGCCGTTGACGAGCAGGTGACGGTCGCGAATCTCGACGTCACGGAAGCCGAGTGAGGTGGTGACGGTCTCGCCGCCGGCGTCGAGCTCGAGCGTGTAGAGCGCGGGCTCCTCCGCCGACCACAATCGCGGACTGCGGACCTCACCGTCGAGCCGCCCGTTCTGCAGCTCGCCCTTCGCCACCACCCGTCTGCGCGCGTCGAGGAGCCGGGCCTCGCCCTGCTCGGCGAGCACCGTGAACCGCCCGTCGCTCCCGGCTCGAACCTCGACGTCGCGCACCGTCGGCGACACGAGTCGGATGGAGCGGGGCAGCCCGGCCTGCCACCACTGGTCCTGGTCCTCGACGAAGCTCGCGTCCGACCAGCGGACGACGACGGCGATCAGCTCGTTCGCGCCGTCGTGGCGAACGAGGCTGCTGATGTCGAACTCCGCCGGCGTGCGGGAGTCCTTCGCGATCCCGACCGGCTCGCCGTTCACCAGCACGAACAGCGCACCCTCGGCGCCGCCGAAGTGGAGGACGACCGGACGCGAGCGCCAGCCGCGGGGGATCGTGAAAGCCCGCCGGTAGATGCCCGTCTCGTTCTGCTCGGGCACGTTCGGCGGCAGATCCGGAAATGGCATCACGACGTTCGTGTAGTGCGGCTTGCCGAAGCCCTGCATCGTCCAGAGGCCCGGTACCTCGACCTCGCGCCAGCCACGCGCGCGGTTGAGCACGACGGGTGCTTCCTCGGGCCGCGGAACGAGACGGAAGTCCCAGCCGCCGTCGAGCTCGCGGGTGCGCGACGCGCTTCGCGCGAGCGTCGCGCTCGGCGTCAGCCGGTTGAGGCTGGCGAGCTCCGGTAGCTCCCAGCTGCGGCCGGCGCCGACGTAGAGCAGCGACTCGAGGCTCGTCGCGTGCGCGCTCAGACGGCGTCTCGCAACGACTGCGCTGCGGCGTCGGGAGCGACGGGGTTGAAGTACACGCCGGAGCCCAGCTCACCGGCCGCGACGAACCGCGTCACGCCGGGTGCGCGCCACGGGGTGACGATCTCGACGTGCAGCCGGGCATCCGGCCAGTCCTTCCCGTCAAAGGGACGCTGGTGGATCCAGAGCATGTACGGCGTCTCTGCATCGAACAACCGGTCGAAGCGTTCCAGGATGTCGACCAGCAAGCCGGCCAGCGCCTGGCGGCCCGCGTCGGTGAGCGAGGGCAGGTCCGGCACGGGGTCGTCCGGCACGAGCCGGACGGCGTAGGGATAGACGGACGCCTCGGGGACCCAAGCGCGCCAGCCCGGCGACTCCGCAACGAGCCGTTCGCCCGGCCCGCCGAGCTTCGTGCCGCCGAGCAGCGCGCGCCGGGGCAGGTCGGGCACGAACTCGAACGCATAGATCTGCCCGTGCGGATGCGTGATCGTCGCGCCGACCGCGGCGCCGCGGTTCTCGAACACGAGCACGTACTCGACGTCGGGCCGAGCGCCGAGGGCGGCGGTGCGCTCGGCCCAGAGGTCGAGGACCCTGCGCGCACCCTCGACTCCGAGTGACCAGAAGGTCGCGTCGTGCTGAGACGTGTAGAGCACGACCTCGCATCGATCGTCCGGCATCGCCGGCCAGCGATTCCGGAACCACCGGACGTCGTAGGTCTCGGGCGCCTCGAGCCCGCCTGGGCAGAACGGGCAGCCGACGGCTGGGAGGTTCGGGCGATCCTGGCGGGAGTTGACCATGAACGTCCGCACGCCGGTCAGCCAGTCCGTGCGCAGGTCGGCGCGGGTCGGGGTGCTCACGCAACTCCCGCAAGCCCGCGCTGCCCGCGAATCGGCGCGATCAGCAGGCGCTCGACCTGCTCGCCGATCGCGGCGCGCGCGTCGGCGTCGAGAGCATGATCGGAGACGAAGACGTCGATCTGGTGCAGGCCGGCGATCTGGCTCAGCCCGCGGACACCCCATTTCGTGTGGTCGGCGACGACCACGATTCGCTCCGAAGCGGCGACGAGGGCGCGGTCGGTCTCGGCCTCGAGCAGGTTGGGGGTCGTGAGCCCTGCATCGGCGCTCACTCCGTGGACGCCGAGGAAGAGCACGTCGAGGTGAAGCGACCGAATCGCGGTGAGGGCAATCGGCCCGACAAGAGCATCCGAAGGCGTTCGCATGCCGCCGGTCAGCACGACGGTCAGATCCGGCCGCGGCTCGCGGTGCAGCACGTTCGCCACCTGGATCGAGTTCGTCACAACCGTCAGGTCTGGCAGTTGCGCGATGTGGTGGG
>CAVXQE010000005.1:0-122083 GCA_963763755.1 uncultured Gaiellaceae bacterium
GCTCTCGGCACTGCTCGCCGCGCGAGCCTCGCGTGCGCCGCTCGTCGTCACGGCGCACGGCCAGGACGTCGCCAACGTGACGCGGTATCCGTTCGTCCGGCGCCCGACACGGACGGTCGTTCGGCACGCCGCCGAGGTGATCGCGGTCTCGGAGTGGCTGCGAAGGGAGCTCGAGCGCGGCGTGCCCGACGCGGCCGGCAAGACCGACGTGATCGACTGCGGCGTCGACCTCGAGCGGTTCCGGCCGCTCGACCGGGTCGGAGGCCCGGCCCCGCCTTCGTCTGCGTCGGCTCTCTGATCGAGCGCAAGAACGTCGTCCGGCTCGCGAACGCGTTCGCTCGACTCGGCGAGGGGACGCTGACCTTCGTCGGCGACGGGGCTCTACGGCCCGAGCTCGAGGGTCGTGGCGGCGTCACGATCACCGGGTACGTGCCGCACGACGCGGTGCCCGGCTATCTCGCGGCCGCCGATGTCCTCTGCCAGCCGAGTCTTGTCGAGCCCTTCGGCCAGGCGGCGCTCGAGGCGCTGGCCTCCGCCCGCAGCGTGGTCGGGACACGTGTCGGCGGGCCGCCGGAGTTCGTGCCGGCGGGCGCCGGAGTGCTCGTCGACCCGGAAAACGAGGAGGCGCTCGCCGACGCCCTGCGCGCCGCGGCCGCCCTCCCGGTCCCGAACCCGGCCGCGCGTCAGGCGGCAGAGTCGCACGACGTCAGGAGTCAGGCGGCTCGTGTGGAGGCGATTCTCGAGCGAGCCGTTCGAGGTCGGCGAGCCTGAGCTCGACGAGCGGCCGGACCGCGTCCTCGATCCCTGCCTCGCGGGCGAGCTCGAGCGCCTGCTCGTAGCTCTGCCGGACTTTCTCGAGCTCGACGCCCTGTTTGAGCCGGTTGTCGCCGGTGACGAGCAGCCTCTGGATCTTGGCCCGTACCTCATCGCCGGGGGGGTTCACATCCGTAGCCTAGCCAGGCAAGATCAACGTGGGGGCACCATGAAAACGCGCAAGCCGCCGCCGGTTCGATTGCTGATCGCCGACGACCACCGTCTCTTCGCGGAGGCATTCGAAGCCGTGCTCGCGACCGAGGAGCGCATCGAGGTGGTCGGACGAGCCGGCCGATGGCGGCGAGGCGGTGGCGATGGCCCAGCGACTCGATCCGGACGTCATCGCCCTCGATATCAGCATGCCCGTGATGGACGGGTTCGAGGCGGCGTCGAGCTCGAGAAGCTCGCGCACCCGCCGGCGATCCTGATGCTCACGGGCTCGAGCGCACCGGAGGACATCGATCGGGCTCGCCGCGTCGGCGCAAAGGGCTACATCACGAAGGACGCGATCGCAGCGCGGCTCGTCGACGCGATCCTCGCTGCCGCCAGCGTTCGCGGGTAAAGCGCCAGTACAGCGCTGCTACCCTCTTTCGCGCGATGTTGCAGGTCTCAGCCATCTTCCAGGTGATCGTCTCAGTCTCGCTGCTGGCGCTGATCCTGATGCACTCCGGCCGCGACGCCGGCCTCGGCGGCATGGGCTTCACGCCCGCCTCACAGGGCGGCACGCACATCGTCGAGCGGAACCTGACGAGGCTCACCGTCGCGGTTGCGATCGTCTTCACCATCAACAGCGTCGTGCTCTACCGGCTTTTGGCCTAGGAGGGTTCGGCGGAGTGTCGCTCGTCGCTGGGGTGCGATGCTCGTTCCGAGGCAAGGACGCAGGGAGCGCCGATAGCTGGAGCTATCGGCGCGACTGAGGACGCGGCCTGGGCGAGCAGCGCGGCCCAGCGGCACAGCCGATATTTCGCCGAACCCTCCTGGGGCTACACTGTTCGTCCTCGCGCTGGTGGCGGAATTGGTAGACGCGCAAGGTTGAGGGCCTTGTGGCCTTAGGGCCGTGGAGGTTCAAGTCCTCTCCAGCGCATGCGAGCTGAAACGGGACGCCGGTGACGGCGTCCCGTTCGATTTCAAGCGATAGGGTCGGACCGATGCGCTCGCGGCGGATGATCACCGTCGTCGGCTGTCACGCCGGCGGTGAGATCGGAAACGTCATCGTCGGCGGCGTGCTGCCGCCCCGCGGCGACACGGTGTTCGAGCAGATGCAGGAGCTGCAGCGCGAGGGCGACTGGCTCCGGCGGATGCTGCTCCGCGAGCCGCGCGGAAGCGTGGCGGCCCACGCGAATCTCGTCGTGCCCGCGACACGACCGGACTGCGACGCGGGGTTCATCATCATGGAGCCGACGGAGTATCCGGCGATGTCCGGATCGAACACGATCTGCACCGCCACGGTCCTGCTCGAGACGGGAATGGTCGAGATGCGCGAGCCGGAGACAGTGCTCCGGCTGGAAGCTCCCGGCGGCGTCGTCGAAGTGCGCGCGGAATGCCGCGACGGACGCTGCGAGAGCGTCGAGTTCACGAACGTTGCGTGCTTCGCCGACCGACTCGACGCTCCGCTCGAGGTCGAAGGGCTCGGAACACTGACGGTGGACATTGCGTACGGCGGCATGTGGTACGCGATCGCCGACGCACGAGCGCTGGGCTTCGAGCTCGAGCCGCACGAGGCGCGCGACCTCTCGCTCGCCGGAGAGGCGATTCGTGCCGCCGCCCGGGAGCAGCTTCCATGCGCGCATCCCGAGAACCCGGCGATCGCGGGTGTGAGCATCGTGCAGATCGCGGCGCCGTGGCAGGGCATCGGCGCGGTGACGAAGAACGCCGTGGTCGTCGCGCCCGGACGGCTCGACCGCTCGGCGACCGGAACCGGCCTCTCGGCCCGCATGGCGGCTCTTCATGCCCGCGGGCTGATGGCGGTCGGCGACGGCATGACGCACGCCTCTGCGATCGGATCGACCTTCGACGGCCGCATCCTCCAAGAGAGCCGCGTGGGAGACCGGATTGCGATCGTGCCTGCAATCCGAGGCAGCGCCTGGATCACCGGTATCTCGCAGCATTTCCTCGACCCGACCGACCCCTTTCCGGAGGGCTACCTGCTCGCCGACACGTGGGGTGTCAGCGGCCTCGACGTGCAGGCGTGACCGGCTAGGAGAAGAGGGCAGCGAGCTGCGCGGGGCTGATGTTGCCGCCGCTGGCGACAAGGGCGACTCGCTTGCCGCGCAGGTGGTCTCGGAGCTTCAGCGCGGCGGCGAGCGGCGAGGCGCCGGCCGGCTCGACCAGGTTGCGAGTGTGCTCGATCATCAGCCGGTTCGCCTGCCGGATCTCGTCCTCGGTGACGAGCACGAAGTCGTCCAGGTGCTCCCAGAGGATCTGCTGGGGAAGCTCGAACGGGACGCGGGTCGCGAGACCCTCCGCAAAGGTCGCGTTCTCGCCTTCCACGAGCGCGCGGGCCTGCCACGAGCGAAAGGCTGCGGGGGCGGCCTCCGACTGCACACCGATCACTTCGATCTCGGGCCGGATCGACTTCGCCACGATGCAGGCGCCGGCGGCTCCGCTCCCGCCGCCGATGGGCACGATGATCGCCTCGACGTCGGGCCGGTCCTCGATCAGCTCGAGCGTCCCGGTTCCGACGCCGGCGATCAACAGCGGCTCGTTGCCGGAGTGGACGTAGCGATAGCCGTGCTCGGCGGCGAGGCTCTCGCAGTGCTCGCGGGCCGCGTCGAAGTCCGGCCCGTGCACGATCAGCTCGGCGCCGAGCGCCCGCATGGCGGCGAGCTTGACCGGGTTCGCGTCCTCGGGAACGCAGATCCGCGCGGTGACGCCGTGGAGGCGCGCGGCATAGGCGATCGACTGTCCGTGGTTACCCGTCGATGCCGAGATCAGCCCGCGTGACCGCTCGTCCTCGGTGAGCTGGGAGACGAGGTTCGACTCCGCCCCGGACCTTGAAGGCGCCGACCGGCTGGTGGTTCTCGTGCTTCACCCAGACCTCGGCATCGAGCAGCTCGTCGAGGCCCGCGTAGGGATAAAGCGGTGTCGCTCGGAGATGCGGGCTGATTCGCCGGCGCGCCTCGAGGACGTCGGCAAGGGTGATCGTCGGCCAGTCCACGCTCTCCGTCAAGTCTTGCACCTTCCTTGACGCCGTCCGGAAGGATCTCTACGCTTCGTAGCGAACACATGTTCGACACCCCTTTCACCCGAGACAAACTCTCATCGGAGGAACAATGTCCGCCGCACCCCAGCTGACCGCACGGCAACAGGAGATCTGGCAGTTCCTCGTCGACTACGTCGACCGGCACGGCTATCCCCCGACCGTGCGCGAGATCGGCGAGGCGGTCGGCCTCGCATCTCCGTCGACCGTGCACGCGCACCTCGCAAATCTCGAGCGGGCCGGCCTGCTCCGGCGCGACCCGACGAAGCCGCGTGCGCTCGACCTGATCGGTCACCGGCGCGAATCCCGCGGCTTTGACGAGACCGGTGGCGAGCCGGCGACGATCGAGCTGCAGAAGCTGCCGCTGCTCGGTCAGATCGCAGCCGGTAGCCCGCTCCTTGCGGAAGAGAACATCGAGGACGAGCTCGCGGTACCCGAGCCACTCGGCCGCAGGGCCGACTTCCTGCTCAGGGTCAAGGGCGAGTCGATGATCAACGCGGGCATCCTCGACGGCGACATCCTCGTCGTCCAGCGCGCGCAGGACGCCCGCGACGGCGAGATCGTGGTCGCGCTCGTCGGCGACGACGAGTTCGCCGACGAAGCGACGGTCAAGACCTTCTATCGCGAGGGCAATCGCGTTCGCCTGCAGCCGGAGAACGACTCGCTCGAGCCGATCTACGCCGACTTCGTCCAGATCCTCGGCACGGTGACCGGAGTCTTCAGGACGCTCTGATGGCGGTCGCATTTCTCAATCGCACCCTCGACCAGGAGCTGGCGGCGATCGCGCGCGGCGCCAGCCTCGAGTGCCTGGTCTGCGGCGAGTTCCTCCTCAAGCGGCCCGTCGCGCACGCGTGCCTGGAGTGCGGGACGCTCCTCTGCGACGGCCTCGAAATCCCCCGATCCGAGCTAGAATTCGTCGCGCAGGCCGGGTGACCGCGTCGCCGCCGCAAGGTGGCGCCGAGGAAAGTCCGGACACCACAGGGCAGGACGCTGGAGAAATTCCAGGGGGCGAAAGCCGACGGAAAGTGGAACAGAAAGCAAACCGCCGACGGAGCATCTCCGGAGGTTCCGGCGGTAAGGGTGAAACGGTGGGGTAAGAGCCCACCAGCGTCGTGGTGACACGGCGGCTCGTCAAACCCCGTCCGGTGCAAGGTGAAGCAGATCCCGTTGAGGCGGCCCGCCGAGGGATCGGGTACACCGCTCGAGCCGTGAGGCAACTCCCGGCCTAGAGGGATGGTCACCCTCGACAGAATCCGGCTTACAGGCCTGCTAAAGGAAAACCCTGCGATTTGCAGGGTTTTTCCCATTTCTGAGCTATGTGAAATTCGCGTGCGTGCATCACTGGTGCATCACCGGAAATCGGGACGAGCTCGAAAACCACCACGCCGCAACGGGTAGCCCCAACGTAAACGGCTTGGTTGAGCCCAAATCTCCGTTGATCGCTTACGCGTCTCCGCTAGCTCAGACAGGCGGCTGCTTACACAGAGCGGCCGGACGTCGGAATCTCTGCCGCTCGGTCAAAGGAGCGGAACTCGGTGAGGTACATCAAGCGGTGACGGTCGACCAGCGAGGCACGCCTACCCAGGAGTCTCTTCCGCTCAGGGTCGGCTCGAGCCCCATGGCCAGGAAGACTCGAGGTCGGGTCACTCGGTCGACGATCCCTTCCAGCGACACGGACAGGGCACGAGAGGGGTCGCCGCCGAGCGCCTTGGCCAGGGTAGCCATGTCGACCTCGCGCGCAAGCTCCTTTCGCTCGACGACGAAGGCGATGAATCGCGCGGTGGGAAGCGAGACCGCGACGACGTCCGCCGATGTCTCGAGGAACGTGTGGAGCGCGAGCTCGAGCGCCAGCCGGCGCGGAACGAGATCTGCCGCGGCGCGGGCGAAGTGCCCAGCTGGATACGGGCACGTGGCGCGAACCGGGCAGATCGCGTACCAGATCCCGTTTGTCAGCCGGGAGGAACCGCGTCCCGAGCAGGTCCGGCGTCAGGAGCGTGAACGACTCGACCACTCCGGTCGAGGTCGCCTCGGTGACGACGAGCCCACGACCAGGTACGACTCCGGTAGCGCGCGTCGATCTGGGCGCGAATCGTCTGCGCACGCTGGAGCGACGTCGGCTCGAGCGCCGCCGCAGTCGGAGACGCCTGAACTGGGAACGCCGTGACCGCGCTGACGGCCAGCAGGGCGCCCGCTATGAGAGTCGATCTAAGGTTCACGTCCGCCTCCTTCCGTTTGAGCAATGGCTCGACGGTAGGCCGGTCGGCGTGAGGAGGAATCGGGCGTTCGGCTACTTCTGCGGCGCGACCCTGCCTACGTTCGTCGGCCATGCGGGCTCCGAGCTCGGCGCGCGAGCGGATCCCCAGCTTGCGGTAGATGCGCGTGAGGTTGGCCTGCACCGTCTTCGGGCTCATGTACGCCTTGCTCGCGACTTCGCGGTTCGTCAGGCCCGTCCGCGGCGAGCTCGGCGACGCGCCGCTCGGTCGCAGTCAGCTCGTCCGGCGAGCGGCGGAGACCCGACGCGATCGAGCTCCGCCCGCGCCTGCGCCTCCCAGGCGGGTGCACCGAGCCGCTCGAAGGTCGCGAGCGCCTCGCGCAGCGTGTCCGCGGCGGCTCGCTTCTGCTTCACGCGCCGCTGCAGGCGGCCGCGGACGAGCAGCGCGCGGCCGAGCTCGAAGGGCAGCTTCGCCGCCGCGTCGAGGTCGAGCTCGTCGAGGGCCGCCAGAGCGCCACTGACGTCGCCCTCTGCGGCCAGCACGAGCGCTCGGGCACGTGGCAGCGCGACGTTGATCCAGAGTCGCGGGAACGTCCTGCCCCGCTCCTCGAGCCGCGCCAGCTCCTCGCGCGCCCGCTCGAGCTCGCCGAGGGCGACGAGCGACTCGACGTGGATGGGCTCGCTCCGATCGGGCAGGAAGTCGCGCACGCCCACCGAGTCCACGAGCTCGCGCATCCGCGTCAGCGCGCGATCGACCTCGGCGTGGTTACCGGCCGCGTACTCGACGAACGCGAGGCCCGACAGGCGGAGCGCCTCCCACCAGAGGATCCCGGCGCGCTCGGTCTGATACGTCGCGAGCGCTCGTTCGAGCCTTCCTCGATGCGCGTCGACGAGCGCGCGAATCCGGAACAGCGCCGCCCACGGCCCGGCGCTCTCGAGCTGGGCGATCGTCTCGCACGCCTCCTCGACGCCCTTCTCGGCCTCGTCCCAGTTCCCGGCCGCGAGCTCGGCCGCGGGAGAGGTGGGCGAGACGCTCGGCCCGCCAGACGTCCTCACCTCGCTCCCGATACCAGCGCTCTTCCACCGCGTAGCGCGCACGAGCGGCCTCGAAGTCGTCGACGCACCAGAAGTAGATGAGCGCGAAGAGGCTCTTGGGCGCGTCGGGGCCGGCCCGCTCCTCGCACTCGCGCCAGCGCTCGAGCAGCTCCGGCTGCTCGCCGTGCCCGCGCAGGGTCTCGGCCCACACCAGGTCGAGGTAGACGGACGCGGCCGGCGCGGGGTCGCGCTCGGGGTCGATCGTCTCCGCCGCGGCACGGGCACGGGCGAGCAGCCCGGCGGGGTCGAGCGCGACGGAGACGTTGACGAGCTTCGCGTGGATCTGCGCCAGGAGGCCGGGATCGCCCTCGGCAGGCTCCAGCGCGAGCTCGAGCTGCGCGATCGCGCCCGGATAGCCGCCGATCCAGGCGATGTCGCCCAGCAGCAGGAGCGCCCGTGCCCGGAGCGGCCCCGAGGCGCGCCCGGCAGCGTCCTCGGCGAGAGCCCGGCTGCCCTCAAGGTCGCCGAGCGCCCTGAGGGCGGTGGCGTGGCCGAGCTCCCGCCGGGCGAGCTCCTCCGTGCGACTCTCGGGCGTCAGCCGGCAGGCGCCGGCGTAGAGCTCGGATGCAGCCTGCTGGGCACCTCGCGTCGCTGCCCGAGTCGGCAGCGCGCTCGAGCTCAGCGGCGACGGCCTCGTCCGGCTCGGTCGTCGAGAGCGCGAGGTGCCGCGCCCGCTCTTCGGGGTCGCCGACGACGTCCGCGAGTCGCTCGTGCAGGAGGCGCCGGCGCTCCGGGCTCGCGGCGCCGTAGATCGCGGAGGCGAGCAGCGGGTGGGTGAAGCGCACGCGGTCTCCCTCCGTCGACGAGGACGCCGGCCTCCTCCGCGTCGAGCAGTCCCGTCCCGGAGTCGTCCTCGGCAGCAATGGCCCGCAGGATCGAGTCGCGCGTCGGTCGGGACAGCGCCGCGGCCGCCAGGCTCGCCTCGCGGCCGCGCACCGGGAGCAGCTCGCCGACGCGCTCGCGCGCGAGTCGCCTGCAGGTCCGCGGCACCGGCAGCGGGCCTCCTCCTGCGAGCGCGCTCCAGTCGGAGCCGAGCGCGCGGGCGATCTCGAGCGCGAGGAACGGATTCCCTCCCGAGGCCTCGGCGAGCCGGGCGAGCGCCGGGCGTGACGGCGCAGAGCCGAGCCGGTCGTCGGATCAGGTGGTGGAGCGCCCCGAGGGAGAGCGGTCGCGGCACCAGCCGCTCCAGCCGGTCCTCGGGCAGCGCCCGCTCGAGGCCGAGCGGCGTCGGGTCGACGCGGATCGCCGCGCCGGGTGAGGAGCAGGCCGACCCGGTCCGGCAGCCGCCGGGTCGGCGAACGCGAGCGCGCCGGCCGACGCGGGGTCGAGCCACTGCACGTCGTCGACCGCCACGAGAACCATGGCGGCCTCGGCGATCGACGCGAGGACGCCCACGAACGCCGTCGCGATCGTGCGCGGCTGCACGAGCTCGTCGCTCTCCGCGCGGAGGAGGGCTGCGGCGAGCGCACGCTGCTGGATCGGCGGGAGAGCTCGCCGCGCCGCCTCGAAGTCGGCGCCGACGAGGTCCGCCAACGCCGCGTACGAGAGCTGGACCTCTGTCTCGGCGGCTCGTGCCTGGAGAACGCGGATGCCGCGCGACTCGGCCTCGGCCGATCGCCGCTGCCCAGACGGTCGTCTTGCCGATCCCGGCCTCGCCCTCGACGAGCAACGCCCCAGGCTCGGCCGCGAGGCCGTCGAGGAAGCGTCCGACGAGGGCGAGCTCGACATCGCGGCCTACAACGTGGGCGGACGTCACCGTCGCGCCTGCACGATCACGTCGTGGACCTCGTTCCGAACCTCGAGGAACCGCGGCGAGCTTCGGGTCGCGGTCTGCGTGCGGGGACGCGGGAGCCCGACCTCGATCGACGCCGCGACGGTTCCCGGAGACGGGGTCAGGACGAGCACGCGGTCGGCGAGGTACACGGCCTCGTCGACGTCGTGCGTCACGTGGACGATGGTGACGCGCCGGTTCTCCGCGTGCGCGTGGACGGCGAGCAGGACGATCCTGGAGGTCCGCGCGCGTAAGCGCGTCGACCGAGGCGAACGGCTCGTCGAGGAAGACGACCTCCGGCCGGGAGACGAGTGCACGCGCGATGGCCACCCGCTGCTGCATACCGCCCGAGAGCTGCCACGGGTACTTGCTCCCGACGCCCTCCAGGCCGACCTCGCTCAGCGCAGCCTCGGCACGAGCTGCGCGCTCGGTTCTCGACAGTCCGTCGCGAGCAAGCGGGAACGTCACGTTCCGGCGCACGTTCAGCCACGGAAAGAGCGAGCGGCTGTAGTCCTGGAAGACGAGAGCGACCTCTCCGGAGGGACGCACGACCGGGCGGCCGTCCAGGAGCACGGTGCCCTCGCTCGGCGGGAGCAGGCCGCACATGATCCGGAGCAGCGTCGTCTTGCCGCACCCCGACGGCCCGACGATCGCGAGCAGCTCGCCCTCCGCGACGTCGAACGTCACGTCGGTCAGCGCGGGCGGCCCGTCGCTCGAGTAGCGCTTCCCGAGTCCGGCGACGCGAAGGACGGCCCGTTTCAGTGGACGGGCTCACCGATCGCCCCGTAGTGCCAGGCGAGCACGCGACGCTCGAGGACGAGGAAGAGCCGGTTCAGGACGTATCCGAGCAGGCCGAGGAACAGGATGCCGGCGTACATCGCGGGGACGGCGGACACGGAACTGCCACGTCCAGATGTAGACGCCGAGGCCGTCGCCGGTGCCGGTGAACTCGGAGATCACGACGAGGACGAGCCCGATCGAGAGCGCCGTGCGCAGGCCGGCGAAGATCGTCGGAAGCGCGGCCGGCAGGTAGACGCGAGCGCGTCCGCTCGACGCTCGCCGAGACGGAGCAGCGCGGCGGTGTCGCGAATCTCCGGCGGCACGCGCGCGCACGCCCGCCGACGGTTGCAACGAGCACCGGGAAGAAGACGCCGAACGCGATGACGGCGATGCGCATCGCGTCGCCGTCGCCGAGGAGGACGATCGCGATCGGCAGCACGGCGATCACCGGGACGCGCCCGCAGGAACTCCGTCGTCGGGCCGAGCGTGCTCCGCACGCGAGGCGAGGATCCCATCGCCAGTCCGATCGAGACGCCGGCGAGCGCGCCGAGCGCATAGCCGAGCGCAAGCCGCTTCAGGCTCGCGCCGACCGCGCGTCAGGAAGTCGGCACTCGGCCACACGTCCAGGCCGTGCGCCCGATCTCGCTGACGGCGGGGAAGTAGAACGCCGCCATGCGCTGCGTGGCCACGCCTCCCAGATCGCGAGCGCGGCAACGAAGACGAGCAGCGCCGAGGAGGACGCCACGAAGTCGGGCGAGGGCGCGCGTGCTCACCGTGCGTCGTACCCGCTCCTCGCCCGCCCAGAACAGCGACGCGCCACTCGCCGCTCCTGAGCACCGCATCGATGGCGAGGCCGAGGAGCCCGGTCAGGGCGGCCGCCGCATACAGCTCCGGGAGCCGGTAGGTCGCCGCGTGGTCCTGCATGTAGTGCGCCGATTCCTTCGGTGCCGACGAAGTACTCGCGCCGTGACGCACACGACCAGGGCGAGCGCGGCGCTGATCCTGATGCCCAGTGGCGATGCTCGGCAGCGCTGCGGGCACCGAGACGCGGCGATCCGCGCGGCGCCCGTGACGCCGGACGTGGCGGCGACGTCGTAGAGCATCCGGTCGACGCCGCGAACGCCGTAGACCGTGTGGACGAGGATCGGCCACACGGCGGCGTACGCGACCAGGAAGCGGAGCATCGGCGTGCCGAGCCCGAACCAGAAGATCGCGAGCGGGTATGAGCGCGACGGCGGGGATCGGCCGCAGGAACTCGACGACGACCGAGCTCGCGCTCTCGATCGTTCGGGAGCTTCCGATCGCGACCCCGAGCGCGACGCCGATTGCGACGGCGAGCGCGAGGCCTTGGAGGTAGGTCGCGAGCGTCGTCAGCGATCTCGCCCGAGAGCGTCCCGTCTGACATCCCGTCGACGAGTGCGCCCGGCCGCGTCCGCCGGCGCCGCGACGCTGTCGGAGAGATCGAGCAGCCGAACGGCCGCCTCGGCGAGCACGAGCAGCGCCAGCGGCGAAGAGCCCAGCCGGCGACGTTCGCGCGTCTCAGGAGGCCGTGTTCGCGCAGCACTCCCGACTGACTATCGCGCGCGACGTCTCCGGCCACAAGATCGCGTCCGCGGCCCGACCTCGGCTACTCGAGGAGGTCGGGCGCGGTGAACGTCTGCGGGATCAGGTCGAGCTCCTTGTAGGCGTCGATCCACGGCTGCAGCCAGCTTCAGGCGCAGCCGGGTCGCGAACCTCGAGCGCGTCATGCTCCGGATCACCGTCGGCGCCGAGTCTCGTGTACCGCGCGAGGATCGCGTCGACTCGCCGCGTCGTTCTCCTTGCTGGTTCGCCCAGACGGCCGCCTCCTGGATCGCGTTCCGGAACCGCGCGGCGAGGGTCCGGTCGACGTCGCTGCGCGCGACCCAGACCGTCCAGAGACAGTCCGTCGTGCAGACGCTCTGGAAGATCGGGTGCGACGAGCTTCGCGCCTCGCTGCTTCGCCTGGGTGAGGTACGGCTCGGGCAGGATCGGCTACGTCGATCGTCCCTCGAGCTCAGCGGGCCGATCATGTCCGGGAAGGCGTAGTAGGACGAGCTCGACGTCGTCGGCGCGAACGCCTCCCCGCGTCAGCCACTTCAGGAGGGCGACGTGCGCGATCGAGCCGGTCCGGTCGATGCCGACCCGCTTCCCGACGAGGTCCCGTGCGCTGGCGAATCGCTTCCCCGGGGCCGAGACGAGTGCGGCCGTAGGGGCCTGTCGCTGGTAGGTCGCCCCCGCGGCCACGAGTTTCACGGCGCTCCGCGCGACTTCCCGAGCAGAAGCCTCCGATGTCTCCAGGCCCGAACTGGGCATCGCCCGCCGCGACGGCCGCCGCGACCGCGGCCAGGATCGAGGAGTACCAGGATCTTCGCCTCGATCCCGTGCTTCCGGAAGAAGCCACGTGCGTCGGCGTAGAACGCCAGCGCTGTCGGCTCGAACGGCGGGGTGGCGATCGTAACCGTCTCGAGCTGCCGGGCGGTCGCCGTCGCGGCGCCGCCAGCGGCGACCGAGAGGGCCACGAGCGCCATGGCTGCGCCCAGCGCAGCCATGCGCCGTCAATCCGCTTCGCCTCGTGCTCATGGCACGACCCACATTGGGCCTTACTATCCCGCTCTGCAGCGTGCGAGACAAGCGTCGCTCGTTCATGAGGGACATCGAAGCGCCGGGTTCCACGGCGCGTAGACGCCGCTCGGGTTCTCCTCGGCAACCCAGACGTGCAGGTCGTAGTGCACCGGCATGCGCGGGTTGTGCCCGGGCATGGGGCCGTTGAAGGGCTGTCCGAAGAAGGACGGTCGGTCGTCGTCTGTGAGCAGGCTTCCGTCGGCGTCGAACTTTAGGTACTCGACCCCGACGAGCTTGAGATTGCCGTTCGCGTCCGGCAGGTACAGCAGCACCTCCGGTCGCAGCGGGTCGATGGTGGGGTCCGCCATGGGGCCGAAGTTCGCGTAGTGGTATCCCATCGCCCCGGCGGGCGACTCCTCGCAGGCACTGGCCTGGACGTAGCCGTCGCGGCTCGCCTGCTCGACGCTGTGGTAACGGGCAACCGCCGCGCGGACGTCCCGGAGCTCCGGCGGGAGCGGCCCGTCCCCGGCCGTCGCGATTGCGGTCGCCACCGCCGTCAGGCCGGCGAGGGCGAGGATCGTCGTGATGAGAATGCGGTACATGTGGTCTCTCCTTTGCGTGTCTACAGCCCGCACCGGTAGTAGCCGTTCGCCGGGTTGAAGACGTACAGGCCGCCGGTCTGCGGGCATGGCTGGCCGCGGTAAAGGTCGGCGCGGATCATGTGCACCGTCCCGCGGAAGCTCCCGTCCAGGTTGAAGAGCAGGAAGCTGTATGACGGGTGCCCATTCGGATCGGCCGGCACCGGCGGCAGCCCGTGAGCGGGGTTCCCGCACACGATCGTGTCGGGGAAGGGTGGGGGCACGAAGCAGGTCCAGCCTTGCGCCTGCAGCTGCGCTGAGCTCACGCTCTCTGCGGTCACCGGTGCGGCGACGAGGAGCGACACCGCGAGCGCCGCGACGATCAGCTTGGTCCGACTCATCTTTCCTCCTCCTTCGAAGGCTGCGGCCACTCCGTCACATCCCGTCGGGAATGACCGCCGTGATCCGCTCGAACGCGATCCCGGCCCGCGCGTACGCCTCGCGCACGAGCCGCTCGGAACCCGCCTCGAAGACGCAGAGAAGCGCCTCGTCCGTCGGGACGATCGTGGCGCGGAGGTAGCTCACCGGCTTCCCCTCCCGCGCCATCTCAACTGTCGTGTCCCGAACCCGGCCCGCCAACGCGCCGAGCTCGTCGGCCGTCAATCCCGGACGGTAGTGCTCGACGAGGAAGGTCTCCCGCGTCTCGGTTTTCGTTCGAGCCATGGTGCGAAGGTAGGCCGGTAGGCGCGAGGAGGAATCGGGCGTTCGGCTACTTCTGCGGGTCCGTGCCTCGATTCCGCGTGCACGCGCGCGCTCCCCCGCGCCCTGGCCCGCTCGGCCGGACGTCGTCCGCGGTACGGTGCGCTCGGACCCTGAGCATGGCACGCGCTCAGGGTTCGAGTTGCTGGCAACGGCAACATCGACCGTGCATCGCCCGTGCATCACGAGGGCGGCATTCGACGGCCTCTGACGACACGGCGGACGCGGCGAGACCCGCATGGTTGAGCCAAGTGACGCGGATCTTGCGAAGAATCCGGCTTACAGGCCTGCTACCGAAGAAGCCCTGGCAACAGGGCTTTTTCCATGGTGATCTCCGGAGCAGTCCGCCGCCTGGGGCCTCGACGGGCCTCGACTCAATCCAGGCCTCGCCATCTTGCGTAGGTCTTTCGATGGACACTGTTCTCACCGGCGAGAGGCCCGTGCAGGACGACGTGCACGCGTTCTGGCTGCGCGCGCCCGGCTGCGGGGAGATCCGGCCGGTCACACTGCCCGAGCCGGGGCGGGGCGACGTCGTGGTGCGAACCCTGCGGTCCGGCGTCAGCCGCGGCACCGAGACGTTGGTATTCCGGGGCGGTGTGCCTCCGGGTCAGTACGCCGCGATGCGGGCGCCGTTCCAGGAGGGGGACTTCCCGGGGCCGGTCAAGTACGGCTACCTCAACGTCGGCGTCGTCGAGCAGGGCCCGCCTGAGCTGCGCGGCCGGACGGTCTTCTGCCTGTACCCACACCAGACCGCCTACGTGGTCCCGGCCGGTGCCGTAACCGTCGTGCCGGAGGACGTTCCGCCCGCACGCGCCGTGCTCGCCGGCACCGTCGAGACCGCGGTCAACGCGCTGTGGGACGCCGCGCCGCTGGTCGGCGATCGAGTCGCCGTCGTCGGCGCCGGAATGGTCGGCTGCAGCGTCGCACGCTTGCTGAGCCGGTTCCCGGGGGTCCAGGTCACGCTCGTGGACGTCGATGCCGGGCGCGCCGATGTCGCGGCCGCGCTCGGTGTCGACTTCGCGTTGCCGGCCGACGCAGCCGACGGTCGCGACCTGGTCGTGCACACGAGCGCGACCTCGGCCGGGCTGCAGCGGTCGCTCGACCTGCTCGCCCCCGAAGGCACGGTGATCGACCTCAGCTGGTACGGCGACACCGAGGTTCGGCTGTCGCTCGGGGGCGCCTTCCACTCGGGGCGCCTCGGCATCCGCGCCAGCCAGGTCGGCACGATCTCCCCGGCCCGTAGCGGGCGCCGCACGACAGCCGACCGGCTCGCGCTCGCGCTCGACCTGTTGCGGGATCCGGCCTTCGACGTGCTCGTCACCGGGCAGTCCCGTTTCGGTGAGCTTCCCGACGTGATGGCCCGGTTGGCCGCAGGGAGCCTGCCGGCGCTCTGCCACACCATCACCTACGGGGAGGGGTGACCGTGTTCAGCGTGACGGTCCGCGACCACATGATGATCGCGCACAGTTTCCGCGGCGAGGTCTTCGGGCCGGCACAGCGGCTGCACGGAGCGACGTACGTCGTCGACGCCACGTTCCGCCGCACGGCACTGGACGCCGACAACATCGTGGTCGACATCGGACGCGCGTCCGAGGAGCTGCACGCGGTCGTCGCCGAGCTGAGCTATCGCAACCTCGACGACGAGGCCGCCTTCGCCGGCATGAACACCTCCACCGAGGCACTCGCTCAGGTGATCGCCGACCGGCTCGCCGACCGTGTGCACGCCGGCGCCCTCGGCGACACCGCCCGGGAGCTCAACGGACTGGTCGTCACCTTGCACGAGTCCCACGTCGCCTGGGCGAGCTACGAGCGGCCGCTGTGATGGTGGTGCACGTCGTCGTACCCGACGGCATCGACGATCCCGGCACGGCCGAGCGGAGGCAACGCCTTCGACCGCCAGGTCTGCCGTGGGCTCGAGCGGATCGGCTGGTCGGTTCACGAGAACGCGGTGCCCGGCTCCTGGCCGCGACCGGACGGCGTGGCGCTGGCCACCCTCGCCGGCTTCCTCCAGCAGATTCCCGACGACTCCGTCGTGCTGATCGACGGACTGATCGCCTCGGCGGCGGCGGAGGTCCTCGTGCACCAGGCGAGCCGGCTGCGCCTGGTTGTCCTCATGCACATGCCGCTGGGCGATCGGGTCGACGATGCCCGCCCAGACGAACGCGCGGTCCTCTCTGTCGCCGCCTCCGTCGTCACGACGAGCGCGTGGACCCGGCGCCGGCTGCTGGAGCTCTATCGGTTGCCGGCCGACCGCGTGCACGTCGCCCAGCCCGGCGTCGATGCCGCCGACCTCGCGGCCGGGTCCACGGCCGGGCGGGAGCTGCTCTGCGTTGCAGCGGTGACGCCCGACAAGGGGCACGACGTGCTGCTCGATGCGCTGGCGACGGCCGCGGACTTGTCGTGGCACTGCGTGTGCGTGGGCAGCCTGGACCGCGACCCGGCGTTCGTCGACGATCTCCGTCGCCGCGCCGTGGATCGCGGGATCGGCGACCGGGTGCGGTTCCCGGGACCGCGGATCGGAGTCGACCTCGAGCGCAGCTACGCCGCCGCGGACGTGCTGGTGCTGGCGTCGCGCGCCGAGACCTACGGCATGGTGGTCACCGAGGCGCTGGCCCGCGGCCTGCCTGTCGTCGCAGCCGAGGTCGGTGGATTGACCGAGGCTCTGGGCCACGGCGCCGACGGGATCCGGCCCGGAGTGCTCGTTCCGCCCGACGATCCAGCGACACTCGGCGCCGCGCTCCGGGCGTGGCTCACCGACGCCGAGCTACGGGAACGATGCCGCCGCGCCGCCCGCGAGCGCCGCGAGTCGCTCTCCGGGTGGTCGACCACCACGTCCGCCGTCGCGAGTGTCCTGGCCGGGGCCGCGCGATGACTGTCGGGTGCATCCGGGTCAGCCGGGAATGGCTCGCCCTCCGCGAGCCTGCGGACGCTGCGGCCCGGGACCCCGACCTCGTCGAACAACTCCGGCGACGTCTTCCGGCGACCGGCCGTCACGTGATCCACGACCTCGGCGGCGGCACCGGGGCGATGGGCCGCTGGCTCGCGCCACGGCTGCGCGGACCGCAGCACTGGGTCGTGCACGACCGGGACGCCGACCTGCTGACCCTCGCCGCCGAGAACCGTCCCGGCGAGGCCGCCGACGGGGCGGCGGTCACCGTCGAGACCAGGCAGTCCGACATCACCCGGCTGGAACCGGGCGATCTCGCCGACGCAACCCTGATCACCGCCTCGGCGATCCTGGACCTGCTGACCGGCGAGGAATTGGCCGGGCTCGTCGCCGTCTGCGCCGGTACCGGATGTCCCGTGCTGCTGACCCTGTCCGTCGTCGGTCGCGTCGACCTGAACCCGGCGGATCCACTGGACGCAAGCGTCGCCGCCGCCTTCGACGCCCATCAACGCCGCACGACCGAGGAGGGCCGCCTGCTCGGCCCGGACGCCGTCGCGTTCGCAGTCGAAGGATTCAGCCGACTCGAAGCCGAGGTCCTCGTCCGGCCGAGCCCGTGGCGACTCGGCGCCTCGGAGGCCGACCTGGCGACGGAGTGGTTCACCGGGTGGATCGGCGCCGCGTGCGAGCAGCAGGCCGAACTGGCCGCCGAGGCCGACGCCTACGCGCGCCGACGTCTGGCGGAGGCAACAGCCGGACAACTCGCAGTCACCGTGGAGCACGCCGACCTGCTGATCCTGCCCCGTCGACGGCATCCTCGAGCAGATCGGGCGCCACGATGAGCCGGACCTCGTGGACGTGGGCCCGCCTCGTGGTCGCCGCCGGGACGCTCGCCGTTCTGGTCTGGCGCCTGGGCGCAGGCCCGTTCATCGACGGCATCCGCACGGTCGACGGCCGGGCGCTGGCGGCAGCGGCAGGGCTCGCTGTGCTGACGACCGTCTGCTGTGCCTGGCGGTGGAAGATCGTCGCCCGTGGTCTCGGCGTCGAGTTGTCGCTGTCCGCTGCGGTGGCGGCGTACTACCGGTCGCTGTTTCTCAACGTCACGCTGCCCGGCGGGGTCGTGGGCGACATCCACCGCGGGGTCAGCCACGGTCGTGACGTGAGCGATGTCGGCCGCGGATTGCGAGCCGTCGCATGGGAGCGCTCCGCCGGCCAGGCCGTACAGATCGCCCTGACCATCGTCGTCCTTCTCGCGCTGCCGTCGCCCGTGCAATCGTCAATGCCGCTGGTCGCGATCGCGGTCGTCGTGGCGGTGCTCGCCGCCGTGCTCGTGGCTCGGACGCGACCCGGCGGCGGACAATCCCGCTGGGCACGGATCCGGAGCGCAGCGGCCGGCGACATCCGTGCCGGACTGCTCGCCCGCGGCGCTTGGCTGGGCGTCGCGCTCGCGTCTGCGCTGGTCGTCGGCGGCCACGTGGCCACGTTCCTGATCGCCGCGCGGACCGCGGGCACCACCGCGCCGCTGTCCAGGATGCTGCCGCTGGCGCTGCTCGTGCTGCTGGCCATGGTGCTGCCCAGCGTCGGCGGCTGGGGGCCGCGCGAGGGCATGACGGCATGGGTGTTCGGCGCGGCAGGCCTGGGTGCGGCGCAAGGGGTCGCCACCGCCGTCGTCTACGGCGTCATGGTGCTCGTCGCCAGCCTGCCGGGTGCCGCTGTCCTCGTGGTGGCGTGGTTCCGTCGTACCCCGCCTCTGGGGCGATCCGAACCGCTCGCCCGGTGGCGGCGGAATCCGGTCGCCGTGCGGCCGGACGGGGACGCACATGCCTGACCGCCCGTACACCCTGTTGAGCTGTGGCATGTCGATCGACGGCTACCTCGGCGCCGCAACGCCTCGGCGCCTCGCGCTGTCCAACGACGCCGACTTCGACCGCGTCGACGCCCTGCGCGCCTCCTGCGATGCGATCCTGGTGGGCGCGGCCACCGTGCGGAACGACAACCCGCGGCTGCTGGTGCGCTCGAAGACCCGCCGCGAGGAGCGGACGGCTCGCGGGCTGCCACCGTCGCCGATCAAGGTCACCGTGACCGATCGGGTGGAGCTCGACGCGTGCGCCGACTTCTTCACCACGGGCGACAGCGAGAAGCTCGTCTACTGCCCGAGCCCGCGGGTGGCCGGCGCCCGCTCGCGACTCGGACCCGTGGCGACCGTGGTCGACGGTGGCCAGCCGGTGGAGATGCGGACGATCAGCGAGGATCTCGGGTCCCGCGGCGTGCAGCGGCTGATGGTCGAGGGCGGCGGCAAGGTGCACACCCAGTTCCTCACCGACAACCTCGCCGACGAGCTGCAGCTGGTCGTCGCTCCCTTCTTCGTCGGCGACTCCCGGGCCCCGCGGTTCGTGAGCGACGGATTCTTCCCCTGGAACCCCGACCGGCGCGCGACGCTCGCCGAGGTCTGCCAGATCGGCGACGTGGTGCTGCTGCGCTACGCGCTCTCGCCGCGATTCCGGACCGACTGACCGAGGAGAACGATGCCGCTCCCGCTACCCACCGCGACGATCCGCACCCAGGTGTCGGTGCCCCTGCGATTCGCAGACGGGTACGCCACGGAGGCCCGAGTGTTCAGCTTCGACGGGCTGGTCGACGGCCTGGAGCACCTCGCCTTCGGGCTGGGCGATCGGGCCGCCGCTCTCACCGGTGGACGCGGGCCGGTACCGCTGGTCCGACCGCACAGCGAGTGCCTCACCGGCGACGTCTTCGGGAGTCAGCGCTGCGACTGCGGGCCGCAGCTACGCGAGGCAGTCGAGCGTATCGCCGACTCCGGTGGCTTCCTCTTGTACCTGCGGCAGGAGGGGCGCGGCATCGGCCTGTACGCCAAGCTCGAGGCCTACGCGCTGCAGGACACAGGGCTGGACACCTATGAGGCGAACCTCGCGCTCGGCCACGGCGAGGACGAACGCAGCTACCTGGTCGCCGCGCAGATGCTGCAGGCCCTGGGAGTGTCGCGGATCGCTCTCCTCAGCAACAACCCGGACAAGGCTCGGCAGCTCCGACGGTTCGGGGTGACCGTCGCCGCGCTGGTGCCGACGGCCGTGCACCTCTCCGCCGCGAACGCCCGCTACCTGGCGACGAAGGCGCGACGGGGAGCGCACACGTTCGACGTCCGGCTGTCAGCGGGGTGAGCTACCGGGTCGCCGGTTGCGAGCCGAACGCACTGAGGAAGCGGTCGCGGAAGGCGTTCATCGGCCAGACCGGCGCTTGCGGGCTTGGCCGCATGCCGTCCTCCCAACCCCACCCGGCGATCTGGTCCAGCACCGCCGGGTCGTGGGCGATGACCGAGATCGGCACGTCGTGACTCGGGCTCTGCCCGCTGACGATCGTCCAGGGCTGATGGTCGCCGAGGACGACGAGCACGAGATCGTCGTCGCCGTAGTGCTGCACGAACGAGAACAGGGCGTTCATCGTGTACTCGATCGACCGCCCGTACGCCGCACGTACCCGTTCTGGGTCGCTCCAGAGCTCGGACTTGGACACCTGGTCCACCGGAATGCGGTTGAAGACCGAGCCGTCGCCGACGTCGCTCCAGTCGATCAGCCGGGGGATGCGGGTCCACGGCGCGTGGCTCGACACCAGGTCGACCTCGGCGAAGACCGGACGGCGGTCGGGTTTCGCGAGCTCGAGGCGTTGCAGCGCCGCGAAGACGTACTGGTCGGGCATCGAGGCGTACGCGAACCTCGGGCCGCGATATCCGACGTTGCGCCGGTCGTAGACCTTGTCGTAGCGGTAGAACGACGACCCCTGCGGCCACTCCCGGTTGTTCGACGGCACGTCATCGACGGTCCGCCACCCGGCCCGCTTGAACGCCCTGCTGAGTGTGAAGCGGTCGGTCTTGACGAGCTGGTAGTAGCGTCGTTGGCTGTTGACCCAGAGCCCCGAATGCATGGTGGAGTGCGCCAGCCAGCTGGCGCCGCCGAACGTCGACGAGGTGAGGAAGGCGCTCCGGGAGGAGAAGCCGGCCGCCTCCAGTCGTTTGGTCCCCCTGTCGAGGGCAGCATCGACCCGTGGCGAGAAGGACGAATCCTGGACCGCGACCCTTCCGTAGCTCTCGACGAACGCGAGGATGACGTCCTTGCCGTGCAGGCCGGTCAGCAGCTGGCTGCCCGGGGTGTTGCGGAAGCGATCGTGCGTGATCTCGTCGGCGAAGATCTCGTTGTCCTCGAGGCCCGCCTGCACCGCACGTACCTCATCGACCGCCAGGCCGGCTGCGCTCGCGGACGCGATGGGCGCGCCGGAGACGAGTTGCGCACCGAATGCCCAACAGAGCACCCAGACGACGCCGAGAGCCGCGACGGTCTGGAGCGACGAGCGCCGGTGGGCAGCCGCGACCCGGGTCAGGCGAAGCACCGCCAGGGTCGTGAGGACGAAGAAGGCGGCGCAGAGCACCGCGGCGCCGACGAGGGCCACGTTCGCGGCGGTCCCGCCGATCGAGTCGCGCATCGTCTCGATCCCGATCCCGGTGTAGCTCCAGTCGCCGACGGGGTCGAACGGCCGGTCGAAGGTCGTGAAGAAGCCGATAGTTGAGGATCTTCACGATCACCACCAGACCAAGAGCCGGTCCAACGACCCAGGCCAGGAGGCGTCGAGCGGTGGCGGGCAGGACGAGGGCCAGAGCGATGAGGACGAGACCCTCGACCGGCACTCGCATGAACGCGCTCGGCGTGAGCCGACTCGGTTGGTCGGGAGCGACGAGGGCGGCCCACGCGAGCAGAACGGCGAGGATCGTGAGCACCGCGGCGATTCGCGCTCGCACGCGTGCGCGGCTGGGGGCCGACGCGCGAGCGTGCGGTGGCGAGCCGGTGGCGCCACAGCCACCAGACGTCGCGGCCGAACGACTCGGCAAGCAGGGCAAGCGCGGCGACGAGGGCGGCTTGGGTCAGACGCAGCGGCAGGACGTCTGCGGCCGCGATCGTCAGAACGATCCCTTGAGTCGCAGCGACGACCTTGCGCCAGTAGCGCGGCGGCAGCGGCTCACGCATCCACGGCAGCAACCACCCGGCCGCGAGGAACGCGTAGCGTGCCGCGCCGATCGCGAGCACCCACGCGCCGGCCGAGCGGGCGACATACACGCTGAGGGCGAGGATCAGGAACGCGTCGACCTCCCCGTCGAAACGCGCACCCAACGCCGACGCCGTCCTGCTCCGCCGCGCGACCCAGCCGTCGACGGCGTCCAGCGCGAGCGCGACGACCGCGAGCGTCACCAGGATCGCGACCGGCGCGGGCTGGTGGAACGAGTCCGCGACCAGCGCCGCGACGCCCGCGGCGAGCGTCGCCCGAGCAAGGGTCACCCAGTCGGCCGGGCCCAGCCGGTCGGAGTGGTGGCGGGAGAGCCCGCGCGCCAGAGCCGCGTTCGCGATCACGCCGCAGGTGACTCCGACGACCCAGCCGGCGCCGCCGAGGCCGACGGTGCCCGCGAGGGCGCCGAGCAGCAGCACCTGGGCGATCAGCCCGGTCGCCGGGCCGGCTTGAACCGCTCGCACCGTGCCTCCGTGTTCGTCGGTACGTGGGCTAGGACGTTCCTGGGTACCTCGGGTAATACGGGAAACACGGTGATCCGGTTCAACTGTGCGCGAGTGGAACGGCCATGAACCAGGACGAGCGCGCTCCGTTCGTTCGGGCCTTGCGACGAGCCCGCGTGTCGGCGTACGCCCCCGGCGAGTACGTCGAGCAGGAGAGCTTCATGCGCGCCTCGGAGATTCGGACGCTGGCCGATCGGGCCGGGATCGCACCGGGGGTCTCCGTGCTGGATCTCTGCTGCGGAGTTGCCGGGCCCGGACGGTTCATCACTCAGGAGCTGGGCTGCACCTATCTGGGGGTGGACTCCAGCTCCAGCGCCATCGACATCGCACGTGAGAGCGCCGGCGACCTTCCCTGTCGCTTCGAGGTCTCGCGGATCCCTCCGATCCCTCCCGGCCCGTTCGACGTGGTGCTCCTGCTCGAGACCATGCTCGCCTTTCCCGACAAGGAGACGCTGCTGCAGGAGATATCCCGGGCGCTCGAGACCGGCGGGCGGTTCGCCTTCACCCTGGAAGAGGGCGTGCCTCTCACGGAGGCAGAGCGAGAGAGCATGCCCGACGCCGACACGGTCTGGCTCACCCCGCTGCAGGAGATGCTCACGTGCCTGGAGCGGGTCGGGCTACGTGTCCGCTGGCAGGACGACTGCAGCGGGTCCCACCGTGCCATGGCGGATTCGTTGATCGACGCCTTCGCCGCCGACGCTACGGAGATCGCGGCGCAGATCGGACGCGAGGCACTGGACGAGCTGCTGGCCGCCCACCGGCTCTGGAGCGACTGGCTCCGCGAAGGACGGGTCCGCAAGATCGCTTTCGTCGCCGAGAAGACGTAGACGCCGCGCTGAGCAGTGTCCTCCGAGTTGTCTAGTGCATCACGCGGGGCGGACCCCTACGTGAACGTGGTTGTGGTGGTTTCCTCCCTCCGTCGTCTTCCAGATGCACTGGATCCGCTGATTGTTGTGGTTGAACGTGAAGAGGCCGCCGCCGCGCGCCTTGGCAGCCGCACCTTCTTTCGAGTCGCCCGCGAGGAGGCACGCCGCCTCCATGATCTTGTCGCCGACCGGGCTGTCATCCGTCCCACCGTTCGCGAACATTCCGATGTCACAGGCATGCCCGGAGAAGTGGTCCGAGACCTTGCCGCTGGCCGACATCTTGCTGTGGTTGGTGCCGGTGGTGACCGTGATCGGCTTCCCGATCGCAGCGCCATTTGCGCGATGAACTCCAGCGTCATCGCCTCGATCTCCTGATTCGGCAGGTTCGCGCCGGGCGCGATGACCACCTTGCCCCCGAACTTCTCGGCAGGTTTGACGGGCTTGGGGCCTCCTACGACCGGCTCCTTCACTCCGAGCGCGGCCCAGGTGTTCTTGCCGACGCAGCCGTCGACCTCGAGCTTCTTCGCCTCCTGGAACTTCCGGACGCCGGCTACCGCGGTCGGTCCGTACGTGGTCGAGTCGACGCTGATCTTCTGGGCGAACGGCGTGAGTCCGAGTGTGAGCAGCTCCGGGACGAGCAGCTTCTTCAACCTCGGCACCCCAGCGTCCGTTTGCCCTGGACTGAGAAACGGGACAGACATGCGGGATCACCTCCTCGTACTTCGAGGCCCACGAAGCTAGGCCATCGGCCTGCATGAAGTCAAGCCTCAGGCTCTCGCGGGGCTGGAGGCGCTCAGTGGCCGGAGATGGCGTGGGAGACGTACGGCTCCTCGAGCCGCTCGATCTCCTCCGCGCTCAGTGAGAGCGGCTCCGCCGCGAGCGCGTCCTCGAGGTGCTCGACCTTCGTCGCGCCGACGATCGGCGCCGTCACAGCGGGCTTGTGCAACACCCACGCGAGGGCGATCTGCGCGGTCGGGACGCCGCGTGCGGCGGCGACCTCAGCCGCTCGGTCGACGACGGCGAAGTCCACCTCCGGCGTGTAGAGGCTGTCGCCGAACTCGTCGGTCTTGGCGCGGGTCGTCAGCTTCTCGCCCTCTCGCGTCCGGTTGCCGGCGAGCAGGCCGCGTGCGAGCGGGCTCCAGGGAAGGGTGGCAACACCCTGGTCGATGCACTGCGGGATCATCTCCCGCTCCTCCTCGCGGTAGACGAGGTTGTAGTGGTTCTGCATCGACACGAATCGCGTCTTGGCCACCGACTGCGCCTTCGCGAACTGCCAGGCGTACATGCTGCTGGCACCGATGTAGCGCGCCTTGCCGGCCTTGACGACATCGTGGAGAGCTTCCATCGTCTCCTCGATCGGCGTGCGCGGGTCCCAGCGGTGGATCTGGTAGAGGTCGACGTAGTCGTGCGCCAGCCGCTGCAGCGACGCGTCGATCGAGGCGAGGATGTGCTTGCGCGAGAGGCCGCGGCCGTTCTCGCCGGGCATCGTCTGCCCGTGGACCTTCGTCGCGAGGACGTACTCCTCGCGCATGCCGAAGAGCCGCGGCAGAACACGGCCGGTGACGACCTCGCTCTGGCCGCCGTTGTAGACGTCGGCGGTGTCGAAGAACGTGATCCCGCCCTCCACCGCGCGGCGGACGATCGGCTCCGCTGCGGACTCCTCGAGCGCCCAGGGGCGGGTCTCGTGCGCGCCGTAGCTCATCATCCCGAGGCAGAGGCGCGAGACCCTCAGTCCGGTATTGCCGAGGTTCACGTAATCCATCGAGCCTCCACGCTATCGCGTGCGAGCTAGCGGCGGACGAGTACCGGCCCGGTCGACTCCCGCACCACGAACTTGGTCGCCAGCTCGATGCGGAGCGCATCGACGCGCTGGTTCTCGAGCAGGCGCATCAGCAAGCTCACGGCCATCCGCCCCATCTCGGCAAGCGGCTGGCGCACGGTCGTCAACCCTGGCACGACGATCTCCGCGAGCTCGGAGTCGTCGAAGCCGACGACTGAGAGGTCGTCCGGGATGCTCAGGCCGCGGGCCCGAGCGGCCCTCATGACTCCGACCGCCTGGTTGTCGTTGAACGCAAAGATCGCCGTCGGGGGATCGGACAGGTCGAGCATCGCGGCGGCAGCGGCCTCCGTGACAGGGCCATTGCGAAAGTCCGACTCGGCGACGAGCGCGGGATCGGGCATCACACCGGCGGCCGCCAGCGCGCCGCGATACCCGGTCAAACGCTCCGTGCTCGCGATCCACTCGAGCGGGCCCGTGATCACTCCGATGCGCCGGTGCCCCAGAGCGAGCAGATGCTCCGTCGCCGCGCGGGCGCCGGCGGCATGCGCGGCCGAGACGACGGGGATCCCCTCGTCGAGCAACACGCGTGGATCGACGACGACGACCGGGAACTCCCGCTGCAGCGCTTTCAGCTCCGCGCTCGACTCCTCCGGCAGCATGAGCACCGCGCCGTCAGTCGTGCCGCGCATCAGGCGGTCGAGCAGGGTCACCTCGCGTTCGTGCTGGTGAAGGGTCGGGCAGAGGACGATTCGCATGTCCTGCTCGTAGAGAGCCTCGGACGCGCCCGAGAGGATGATCCCGAAGTAGGCCGCCTCGACCAGAGGGATGGTGACGCCGATCAGTCCCGTGCGGCCACCGGAGAGAGCGCGTGCGTTCCGGTTCGTGCTGAAGCCCTGCTCGCGCACCGCTCGCATCACTGCCTCACGTGTGTCAGGCGCGACGTCGGGTCGGCCATTCAGAACACGCGACACGGTGGCGATCGAAACCCCGGCCGCGTGCGCGACGCCGCGAATTGTCGCTCGCTTGCCGTGGTTGGTATTCGCGTTGGACATTGGGATCTCCTGAAACTATCACCGGAAACGGTTACAGGAAGCACGTCACTCTAGCCCTCGGATCTTGGCCCTGTCAACACGGATACCGCTGAATTAGGCCTTGACATGGCGGAGACGACCTGTTAACCGTTCCCGTAACAAGAGCGAAAATTCTGAACACATCGCGCCGAGAACGGCGTCCCCGCAGGTCGAAGACGACCCCAAACGGTTCTATGAAGAACCCTCCGCGCCTCACCGCCGGAGAGAAAGGCAGGGAACGTGAACATCTCCATCCGCTCCAGACGCAAGGCGTTCGGCGGCGGCCTCGGCATCGTATGCGCGACGGCACTTTTCGCCGTCCTCATCGTGCAGGCCGCTCCCGCCGCACCGACGGCGTTTACGGGCACGACAGCAGCGGCGCACAAGTGCCTCGTCGCCACAGGCTCGGGCGATCCGGCCTTCGTTCGTAACTTCAACCCGTACGTGCAGGGCATCCCCTCGTCCTCCTTCGTCCGCGGCGGCATGTACGAGCCGCTCGTGATCACCACGCCGGCCGGCGGTGGCAAGGAGTACAAGTGGCTCGCCGAGAGCTATGCGTGGAGCAAGGACGCCAAGCAGCTCACGCTGAACATCCGCAAGAACGTCAAGTGGTCGGACGGAAAGCCGCTCACCGCGGCCGACGTCGTCTACAGCCTCACGGCCGGCAAGCAGGACAAGACGATGGACATCATCGGTGCCTACCGCGAGGGGACGAACATCGCCTCGATCAAGCAGAAGGGCTCCAATCAGGTCGTCATCACGCTGAAGACCAGGGACTCGCAGTTCGTGTCCGTCAACCTGAACACCGCCTTCATCGTGCCCAAGCACGTGTTCTCGAAGGTCGCGGACATCAACAAGTTCCTCAACCCGAACCCGGTCGGCTCCGGGCCGTTCACCCAGGTGGCCAAGTTCAGCGGGCAGTCCTTTGTGACGAACAAGAACCCGAACTACTGGCAGGCGGGCATGCCGAAGATCCCGTGCGTGCAGTACATCCAGGCGACCTCGAACGACGCTGCGCTGCTCCAGATCCGCAGCGGGCAGGCCGACTGGACGCATAACTTCGTCCCGAACGTCGAGAAGGCGTACATCGCGAAGGATCCGCTGCACTACCACGCGTTCTACGACAACACGGCCTACGCACAGTCGCTGATGTTCGACACGGGCCAGTACCCGTACAGCCTGCCGGCCTACCGCAAGGCGGTCAGCATGGCGATCGACCGCGTCAAGGTCTACAAGCTCGGCGAGTACGGCTATTCGCCGCCCGCCGACGCCGTCGGGCTGAACTACCTCTTCCCGTCGTGGGTGACGGACTCGTCGGTCAAGGCCGAGGCGAAGAAGCTCTCGACCTACGACCCCGCCGCGGCCAAGAAGATGTTCACGGACAACGGGTTCAAGTACGACGGCAACAAGCTGCTCGACCCGAAGGGCAACCCCGTCTCCTTCCAGATCCACGTGATCTCGGGCTGGTCGGACTGGGTCGCCTCACTCCAGATCATCTCCAAGAACCTCCAGGACGTCGGCATCGACGCGAGCGTCAAGCTCGAGCCGGACTGGGGCTCGTGGTACCCGAACGCGACGAGCACGAAGTTCGTGACCCTGCTCTGGCAGATCGCGTCCACCGGCTCGCCGTACGGCTACTTCTTCAACAACATGCACAACAACACGTGGGTCCCCTCCGGTGAGGACGCTGTCAACACCGGCAACTTCGCCCACTACAAGAACGGGCCGGCGACGACCCTTCTCGACAGGTGGAAGGGGACGCTCGACGTCAACGGGCAGAAGAAGATCGCAACGCAGGTCCAGAAGCTCTGGCTGAAGGAGCTGCCGATCATCCCGCTGTTCGTCGGTACGCAGTGGTCCACGTACAGCACCAAGTACTTCCACTGCTTCCCGACCCCGAACAACCGGTATGCGCGTCCGATCTTCAACAGCTACCCGGACAACGCAGTCACGCTGACCCGCATCTGCAGCGGCGGCGTGGCACAGAAGAGCCCCATCTCGTAGTTCCCTCCAACGGCTGTTGGGCGGGGGCTCTCCACCCCGCCCAACAGCCACTTAGGGAGACAATCCGGCCATGCGCTTCATTCTCCGTCGCCTCGGCTTCTACGCGATTGCCCTGTGGGGCGCGATCACCCTCAATTTCCTGCTGCCGCGCCTGATGCCCGGCTCGCCGCTCGACGGGTTGATGTCGCGGATGTCGCCGTCGCAGCTCGCCGCGAACCCGCAGATGGTGGAGAACCTGCGGGAGTACCTGAATGTGCAGGAGGAACCGTTCTTCCAGGCGTACTGGAGCTACCTCGGGCAGGTCTTCACGGGTAACTTCGGCATCTCGACGTCGAACTTCCCGACACCCGTCTCCGAAGTCATCGCGCGGACGCTCCCCTACTCCATCGCGCTCGTCGGCATTGGCTTCATGTTCGCGTTCGTGTTCGGAACGGCCCTCGGGATGATCGCCGCGTGGCGCCGGGGTGGCTTCGTCGACAACCTCATCACGCCGGCATTGATCACACTCGGCGCGTTTCCCGCCTTCTTCACGGCTCTCCTCGCCGTCTACTTCCTCGGGTTGAAATGGGGCTGGTTCCCGATCCAGCACGCCTACGACCTCGGACTCGAGCCGGGCCTGAACTGGACCTTCATGCGCAGCGCGATCGCCCACGGGACGCTGCCCGCGCTGATCATCGTCGCTGTCTTCGCAGGCGGCTGGCTCCTGAACATGCGCAACGTGATGATCAACACCGTCGAAGAGGACTACGTGGGCATGGGCCACGCCAAGGGCCTGAAGGATTCTCGCGTGATGACGATGTACGCCGGGCGCAACGCGATCCTGCCCCCACTCACAGGTTTCGCATCGCAGTTCGGCGCCGCGGTCGGCGGGCTCGTCTTCATCGAGTTCGTCTTCAGCTATCCGGGTGTCGGCTTGACCCTCCAGCAGGCGGCTCTCGGCTCCGACTACCCGCTGACCCAGGCGCTGCTGCTCGTCCTCTCCGGCTGTGTGCTGGTCGCGAACCTGATCATGGACCTGCTGTACGTGGTCCTCGACCCGCGAGTCCGGACGTCGTGAGCAACCTCGCCGACCTCGAGCTCGTCGCGCCCGCGGGCGCTGAGGCGGAGGTCGCCGCCCTCGGGCTCGGCGGCCCGCGCCGGCGCTTCCGCACGCCACTCTGGGTGCGCCTCCTGCTCGGGAACTGGAAGTCGCGGCTCGGCATCCTGATCTTCGGCACGATCGTCGGCTGCGCTATCGCCGCTCCCTGGCTCGCGACGAACAGTCCGAGCGACATCGTCGGCCTCCCCGGCCAGCCCCCGGGCCGGGAGTTCTTCTTCGGCACCACCGACCAGGGCTACGACGTCTTCTCGCAGGTCGTCTGGGGGGCACGACAGTCACTCGCCGTCGGGGCGCTCGCCGCGATCCTTTCGACGAGTATCGCCGTGACCCTCGGGCTCCTCGCTGCCTACCGCGGCGGCTTGACAGACGACGTCATCAACCTCGTCACCAACGTCTTTCTCGTGATCCCGACGCTGCCGCTGCTGATCGTGATCGCCTCGTTCGTGGAGAACCGGGGACCCGGGATGCTCGTGCTGATCATCGGCCTGTCGACGTGGGCAATCGAGGCGCGGATCCTGCGCGGGCAGGCGCTGTCGCTCCGCAACCGCGACTTCGTGCTCGCCGCTCAGGTGGCGGGAGAGTCGACGCGGCGGATCGTCTTCAACGAGATCATGTCCAACATGGTCAGCCGCATCGCGGCGGCGTTCCTGCTCGTGTTCTACATCTCGATCCTCTTCGAAGCAGGCCTCGAGTTCCTCGGGCTGGCCGACATCAACAAGACGAGCTGGGGCGCGACGATGTACTGGGCGCAGAACAACTCGGCGGTGCTCCAGGGTGAGTGGTGGCACTTCTTCTTCCCCGGCACCGCGCTCGCCCTGTCGGTTGCCGCACTCGTGCTGGTGAACTACGGGATCGACGAGCTGTCGAACCCGCGTCTGCGCCGCAGGCGCAAGCGGCGCGGCATCCTCCGCAGCTTCGCCGGCGGCCGGTCGGCTCTGGATCCGCCGCAGGAGGCGGAGTGACCGTGCTCGAACGGGATACCGTGTCCGTTCCCGCTGCCGTCGAACGCGAGGTGCTCGTGGAGCTGCGCCAGCTCGTCGTGGACTACGAGGTCCCGGGCAAGCGCGTGCGCGCCGTCGACCACATCGACCTCCAGATCCGCGCCGGCGAGATCTTCGGCCTTGCGGGCGAGTCCGGGTGTGGCAAGAGCACGACGGGCAACGCGATCCTGCAGATCCTGCGCGAGCCCGCCCGCGTGACCGGAGGCGAGATTCGCTTCCGGGGCGAGAACCTCCTCGGCAAGAGCCGCGAGGAGCTTCGCAAGTACCGCTGGCGCAACGTCTCGATGGTCTTTCAGAGCGCGATGAACGCGCTCAACCCGGTGCTGCGGATCGGTGATCAGTTCATCGACATGATGCAGGCACACGAGCGCATCTCCAAGAAGCAGTCGCTCGTGCGCGCGGCCGCGCTGCTCGAGATGGTCGGGATCGACCCGCACCGCATCCGCTCGTATCCACACGAGCTCTCCGGGGGCATGCGGCAACGCGTGATCATCGCGATGGCCCTCGCGCTCCACCCCGAGCTCGTGATCCTCGACGAGCCGACGACGGCGCTCGACGTCGTCGTCCAGCGCGAGATCCTGCAGCAGTTCGAGGCCCTGAAGCGGGAGCTCGATTTCGCCGTGCTCTTCATCACGCACGACCTGTCCCTGCTCGTCGAGTTCGCCGACCGGATCGGGATCATGTACGCCGGCGAGATCGTCGAGACAGCGGCGGCACGCGACCTGCTCGCCGAGGCGAAGCATCCGTACACGCAGGGACTTCTGAGCTCGTTCCCGCCGCTCACGGGCCCGCTCGTGCGGATGACCGGCATCCCGGGCATGCCCCCGGACCTCAGCGACCCGCCGAGCGGCTGCCGCTTCCATCCGCGCTGCCCGCACTGCATTCCGTCGAACGCGGCGCTCTACACGCGTCAGCTCGGAGAGAAGCCGGCGCTGAAGCAGGTCGCGCCGAATCACTTCGTCGCCTGCCATCTCGTGGAGGGCTCAGCGTGAGCACGACGCTCGACGTCCAGCACCTGACGAAGCACTTCAACGCCGGCGGCGCGCGCCTGTTCGCACGCGGCGCCAAGCTCCACGCGGTCGACGATGTCAGCTTCACGCTCCGCCCCGGGACCGTCACCGCGCTCGTCGGCGAGAGCGGTAGCGGGAAGAGCACGGTCGCGCGGATGCTCGCACGGCTGTACGACCCGACCTCCGGCACCGTCCTCTACGAAGGCGCGGACGCGACCCGCGCGACCAGCCGCAAGAAGCTCCTTCGCTACCGGTCGCAGGTGCAGATGATCTTCCAGGATCCGTTCGGGTCGCTGAACCCGGTGAAGACCATCGCTCACCACATCGAACGGCCGCTGAAGATCCATGGCATCGTGCCGCCGAACGCCGTCACGGACCGGGTACACGAGCTGCTCTCGACCGTCGGCCTCGTTCCCCCTGAGGGATACGCCGCGAAGTACCCGCACGAGCTCTCGGGCGGGCAGCGGCAGCGGGTCGCGATCGCGCGCGCCCTCGCTGTCGAGCCGAGCGTGATCCTCGCCGACGAGCCGACCTCGATGCTCGACGTCTCGATCCGAATCGGGATCCTGAACCTGATACTGACGCTGAAGGAGGAGCGCGATCTCGCCTTCCTCTACGTCACGCACGATCTCGCGAGTGCTCGGTACGTCGCCGACGAGATGCTCGTGATGTACGCCGGGCAGATCGTCGAGCAGGGGCCGATCGAAGCGGTGCTGCAGAATCCGCTGCACCCCTACACGCGCCTTCTCCTCTCGGCCGTCCCGAATCCGCGTGCCGGCGTGCGGCTCGAGAGCGTCCCGGCCCGCCGCACGCAGTACGGGGCCGTCGACCCCGTCGCCGGCTGTCGCTTCGTCGAGCGCTGCCCGCTCGCGGTCGCGGTCTGTTCGCAACGGACGCCCGAGCTCGTCGAGGCCCGTCGATCACAGAGCGCACGCTGTCACGTGACGGCGCCGGGACCCGATGTCTGAGCCCACCTTCCCACCAGGGTTCGTCTGGGGCGCGGCCACGGCGGCGTACCAGATCGAGGGCGCGACCGAGGCCGACGGCCGCGGCGTCAGCATCTGGGATCGCTTCTGCGCGACTCCGGGCAAGGTCCGGAACGGCGACAGCGGCGCGGTCGCCTGCGACTTCTACCGCCGCTTCCCGGAAGACATCGCGCTGATGCGCGACCTCGGGCTCGACTCGTTCCGGTTTTCGATCGCCTGGCCGCGTGTGCTGCCCGACGGCACCGGCCGCGTGAACGAGGCGGGCCTGGACTTCTACGACCGGCTCGTCGACGAACTGCTGGCAAACGGGATCGCGCCTTGCGTCACCCTCTATCACTGGGATCTTCCCCAGGCGCTCGAGGACGCCGGCGGCTGGCCCGAGCGCGCGACCGCCGAGGCATTCGTCGGCTACGCAGAAGCCGTCGCGTCGCGGCTCGGCGACCGCGTCAAGCACTGGGTGACGCACAACGAGCCGTGGGTTGCCTCCTGGCTCGGCTACGGCTGGGGCGTGCACGCGCCCGGGCGGACGAGCGACGAGGACGCGGTCGCCGCCGCGCACCACCTCCTCCTCTCCCACGGCTGGGCGCTGCCGGTGCTGCGCGAACTGTCACCCGGCGCCGACGTCGGCATCACGTTGAACCTGGCGCACGTCGAGCCGGCCGACACCTCCCCCGAGCACGCAGAGTCCGCGCGCGTCATCGACGGCAACCTGAACCGCTGGTTTCTCGACCCCCTGTTCCGCGGCGAGTACCCGGACGACCTGCCGTACGCCCCGCCTGTTCAGGCCGGCGACCTCGAGACGATCTCCGCGCCGATCGACTTTCTCGGCGTCAACTACTACTTCCGCATCCTGGCCGAGCCCGTGAGCGACGGACAGACCATCCCCGGGATGGCGCACATCCCCGGCGCCACCTACACCGACATGGGCTGGGAGGTCAATCCGGACGGATTCCACGCGTGCCTGGCTCGCGTCGCTCGCGACTACGCACCGCAAGGCGATCTACGTCACCGAGAACGGAGCCGCTTTCGGCGACGTGCGCCTGCACGACGGCTCGGTCCTCGACCCGGAGCGCGAGGCCTATCTCGCCGGTCACCTCGACGCCGTCGCCCGCGCCATCGCCGACGGCGTGCCGATCCGGGGCTACTACGTCTGGTCGCTGCTCGACAACTTCGAGTGGTCGCACGGCTACGGGAAGCGGTTCGGGATCGTCTACGTCGACTACGCAACGCTCGAACGCGTGCCGAAGTCGAGCTACTACTGGTACCGCGACTTCGCCGCCTCGCGGCGAGAGGGGCACACATGGCCCGTATCGGCCTGATGCTCTGGACCGTCCGGGGCGAGTGCGCCGGCGCGTTCGAGCCGACCCTGCGCGAGGTCGCAGAGATGGGCTACGAGGGCGTCGAGCTCTTCGACCTCCACGGCCACGAGCCGGACGAGGTCGCCTCGTGGCTCGCCGACACCGGGCTGGTCGCCTGCGGCCGCCACGCGTCGCTCGAGGTGATCGAGGCCGACCTGCCTGCCCTGGCGGCGGAGGCCCGCGACGCTCGGCTGGCAGCGGCTGGCGGTCAGCTGGGTCGATCCGTCGGAGCTCGGCCCGGATCTCGTGGGCCGCCTGACGGCCGCAGCCGCCTCCGCAGCGGCACACGGGCTCCAGCTCGGCTTCCACAATCACGACGCCGAGGTGAAGCCGCGTGACGGCGGCGCCAGCTTCCTGGACGACTTGCTCGCCGCCGATGCGGTCTTCCTGGAGCTCGACCTCGGCTGGGCCTGGTACGCGGGCGCGGACCCGCTCTCCCTCCTCGGACGCGCTCGCGGCCGGTGCCCGCTCGTGCACGTGAAGGACTTCTCGAGCCGCGAGCCGGGCGCGTTCGCTCCGGTCGGCGACGGGTTGGTCGGCTACGAACGGGTCGCGCCGGCCGCGATCGCGGCCGGCGCCGAGTGGCTGCTCGTCGAGCAGGACGAGACCGACGGACCGTCGCTCGACGCCGCCAGGCGCTCGTTCGACGCTCTGACCGCGATGGTCGCCGACGTGGTCGCATGAACACGCCTGCGCGAGTGGGCGTCCTCGGCTGCGGTGTGATCAGCCGTCAGTACGCGGAAAACGCGAAGGCCTTCGACTCCTTCGAGCTCGTGGCGTGCGCCGATCTCGACCGGTCGCAGGCGGAGGCGCTGGCCGAGGCCCACCACCTCGAGGTCGCTTCCGTGGACGAGCTCATCGGCGAACCGTCGATCGACATCGTCCTCAACCTGACTCCCCCGGCCGCGCACGTGAGCGTGATCCGCGCCTGCCTCGCGGCGGGAAAGCACGTTTACACCGAGAAGCCGCTGGCCACGGAAACCGCCGACGCCGCTGAGCTCGTCGCCGAGGCTAGCCGGCTCGGACTGCGAGTCGGCTGCGCGCCGGACACCTTCCTCGGCAGCGCCTACCAGGCCGGCCGAGCGCTGCTCGACGCCGGCGCGATCGGCGAGCCGCTTGTCCGTGAGCGCGGCGGTGCTCGTCGGCGGTCAGGAGACCTGGCACCCCAACCCGGACATCTTCTTCGCCGACGGTGCCGGCCCGCTGCTCGACATGGGGCCGTACTACCTCACCGCGATCGTCTCGCTGCTCGGCCCGGTGGCGCGCGTCGCCGGCTTCGCATCGACGCGGACACGCGAGCGCACGATCCAGATCGGCCCGCGGGCAGGCGAGCGGTTCGACGTGGCGACGCCGTCGCACGCGACTGCGGCCATGGAGCTCGACAACGGCGTCACTGCGAACCTCGTCGCGAGTTTCGAGACCAACGGCCAGTACGTCTGCGACCTCGAGCTCCACGGGACCGACGGAGTGATCTCGTTCCCGGACCCGAACGGCTTCGACGGCCCGCTTCGCATGCGCCGCGGGCGGGACGGCTGGCAGGACGTCCCCTTCGTCGCGCGCGGAGATCGCGATGCGCGCGGCATCGGCCTGCACGAGCTCGTCGAGGCGATCGCGGCCGGCCGGCCGGAGCGCGCGTCGGGGAGCCTCGGCCTGCACGTCGTCGACGTCGCCCGCGGCATCCTCGTCGCGGCGGCAGAGAGCCGGATCGTGGAGATCGACTCGCGCATCCCTCAGCCCGAGGCGATGCCCGTCGAGACGATCGCCTGACGCTCTCGCGTTAGCCTTCAGTACGCGGCCGCGTCGGAGAAGTATCGAATTACCTGGCTCGGCTAGCGGAGTCGCTCTGACAGGTTGTCGAGCGTCTTGCGCAACGCTCGTGCAGCGGCGTATCGGACTACCGTCCGGTCGAAGAGGCCCGCGAGACCGGAACGCGGCTCGAAGCTGACGACCAGGCGGTAGTCGAACCCCCCGGCAGCGGGTTCGAAGTGCCGTTCGTGCGCCGCGTCGGGCACGCCTTGCTGGGTGCTGTGGTAGCGGACGAGTGCCGGGCGCCGTAGCTCGTCGAGCGTCATGTGCAGCTCAGTCGTGCGCCCGGCGAGGCGCATCCGCAGCCGAGCCGTATCGCCGGCCTTCTGCCACGTCGTACGGTCGAGATCCGGGATGTCGACGAGGTCGGGCCAGAACTCGGGCCAGTTCGCCGGAGCCGTGACGTAGTCGAAGCCGACCTCACGTTCCACCGGGAAGACTCGGGAGTTCTCGAGTCGCACCATCGTCGATCGAATTCTCTCGCATTTCGCCGCGCTCGTGAAGCTCGCTGAGCCGCCGGGGGCGAGGTGACCGCCCGCAGCTCCACCTTTTACATAGCCCGAATGTGGCTTTACATCGCTCTGATGCGCGGGCGTCAGAAGGGACCAATGCTTCGTCCAGGCTCTTTACCTGCAAATGGACGGCCCAAAATGGAGGAACCAGGATGAAGCTCAGAATTCTCACCATCGGCCTCGTCGCAGCCGTGCTGCTGCCGGCGGCGGCGTTCGCCGACGCGGCGACAGCATCCGACAAAGCCAACGGCGCCCGAGCCTGTCAGGCACTGCGTACCAGCCTCGGCGAGGCGACATTCAACTCGTCGTACGGCACGAACGCCGACAAGTCGAACGCTTTCGGCAAGTGCGTCTCGAAGTGGACTCGCCTCGAGCATCAGAACCGCAACGAGGCCGAGGCCGCGTGCAAGGCGGAGCAGGCCGACGCCGGCTTCGCAGCGGCGCACGGCGACAAGACCTTCGATCAGTTCTACGGGAGCGGCAAGAAGGGCGCGAACGCCCTCCTGCGCTGCGTCCAGTCGAAGCGGCACGCCGCGTCCGTGGTTGACCGGCAAGCCACGGTGAACGCGGCCCGCTCATGCAAGGCGGAGCGCAAGGAGCTCGGCACTACCGCCTTCGTCGCGAAGTACGGCACGAAGGCGAACGCGTTCGGCAAGTGCGTCTCAACGCTCGCCCACGCGCACCACGGCTGAGAGTACGAGGGCGCTCGTGCGGGGCGCAACCGCGCCCCGCACGAGCGAATAGCCATCGCTCGGATGGGGGACGCACCGTCACCAGGAATGGCCGATGGTTCTGCAAGGCGATCCTTCAAACGGAACGCACTCAGAAAGGACTGCGGCAGTTGGACACACTTCGAGTACTCGTGGCGGACGACCATCGGCTCATGCTGGCCGCGGTCAGGCGCGCGTTCGCCGAGGTGGAGGATTTTGAGATCGTCGGTGAGGTCTCGGTCGGCACCCAGGTCGTTCCTGCGGTCCGCGAGACGAAGCCGGACGTCGTGTTGCTCGACCTGCGGATGCCCGAGCTCGACGGCCTCGCCTGCCTGGAGCGGCTTCGCAAGCACGATCCCACGATTGCGGTCGTGATCCTCTCGAGCTACAGCGACGAGGCGCAGATCGAGGCGGCCCGTCAGGCAGGTGCGCTCGGATACGTGGTCAAGACGGTCGAGCCTGTCGATCTCGCGGATGTCGTGCGCAAGGCGGTCTCGGGTCAGCCGTTCGCGGTCTGGGGAGCGAAGGAGCCGCTCGGCGCCGCCAGCGATGCCGGAACGACTCCCCTCAGTGATCGCGAAGGTGTCGTTCTCGAGGCGGTCGCACGTGGGCTGTCGAACCGCGAGATCGGCCGCCAGCTCTGGATCAGCGAGCAGACCGTCAAGTTTCACCTGCGCAACATCTACCGGAAGCTCGAAATCTCGAGCCGGACCGAAGCGGCTCGGTATGCCTATCGCATGGGTCTCGTTGCAGCAGCTACCGCCGAGTCTGCGTAGGCCGGCTGCGCGCATGAACGGCACGATGACCGGAGCGAGCGAACACGAGCCCAGCCCGGCAGCGGCGAACGAGCGGCTGCTCGTCCGCCTGGGATACGACCTTCACGACGGTCCACTCCAACAGGTCTACGCCCTGGCACAGGACGTTCGCCTACTGCGCGACCAGATGGTCATGCTGGTCGGGCGCGAGCACCGCGAGCCGGTCGTCGGCCGCTTCGCCGACCTCGAGTCGCAGCTGGCCGAGCTCCATCAGGACCTGCGAGACCTCGCGCATTCGCTCGAGCCGCGCTCGCTGCTCGAACAGCCGCTGCCGGACGCGGTCGGGCGAGAGCTCACAACGCTGAGTCGGCGGACGGGGATCTCGACGTCGATCGTGCGTCACGGGTCCTTCGATGCGCTCAGCGCATCACAGCGGATCGCGCTCCTGCGCGTTCTGCAGGAGGCGCTCAGCAACATCAAGCAGCACAGCGGCAGCCGCGCGGTTGCCGTCGAGCTGCGCGAGGACGCCGTCGAGGGCGTCTGCATGGAGATCCGCGACGACGGCCACGGCTTCGACCCCGAAGGCGTCGTGCCCGACGAGGACGGCACAGAGCGGCATCGGCCTCGCGGGCATGCGCGAGCGCCTGCGGCTGCTCGGCGGCCGACTCGAGATCGAGAGCCGAGCGGGCGGGCCGACGATCGTCAGAGCGAGACTGCCCCGCTGGGTTACCTCGGCCGCAACGCCTGCCTGAAACCCGCTTCGGCTCCTCCGCACGTTGATCGCAAGATCGAGGGATCAGCTGGCTGCACGAGCCTCCCGATGACCCCGATGTGCACGTCCGACCGGCGATCGGAACCTCGCTCACGCGGCTGCTCGGGACAGCGTGCGCCGTGGCATGCGCAGTCAGCGCCGCACTTGCGTCGCCACCCGAGGCGGCCGCGCTCGAGCCTTGCGGCAAGGCCGGGTACTCGTATGCAGGCTTCCAGAGCGCGAACCGCGGTCACGGCGTCAAAGCGACGCTCGTGGCGCTCGCCAGGCCGGACGTGCGGAGCGGTCACGTCGCCGCCTGGGTCGGTGTTGGTGGCGCGGGACTCGGGCCGAACGGCAGCGACCAGTGGCTCCAGGTGGGATTGAGCGCATTTCACGGCACCGGCAGCAACCTCTACTACGAGGTCACGACCGGTGGCGCGCCCGCCCGCTACCACGCGATCGATGCCCAGGTCTCCGAGGGGCAACGCCATCGCGTCGCCGTGCTCGAGCTCGCGAACCGGCCCGACTGGTGGCGTGTGTGGCTGAACGGCAAGCCCGTGTCGGCGCCCATCCACCTGCCGGCTAGCAGCGGGCGCTTCCAGCCGATCGCGACCGCCGAGACGTGGGACGGCGGGGCGCGCGTCTGCAACCGCTTCTCGTACAGGTTCGAGGGGCTCGGAGTCGCGGCGGCCCGAGGCGGCAGCTGGCAGCGCTTCGTGCAGGCGCACCGCTTCGAGGACCGCGGCTACCGGGTGACCGCGTCTGCGTCGTCGTTCGTCGCCGCCGCCGGCTAGGCGACGATTCTGATCGGCGTTCCGACGGGGACGAGCTTGCCCAGGCGGAGGATCGCCTCGTTCGCGACCCGGACGCATCCGTGCGAGACGGCCTGCCCGAGCAGATACGGCGCATCCGTGCCGTGGATCCCGACGATCCCGCCTCCGGGCCACTCGCTCAGCTTCGAATAGGCGCTCGTCTCGAAGGCGAACGCGCCGAGGATCGGTGCCGTCGGCTGGAACTTCGCCATGACGTAGAAGCGGCCGAGGGGCGTCTCCATCCCGTAGGCACCGACCGCGACCCGCGTGCGCAGCTCGACGCGGCCGGCATTTCGCAGCTCGAGAGTTCGTTCGCTGCGGTCGATCACGATCTCTTTCTTGACCGGCCTCAGCTCCAGGCTGGCGGCGGGAACCCAACCGGTCCGCCCGTTGGGCCGGCCGGGCAGACTGATGCGGTACCAGGCCGGACGGCCCCGTGCGTCGCGCCGGACACCGAGAGCGAGAACGACGCGAGGCGTGAAGTCGGCGCGGAACTGCGTCAGGACGGTCGTTCGGGGCGCCACCCGGCTCGGCGTCGCCCGTACTGCCACCTGGGCCCAGCTGATGTGCCCGGCCGCGGGCACGTTCGCGTGTGCTGCCTCCGCTCGCGCTTCTCCCGTCCAGGCGAGAAGCGCGAGCGCGAGGCAGCCGACGAGGCTAGCCCGTGACGGACGGCGGCTGGAAGACGCCGACGACACCGATTCTCCTCGTTGAGCACCGACTGGGCTGATTCGTCATCCGGATCTCGGCGATACCCGCGCGAGGCGGTCGCACCGAGATCGCGACGCGGCCGCGGCCGTCGGTCGTCGCAGCCTTCCACAGGCCCGGGCCGTTGATCAGGATCCGCACGCCTCGGACGCCCCGACCCTTGTCGGTCACGAGCACCTTGACGACGCCGCGCTGGCCCGCCGAGAGCGACCGCGGCTGCACCGTGAGCGCGGGGCAGGTGGCCACGGGCGGCCGGAACGGACCCTTGACCAGGGTCGGCGTGCTGGCCCGGTTGTTGGCCGTGTTGGCCTCGGGCTCCGCACCGACGACAGTCGCCGTGTTGATCAGTGCGCCGGGCTCGGTTGGCCGGACGACGATCGTGATGACTGCACGTCCGCCGGGGGCGATCGAGCCCAGGCTGCAGCGCACGACGCGCCCGCCTGTGCACGTGCCCTGGCTGCTCGTCACGGAGACGAAGGTCGTCGCTGCCGGAAGTGCATCGCTCACCCGGACGTTCGTCGCGGTGTCCGGGCCGGCGTTCCGAACCGTGAGTGTGTACGTCAACCGGGCGCCGACGAAGACCGGGTCGGGACGGTCGGCCTTCGTGATCGAGAGGTCGATCGCCGGCGACACTGCGGCCTCGACCACAAGCGGAGCCGGCGGAGCCGGCGGCGTCGGGGGCGGCGTCGGCGCAGCCGTGATCGTCACGGTCGCGTCGTCGCTGCCGGAGATCTCGTTCTCGTCGTCGTCGAAGCCCGAGGCGGTGACGACGTCGACGTGCGAGCTGCCCGCGCCGCCGCTAACCGGGCCGGTGAAGGAGCACGTGTAGCTCGCTCCCGCAGCCAGCGTCTGCGGCACGTCGCACGTGCCTTTCCCGTCGAGGTTCCCGTACACGTTGTCCGTCAGACTCGTGATCGAGATCGAATCGACCGCCGACGTGTTCTTCACCGAGACGGAGAACGTCGCGGTGCCGCCCGGCTCCTGGATCGAAGACGGGCTCGCCGACTTCGTCACCGTGATCGAGCTCGGCAGATCGGTGATCGCGACGGTCGCGTCGTCCTTGCCGGAGACGGGATTGCCGTCGTCGTCGGTGCCGGACGCCGTGATCTCGTCCCTGTGCGAGCTGCCGGCGTTGCCGCTGACCGCGCCGCTGAAGGAACAGCTGTAGCTCGCCCCGGCGGCCAGTGTCTGCGGCACATCGCAGGTGCCCTTCCCGTCGAGGTCGCCGTAGACATCGTCGACGAGGCTCGTGATCGTGACCGAGTCCACGGCAGACGTGTTCTCGACCGTGGCCGAGAATGTCGCGCTGCCACCCGGCTCCGGCAGCGAAGTCGGATTCGCCGACTTCGTCACCGTGATCGAGCTCGGCAGATCGGTGATCGCGACGGTCGCGTCGTCCTTGCCGGAGACGGGGTTGCCGTCGTCGTCCGTGCCGGACGCTGTGATCTCGTCCCTGTGCGAGCTGCCGGCGTTGCCGCTGACCGCGCCGCTGAAAGAACAGTCGTAGCTGGCGCCGGGCGCAATGGTCTGCGGCACGTCGCAGGTGCCCTTCCCGTCGAGGTCGCCGTAGACATCGTCGACGAGACTCGAAATCGTCACCGAGTCGACCGCAGAGGTGTTCTGGATCGTGACCGAGAAGGTCGCGGTCCCACCCGGCTCCGGCAATGAGGTCGGGCTCGCCGACTTCGTCACGAGAATCGAGCTGGCCAGATCAGTGATCCGGACAGTCGCATCGTCGTGCGCCGAGACGGCGTTGCCGTCGTCGTCGGCGCCTGAGGCGGTGACGACGTCGACGTGTGAGCTGCCGGCGTTGCCGCTGACCGGGCCACTGAAGGAACAGCTGTAGCTGCCGCCCGCGGCGATCGTCTGCGGCACGTCGCAGGTGCCCTGGCCGTCCAGGTCGCCATACACGTCGTCCGTGAGGCTCGAGATCGTGACCGAGTCCACGGCCGAGGTGTTCTCGACCATGACGGAGAACGTCGCACTCCCGCCCGGTTCCGGCAGAGAGGTCGGGTTCGCCGACTTCGTCACCGTGATCGAGCCAGGCACGTCGGTGATCGCAACGGTCGCGTCATCGTGCGCCGAGACCGGATTGCCATCGTCGTCGGCGCCCGAGGCGGTGACGACATCGACGTGTGAGCTCCCGGCGTTGCCGCTGACCGCACCGCTGAAGGAGCAGCTGTAGCTGCCGCCCGCGACGATCGTCTGCGGCACATCGCAGCGTGCCCTTCGCATCGAGGTTGCCGTACACGTCATCGGTGAGGCTCGAGATCGTGACCGCGTCCACGACTGAGGTGTTCTGCACCGTGACGGAGAAGGTCGCACTGCCGCCGGGCTCCGGCAGCGAGGTCGGATTGGCCGACTTCGTCACCTGAATCGAGCTCGGGGTGTCGAGGTCGTCGTTCGTGATCGTGCAGGTCTTCGTCTCGCCGAGAGCGATCGTGCCGGTGCACTCGCTCGAGAGCGACGCGGCGTAGCCCGCGGGGCCGGACTCGGAGACGGCATACGAGCCGGGCCGGATCGCGACTTGCTTGCCGGGCGCCTCGGCGCCGGCGAAGCTCGCCGGGCTCGGCGTCGTGCCCGTCACGACCATCGTGAAGTCGGCGGCCGTCTTGTTGCCGGCCTCGTCGTTGATCACGTGCTTGATCACGATCAGCTTCGCTGCCTGGTCGTCGTTTGTGATCGTGCAGGTCTTCTGGACACCCGGTACGACCGTGACTGCGCCGCTCGAGTCGCAGTCGCCGCTGAAGCCGGTCTGGGCGTAGCCCGTCGTGGGCGCATCCTCGCTGACCGTGTAGCTGCCGGAGGCGAGCGTGTAGACCGTACCCGTGGCCGAGCCGGCCGCCGGGCTGCCCGCGACATCCGTTCCGCCGCTCTTCACGTGCAGGGTGAAGTCGCCTGCGAGCTTCGTGCCGCCGTTGTCGTTCACGACCTGCTTGACCACGCGGAGGCTTCCGAGTGGCTGAACCGCCTCGAAGCACTCTGTGGTCAGATTCGTGTGGTTGCCCGGCGAGTACTGGGCGAAGAGATCCGGTGTGTACTGAGCCCGGAAGCAGTACTTCCCGGGCAGGGTCGGTGAGAAGGCGGGTGAGGTCGCATTGCCGCCCGCGACCCCGACTGCGGAGCCGACTGCGCTGCCACCGCTCGTGCAGTCCGGATTGGAGACAAGACTCGGGCCGCAGACAAAGAAGGCCACGTTGCCGCTGACCGGGCCGTTCGGCCCAGCAAGCGTTGCGAGGTCCGTCACCGACTGGCCGAGCGCGATCGACGCCGCGCTTACCTGGGTCGTGAAGGTTGCCGGCACCGGCGCGACCGACGCCGCGGACAGCGAGCGGTCCATGTTGCCGAGCCCGTCGTTGTCGAGATCGAGGAGCCGCATGTGGTACGGCGACCCGGAGATCGACCCGGCGCTGTTTCCGGCACCCCAATCGATCTGCGAGGCGATGTGGCCACCCCACGCGAGCACGACGGTCGAGCTCGTCGCCGTGAAGTTGACGATCACGGAGCGCTTGCCGGCCGGATCGCTGCTGCCGTAGGCGACACCCGTAATCGACCCGTTCCAGATCCAGATCTCACCCGGCACCTGCGTCGAGCTCGGATTCGCGAAGGCGATCGACGCGTCGACCGGAATCGCGGCGGACGAGCCTCCACCGCACGGCGAGATGTCGTGGCAGACATCGACCGCCGGCTGGGTCCGGTTGTACGAGGTCAGATAGTCATAGGCATGCGCGCCGCTGTCGATCGTGTCGTACTGGATCACCAGCGTGTGGCTGCCTGAGGTCGACAGGTTGATGAGCTTGGCGCGGAAGGGGACAGAGTCGCCCTCGCGGTAGTGCGAGTTGCTCGCGCCGGCGTTACCCGTCTGCCACGCGCCGTCGATGCACTGCTGCGGGGACGCAAACGTCCCGTTGCGGCACTGCTCGATGTCGGCCGCGGGATTCGCCGCGTTCGCGGGGCCGGAAGCCAGACCCGCCCACAGCAGGGCGACGAGCACCGCCAGCACTGCCGGAAGGACATGTGCTCGGCGAGTACGGGCTCTCCCGCTCGCGTCGTTCCTGGAAGACCGCAGATCGCTCAACGTTTGACGCTCCTTTTCGAGGGCCGCGCAGTGCGCGCGACGGGCGCAATTACCCACTGCACACATCGTGGGGACGGCGTCCGCGTCCCTCCCCACCCGTAGGTGGTGTTCAGGGCGTCCTTTCGGGTGGGCGGAACGGGCTGACCCTGGGGACCACCCGGGTGGGCGGCGTGAACCGCCCGGATGACGGAAGGCTGGGGAACGCGGGGCCCGCGATGCTTGGTGCAATGCCGAGTTGGAGCGCATCGAATCCGCCGCCTCAGAGGCTGGCCACACCGGCCGGCACTGTGGCAACCGCGGTCGAGCGCGCGCGCCGACTGCTCGAGCGCCTCTCTGCGGAACGGCCGCGCGACGCTAACCCGCCGCGTCCCAAGCAGTAGCCAGACTCACGCCGGCAGCCGCACTACCCCTTCCGCTTGCGCGACCTACCCGATCGGGTCCTGTAACCCGCGAGCCCGTCCTCGATACTCACTGCAGCACTATGAAGCTTCTGATCAGTCATCCAGAACTTGCCGCCAAGCTCGTGAACGCCCTGAACGAGACGGATTGCCTGGCTGCACGAACCTCACAGAACACCGTGCAGGTGTTCGTGCCATGGCTCCTGGACGGCGGCGACACGGCGCATGCCGCGACCGAGCTGCTGTTCTTCGTCAAGGCCTGGGCGTCACCGCACCCGGAGTTCCGGGCGACGCTGCTCGACCCGCGCTAGCGGCTACACGCCGCCGTTCATCTGATCGGCGCACGCCTTCATGAACCAGATCGACGCGAGGAACGCGAAGGTCAGCACCGGCACCACCGAGCCGACGACGACCACGATCGCGACGAACGGAGACGCCCCGACTGCCGATGTCGAGCACGCTGACTCCGACCCGGAGCAGCGCGAGCGCGATCACGACCCGCACGATCGCTCCCTTCATCGTCGCGGGAGCAGCGCCGGGCCACCGGACATAGGACCACAGCGCGAGAGCCGCGGCGCCCAGTGTGAGCGCGATCAGCAGCTGACCACCCGTCATCCCGACTCCTCCCGTTGCCTCGCCCCCGAACCAGGACTCTAGCGGTTCATCGGTCGGTCCATCGGCAAAGCATGAGGAAGTGTGCGGCCCGCGGGCCGCCGCAGCGCGGCTGCTAGGGCGTGTAGGTCGCGAAAGTACTGACGGCGGCTCGCGCAGCCCGCGCCCACGGAATCGCGTCGACACCGGAGTTGATCGTGAAGACCTCCCGCGTGCCAGGCGGAAGCAGTGCGGTCGCGTACCCGCTGCCGCCGCCGACGATGACGCCGCTGGCGTCGAATACGACCGTCGAAAGCTTCATGCGCTCTACGTTCAACGAGGGGTGATCATTGACGATTTCCCCGTTGACCTCGCCCACCCACATGGCGTCCCGCAGTCCCGGCGCGATGCCGATGCTCTGTACGAGCGGCTGCCGGATCACGTGACGCTGGCGACCTCCGACCTTGACGACGACCTCGAGCCGCACAACCGGCGCCGCACCGGGGAAGTTGAGCACGCCCCCGTAGGCGAAAGTGGTGCCGCCGGGGATCGCGTCGATCGTCTCGGTCTTGGTTCCGATCGCCTGGCCGTCGGCCATGAGGAAGTTGACGAGGACGTACACACTGAGCGCGTCGGCGTTCGGCGACGTGTTCTTCAGCATGAGGCCGAAGCTCGCTGCGGCGCCTGACGGTCCTCACGCGAACCGAGAAGCCCTGGTCGGCGACGACAATCTTCGGAGGGACCAACGTGCCGACCACCGTGACGAGCCGGGTGACCGAGCCCGCGCCGAGACAGGACACCGAAAGGCTGGCACGCCCCGGCTGTGCGACCTCCGGAAGGCGCCAGTCCCAGGTCGCGACGCCCAGAGCCGTTGCGGTGGTCATCTTCTCGACGGCGCCGTCGTTGTAGCGGATGACGAGTGTGCAGCGAGTCCTCATTGTCGGCTTGGTCGAGACAGCGATCTTCACGACCTTGCCCTGCAACGCAGTCGCGGGCGCGCGGGTGAACGCGACCTTCGCCGTTCGCGCGTCAGCAACGGCGGCGAAGGACGCCAGGGCGACCAGCAGGGCCGCACCCGCGACACGATCGCTATTGATTTCCGAGCCACGGATCGATTCTGCGCCGTGCTCGGGTCGTGCTCCCCCCGCAGAGGAGTGGTTCCGGCTACCCGATTGGCGCGCCGCCCGCTCACGATGACCCAAAGAAGGCGATGGCCTCCATCAGCACCGGGCCGAGCGTGACGATGAACATCGCCGGCAGGATCAGGGCGACCAGCGGAAAGAGGATCTTTGTCGGCGTCTTCTGCGCGCGCTCCTCCGCCGCCTGTCGTCGGCGCTTCCGCATATCGATCGCCAGATCGCGCAGGACGTCACCGATCGAGACGCCGAGCGTCCCCCTGCACGAGCGCCTGCGTGAAGGCATGCGTTGCCGGACTGTCTACCCGCAGCGAGAGGTTACGAAGCGCCTCCTCCGGCGTCAGGCCCGAGACTCTGCTCGCGGAGAGCGAGGCGCAGCTCCTGGCCCAGCGGGCCCTCGATGCTGCGCGACGCGAGCTGCAGGCGCGGAGGCGAAGCCGACGCCTGCCTCCACCGTTGTCACGAGGAGGTCGACGAGCTCCGGCACCTCGCGGTCGATCTGCTCGATCCGCAGCCGCGCCCGACGCTGCACCCGACGTAGGGCATGTACCAGCCCATCAGCGTCAGCAAGGACGCACCCGACCAAAAGCCGCAGATCGAAGTCGACCGGTGACCAGGAAGAGAACCAGGAGGGCCGGGCCGAGCAGGGCGGCGAGAATCCGCGAGCCGACGAACGAGGCGTACTGAGGTTCGGTACATGCCCGCCGAAGTCGAGCAACTCGCGCAGAGCGTCCCTCGCTCGCACGCAGCCGTCGAAGCGAGCCAGCGCCCTTTCTCCCGTCGCCGTCGCGAGGTCCGCCGAGGGCGGTGCGAAGGTCCGGTGACTCTTCCGCCGGCAGGCACGGCCGAGCGAAAACCGTAGACCTCTATCTGGTCGAGTGTCCGCCGGCGGCCCGTGCTGCGCGAGCGCGAACGAGCGCAGGACGAGAACCGCCGAAGCAGCGACGAGCGAGAGACCGAACATGAGAAAGAGGGCCATGTGGTAGCTCCTAGACTTCGATGTCGACGATGCGCTGGATGATGAGAGAGCCCGGTCGCGACCATCATCGCGGCGACCACGAGTGCGAACTGACCGTCGCCGCTCGTGAAGAACTCGCTTCATCAGTCGGGGTGGACGAGCCAGAGAAACGCGGCCAGGAAGATCGGAAGCGCAGTCAGGATCCACCGCGCCATCCGACCCTGCGCGGTGAGCGTCCTGACGAGTCGGCGCATCTCCGCCCGCTCGCGGATCGTGTCCGACGACCGTGTCGAGGATCTCGGCCGAGTTGCCGCCAGACGTGCGCTGCAGCTCGGCGAGCAGAGCGACCTGCTCGATGTCGCGGTTCGCCATCCGTCGGCGAGCTTGCGGCATCGCGTCCTCCGGCTGCACGCCGAGGCGGTCGTCCTGCACCACGCGCGCGAGTTCCGAGCGGGCCGGCTCGTGGACGTTGTCGACGACGACGCCGAGCGCGCCGTTGAAGCTGTGGCCGGCACGTAGGGCGGAGGCAAGCACCTGCAGGCTGCCGGGAAACTGCTCGGCGAAGTCGTGCCGAACGCCTTCAGCTTCCGTCGCACCACCGCGCGAGCGATGAACGGCGTCGTGAGCCCGAAGAGCGCCAGGAGCGGCATCGACAGCATCAGCGCCGACGAGACGCGATGCACGACGGTGCCACCGAGCGCCAGTCGCTGCGACCTGCCGGGCGGTCACAGTCATCCTCGCGAGCTCGAGGTCGCGCTCCAGGTCAGCCCACCAGCCGCGTCGCGTAGCGGTTGCGAGTCGCGGCTGCAGCGCGTCGTAGCCGACGCTCTGAGAAGCCCCCGGCTCTAACGCTCGCGAACGTCTGGACGCGGTCGACAACAGTCGTCTTCGGACGCCGTACGAGCACGCAGCAACAGCGAGCACACGAGCAATCCGAAGAACAGGCTGATCAACAGAGGCGAGCCCGCCGACAGGAGGAACCTGGACACAGGCGATCGGTGGTACGGGGCAAGCAGCGACGGGGTCGGCGCCGACGTACGTCCGTCGTCGCAGCGCCGCCCCGGTGATCGTCGACGCGGACCTCGACCTGCGACATCGGCCGCGCCGCCGACCGGTAGCGGACGAGGTACTCGCCGGCCAACTGCTCACCCAAGGCCTCGTAGATTGCTGCGAGCTCCGCTGCCGATCGAGCCTCGGCGTACGAACCGCCGGTTCGATCGGCGATTGTGCTTGAGCGGCCCTGCAGTCGAAGGCGCCCGGAGCGCAGATCCGACGGTGAAGACGCGCACCCGCTGCTCCTTCGCGGCCGCGACCGACCTCGTCGAGCGAGTCGCCGACTGCCGATGTCAGCGCCGTCGGAGAGGAGCACGATCGAGCCCGACGAAACCTTCGCCTCGCCGTAGCAGCAAGAGCGAGCGCGTCAGTGCGTCGTAGATTCGAGTGCCGTACGCGAGCCGCGGCTGCGTTCGCGAGTGCGCCTTGCGAGCGCGACGCTATCCCGCGTGAGACCGCGCAGCACCGAAATGCGGCCATTGAACGCGACGATGCCGACCTCCTGCGCCGCCGTTCGACGTGAGACGAATGCGCGCCCTGACTCGAGCGCCGCCGCCGCCGGGGCGCCGGTCATGCTCTCGCTGGCGTCCAACGCGAGCACGACCCCAAAGCGAAGGCCGCTGCTCGCAAGAGCATCGACGCTAACACCGGTCACACGCAGGCCGTTCTCCCACACCTCGACGCCGCCGGCGTCAAGGTGAGCCGCCTCGGGGACGCTCAGGACATAGCCGCGCTCCGGGAAAGGCAGACGGGTGACAGGAGCGATCTCCACATCGGAAGAGGCCCCCGACGACACGCCGCAGAGGACGAGAGTGCCAGCGATAGCAGCGAGCTGAATCCAGGCCCGCCTCATCTGTCGTCGCCTCCCATGACCCGCGCTAGCGCCGGCGCGTCGGCGCCGTAGATCGCGCTCGCAGTTCCACCGAACAGGCTTAGCGGCAACGCGATTCCGTGCCGTTCGAACTTCCCGAGGAAACTGGGGCGCAGACCGGTCGGATGGAGCTTGCCGACGACGCGCCGCTCAGCGTCGAAGTGGTCGATCTTGAACTCGAACAGCTTCTGAAGCGTGATCACTTCACCCTCCATCCGCTGGACCTCCGAGATCTCGACGACGCGACGGGAGCCGTCGTCGAGGCGGTCGAGCTGCACGACGAGGTCGAGCGCGGACGAGACGTGGCTGCGGATCGCTCGCAGGGGCAGCTCGTAACCGGCCATCAACACCATCGTCTCCAGGCGGTTGAGGGCGTCCCGCGGAGCGTTCGCATGAACGGTCGAGAGGGAGCCCTCGTGACCCGTGTTCATCGCCTGGAGCATGTCGAGTGCCTCGGCGCCGCGGACTTCTCCGACGATGATCCGGTCGGGACGCATTCGGAGGGCGTTCCGGACAAGGTCGCGGATCGCGATCTCGCCCTCACCCTCGATGTTCTTGGGGCGTGACTCGAGGCGGAGCACGTGCTGCTGGTCGAGCTGGAGCTCGGCGGCGTCCTCGATCGTGACGATCCGGTCGCTGTCGGGAATCGCCGCCGAGAGAGCGTTCAGGAACGTCGTCTTGCCCGAGCCCGTGCCGCCCGAGATGAGCATGTTCAGCTGGGCGCCGATGCAGCTCTCCAGAAACTCGGCCGCTTCCTTCGACAACGTGCCGATCTCGATCAGCTCCGACATCGCGAAGCGGTTCTGCGCGAACTTCCTGATCGTCAACAGCGGGCCTGAAAGTGAAAGCGGCGGAATGATCGCGTTCACACGCGACCCGTCAGGGAGACGTGCGTCGACGAGGGGAGACGACTCGTCGATCCGGCGACCGATCTGGCCGACCATCTTCGTGATGATCCGGCGCAAGTGCGACGTGTCCGTGAACGTCAGCGACGTCTGCGACAGGATGCCGGCACGCTCGATCCAGATGTCCTTCGGGCCGTTGACCATGATCTCCGAGATCGTCGGATCCGCGAGCAAGCGCTCGAGCGGGCCGTAGCCGAAGATGTCGTCCGCAATCTCGGACGCGAGGCGCCGCCGATCGTCACGCGAAAGTCCCGTCTCCTGACCAAGCTGGTCGTTGATCTCGGACTCGACACGGCCGCGAACGGCACCGCTGTCTTCGACGTCGAAGAGGCGCGGCCCGAGCTCGCTGACGAGAGCGAGATGGATTCTGTTTTTCAGCTCCGCGAAGGGATCGCTCCCGTTGCCGTTCGACGCTGCGATCGTCGCTCCCGTCGGGGAGCCAGCAATGCGCTCATGCAGTTCCATCGTTAGCCTGCCTTTCGCAGCGACAACCGCCGCCGCACATTGCCGTTTGACGCGGCGGCCGCGAAGGCCGGAACGGCCTCCGTCTGCCGTGCCGTCGCCTTCAGATACCGCTCTGCGAGCATCGCGTACGAGCGAGCCGCTTTGGACCGTGGCTCAGCGACCACGATCGGCTTGCCGTTCGTGAGAGCACGCGGAATCGCGCGGTCGCTGCCGACAAGCACGTCGGGCGTACGCCCGAGTAGCTGCTCGACATCCGACTGGGTGATGCCAACGTCGGAGTCCGCACGGTTGAGCACGAGCGTGACCGCCTTCGGGTCGTAGCCCATCTGCTCCAGCGTCTCGAGCCCGATCTTCGTGTCCTTCAGTGAGAGCGCGTCGAGCATCCCGACAACGCAGAGATGTGAGGAAGCGTCCACAGCCGCGATCACCTCTGGCGAAAAGGCCGGGGGCGTGTCGACGACGACAAAGTCGTAGCGCGAGCGCAAAAGCTCGAACACCTCGCGTAGGAACTGGGTTCCGACCGCTGCCGCCTGATCTGGACGGAGCGGTGCAAGCAGTGCCCGCGCCCCGGATGGATGCTCTGCGAGAAAGCCTTCGACCTTCTCGACGTCGAGGGAGCCGCCCGAAACGGCAAGGTCGTAGATTGTCCGCGTCGGCTCCAAGCCGAGGGCCAGCCCGACGTCGCCGAACTGCAGATCGAGGTCGACGAGAACCGTCGACTTACCCTCGAGCGCGAGCGCGACCACCAAATTCGAGGAGGTGACTGTCTTACCGGTGCCGCCTTTCGGGCCCGAGCACCGTGATCATCGCCCCTTCATCCGCACTGACTCCCGGCCCGCGGCGCCGCGCCAGCGCCTTCTCGAGCGCAAACCCGAGCTGGTCCGCCGATTGCGGGAGTGCGATGAGGTCGTCGGCGCCGGCCTCGAAGGCCTGCTCGAGAAAGCCGTTCGGCGACCCGCGGTAGAGGACGACCACCGGCCGATCCGCCCGCTGCGCCGTCGCCGCCGTGATCACGCCAAGCGCCTGGTCGTGCGAATGCGAACAGCCGACGATGACCAGGTCAGCTCCTGCGTTGATCTCACCGCCGTCGCTCCCTGCTTCCGCGAGGGAAACCGCACGCACCGGCGTACCGAGCGGAAGCGCTGCCTGGATCTCCTCCAGGCCGAGGCTCCCTTCGAGCGCCGCATAGACATTGAAGCCGCGGGAGTTCATGAGCGGCCACCGAGCGCCTTCAGCACCTGAACCGGCGGGATGCCGAGGAGCAGACTCTCAACCGTGACGATTGCGGGCCTGGACGGCTTTGCGCCGGCACTCGGGCGCAGCGCGAGCCAGAGCTTGCCGTTGTCGGAGGCGAAGGCAACCCGCGCAGCATCAATATCGTCAACACCGAGGCTCACGTTCGTCGCGCCTGTCGATGCCTTGTCACCGAGCGCCAGCACTTCAACGTCGGAGAGGATCAGCCGCAACATCGGCCGGGCCTGCCCCCCGTCGACCGGCTTGCCGTCCAGGCCGACGGGAATCACGTTGAAACCTGCGTAGACGTCGACGCGGTTGCCCGGCTCGATCCCATCGATCAATCCGTGCGCCGAGTCGAACGGCACCGAGACGACCCTCTGGCGATCGGTCAACTGCGCCGCCAAAGAGTCGCCCGCGGCGCCGAAATCGGTCGCGGTCAGCTGGGCGCCCTCGAAGATCTCGCGAGTCGCCATCTTGTCCCGCAGCGTTGCCGGGTCGCTCATCGCGCCCTCGAGCAGTTGGCTTTCGCGGATCGTCGTCACCGTGTACAGATCCTTGGCAGCCACGACACTTCCGGCGGTGCCCTTCGGAATCGCCTGCTTCGCGACGAGCACGGTCACGAGCCCTCCCTGCGCTTTGAGGCTATCGCGATAGCTGTTCATGTACAGCAGGATGGATGCGCCCGCGACGAGCGCGATCAGCAGCGCTGCGAGCAGCGTTCCCCTCCGCGTCGATACGAGCCTGGTTGCAAGTTGCATGGTCTCTCTCCTTCGTTTCTAGCGAGTCAGTACGGGGACGCAAGGCACGAGCGTGTCGAAGACACAGGCTCCGTTCGTTTCAGCGTTTGGATCTGGCTGTGCGTGCTTGACGAAGTGACCCCAGATCGCACCCTTCTTCACGTCGAACGGGGGCGCTGTGTTTTTGCCGCACGTGGAGCCAGTCCAGCCTGCGATATAGAACGTGGCAAAATTCGTCACCGGCACATCGGTCGAGCCACTGCCGCCGAGCGCCGAGAAATCAGTGACCATGAGCGGAATGAGACGAGGATCGTCCAGGTCGTACGTGGGCCAGCTGTAGGCCGGGCACGCGGCGAAGCGCTCCTCGAGCGCCTGCAGCGTCGGCCCTGCAACCGCACCCGTCTTCGTCCGTACGCAATCCGCAGGACCGGCCGGCGGTGCCGGATCGGGACAGGTTCCAGACTCATTGATCTGGTACGGCGTCTGGCAGCCGTTGATGATCGCGTCGCGGAACTCGGCGGCCCCCGCTCCATCGCACTCGACGGCGCTCGACCGGCTTCCACCGGTCAACCGCAGCATCACGGTCTCGGTCGGTGAGGACAGCCGCAAGCTGCCTTGGAGAGCGACATTGACGCCGACCGTCTGCGTGCCAGCAGCGAGCGAATACGCCGTCCCGCCACCCGCGGTGGTCAGGGTCACGACCTTCACCGGGCCTGCATCGTCGGAGGCGCTGTAGATGCGCTGAACCGTCGCAAACGTCTTCTTGCTGCTGCCCTTGTATTTCCAGTCCAGCGAGACGTCATAGGGCCCGCCATCCACTGGAATTGAAAGGCTGTAACCGGTTGACCAGACGCCTCCGCTCTCCGTGAGAGGGCTCGATATTTTGAAGCCCGACGGGCCGCTTACGGTGGCGGTGAAGTTTTCGACGTCAGCCGGAAGCACGGTGCCGGTGGCGAAGTGCAACTTCGCCTGCACTGCGGTTGCGCAGGTTGTGGCTCCGGTGGCGAGGGACGTTTCGGAGAAGAATGGTGACCCGGAGCATGCCGTGACGGGCCACACTTCGAACGACGACTTAACCGCGGCAGTAGGGCTGCCTGCTGCGTTGTAGCCCGCGATCGAGACGAGGCCCGTCGTGAACTGCGAGTAGTCGTAGCAGATGTAGCCGATGCCGCCTGTCTTGCTGGCCGCACCGCAATAGCCCGCGACCTGCCCGACCCCGATCCGGACGCCGAGCATCGCGCCGGCAGGAACCGTGACAGAGCCATTTCCGGTCCAGGTGTTCAGGCCTCCGGAGGCCGTCGGGCCGCCCAATTCGAACGAGCTGACGATGCCACCTGCGTCATTGACGAACGTGGCGGTGACGTGTTTCGGATTGACTTCTGGCACAGCCAGAGGAAGTGATCCTTTGAATGAGCTGATCTTCTTCAGCTGCACTCGCGCGTGAGTCCTGACTGTCCCGAGTGAAGCAAGTCCCGGAAAATCGATGAGGGTCGAAAGGCCCTGCTCCGTTCCCTTGACGTCGAACATGAGGCTGGGTGTCAGACACGGGTCGCCTTCCTCCGCGGTGGCGTCTACGGGACCTCCCGAGGCGTACGTCTTGCTCTGGTACCGCATCTCGATCGCGCCCTGATTCGTTCCCCCACCTGCGTGTTGGGATAGATGAGATCGGTGGCACCGGCGCCCGAGTAGCGGATCGCCTCTTGCTTGATTCCTCCGACTCCCAGGTACGCGTCTGCCGGCTGCGCGAAGCACAGACCCAGGAGTCCGCCGCCGGCAAGCGCGGCAGCATCGACCTGTGTCTGGAGGTGCCGCTTGTGCACGAACCAGTTCCCCACGTCGACCGCAACCGAGCCGAGAAAGACGAGGGACAGCAACAGCAGCGCCGTCAAGACAATGATCCCTCCATCCTCGGAGCTCGCACGTGAGAAAGCTCTCGTCACGAGCAGGCCCCGGCTCCAGAGTTCGCATACGTCGCCTTCTGCTCCTGCCGCATCGTCGCACGGCTCTTGATGTTCCACGTGCCGCCGCCGGCGATCGGGATCCAACTCGGGAGCGTGACCCAGTGGTACGGAACGGTCACTTGCACGGTTACGGGCTCTCCTACACCCGCGCTTGCGTAGCAGATCGCCACGGTGGAGACGGCCTTCTGCTCACCGAAGAGAAAGCGATCCTTGATGGTGGCCGGCGAGAGGCCGGCGAAATTCACAGCCGCAAGCCGCGCGCCTTCGCTCGCGACATGGTTCAGGTCGAGCCAGTAGTTCATGACCTTTCCGAAATGGAGGATCGCGACGATGATCAGGCACAGAAACGGAACGACCAGTGCGAATTCGACCGCCGCCTGGCCGCGCTCACTCCGGAAGCGTCCGCGCCGGCGGGAGCTCTGAGCGCCTTCGAGTGAAGGCTCCCAGAGCTCCCGCGGTGACACGGCCGAGATGGTCCGAGAGCGATCTCGGCGCACTCGGCCTGCGCTGTCCGCAGGCCGATTGCCGTCAACGTCTCTGAACCGTTCAAGCACGTCGGACCTACGGGACCATCAGGTTGATTTTGCCGGCGACACGACCGAGGAAGCCATCGATCGCGATACCGAGCACACCGAGCGTGATGGTCAGACCCACGACAACGAAGCCGAGGACCATCGCGTACTCGGTCGCACCCTGGCCGTCCTCGCGCTTGAGCGCCAGGAAGACCTGTCCCATCTTGAGCGAAATCCGCTCGAACATTCCCTACCTCCCATTTGAAGTTGCAGAGCCGGAGAAACCCGGCACTGCTTCAACAAGCTCCATTAAGGAGGGCTGCTCTCCCTGCTCCGCACCGCGAAGGGGTGGGTCGAACCACCCGTTCGGATCAGCTTCGCCGCCGCGCGGCGCGCGACAATCCTCGGGTGGCCGACCACATGGATCTCGTGCGCGCCGACGGCCTTCCCGTCTGCCGTTGCCGCGTGGCGAGCTCGTTCGCCTCGCGCTTCCGCGGGCTGATGGGTGTGGCGCAGCTGCCGCCGGGCACGGGCCTGCTCCTGCCGGGAACGAGCTCGGTGCACACGCACTTCATGCGCTTCCCGATCGACGTCGTCTTCGTCGACTCCGAGCGCGCATCGTCTCGATCGTGACCGGCGCTTCGCCCCTGGCGGTTCGCAAAGGCGAAGGGCGCCGACTCGGTGCTCGAGCTCGCCGCCGGCGAGTGCGACCGGCTCGAGCTCACGCGAGGGACGTCGTTCTGATCGAAGCCGAGGCGGCCGGAGCCGAGATCGCCGCGAGATCGTGCTCGTAGGCGTAGCTGAGCGCCTCGGTCCGATTCTTGATCTCGAGCTTGCGGTAGATGTTGCGCAGGTGGAACTTCACCGTCTGCTCGCTCAGCCAGAGCCGCATCGCGATCTGTTTGTTCGTGTGCCCGTGACAGAGCTCGACGAGCACCGCCACCTCCTTCTCGGACAGTCCTGCCGGCCGCGCGGGTCGCGCGGTGCCGTCCTGAGCGGCCAGCGAGCGGTGGATCACGCTCTCGTCGACGATCTGGCGGATCGCCGCGGGCAGGTCGAAAGGGTTCACCGACTTGAGGATGTACCCACGCGCGCCGCGCCGAAAGGCCGACTCGATCACCTGCGGATCCTCGACGGCCGAGAGCATCGCCACCTTCACCCGCGGGTAGTCGCTTCGGCCAGCGCCTCGAGGCACGCCGAGGCCGTCGAGACCCGGCAGCTGCACGTCGAGGAGAACGAAGTCGCAGGCGACACTCGCCATCAGCGGCAGCAGATCGTTCCCGTTGCCACCTCGCCGACCAACTCGACGTCCTCGGCCTCGTCGAAGACGAGCTTGACTGCATCACGCATCAGTGCGTGGTCCTCCACGAGGATCACCCTGGTCGTGCCCATCCGCCCCTATCCCTCTGCCGCCGCCCCTACCGCAAGGGGCACTGCAATCATCCTTTGTCATTCCTCGCCGTTCCTCCATCCCTCGAAGGAGGGAACGCACGTGCGCTGCTCAGCCGGTGTTGCGCAGGGCCGCGGCGATGCCGGCGATCGAGCGGAGGAGCGGACGAAGGGCGCGCTCGTCACCCGCTCGGTGCGCTCGCAGCAGCTCGACCTGGATGGCGTTCATCGGATCGACGTACGGGTTGCGCAGACGCACCGAGCGCTGCACGACGGGATGCCGGTCGAGCAGCGCCTCCGCCTCGACGATCGCCAGCACCGCTTCGACGGTGCGCCGATGCTCGTCGGAGAGGCGCGCCCAGATCCGGTCGCGGTCGGCGCTCGGCGGCACCAGGTCGAGATAGCCGGTCGCGATCTCGAAGCTCGACTTCGCGAGCGTCATCTCGAGGTTCTCGACGAGCGCGCGGAAGAACGGCCACTCGCGGTAGAGGCGACGTAGCCACTCCAGCCGCTCACCCTCGACGCCGTACTCCACGAACGCCGTGCCGCACCCGTACCAGGACGGCAGCAGGCAGCGGTTCTGCGTCCACGCGAACACCCAGGGGATCGCGCGCAGCGCCTCGAGCTCGCCTCGTCCGGCGGCCTCGGGCCGCGACACCGGGCGGGAGCCGATCTCGAGCAGCGCGAGCTCGTCCACGGGCGTGAAGCTGCGGAAGAAGGGCGGGAAGGCCGGGTCCTCCCAGACGAGCGCGCGGTAGGCGGCGAGCGAGGAGTCCGCGAGCGCGGTCATCGTGTCGCGCGCGCCCTCGTTCGGCGGCGCGAGGCCGGACGCCTCCGGGAAGGCGGTCAACAGCGTCGCGGCGACGGCCGCCTCGAGGTTCCGCTCCGCCAGCCCGGGCAGGCCGTACTTGAAGGAGATCGTCTCGCCCTGCTCGGTCAGCTGGAGCCGCCCCGACACGGCACCGGGCGGCTGCGCGAGCACCGCGGCGTACGTCGGTCCTCCGCCCCGGCCGGCCGAGCCGCCGCGGCCGTGGAAGATCGTCAGCTCGGTGTTGCGCTCGGCCGCAAGGGCGACGAGCTCCTCCTGGGCGCGATAGATCTCCCAGTTGGCGGCGAGGTAGCCGCCGTCCTTGGCTGAGTCGGAGTAACCGACCATCACCTCCAGGCGCGGCCGTGGGCTCCCGTCCAGAAGCTCGCCGGCAAGGATGCGCGCGCCGCGTAGGTCGTCGATCGTCTCGAGCAGCGGCACCGCGTGAACGTTCAGGCCGGCCGCGCGCGCGAGGGTCTCCGCCGCGAGCACGTCACCGGCGGTCGCCGTCATGGACACGATCACGCGGTCGATCGCGCGCGGCCCGTGGCGTTCGCGCGCCTCGGCGGCCGCTGCGAACGCGGCGACGACGTGCTCGGCTCGCTCCCTCACCTCCTTGGCGTGAACGCGAAGGTCGAGCGTCGCCACGTGCAGTCCGAACACCTCGACACGCGCCCGGAGGTCGGCGAGGGCGCCGTCGGCGACACGGGCTGCGCCGTGGGCGCGAAGCGTGGCGTCGACACGGGCCAGGTCGTCTGCGAGCTCCTCGGCGTCGCGGTACGCGTCGTCGGCGAGCCGCTCCCAGATCCGGACGAGCTCGGCGCGGTACGGCTCGTCGCTCGTCGAGCCGAGCTCCGGGACGTCGCCCACGAGCTCGGTGGACATTCCCCACGCGGAGCCCAGTAGGCGCACGTCCCGCCGCAGCAGGTCTCGTGCGAGCGTCCGCGCCCGCTCGAGCGCGTCGACGATCGTGTCCGCTCCGGCGTTCGGGTTGCCGTCCATGTCGCCGCCGATCCACGTGCCGAGCCGCAGCGGCGGCGGCGCGCCCGGGATCGCCTCGCGCAGCTCGCGCACGAGCCGCGGCAGCGCCTGCCACAGGCTCGCCTCGACGAACCAGAGCCCGTTGCGGATCTCGTCGACGACGCGCGGCCGCCGCGAGCGCACTTCGTCCGTCTGCCAGAGAATTGTCACCTCTTCCGCGATCTGCTCGCGCACGCGCCGCTGCGTCGAGTGCGGCAGCTCCGGGTCGTCGAGCCTGCGCAGGGCTGTCGCGAGGCGCTGGTGAGCCTGGAGGATCGTGCGACGGCTCGCCTCGGTCGGGTGCGCGGTCAGCACGGGCCGTACCTCGAGCCGCGTCGCGGCCGCGAGAAGCTCATCGTCGCCGACCCCGGCCTCTCGCAGGCGCGCGACCGCATCGGCGAGCGACTCGCGCGGCACCCGGCCCTCGTGCTCGTACTGACGGCGCCGCCGCAAACGGTGGTGCTGCTCGGCGATGTTCGTGAGCTGGAAGAAGATCGAGAACGAGCGCAGCACTGCGGCCTGCTGCTGGAGTGAGAGCGCGCCGATGGTCTCCTCGAGCTCCGCCCGCTCGCCAGTCTCGCGCGCGTCGCGTGCCAGGCCGCGGATCTGCTCCTCCAGGACGAGCAGCTCCTCGCCCTCCTGCTCGACGAGGACGTGCCCCAGCACGTCGCCGAGCAGGCGGACGTTGGCGCGAAGGGGCGCGTCTGGTGAGCTCACAGTCGCGCTACTTTACTTTCGCCAGTGAAGCCCCTTTCCACGCCAGTCGCCGTCCTCGTCGCCTCGATCGCGCTCGCCTCCGGCGGCAGCTCGAGCGCGACGGACTTCGGCGGCGCCGCTCGAGCGGGGTGCGCTGCCGCAAACGGGACGGCTGCGGTGGCTGCGCCGCGCTTCGTCCGCACGATCGCCACCGGCGAGACCGGCTGGTTCGCATCGCCTGGGCTCGTCGACCTGAACGGCGACGGCAGCCTCGAGATCGTCGCGCCGTTCTACTCCACATTCGTCTTCGACGCGAAGGGTCGTCCGCTTGGCAAGGGGACGGCGACCAAGGGCCGCGTCTACGCACCCGGAGTCGTTGCCGACCTCGACGGCGACAAGGTGCCCGAGATCGTCGTCGGCGGCAACGAGGGAACCGTGGCGGCGTACGAGCTACGTGGCGGGCGCCTGAGCCTGGAGCCCGGCTGGCCCGCGTCGACCTGCAGCGGCGGACAGTGTCCCGAGGCGCGGGGCATGGCGGCCGCCGACCTCGACGGGGACGGCCGCATCGAAGTCGTCGTCACGACGACGAACACCTCGCCGACCGGATCGCAGGTCTTCGTGTTCGACGCGAAGGGCTCCGTCTATCGGCCGAAGGGCGCTCCGGCGAACGCCTGGCCGCGCTTCAACACGCTGTCCGGCAACGGCAACGACGCCGATTTCAACGGCACCGGCAACCACGGCTACGGCGCCTATGGCGAGAACGTCGGCATCGGCAATCTCGACGACGACCCGCAGCTGGAGATCGTTGTCACGTTCGACAACCACCAGATCAATGTCTTCAATCACGACGGGACCTCGGTGCTCGCATCCCCCTGGTTCCGGAATCGCGACAGCCGCTACAGCGGGCGCCGGCTCGGCTGGGGGCAGTTCATTCGCTGGCTGAATCCGGTCGTCGAAGATCGTCACTACCACCAGCACGTCGGCCCCTGGCCCGACGTGCGCAAGACGATGTGGCTGCAGTGGACGGCCTCGCCACCCTCGATCGCCGACCTCGACCGCGACGGACGCAACGAGGTGATCGGACTCCCGAACGCGGAGATGAAGGAGCCGTACGAGACGCAGGCCTACGCGTTCACGGTGCTCGACGGGGCGCAGAAGGGCGGCGCGCGGTCGGCACGTAGGCACGCAGGGTTCGTGACCCTCCCGCTATCAGGGAAGCCGGCCGTGCGTCCCGACGGCGACTGGTATCCGCCGAGCGGCATCCCGTCGCCCACGGTTGTCGACATCGCCGGCGACCTGAGGCCGGAGATCGTCGCCTCGGTGCCGGACGGGTTCGTCTACGCGGTCTCGCCGTCCGGCAAGCGGCTATGGCGGTACGACTACGCCCGAGGCGCCGCGAAGACGTTCGCCTCGGAGGTCGTCGCCGCCGACCTGAACCGCGACGGAACGCCTGAGCTCGTCTTCGGCACCTATGCCCTGACTCCCGGCGCCGGCCGGCTCGTCGTTCTCTCCGCCGCCGGCAAACGGCTCTACGAGATCCGGCTGCCTCACCAGGGGAAGGACGGGAACGGGATCGGCGTTCCCGCCGCGCCCTCGATCGGCGACCTCGACAAGGACGGGCGCCTGGAGATCGTGCTGACGACCTTCGACCACGGAATCGACGTCTTCCGCGTCCCGGGGTCGGGCACCAACTGCTTGCCCTGGCCCACGGGACGCGGGAACGTCCTGCGAAACGGCACCGGCCCGGCCACAGCCTCCTAGCGTCGGAGCGCTGCGAGCAGCTCCTGGTGGCGCCGCTCTTCGTCGCTGGGAGCCTCTTCCTCGGCATCCCGCCCGCCTCGCTGCGCGAGCGCGAGCTGCACCGGCTTGACGATGAAGAAGAAGACGGCTGCCGCGATCGCGACGAACTGGATCACGTCGGTGATGAAGGCGCCGTAGCGGAAAACCGAGTCGTTGATCGTGAAGGTGAGCGAGCTGAAGTCGGGCTTCCCGATCACGGCGGCGATGATCGGCATCACCAGGTTGTCGACCAGTGAGTTGATGACTGAGGCGAAGGCAAGTCCCATCACGAACGCCACGGCGAGCTCGATCAGGCTGCCTCGCATCAGGAAGTCCTTGAACTCCAGCAGCAACGGCTTCATTGCCTCCTCCTCGGGCCGGGATCGGGAAGCTGCGAAGGTAATGCGTCAGGCGCGGCGCGGCAAGGACGCCGTGACGACGGTGCCGCGGCCGGCCGGGCTGACGATGACGAGCGTCCCGCCTGCGGCTTCCGCGCGGTCGCGGAGGCCGATCAGCCCGGACCCGGCCGAGGTGTCGGCGCCGCCGACACCGTCATCCCTCACCTCCACGCGGACGATGTCCCCGACGCATCCGATCGTCACCGTCGCGGACGTTGCTCCCGCGTGCTTGACGACGTTGGTGAGCGTCTCCGAGACGATGAAGTACGCGGTCGCCTCGACGTGGCTCCCGAGCCGCTCGCCCGTCACGTCGAATTCCACTGGCAGCGGCAGCCGGGTGCCAAGGGCCCTGAGCGCCCCTTCCAGCCCGTAGTCGGTGAGCGCACCCGGATGGAGCCCGCGCGCCAGCTCGCGCAGCTCTTCGAGTCCGGCGTCGAGCTCCTCGGCGGCGACACCGAGCAACTGGCTCGCCGACTCGGGATCGGAGCTCCATCGCTTCTGTGCGGCCCGCACCGTGATCGCGGCCGCCACGAGTCGCTGCTGCGCGCCGTCGTGGAGGTTGCGCTCGAGCTTCCGGCGCTGCTCGTCGCCGGCTCGGACGATGCGGGTGCGCGAGGCCTGTAGATCGGCGCGGGCCTGCGCGCTGGCGACCGCGAGAGAAACGAGCTCGCAGAACGCGCCGAGCCGGACCTCGCTCCCCGGTGGCAGCGGGTCCTCACTCCCGATCGAGACGGCGCCCCAGGGCGTTCCGGCGACAACGATCGGGGCGGTGACCGTCGACCGGTAGCCGGTGCGCAGCATCATCTCCGCCCACTCACCCGTGGCCGCGCCCCAGTCGTCGACGCGGGCCGGGACGCCCGTGTCGCGGGCGCGTGCGATCGTCGATTTCTCGTCGAACAGGAGTCGCGTTCCGATCGGAAACGGGTCGATCCCGTCGCGGTTGTACCGGCCGACCACGGTGGCGGTGTCGTCCCCCTCCCACCGCCAGACCGCCGAAGCGTTCACCTCGAGGACGCGCGCACACTCCGTCGAAACCGCCATGTAGACACGCTCTGGGCTGGCCTCCGAGGCGACCAGCGTCGCCACGCGCCGAAGTGCCCGCTGCTCCTGGGCGAGCCGTCCGACCTCGACCAGCTTCGCCTCCGGGTTCCCATCCATCGCCGGCTCGCTGCTCTCGGCGCTGTTCACACGGTCGGTGAGGTCGATGCCGGACGTGACGAGATAGGCGGTCAAGCCGTCATCACCCTCCACGGGCTTGTTCGACCACGCGATCAAGAGCCGGCCACCGTCCTTGGTCTGCCAGTGGCCGACCTGTGGGCTCGAGTGGCCCGTCCTCCAGATGAACGCGAGCACTTCGCGAAACGCCTCCGCCTCCTCGGCTGGGATGACGGACTCGAATGCCGGCCGGCCGAGCACCTCTTGGCGCGTGAAGCCCGTCGCGCGCTCGCACGCATCGTTGAAGAGCATGAAGGTGCCGTCCCGGTCGAGGACGCAGACGAGCGACTGCGTCGCCTGGGTCAGGGCCTCGGCGAACGTGTCGCCCAGCTCGAAGCCGATCTTGCGGGTCGGGTCATCCATCGACGACTGAGGTTACTCCGGCATCGGCCCGACGCGAACATGATTCCGCACACAGGATTTGCAATCTCCTGACACGGCCGGGTTACGGTTCGTGACGATGCGCACACTTCTCGCCGTGCTGGCCCTCGCTTGCGCCGCCCCGGCGGTCGCCGCCGACCTGCCCGAGGCGACCGGGATGGCCCAGCGCGGCAGCCTCAAGGTCGTCAGCCGCGTGCTCGTGAGCCCGACGGGAGGCGAGATGAAGGGCGTCTGGCTCGACGGAAAGGCGACGTGCCTCACCAAGCGCACGCTGCGGGTCTCGATCCAGATCGACCTCGTCTCGGCGGCGGGCAAGACGACGAGGATCACGCGAGCTCGTACCGGCACGGTCGACAACTGCGCGGAGGGCGGCCCGAACTTCGGCTTCGACCTCAAGCCGCGGGCCTACCGGATGGCGTGCGCGAACGGCCGCTGGAAGCCCGGGCGCTACTCGCTGTCGGTCAAGACGACGCACGTGCGCTCGGGACTGATCGCCCAGGCGAGCCTGTACCACCAGATCACCAGGCCCTGCTGAGCTAGGCCCTAAGGACGACCTCGAGCGCCGTGCCGCGGCCGGGCCGCGAGCGCAGCGCGAAGCCGCCCTCGATCGTGTCGGCACGGAGGCGCATGTTCTTCAGGCCCTGCCCGGCCGCTGCCCCCTCGCCGTCGAAGCCGACGCCGTCGTCCCGGACCCTCACGATCCGCCGCCCGAGCCGCTGGCCGATCCAGACCTCGGCATGGTGCGCGCCCGCGTGCTTGCGGACGTTCGCGAGACCCTCCTGAACGATGCGGAACACCTCGATCTGCTCGTCGGGTGCGAGCAGGATCGCCGGATCGATCTCGATGTCCACGTCGAACGAGCCGTCCGCGGTGAGGAACTCGATGTACCGGCGGAGCGCCGCGTCGAAGGGCGCGGTACCGCTGGCAGATGACAGGGCGAGCACTGCGAAGCGCGCCTCCTGCTGTGCAGCCGCGGCCGCCTCCTTCAGCTTCGGCAGTGTCTTGTCGAGCGGTGCGCCCGCCTCGAGCATGCTCGCGTGCGTCGAGACTGCGAAGAGGTACTGCGCGAGGCCGTCGTGGATCTCCCGGGCCACGCGCGCTCGCTCCTCGGCGACGGCACGACCGAACTCGGCAAAGCTGATCGCCCGCCAGACGCCGACGAGCAGGACGCCGTAGGAGAGCAGCCGAAGGAAGTCGCCCTGGGAGATGAAGTCGCTCGAGACGCGTGGTGTGAGCACGTAGTGCAGCTCGGCAAAGAGGGTGAGCGTCGCGCCGAGCGCGAGCCAGCTGTCGAGGTCGTCGCCGCGCCGCCGGTACCGGATGGCGAAGCCGACGACTGCGACGAGCGCCAGGAGCGCGAGGAACGAGGTCGCGACCGTGAGCTCGAACGCGCGGTGGCCGTTTCCGGCCGAATCGACGAGGTTGAGGCGGGCCCGGAAGCCGTGGAGAGGGAGCCAGATCGCAAACAGGGCGACGAGCAACATCGCGATCCCGGCCAGGAGCGCGCGCTTCCGGGCGACGATCCGCGGCGAAGGAACAAGCGGCGCGAGTGCGATCAACGTCGCGGCGAGGACCCTGGACCCGATCGCGGCCCACGCTTCGGGCGCGCCCTGGTTCGAGCCGCCGAGGACGGGGGCAATCGAGAAGGCCAGCGTCCCGACGGCGGCGACGCAGAAGCCGGCGGCCAGCAGCAGGTCGAGCATTCGCCCTTCGACCGAGAAACGGACGCCGGCGAGGATCGCGACGATCGTGGCGGCCAGAACGACCGCGGTGTCGAGCACGAGGCGGCCCTCGGGCAGCTCGTACGTGTTGCGAAGGATCGGATTCGTCAGGAAGAGCGCCGTCGCCGAGCCCAGGAGCGCGACGAGCAGCAGCTCGCCGACGAGCCACGCCTCGAAGGTGTCCTTTGGGTTCTTCTTGTGCACGTCCCCCTAATCGGCAAGCAACCGTCTGCCGATGAGAGGAAAGATGTCCGAGCGAATTCTCATCGTCGACGACCACCCGCTGACCCGCGACGCGCTTTCGTCGCTGCTCGGGGCAGGCGGGTTCGATGTGGTCGGTGAGGCCGCAGACGGCGCCGCAGCGCTCGAGCTCGCGCACACCCTCCAGCCCGATCTCGTGCTGCTCGACCTCTCGATGCCCGGCCTCGACGGGCTCTCTGCGCTCCCGCGGCTTCGCGCAGCGGCCCCGAAGTGCGAGGTCGTGGTGCTGACGGCGTCCGGCACCGAGGAGAACCTCCTCGCCGCGATCCGGGGCGGTGCTGCGGGCTACCTGCTCAAGAGCGAGCCGCCCGAGCGGATCGTGGCCTTCCTGCGCGGGGTCGCAAACGGCGAGGCCGCGCTCTCCGGCGAGATCGCCCGCCGCCTGCTCGACCAGCTGCGCACCGGGGGACGACTCGGCGGCGGCGTTCCGAACGCGATCGCAGACACCCTTTCCGCCCGCGAAGTCGAAGTGCTGCTGCTCCTCGACGACCACCTGGCGACCGAAGACATCGCCAAGAGGCTGTTCATCTCGGAGCACACCGTGCGCTCGCACGTGAAGAGCCTGCTGCGCAAGCTCGGCGTCTCGTCGCGCCGCGACGCGCTCGAGCAGCTCGCCCTCGCCCGCCGCTGATCCCCCACAGCGGGGGATACGGATCCCGCATCGCGGGCGATGAGAAAGCGGCCGACAGCGACGACTATCTGAGCTAAGCGATTCTTTCCGAGGGACGCTGCGGCAGCAAAGAAGTGGTTCGAGCGGTCGGCGAAAGCCGGCCGTTCCTCGTTCTAGGAGGAAAAGCCCTCGTGCGCCGCCGCGACGAGCCCCGGCAGCGTCTCCAGGTTGTAGCCGCCTTCGAGCACCGCGGCGACGCGGGGCGCGAGCGATGCACAGCGCTCCGCCAGCTCGCGGAAGCCGGCCGTCGTCACCTCCATCGACGCGAGCGGATCCTCCTCGTGGGCGTCGAAGCCGGCCGAGACGAGCAGGATGTCCGGCGCGAACCCGCGCACGGCCGGCTCGACCTCGGCCTCGAACGCCGCGCGGTACTCCGCGTCGCCGGAGCCGGCCGGGAAGCGGCAGGTTCAGCGTCGTCTCGTCGCTCGTGCCTGGGCCGCCGGTGCCGGGATAGAACGGCCACTGGTGCAGCGAGACGAAGAGAACGGAGTCGTCGCCGCGGAAGCTCGCCTCGGTGCCGTTGCCGTGGTGCACGTCGAAGTCGACGATCGCCACCCGCTCGAGCCCGAGCTCCTGCTGCGCGTAGCGCGCGGCGACCGCGACGTTGTTGACGAGGCAGAAGCCCATCGCGCGGTCGGCCAGTGCGTGGTGGCCGGGCGGGCGCACGAGCGCGAAGCCGCCGCGGTCGACCGCTTCGAGCGTGATCCCCGCTGCCAGCGTCGCCGCTTCCCACGAGGTCTCCGAGCAGACCGTGTCCGGGTCGAGGTGGCCGGGGCGGTCGACGGCCCGCAGGAGCGCGAGGTATGGCTCGGCGTGAACTCGCGCGAGCTGCTCCTCGGTTGCGCGCCGCTCGACTGTCTCGCCCGGGAGCCCGAGCAGCCGGTCCTGGCGCTCGGGATGGCTTCCCGTCGGATGGAGGTGCGCGAGAGCCGGGTTGGTCAGGAGGTCGACAGCGCCTCCAGCCGGCCCGCCAGCCTTCCCAAGCCCCACTTGTCGGCGAGCGCCGCGGCGCGAGCCCACGTCGGCTCCTGATCCTCCAGCGGCGGCAAGGGAGCGTCCGCGTCCATCGTCGCGACGTGCCGGTAGAGCCGCAGCGCTTCCGCCTCGGCGGCGAAGCGGCCCGCGGCGAGCGCTTCCTCGAGCGTTCCGTACTGCGCGAGCAGAGAGGCGGCCGTCTTCGCCCCGACGCCGCGCGCGCCGGGGATCTTGTCGGACGGGTCGCCACGGAGGGCGATGAAGTCGGGCACCTGCTTCGGCTCGACGCCGTAGCGCTCGCGCACCTCTGCCGGTCCGATCCGCGCCAGCGGCCCGCCGCCCTTCTGCGGCTGCAGGACGAGGTCCGCTCGCTCACGAGCTGGAACGTGTCCCGGTCGCCGCTCGCGACGAGCGCGTTCCCTCCTCTGGCCTCCTCGAATGCGACACCGGCCGCGAGAAAGTCGTCGGCCTCGTACCCGTCCGCCTTGGCGACGCCGAAGCCCATCGCCTCGACGAGCTGGGGCGCCAGGTCGAGCTGCTCGAGCAGGTCGGCGTCGAACTCGCGTCCACCCTGGTAGCTCGCGAGCGCCTCGTGCCGGTAGGTGGGCACGGTGAGCGTGTCCCACGCGACGAGCACTGCGCGAGGCTGCTCCTCCTCCCAGAGCCGGACGAGGAGATTGCCGACGCCGGTGAGCAATCCGCCGGGCCCGCCGTCGGCTCGGCGGATCGACTTCGGCAACGCGTGGTAGGAGCGATGAGCGAACGAGTCGCCATCGACGATCAGCAGCGGCTTCACGCGGATGCCACGAGATCCTCGATCGCGGCCATCAGGCGCTCGGTCGCAACCTGCGGCGCATCCTCACGACCGGCGAGGTCGTCCAGCGGAATCGGCGGGCCATACGCGACACGGAGCTGCCCGAGCCTGCCGAGCCGGTCGGTGCCGACGATCCCGGCCGGGACGAGCGGCACGTGCGCGTCGAGCGCGATCCGCGCGGCACCGGTGTGCGCGCGGGCCTCGTACTTCTTCCGCAGTCCCTTCTTCCGCCGGGTGCCCTCCGGGAACATGACGACGATGTGACCCTCGCGGCACAGCTGCATCGCGGTGGCCATCGCCTCGGCGTCGGCCTGGCCGCGGCGGACCGGGAACGCCCCCGCGGCGGTGGCGAACTGCTTGAACGGCGTCCAGAAGAGCTCCGACTTGGCCATGAAGCGGAGAAAGCGCTTCGGGAAGAGCGGAATCCCGAGCGGCCACGGGTCGAAGTTCGAGTTGTGGTTCGCGGCGAGCACGAAGCCGCCGGCCGCAGGCAAGTGCTCTTTTCCCCGCGCGCGCAGCCGAAACAAGCCCTTCAGCAGCGGCCAGCTGAGCGCGGCGACGAGGAGATAGACGGGACTTGGCCGGGGCGCCATGACGGCAGTATCCCAACCGGTCGCTAAGGTGAGGCGCCATGTCGGCCAAGAAGCTCGTGATCGTCGAGAGCCCTGCGAAGGCAAAGACCATCGCGGGCTACCTCGGGGACGATTACGTCGTCGAGTCGAGCATCGGTCACATTCGCGACCTTCCGAACCGCGCCTCGGAGATCCCGGAGGGCATGAAGAAGGAGCCCTGGGCACGGCTCGGCGTCGACGTCGAGCACGACTTCGAGCCGCTGTACGTCGTCGACTCGGACAAGAAGGGGAAGGTCAGCGAGCTGAAGAAGCTCCTGAAGAACGCCGACGAGCTCCTGCTCGCGACAGATGAAGACCGCGAGGGCGAGGCGATCGCCTGGCATCTGCTCGAGGTGTTGCAGCCGAAGGTGCCCGTGCGCCGGATGGTCTTCCACGAGATCACCCGCGACGCGATCCAGCGCGCGCTCGGCGAGACGCGCGAGGTCGACCAGCGCCTCGTCGACGCTCAGGAGACGCGGCGCATCCTCGACCGCCTCTACGGCTACGAGGTCTCGCCGGTGCTCTGGAAGAAGGTCATGCAGGGACTCTCGGCCGGCCGCGTCCAGTCGGTGGCGGTCCGGCTCGTCGTCGAGCGCGAGCGGGAACGGCGCGCCTTCGTCTCGGCGGGCTACTGGGACATCAAAGGACTGTTCGATCCCGGCTCGTTCGAGGCCAAGCTCGCCGCCGTCGACGGGCAGCGCGTCGCGCAGGGACGTGACTTCGCCCAGGACGGCACGCTCAAGTCGGCCGATCTGGTCAAGCTGGACGAGGCCACGGTGCGCGAGCTCGCAGCGGCTCTCGACGGCGTTCCCTTTGCAGTGCGCTCCGCGGACGAGAAGCCGTACACGCGCCGGCCGGCTGCGCCGTTCATGACCTCGACGCTGCAGCAGGAGGCGGGCCGCAAGCTCCGCTACACCGCGCAGACGACGATGCGCGTCGCTCAGCGCCTGTACGAGAACGGCTACATCACCTACATGCGCACCGACTCGACGACGCTGTCCGAGTCGGCGCTCCAGGCGGCGCGCAAGCAGGCGGTCGAGCTCTACGGCGCCGACTCGATCCCGGAGAAGCCGCGCCAGTACACGCGCAAGGTGAAGAACGCGCAGGAGGCACACGAGGCGATCCGTCCGGCCGGCGACTCGTTCCGCACGCCGAAGCAGCTCGAGCGCGAGCTGAACCGCGACGAGCTTGCGCTCTACGACCTGATCTGGAAGCGAACGCTGGCCTCGCAGATGGCCGACGCGCGCGGCATGACCGTCTCGCTCCGCCTCGGGGCGAAGGCAACGTCGGGCACCGATGCCGAGTTCTCGGCCTCCGGCACCGTGATCACGTTCCGCGGCTTCCTCGCGGCGTACGAGGAGAGCCGCGACGACGACACCGAGCGGGAGGAAGAGCGGCCGCTTCCCCACCTGAAGCCCGGCGACGAGCTGACCGCGCTGAGCCTCGAGCCGGAAGGCCACGCAACGACCCCGCCCGCGCGCTACACCGAGGCGAGCCTCGTGCAGGCGCTCGAGGAGCGCGGAATCGGCCGGCCGTCGACCTACGCGTCGATCCTCGGCACGATCCTCGACCGCGGCTACGTCTTCAAGCGCGGAACCGCACTCGTTCCGTCCTTCCTGGCCTTTGCGGTCACCGGGCTGCTCGAGCAGCACTTCGGCCGGCTCGTCGACTACTCGTTCACCGCCAAGATGGAGGACGACCTGGACGCGATCGCCGCCGGCGACCAGGAGCGCGTCGACTGGCTGCGCCACTTCTACTTCGGCGGGGACGGAGCCGGAGACGAGGGACTGCACGCGCTCGTGTCCGACCTCTCGGAGATCGACGCGCGGGCCGTCAACTCGCTGCCGATCGGTGAGGGAATCGAGCTCCGCGTCGGCCGCTACGGGCCTTACGTCGAGCGTGGCGACGAGCGAGCGAGCGTCCCCGAGGACATGGCGCCGGACGAGCTCACGGTCGAGAAGGCGCAGGAGCTCCTCTCGGCCCCGACCGGCGATCGCGCGCTCGGCACGCATCCCGAGTGGAACCGCGAGATCACGGTCAAGACCGGCCGCTACGGGCCCTACGTGACCGAGGCGCTCGAGGAGGGCGCGACCGAGAAGCCGCGCGCGGCGTCGCTCTTCAAGTCGATGTCGCCGGAGACGGTGACGCTCGAGGAGGCCGTACGCCTGCTCTCGCTCCCCCGCTCGCTCGGCGTCGACCCGGCCGACGGCGAGGAGATCACCGCGCAGAACGGACGCTACGGCGCGTACGTGAAGAAGGGCACCGACTCCCGCTCGCTCGAGAGCGAAGAGCAGCTGTTCACGATCACGCTGGAGGACGCGCTCGCGCTGCTCGCGCAGCCCAAGCAGCGCGGCCGGGGCACGCCGAAGCCGCCGCTGCGCGAGCTCGGTCCCGATCCGGTCAGCAGCAAGCCGGTCGTGCTCAAGGAGGGCCGCTTCGGGCCGTACGTCACCGACGGCGAGACGAACGCGAGCCTGAGGCGCGGCGACGACCCGGAGACGGTGACGATCGAGCGGGCCGCGGAGCTGCTCGCCGACCGCCGCTCGAAGGGTCCCGCACCGAAGAAGAAGCGAGGCGGCGGGCGGCGTTCTGCCGCGTAATCCGACCGAAAGTGCAAACTTTCAGTACCGAGCGGGCGTCTTGCTTAACGAGGGCGCACTCAGACGCGCTAACGTCAGTCGCGCGAAAACCGACTTTGCCCCTCACCGGAATAGACAAAGTGGGCTCCTCGTTGGAGCTTTGTAACACCGCTCGCCGCCTAGTTCCCGTGGCAAACGGAGGAAAAACAGCTTAAGGTGCGTAAGTTTGTAGCTTCCCTCGAAGAAAGGCCCGAAAGGACTGACGTTTCTCTTTGACGCAGAATCAGCTGATCGAACTGATTGAGTCGGACCAGGTCAAGGCGCTCGTCGAACGCTCGGAGGAGCGCGGGTTCATCGAGCCCACCGAGTTCGAGGCGTTCGTGCTCGAGCACGACCTGAACGACGAGGAAACGGAGCAGCTCACCCGTGAGCTGGAGACGCTCGGCCTCGAGGTCGGGCAGTCGCGTGCCGGCAAGGACAAGGACGCGAAGGACGCCGAGAAGGAAAAGGAAGCGGAGCCGGCCGTCGTCGCCTCGGTCGCCACGGGCGCCGCAGACAGCCTGCAGCTCTTCCTCGCCGATGTCGGCCGCCACAAGCTTCTGAACGCCGCCGAGGAGGTCCAGCTCGCAAAGCAGATCGAGCGCGGCGACCTGATCGCGAAGCGGCGCATGATCGAGTCGAACCTACGGCTCGTCGTGTCGATCGCCAAGGGCTATCGCGGCCTCGGCGTGCCGTTCCTCGACCTGATCCAGGAGGGAACGCTGGGCCTCAACCGCGCGGTCGAGAAGTTCGACTGGCGTCGCGGCTTCAAGTTCTCGACCTACGCCACCTGGTGGATCCGCCAGTCGGTTCAGCGTGCCGTCGCGAACCACGCGCGGACGATTCGCGTGCCCGTCCACGTCGTCGAGCGGCAGCAGAAGCTGTCGCGCGCTGCACGGCGCCTCGAGGTCGAGCTCGGCCGCGAGGCGACGAAGGAGGAGCTCGCGGAGGCAACCGGCCTTCCGATCCAGCACGTGGACGAGGCGCTCGGCGCCGCGCACGCGTCCGTCTCGCTGAACCAGACGGTCGGTGCCGACGACGAGGGCGAGCTCGGCGACCTGTTCGCCGACCGCGAGGCCGCCGACCCGTTCGACGAGGCGGAGGAGTCGCTGCGCAAGCAGGGCGTCCGCCGCGCGCTCGACGCGCTGCCGGAGCGCGAGCGGCGCATCCTCGAGCTGCGGTTCGGCTTCGAGGGCGAGCCGTGGACGCTCGAGGCGATCGGGCACGAGCTCGACCTGACGCGCGAGCGCGTCCGTCAGCTCGAGGGCCAGGCGCTCTCGCGTCTCGCGGCTCTGCGCGACCTCGCCAGCCTCGCGGCATAGCGCAAAAGGACCATTCGTACGCGAAGGGCGGCTCCGGCCGCCCTTCGTCGTTCAGGTGCGCTTGCGCTTCTAGAAGGACCCGGGGATACTCCCGCTGAACCCGGGAGCTTTTGAAAGGAGACATTTTGAGGATCAAGTGGCACAGGCTGCTGATGCTGCTCGTCGTCGCCATGCTGGCCGTTGCGGCGGCAGGGTGCGGCGGCGATGACGATGAGGCAGGGGGGACAGGGACATCAACCGGCGAAGCCACCGGTGAGGCGGGCGGGACGCTCGTCTTCGCGGGTGCGGCCGATCCGGTCGCGCTCGACGGGGCGGTCGTCTCCGACGGCGAGTCGCTGCGTGTGATCACGCAGATCTTCGAGACGCTCGTCGCGCTCAAGCCCGGCACGACCGAGCCGGAGCCCGGTCTCGCCGAGAGCTGGTCGGCGGACGACACCGGCAAGGTCTGGACGTTCAAGATCCGCGAGGGCGTCAAGTTCCACGACGGCACGGATCTCGACGCCGAGGCGGTCTGCTTCAACTTCGACCGCTGGTACAACTTCAAGGGTCCGCTGCAGAACCCGGGCGCGACCTACTACTGGCAAGTCGTCTTCGGCGGCTTCAAGACCTACAACAAGGACAGCGGCGCGCCGAAGGACAGCCTCTACGCGAGCTGCGAGGCGACCGACTCGCATACCGCGGTCCTGACGCTGACCAAGCCGTCGGCCACCTTCATTCCGGCCCTCTCGCAGCAGGCCTTCTCGATCGCCAGCCCGAAGGCGCTGAAGGAGTACAAGGCCGACGAGGGCACGACCGACGCGGACGGCGTCTTCACCCCGACCGGGACGTTCGGTACCGAGCACCCGATCGGCACGGGTCCGTTGAAGTTCGATTCGTGGACCCGTAACGACAAGCTCACCCTGGTCAAGAACGACGACTACTGGGGCGACAAGTCGACGCTCGACACCCTGATCATTCGGCCGATCGCCGACAACGCCGCCCGCCTGCAGGCGCTGCAGACCGGCGAGATCCAGGGTTACGACCTCGTCGAGCCGCAGGACATCGCCACGATCGAGGGCGACTCCAAGCTGCAGATCATCGACAGGCCGGCCTTCAACGTCGCCTACGTGGGCTTCAACCTCGCGAAGAAGCCGACCGACGACATCAAGGTGCGCGAGGCGATCGCGTACGGCCTCGACCGCCAGGCGGTCGTGGACAACTTCTACTCCGGCCGCGCCGAGCTGGCGAAGGAGTTCATGCCGCCGGAGGTCGTCGGCTACTCGGACGACGTTCCGGAGTACACCTACGACCCGGAGAAGGCGAAGAAGATCCTGACGGACGCCGGCTACAAGCTCCCGGTGCCGCTCGAGTTCTGGTACCCGACGGACGTGTCGCGTCCGTACATGCCGGACCCGAAGCGGAACTTCGAGGCGTTCGCCGCGAGCCTGAACAAGTCGGGCTTCAAGGTGACACCGAAGAGTGCCCCGTGGAACCCGGACTACCTGGGCCGCGCGGACGAAGGCAACGCCGGCAACCTGCGCATGCTCGGCTGGACCGGCGACTACGGCGACGCGGACAACTTCATCGGCACGTTCTTCCAGAGCCCGCAGAAGGCCTGGGGAACGACCACGAAGCCGCTCACCAAGATCGAGAAGCTCCTGAACGACGCAGAGATCGAGACGGACGAGTCGAAGCGTGAGACGCTGTACAAGGACGCCAACAACGAGATCATGACCGAGCTCCCAGGCGTCCCGTACGCGCACTCCCGGCCCGCCCTCGCGTTCGATGCGAAGGTCAAGGGCTACGTCGCAAGTCCGACGACGAACGAGTTGTTCTCGACGGTCACGATCGAGAAGTAGAGGGAGGAGAGCTAGAGTCCGGCGGGCGACATGTTGCGTTTCGTCGTCCGCCGGCTCCTGCTCCTGATCCCGATCCTGATCGGGCTGTCGCTCCTCGTCTTCTTCTGGCTCAGGGCCCTGCCCGGGACCCCCGCGACGTCGCTGCTCGGCGAGCGCGCCACGCCTGAGTCGATCGCGGCGATCAACAAGCAGCTTGGTCTGGACAAGCCGGTGTACGTCCAGTACTTCGACTACCTCGGGAGCGTCGTGCGGCTCGAGTTCGGCGACTCAGTCACCTCGCGGCGGCCGGTGACGGAGGAGTTCAGAGAGCGCTTCCCGGCGACGATCGAGCTGGCGCTCGCTGCGATGTTCTTCTCGATCGTTTGCGGGATCCCGCTCGGCTTCCTGGCGGCGAAACGCTACGGCGGCTTCTTCGACCATTTCAGCCTGTTCGCATCACTGCTCGGGATCTCGATCCCGATCTTCGTGCTCGCGATCCTCCTCAAGTGGGTCTTCGCGGTGCAGCTCGGGTTACTACCGACCGTCGGCCGGATGAGCGTCCTGATCAACATCGACCACCCGACCAACTTCTACATCCTGGACGCGATCCTCGCCGGAGACCCCGAGGCGCTCTGGGACGTGATCAAGCATCTCATCCTGCCCGCGATCGCCCTCGGCTCGATTCCACTCGCGATCATCGCCCGGATCACGCGCGCGTCCACCCTCGACGTCCAGAACGAGGACTACGTGCGAACGGCACGAGCGAAGGGCGTTTCCCCGCGAACGGTCGACACGAGACACGTCCTCCGCAACGCGATGCTGCCGATCATCACGATCATCGGCCTCCAGATGGGCCTGCTGCTCTCGGGCGCCGTCCTGACCGAGACCGTGTTTGCGTGGCCCGGCATCGGCAGCTGGCTCGTCCAGGCGATCGACGACCGCAACTACGCAGTCCTTCAGGGCGGAATCCTCTTCCTCGCGTTCGTCTTCGTCCTGGTCAATCTGATCGTCGATATCTCGTACGGGCTCCTCAACCCGCGGATCCGCCTGTCGTGAGCATTGCCGAGCTCGAAGCCCGGGAGATCGAGCTCGAGCCGGGCGGCGCCGGACTGTGGCGGGATGCGGGGTCACGACTGCGCCGGAACCCGGGAGCAATGTTCGGCTTCGCGCTCGTCGGATTCTTCGTCATCTGCGCCCTCTTGGCGCCGGTTCTCGCACCGGAGGACCCGGTCGTCGGCGATCTCTCTCGGCTTGGCGGGAGCTGCTGCCCGGGCCCATCGGCTGACCACTGGTTCGGGGTCGACCAGCAGGGGCGCGACGAGCTCTCGCGGATCCTGTACGGCGCCCGCTACTCGCTCCTGATCGGCGTCGTCTCGGTCGCGGTCGGCCTTTCGATCGGCATGGTGCTCGGCTCGATCGCGGGCTACGCCGGGGGGATCGTCGACAGCGTGATCATGCGCTTTACGGACATCATGCTCGCGATCCCCGGCCTGCTGCTCGCGATCGGGATCGTCGCGATGCTCGGGCCCGGCCTGTTCCAGATCATGGTCGCAGTCGGCGTGACGCAGATTCCGATCTTCACGCGGCTGATGCGCGGCTCGATCCTCGGCCAGCGGGACAACGACTTCGTCCTCGCCGCACGGTCGATCGGCGTGCCGAAACGGCTGATCCTCGGCTCCCACATCCTCCCGAACGCGATCTCGCCGGTCATCGTCCAGGCGACGCTCGCGCTCGCGAGTGGCCATCATCGACGTCGCCGGGCTCGGGTTCCTCGGGCTCGGCCCGCAGGATCCCTCAACGCCCGAGTGGGGGACGATGCTCACCGATACGACGCGCTACCTCCAGACGGCGCCGCACCTGGCGATCATCCCCGGCGTCGCGATCATCATCTCGGTGCTCGGCTTCAACCTGATCGGCGACGGCCTCCGCGAAGCGCTCGACCCGAAGCTGCGGGGCCGTGGCTAGAGAGCCTCTCCTCGTCGTCGACGACCTGCACGTTCAGTTCGGAACCGAGCGAGGGCTCGTCTACGCCGTCAACGGGATCTCGTTCGACATCGCCCCCGGCGAGACACTCGGGATCGTCGGTGAGTCGGGCTGCGGCAAGAGCGTCACCTCGCTCGCGCTGCTTGGGATCCTCGCGCGGAACGGCCGCGTCACGAAGGGCACGGCGATGTTCGGCGGGCGCGACCTACTCGCGCTCAACGACGAGGAGCTGCGCTCCGTCCGCGGCCGCGAGATCGCGATGATCTTCCAGGACCCGATGACCTCGCTCAACCCGGTGCTCACCATCGGCAGGCAGATCCGCGAGGCGCTCGAGGTGCACTTCGGCATGGACCGCGCGCAGGCCGACAAGCGCGGGGCCGAGCTGCTCGACCAGGTCGGGATTCCGAGCGCGAAGCAGCGCCTCAAGGACTATCCGCACCAGTTCTCGGGCGGGATGCGGCAGCGGGCGATGATCGCGATGGCCCTGGCGTGCGAGCCGAAGCTGTTGATCGCCGACGAGCCGACGACCGCGCTCGACGTGACCATTCAGGCGCAGATTCTCGAGGTCTTGAAGTCCCTCGTCTCCGAGCGCGACACGGCGCTGATCATGATCACGCACGACCTCGGCGTCGTCGCGGGCATGTGCGAGCGCGTGAACGTGATGTACGCGGGCATGTTCGTGGAGACGGGCAGCGCCGACCGCCTCTTCTCGCAGCCGCGCCACCCCTACACGCTCGGCCTGCTCCAGAGCGTGCCGCGAATCGATGCCGGCCGGCGCCAGAAGCTGCAACCGATTCCCGGCGCGCCGCGGAACATGCTGAGCCAGCCGAGCGAGTGCCCGTTCGCGCCGCGCTGCCGCTACGAGGTCGAGCAGTCGCGCCAGCAGGTGCCGCCTCTCGACGAGCTCGAGAGCGGCCACCACGTGCGCTGCTTCAACCCGGTGCCGGCGGACGAGTGGCAGCGGCTCCGGCTGGGCGGGGCAGCCTAAGTGAACGATCCGCTCGTCGAAGTCGACGACCTCCGCGTGTGGTTCCCGATCAGGAGCGGAATCGTGATGGACCGCCACGTCGGCGACGTGAAGGCCGTCGACGGCGTCTCGCTCCGAATCGAGCGCGGCGAGACGCTCGGGCTCGTCGGCGAGTCGGGGTGCGGCAAGTCGACGGTCGGCCGCGCCCTCCTGCGTCTGTACGAGCCGACCGGGGGCAAGATCGTCTTCGACGGCACGGACATCACCCACCTCGGCGAACGCGAGCTGCGTCCGCTGCGCAGGCAGATGCAGATGATCTTCCAGGATCCCTACGCGTCTCTGAACCCGCGCCACTCGGTCGGGCGCATGGTCGGCGAGCCGCTGCGCGTCCATGGTCGCGGCGGCAAGGGGATCGGCAACCAGGTGCGCGAGCTCCTGCAGACTGTCGGGCTTCCGGCTGATGCAGCGTCGCGCTACCCGCACGAGTTCTCCGGCGGCCAGCGGCAACGGATCGGCCTGGCCCGCGCGCTCGCGCTGAACCCCGACTTCCTCGTCTGCGACGAGCCCGTGTCCGCGCTCGACGTCTCGATCCAGGCGCAGATCGTCAACCTGATGGAGGAGCTGCAGCGCGACTTCGAGCTCACCTACCTCTTCATCGCGCACGACCTGGCGGTCGTCCGGCACATCTCCGACCGGATCGCCGTCATGTACCTCGGCCAGATCATGGAGCTCTCCCCCGCCGACGACCTCTACGACAACCCGCTCCACCCGTACACGATCTCGCTGCTCTCGGCGATCCCGATTCCCGATCCCGCGATCGAGCGCAACCGCACGTCGATTCTGCTCCAGGGCGACCTGCCGAGTCCCGCGAACCCGCCCCATGCTTGCCGTTTCCACACACGTTGCCCCTATGTCCAGGAGACGCGGTGCCGCGATGACGAGCCGGAACTGCGGCCGCTGGATGGTCATCTCGTCAAGTGCCACTTCGCGGAGGAGATCAAGAACGGACAGATCGAGCCGCGCAAGCGTGAGGTGGTCTTCGAGCGAGGGCGGCAGGTGGCGGCGTACGAGCCGCCACCGGCCTGATGCTTCTGCCGCCACTGGGCCGGGTGATCCGCGCACTCTGCATTTGCGTGCTGCTCGCCCTCGTGGCGGGCTGTGGCGGCACGAAGACGGAGACGGTGATCGAGACGAAGACGGTCACAGTCGACAACACGTCCAAGCAGGGCCTGGGAGCACCGGCTGAGAGCGTGCAGTTCGGGTATCTCAAGTCCCTGACGAAGAAGGGCTCGAGCTACGAGCTCCGCTTCGACCCGGCGCTCTTCCTCAGCGGCGAGACCGCCAACGTGGCGGCGGCCGAAGACGGTGCGGTCGAGCCGGGCGAGCCCGTCCCCAACGACTACTTCGTCGTCGACGAGGGCCATCGGCTGCTCACGTACAAGGTGCCGGCGGATGCCAAACTGACTGTGGTGGCGCTCGGCCCGAAGAACATTCCGGTCACGATCGAGGCGCTGGCGAAGATGGTCGCCGGCGAGCAGGCCGCGCCCTGGCAGCCGCTCGCGAGCGGCTTCTGGCTGCGCTCTCGCATCGACACCGTCCGCTCACTCGACCAGCAGTACCGGCCCTAGAGTGGTGCTCGCGGACTCCTTCCCACTGTGGGCCTGGCTGCTGCCGATCCTGTTCGGGGCTCCATGGATCGTCGCGATCGTCTGGTACTGGCGGCAGACACCGCCTGACGACGAAGTTCCACTTTCCATGGCCGAGCACGCGCGTCGGCGACTCTGGACTCAGCTAGGCGGCGACCACCGCCCGCGGCTCGACGATCTTGTCGACGAGGCCGTACTCGACCGCCTCGGTCGGCGTCATGAAGCGGTCGCGGTCGATGTCCAGCATCACCTGCTCGAACGGCTGGCCGGTGTGCTTGGCGAGGATCTCGGCCATCCGTTTCGTCATCGCGAGGACTTCGTGCGCGTGGATCTCGATGTCCGCCGGCGTGCCGCGGTAGCCGGCCGAGCCCTGGTGGATCATCACCTTCGCGTTCGGCAGCGCCATCCGCTTCCCGGCCGCGCCGCCCGCGAGGATCATCGCCGCCGCGGACATCCCCATCCCGACGCAGATCGTCGAGACGTCCGGCTTGACGTACTGCATCGTGTCGTAGATCGCCATGCCCGCATAGGCCGAGCCGCCCGGCGAGTTGACGTAGAGGCAGATGTCCTTGTCCGGGTCCTCCGACTCGAGGAAGAGCAGCTGCGCGGCGATCACGTTCGCGATCTCGTCGTCGACCTCGCGGCCGAGGAAGACGATCCGCTCGCGCAGCAGGCGGGAGTAGATGTCGAACGAGCGCTCGTGGCGGCCGTCGGCCTCGACGACCATCGGGATCAGGGGGCTCACGCGATGCTCCTTCCGGTAATGTGCAACCAATCGGTTGCAACACTATATGCAACCTACAGGTTGCGCGTGAGAGGAGACGGTCGTGGAGGTGACGCGCGAGGTCGTGCTCGAGGCGCCGGTCGAGGAGGTCTGGGACGCGCTGACGGATCCCGAGCAGCTCGAGGAGTGGTTCGCGAACGACGTCGAGCTCGACCTGGAGCCCGGCGGCGACGGCGTCTTCCGCTGGGACGACGGCGAGGAGCGCCACGCGGTCGTGGAGGAGGTCGTCCCCGAGCGCCGCTTCACGTTCACCTGGGACGACGAAGGCCGCGTCGAGATCGAGCTCGAGGAGGTCGAGGGCGGCACGCGCGTGCTCGTCACCGAGACCGCCGGCGCGGGCTGGAGCACGGCTCTCTCCTTGCGCGCACTGGCGTTCGCGCACGCTTGAGCGACATCTTCGACGCGCTCGCCGACCCGACACGCCGCCACCTCGTCGAGGCGCTGGCGCAGCGGGAGGCCTCGGCGACCCAGCTCGCCTCCGAGCTGCCGGTGACGCGGCAGGCGGTGGCGAAGCACCTGGTCGCGCTGCGGGACGCCGGACTCGTCGACTCGCGCAAGAGCGGCCGCGAGACGCTCTACCAGCTGAATCCGGCGCCGCTCGACCAGGCGGTCGCCTGGATCGCGAGCGTCGGCGGCGAGTGGGATGCGAGGCTCGAGCGGCTGCGCGGCCATCTCCGGGCTCCGCGCCGTGACTGAGCTCTACTGCTCGGTCGAGGTGGCGCCGCTCCACGCCGAGCCGGATGCGTCGTCGGAGCAGGTGACGCAGGCGCTCCGCGGCGAGCCGCTGACGGTCGACGAGCGCCGAGAGGGCTGGGCGCGGGTGACGACGGCGTACGGCTATCCGGGCTGGGTCGAGGTCTCGGCACTCTCGGATGAGCCCGCCGGCGAGTGGCTGCCGCCGGTCCGCGACGGCGATCCGGTCGAGGAGGCGCGCGCGTACCTCGGCGCGCCCTATCTCTGGGGCGGGATGAGCGAGCGCGGCATCGACTGCTCCGGCCTCGTCCACATGGCCTGGCGCCGGCTCGGGAGGATCGTCCCGCGCGACGCCGAGCAGCAGGCCGAAGCGGCGGAGAAAGTGGGCGAGCCACGGTACGGCGACCTCGCCGTCTACGGCCGCGAATCGGTCACGCACATCGCCTTCTGGCTCGGCGAGGGACGCATCCTGCACGCCGCCGGCAGCCGCGAAGTGGTCGAGGAGGACGAGCCGGAGGCCCTACGCGAGATTCGGAGAGGTTTCGTCCGGTTCGATCCCTCCGTCGATTTACCTCATTCGAGCTAAAGGAGGGTGACAGGGAGGCCGATATCGGGGTCGTGGACGCTGCTGAGCGCAAGGAGATCCTGAACCGTTATATGGACCACAGTCGTCGTTTCGAGGCGGCTGCGGCACGGCGGTCGAACGGCAACGCCGAGGTGATCCCCTTCGTCGCGCCGATGCGTGAGCTCGAGCAGGAGCCGACGATGCGTGAGATCGAGGTGCTCCAGCTCGTTGCGGACGGCCTCGTGAACCGCGAGATCGGCCAGCGCCTCTTCCTCTCGGAGGAGACGGTCAAGTCGCACGTGCGCCACCTGCTCGCGAAGCTGCAGGCCCGCTCCCGGGCCCACGCGGTCGCCGTCGGCTATCGCCGCGGCATCATCGCCTAGAGCACTCGCCCTTTAGTACGGCCCGGAAAAGCGAACCGCCCCCCGGGTGGCGTACCTCGAGGGGCGGATCGAATTCTCATTGGGCGGATCTGACTTCCTAGCGGCGAAGCTGACCTCGGTTATCCGCACTTCCCACACCCTGTGGAGAACCCCCCTAACGAGGGATGCCATTGGACTGCAGAAAAGCGCAGGATTCGTCGGCTTCTACCAGGACTTGCCGGAGCCTGCGAGTACGGCAAGCATTGCGGCGACGCTCATCAACGAATACAGACGAGTCGTGAGGCGAGACAAGGTTGACCTCCTTGAGGGAACTAACGGCAAATCGATCGTATAACCCTTTAGAGGGAGAATCAAGCACTTTTATGAAGCTACTTGGAGATGATCTGCGGTCTGCTGTCTGGGCAGGCGTACTCGTTGGTGCGGCGCTGGCAACAACCGGACTGCTCATTCTCCACGGATACTCGCTACCTCAGTGGTGGGTGCTCCTCGGACTCGGCTTGGTCGCAGGGCTCGCTGAACGCCACAGCGTCCCGCTGTTGGGCAACCGCCAACGCGGGATTGAGATCTCCGTGTCCTTTGTGCCGTTCGTCTTCACCGCGGTTGCGTTCGGCCCTCTCGCAGCACTCATCGTTGGGACGCTCGGCAACCTGGCCGATCTGCGCAGGCCGTACCTCAGGTGGGCCGTCTACACGCCGGCTCGCGCACTAACTGGGGCGGCCGCAGGCCTCGCTGCCGCGTGGGCGATGCCCGACGGGGAAGCTTCCTTCGTACCGATTCTTGTCGCGGTGCTCTTCGCCGGAATCGCGCATCTGACGGTCGATGTTGCAATCAACATGACCACGCTTGCGATTCGCGGATCCGCGTCACCATTCGCCTACCCGAAGGCAATGGCCCCGCTCTTTCTAATCGCCGTCCCGCTCTATGTGCCGCTCGTTGCGTTTCTCGTCTACGGATACGAGCAGTACTCGCTCGCGATCGTCGCGACCTTCCTTATCCCGGTGCTAGCGCTCCAGAGAGTCGCGCATCTCTATCAAGAGCAGCGCGAAGCGACACGGGGCATGACCGAGGCTTATCGACGACTTGAGGAAGCGAACATCTCATTTGCGGCGGCTCTAGTCGCGACGCTCGATGCGCGCGATCGATACACCGCAGGACACTCGGCAGCGGTCGCAGTCTACTCCCGTGATATCGCAGCAAGAATGGGACTCTCAGAGGCAGAGCAACAGCAAATTCACCTCGCGGGCCTCGTCCATGACATCGGCAAGATCGGACTGCTTCCCGGCCTGCTCGAGAAGGAGGGGCCGTTGACTCTCGAGGAGCGTCGCGTCATGCAAACGCACTCCGAGATCGGCGAGCGCATCTTGGCCAAAGTCGAGGACTACGGCGACATCGCGGAAATCGTCCGCCATCACCACGAACGCGTCGACGGACACGGTTATCCAGATGGCCTGTTGTCGGATCAGATCCCGATGCTCGCTCGGATCATCGCGGTTGCTGACGCGTACAACGCAATGACCTCCGATCGTCCTTACCGTGAGGCGATGCCAAGCCGAGTCGCACGAATGCGGCTTGCCCAAGCTGTCGGCTCGCAGTTCGATACGACCGTCGTTGCTGCTTTCGAAGCCATCCTCGCCACGGCAGATGATGCGTACCGCACTGGCCAGTCACCGGACTTCGCCTTCGTTACGGAAAATCCGGTGAGCCCAGAACTGCTCTCGATTGCCGGCGTAGCTTAGATCACCGATCGAGCTGAGCGGCGCGCATCGCGGCTTCCGTCCGGGACTTGACGCCGAGCTTCTCGAGATGTGTGGCGCACGTGGACCTTGACCGTGTGGGGACTGATGAACAGCGCCTCCCCAATCTGAGGGTTAGTCATTCCGCGAGCAAGGAGGGCGAGAACTTCTTTTTCGCGCGGCGAGAGGGCTTGCGCGGACTGGCCCGGCGAGCGGTTCAGCTCTCTACCAACGATCGCAGCATCTCCAGCGATGGATACGACGCGCGACAAATCGTCGTGCAGGCTGGTGTCCTGAAGGAGGCACACGATCAGTTCCGGGAACCCGCGGTAGGCTGCGACGAAGCACTCGATCATGCCCGAGTGTGTCGTGGCTTTGAGTGCTCGGCGGGCCTGTGATAGTCCCTCGGTGTATCGGCCCTCGCGAATCGCAGCGATCGCTAGCGCGCAGGATGCGGACACCACGGTCTCTATTGCTAGCGACATCTTGAGCGCGCGGTCTGCATACGCTCGGGCCCGGGTCACGTCGCCACTCCCCGCCAGCGCAACCGCGTAGCAGGACAGCAACTCAGCATTAAGCGACCTTGTTTGGCCGGGATCCTGCGGAAGCGGCCGAGAAAGGGCAAGGTCGAACGCGCCTTGCGCTACGCAGAGCCGCGTTCTTATCGCCCACGCGATGTGGTAGGCGGTCTGATCTCCGCTCCTCAGCGCGAGCCCTTCTGCCTCATCCAGGAGCTCGCTAGCGACAACGTAGTCGCGAGTGCCGATGCCGACGAGTGCCTGAACGGTGAGCGCGTATGGCACGACGAAGGGAAGTCGGTGAAGATCCGCATCATCAAGTTGTTCGCGGCTCAGCTGCAGGGCCTCGCGGTACTGACCCATTGCTGCCAATGCAAAGCTGAAGACGTTGCGGAACGAAGCGCGCGTAACTGGGTCGGCGACACGGTTCAACAGCTGCCACATCGCCCTGCCCTCGGCAAGGCTGACTGGTAGGCCGAACCTCGTCTCTAAATTGATCATTCTCCCAACGAAAATCACGCGCTCGTCGGGCTCCATGTCCGAAACAGGCCCGAGCGAGCGCATCAACTCAAGGGCTTCCGGACGCTCAAGCTCAATCGCGGTTGCAAGTTGGCCGAACGCAGCCACGCGGCGGCGTTCGAGGGACACAGGAAGGTCAGCCGCACATGTGTAGTGAGAACTCGCAGCTTCCTCTCGCGAGGCCGCGTGAGCTGCCCTGCCGGCAGCCAGATAAGCACGGGCCGCGAAGTCTGGTGACATTGCACCGTCACGTCCCGCAAGTGCGGCGAGAGTCTCTGACTCGTAAAATCGACCATCACGGAATGCGAGCTCGGCCTCGGCGAGCCTGACGGCAGACGCATCCCGAGGCGCCCGCCCGAGCCACGTACGCAACGTTGCTGCCCGTCCGGTTGCAAGAAGGCGTTCCGTCGAGGCCTCGATAAGGCTGACAAGCGGCTCAAGCGTGTCTAGGCGTTCAGTGAGTTCGAACGCCTCATCCCACAACTCATGTCGGATGAGATTGTCAACCGCACGCGGCACTATCTGGCTAAGGGCTCTTGGGTGCTCCTCTTTGAGTTTCTGCTGAAGAAACGCCCGCAACAAGCGGATGCATGTCAAACCGCCCGTCACCCATCTCGGTTAGAAACCCGCTGTCTAGTCCGGCTTGCACGACACGTTCCGCCTCATCGGAACGCAGCAGATTCAGCGCTAGCGTCCGGCCTTCGATGTCATAGAGCGCAAGCTCGCAGAGAGCGCGCCTCGTTCGACGGGCGAGACGCTGATAGATCTCATCAGCAAAAAACTTGTACAGATGCGGTGTCGCGCTGAGGTCGGGTGGCGGAACGGATGCCATCGCGGCCAAACCCAGGATCGCAGGCCAGCCTTGAGCAAGTTCGACGAGCTCTGCCGTGTCCGATCCGCGGCTGTCCAGCAAGTCGTTCGCTTCGGCATCGGTCATCGCGAGCGCGGCGCGGTTCAATTCAACGACTTCTCCATACAGGATTCGGCGCGAAGACGCCCAGCCTGGACGGCGTCGCGTTATCACCAAGAGGTTCACCGGCGCCGCAAGCACGAGGGCTTCGATGAACTGCTCTGCAGGTTGAAATCCCGCAACCGCGTGATAGTCGTCAAAGACGAGCCACGCGTCGGTGGGCCATGCCCTTAGGTCGCGCGGCGAGCATTGTCGCAAGCACCGTCGCGTCCTCATCAGATCGAGTCGTGACGGGTAGGCGTTCCATGAGCGCTCCGCCAACGCCTGGCACCACCGTTTCGATTCGGCCCCGAAGTTGCGCCGCGAGCGCGGCCACATCAGTCGAAGCCGCGGTACCCGTGTACCAAGCCGCTCTCTTCCCCTCAAGCCATTGTCGGGCGAGCGTCGTCTTGCCGTACCCGGCCGGCGCGACGAGCATCCTGATCCTTCCCTGGCTGTCGTCGAGCATGCGCAGCAGACGCGGGCGTTCAATGATCCTGCGTCGTCTGAGTTCCTGCTTGGTGCGGTGCCCTCGCCCATAGTTAGTGACGGGTGCCGCAATCCCGAACTCGGAGCGTACCTCGCTTCCGTCCGGCTGAATAGGCGCGCCCGCGATCCATTGGACCGCGGGCGCGCTGCCGTCAGCTCCCCGACTCGCGAGAGTCGAGGCCTTGTGCGAGAGGGTCGTCGCCGGTCAAGCTCCGATACGCAATCGGAAGCTGCCGACGACGACGCACACCGAGCTTCTGCCGAAGCACGTCGCAATGCGCCTTCACCGTTCTGGGGGAGATGCCAAGCCGCTCTCCGACTTCGTCGTTCGAGCAGCCGGCGGCGATGAGGACGATCACTTCGCGCTGCCGGTCAGTGATCGATGGTTGCCTCTCTGCCGTTGCGTTCGCCATGGCACGAGGCTACGTCCGCCGGCCCGAACGCACCATCGACCGGCGGGTGTAACCCTGGGCGTATCCTCGCCGCGTGCTTGGCGATCGACCACATCCAGCTCGCCGCCCCTCCCGGCTGCGAGGAGGCCGCGCGCCGCTTCTTCGGCGAGCTGCTCGGACTGGAGGAGATCCCGAAGCCGGAGCCGATCCGCGCGCGCGGCGGCGTCTGGTTCCGCGTCGGGGCGCACGAGCTCCACATCGGCGTCGAGCAGGAGTTCGCGCCGGCGCGGAAGGCGCACCCGGCGCTTCCGGGCGGAGGACTACGAGCGAGCTGCGGGAGCGGCTGCTGGCCGGCGGCGTCGAGGTCACCGACGACGACGCGATCCCCGGTGTCCGCCGCTGCTTCGTCGCCGATCCGTGGGGCAACCGGATCGAGCTGATCTCAGCCGAATAGGTCGCGGGTGCCGTCGCCCGCCAGCTGCGCGGGCGTCTTGCCGTCGTCGCTCGCGAGCGACGGGTCGGCGCCGGCGGCGAGCAGCGCCTCGGCGCTCTCGCGGTCGTCGTTCTGAGCAGCCGAGTGCAACGGCGTGAAGCCGCCGTCCTGGGCAGCGTTCGGATCGGCGCCGGCCTCGAGCAGCAGCTTCACGATCGCGGAGTGGCGAGCCCGCGGCGGCGCTGTGCAGCGGCGTCACGCGGATGCTCTCGTTGCGCGCGACGACCTCGACCTCCGCCCCACGCTCGAGCAGGAGCCGGGCGGCATCCTCCTGGCCGAAGAACGCGGCGTAGTGCAGCGGCGTGAAGCCGTCGGCCGACCAGTTGCGCGCGAGCTCGGGCTCGGCGTCGATCAGCTCCTCCATCCCGCGCGTGCGCCCGGTGGCGGCTGCGTCGAAGACGTCGAGCGCGCGGGTTCGCGTTCGAGCAGGCGCTCGGCGAGGTCGGCGCTTCCCGTTGTAGAGCGCGTGCAGCACCGGCGAGAGCCCCGCCTCGTTTCGCTTCTCCGCGAGCTCCGGCCTGCCGTCGACCAGCTCCTGCACGGCGTCCTCGTCGCCGGCGGCGATCGCCTCGAACAGCTGCTCGCTCACGGCCTGACTCTACGCACGCAGGATGGGCCTCGTCAGGCACGTCGGGCCGCCGTCGCCCTTGCGGGAGATCTCGTCGCCCTTGTAGGTGACGACCTCCACCCCGGCCGCCTCCATCCGCCGGCGCGTCTCGTCGTTCCCCTCGAGCGCGAGCGCGCGCCGGGGGCCGAGCGCGAGGACGTTCGGGCCCATCGTCTCGAACTCCTCGTCCGGCACCTCGACGATCTCGATCCCGCGCTCGTGCAGCAGCTCGACGCAGCCGGACGGGGGCGAGCCGCGGGTAGACGAGCGCGAGATCGTCGTCGAGCGGCGAGATCAGGCTCATCAGGTGCATCACCTCGGCGCGGCCGTTCCAGTGCGGCAGGTCGTAGGAGAGCACCTTGGCGTCGGGGAAGGCCTGCGCGAGCTGCTCGACGCCTTCGGCGTTCGTCCGGTAGCCGCGCCCGACGAGGAGCGTCTTCGGATCGAGCCAGAGCGTGTCGCCGCCGTCGATCGTCCCGGGCCCCTCGATCACGCTCACGATCGGAACGCCGGCGCGCTCGAGGTCGGCCTCCAGCGCGAGCGGCTCGCCGAGGCGCCCGTCCTTGCCCGGGCGGAGGAGCACTGCGCCCTCCTCGCCGACGAGCACCGGGTCGTACGTGTAGATCGCGTCGGGGTTCCCGCGCTCGCCCTCGGCGACGATCACCTCCGCGCCCGCACGCTCGAGGATCTCTCGGAGAGCCTGGTGCTCGGCCGCCGCGGCGGCGACGTCGGGCTCGGCGCGCCAGCCGTACTCCTGCCAGCGCTCGGCGTCCGCCGGCTGCGGCGGGCGCACGAGCACCCGCCGAAGCGTCGCGGTCATCGAACGAGCGCCGTAGCTTGTCATGGGAGACAACGCTAGCTCAACGGGCGAGGCGTGGACTTCGCGTGCGTCTCGGCGCATCATCTCCGGATGGGCATCTACCACGACGGCAACCGCAGCTTCCAGGATCGATTCGACACGCGGCGGCTGGCAGATCGGATCGAGGAGCGAATCGTGCACGACGCGATCGACGACGGCGACCGCGCGTTCATCGAGGCGCGCGACATGTTCTTCCTCGCCACGGTCGACGCGGACGGGGCGCCGCAGTGCTCCTACAAGGGCGGCGAGCCGGGCTTCGTGCGCGTGCTCGACGAGCAGACGATCGCGTTCCCGAGCTTCGACGGCAACGGCATGTACCTCTCGCTCGGGAACATCGCCGAGACGTCGCGCGTCGGCCTGCTCTTCATCGACTTCGAAGGGCAGAAGCGGCTGCGGCTGAACGGCATCGCCTCGATCGACCCGGACGACCCGCTCCTCGGCGAGTACCCGCGGGCGCAGTGCATCGTCCGCGTGCGCGCGACCGAGGTCTTCCCGAACTGCCCGCGCTACATCCACAAGCTGCAGCTCGTCGAGCGCTCGCGCTTCACGCCGCGCGCCGACTGCGAGCCGCCGGTGCCGGACTGGAAGCGCCGCGAGTGGGCTCGCGACGTGCTCCCCGCCGGCGATCCGGCGAACGACTAGGGTCAGCCGGCGCGACGCAGCTGCTGCGCGGTGCGGTCGTGCTCGACCGAGCCGGGCTCGAGCCGCTCGAGTGCGTCGTGCAGGTACGCCCTCGCCTGCTCTTCGTGGCCCTGGCCGCTTTCGAGCGTGCCCATGTTCGCGAGCACGCGGCCCGCGCCGTGGCTGTCGCCGAGCTCGGTCAGGAGCGCGACGGCCGTCTCGTAGGAGTCGAGCGCCCCGGCCTCGTCGCCCATCCGGGCCTGCGTCAGGCCGATTCCGTTGAGCGTCAGCGCCTCACGACGCCGGTCTCCGAGCGCGCGGAAGATCTCGAGCGCCTGGTGACCGACCTCCAGCGCCTGCTCGAACGTTCCTTCCTGGCGCAGGGCGGCTGCCTGCTCGTTGAGGCGCGTGGCCTCGCTCTGCGTGCGGGTAGTCGGCGAGGTCGCGACGAACGGTCCTCGCCTGCGACTCGACTGCGGTCACGGCTGAGCCGCCGGCGGCAACGACGCGCTTGGATCCTGCGGCAGCCCGCTCCGCCTGCGGTCGCGGCAGCCCGTCGCCCGGCCCGCGCGGCCGGCTCGGCGCGTCGACGAGCGCCGTCGCGCAGCCCTTGCCAGTCGATCCGGGCGATTCGAGACGACGCTGCGCGCGACGGCCGAGCGTCGCCGCCCGGCGGCGCGGCCGCGTCCGGCAGCCGCGGTGCCGGCCCGGCTCGCGTGCGGCGCAGCCTCGCGATCGCCGGGCGTCCTCCGAGCCCGAGCGCGGCGGCTCCCACGAGCCCGACGATGACGATCACGACGGTAGAAGGCTGAAGCCGATCGTGACGAGGAAGGCTCCCCAGAACACGCCGAACGCGGCGATCGCGGCAAGTCGTCGCTGATTGCGAGAGAGCTCTCGAGACATGGTCCCCCCTTCTCCGGACGCCGGGAAGGCTAGAGGATCAGGCGGCGGTTGCGCGCCAGCGCGGCGAGAACGGCGTCGACGTCGTCCTCCGTGTTGTAGAGATGAAGCGAGATGCGAAGGTTCGAGTCGCGCTCGGACGCGACGATGTCGTCCTCGGCGAGCGCGGCCACGAACGCGGGCGCGTCGGTCGAGCGAACGCAGACGAGCGGGCCGAGCGGCGGCGTCGCAACCTTCGCGCCGAGCTCGTCCAGCCCGGCCATGAGGCGCGCGACGAGGCCGCGGACGTGCTCCTGGATCGCCGGCACGCCGACCTCGCGGATCAGGCCCACCCCGGCGACGCCGGCGTAGATGTTCGGCACCGGCGGCGTCCCCGCGTCGAAGCGCCGCGCGCTCCGGTGGGGCCGGTAGCGCTCGATCTGCATGTCGAAGACGTTCTCGTCCGCGAACCAGCCCGTCTGCACCGGCACGAGCTCCTCGACGAGCCCCGGGCGCAGCGCCATGAACGCGAGCCCGGCCGAGGCGAGCAGGTACTTGACGGTGCCGCCGACGACGACGTCGCCCGCCTTCGCCGCCTCGAGCGGCAGCGCGCCGATCCCCTGGTAGCCGTCGACGAGCATCAGCGCGCCGTGCTCGCGGGCGAGCCCGTAGATCGCCTCGACGTCGTGCACCGCACCCGTCCGGTAGGAGACGAACGTCGAGCAGACGAGCGCGGTCCGCTCGTCGATCGCAGCGGCGTACGCCTCGGGGTCGGGCTCGACCTGGACGACCTCGGCGCCGCGCAGCTCCTGGGCGTGGGCGATCTGCCCGATCGTCGGAAACTCGTTCGCGGAGATGACGATGCGGTTCCGCTCGCCCCTGAACTGAAGCGCGCTGACGAGCCCGCTGACCGCAGCCGAGACCGAGGTCTGGATCGCGACATCGTCCGGCGAGGCGCCGAGGAGCCCCGCGAACGCCGTGCGCGCGGCCTCCGAGCGCTCGACCCAGTGCTCCCACTCCGCCCCGTTCTCGTCCCAGCCGTCGAGGTACTCCTCGTACGCGCCGCGGACGACGTCGGAGAGCGCGCCCTGCGAGCAGGAGTTGACGTAGACCTTGTCGCGGAAGACCGGGAACCGGCCGCGGATCGCCTCGCCAACCTGTCCGGATGGGACGGCCGGTGTCAGACTCGTCTCTGACACGGTGTCAGACTCGTCTCTGGCACCAGGCATGTCCTCAGCGGCCAAGGTACGCCTTCCGGAGATCCTCGTCCTCGAGCAGGTCGTTCGCCTTGCCCTTCGAGCACGACGCGGCCGGTCGAGAGCACGTAGCCGCGGTCGGCGATCGACAGGGCCATGTTCGCGTTCTGCTCGACGACGAGCATCGCGACACCGGACTCGTGCACCTGCTGGATGATCTCGAAGCTCCGCTCGACGAGGATCGGCGCGAGCCCCATCGACGGCTCGTCCATCAGCAGCAGCTTCGGCTGGCTCATCAGCGCGCGGCCCATCGCCACCATCTGCTGCTCGCCTCCGGAGAGCGTCCCCGCCAGCTGCGAGCGGCGCTCGTACACGAGCGGGAAGAGCGAGTAGACACGCTCGAAGTCGTCCTTGCGGCCCTTGCCGTCGCGGTTGCAGGTAGGCGCCCATCTCCAGGTTCTCGAGCACGGTCATCGGCCCGAAGAGCCGCCGGTTCTCGGGCACGATCGCCATCCCGCGCGCCGATCCGGTGGCTGGTCGAGCGCCCTGTCACGTCCTCGCCGTCGAAGCTCACGGTGCCCGTCTTCGGCCGCACGATCCCGAGGATCGTCTTCAGCGTCGTCGACTTCCCGGACGCGTTGCCGCCGAGCAGCGACACGAGCTCGCCCTCGCCGACCTCGAGCTCGACGTCCTGGAGGATGTGGATCAGGCCGTAGAAGGTGTTGATCCCGGAGAGGCTGGAGCAGCGGCTCGGGCGTCGTGACCTGCTCGCTCACTTCCGCTCCGCCGCCTTCGTGCCGAGATACGCCTCGACGACGCGCGGGATCGGTCGCGACCGCGTCGAACGATCCCTCCGCGATCTTGACGCCGTGGTCGAGCGCGATCACGCGGTCCGAGATCCCCTCGACGACGTGCATGTCGTGCTCGATCACGAGGATCGTGTAGCCGCCGTCGGTGCGGAGCTTCGCGATCAGCTCGGTGATCTCGTGCGTCTCGACCGGGTTCATCCCGGCCGCAGGCTCGTCGAGGAGGAGCAGGCGCGGGTTGGTCGCGGTGGCGCGCGCGATCTCGAGCCGCCGCCGGTTCGCGTACGAGAGGCTGTAGGCCGGCTGGTCCCAGCGGTAGCCCATCAGCCGATCGCCGAAGAACGCGAGCCGCCTCTCGGCGAGCTCGCGGATCTCACGCTCCTCACGCCGCTGGCCGGGCGTCCGCAACATCGACCGGAAGACTCCGGCGCTGCGTGTGGCCGTACGCCGCCGCCATCACGTTCTCGCGCACGCGTCATGTTCAGGAACAGACGCAGCGTCTGGAAGGTGCGCGCGATCCCGCGCTGGGTGATCTGATGCGGCTCGAGGCCGACGACGCTGCGCCCTTCGAAGAGGATGTCGCCGCGGTCGGGCTCGTAGATGCCGGTGACGAGGTTGAAGAGCGTCGTCTTGCCGGCGCCGTTCGGGCCGATCACGCTGACGATCTCGCCCTCGCGCACGTCGAGGTCGAGCCCGTCGATGACCGTGAGGCCGCCGAACGCCATCGAGACGTCGCGCAGCTCGAGCAGGCCTGAGCGCCGCGTCGCTCACACGATCTCCACGCGCTTCTCGCCCGAGCAGTCCTTCCGGCCGCGGCGATCATGGCGGCGATCAGGAGCGCGCCGAGGACGACGAAGCGCGTCGGCTCCGGCCTCGCGAGCATGACGTTCTCCCAGACGAACGCGCCGAGGTAGAGCGTCGGCACGAGCAGCACGAGCCGCGCCCGGCCGCGCAGCACCGTCAGCGTCAGCACGGCGGCGACCAGGCCGATGTACGAGACCGGCGTCACCCAGGATGCGAGATCGCCGGGCACGACCACCCAGTTGTTCGCCCACTCGCCGAGCCGCCCGCCGCCGTTCGCCACTCCCGCCGTCCAGTTTCCGTCGATCGCCGCCGCGAGCGCGTGGAGCGACGAAGCCGAGGACGAGCGTTCCCCCGAGCACGAACGCGAGCTGGCGCGAGAAGCGCAACGTCACCGATGAGCCCGAGCAGGACGATCGCGTAGAACAGGAAGTGAGAGTCGCCGGGCTCGCGCAGCAGCTTCGAGCGAGCACACTGATCCCGATCGCGCCGATGACGACGCCCGCCTGGCTGCCGGCGCCGCCGAGGATGACCATCGTGTAGACGGTGATCAGCAGCGGGAACTCGAAGGTCTGCGGAAAGACGCTCCCGTTCAGCGCCGTCACGAGCGTTCCCGTCAGAGCGGCGGTCGCGGCCCCGAAGGCAAAGGCCATCAGCTTCAGCCAGTTGACCGGCATGCCCATCAGCTCCGCAGCCAGCGAATCCTCGCGCAGCGACCGCCACGCACGCCCCGTCCGGGATTCGTTCACGAACCGCAGCGCAATGAAGACGACGACGAAGACCGCGAGCGCGACGTAGAGGTAGCTGACGTTGAAGATGCCCTCGTGCGAGACGGGCAACTCGTGGCCGAAGAGGGAGAGTGGCCGGACGTTGAGGATCCCGTTCGGGCCGCCGGCCAGGTTGTGGCCGAAGATGCTGTCGCTGTTGTTCGAGAACGTCAGGAAGATCTGGAAGAAGAAGAGCGTCACGATCGCCAGGTAGTCGCCGGAGAGGCGGCGCGAAGGTAACCCGACGAGCAGGCCGACGATGCCGCCGATGACGGCCGCGGCCGGGATCGTGACGAAGATCGGCAGGTGCAGGTCGTAGCGGTCGGCGCTGAGGATCGCGTAGGTGTAGGCGCCCACCCCGAAGAACGCGACGTAGCCCAGGTCGAGCAGGCCGCCCCAGCCCACGGTGACGTTGAGCCCGAGCGCGAGCAGCATGAAGATCACCGTGTCGAAGGCGACGCGGCGCACGTAGCCGCTCTCGAAGAAGAGCGGCAGTGCCGCCACGATCGCGACGAACAGGATGAGCCAGGCCCACCAGGGCACGACCCGCAGGCGCGCTTCGAAGACGCCCCAGCCGCCCACCACGGCCGCCGCGGCGCTCCTCCGAGCGGGCAACCCACTCGTCCTGCCCGATCCGCGGACCCGCAGTGGCCGAGGCGGCCGGCACGGCCTCCTCGAGTCGCTCCAGGCGTCTCTCGTTCTCGTCCACTCAGACCTTCTTGATGTCCGGCTTGCCGAGCAAGCCCTTGCGGGCGGAAGAGCATGAAGAGGATCAGGATCACGAAGACGAGCAGGTCCGGACCAGCGCGTCGAGATGTAGCCCTGGGTGAAGGCCTCCGCGAAGCCGAGGATCAGCCCGCCGGCCATCGCACCCGGGATCGAGCCGATCCCGCCGATCACGGCCGCCGTGAAGCCCTTCAGCCCGGCGAGGAAGCCGATCGCCACGTCGGTGGGCGCCCGGAGCGCGAACATCACGCCCGCCGCGCCCGCGAGCGCCGAGCCGAGCACGAACGCGAACACGATCACCCGGTCGACGTCGATGCCCATCATCGACGCGGCCTCGCGATCGTAGGAGGTCGCGCGCATCGCCTTGCCGATGCGCGTCCTCGTCACGAGCAGCCAGAGCACGATCATCAGCGCGAACGCCGAGGCGATGATCACGATCCGGAGCAATGGCACGCGCACGTTGCCGATGTCGAAGCCGTTGAAGAAGAGCGCCCCGCCGGAGAGCGAGAAGGCGTCGTAGTCGCGCTGCTCGGAGCCGAACATCAGCTGCATCGAGTATGCGAGGAAGAACGAGACGCCGAGCGCACTGATCAGCGGCGCGATCCGAGGGGCGTTGCGGAGCGGCCGGTAGGCGAAGCGCTCGATCACGACGCCGAGGACGGCGCAGCCGGCCATCGCCGCGAGCGTGATCAGCACCAGCAGCAACCAGGTCGGCACCATCGGATCAGTCGAGCCGCCCAGCAGCTTGAGCGCGCCGAAGCCGATGAACGAGCCGATCATGAACACGTCGCCGTGGGCGAAGTTGAGGAGCTTCAGGATCCCGTAGACGAGCGAGTAGCCGAGCGCGATCAGGGCGTAGACGCTGCCCAGCGTCAAGCCGTTGATCGTGAGCTGGATGAAGGTGTCCACGGGTGCCGCGTGAGTCTATTCCCGTGCAAGCGAGCGGCCCGGCGGTATCGCCGGGCCGCCCGACTGCGTTGCCTAGCTCGTTAGCCGACGAGCTTGTACGTGCCGTTCGACTGGATCTGGAAGATGTAGAACTTCGCGTTCAGCGGGTCGTTCGACTTCGTCGAGAAGCGGAACGTGCCGCCGAGGATCCAGTTGGGGACGACGACCTGCTTCACCTTGCGCAGAACTGCACGCCGGTTCGGCAGGACGTTCTTGTTCGCGACGCACGCCGCCTTGACCGCGCGCAGCGCGACCTGGACGGCCCCGTAGGTCGGCGGCCCGAACGACTCGAGCTCCGACTTCGGGTTGTCCTTCTTCCAGCCGTCGATCAGCGCCTTCGAGGTGGCGATGCCGCTGATGTCCGGAGCGAAGTTGGACACGTACGAGCCGGGCAGCTTGAACTGCGCCGGCGAGTTCGTGCCGTCGCCGCCGAACACCTTCGCCTTCTTACCCTGCTCGAGCAGCTGCTGACCGAACGTCTGCGCGTCCGGAGGCTGCTGCGTCGGGAAGAAGACGATGTCGGCGTCACTCGGCGTCCGCGTCACGAGCGACGAGAAGTCGGTCGTCTTCACGGACGTCGACAGCCGCACGGTCGCGACGTTCTTCGCCTTCAGGACGGCCTCAGCCGCGTCGGCCAGGCCGACGGAGTACGGCTCCTGGAAGTCGATGAGCACGACCTTCTTGACGTTCAGCTTGTCGATCATGTAGCGCGCGTCGCTGGGGCCCTGGATGAAGTCGCCCGGAACGACCCGGAAGAAGCCGGGCGTGCCTTCAAGCGGGGTGCCCTTGGTCAGCGACGTGCGGGTTGCCGACGGCGAGATGTGCGGAACGCCGGCGGCGAAGTACGTCTTGCTCGTTGCTGCGACCGCGCCCGAGGTGGCCGGGCCGATCACCGCGACGACCTGCTGGTCGGCAACGTACTTCTGCGCCAACGCCTGAGCCGGCGCCGGTCCCTGCTCGACGGGTGTGTCTCCGGTCACGAGCTGCACCTTCAACCCGAGACCGGGCGCAAGCCGCTTGACGGCGTATTTCGCCCAGCTCAGCTGAGCGTTGCCGAGGAAGCCGGCACCGCCGGTGAGCGGTGTCACGATCGCGATCTTCAGGGTGCTCTTGCAGTTGATTGCCTGCGAGGCGTTGCTCCCCGTTGTGGCCGTCGGCCTCGCGACTGCGGTCGCTGCAAGAAACGCAGCAATCCCGGCCACGAGCGCCAAAACGATGGCCCTCTTCATTCGTTGCCCTCCCTTAGGTGATGTTCCAAATACTGGTTTCCGTCGTATTCGACGTCATTCGGGTCCACTTGTTGCCCGGCCAGCGGATGCCGCGTCCGTCAATCACAGCGCGTTGTGTCTGTCATGTCAACCGATTGACGGCAGTAATCTAGCCGACCAGCGTCTTCTTGCCGCCGGCTCCGAGCCTTGAAGATGAAGAACTTCGCGCCCTTGCTGTCACCGTGGGCGGTGAATCGGAGGTTGCCGCCGAGGACGATCTTCGGGATGAAGGTCGCCCTCAGGTTCTTCTGCACCTCTGCGCGGGTGGCGTCGCCGTCGGCGCACGCCTTCCGGATCGCCACGATCGCAGCCTGCGTCGCCACGTACATCGGCGGGCCGAAGTTGGAGACGAACTTCGTGCCGTAGCCCTTGATGAAGGCGGCGTTGCCCGCGATCCCGCGGATGTCCGGCGCGAACGCCGAGACGTAGGAGCCCGGGATGCTTGAAGTCACCGGAGTCGATACCGTCCGAGCCGACGATGATCGCCTTCCTGCCCAGCTTCTTCAGCTGCTGACCGAAGATCTGCGCGCTCGCGGCGATCTGCCAGGGCAGGAAGACGACGTCGATCTCGGCGCCGATCTTGCGACACGAGCGACGAGAAGTCGGTCACCTTCTGGTTGACCGAGTTCCGGGTGACCTTGACGCCGCCGCGCCTTCAGCTTCGCACTGCACGCCGTTCGCCAGCGGCTTCGAGTACGCCGACTGGTCGTCGACGATGAAGACGTTCTTCGCCTTCAGCACGCTGGCGGATGTACTTCGCAATCGTCGGCGACTGGACGCTGTCGTTCGGAACGACCCGGAAGAAGTTCGGGATCGAGCCGTTCGTCAGCGAGTCTGTCGATCGCCGAGCCGGAGATGAACGGCAGCCGCTCGGACTTCATGAAGACCGGCGCGACCGCCAGCACCTCCTGGCTGCCGGCGGGGCCGACCACGGCAAGGATGTTCGGAGTCGGCCTGGAACTCGGCGCCGACCGTCGCGGCCCGAGCCGGATCGAGCTGCGTGTCGCCTTCGCACCAGCTTGATCGTGCCCGTCGCGAGCCTCCGGATCGCGTACTGCGAGAAGCCGAGCTGCTCCTTGCCGATGAATGCAGCATCACCGGTGATCGGGCCCATGAAGCCGATTCGCGGGCTGTCGCACGAGCGCGCTGGGCGCCGGCGCGGCGACCGCGAGCGACGCAATGATGAGCGCCCCAAATGCGGCCGCCCCTACGACGCCGGAATCAACTGCGAGTCGTCCTCGTAGGCCCGTGACGCCGGGTCCCCCGAAGGATGGAAGACACCGAGGATCCGCATCACGCCCGGTCCGGTGTTCTCGATGCAGTGAACCTGCTCGGGTGGCAGGTGAAAACAGGATCCAGAGCTGGAGCGGTATCGATTCGCCTTCGATGTGCGCGAATCCCTCGCCCTCGACGATGTAGCCCACCTCGTCGTAGGAGTGGCTGTGATCGGGCGCGCGGCAGGGCTCGACGATGCCGACGAACTGCGTCGCGTCCATGCAGCCCGCGTCCTGGTTGACGAGGTAGCGGAACGTGCGCTTGGCATCGGCACGCAACTCCGGGCGGTCGGCGAAGCGGACGATCACCTCGCGCGGCGACCGGTAGACCTGCGCGACCGGAACGCTCGTCGAGACGATCAGCAGCTCGTCGGGCCCGGGGTTGTCGATCACGTACGTCTCTCCCGCGCGGACGTACGCGCCGCTCTCGGATTGGAGGTCGTGCGGCTCGCCGTCGAGCTCGAGCGCGCCCGAGCCGGAAACCGCGTAGAGAAGCTCGTCACGCTCCGGGTTGCCACGCGGCAGCGAGCGGCCGGGGGCGAAGCGGGTGACTCGCTGCTCGAGCACCTTCGAGCCGGTGCCGGGGCCCATGATCACCTTCTCGAGGGCGGTGTCTCCCTCTTCCTGGCGACCCTCGAACGTCCTGTTCCGAAACTACAAAAATCTGTCGCATCACCGAATCTCACCTTCTCGGTGCTGACATGTCAACACGAGTTCGTCCGCTGCCGGCGCTCAGAGCTCGAACAGCTCGAAGTCCTTGCCGGTCACGTGGACCGCGACGTTCCGCACCGGGACGGGCCCGAGCTCGGTCGCGAACGAGCCGCGGTGGGCATGTCCGTGCAGCACGAGATCGGGCCGGTGGGCGCCGATCGGAGCAGCGAGCCGCGAGGAGCCGAGGAACGCCCAGATCGGCTCCGGCTCGCCGACGAGCGTCTCCGGAACGGGCGCGTAGTGGAGGAGCACGACACGCCGGTGGCAGCCGGCGATCGCCTCGAGCCCCGCTTCGATCGCCTCGACCTCGCGCGTCGTCTCGGCGTACACCTCACGCAGGAGCGGCTCGCCGAAGTCGGGTAGCTCCGCACCGGGGAAGCCGCCGACGAATCCCTTGGCGCCGACGATTCCGAGCTCGAGCCCACCGACCTCGTGCACCGCGTAGTCGCGCTGCAGGACTCGGATCCCCGCGTCCTCGAGCACGGCGACCACCTCGTCGCAGCGATTCGCATGGAAGTCGTGGTTGCCGAGCACGGCGTAGATTGGGAGCTCGAGCGGCCGGCAGGCGTCGGCGAGGACGACTGCCTGGTCGGGCTCACCGTGCGTCGTCAGGTCACCGGCGAGCAGAATGACGTCCGCCTGGGTCGCAACGGTGGCGAACGCATGTGTGATCCGCTCGCGCAGCGGCTCGGCGCAGTGGATGTCGCCTGCGGCGGCGACGCAAATCTTCTCGGCCATCGCTCGGCATCTTCACATCGGGCGGCTTTCACAAACGGATTCGTGGGTATACGCCAGGGCCATGGCCTACACACCCGCCGAAAACTTCCCGGAGCTGATCGACTCGATGAAGCGCGCAGCCGCTGCGCTTCGAGACGCCGAGGTGCCCTACAGCCTGGGCGGCGGACTCGCAGCCTGGGCGCGCGGCGGGCCTCCGACCGAGCACGACGTCGACTTCTTCGTTCGCGAGCGCGACGCGGAGCGCGCGCTCGATGCTCTGGTCGAGGCGGGGATGACGCCGGAGCAGCCGCCGGAGAACTGGCTGCTGAAGGCGTGGGACGGCGAAACGCTGATCGACCTGATCTTCCTCACTGCCGGGGGGCCCGTCGACGACGGTTTCTTCGAGCGGTCGGAGCTCCTCGAGGTCGCGGCTCAGACGATGCCCGTCGCGTCACTCGGAGACGTGCTGACCACGAAGCTGCTCGCGCTCAACGAGCAGGAGCCCGACCTCTCCTCTGTGCTCGAGCTCGCACGCTCGCTCCGCGAGCAGATCGACTGGGACTTCGTCCGCTCCCGCACGGGCGACTCCCCCTTCGCGCGTGCGTTCTTCACCCTGGTCGAGGAACTGGGCGTCGTCGAGCCGCCCGCGGCCGCCTAGGTTCGGAGGGCCGCCCGAAGGCGGCCCTCCATGCAGCGAGCTGTTATTTCACAGCGTTGGCTGCGTTCACCTCGCCGGCTCCATAGAAGCCGTTTCGGTTCCCGCCACTGCACTCGGCCAGGTACTGATCGAGTCCCGGCCGCGGGTTGTACACGCCCTCCGGGCACGGCAGCGGGTCGGCGGTCCGCTCCAGAAACGCCGCCAGCGCCGCGGGCTGCAGGTTGGGATGGGCAGACAGCGCGAGCGCCGCGACCCCGGCCGCGTGCGGACTGGCCATCGACGTGCCTTGCATGTAGCCCCAGCCGTTCACCTTCGTCACCGTATTGATGACCGACGACAGGACGGCGTTGGCGATCGTCGAGACCGCCGGGTTTGGCTGCCGCGTGTCGCCTCCCGGCGCGGCCACGTCCACGACGCCTTGGCCGTAGGACGAGTAGTAGCTCTTCAGCCGCTGGGTTCCGACCGCGGAGACAGTGACGACTCCGGGCGCCTCGGCCGGCAGGTCGAGACACGCTCCGTTGATCTCCCGCGTCTCGACGGGAGAGCTGCCGTCGTTGGGGCTTCCAGCGTCGATGAACTTGTGCTGCAGGTCGACGTTGGAGTTGCCCGCGGACGCGATCGTGAGCACGCCTTTGTTCTGCGCGTACCGGATCGCACGTTGGACGGCCTGCCACACCGGGCGCTGACGCGCGTCGTTGCGGCAGTTGAACTCCCACGGGTCGATGAAGTAGCTGTTGTTCGTGATCTGCATCCCGTGGTCGGCGGCCCAGACGAACCCGCACACTGCCGCCTCCGGATAGATGAAGCCCGCGTCGGACACGACCTTCACCGATGCCACCTTCACGCCCGGAGCCACGCCCGCGATGCCGACGCCGTTGATCGCACCGGCGATCGTGCCCGCGACGTGCGTACCGTGGCTGGACGTGGTCGGGTTCCAGGCGGCTTCAGCAGTGTCCACGACCCCGCCCAGGCAGGACGCGCTCTTGTCCTTGGCGATCTGAGTCACCAGGTCGGGATGCGTGCTGGAAATGCCGCTGTCGAGGACGCCGACGACGACGTCCGGGCTTCCGGTGGTCACCGCGTTCGCCGCGGGTGTGTTGATCTGAGTCATGTCCCACTGGAGGCCGAACAACGGCTCGCCCGTGGGATTGCCTGTGGCCTCCACGGCGCTGGAGCCGACCGTTTCCTGCACCTCGTCCTCCTGGAGAGGGGTGCCCAGACCGGTGGTCGAGGCGACGGCCTCCACACCGGAGCCCGAGGCCGCGGCTGCGAAGTCGGGGTTGGTCGAGCGAGCGACGAGAACGCCGATCTGGCTATAGCTCGCCACGACGGTGCCGCCGGCGGCAGCGACCCTCGCGGCAGCCTTGGCGGTCGAGTTGCCCTGCGGTGCGAGAACGAGATATGTCGTGTCCGGTCCCGCGGCAGTCGCCGGAGTGACGAACGCACTTCCGACAGCGAGAAGACTTGTTAGGGCGACCACGAACGCGGCCGCCAGCACCTTGCGGTTGACGAAGCTCAAGAAATACCTCCGATCGGTGGAAGAAGGCGGCGGGCAGCGGCAGTCTTTCAGGTTTCGAAGAAGAACAACTTCCAGGCTTCCCACCAGCTGGGAGCCTCGACGCGGATCGTTCGGCCGTCGAGCCGCTCGACGCCGGGGTGGAAGCGGAGCCGGTCGGCGGGCTGCGTGCGCTTGAACTCGACCTTGATCTCGCACGGGCTGCCCGGGTCGTAGGGCGGCACGGCCTTCAGGTCGGCGAGGGCCTTCTGCGCACCCTCCTCGATCAGCTTCCGGGCACGCACGGGCGGGATCTGCCGCGCGGCGCCGGACGCGAGACCTTGCTTCACGGCCACGGTCGTGAGGCCGTCCCCGAGGAGCTCCTTCCCTTCGTCGCAGGACGCCTGGTCGCCCGTCACGAGCAGGACCGGGCAGTTCCACGTTCCGCAGAGCGCCGCGTTGATCCCGGTCTCACCCACCTCGGTTCCGTTGAACCAGAGCCGCTGGTAGTCGCGCCCGGAGACGGTGTGGTTCATGTTCCCGAGCTCGTTCCCGGCCTTCGCGTGCATGCCGACGAAGAGCGCCGCGTCGCAACCCTGCTCCAGGAACTCGGTGTAGCCCGTCCACTCCTCCTGCACGACCCACTCACAGTCGGGCTCGAGCTGGTCGGGGATCAGCGAGTTGAACGTCCAGCCGCCGCCTGCACCGTGACAGTCCATGACGACGATCTCGGTCGCGCCGCCCGCCTTCGCGCCGCGCACGGCTGCATTGATCTCCTCGGTGTAGAGCTTGCGTCCCTCCTCGAACATCGGATCGCCGCCGCTCGTCTGCTCGGGCTTCACGATTCCGGAGACGCCCTCCATGTCGCTGATGATGTGGACGCGCATGGGAGTAGCCTAAGCGCTCGTGGAGACCGGGCTCGCAGGCAAGGGGGTGCTCGTCACCGGCGCATCCGGCGGCATCGGCGCCGCGTGTGCGCGCGCGTTCGCGGCCGAGGGCGCCCGCGTGGCCGTCCACTACCACCGTGGCGAGGAACGGGCGCGCGAGGTGGCCGCCGCGCTCGGCGGCGCACCGGTGCTCCAGGCTGACCTGACCGACGAGCACGAGGTCGACCGGCTCTTCGCCGCGGCCCGCTCTGCACTCGGGCGCATCGACGTGTGCGCCGCGGTCGCCGGTGTCTGGCCGTCGCAGGACGTCCCCGTCTGGGAGCTGCCACTCGAACGGTGGGAGCAGACGGTTCGCCAGAACCTGACCTCGTCGTTCCTGACTGCGCGCGGCTTCCTGCGCGAGGTGGAGCGAAACGGGCACGGCTCACTGGTGCTCATCGGCTCGACAGCGGGCCTCGTCGGCGAGGCGGGGCACGCGGACTACGCCGCGGCCAAGTCCGCGGTTCTCGGCGGCCTGCTCCTGAGCCTGAAGAACGAAGTCGTGCGCGTCGCGCCGCGCGCGCGGGTGAACGCGGTCGCGCCGGGGTGGACCGAGACCCCGATGACGCGCGGACACGTCGACCCCGAGGATGTACGCAGGGTGTCGCGGACGATGGCTCTCCGCAAGGTCGCCGAGCCCGAACGACATCGCGCGACAGGTGGTGGTCCTGGCCTCCGACGAGCTCTCCGGCCACGTCACCGGTCAGGTGATCACGGTCGCCGGCGGCATGGAAGGCCGCGTGATCCACGAGGACCAATAGAAGGGAGCGGCAAGTCAGGCTGCTGACTCACCGCTCCCAAACTCGCCACGCCGCAGGATGATTGCCGTCAGTCCCCGACAGGAGAGTCGTTGGCCATATCGGCAACTGACAGGCGGAGCTTTACCCCTGAAAAGGGAGAGGGGCCCCGCCGCCAGGGGCCCCTCTGAATGGCTTCCACCATCGGAAGCCGGATGATCTCTTCCAGGCCGCCCCCGCCACATCGGTGCGCTCAGAAGATGTCCTGAGTATCCGCTCGCCCGATCGCTCTGGCATCACCCTTCAGCGGTTGACTCGTCCCTCGAACGGGGTTGACAGGGAGTGCTTCACTAGAGTGGCGCGGATGTCGAGCCGGTTCGAAGAGCGCCTGCGCACCGGCCCGCCGATCGTCGCCGACGGCGGGATGGGGACGCTGATCTCCGGCGCCGTTCCTCGCCTGCGCTGCCCCGAGGAAGCAAACCTCCGTGCCCCGGAGAGCGTCGTCGCGCTGCACGCGAGCTTCATCCGCGCGGGCGCCGAGCTGATCGAGACGAACACCTTCGGCGCCAACCGCCGCAAGCTCGCGGCGCACTTCCTGGAGGACGACTTCGAGCGGATCAATTCGAGCGCGGTGCGGCTCGCGCGAGAGGCGCGGGAGGTCTCCGGTGCAGACGTCTTCATCGCCGGCTCGATCGGGCCGAGTGGCGAGTTCGAGCACTTCGACCTGGCCGAGCAGAGCCAGGCGTTCAGCGAGCAGGCGCAGATCCTGGAGGGACGGGGTGTCGATCTGCTGATGCTCGAGACGTTCTTCGACCTCGACGAGCTCGTGGCTGCGATCGAGGCCATCCGCACCGTCTCCTCCCTCCCCATCGTCGCGTTGATGACGTTCGATGCCGACGGGCAGACACTCGGAGGCGTGCCTGCCGAAGAGGCGGCCGAGCGGCTCGACGCCCTCGACGTCGCTGCCGCCGGCGCAAACCACAGCGCCGGCCCAGCGGCGGCGCTGAACGCGCTCGCCGCGATGCAGCGGGAAGGACTCGTCCTGGCGGCGCTCCCGAACGTCGGCCTCGCAAGCCTCGCCGGCTCACGCGTGGTCTTCCCGCATGCGACGCCGGACTACTTCGCCGAGTTCGCGGCCCAGGCGCGGCGGCTCGGCGCCGGCATCATCGGCGGGTGCTGCGGGACGACGCCGGCGCAGATCGCCGCGATCAAGACCGCGATCGAGGAGGATCGCGCACCGGCCGGCCCGCTCGTCGTCCGCGAGCGTGAGCTGGCCGACGCGGCCGATGCAGCACCTGAGGAGACAGGCCTGGCGAGGATGCTGCGCGAGCAGGAGTTCGTCGTCTCCGTCCAGCTCGATCCGCCGCTCGGCGCCAACAACGGCGCCCTCGTGGAGGCGAGCCGGGCGCTGAAGGAGTCCGGCAAGACGCACTTCGTCGACGTGAACGACAACCCGCGCGCGCGAGCCCGGATGAGCGGGATCATGGCTTCCGTCGCGATCGAGCGCACCTGCGGAATCGAGACGATCCCGCATCTGACGACGCGGGACATGTCGGTCGCGGGGCTGGAGTCGCTCCTGCTCGGCGCCCACGCGGAGGGAGTGCACAACATCCTCGCCGTCACCGGCGACCCGCCCGAGGAGGGTGACTACCCGGGTTGCGCGCGGCGTCTACGAGGTCGACGCGATCGGGCTGACGCGCCTGATCTCCGGGCTGAACCGCGGCGAGGACTACCACGGCCGCGGGATCGATGCCCCGACCTCGTTCTTCGTCGGCGTCGCCGTCAACCCGTCGGCCGACGACATGGATCTCGAGCTCGAGCGCTTCGAGCGGAAGCTCGAGGCCGGCGCTCAGTTCGCGATGACACAGATCCTCTTCGACCTCGCGTACCTGGATGCGTTCTTCGCGCACTTCGGCGGCCGCTCGCCGATCCCGCTGCTCGTCGGCGTGTGGCCGATGCCGAGCCTCCAGCTGGCCGTTCGGATCCACAACGAGGTGCCCGGGATCGTCGTCCCCGAGCCGGTGCAGGACGCGGCTGCGCGCCGCCGGCACCGAGGCGCGCGAGGTCGGCCGCGAGCTGGCGCGCGAGCTGATCGCGGAGTCGCGCGAGAAGGCTGCCGGGGTCTACCTCGTCGCGCCGTTCCGGCAGCCGCTCGGGATCCTCGACGTCCTTTAGCGGACGCAGGGGCCGCTGGAGACCTCGGTTGCCGACACGCGTTCGAGCTCGCGGCGCACGAGTTCGCTCGGGACGCCGTAGCCCGATGCCGAGCCGATGCGGGAGGCGAAGACCGTGGTCTGCACACGCCCCTGGGCGTCGACGACGGGACCGCCCGAGTTGCCGTGCTGGACTACACCCCGCAGCGTCGTGACGAGCCGCGGGAACGGACCGCGACCGTACGCGTCGTCGGTGAGGAAGTCGCGGGTCTGGCCGATTCGACCGGCGATCGCGGTGAACGGGCCGTTCTCCGGATAGCCGAGGATCGCCACGGCCTGTCCCTTGACGGGGTCGACGAGGCGAAGCGGCGGCGCGTCGAGCCCCGCGACTCGAAGCACAGCGATGTCGTTGCGGGGATCGAAGGCGACGACGTCGGCGTCGTGGGAGTCGCCGTCGTTGTGGTCGACCCGCGCGTCCTTCATCCCGGCGACGACGTGCGCGTTGGTCACGATGAGGTTCGGCGCGGCGACCCAGCCGGAGCCTTCGACGCCGAGCCCGCATGCCGTCCCGATGACGCGGAAGACACTCGGGCTCGCCAGGCGTACCCCGGCACTGTTGAGCAGCGCCGGGTCGGGCGGGGGGACGCTCGGTACCGGTCCGAGGATCGCGGAGAAGGGATCGACGCGCGCGATTGCGTCGAGCAGCCGCGACGGCGGCACGTGCGCGTTGAGCTCTCCGAGGATGCGTGAGCGCTGGACCTCCTCGCGAAGCTCCACCTGCCCGGGCACGTGGAGCGCAACCGCGCCGGCGACCCACACGATCGCCGCGCCGGCGGCAGCGCCGAGCACGAACCCACCGACCGAGTCGAGCACCCGCAGCGGCGGCAGCACGAAGAGGCTGGAGCGGATCGCGCTCCCGGCCATCGCCGCGAGGCTCTGGAGGAGGAAGCCGAACGCGACGGCCCCGGCGAGCGCGACGAGCGGGGTGTACGCCGAGTCGGTCCCGGGGAGGAACTGCGGCGCAAGCTTCGCGCCGAGGTAGGCACCGACGACGACGCCCGCGAGCGAGAGGGCGCCTCCGACGAGACCCCGCCGGAGCCCGTTCAGCGCCGCCAGGGCGATCACGGCCGCCGCGATCCAGTCGACCGTCGTCACGCCGCCACCCTACTGAGCGGCCCGGCTACACTGTCCGTCGCCCTGGGGGGCGTAGTTCAGTTGGTTAGAACGCCGGCCTGTCACGCCGGAGGTCGCGGGTTCGAGTCCCGTCGCTCCCGTAGAAAACATCCTGCAAATCGGCATCTTTTGTTGCCGTTCTGGCGCAGACGACCGCCGGCTTTCTAACCGGTCACGCGCTCATCCCGCACCCGAATCCCGACGTCGTCCGGTCACCGTAAAGCCCTGCAAATCGCCGTGTTCCGTGGCCGAGCAAGGGGCCAGAGCCTTCGCTCATCCCGCGCAGATCCCGCAAGCGGATGGCCACTTCGACTGCAGTGGCGCCGCTCGGTCAGGGACGAGCGACGATGTTCTCGGCGGCCCAGGCCGCGAGCTCACGCAGCGCTTGCTCGGAACGGGAGCCCGGCTCCGCCGTGTAGACAACGAGCTGCTGGTCGGGCTCGGCGTCTGAGGTGAGTGCGTCCCACGGCGAGTGGAGCTTCAGGACGATCTCCTCGGCGCCGGCACTCGACGGCATTGAAGGCGCCTTCGTCTGCGGTGCCCCGCCTCCGAATCGTCACGGTCCGGTGGGAGTGGCCGACCGATTCCACTTCCGCTACGCCGACGGAGAGCGGTACTTACCCATTGGAACGACGGCGTACGCCTGGACGCACCAACCGCTGGGACTACAGCAAGCAACCCTGGGCGCGCTTGCCACGTCGCCGTTCACGAAGCTGCGGATGTGCGTCTTTCCGAAGTCGTATCTCTTCAACAGCAACGAGCCGATCGCGTATCCGTTCGCGGGATCGATCGACACAGGTTGGGACTTTGAGTCCTTCAATCCGGCATTCTTTCAACGGCTCGAGGATCAGGTCGCCGAGGAACCCGAACTCTTCACCACCTACGTCGAACTCACCGCCGAGGCCCAAGAGATCGTCAAAGCCCACGTCGACACCCTCGTCGGGCAGCTCGCCCGGATCATCGCTGACGGAATCGCACGCGGCGAACTCGATACCGCCGACCCGAGCGCCGCGGCCCGCGCCGTGTTCGACGCCACCACCTGCTACCACAACCCCGCCCACGCCGCAGCCTGGTTTGACCCCGACATGGACGCTTCCTACGAAAACGTCCGAGCGCTCGTTCTCGCCGGTCTCACACCGGCTGTCTTGCTCGGCTCGCATCGGTTGGGCACCATGAGTGCATGAACCTTCCACAGAGCGCCCGCGAGCTGATCGAATCCGGCGCGCTCGCCCACCTCGTCACGCTCAACGCCGACGGCTCTCCGCAGGTGACTTGCGTCTGGGTGGGACTGGAGCAAGACGAGATCATCTCGGGACACCTCAACGTCGATCAGCGGAAGCTCCGAAACATCGCCCGCGACCCGCGCGTCGCGCTCTCAATCGAAGGCACCGAGATCCAGCCGCCCGGACTCAAGCAGTACCTCGTCGTCCACGGGCGGGCGCGAGTCGTCGAAGGCGGAGCCCCGGAACTGCTGCAGCAGCTCGCCCACGTCTACCTCGGACCCGACGTCAGCTTCCCGCCCATGGCCGACCCGCCCGCCGGCCGCGTGATCCACATCACCGTCGAGCGGATCGGCGGCGTCGGTCCGTGGTCTGCATAGCTCCCGTCGCCGTCTCGTTTCAGCCAGAGGACAGGCGCGCCGTGGCGAGATGAGAAAGGACGTCCGCGAGTTCATCCGCCGGCTCGAGTCCGTCGGGCTCACCGTCGAGCCGACACCGGGCCACTATCACGTCCTGCGCGACGGCAAGCCACTCCGGAAACAAAACGGGATGCCCTTCACGCTCCCCTTCTCCCCCGACACGATCCGCTGGCGCAGAACCGCGATCGTCGAACTACGCAAGCTCGGCATCGAGCTCTAGCGAGACTCCCCTCGACGGTAAGATCGTCAGAGCCTTGGCGCGCAACGCGGACTAAAGGGGGCTCGCGCTGATCCGCTACTACCCGCGGCCGCGCTGACGCTCGCCCGCGCAAATTTGTCGATCCCAGCCGTGGCGGTGGCGCGCGCGCCCCGCCCTACCAACATGACTCGGGTCGAAGCAAGGTGAGTCGATGTCGCAAGGTGAGTCGATGTCGACGTACGCGCCGCACCCCGATGCGGTCGGTGCGACCGAGGGAGGCATAGACGAGGCCGTGTGCTTGGCCGCTTCAACATTTGAGCGCCTTCTCGGTGCTCCACCATGAGTTGAGTGCAGTTCAGTTCTTGGAACTGAACTTGGAACCGTCGTCGAAGCGGATGATGGGACTCGAACCCACGACCTTCTGCATGGGCACCCGTAGCGTTGCTGTGGCTGGGCGCTAAGAGCTCCGCAGGAACAGAACCCGCGAAACGTTCCTGCGGAGAACGGATCGCCCGAATCCAGAGTGGGCTTCCTCGCTAGCTTGACCACTCGAGGCGGCTTCTTGCCGCGCTGAGTCAGCTAGCCGAGGTCAGCGAAGGATCGCTGCCTCTCGTCGCCCAGGTCGTAACCGTTTGCGGCGATCCGCACAAGGGCATAGGTCGCCGGAGGAAGCACTGTCAGATGAAGGGGGGACGTGATGGACGTGAAAGGCTTGCGTCGGCTCGTCGCGCTTGTGGCGGTGGTGGTGGCGCTGGTATTGGGGGTGAGCGCGGGGGCAGATGTCGGCGGCGGCTCGGGGCCGCCGACGGCGGTCGGCTCGGGTGGCGCGGCCGCATCAGTGGAGAAGCTCGCGACGCAGGCGGCGATCGACGTCCTGCGCAACGGCGGCAACGCCGTCGACGCCGCGGTCGCCTCAGCGGCCGTGCTCGGAGTCACGGAGCCCTTCTCGTGCGGAATTGGCGGCGGCGGCTTCATGGTCGTGCGGACGGCTGGCGGCTCGGTCGCGACGATCGACGGCCGCGAGATGGCGCCGGCGGCGATGCACCCGATGTCCTTTTGGGAGAACGGTGCGCCTTTGCCGTTCAACGCGGCGCGTTACAGCGGTCTCTCGGTCGGGGTTCCTGGGACGGTCGAGACGTGGGTGGAGGCGCTCGAGAAGTTCGGGACGATGTCCCTCGCAGAGGTTTTCGCGCCGGCGATCCACGTCGCGCGTCATGGCTATGTGATCGACCAGGTGTGGTTCGACCAGGTTGAGGCCAACCGCGACTGGTTTGACGACATCCCAGCGAGCGCGTCTCTCTTCCTGGATGCAGACGGAACGCCGCGGGACGTCGGCACGGTGTTTACGAACCCGGCGCTAGCCGCGACTTACGAGCGGATCGCGCATCTCGGCGCGAAGGGTTTCTACCGCGGCGCGGTCGCGGATGCGCTCGTCGACGCCGTCCGGCATCCGGTGGTCAGCCCGTCGGCGAACCACGTCTGGCGGCCGGGCGTGATCGAGATGCGTGACCTGCACCGCTACACGGCACCGGAGCGGGCGCCGACGCACGTCAACTATCGGGGGCTGGACGTGTACTCGATGGGGCCTCCCTCGAGCGGCGGCTCCACCGTCGGCGAGGCGCTGAACATCCTCGAGGGCTACAACCTCTCGTCGATGCCGCGCGAGGAGGCTCTCCACTACTACCTGGAAGCCTCGCGCTACTCCTTCGCCGACCGCAACGCCTACCTGGCCGACCCCGCCTTCTTCGCTGTCCCGCTGAGCGGCCTGCTCTCGGACGGGTACGCAGCGACTCGGCGGGCGCTGATCAAGACGACGGCGGCGCCCGGACCCGTCCCGCCGGGCGATCCGTATCCGTACGAGGGCTCGGAGACGACGACTCACCTGACGACGTCTGACGAGGCGGGGAACGTCGTCTCGTACACGTTCACAATCGAGTCGACCGGCGGCGCCGGCCTCGTTGTCCCAGGCTACGGGTTCCTGCTCAACAACGAGCTGACGGACTTCAACTTCGACTCAACGACTCATCCGAATCGAGTCGAGGGTGGTAAGCGGCCGCGCAGCTCGATGGCTCCGACGATTGTCACGAAAGCCGGGGCGCCGTTCCTCGCGCTCGGCTCGCCGGGCGGGGCGACGATCATCACGACCGTGCTCCAGATCCTGCTCGACCGCGTCGACCTCGGCTTGACGCTGCCGCAGGCGATCGCCGATCCGCGCGCGAGCCAGCGCAATGCTCTGAACACTGGCGCAGAGCCGGGGTTCCTCACGGTTCCCGAGCGGGCGGCGCTCGAGGCCCGCGGGCACCACTTCGCGAACGCGGGCGAGATCGGCGCCGCGGCCGCGATCGAGTTCCTACCCGGTGGCGGCGTGCTCGCGGCCGCCGAGCCGGTCCGCCGCGGCGGCGGCAGCGCGATGACCGAGCGGCCCTAGAAGACCGCGACGAGAAACGGCCCCGGGGCGGCGGGCAGCGCCGCCCCGGCCCTCCCTTCCCGCGTCCAATGGCGTTTCAGGCTGCGACCACGTGCTGCGAGAGCAGCTCGGACGCGTCGAGCCGCAGGCCGGCACCGCCGTCGCCGCACGGCCGCTGAACCGCTGAGAGACCTGATGCCACCGTCGCCTGGGCCAGCGTGCTCAGGCTGATATCGCTCGTAGGGCTGAGTAGCGTGGAGCGTTAGGACAGAACCCGGCGTCGTACGGCTTGAAGGCGAACTCAGCCGCAGCCACACTGGACGCGTGGCTCTCAAGATTCGTGACTACGAGGCGCGAGACGAACGAAGCTGGCTGATCTGCCGCCTCTTATCATTCTTCGACTCAGCCTTCTTCGATGAGGTCGAGCGCACGAAGGAACGCTACGACAAGCCCGCCATTGAACTCGTCGCTGATGACGAAGGCGAGATCGTCGGGCTTCTCGACATCGAGTGCGGCAGCAACGGCTTAGCCGAGCGGCCCGGGACTGGCGGGATGATCTGGCATCTGGCCACGCATCCGAACCACCAGCGCAAAGGCGTCGCCTCAGCACTGCTGGCGGAGGCAGAGCGACGGGCAGGCGGCCTTGGCGTCGTTCGGCTCGAGGCATGGACGCGGGACGATCTGAACGTCCAACGCTGGTACGAGGCGCACGGCTTTCTCCAGATCGACTCCTATCTACACGTGTACCTCGAGCGCGATGATCTACGCCAATTCGACGGTGAGCTACGACTCGTCAAGGCGCTCGCCCATTACACCGGCAAACGGCGGGAAGCAATAAGGCGTAGCTATGCGCGCGTTCACGACGACGTGCTTTACGAGAAGCACCTCTGAAAACGCACGTCCGCCCCGGGAGTAACAGCCACAACGTCCCCGAATGCCGCGCGACGATGCCCCTTGGGCCTGGGATCCACACGATCACCATCGGCTGCGGCGCCCGGTCGGAGCCAACCTGCTGGGTCAACCACAGAAGCGCACAGAGGTCCGCAGTGCGACAGAACGGCTAGTTTCGGCAGTCGAGCTCGTCGGCAACGACCGCGCCCAACGCGGTGCAACGCACGTCTGCTGAGCGACTCGCAGAGGAGTCCCGCGAGCCGGCGCTCCTCGCGGGGCGAGGGGCTCTTCGACTCGGTGCCTACGTTGTCGATTGATCGCCGGCCTCGCGGCCGCGACGTCTAGCCGTCCCCGAACCCCGGATCTGATGCTCGAGCTCTGCCGGTGGGGATAGCGGCGCACGTTGAACCAACCTGCTGGGTTGGGGCTCAGCCTGAAGGCGCGTCGTTACAAGCATCCGGTCCCCTGCGTGCCGGCCCGTCCAGGTCGCCCTGAGATGTCAGAGGGTGGACGAGGCTGCCGATGCTCCCGCACCGGAAGCACCCGTGTCCGCCACGTGAGGAGGGCCCCATTTCGATCATCACGTTGGGATTGAGGTCGGACGATTCGAACTCGGCGAGCGTCTGACGAAATGATGGCCCGAACGATCTCGTTGAATAGATGCTCGCCGAAGCCTTCCGAGAGGGGCTCAAACAGAGACTTTGGGGACGCGACATGCTGGAGAGGTTGGGCATCGCCGTTGGGAAATGCCAGAGGATGGCTGACCCGTAGCCGGAAACGGCGCTGATCGCCCCCGTCACACCAGAGAGGGTGTCGCCGCGCAGTCGGGCCGGCTCGCCGGCGTCCGCGCGTTCACTGGGGCGCCCGATGATCTAGTCGCCGAACCTGAGATCCGGCTCGAAGAGCCCGGTCTGGTACGCGAGCACGACGGCCTGCACGCGGTCGCGGAGGTTGAGCTTCCGAAGGATGTGAGTGACGTGAGTCTTGACGGTCGTCTCGCTGATGTAGAGCTCGCTACCGATCTCGGCGTTCGAGAGGCCACGAGCCATCAAGCGAAAGACGTCTCGTTCGCGCTCACTGAGCTCCTCAAATTCCGTCGGAGGAGCCGGAGGTGCTATCCGGGCGAACTTCTCGATTACCCGTCTCGTGATCGTCGGTGAGAGGAGCGCATCGCCGTCGGCGACCGTGCGGATCGCGGCGATCAGCTGTTCGGGAGAGTCGTCCTTGAGGACGAAGCCGCTTGCGCCGGCTTTCAGCGCCTCGAAGACGTATTCGTCGAGGTCGAACGTCGTAAGGATCAGAATTCGCGCGGCGTTGTCGGCCGCGAGGATGCGTCGCGACGCCTGAAGACCGTCGAGCTCCGGCATGCGGATGTCCATCAGGACGACGGTGGGGTGAAACCGCGCGGCTTTGTCTACGGCTTCGAGCCCGTTGCTCGCCTCGGCCACCACTTCGATGTCCTCCTCGCCTGCGAGCAGCATGCGAAAGCCGGCGCGCACCATCGACTGGTCGTCGGCGACGAGCACGCGGATCGTCATCGTTCGTCCTGGCCGAGCGGGAGGCGTGTACTGAGGACGAAGCCACCCTCGACCTCCGTGCCCGCGCTCATCTTCCCGCCGTAGATCTTGACGCGTTCCCGCACGCCGATGAGCCCGTGGCCGAGGCCGTCGCTTGTCACGCCGCCGCTGCCGTTGTCACGAACCTCGATCTCCAGCTCGTCCGGCCGATAACGGACCGTCACATCGGCGTCGGTGGCGTGCGCGTGCTTGAGAGCGTTCGTAAGGCCTTCTTGAACGATGCGATAGGCAGAGAGGTCGACTCCTCGCGGCAGCGGGAAGGGCTTGCCGTCGACATGCAGCTCGACGGGCAGGCCGGCGCGGCTGACGTCGGCAAGCAGCGAGTCGAGGCCGTCGAGGCCGGGCTGAGGCACGAGCTCGAGCCTCGTCCCCTTCGTGGCGCATAGCAGCGAGGAGACGGCGCATCTCGGCGAGCGCCGTGCGGCCGGCGCGCTCGACGCCCTTGAGCGCATCGCGGTCCTCGGCCATCGTGGCAGGAAGCTTGTGCCTCGACTGCGCCGACGTGGAGCACCATCACGCTCACGGCGTGGGCGACGATGTCGTGGAGCTCACGGGCGATCCGTGAACGCTCCTCCGCCACCGCGACCCGTGCAGCCGACTCGCGCTCGCGCTCGGCGTGGACGGCGCGTTCTTCCGCCGCTTCGGCCTGCTCGGCACGCTCACGCAGTGCGTAGCCCGCGACCCAGGCGACCACGAACCGAAGGGGAATGAAGACGTAGTCGCCAACTGGCAGTGGACCTGGGATGTTGTAGACGAGGATCACGATTCCGACCAACACGATGACCAGGCCCGCGCCTGCCTTCAGCGGATCCCGCAGGTTCCCGAGCAGGAAGGCGCTTGCCAAGCCAACGAGGCCGAGACTGCCGATGAACGCGAGCAGCACCCCGTCGCCGAACGAGATCACCGCGACCAGGACCCAGTAGGCCGCGGGCGCGGCGAAGGGGAAGCGGCGACGCGCGAACAGAGGCAGTACGAGCACAGCGACCGTGGGTGTGGCGATCCACAGCGACGTGGGCGGTGCGCCGGGCGAGTCGCGTCCGACCACGAGCTCGAGCATGCCCGCGATCGCCAGGAACGCGATCAGCAGCTCGAACCAGTAATCGCGCGCTATGTATCGGATCCGGCCCACGGGCTGAACGTACCGCACGCTCTCCGAAGGCGCCTCCTACCCGAGTAGGAGCCGGAATCGTCGGCGAGTCGGAGCCCGAATCCGGCTTTCCGACGAGGCGACTGACGCCACCGCCTCTTAGCGTCGGGCAGTGGAATCGACCCCCAAAAGGAGGACGCAGATGAGCGTCTCATACCCACTCACAGCCATTGCCCGCTCTGACGCCGCTGCCTCGAGCGTCGAGATTCCGCAGCTGCGGATCCGCGGGATCCTCGCCGTCTGGGCCGCCGCCGCGCTCCCGATGGCGGTGCTCGCCTGGCTCGTCGCGCCCGTGCTGGCGGACCGGTTCTCCGGCGACGGCCACGTGCCGATGGCGAAGGCACTGTTCGTATCCCTCACGATCGGCATGGTCTGGCAGTTCGTCCTCGTCGCGGGCCTCGTACGTCGCGAGCAGGGGACCCTCCGCTGGTCGACGGTCCGCGAGGCGCTCTGGCTCCGCTCTCCGCGGAGCCCGCGCAGCGGCCGCGTCGGTGGTCGCGTGTGGCTCGTCGTGATTCCGCTGATCCTCGCGTTCACCTTCGCGCAGGAGCTGCTCGCGATCGTGCCGGCGCCGGACGACCGGGAGTTCGCCACGATCCTCGAGTCGGACGCCGGCAAGGCGTTCCTGGACGGGGCCTTCGGCTGGTACGGCCTCATCCTCGTGATGTTCCTGTTCAACACCATGCTCGGCGAGGAACTCCTGTTCCGCGGGTACCTCCTTCCGCGCATGAACGGCGCCTTCGGGCGCGGCGACTGGGTGGCGAACGGCCTCCTCTTCGCCGGCTACCACCTGCACGTGCCGTGGGCGATCCCCGGAACGCTCCTCGACATGTTCACAATCTCGTACCCGACGAAGCGGTATCGGAGCACCTGGATCGGGATCGCAGTGCACAGCGCCCAGAGCGTGTTCCTCGCGATATTCATCTTCACGCTCGTCGTCTGAGGCATCGCACCGCTATCAGTCCAAGTCCTGTGGGTCGCCTTCGGGCCTGCAGGACTTGGCACGTCGTGCGGAGGTGCCGCTCGACGCCTCCTACCCGAGTAGCACGGGCTGAAGCCGAAACGACGCATTCGTCCGGCGACATCTGAAAGAGTGACTTCGGGCGCTCGTATCCCCGCCTCCCCGACCGGAGTCCCGCCGACGCATGCCGATCGCGGGGGGAGGGCGCCCCTATCCGAGCGCCTGATCGTATCTCCGCCGCCGCGAACGTCGCGGCGCAGGCGTTAAACGCGCCGACTCGCTAATGACCTCGGACTGTCGGGCGCGGACGTGGGCTATCCGTCGTATCAAGCTCCTCGGGCGAGAAGACCCTCGCGCAAGCTAGTTCGGGAATGTCCCCCGACGTACGAGTAGACGACAGGTCAGGATTGGCGGATGCTCGTCATCGTTACCGGCCCAATCGCGAGCGGTAAGTCCAGTCTTGCGCGTGCCGTCGCGTGTGAACTCGGGAAGCGGGGGCGTAAAGCAGCCGCGGTTGACCTTGATCTCATCTACGAGATGCTCGATCCCTCTCGCGCACCAAAGACTGATGTGGCGCGGTGGGCTCAGGCACGACGGATCAGCGGGCGACTGGCCACCGCGCTTCTTGCCGAGGATGTTGCGGTGGTCGTTGAGGGCGAGTTGCTAACGCCAGCTCAACGGACGGACTTCATCGATGCGCTGCCGCCGGGAGTCGAGGCGCGCTTCGTCACGCTCTCGCTCTCGTTCGAGGTAGCCCTCGAGCGTGCAACCAACGACGAGACGCGCGGTCTGTCACGCGATCCCGCATTCCTCCGTGACCACTACGCGGCAACTGCGCAGGCTCTCCGTGAAGTGGCACCCGGCGATCTGGTGATCGACACCGGTGCCACGGCCCTCCGAGAGGCAGCCTGCGCCGTCGCCGACTGGGCATTGCCGCCCTAGGCGGGGACGATCTCGCCTGGGCCAGCGTTCGGGAATGTCCCTGACGGCAACGAAGTACCGATGGCGCGGTCAGTCGTACCTGTGACAGGGTGGCGTCGAGCAGCCGGCCGAGTGGAAGCGCGCTGCGCTTCACGGTCGACGCACGAAGGGAGCCTCATGCAAGCACGGATGGCCACCTATGGTTTTAGTGGCGATGCCGATGACCTCGGTCGCCGGGCAGAGGAAGGCATCCTGCCGATCCTCAAGTCGCAGCCGGGCTACAAGAGTTACTCGGTTGCTATTGGAGACGGCGAGGTGCTCTCACTCAGTGTTTGGGACACGCGTGCCGACGCCGAGGCAGGAAGCGAGGTCGTTGCCTCGTGGGTCGCCGAGAACATGGCTGGCGAACTCGACCTGATCAAGATTCAGTACGCCGAGGTCATGTTCAGCACCACGCTCGGTGTCAGCACGTTGGACCGCGCAACCGCCTGATAGACAGCTTGCGGCAGGCGTGGGAGGGCGAGCCAACTCGCACGTCCCACGCCTGCCATTGAGACTCGGTGGCGACACAAATCGTACGGCGGGGCTTGGATGGTGGGCTGGGCCAGCGTTCGGAAATGTCCCCTGAGCCGTCGCTCTGTGGAACGAGCGGTCGTGTGTATGGTGGGATCATGTCGAGACAAGCATTAGGTAACGCCCTTGCGGGCGTATTGTTCTTCATCATCGCGATCGTGGACATCACCCGTGACTCGTCCGGTATCGGAGTGGTATTCCTGGTGTTCGCCGCGGTTTTCCTGGGGCTAGCGTTCTCAGCCCGTAAGACCGTCGCCCCGTAGTCCTCTGGGAGATCTCGGCTGGCCCAGCGTTGCTCCTATGTCAATTGGGGTTCGTTTTGAGTGTCGGTAGACGGTGGCGTGCGAGTTAGCGCTTGAGGCAGCGGATGGCTTCGCGGCGTCTCTTGCATTCGGCCTGCGTGCGGGCGACGTAGGCGCGGGCCGGGGTCGTGCAGGCGGCTGGGTGATCGCGATGCGGTGCAGGGCGCGGTTGAGCTGGCGGTTGCCGCCGCGGTCGAGTCGGTGGCGTTGGTGTTTGCCGGAGCTGGGGTCGAGGGCGACGCCGGCGAGGCGGGCGAGAGGGCGTCGGAGCGGAAGCGGTCGACGGGGCGACCACGCGAGAGCACCTGGGCGGCACGTCAAGGGTCCGACAGCCGGGCAAGTCGAGCAGGCGTGGCGCGAGCTCCTGCGGACGGGTCGAGGATCTCCCGCTCGAGCTCGCTGACCGGAGCGCGTCAAGATGCGGCAGCGAGCGAGCAGGTCACGCGGCGATCCGCACCGGTGTCGTCTGCTCTCGGCGAGCGAGCGCAGGCGGCGTGAGCCGCTCGAGCCAGCCGTCGGTCGAGGGCGCCCAGCGGCACCGCGCGTGCCGGGTCGAGCTGGTGAGGCGCCGTCGCATCCGCTGCGCAGCAGCGGCGCCGCGCGGCGGACAGGTCGTCGCGCTGGTGCGACCAGCAGCTTCAGCTCCCGCAGGCGTCGGCCTCGCCGAGCGCGGACTGTCGAGCTCGGGCTCCTGCAGCGCCGAGCGAGCGACTGGAGCGCGTCGATCGGGTCGTACTTGCCGCGAACGCGGCCGTGGCGTCGCTGCGGCGAGCGGCTCAGCCGTGGCGGCACCGTCTCAGCCGCTCGCTCGCTCAGTAGCGCGGCTCAAGCCGACGCGTGACGTGCCGGCAGCCCTCAAGAGCCCAGAGGCGCTCCTCGGCGAAGCGCCTGCGCGTAGACCGCGCACATCAGCCTCGATCGGCCCGCTCCACTGTCAGCAAGCGCTCGGTCAAGCTCGTCGACAGCGGTTGCCGTCGCGAGTGCGTGTCGACGCCGACCACCAACAACGACCATCCAGATCGTCCTCCGGCCGTGCAAGGGGGCGACCGGCGAGGGCGGGCAGGACTCAGATGCGGGGCGAAGCCAGGCTCCTATCAAGCCACACTCGGACGGTCTCAGGAACGCGGCGGCGTCACGACGCTGACAAGTCGGCAACGGACGACACCACGGCGAATCGGAGTCAGCCGACGCCAAGCCGAGTCTGACATGAGCGGGAATGTCACCTGAGGCACCGGCAGCAGGTCACGCCTCCCCGGCGTCGTGGGCTAGCAGGGCGATCTGCACGCGGTTGTTGAACTCGAGCTTCTCGAGCACGCGCGAGACGTGCGACTTGACGGTCGGCACGCTCATGTAGAGCTCGCGGCCGATCTCGGCGTTGGACTTGCCCAGCCCGACCGCGACGGCGACCTCGCGCTCGCGCTCGGTGAGGCGGTCGAGTTGCTCGCGGGCGTGCCGCTGGCGGTCGTGGGTCTCGCCGTCGGTCACGTGACCGATCAACCGGCGGGTGATCGTCGGGGAGAGCATCGGCTCGCCGGCGGCGACGGCCCGCACGGCACGGACGATGTCGGCCGGCGGCGTGTCCTTGAGGAGGAACCCGCTGGCGCCGGCGCGCAGGGCGCGCAGGACGTCGTCGTCGACCTCGAACGTCGTGAGGACGATGACCTCGGGCGCGTTGTCGTGAGCGCGCAGCAACTCGGTGGCGGCCAGGCCGTCCATCCCGGGCATCCGGATGTCCATCAGCACGATGTCGGGCTCGTGCTCGGCCACCGCGTGTGCGACCTCGCTGCCGTCCGCCGCCTCGCCGACGATCACGATCTCCTCGACGCCCGCGAGCAGCATCGACAGCCCGGCGCGGACGAGCGCGTCGTCGTCGACCACCAGGACGCGGATCTGCTCGCTCACTTCGGCCACGGCAACCAGGCGCGAAGCTGGAAGTCGCCCGCCTCGTCGAGCCCGTGCACGAGGCTGCCGCCGGAGAGCGTCGCCCGCTCGGCCAGGCCGACGAGGCCGGTCCTCGCCCCGGGGATCTCCGACTCGCCGGCGGCCAGGACCGGTGCCGAGTTGCGCACCTCGATCGTCAGACCCTCCCCCGGGGCGCCCTCCACAAGGAGGTCCACCGCGGCCGAGGTGGCGTGCTTGCGCGCGTTGGTCAGCGCCTCCTGGACGATCCGCAGCGCGTGGCGACCGATCGCGTCAGGGACGGCGGCCAGGTCCGCGAGACGGATTTCGGCGTGGAGGAGCATCCCGGCGGCGCGTGACTCCTCGAGCAGGCCGGGCAGCGCCGCGAGCGTCGGCTGGGGCGGCTGCGGCGCCTCGCCGTCGGGCCCGTCGCGCAGCACGCCGATCACAGCGCGCAGGTCCTCGAGCGCCTGGTGTGCGCTGGCGCGGATCACTGCGGCCGCGCGCGCGACCTCCTCGGGCGGCGCGTCCGGGCGGAACTCCAGCGCGCCGGCGTGCAGGCTCAGCAGCGAGATCCGGTGGGCCAGCACGTCGTGCATCTCGCGCGCGATGCGCGTGCGCTCGGCGTGGCGGATCTGCTCGACGCGCAGCTCCTGCTCGGCCTCGGCATGGCGCACGCGCTCGCGCCGCGACTGGCGGCGCCCGCGGATGAACATGCCCCACGCGACGATGGCGGCGTAGGCCAGCGTCTGGATGACGAAGAACGCCAGCGGCGGCAGCGAGTCGTCGTCGGGCTGCACGGCGCGGTAGACCGGAAACATCGCGAGCTGCAGTCCGGCGACGAGGAACGCCAGCTGCCAGCGGCGGTAGGCGGCGACGGTGAACAGGACGATCAGGCCGGCAAAGCCCGCGGAGGACGAGAAGGCCACGATCGGCACCGAGGCCAGACCGAGGCCGAATGGCCAACGCCGCCGCCACCACAGGGCGAGGCAGAGCGCAGCGCCACCAATCACATCGAAGACAAGCAGGGGCCCGTCCAGCCCGCGGCCGACCTGGTCAGCCAGCGCCAGGCCGCCTAGGGCGGTCGCCAGCAGGAACAGCGAGCAGTCGACGACCCAGTCGAACCGCGAGCGGCGCGAGGGCGGCTCCTCGTCCTCCTCCGGGACGACGACCAGGGTGGACAGGAGACGGCGAGCGGTCACTCCGCCAAGAGTAGGTGTCTCGGCCGCCCTTGGACACCGTTCCGAAGTCGATCAGATCACCGACTTTCGTCGGTCCAAGAGTCGCCCTATGGCCGATTGCCGAGCCCCGCTTCGCGGCCCATCGTGTCGTCAGGACAACGAACTCAACTGGAGGATGCAAATGGCAGCGATCGAGATTCAAGGACTCTCAAAACGCTTCGGCGAGGTAGCCGCAGTCGACGACCTGAGCTTCACCGCTCGCGAAGGAGCCGTGACCGGCTTCCTCGGGCCCAACGGGGCCGGCAAGTCGACGACGCTGCGGATGCTCCTCGGCCTGGTGCGGCCGAGCCAAGGCAGCGCCACGATCGGCGGCAAGCCGTACGCGGCGATGGCGGAGCCGTTCCGCCGCGTCGGGGCAGTGCTCGAGGCGGACGCCTTTCATCCCGGTCGGCGGGCGCGCGATCACCTTCGCGTCCTGGCGACCGCCGCAGGTCTCCCGCTCGCGCGCGTCGACGCGGTGCTCCGCGAGGTCGACCTCGCCGACGTCGGGCACCGCCGGGTCAAGGGCTTCTCGCTCGGAATGCGTCAACGCCTCGGTCTGGCGAGCGCCTTGCTCGGCGAGCCGGAGGTGTTGATCCTGGACGAGCCTGCGAACGGCCTCGATCCGGAGGGCGTCCACTGGTTGCGGCAGTTCGTGCGTGCGTTCGCCGACAGAGGCGGCACCGTGCTGGTCTCGAGCCACGTGCTCGCCGAGGTCGCCCAGACCGTCGACGACGTGGTGATCATCGCGAACGGGGGACTCGTCACCCAGTCCTCGCTCGCCGAGCTGGCCAACCGGTCGCGATCCGGTGTGCGAGTGCGAACGCCGCAGGCCGAGGCGCTGCGCGGCGCGCTGCTCGCTCAGGGCATCTCTGCCCAGCTCGTCGCCGCCGATGCGCTCGTCGCCCTTGAGAGCGCCGCCGAGGCGGTGGGTCTGGTCGCGGCAGGCATCGGCGCGGTCATCTACGAGATGACGCCGGAGCACTTCAACCTCGAGGAGATGTTCCTCGAGCTCACGACTTCCGAAGGAGCATCCCGATGAAAAACCTGATCCACGCGGAGCTGCTGAAGCTCCAGACGACCCGCGCGTTCTGGGCGTACATCGCCTTCGCGCTGGCCTTCGTCCCGGTCAGCATCGCGCTGACGATGACCGTCTCGAACGACGGCCTGTTGCTCGACAGCAGCGAGGGAATTACCGCTGTGTTCTCCGCTGCGTCGGCCGGCGGGCTGCTCCTCCTGCTCCTCGGCATCACGATGATGGCCGGCGAGTTCCGCCACAACACCGCCACGCCCACGTTCCTGATCACTCCCGATCGGAGGCGCGTGATCGCGGCGAAGCTCGCCGCGGGCAGCGTCGTAGGCGTCCTGGCGACTGCGGTCTCCTCGTTGCTAACCCTCGCGATCGCCCTTCCCTGGCTGGCGGCGCGGGACATCGACGTCAGTCTCCTCAGCACCGACGTCGGAGCCCCGATCCTGGGCGGGTTGATCGGCACTGGGCTGATGACGGCCTTCGGCATCGGCCTGGGCGCCGTGATGCCGAACCAGACACTCGCGATCACGGTCGTGGTCGTCTGGTCGACGACCGTCGAGGCCCTGCTCATCAACGTTGTCCCTGAGGTCGGCCGCTGGCTCCCGATGGGTGCCGCGAGCGCCCTCAGCGGAACCTGGTCGGCCGAAGAGGGCCTGCTTCCCTTCTGGAGCGCGGGATTGGTCCTCACCGGCTACACGCTGGCGCTGGCCGCGGCCGGCACAAACCTCGTCACGCGACGGGAGATCACGTGAGCCGGCTGCGTGCACTCCGGCTCCTGCCGCTGCTCCTCGCCGCCGTCGTGGCGGGGGGAGCAGCCGGCGCGGTCGAAGCGCGCCCGGTGGCGACCGCTCCGAACGACGCGGCCATGGAGAAGCTCGAGCGGATCGTCCGTGCCCGCGTGGACAGCAGGCGCACCACCGGCATCGTCGCGGGCATGGTCTTCCCAGACGGAGAGACCCGCGTGCTCGCCTAACCGGGCTTTTCATAATGCTGCGATGCGTGTCGTGTCGGTAGCGGGCCTGATCGGCGGCGTTCTGATGCTTGGGCTCGCGGTGCTGTACGTAGCGATCCTCGGGGCGCAGGAAGGTGGTCTGACGGACGAGACGAGTCCATGGGCGGCGGCCCTTGTGCTGCTCGGACTCGCAGGAATCGTCGCCTCGTTCTTGGGTGCCCCGCGGTTGGCGGGTGGTCGCTTTCGCCACGTCTGCACTGACAGCGCTGGTTCTCGGCATCCTGTCGATGTTCTCGATCGGCAGCCTTCTCCTTGTTGCCGCGTCGCTCTTCGCGAGTGCAGTACTGGACGCGAACACCGCCACCGCCGCCCCGCGGAACCGATGACCCGCGTGAGGTGTACCGGGCTGGGCCAGCGTGCTTTCGCCTGACATCGCTCGGAGGGCCTGCCGCGCTGAGTAGCGTGGATCAATAGGGCAGAACACGCTCGCCATCGCGGATCTGGACCGCCCCCCACGCCGCTGGAACGGATTCGGCGCGGGGCGCCAAGCGGGTACGGCCACGTGCCTGGACATGACTACCGGCGAGTCCTACGCTGGTCTCGGATAGCCCCCGTTCCTTGCGGAAGTTCGAGGGCGCGAGCAAACGAACAGGAGGGCGAGTCATGCGTAGGCATTTCAGCCGCGTTGTTATTGCCGTCACCGCCGTCGTCGTCGTGGCGATTGCGGGCGGTGTCACCTACGCCGTTGCCGACATTGGCGGCGGCGGAGTGATCAACGGCTGTTACAAGTCACAGAACGGTCAGCTACGTCTTATCGATCCGGCAAGCGCCAGCTGTAACCCGAGCGAAACGGCAATCTCGTGGAACCAAACCGGACCGCAAGGTCCAGCAGGTTCTCAGAGGACCCGCAGGCCCGCAAGGGCCACAGGGGCCGGCAGGGGCGCAAGGCCCAACAGGTAACGCAGGGCCGGCTGGCCCGAAGGGCGACACCGGCAACGCCGGGGCTACAGGCCCGGCTGGCCCCGCTGGCCCGACTGGGGCCACTGGAGCGACAGGCCCGGCAGGCCCGCAGGGTGCTACTGGGCCGCAGGGCGCAACTGGTCCGGCCGGTCCGACAAGCGTCACCTTCGCGCGGGTCGATGGGGGCGGAAACCAAGCCTTCATAACTATCCCCAACCTCGGCGGGCTCACGTTCAGCTGCTTCAACGCTACTCAATACGGTCTGCAGTTCACCTCGACAACTCCGGGAAATGTCGTGACGAACGTGTGGACGGACGATTCGGCCGGCGGCTCCACGTACAACACGCTCACCGGTATCAACGTGTTGACCTACCTCAATCCAGGCACCGGCACCCGCCATTTCGTGATCCGTGCATCCACCCCCACGAAAAGCGGCACCTGGGACATCTTCATCGAGGCCAGTGCAGCGAACGACTGCCACGCCAACGTCCAACTCAGCTCGTAAAAGGTTCGCGGCGCGAAACAGCAATCGGGAAGGCCCACCCTCGCGGTGGGCCTTCCCCTCCCTGAGAGACAGAAGGCGGGCCGCCTCGGAGACGGGCGTCTGTTATCGCTTTCTTGACACTCGCCGGCCGACCACACCGCTGCAACAGCGGCACTCGCCTGCGCCAGCGTTCGGGAATGTCCCCTGAGCTGGAACGGTGTTGCGACCGCAGCGCGGTTAGCGGGGACCGATGCTGTGAGCGATGGCTTCGACGATAACCGCCGACGGCGCAGCGCGACGCACATCGTCGACGCTACTACCTGCATACATGGCCATTGCTTCGATGTCGCCGGCGGTGGAGGACGTCGGCTGGGCATCGCTGTACCGCATTACTTGAGTGCGGCCGCGCTTTGCGACGACGTCACCTTCGCCTGGCCTGCGTCCTGCGGGCGGCCTCCCGGCAGCCTCCCACTCGGTCATCGTCCGGTTCCGAATGACGCGGTGCGCTGCGTTCGGCCAGCCGACGTCAAACAGCTCCGTGAGCTCGGTGTCGCACGCGTGTGAAGCAAGAAGCCGGTCACGATAGTGCTCATGCACGTCGGCCTCGAACGCAGCCA